>NZ_JBHSGI010000004.1:0-189626 GCF_042654245.1 Seohaeicola nanhaiensis
ACGGGAACCGGTCGATCCGAAACGGCCCCGGCATCGGCGACCGTTCGTCGAAGACGATGTTTTCCTCACACCACCGGGTGATGTCCGGCTTTGGCGGCGGCGCCATCGCCTCGGCGATCGCCAGCGCGACGACGCGTTCCGCCGAGGTCAGGAAGCCCATGTCGCGGTCAGGCGAATCCGGCGGCCATCAAAGCCGACCTGCACGCGGCGTCCGTCATGGCCTTTCGGGCGGCAGAAGCGGCGGATGGAAGTTCTCGCCCAACAATGGGTTTCTCGCCATTCAACAGCGGCTCCAGGTGATGGAGCTTCACACCGAAGTCCGGATGTCCCTTCCAGCAGTCCGAAACGCGCTCATACCAATACCAGCTCCCACTTCCCTGCTGCTGAAGCCAGACAGCGTTTTCATGCGGCTTCGTCTGATTTTTGATGCGCCGCCAGTGGCCACGACACCAGTGCAACGGCATGCGGTCACCCGTCGCATCTCCTCCATGTGCGGACTCTGCCACAGAGCCCGGTCGCCAACTTACCCTCGTCCATCCCGCCGACGGCCGGTTCATGGCGCGCTCAAACCGGCGGCGGACTGATCCTGATCCCTGCTGCGACCCTTTTCGGATCAGCCTCGGCTCATTGAGCAGCGACAAAATAAAAGCCATCTTCCAAACCGTTTGCCCGAGACGAATTGTTTTGTCGTCGCTGGTGTCAGCCACCTTGACCGAACTAAAGCTTTCCCCTGCCCGAAAACAGCCGATGAAAGACCGGCAACCCCTTTTAAAGTGGTTAACCTCAACGCCATTTTTCTGGGTAATTCGGATCGGCCACACCCCCAAGCTGCCGGTGGCGAATTCAGTAACAAGTATGACCTCTTCTGCCGGCGGGGTCGCCAAAACGGGAAAATACCAGTCCGATCCGTCCGGCATACCTTTGCCCGCGACCGACAGAGCGAGCTGTTCAGCCGCCGCGACAATTTCCTTTGAGACAAGAATTGTCTGCGCTGAACGATGGAAAAAGCCAATCCAGGCAGAGCCCGGGAACCGCGCCTTGTGCGCCAAATACTCTTCGAATGCGGCTGGATGCATGCCAACACCTCCCTCAGATATCCGCGACGCGTTCTTCGGCTGTCAGTTGCGCGGCGTCGCCCAGCTCGGTCAGCTTTTCGGTGCGCACCTTCCGATGATCCCGCCAGGTCTCGATCATGATCTGCCGGGCGGTGCGGTAATCTACCCCCATGCGGTCGGCGATCTTGCGCGCCGCATCCCGCAGCACTGTCTCGAACTCGGCAACTTCCTGCCCGATCAGCTGCGCGACCTGCCGGTGAACGGCCGAGGCCAAGACAACCGTGCCCTCCGCCTCGGCGTTCGCCCGACGCAGCCTGCGGGCCTCTTCTTCGACTTTCTGGATCCGGGCCAGCTCATACCGGCCCGGGTCGGTTGATGGAAGCAGATCGCTCTTGCGCTCCTCGCGCGCCGGCGGCGCGTCATCGTCGCTATCTTCATCGATCGACGATTGCAGTGCGGCGATACGCTGTTTGGTTTCGGCCCCGTTCCCCAGCAACTGGCCGGGGTCCAGCTTCCGGTTCAGCGCTTGGGCGCAAGCCTTAAGGTCAAACCGCCGGGCCCGGCCCTCGCCAGAATAGCAGCCGTCGAGCCGACCATCTGCGACAAGCTGGCTGATCCGTCCGCGCGTCAGGTTCAGCTTTGCCGCCATCTCGCTTGCGGTCAGTCCCGACATCGCCATTCAGCCCTTGTTTACCCTCAACGTTTGTTTAGGCCCCGCCTTGTTTAGGCTTTCCCGAATGTTTAGCGCCACGAAACCCACGCGCTCAGCGCCACCGTATACAAAACCCGGCCGGAAGGACCCGAGGGGGTGGGGGTGGTCGCCGATGGGTCGGGGTGGCCCTCCGCCCCGCCGCTGCAGAGGGCCGTTGTGCTCGCGCCTGTCGGCGGGCGCGCTCCAGGTATTCGAATGATGGCGGGCGGGACTTGCTGCCACTTGCCCCGCCGCACCACAGGTCCGAGCCACCGATGGGGTGTCTGCTCGCCCGGCTTGATGGAAGATGGTTGCCGGGGCGGGGATTGAACCCGCGACCTCCAGCTTATGAGGCTGGCGAGCTACCGCTGCTCTACCCGGACAGAAGGCCGCGTCGCGCGGCACGTAACCAAATGAAAACGCCCGGCCGGGATGATCCCGCCGGGCGTAATGAAGGCCTGCATGTTCGGGCGTTTGGAACCCGAAGTCGCCGCCCACCCGCCGGGGCGCTGCTGCGTCTGACGCAGGGGCTGGCCGGCATGAGGCTCTTGGGATGCGAAACTAGGCGAGCGATTCGCAGCTTGTCAAGGTGTCTTCTGAACGGCGGTCAAACTGGTCTGCTCGGCCTCCACGACGATCTCATGCCCGAAGAGGTGCAGCTTGACCTTAGCGCCACCGTGCGCATTCAGTTCCTCGACCCGGCCTTGTTGGCCCTCGAACATGCCAGCGTCGAACATCGCGCCACCACCGATCCGTAGCAACGGGTTGCACCGTCGAGCTGCCTCAGCTGCCTCGTCCAGGCTGCGCATGGCGTGCAACGCGCGCAGGTCTGTCGGCTTCACCACACCCCATCTGATCCCGTAAACGGTATCGGAACAGAGCGCCCCAATCACGAATGGCGAAGTCACAACGAGATGCTCAACCGGATCGCCAGGGAAGCGCGCAAAGACATATCCGGGCAGGTATCGCGTCTTGCGCACCTCTTCCACGCCGTAGCGGACGACCCGCCGTTTAAGCACCGGGTGGAAGGCATATACACCCCGCCGCTTGAGCCAGGCCTCGGCTTGATCCTCGCGCTGAGGCGGGACGCGCAGCGCATACCAGCGCATGACGCTCGGTCGGAATATGACCCGATTTCCGGTGTCCGGCCCGTTGCAATAGCGGGCTTCCAGATCCGACACGAGATCGGCGTCGAAGGCCTTTGCGGCGGGCAGTTTTGCCATCATGCCTGCACCTGCCCCACCAGAGCCTCGACCCGCGCAAAGGTGCGCTCATACCAATCGATCCACGCCGCCTCATCGCCGCGCAGCGGGATTTCGCGCCGGCGACGATCGAGGATCAGCTCCCGGCGTTCATGGTGTTCACGGGCCCGCACAGCCACCAGCTCCTTGTCGCGCGGCGTCACCGGCGGCCGCTTTTTGGTCTCCCAGAACTGGAATTCGGCCACCAGTCGCCCGGCCGCCAGCGCCTCGCGCCCTGCCGCCGAGGCGAACCAGCGGAGCAGCTCCGGCACCTCCTCGAGCGGGCGCGGATGAAACGCCTCGGCCAGGCCGATGATTGTGACATAGGCCGGCCAGAAACACCGTGCGCTGCCCTCGCCCTTGGTCAGCAGCGCCGACTTCAGCACGGTCAGAGCATCGTCGCCGAGATAGGCCAGCCCATCCGCCAGCCGCGTCAGCGCCCGCTTGGCCTCATCCTCGCTGGTCGCCTTCGGAAAGCGAAACCCGGCCTCGGTCAGCGGATCGATCAGCAGGCGGCGCACCCGGTCGCGCTTGGTTTCGTCAGCTTCTGCGCTCATTTCGGCCCCCTCTCAGCTCAAGCCGTTTCGGTGGATTTCGTCCTCGGAGATCAGCTTTTCCGAGACCAGGCACTCGCAAACCCGCTTCGGAACCTGGTCGAAATTCACGGCTCCACCGGACCGGATGTGCCGGGCAACGTCGGTTGCCATGCCCCGCTCTTCAGCCGTGAAAAACGGCCCTCGCGTGTGCGCGCGCGGGTTAGTTACTGGTTTATTACAGGTTCTCTCTCCAGCCGGCTGGAGACGGCTCACCCCTGAAATTGGAGACGGCTCACCCCCTAAATTGGAGTCGGCTCCGTCTCCAATATTTGGAGTCGGCTCTTGCCGCGTTCCGGCTCCAATATTTGGAGTCGGCTTGGCCCGATTTCCGACTCCATTTCTTGGAGACGGCTTTCGGGGTTTTCCGGCTCCAATATGTGGAGACGGCTTTTGCGGTTCGTCCAGTTCAAACCCCAGGATGTATCGGGTCGGCCGCTGCCGATGCGTATTTCCGTCGCGCTCCCGATGCCGCCGAATAATCCCCTTCGTTTCCAGCGCGTTGAGAGCGTTATTTAAAGTGCCATTTGAAACTCCGCACACCTTCAGAAGATAGGCCTGCGTAGGGAAACAGCCCTGCGACGGGTTGTGGCAATCGCACAGGTGAAACAGCACGCGAAACTCGCTGGCCCCGAGCAGGTGCGCGTCGAGATCGGCGAGCCAAGTGGTGGCGCGATGGCTCATGCCGTCACCCCACGCGGGCCACAAATGGATATCCGGGCGTATCGCCTGCTCATAGTCCCTCCTTCTTCGCCCGTCTTCGGGGCGATTGTCTTACCGAGCCGCAGCTCGTGTCAGCGGTCCGATACCGCAGCCACCCGCGCGCGCCTGTCGCGCAACCAGCCGGCCGCAAGCGTCGAATAGTAGTTGCGCCCTGCCCGGCTCAGATCGCCCAGCGGTGAGCCCTTGGGGGCATAGCGCCCCATCTGCCAGGCCAGCAGCGCCGGCGCGGCGCGATGGCCGATCGAGCGGAACTCGCGATCGCCCACCGCACGGCAGGCGTCGCTGCAATAGAGCTGCCACGGCCGACGCATATCGAAACGCGCCGAACAGCCGGGGTTCAGGCACATACCCGGCGCAATTAGCGGGTGTGCTGCCAGAGCTGTCTGCGCGACGGTCTGGAACGGCTCCGGAGAAAAATGCACTGCCAGTGCATTCGCAACTCCGACCTGTCCGGGGCGAGCGCTCATGACGCCCCCGGATCGGCCGTCTCTGGGCCGCTCAGCGCCTGTGCTGGATCCCAGACGATCTGGGTCATATCGCACACGGGAAGCCCATATCGGCGATCGAACCAGGCCTGCAGGTTCCCGAAATTGGCAAAGCCCTCGATCTGGGCCAGCGTGGTGTAATAGGCTGGGTTCGTCTTGAAGACACCATCCGCCCAGACACCCTTCGCGTGTATCTCGATCGGCACGGACCGCTCGCAGGGCACCCGCAGCAGAAGCCGCGAGCTGCGCGTGCGCAGCCCGGTGTAGAGCTGAAGCTCTTCCCCCGCCCTCGCGTGGCGACGCTTGCCGTTCGGCCGGATCGTCGAGCGCTTGAGGCCCGCCTCGATCGGGCCCGCAAATTCCGGCTGGAAGTTATAGGCGACCATCAATCGCCCTCCGCCAGATCGAGCAGTCCGCCCGCAGGCGGCAGCAAGTGATCGGGAACCGGAGGATAGTCCCCAGGCCGCGTCAGGGCGCGACGGCAGGGCGGGATGCGGACCAGCTCAGAGAAACCGGCGCTCTCGCGATAGAAGACCAGCCAGCAGTAGGCCGTCGCGCTCGAAGGCTTCTTGATCTCGACCGTGACGTCGCCTGTGACCTTGTCGACCCTCTCGTGCCGGATCGGAATATCCGGATCCAGCAGGACGCCCTGCCAGATGACCACCCGCTCCACGAACGGCAGGAACACATCCTCCGGCCGGTCGCGGAACAGGGTCTCATAGCGCTCCAGGCCTTCGACAAAGGCCACGCGAACGAAGACAGCGACACCGCGCCGGGCATATTTCAGGCCTTGTCGGATGAAGTCGTCGGCCAGGCGGAAGGGCGGATTAGTGATCACCCAATCGACGTCCGGAGCATCCTGCGACCAATCGACCAGAAAGTCTGAAACAGCGCCCTGCCCCGAATATCCGTAGTCGTGGACATCCGTCGCATGCACGCGATCGAAATATTCGCCGAGCGGCTGCGCCATATAGCCCCGGTTGCAGGCAGGCTCCCAGACTTCCTGAAGGTGCAGCAACTCGCCACGACTCCGCAGGAACTCGCAGAGCGCCCGCGTCGCCCATGGCGCGGTTGGGAAGTCGTCGAGGCTGTCGTGCGCCTCGGCACGCTGCTGCATCACGGCGCTGGAACGGTTCTGGGCCATCAGATCAGCCCATCCCGACGAGCCAGCACGCGCAGGTGCTGGACCTGGTTGTCCGTCAAGTTCAGCCGAGCGGCGATGGCGCCAGCGGTGCAGCCATTTCGGTACATCTCAACGAAGCGGGCGAGATTGTTGACGGTCTCGGCCGTGCGCGGGGGACCCGTCCGTGTCGAAAGGTCCACCATATCCGCGCGCCGCCACCGGCGCTTCACCAGATCGGCATCGGCGATCATCTGGTCGCGCAGCGCGGCCTGCGGGTCTGTATGCGTCGCCCCGGCCATCAGATCAGCCCGTTCCGACGCAGCACATAGCGCAGCCGCGCGGCCTGACTGTCGGTGATGTTCAGGCGCCGGGTGATATCGCCCCGCTTCACCCCCGCGCGCAGAAGCGAGAGGTAGGGCGCAAGATTGGCCACAGTCTCGGGCGCCTTCTGGCGCATGTGCCGGGGCGGCTTGCCGTCGACCATCTGCGCCTTGTCCCAGCGGCGCTTGATCAGCTCCGCATCGGCGATCATCTGGTCGCGCAGCGCGGCCTGCGGGTCGAGAGCGGCGGGGACTGTCATCAGATCACCCCCCTTGGTTGCCGGGCCAGCGACTGCGAAACGCTGACCCGGCCAGTAAAGCCGCGACACTGAAAATCGCGGCCCTCCTTGGCAGCGGGCTCATCGGTGTCCAAACCCCACGCTGCCGACATCGCCATTAGGAGATTGGTCCCATGGCAATTCAAACTCGCCCCGAAAAGCGGGCGCGGGACAAACCCGCGCCCGGAGTTGACAGGGAGGTGGGGGCGACATCCTGCGCGACCGCGCGCCCCCCGGTCACGGCTACCCGCGGCATCAGATGATGCCCCCGCGCGGACGTTGGAAAAGGGGCGCGGCGATGGACCACCGCGCCCAAGGTTCCCGCCCGTGCGCATAGGGGCGCACGGGTCGAGGCAGTATGTCGGGCGGGTGGCCATCACGCCGCCCCGCTCTGCAGCGCGGTCAGAACCGAGCGGGATTTCGTCAGGGCGGCAATGGCCTCCTCGATCTCGCGCTCGGCCTCCGCAATATCCTTCGGCCGCTGTGTCGTCGCCGCCAGGATCGTCGCCGCCTGCGCCTCGCCGCATTCCTTCGCCATCAGGCCGCAGCCGGAAAACAGGCTGATCACCTCGGCCACACCGCCGACCGGCTGATAAACCCCGCCGGCCAGCGCTGCGAAGAACTCGGCCAGCGGCAGCGCGCAATCCGGATCGGTCATCGCCAGCCGGGCGAGGTGGTTGACCCCGATCCCGCCGGGCCGCGCCTCATTGATCTCGGTGCCGTAGGAGACGGTGCTATTGGCGAGGCCGAGCTGCTCTGCGACAGCTTCGACCCCGCCTGCCGCCCGATAGCACCGCGCCACCGCATCCTGTATTGTTCCTGCGCGAGTCGGTCTCATGTGAAAACCCCGCTTGCCATTTCGCTTGCCGGGTCAGGGACTTGCACCCATGGTCCCGGCATGACGGTTGTGTTGTTAACGAGTGTCGGGCGGGCCACCCCTTGGAGGATACGAGGGGCGCCCGCCCTGTTCCGCCGCGCGGACGGGGGGTCTGCGGCCGGAATGGAAAGGGATTGAAGATGGCTCCGCGGCTCACGCTGGAAAAGCTGACTCGACTTAGCGTCAGGTCGCCGACTATCCTCGCAGCGTTTCGATGCGCTGCTGGAGGAGATGGCGCCATGAATTTTATGGATTGGCTTTTCGAGAAGACCCCGGACGAAACCGTACCGCCGCCACCCGTGCAGGTGCCTATCGCGGCGCTTCCTGATGGCGCGACGGACGACCGCCATCCCTTTGGGTCGCCGTCTCACACTGTGCAGCTCGACAACGTGCTTTGTGTGATCGATTATCGAGACGCGAATGCCAACGTGACACGCCGAAGAGTCACGCTGCTGTCCGTCGCCGAAGTCGGACACTGGAAATATGTGAAGGCGGTTTGTCACGAACGCCAAGCGTTCCGAACCTTCCGAGCAGATCGCATCCTTCATTTCATCGATCCGAAAACCGGCGAAGTGTCTGAGGTCGATACCTATTTCAGGGACTTCCTTGGCGTCGATCTGAACGGCCTTGCCGACCTCGCAGGCCTGTCCTTCGATCCCTTGCTCCCTGCCCGGGATGAAGCTGGAAAAATCCGCGCCGCGCTTCGACCAGATATCTCGCTTCTGGTGGCAGTGGCGCGAGCAGATGAACATCTCGACCACCGCGAGCTCGACGAAATATGCCGATACGCAGTAGAAGAAACCCGACAGCTTCAGGCTGAGACGGGGCTCAATCCGAAAATCCCGAACGATGTTATCAAGACCCTTCCCCGCGTAATCGCGGCGATGCGACCTCAGGTAAGCGCCTTGCCGAAGTATTTTCGGATCATCGCCAGTTACCAGACCGAACGAATGAACCGGTTTTTTGAGGCTCTGGAAAATGTCATCCACGCTGATGGGGTTGTTGTGCCTGCGGAGATTGAGCTTCTTCAAGGCATCGGCTTCGAGGTCTTCGAAAAGACGGAGGGCGCCGAGAAGTGACCGCAGGCGCGTCATGCCGCCTCACCCCTGCCAGAACCGGCCTGCTCTTCGGCCTGACTGACCCAGGCCGAAACCGGTACGGCGCCCCCGGTCGCATGTGCGATCTTCTCTGCCACACGCCAACTCGGACGGGCATCCCCTTTAAGCCAACGATGGACCGTTGGCTGTTTAACGCCAACCATCGCCGCGAAGGCGGCCTGAGTGAGCTCTACGGAGCGTAGATATGCGGAGAGACGCAACATGCAGCAGATATACGCAGCACGTATTTATTCAGTCAATACGTCTCGCGAATAATTATACGCGGACGGGGCTACTCCCCCAAGCCCAGCCCGCGCATAACCCGCCCATGAAACACCTCCACCGCATTCGAAAAGCTAGGGGCATGTCGCAAGACGAGCTGGCCCACAAGGTGGGTGTAAAGCAGGCGACAATTTCGAGGATTGAAAAGGGGGTGAACAACCCCTCCCTTGATGTGGCTAAGAGGATAGCTGAGGCTCTGGAAGTCAGCCCGGTCGAGCTTTTTGGTCTTCCTGAATTGGAGCAAAGGCTGCTTCAGGCGTTTCGAGAAGCATCCCCCGAACGGCAAGCCGCGCTCCTGACGCTTCTGGGCGACGATCCCAAATAGTTGATTCCAAGCATCCATACTCAAGATATTGAAGAGCGGCCCAAATCTGCCGCTTAAGCTCACTCACTATACCACCCTCCCAAAATTTGTTCCTCTTAGGTTCTATCACGGGCATCCGTCTTGGTGCGCCGGATTTTTAGTGAATATACGTTTCGCGTATTGACACAAATATACATTGAACGGATATTCCGCCCCATCGCAACCCGATGGAGGCACCCATGGCTGACCGAACGCCCACCACCGCCCAGTTCATCGCCGCCAATCCGGCCCACTACTCCGACAGACCATGGCTCTATGCCACCGCCTGGGGCATCCTGCTCGCAGCGCGCGGCCGGACGCTCAACCCCGAGACAGCAGGACCGGCCGCGCACCTGATCGCGCGCCCTGACCTTTCGGACCGCATCCGCGCCCACGCCAGCAGCATCGGCTGGCCCGAGCGCCGCACACTGCGCTGCCCCGGTGCGCGGACATGAGCGCGCCGAAGGATCGCGGGACAATCAGGGTTCCGCTGGGCGCTTCCAATTACAGCCCCGAGACGGCCAAGAAGCGATATCGGATCGAACGCTTGGAGGGCGATATCCTCAACGTGTTCCAGCGCCTCGAAGACCTCGAAAAGGACATGGCCCACGCGCAGACCCTTCTGCACCAGCGCGACAACGACGGCGCAGAGGACGAGCCGGGCGACATCGATCGGCTGATCGCTAGGCATGGGATAAATACCATCCTTCGCCGCTACGTGGACAGGAACTGCGACCCTGGGAAAATTCAGGTGTTCGCCGTCACGCCGGCCTTCAACCGGGTCGATCACTCCGAGGAGGTCGCGTTTTGAGCGTGCAGGAAGAGCGCATCAGGGCGTCCGAACGGTTTGCGGAGCTAGATGCAGTCAGGGCGCGAGCACAATACAGTTTTCGGGTCTCTGCCCTTCTCGTCTTTTTGGTCTTCGCTTTCATGTGCTTCATTTACGGCAGCATGAAATGGCGCTGGCACTATGAGGCCATGACCGCCTGCGTTCAGGCCGGCGGATCGTGGGTGCCGGGGTATGCAATGGACGCCGGCTGCTCCCTTGGCGGAAAGGCGGTCGACCAATGACCGCCCTCCCCCTGTCGTCGCACATGAACCGCCAGCGCGCCGAGCTCGCCGCCGCGCTGGAACTGGCGCCGACCAGCCTCCGCATCGAGATCATGCGCGCCGCCATTGTCCTCTACGGCGGCACCACGACCCCGCTGCGCGACAACACCGATGGCGGGCTGACCTTCCCCAACTTCACCGTGCTGGGCGTCACCGGCGACGGCGCGACCGAGGTCGAGGCCATCGCGGAATGGACCAAGGCCGCGACCCGCATGACCCTTGCCGCGGAAGAAGAGGTGGCAGCATGACAGACGCTCAGATCGCCATGGTTGTGGTGACCTCGCTGGCCGTCGCAGTCTCGGCCTTCGGCATCCGCCAGGCCATATCTGACGCCGAGGACGCACGAGACTACGGCTTCACCGCCCCCGCCCGCCGCTGGCACGCGCCAGTGTGGATCGTCACGGCGGGACTGATGATCGCCCTGCCACTGGTGTTCTGGCTGGAGCGGGCAGCATGACCTCCACCCCGTTCGGCGCCCCGCGCGCCGCCCCGCCAGCGCCGCATGCCACCACTCACGAAAGACCGGCGGCGCTGGCGCAGGGGGCCGCGGGCACCCAGCAGCAACCAATCCCTGAAAGGACAACCGATGGCCAACGACGCTCCCTTTGAAATTCGATCACTCGACCAACTGGTCGCGCTGCTCGATGGCGGGAACTTCCTGACGGAGGTGATGACGGCAAATGCCTCCCTGCAGACCACGCTTCTGGACTTTCGCGCCGACCATGGCGGCAAGCCCAAGGGCTCGCTGACACTCAAGCTCAGCTACCAGCTGAACAAATCCGGCGATGTCACCATCAGCGGCGAATACGAGGTCAAGCGTCCGAAGGTGCCGCCGGCGGCAGGCGTCGCCTACGTGGGCGAAGACGGCCAGCTGACGCTGCACTCGCCCATGCTCACGCGAATGACCATCCGCGATGCGACCGCGCCCGAGCGCGCGGTGCGCCCCGCCGCCGAGTAACCAAACCGCAACATAAAGAGGGAAGACCCCAAATGAACGATCACGAGCAGACCCCCGAGAACGTCGCGCAGACGATGCGCGATGTGATGAAAACCATGGGCGATGTAGAGCTGCGGGCCGTTCCCGCAGTCGGTGAGAATGAAGCGCTTCTGATGCTGGCCTCGATACCTCAGGGCCGGACAGTCCAGGACTTCACCGACAAGCTCCGCGCGGCCGAGCAGCTGTTCAAACCGCATCGGCGCACCGGCACCGCCAAGCACAAGACGCTGGAAAGCCTCATCGATTGGGCGAACCGGTTCAAGAGCGGGAACAGCGTCATCTACGCCAACCCCGATCCCGCCAACCCGAGCCTGACCTGCATCGCGAACTATCACGCCGAAGGTGGCGCCAGCGAAACCGGCCCCGACGCCACCGCCCGGCATCTGGATCACGTCGGCCGCTATGACTTCCCGCTGTCGCGCGAATGGAAAGCCTGGCAGGCAATCACGAAGGAGGCGATTACAAAGGACCGCTTCTGCGAGTTCATCGAGGCGAACGCCAAAGACCTGATCGACCCGACGCCCGCCCTGCTGCAGCAGGACAAGGTCAAGCCGACCGAGGAATGGGAAAAACGGCTGATCGCCGTCGCGGCCAAGATCATGGGCCGGTTCGGCCAGGTCCGTCAGCTGATCGAGCTGGGCCGACAATTCCAGGTCCACGAGAACAGCTCGCTGGAAGTCTCGCGGGATCCGGACAGCGGTGCATCGCGCTTCCAGTTCACCGCCGAGCATCAGGACGCGGCAGGCCGGCCGCTCAGCATTCCGAACCTGTTCCTGATCGCCATCCCGATCTTCCAGGGCGGCGATCTCTACCGGCTGCCCTTGCGCTTCAGCTACCGCAAGTCCGGCGCCGAGCTGAAGTTCATCTTGAACCTCTATGACGCCGAAACCGCCTTCGAGACCGCCTGCGACGAGGCGGCACAGAAGGCCGCAGAGGAAACCGGTCTCCCGCTGTTCATCGGCGAGCCCGAGGTGCGCCGCAACCAGTAACCCCCGGATGCGCGACGCGGTGTCGCGCGCCCCTCGCCGCGGGCATGTCGCCCAAACCCTGCCGGGGCGGCGAGGGGACCATACCCCAGAAGGAACCCCGGACATGGTCAAGGTCTTTGAAAACGACGACGCCCCACCGGCGCTGATCGCGGCGCAGCGCGAGTTCATCACCGGCACCGTCTGCACCGCCACCCGCGCGGCGCGCGGCAGCTTCGGCATGGAAGCCCACGCGACGCTGGCAGCGCTGGTCAGCAAGTCTGTGAACTTCCTCGAAGCCTACGATGCCAGCGCCACGGCCGACTATCTCGAGGCCATCGCGCAATCCCTGCGCGGCGAAGACACAGACGCGGCGCTGGAGGCAGCTTTCAGGCGCATCGCAGCCGCGGCCCATCTGACCCATTCGCGCATGATGGGGGCGGCATGAGCGACGTGGAACATAAGATGGCCATGGATGCCATCGGCTTTGCCGCTCAGGTGCTGACCCCGCAAGCTGACCACCTCAGGAAGCTCATCGACGCCGAGCGGTCAATGCACAACCATCTGCATATCACCGATCCGACTCTGTATGGGAAGGCCATCCACAGTGACAGTCTGCGGCAGCAGGTCGACCTCGCAAAGGCAGCGTTGGCGTTCGTCCTGGCCGTTCAGAAGGTCAAGACAGAGATCGGGGGTAAATCATGACCCTCATTCGCCCCAGCACGATCAGTTTCTTTGCCGAGATCACCGAGGAAGAACTACGAAAGCGGATCGCCGACGAGGTGCTGACCGCTGTCGGCGCCATGGGCGAAGACGGCAAGCCGCTGCCCGGCGTCAAAGCTGAGGTCAGGCGCGGCGAGAGCCGAAAGGGCGGTTACAAGATCACGATCACCGGACCCGCTCCTGCGCGCCTGTTGCTGCCGGCGAAAGGTGATGGTCGGTGACCTCCCTGCCCCTGATCATCGACAGCTTCGCTGGCGGCGGCGGTGCCAGCACCGGGATCGAGATGGCTCTCGGCCGCAGCCCCGATGTGGCGATCAACCACAACGCCGCAGCGCTGGCCCTGCATGCCGCGAACCATCCGGACACACTGCACCTCGATTCGAATATCTGGGAGGTCGACCCCTATGAGGTCGCCGCCGGACGGCATGTCGGGCTGTTCTGGGCCTCGCCGGACTGCAAACACTTCTCCAAGGCCAAGGGTGGCGCGCCGAAGGACCGGAATATCCGGGACCTCGCGTGGGTCGTGGTCGATTGGGCCGAGAAGGTGAAGCCCGACGTCATCTGCATGGAGAACGTCGAGGAATTCCGCACATGGGGCCCGGTCGGCGAAGACGGCCAGCCGATCAAGGAATTTCAGGGGCAGACCTTTGAATTGTGGATCAAGCGCCTGCGCAAGGCCGGATACCGCGTCCAGTTCCGCGAGCTGCGCGGCTGCGACTATGGCGCGGCGACGATCCGCAAGCGGTTCTTCATGGTCGCGCGCCGCGACGGCCGGCCTATCGTCTGGCCGAAGCCGACGCATGGCGATCCCAACGGCTCGGCCGTTCAGCGCGGCAAGCTGCTACCTTGGCGCACAGCGGCTGAGTGCATCGACTGGTCGCTGCCATGCCCGTCGATCTTCGAAACGAGGGAAGAAATCCTCAAAGAGCATGGTCTGCGCGCGAACCGGCCACTGGCCAATAATTCGATGGCCAGGATCGCGCGGGGGACAGGACGTTACGTGCTGCGCGAAGCAAAACCGTTCGTCGTGTCGGTCGCTCATGGCTACAGCGGCGGCCGGCGCGAATATTCGCCCGACGAGCCGCTCGGCACCGCCACCACGCGCGGCGTCCAGCATGCCGTTGTTGCGCCCTCGATCACCAGGTTCAACGGCGGCGCGACCGGGCAAGACATGCGTGACCCGCTCGCGACGATCACGGCAAACAGCTGGATCAAGAAACCGGGCGGCGCGATGCCGCTGGGGATGATTGCCCCGAGCCTGATGAGCATCAAAGGCACCGATAGACGCGCCAGCCAAGCTGACGCGCCGCACCCGACCATCCTGGCGGGCGGAGGGCATTCGTCGCTGATCGCCCCGAGCCTCATGCGCCAGTTCGGCAGATCGACCGGTCAGCGCACAGACGCCCCAGCGCCAACGACAGTAGCCGGCGGCGGAGGCAAGACAGCCATTGTCGCCCCGGTCCTGACCTATGCCCAGCAGGGCGGCCGGAACCGTAGCGCAGAGGATCCACTGCACACGGTCACCGCCAGCAACAAGGATCAGAACGCGCTGATCGCGCCGTTGCTGGTCCAGACAGGATATGGCGAGCGGCACGGCCAAGCCCCGCGCAGCCTCGACCCCTTCGCGCCGCTCGGCACGGTTGTCGCCGGCGGCGTCAAACATGCGGCTGCGGCCGTCTTCCTCGCCCAGCACAACACCGGCGTCACCGGGCACGACGCCCGTGATCCCCTCAGCACTGTCGCCCAGACCGGAAGCCATCAGACACCGGTCGCCGCCTTCCTCGCAAAATACTATGGCGCGCCCCAGGACCCTCGCCTTGATGAACCGCTGCACACGATCACCACCTTGCCCCGCTTCGGCTTGATGAACGTCGCCACCGCCGCGCCACCCTTCACCCCAGACCAGGCAGATCGGGCGCGCCAGGTGGCCAACTTCCTGCGCGCCCATGGCGAGTGGGATGATCGGGAGTTCGTGACGATCGAGATCAAGGGCGACACCTTCGTCATAGTCGATATCGGGATGCGGATGCTCACCCCGCGCGAGTTGTTCAACGCGCAGGGTTTCCCCGCCGATTATGTGATCGAGGGAGTCTGGGATGAGCGCGGCGGCGACTGGTCGTTCCGTGAGTTCCCGAAGCATGTCCAGATTTCATGCTGCGGGAACAGCGTTTGCCCGGACGTGGCAGCGGCGCTGGTCGGCGCGAATTGCGGGCACCTGGCCTCAGCAGCTGGACCTGAGAGGGAGACGGCCGATGCCTGACCGCCCCGCACTTTCCCTACCCGTGCCGGCCGACCCAGCTGCAGGTCACGCCCTGCACCGCCGCCTTCACGCCGCAGGCCGTGCATCGGGTCCGGACCAACAGGTCGCACAAGGTCTCCAGATGCGGATGCGTCACCAGGACATCCCGCACGTAGACCGGCGCGCTGTATCCGCACGCGCAGTAAATCCAGACCATGTCGTCTTTCATGAGGGCCAGGCGCATGGCGTAGCCCGGCTTATAGCGGAACATGTCGTGAACATACGCCGCCCAAAGGCGACAGCAAGAGCAGGAGAAGCACTATGACCGAACCAACGTCCAACTCACCCGAAGCGACGCAGCCCAAGTGGACACCCGGACCACACGAAGCTGATGGCATGAACGTCTTCGCCGGAAACGGGTGCCAAAACAGTCCGGACCGAACGACACTACGCGACAGGTCGAGGCAGCAGCCATGAACCAAACGAGCCAGCGCGAACCCTATTGCCCGACAAACGAGGAAGAGTGGCGGGATACATGGGAAATGCTCTGCGGCCACTGCGCCCATCACCTCAACTGCCCCATCGTTGACGCGATGATAGAACACACGGCAGGCGGTTCATGGCCAGAAGGCGGATGGACCAGCGATCCCGGTGGTGGCGTCACTTGCCTCAGCTACGCGCCGCACCAGCAGCAGCCGCAACTTACCCGACAGCAGCTGCGCCGGCTTTCCAGAATGAACCCGGCCACCCTGCCCCCGGTCTGCGGCGGATGCGCCGCGACGAAAGGCACCGAGGCCAGCCAATGCCTGCACACCCGGCGTGACTTCGAGGTGTCCGTCAGGGACCGCCGTCAGTTCCTTTGCCACGAGCGACCAGGCTATTGCGGCGGTTGGGTCCGGGCTGTTCTCGCCAGAGCCGGAAAGCGAGTGCAGGAATGACCGTCTACGTCGACAACATGCAGGCTCCGTTCGGCCGGATGAAGATGTGCCACATGGTGGCAGACACCACGGCCGAGCTGCTGGAGATGGCCGACAGGATCGGCGTGGCCAGCCGCTGGATCCAGAAGGCCGGCACCGCCCATGAACACTTCGACATTGCAATGAGCAAGCGTCGTCTGGCCGTCGCCGCCGGCGCGGTGGAGATCGATCGCCGCCAGCTGGCGCAGCTGCTGCGCGCGAAGCAGGAGGAACTCACATGACCGGAAACACCGCTGATGAGGTCTGGACCGGATCGAAGCGACAGAAAGACGAGTTGCGCGCCAAGTTCAACGGCCGTTGCGGATACTGCGGGGAGGTCATGGATAAGATGCATGCTGACCACATCCAGCCCGTTATCAGGCTCACTACAGACCCGTGGGGAACGCCTTTACCGGCCACTGAGCAGAGGATGCTTAAGCCGGAGCGCAACTCCGTAGCGAACATGATGCCCGCCTGCGCCTCATGCAACCTGAGCAAAGGCGGCCACACACTTGAAGGCTGGCGCGACCTTCTACAGCGTTCGGCTCAGATAGTCGCCCGCGAGAAGTCCATCTTCCGGGCCGGAGTCCGCTTCGGCATCATCAAGGTAGAGGAGCAACCGGTTGTGTTCCACTTTGAGCGCACAGAAGCAAGTGGGGGACCGCGCACATGACCTATTCCCCCGAAACCTTGGCATTGCGCTGGGGCTGCTCTCCGGCCACGATCCGGAATCGGTGCGCGGCCGGGGATATCCAGCACTTCCGCCTCGGCAAGCTCTACCGGATCACGGAAAAGACTGTGGAGGATATCGAATGCCAGACATCACTATCGGCCGACTGCGAGGCGGCTTCTGCGTCATCTGGCGCGACGGCGGAAAGCGACACCGTCATCAGCTTAAGGCACGCACCCGAAAGGAAGCAGAGGCGGAAGGGCTAGACCTCTACCGCCGCGAGAACTACCGCCCGATCGACGCGACCGTGCAGGGCCTCTGGACGGCCTATGTTGAGACACTCGCCGGCAGGCCAACGGCCGAGACCATGCGACACACCGGAAAGGCGATCCTGCCGCACTTCGGGCACCTGCGACACGATCAGATCGAAATGACCACCTGCAAGGAATACGAGCGCCTGCGCTGCGCTGCAGGCATTTCCCAGGGGTCAATCCACACCGAGCTGGGCCACCTGCGATCGACGCTGCGGTTTGCGGAAGACGCCCGGATGATCCCGAAGGCGCCGCGAATCTGGCGCCCGGCTAAGCCGATCTACGACAAGCGCATCCTGAATGCCGGCGAGGCCCGCGCGCTGATCGAGGCCGCGAATGCGCCCCACATCAGCCTGGCGCTGATCCTGCTTCTAGGAACGGCCGGCCGGGTTGGCGCAGTGCTCGAGCTGGAATGGGATCGAATCGACTTCGACCGCGGCGAAATCCGCCTGCGCACAGATGACGCTCAGACGCGCAAGGGCCGGGCCAACGTGCCGATGAACGCCATGACTCGAGCTGCGCTGCAGACGGCCCAGAGCGCAGCCCTCAGTGACTATGTGATCGAATACGCCGGGGGGCCGGTGAAGAGCGTGAAGACGGGCATCAGCGCCGCCGTACGGCGCGCTAAGATCGGTCACGTCCGCATCCATGACCTGCGCCACACGGCCGCCGTGACGATGCTGTCAAACGGGGTGCCGCTGGAGATGGTCTCGCAGATGCTGGGTCACTCGAACACCCAGATCACCTACAGCACCTATGCCCGATACCTGCCCCAGCACATGCAGAAGGCGGCGGACGTGCTGAATTTCACCGCCATCAGAAGCGCCAGCTGATGGCGATTCACACCCTCAAAGGTTCACAGAACCGGCAAGCACTTCGCAAAACGAAAGGAGTAATGATTAAAATGACGATACATCAATGGGTTAAATGGTGGGTGATGAGGGACTCGAACCCCCGACATCTTCGGTGTAAACGAAGCGCTCTACCAACTGAGCTAATCACCCGGCACGCGCCATGTAGCCAAGCCGGACGCGCGACGCAAGCCGCTCCGCGCTCAGATCGCGTCGTCCTGCGGCTCCGCGCCGCTTTCGCTCAGCTTCTCGTACCGCCCCTGCGCCAGACGGTAGACCACCCCCTGTCCGCCCCCCAGCCGGTCGAACAGATCGCCCGGCAGCCCCAGCGCGATGCAGCGCAGCAGCCGGCTCGCCACGCCGTGGGTCACGATCACCGCCGGACGGCGCAAGTCCGCCAGAAAGGCCGCCAGCCGCGCCTCCATCGCCTCCAGCGTCTCGCCCCCGGGAATCGCGCGGTAGAAAGCCAGCTCCGACGCCTCTTCATGGAACAGATGCGGCGCCTCGGCGGCGATCTCGTCGCGCAGCCGTCCGGTCCAGTCGCCCATGTCGATCTCGACCAGCCGGGGATCCTCGCGTAACGTCACCCCCAGCCCCTCCGAGGCGATGCGCGCCGTCTCCATCGTCCGCCCGCGCGGCGAGACGAACCAGTCCAAGGCCCCGGCTCCTTCGCGCGACAGAATCCGGCCCTGCGCAGCCGCCTGCTCGCGCCCCCGCGCCGTCAGCGTCGAATCGAGCCGGCCCTGCATCCGCCCCGCAAGGTTCCACTCGGTCTCGCCATGGCGCAGGATCAGCAGGTCGGGACAGGATGTCATGGGCGTACTCCACTCAGCCGCGGCGCGACGCATTGATCCAGCCAGCCGATCACCGCCTCCATCGCCGGATCGCCCCTCCGCGCCGGATGGCGCAGCAGCCAGAACTCGCGCGACCAGTCGCCCGCCTCGGACGGAACCCCGACAGGCGCGATGCAGACCGGCAGATGCGCCCGGCCCAGCCCCGCGCGCACCGCCGCCAGCGCGCCCGACAGGTCATCGACCCGCAGCGCGACCGGCTGACCGCTCCACGCCGCCTGCGGCAGCTGCGCCCCGCCGCCGCCATAGCCGACCCAGCCCTCGCCCGTCCCGCACAGGACAAAGGGCACCGTCGCCAGCCGCCGCGCCAGCGTCGCCGTCCCCTCCTGCGGCCGGGCAAAGCGCAGCGCGAGATCCGCCTCGCCCAGGGCCGGCTCGGTCCGGTCCGGCGCCGACAGCAGCGTCAGCTCCACCTCGGGCGCCCGCGCCCGCAGCGCCGCGACCTGCGGCATCAACACCTCGACAACGATCCAGTGCACCGCGGCCAGCCGCACCGGCCCGCTGGCCCCCGCGCCCCGCGCGGCCAGCGCCGCCGCGCCCGCCATCGCCGGTTCGACCCCGGCCAGCACATCGCGCAGCGCCGCTCCGAAGGGAGTCAGCACCAGCCGCGGCCGCAGGAACAGCGCACGGCCCATCTGCCGCTCCAGCCGGGTGATCGACCGCGCCACCGTCGTCTCGTGCAGCCCCAGCGCCTGCCCCGCGCCGACAAAGCTGCCCGCCCGGACGACGCCCAGAAAGGCGCGCAGATCGTTCCAGTCCGGGTCCTGCACCTCTGCAACCTCTCCCTGCGTCCCTGCGCATGGCAGCCGCGCGCCGCCGCCGCTAGCCTTGGCGCATAGCAACCGCATCGGGAGCATTGCAACAATGGACTATATCGTTCTGTTCGAAGACGCCGAGGGCAAGGGCGACCTGCGCGCCGCCCACATGCAGGATCACCTCGCCTTCCTGAAGGCCCACCCGCAGATCCTGCGCGCCGGCCCGCTCAGCGACAGGGACACCCCAACCGGTGGCCTCTGGCATCTGCGCGCCGACTCCACTGCCGAGGTCGAAAAACTGGTCCGCGCGGATCCGTTCTGGCCGACCGGCCTGCGCAAATCGCATCGCATCCTGGACTGGAGCCTGGTGCACCCGAAACCAGAGGGGAAGAATGGTGGGTGATAAGGGATTTGAACCCCTGACATCTTCGATGTGAACGAAGCGCTCTACCACTGAGCTAATCACCCGTGGGGCCGGGTATTAGCGTCACTCTTCCGGCTCTGCAAGGGGGTCTTTGCCCTTCCCCGCGGTCCGCAGCTTGAGCACGCTGACACTGCCGTTGGGCTTCTCCTCCGTGCGCGCCACGCGCAGGCGGCCCAGCGGCGGCAGGTTCAGCGCCCGTCCCGCCGCGACGCTCTCACCCAGCACAGCCAGCACCGCCTCGACCGCCGCCTTTGCCTCGGTCTTCTTCAGCCCGGCCCGCTCCGCCACCTGATCGACCAGCGCGGCCTTCTTCAGTTCCTTGCCGCCCGTGTCGGCCGCCTCGGCACGCGCCTTGCGCCGCGCCTTGGCGGCCGGTTTCGCCGCCCTTGCGGCTACAGAATCTGCGGGGGGTTTGACGTTGGTCATGATCTGGACGCCTTCCTGCGTTGGGGGTGCGATCACGCTAGCCCAACGCAGGCGATGGCGCCAGATGCCCTAGGCGTCCCGCACCTCCCGCCGCCAGTAGCCATACAGCGCCTCGATCTCCCCGCCGGTCAGGATCGGCATGACCGCCCGCAGATGCGCCTCGGGCCAGTCCCACCAGCCCATCTCCAGCAGCAGCCCGATCTGCCGGTCGTCGAACCGCTGGCGGATCACCCGCGCCGGATTGCCGCCCACCACCGCATAGGGCGCCACATCCCGCGTCACCAGCGCCCGGGCGCCGATCACCGCGCCGTGGCCGATCCGGACCCCCGGCATGACAATCGCCTCGGAACCGATCCAGACATCGTGGCCAACCACCGTATCGCCCGCCGCCTGATAGCCGTTGGCCGCGCCACCAAAGGCCTCGACCTCCGGCATCCAGTAGAACGGAAAGGTGCTGATCCAGTCGTTCCGGTGCCCCTGATTGCCCGCCATGACAAAGGCCGCGCCCGAACCGATGGAGCAGAAACTGCCGATCACCAGCCGGTCCGCACCGTCCTCCTGCGACAGATACCGCGCGCAGTCGTCAAAGCTGTGACCGTGGTAATAGCCCGAGTAATAGCTGTAGCGCCCGACCACGATGTTCGGGTTGGTGACCTGACGGTCGAGAGTCATGCCCTTGAAGGGGCTGTCAAAGAAATTGTCCATGTGTCCGTGTCCTGAAGAGGGAAAGACCTGCGCACAGGTCCAGAAGGCGCGACTGCCGGCGGCAGCGCGTCGTCGCCCCGGCCGCTGGCGCGGGGCCGTCTTCAGGTGGTTCGGTCTGCTGACTTCGTACACATGATGCGCGGTAAACCACGGATCGCCCCCGCCGCCAAGGCCGCCCCGCAAACGAAAACGCCCCCGCGGTCTCCCGCGGGGGCGCTCAACTCTCAGGCGATACGGCTCAGTGTGCCGTCGCGCCGGTGCCCGCACCGCGGGCCAGGGCTGCCTGCGCCGCTGCGGCCTCTTCCGCGGCCTCGTCCCACTCGATGGGCTCGGGCTCGCGCGTCAGCGCCAGTTTCAGCACTTCAGAGACATGCTTGACCGGCACGATCTCGAGCCCCGACTTCACATTGTCGGGGATGTCCGGCAGGTCCTTCTCGTTCTCTTCCGGGATCAGCACTGTCTTGATACCGCCCCGAAGCGCCGCGAGAAGTTTCTCCTTCAGCCCGCCGATCGGCATGGCGTTGCCGCGCAGACTGACCTCGCCGGTCATGGCGATGTCCTTGCGCACCGGGATCTGAGTCAGCACCGAGACGATGGACGTCACCATCGCCAGACCGGCCGACGGCCCGTCCTTGGGCGTCGCCCCGTCCGGGACGTGGACGTGAATGTCGAGCGTGTCGAACTTCGGCGGTTTTACCCCGATCTTCGGGCTGATCGAGCGCACATAGCTCGAGGCCGCGTCGATGCTCTCCTTCATCACGTCGCCCAGTTTCCCGGTCGTCTTCATCCGGCCCTTGCCCGGCAGGCGCAGCGCCTCGATCTGCAACAGCTCGCCACCCACCGAGGTATAGGCCAGCCCGGTGACGACACCGATCTGATCCTCCTTCTCGGCCAGCCCGTGCCGGTATTTCGGCACACCCAGGAAATCGTCCAGGTTCTCGGGCGTGACGGTCACGCTGTCGGTCTGCTTGCGCACGATCTGGGTCAGCGCCTTGCGCGCCACTTTGGCGATCTCGCGCTCCAGGTTCCGCACGCCCGCCTCGCGGGTGTAGGTCTGGATGATCGCGGTCAGCGCCTCGTCCGTCAGCTTGAACTCCTTGGCCTTCAGGCCGTGGTTCTTCACCTGCTTCGGGATAAGGTGCTGGATCGCGATCTCGCGCTTCTCGTCCTCGGTATAGCCGGCCAGCGGGATGATCTCCATCCGGTCCAGCAGCGGCCCAGGCATGTTGTAGCTGTTCGACGTGGTGAGGAACATCACGTTGCTCAGGTCGTATTCCACTTCCATGTAGTGGTCCACGAAGGTGCTGTTCTGTTCCGGGTCGAGCACTTCCAGCATCGCCGAAGCCGGGTCGCCACGGAAATCCTGGCCCATCTTGTCGATCTCGTCGAGCAGGATCAGCGGGTTCGTGGTCTTCGCCTTCTTCAGCGCCTGGATGATCTTGCCGGGCATCGAGCCGATATAGGTCCGCCGGTGGCCCCGGATCTCGCTCTCATCGCGCACCCCGCCCAGCGAGATGCGGATGAATTCGCGCCCCGTGGCCTTGGCGACCGACTTGCCGAGAGACGTCTTGCCGACGCCCGGAGGGCCGACAAGGCACATGATCGGGCCTTTCATCTTCTTGCTGCGCTGCTGCACGGCCAGATACTCGACGATCCGCTCCTTGACCTTCTCCAGGCCATAGTGGTCGTCGTCCAGCACCTTCTGCGCCGCGTTCAGATCCTTCTTGACGCGCGACTTCACGCCCCACGGGATCGACAGCATCCAGTCGAGATAGTTGCGAACGACGGTCGCCTCGGCGCTCATCGGGCTCATCGACTTCAGCTTCTTCAGCTCGGCATCGGCCTTTTCGCGCGCTTCCTTGCTCAGCTTGGTCTCGGCGATGCGGGCTTCCAGTTCGGCCACCTCGTTGGCGCCGTCCTCGCCGTCGCCCAGCTCGCGCTGGATCGCCTTCATCTGTTCGTTCAGGTAATACTCGCGCTGGGTCTTCTCCATCTGCGACTTGACGCGGGTCTTGATCTTCTTCTCGACCTGGAGAACCGACAGCTCTCCCTGCATCAGGCCATAGACCTTCTCCAGCCGGTCGCTGATCGACAGCGTCTCCAGCAGCTCCTGCTTCTGCTGCACCTCGATGCCCAGATGCCCGGCCACGAGGTCGGCAAGCTTCGCCGGCTCGGTCGATTCACTGACCGCGGTCAGCGCTTCCTCGGGGATGTTCTTGCGCACCTTGGCATAGCGCGCGAACTCTTCCCCCACGGCGCGCTGCAGCGCCAGGGTGGTGTCGGCGTCGCCCGGCATCTCGGTCAGATACTCGGCCTTCGCCTCGAAATACGAGTCGTTCTCGATATACTCGACGATGCGCACCCGCGCCTGCCCCTCGACCAGAACCTTCACGGTCCCATCGGGCAGCTTCAGCAGTTGCAGCACATTGGCCAGCACCCCGGCCTTGTAGATGCCATCCGGCGTCGGATCGTCCACCGACGGATCAATCTGGCTCGACAGCAGGATCTGCTTGTCGTCGGCCATCACCTCTTCCAGCGCCCGCACCGATTTCTCGCGCCCCACGAACAGCGGAACGATCATATGCGGAAACACGACGATGTCGCGCAGCGGCAGGACGGGGTAAGAGGAATTCAGGGGTTCTTGCATGCTCGGTCCTTTTGTTGGCAAGACGGCGCCGGCCCCGACTATCGGCAGCTCCCGGCCATCTCCACGCTCGGATTGATTAGGTGGGGCCTTCCCACATCTTTTTCAACAGGCCCCGCCGATGCGCTGACCGAGAATGGATCCCGCCGCGCCCGAGAACAAGGTCAGATCCGGCGTAACCCGGTCAAAACTGCCTGCAAGTCTCCTTAGTTCGCAGATCTTCGCGCAATACGGGTGTTTCCGGGCCATTCGACCGCGTTCCGGCATCATTTCACACGGCTGTCACATGCGCCCTCCATCAGTCCCCCAGGCCTTTGCCACCCGCCCTGAGTCGGCGGCCCACGCCGCACGACCGGCCCAATCGAACCGAAGAAGAGGACACCATGCGCCGCCTTTCCCTGCTCTCCACCACCGCCGTCGCGCTCTGCGCCGCCGCTCCGGCCCTTGCGGCCACCTGCGCGCTCGACCTCGGCGGCAACGTCACCTGCGCCGCGCTCAACAGCGATCCGGTCGCCTCGGCCGCCGATAACGTCACCGTCACCGTGCAATCCGGCGCCTCGGTCGTCAGTTCGAACAAGAACGCCACCCCCGTCGCCATGACCGGCAACGCCGCCACCGTCGCCAACGACGGCCTGATCGAGCAGACCGCCAGCAGCGGCTATGCCATCACCGGCACCGCCAACGGCCTCACCGTCACCAACACCGGCCAGATCGCCAGCGGCGATCGCGGCATCGCCATGCTCTCGGGCAGCAACCTCTCGGTCACCAATGCCGCCGGCGCCACCATCGAAAGCCGCCGCCAGGGCATCCGCGCCGAAGAGAACGTGACCACCACCTATGTCGAGAACCACGGCACCATCCGCGCCACCGAGGGCCGCGCCCTCCAGCTGCGCGCCCAGGACACCACCGTCATCAACCACGGCACCCTGATCGGCGGCGAGGAAGTGGTCGAGGCGCGCGGCGGCTTCCGTCTCGAAAACTACGGCACCATCCGCCTCTATGACGAAACCGTGCTGGACGAGGACGGCGTGCAGTTCGCCGGCGGCTCGGTCCTGAACGCGGGCACCATCCGCGGCACCGACGACGGCATCGACCTGGACGAGGGCCTGGTCGAGAACACCGCCACCGGGATCATCAGGTCGCTCGCCGCCGATGACGCCGACAACAGCGGCATCGACATCGACAACGTCTACGAGGACGGCGTCAACCTGAACCGCCAGAACACCACCGTCACCATCCGCAACGCCGGGCTGATCGAAGGCCCCAGCGCCATCGGCGCCGACGATGCCGCCACCAACTCGGTCGTGATCGAGAACAGCGGCACCCTCACGGGCCGTGGCGACTATGCCATCCGCCTCGCCCCGGTGCAGGGCGACAGCGCGCTGAAACTGCTCGCCGGCAGCATCATCAACGGCGGCGTTCGCTTCGGCGCGGGCGATGACACGGTCAGCATCGACGCGCTCTTCACCGGCTCTGCCGCCAGCGACGTGATCGACGGCGGCCTCGGCACCGACATCGCCCTCTTCGACGGCTTCGCGCTGACCGATCTGCTCAGCTTCGACATCGCCGGCGATCTCGTCACCCTCGCGCTCTCGGACGGCACCCGCGCGGTCTCGGGCGCCTTCCGCAGCTTCGAGGTCTGGGACTTCGGCGGCACCCGCTACAGCACGCAGGACATCGCCGCCGCCACCAGCCCGGTGCCGCTCCCGGCCGGCCTGCCGCTGCTGCTGGCCGGCATGGGCGCCCTCGCCCTCCTGCGCCGCCGCGCCTGACACCCCCCGGGGCCGCGCCACACCGCGCGGCCCCGACCGTGAGCTGTTTCACAGCCGGCCGGGGGTCCTTTCCCTAAAGTCACCTGACATTCACCAGGCAACGACTGTGAGAGGACCCCGCTCGTATCTGACCGGCGGCGACGACACGATCACCCTGCGCGACAATACACTCGATATTGTCTATGACGTCGCCGGAGATACCTACCGGACCTACGCCACCGTCTACGGCGGCGACGGCGCCGACACGCTGAATGGCGGCCCTGCCCGCTAGTTCAGGACCGACTAGCCGTCGGGGCCAAGGACGAACAGATTGCGGGTCAGCGGGTAATCCATCCGGTCCCAGTGCCTCTCTCCCAACGCGCGCAGCTCCGCCACCATCTCGGGCCGAGCGCCATCGACCACCAGCAGCACATCCCGCGCGAGCGGCGAGACGACAACGCGGCTGAACCGGATCTGATACGGCACCCAGAACGACGGCAAGGCCATCAGGCTCGACACATAGGACGCGTCGGGAAGGGTCAGCATGAGGATGTCCTCCCCTTCCTGCCCGGCCTCCACGGCCATTCGCGCAAGATGCGCCGCGCCAAGATCATAGGCCTGATCTTCCGTCAGGTTCAGCTCCGCCAGCGCTTCGTCCGAAGCGACCGCAAGCGAGCGCGCGTTATCGACCATCACGAATACCACCAGATCGCCCGCCAGCGCCCAGACCGGCGCCGGGGTCGGCACGAAAGCTGCATAGTCCCTGTGCCGAACCGCAATCATCAGATTGTCCCGCCGGGCGTCATGCGACTCGCTGTAACCGGCCAGGAAGTCATCCAGTATCTGGTCCCGCTCGGCGCCGGTTTCCGCGCGCTGCAACATGCCGTGCAGGTTCTGTGCAAAGAAAACCGTTTCCTCCTGACCCTCTCGCGTCACCACGATCGCCTCGGCCGCCTCGTCCAGGCGCACCGCGCCAAAGGGCGCGAATGCCTCGGCCATGATCCGCAACGTATCCGCCATGCTCTCCGGCCTCGGCGTCTCCCCCGGCGCGGCACTCGCGCTCACCACCAGGAGACAGACTGCCACAAACCGCTGCAAAACCCTCATGGCACCCTCCCTGCCTAAAACGGCTCGATGTCTCCCTCGGCCCGCCCGGCGTGAAACGCCGCCTGCCAGGCCGCGAACCGCCCCTCGGCGATGGCCGCCCGCATGCCGCCCATGATCTCCTGAAAGTAATGCAGGTTGTGCCAGGTCAGCAACATCGAGCTGATGATCTCCTGCGCCCGGAACACATGGTGCAGATAGGCGCGCGAATAGTTGCGGCAGGCCGGACACGTGCAGTCCTCGTCCAGCGGGCGCGGATCGTTGGCATGGCGCGCGTTCTTGATGTTGACCGTGCCGCGCCGCGTGAAGGCCTGCCCCGTCCGCCCCGAGCGGGACGGCAGCACGCAGTCCATCATGTCCACCCCCCGCGCCACCGCGCCCACGATGTCGTCGGGCTTGCCCACGCCCATCAAGTAGCGCGGCTTGTCCTCCGGCAGCATCCCCGGCGCATAGTCCAGCACGCCGAACATCGCCTCCTGCCCCTCGCCCACGGCCAGCCCGCCGATGGCATAGCCGTCGAACCCGATGGCCCTCAGCGCCTCGGCGCTCTCGGCCCGCAACTCCTGCGTGACGCCGCCCTGCTGGATCCCGAACAGCGCATGGCCCGGCCGGTCGCCAAAGGCCTCCTTCGACCGCGCCGCCCACCGCATCGACAACCGCATCGACTCCGCCACCCGCTTGTCGTCCGCAGGCAAGGCGGGGCACTCGTCGAAACACATCACGATGTCCGACCCCAGCAGCTTCTGGATCTCCATCGACCGCTCCGGCGTCAGGCGATGACGTGACCCGTCGATATGACTGCGGAAGGTCACCCCCTCCTCGGTCAGCTTCCTCAGCTCCGCCAGGCTCATCACCTGGAACCCGCCCGAATCCGTCAGGATCGGCCGCTCCCAGTTCATGAACCGGTGCAGCCCGCCCAGCCGCGCGATCCGTTCGGCCGTCGGGCGCAGCATCAGGTGATAGGTATTGCCCAGCAGGATATCCGCCCCGGTCGCGCGCACGCTCTCGGGCATCATCGCCTTCACCGTCGCGGCCGTGCCCACCGGCATGAAGGCGGGCGTGCGGATCTCTCCGCGCGGGGTGGAGATGACACCGCTGCGGGCGGCGCCATCGGTGGCGGTCAGGGCAAAGGAAAAGGCGGCGCTCATGGGCGCCGCCTTACGCGCTTTTCAGGCGCGCTTCAATCGCCGCTCAGGCAGCTTTCCGGTTCAGCGAGGCCGCCGCCAGCGAAGACAGCTTCTTGTCCGCCGCCTTCTCCTGATCCAGGTTCGCCTGCAGCAACTGCGCCGCCTCGGTCATCCCCAGCGACTTGGCCCAGGCCACCAGGGTGCCATAGCGGGTGATCTCGTAATGCTCGACCCCCTGCGCCGCGGCGATCATGCCGGCGTCGCGCGTCGCACCTTCCTCGGTCTCCTCCATGATCTCCTTGCCTTCCTCGAGGATGCCCTCGATCGCCTCGCAGGTCACACCGCGCGGCTTCAGCCCCAGAAGGTCGAACACCTTCTCCAGGTTCTCGACCTGCTGCTCGGTCTCCTCGCGGTGATGCTCGAAGGCCTCGCGCAGATCCTCCGACGTGGCCTTGCGCGCCATCTTCGGCAGGGTCTTCAGAACCTGCTTCTCGGCGTAATAGATGTCCTTCACGAAATGCTTGAACAGCGCTTGCAGATCTTTCATTTCACTCTCCCAGAGAAGGCAAACCGGGCACACCGCCCGATTGTCGCCAGATCATCAACAACCGCCACGCCCGCCGGTTCCCGCCCGGCCCGGGGCCGACACTTTTCCCGCGACCCGCGCGAAATTCTGTCGCCTCCAGGCGCGGGGTGTGGCAGGAAGTGACTTGCATTCAACACCGCATTTCGGGCCTTTTCCGGCAAGGACATATACCCATGGGCGAAGACGAAGTTATCAACCTGCTGACCGGCAACATCATCTATGTTCTCGCCGCCGTCGTCCTGATCATCATCATCGTCAAGGGCGTGCGCATCGTGCCGCAGTCCGAGAAACACGTGGTCGAACGCTTCGGCCGGCTGCATTCGGTGCTCGCGCCCGGCATCAACTTCGTCGTGCCCCTGCTCGACAACATCGCGCACAAGATCTCGGTGCTCGAACGCCAGCTGCCCACTGCCAGCCAGGACGCGATCACCAAGGACAACGTGCTGGTGCAGGTCGACACCTCGGTCTTCTACCGCATCATCGAACCCGAAAAGACCGTCTACCGCATCCGCGACGTGGACGCCGCCATCGCCACCACCGTCGCCGGCATCGTGCGCGCCGAGATCGGCAAGATGGATCTGGACGAGGTGCAGTCGAACCGCGCCCAGCTCATCAACACCATCAAGACCAGCGTCGAGGACGCCGTGGACGACTGGGGCATCCAGGTCACCCGGGCCGAGATTCTCGACGTCAATCTCGACCAGGCCACCCGCGACGCCATGCTGCAACAGCTGAACGCCGAACGCGAACGCCGTGCCCAGGTCACCCGCGCCGAGGGCCAGAAACGCGCGGTGGAGCTGGCGGCCGACGCCGAACTCTACGCCTCCAAGCAGATCGCCGAGGCCCGCCGCATCCAGGCCGACGCCGAGGCCTATGCCACCGGCGTCGTCGCCGAGGCCATCGCCCGCAACGGCATCGAGGCCGCGCAATATCAGGTCGCCCTGAAACAGGTCGAGGCGCTGAACGCCCTCGGCAAGGGCGACGGCAAACAGACCATCATCCTGCCCGCCAACATGATCGAGGCCTTCGGCGACGCCTTCAAGATGCTGAAGGGGCGCGGCTGATGCTCTGGACGATCTGGTGGATCTGGATGGGCGGCGCGCTGGTGCTGGCCATCCTCGAAATGCTCCTCCCCGGCTTCGTCCTGCTGGGCTTCGCCATCGGCGCGCTCGGCATCGCGCTGCTCCTGCTGGTCGGCGTGGCGCTCAGCCTGCCCGTCCTGCTCTTCATCTTCGCCGGTCTGTCGCTGATCGCCTGGCTGGTCCTGCGCCGAGTGTTCATGCTGCCGCGGGGCCAGGTGAAGCGGTTCACGACGGATATCAATGACTGAGGGGGGAAGGTCACGCCCCTACGAGCATTTTGTCCCGTTCGCCTTCTGATCGATGAACATCAAAATAAGGAAAGAACAAACTTTACTAAGAAAGTTATCAAAATAAGATATACAAACAACAATCCGTAGCCGCTACTCTTCCTACGTCTATAACTTTTGAATGCCACTTGTAGCTTCGACTTAACGTTCTTTTCATGCAGCTGACGATATAAATCATCGTGCATCATGAAATCATGGTGAGTCGGCTTGATAAGATGATAAGGCCTTATTTCATTGGACACTTGCTCAGTAGATTGCGTGGCTCCCTTTTTGTTTGCTTTTGAAGCTCGCTTGCCTAAGAGGTGTTTCCAAAGTGCAAAAAACCCTGAAGCAACAAAAATCCCGATACCACTAAAAAGCCACTCGCGATTATCTGAAAGCCAGCGACCCACCTGGTTTAAAACTTCACCAACGCCCCCGAAATCCATCAAGAATAGACCTCGATCAGAGTGATATTGCGTCGTCGGAAGTTCATTCGGATAAGCCAAGTTGCTATTTTTAATGATCTCATAAAAGACAAAGGCGGGGCAGACACAAGATATAGCATTCAGCTCTATTATAATCGCTGATTTCTTCAGAATATCAATAGTCCTTGAGTGCCGTATGCACAGCTAGTTCGCAACAAACCTAAGGGAATCAGGACCACGCCGCACTGCGTTGGTGCACACCTCGTGCACGCCCTGTGCACGGCAATCACCCCCTCGGTGTCGCTGCACCTGCGCACCCCCGGCCCCACTTTACGCCACCCCTCCCATTCCCTATATAATCCCTCAGGAAACCGAGCCCGAGGCCCAGATGACCCATCAACCGGAACCGTTGGAAGGCGCGCCGCTGATTGCGCCCTCGACCGTCGATCACCCGCTCTACGATCAGGTCGTGGATGCGTGCCGCACGGTCTACGACCCGGAAATCCCGGTCAACATCTACGAGCTGGGCCTTGTCTACACCATTGATATCACACCGGAAAACGAAGTGACCGTGGTGATGTCCCTGACCGCGCCGGGCTGCCCGGTGGCCGGCGAGATGCCCGGCTGGGTGGCCGAGGCGATCGAACCCATCGCCGGGGTCAAGCAGGTCGACGTCAAGCTGACCTGGGAACCGCCCTGGGGGATGGAGATGATGAGCGACGAGGCCCGCCTCGAACTCGGCTTCATGTGAACGCACCGGACGGTGCCCGGTAGCGCCTTGAAATAGATGCATTTCTCACCTACCTTGTGAGCGAAGGAGAAAGCAGATGTTTTCCATTCCCGGCAAGCAGGCCGTCACCATGACCCCGGCCGCCACCGCCCAGATCGCGAAACTGATGACCAGGGGCGGCCACTCCGGCCTGCGCATCGGCGTCAAGAAGGGCGGCTGCGCCGGCATGGAATACACCATGGAATATGTGGATTCGGTCGATCCCATGGACGAGGTCGTCGAACAGGACGGCGCCCGCGTGATGATCGCGCCGATGGCTCAGATGTTCCTCTTCGGGACCGAGATCGACTATGCGACCGGCCTGCTCGAATCGGGCTTTCGCTTCAACAACCCCAACGTGGCCGAGGCCTGCGGCTGCGGCGAGTCGATCAAGTTCAACGAGGTCGCCCGTTAACCCTGCGGCGGGTCCATATCGCTCAGGTTAACAAGAAATTGACCAAGGCAGCGCGTCAGCGTCTCCACGTCTGATTTGCTCAACCCTTTCAACAACTTGCGCTGCCGCTCCAGTGCCACCTCCAGGATCTCGGCGTGCAGCGCCTGCCCTTCGGGAGTCAGCACCCAGTCGCTGCGGTTCCCCCCGGCCGGCGCCGCCAGTCCCTTCGTTTCCAGCCGCTTCAGACTGCGGCTCACCGCCCCCTTGTCGATCCCGATGGTGCGCCCCGCATGGCTCACACTGCTCCCCGGTTCGCGGGTCAGCATCACCAGCATCCGCCAGTCCATCGCGCCGATCCCGTAGCGGTCCTGATAGAACCGCGCCGCCGCCCGGGTGAACCGGTTCGCCGCGAAGGTCAGCAGCACGGTCGGCGAGCGGTCGAAACTCAGCGTCTGCGCGCCCGTCTCGCCCACCGTTACCAGAAACTCCAGGTCGTCCGTCTTGTGCAAGTCCATGCCTCCGTGGGTCTTTTCCAAAGTAGATCACTTCGCCGTTGACATGACAACAGTTCCGGCGTTGTCATGACAACGACACGCCCGAGTCTGGGAGGAACCCGCGCCATGTCCGATGCCCCCGTCGCCCATATCGACCTTGCCGCCTTCACCGCCGATCCCTATCCGGCGCTGCAGAAGATGCGGGCCGAAACACCCATTGCCTTCGTCCCGGAACTGGGCGCCACCCTGATCACCCGGCGCGACGACGTGCACCGCGAAGAGAAACGCGTGCAGGTGTTTTCCTCGCTCCAGCCGCAGGGTCTCATGACCCGGCTGATGGGCGAGAACATGATGCGCAAGGACGGCGAAGCCCATCAGAACGAACGCAAAATCCTGTTTCCCGCCGTCAGCCCGCGCACCGTGCAGGACCACTGGCGCGCGATCTTCGCGGCCAAGACCGCCGAAATCCTCGACCGTCTCGCGCCGACCGGGGCCTGCGATCTGGTCACCGATTACGCCATGCCGGTCTCGGCCGAGGCGCTGAAGGCGATCACCGGGCTGACCAACATGGCCACCGCGCATATGGATCACGTGAGCCAGGCGATGATCGACGGCTGCGCCAATTATGCCGGAAACCCCGAGATCGAGGCCCGTTGCAACAGCGCCACCCAATCCATCGACGATCATATCTCGGGCATGTGGTCCGACCCGCCGCCGCGCTCGGCGCTGGCGGTGATGATCGCGGGCGGGATGAACGAGACCTCCGTGCGCGCCAATATCAAATTGATCATCTCCGGCGGGCAGAATGAACCCCGTGACGCCATCGCCGGCACCATCTGGGCGCTGCTTTCGCATCCGCAGCAACTGGAGATGATCCTGAAAGGAGAGCGCAGCTGGCACGACGCCTTCAGCGAATACGCCCGCTGGCAGTCGCCCATCGGAATGTCGCCGCGCCGGGTGGCACAGCGCGACACGGTGAACGGCGTCACCTTCGAACCCGAAGACCGGGTGTTCCTCATGTTCGCCTCGGCCTGCCGGGACGAGGCGCATTTCGCCGAGCCGGACCGCTTCGACATCACCCGCGACACCCAGCCCGCCATCAGCTTTGGCGCGGGCCCGCATTTCTGCGCCGGGGCCGCCGCCTCGCGCTGCATGATCGCCGATGTGGCGCTGCCGATGATCTTCGACCGCCTGCCGGGCCTGAGGCTCGATGGCGAGGTGCGCTTTACCGGCTGGGCCTTCCGCGGTCCGGTCTCGGTCCCGGTGCGCTGGGACGGCTGACCCCTTGCCCCAGGGCCTTGCCCGCGCCATATCGGTCCTATGCTTCGCGTCGTCCCGATCCTGCTGGCCGTCCTTTATGCCTATGTCTGGTATCGTCTCTCTGTCTGGCGCACCCACAAGGAACTCGACGCGAAGTCGACCGAACTGGCCGACCCGCGCCTGCGCGCACTGACCGACCGGCTGGCCGCCAGTCTCGACCTGCCCCGCGTCAAGGTCTTCATCTACGAAATCGCCCCCGTGAACGGCTTGGCCGCGCCCGACGGGCGGATCTTCATCACCCGGGGCTTCTACCAGAAATTCCTGAGCGGCGAGGTCAGCGGCGAGGAACTGGCTGGCGTGATCGCCCACGAACTGGGCCATGTCGCGCTCGGCCACACGCGGCGGCGGATGATCGACTTTTCCGGTCAGAACGCCCTGCGTACCGTTCTGATCATGATCTTGGGGCGCTTCCTGCCCGGCATCGGCATCTGGATCGCCAACATGCTGACCTCCCTGCTCGCCGCCCGTCTCAGCCGGCAGGACGAATACGAGGCCGACGCCTATGCCGCCGCCCTTCTCACCAAGGCCGGCATCGGCATCGCCCCGCAGAAATCGCTGTTCCGCAAGCTCGAGGCGCTGACCCAGAGCAATGCTGGCATGGCGCCCGCCTGGCTGATGAGCCACCCCAAGGTGGAAGAGCGGATCGCCGCGCTGGAAACGCTGGAACGCCGCTGGGACCGGCTCGAAACCTAGGCCAGCGCCTTGCCAAGGCGCGGCAGCCGCGCCTTCTTCATCAGCGCGCGCATCTCCCAGGGCTCCCCCGACAGGCGGCGCGCCTCGTCCAGCACTGCCTGCGCCACGCCCCGCATCCCCTCGGGATCGGCCTGCCAGAATCCGAACAGGAAGGCATCCGGATCGGCGCGCGACAGCCCTTCCTCGGCCAGCACGTTGCGCGGAAAGTCCACGGCGTTCAGCGTCACGATCACATCCGCATGGCCCGCCACGGCGGCGGCCAGCACATGTACATCCGCCGGATCCGGCAGCCACAGCCGCGCCTCGACCCCCGGCGCCGGTGGCACCTCGGCGTCCGGCCACTGGCTGCGCACCACGGCGATCTCGGCCCGCGCCTGCGCCTCGCCCCCCGGCCCCAGCTTGCGGGCCGCCCGCGCCCACTCCTCGAGGATGCGCGCCGACCAGAGGGGGGTGAAATGCCCGATCCGCGCCGCGCCCAGCAGCACCTCGCGCATCACCGTGGGATACAGCACGCAGGTATCCAGCAGGACCTTCACAGCCGGAAGAACACGGCCTTGAGATACCCGCTCTCCGCCAGCTGCGGCAGTTGCGGATGATCCGCCCCGGCAAAGCCGGTGTGCAGCAGCTGCGGCCACCGCCCGGCCCGGCCGATGCCGCGCAGGCTTGCCTCGCGGAACCGCGCGATATCGGCGGCGTGCGAGCAGGAACACAGCCCGAGATAGCCGCCCTCGGCCACCAGCGGCGCGGCCAGCCGCGCGATCCGCTCGTAGGCGCGCAGCCCCGCGTCCAGCGCCGCCTTCGACGGCGCAAAGGCCGGCGGGTCGCAGATCACCAGATCGAACCGGGCGTTCTCCTCCGCCAGCGCCGCCAGCACCTCGAAGGCATCGCCCTGCCGGATCGCGAATTTGCCCGCGACCCCGGTGGCCTCTGCCCCCGCCTCGGCCAGCGCCAGCGCCGGGGCAGATCCATCCACCGCCAGCGCACTCTCGGCGCCCGCGGCCAGCGCGGCCAGGGCAAACCCGCCCACATGGCTGAACACGTCCAGCACCCGCGCGCCCTTGGCAAGCCGGGCCGCAAAGGCGTGGTTGTCGCGCTGGTCGAAATACAGCCCGGTCTTCTGCCCGCCGGTCAAGTCGGCCATATAGGTCGCGCCGTTCATCGGCACCGGCACCGGCGCCTCGGGCGCGCTGCCCAGCAGCACGCCCGACACATCGTCCAGCCCCTCCAGCGCCCGCGTCCGCCCGCCGGCGTTCTTGAGGATGCAGCGCGCGCCCGTCACCTCGGCCAGCGCGGCGGCGAGGTCATCCAGATGCGCCTCGGCCCAGGCCGCGTTCGGCTGGATCACGCAGACATCGCCGAACCGGTCGATCACCACCCCGGGCAGCCCGTCCGCCTCGGCATGGACCAGCCGGTAGAAGGGCGCATCGAACAGCCGCGACCGCATCTCCAGCGCGCGCGCCAGCCGCGCCGCGAACCAGTCGCGGTCGATCGCCGCCTCGGGGTCGCGGTCCAGCATCCGGCAGAGGATCTTCGACTCCGGGTTCACCGCCACCAGCCCCAGAGGCGTGCGGTTCTCGTCCTCCAGCACCGCCAGCGCGCCGGGCATCAGCGCCCGGGTGCGCCGGTCGGTCACGATGTCATTGGCATAGACCCAGGGAAACCCGCGCCGGATCGCCCGGGCGTCGGATTTCGGTTTCATGCGGACGCGCGGGCGCTCAAAGACGGCGGAAGGGGATGTCATGGCGCTCTCATACTGGCTCTGACAGCGCTGCGAAAGGCCGGGAATGGTGCGCCGCTCAGCTCGTTCCGCGCGGCCGGCTGCGCCAGCCGCCCCGCCGCCGCGGCGGCCCCGCGCTCTCCAGCCCCGCGCGCAGGACCGAAGTCATCGGATGCCCGGCCTCCCCGGCGTAATGGTCCAGCAACCGGTTCAGCGCCCCGGCCACATCCGCGCCCTGCGGCAGGCTCAGCGCCCAGTCAAGGAAGATGCTCCGGCATTCCGGTTCGGTTATCCCCTCGATCCGATAGGCCTCGCGCACCAGGTTCTTCGGATCGTCCGACTGCAACCGATCGCCGGTCATTGCTCCGTCTCCTCACCCAAGACGCGGTCGATGCGCTCGGCGGCGTCGCCATAGCCGTCCGCCAGCGCGCCGCGCAGCACCTCGATCGACTCGAACCCCGCGCTGCGGCACAGGAAATCGCGCCCGCCCTCGCCCAGCTTCGTGTCCTCCGCCGGGTCCTCCGACAGCAGCCGCCGCGCGGTCTGCACCTGCCAGAACAGCCGGTAATGCCCCGCCAGCGCGTCGCCATCGGCCGGCGGGAGCCAGCCGCAGTTGATCCCGCCGGCCAGCCCCGCCAGCACGTCGCGCTCGGGTGTGCCCGACAGCAGCGCGCCCGCCTGCGCCACCAGCTCGATATCCTGCAACCGCCCCGGCCCGGTCTTGATATCCCACAGCCCGCGCGGGCTCTTGGCCTCGGCGATCCGTGCCCGCATGTCGCGCACCTCCTTCAGCACGTGGTCCCGGTCGCGCGGCTGCGACAGCAGCTCGCGCCGGAACGCCTCGATATCCGCCGCCAGCCCCTCGGCGCCTCCGGCCACCACCCGCGCGCGGGTCAGGGCCAGATGCTCCCAGACCCAGGCGCTGGTCTGCTGATAGTCGCGGAAACTGGCCCAGCTGGTCGCCACCGGCCCCTGCGTGCCCGAGGGGCGCAGCCGCATGTCCACCTCGTAAAGCCGCCCCTGCGCCATCGGCGCGGTCAGCGCGGTGATCAGCGCCTGGGTCAGCCGCGCGTAATAGGGCCGCGTGGCCAACGGGCGCGGCCCGTCCGAGGACTCGACCTCGCCCGGATCGTAGATCACGATGAGGTCCAGATCGCTCTCGGTGTTCAGCCGCCGCGCGCCCAGCGATCCCATACCCAGCACCGCCGCGCCCCGGCCCGGCGGCGCACCATGTTTCGCCGCGAACTGCTTCTGCACCACCGGGAAGACCGTGGCGATCACCGCATCGGCCAGATCGGCATACTGCCGCCCGGCCTCATTGCCGTCGATCAGCCCGCGCAGCAGGTGAACGCCGATGCGGAAATGCCATTCTTTCATCCAGCGCCGCGCGCCGTCCAGCTGGGTCTCGTAATCCTCTTCCCGCGCCAGCTGATCGCCCAGCTCGCGCGTCAGCGCATCGCGCCCCGGCCAGACGGCAAAGAAATCCCCGGCGATCACAGCATCGAAAACGCCGGAATTGCGCGACAGATACCCCGCCAGCGCCGGCGAGGTTCCGACGATATCGACCAGCAGGTCGATCAGCTGCGCGTTCGCCTCGAACAGCGAGAACAGCTGCACCCCCGCCGGCAGCCCCTGCAGGAACCCGTCCAGCGCGATCAGCGCCTCGTCCGGCTTCGACGTGCGCGACAGCCGCGCCAGCATCTCGGGGCGCAGCCGGTCGAAGATCTGCCGCGCCCGCTGCGAGCGCAGGGCCGCATAGGTCGGCCAGCGCTTGCAGATCGAGGTGTCGAAGGCCTCGGGAATATCCACCTGACGCCGCGCGTCGGGCGCGAAGAAATCCTCGGTCAGCGCATGCACTTCCGTCAGCCGCCGCACGACCTCGGCCCCCACGCTGCGGATATCGCTGCCCATCAGGCAGGCCAGCCGCTCGAACTCTTCCTCGCTGGTGGGCAGCTTGTGGGTCTGCGCATCGTGCAGCATCTGAATCCGGTGTTCGACCTCGCGATGTGCGCGATAATGCCCGGTCAGTTGCTGGGCCACTTCCGGCGGAACCCAGCCCTTGGCGGCCAGCGCCGCCAGCCCCTCGACCGTGCCGCGCACCCGCAGGCTCTCATCCCGCCCGCCCGCGATCAGCTGCCGTGTCTGGGTAAAGAACTCGATCTCGCGGATGCCCCCGCGCCCCAGCTTCATGTCATGCCCCATGACGGTGAGAGGCCCGCCCAGGCGCTTGCTCTCGCGGATGCGCAGACGCATGTCATGGGCGTCCTGGATCGCCGCGAAATCCAGATGCCGCCGCCAGATGAAGGGCCGCAGCGATGCGATGAACCTTTCGCCCGCCGCGATATCGCCGGCACAGGGCCGCGCCTTGATATAGGCCGCGCGCTCCCAGGTCCGCCCCAGGCTCTCGTAATAGCTCTCGGCCGCCCCGATCGACAGGCAGACCGGCGTCACCGAAGGATCGGGGCGCAGCCGCAGGTCGGTGCGAAAGACATAGCCCTCGGCCGTCCGGTCGCCCAGCGTCGCGGTAAAGGCGCGGGTCGCCTTCACCATCGCCTGCCGCGCCTCGTGGAAATCGTCGGCGCCATAGCGGGTCTCGTCGAACAGGCAGATCAGGTCGATGTCGGACGAATAGTTCAGCTCGCCCGCGCCCATCTTGCCCATCGCCAGCACGACCATCCCGGCGGCGGTTGCCACGTCGCCCTCGCCCTGCCCCGGCAGCTTGCCCCGCCGAACCAGCGCCGCGATCTCGGCCCGCAGCGCCGCCTCGCAGGCCGCCGCCGCGAAATCCGACAGCGCGCCGGTCACCTTCTCCAGCGGCCAGGCTCCCGCCAGATCGGCCAGCGCCAGAATCAGCGCCACCCGTCGCTTGGCCTGCCGCAGATCGCCGCTCAGCCGGTCGCGCGGGATCTCGGGCAGCGCACCCATGATCGCCGCCAGCGCCGCATCGGGATCGTCCAGCGCTCCGGGCAGCCAGTCGGCCTCGGCCTCGATCAGGCTCTTCAGATAGGGGCTCGACCCGGCGGTGCCGCGCAGCAGGTCGGCATGATCGCGGTTCAGCCCCGGCACGGCGGCAAGCGCCTCGTCTCCGAGGTCGGTCTGGAAGGGGCGCGGCAGGCGGGAGATGACAAGGCGGTTCGACATGGCGCCACCCTGCTGCGGCGCGCGGAAATGGTCAATCGCACCCGCTTGATCTTGTCGCCCAAAGACCGCAAGACTGCGCGCCATGAGCAAGAGCATGAAACGTGTGAAGGCCGCGCTGGACACCGCCGGCATCCCTGCAGAAATCCGCGAGACCGCGCTGGCGCGCACCGCCGCCGATGCGGCGGCCGCGGTCGGCTGCGAGGTCGACCAGATCGCCAAGTCGATCATTTTCCGCGGCGAAACCAGCGGCCGGGCGGTGCTGTTCCTGACCGCCGGCGGCAATCAGGTCGATCCGGCCAAGGCGGCCCTTGTGGCCGGCGAACCGCTGGGGAAGGCCGATGCCGCGCTGGTGCGCGAACAGACCGGCTTTGCCATCGGCGGGGTGGCCCCGGTCGGGCATCTTTCGCCCATCCGCGCCTTTCTCGACCCGCGCCTGACCGAGTTCCCGCTGGTCTGGGCCGCGGCCGGCACCCCGCATCACGTCTTCTCGGCCACCGCCGAGCAGCTGCGCGCGGCCTCCGGCGCGGAACTGGCCGACTTCACGGCCTGACCGCGCCCGAGGGTTCAGTTGCCGAGGATTCCCGGCAGCCGCAGCCCGTGATCTTTGGCGCATTGAATCGCGCTCTCATATCCCGCATCCGCATGGCGCCAGACGCCCGAGGCCGGGTCGTTCCACAGCACCCGCTCCAGCCGCTTGGCCGCCTCCGGCGTGCCGTCGGCCAGGATGACAACGCCCGCGTGCTGTGAAAAGCCCATGCCGACCCCGCCGCCGTGGTGCAGCGACACCCAGGTCGCGCCGCTGGCCGTGTTCACCAGCGCGTTCAGCAGCGGCCAGTCGCTCACCGCGTCCGACCCGTCCTTCATCGCCTCGGTCTCGCGGTTGGGGCTGGCAACCGAGCCGGAATCGAGGTGATCGCGGCCGATCACCACCGGTGCCTTCAGCTCGCCGCTCGCCACCATCTCGTTGAACATCAGCCCCGCGCGGTGCCGGTCGCCCAGCCCGATCCAGCAGATCCGCGCGGGCAGTCCCTGAAACGCGATCCGTTCGCGCGCCATGTCCAGCCAGCGGTGCAGGTGCTCGTTCTCGGGGAACAGCTTCTTCATCGCGGCGTCGGTCTTGTAGATATCCTCGGGATCGCCCGACAACGCGCACCAGCGGAACGGACCGATCCCCTTGCAGAACAGCGGACGGATATAGGCAGGCACAAACCCCGGAAAGGCGAATGCGTTCTCCAGCCCCTCGTCCTTGGCGACCTGCCGGATGTTGTTGCCGTAATCCAGAGTCGGCACGCCCGCGTTCCAGAACTCCACCATCGCCGCGACATGAGCCTTCATCGAGGCCCGTGCCGCCGATTCCACCGCCTTCGGATCGCTCTCCTGCTTCGCGCGCCAATCGGCCACCGTCCAGCCCAGCGGCAGGTAGCCGTGCAGCGGATCATGCGCACTGGTCTGGTCGGTCACGATGTCGGGGCGCGGCCCGCCGGCCTTCATGCGGCGCAACATCTCGGGGAAGACCTCGGCCGCGTTGCCGATCAGGCCCACCGACTTGGCCTCGCCCTTGGCAGTCCAGTCGGCAATCAACGCCAAGGCTTCATCCAGCGTGTGAACCTTGGCGTCCAGGTATTTGGTGCGCAAACGGAAATCCGCGCGCGTCTCGTCGCATTCGACCGCCAGACAGCAGGCCCCGGCCATCACCGCCGCCAGCGGCTGCGCGCCGCCCATGCCGCCCAGCCCCGCGGTCAGGATCCACCTGCCCTTCAGCGAGCCGTCATAGTGCTGCCGCCCGGCCTCGGCAAAGGTCTCGTAGGTGCCCTGAACGATGCCCTGCGTGCCGATGTAGATCCAGGACCCGGCGGTCATCTGGCCGTACATCATCAGGCCCTTCTTATCCAACTCGTTGAAATGGTCCCAGTTGGCCCAGTGCGGCACCAGGTTCGAATTGGCGATCAGCACCCGCGGCGCGTCCGTATGGGTGCGCACGATGGCCACCGGCTTGCCCGACTGCACCACCAGCGTCTCGTCCGCCTCCAGGTCCTTCAGCCCGGCGACGATCCGATCGAAATCCGACCAGGTGCGCGCGGCCCGCCCTATCCCGCCATAGACCACCAGCTCGTGCGGGTTCTCGGCCACGTCGGGGTGCAGGTTGTTCATCAGCATCCGCATCGCCGCCTCGCCCGCCCAGGTCTTGGCGGTCTTTTCCGGGCCGGTCGGCGGGTAGACGTCACGCATGTTGTGGCGGGGATTGGTCATCGGGTGCCTCCAAGGGTCAGGGCTAGGGTCTCGATCCGCTCGAGCGCGGTTTGCAGGATCGGCCGCAGCCGCGCGGCGCGGGTCTCGTCATAGGCGAAAGGCAGGGTTTCGGACGCCAGATGCGAGGCCTGCGCCAGTTCCATCTGGATCGCGTGCCAGCCCTTGTCGGGCTGGCCGTAATGCCGCGTCGTCCAGCCGCCCTTGAAGCGGCCATTCAGGATGCTGGTATAGCCCTCGGCGGCGGCGCAGGTCTCCTGCACGGCGGCTTCGATCCGCGCATCGCAGGTCGCGCCATTGTTGGTGCCGATGTTGAAATCGGGCAGCGTGCCTTCGAAGAGGAACGGAATGACCGACCGGATCGAATGGCAGTCATACAGCACCGCCACCCCGTGGCGCGCGCGCACCCGCTCCATCTCGGCACTCAGCGCCGCGTGGTAGGGTGCGTGGTATTCCACGCACCGCGCCGCGACCTCCGCCTCGTCCGGCGGCGTCTCCCAGATCAGTTCTCCGTCGAAATCGGTCAGCGGCACCAGCCCCGTCGTGTTCTGCCCGGGATAGAGCGAGGCGCCCGAGGGATCGCGGTTCGCGTCGATCACATAGCGGTGGAACGTCGCCCGTACCACGGTCGCGCCAGGCAAGAGCCCCGAATACAGCCGGTCGATGTGCCAGTCGGTATCGGTCAGCTGCCGGCCCCGGTCGTTCAGCCGGGCTCGGATGTCGTCGGGCACGAAGGTCCCGGTATGCGGCATCCCCAGAACAACCGGGCCATCGCCGCGCAGGATCTCGACAGGGGTCATGCATTTCCCTCCAGTTCGGGAAGGCCCAGGTCCGCCACCAGCCGCCCGTCACGCACCATTTCGGTCGCCTTCACCAGATCGGGCGCCAGATAGCGGTCGGCGACCAGTTCGGCGACCTCTTCGCGGATGCGCGCGATCACCTGCTGCAACGGCCTCGACGTCTTCAGGGGCGCGCGAAAGGCGATGCCCTGCGCCGCGGCCAGGGCCTCGACCCCGACGATCACGTCCAGATTGTCCGCCATCCGCCACAGGCGGCGCGCAGCATGGGCGGCCATGCTGACATGATCTTCCTGATTCGCGCTGGTCGGCGTGGAATCGGTCGAACAGGGCGTCGCGAGATGCTTGTTCTCGCTCATCAGCGCGGCGGTCGTCACCTCGGCAATCATGAAGCCCGAATTCAGCCCCGGTTCGGGCGTCAGGAACGGCGGCAAATCGTGCGAGAGCGTCGGATCCACCATCAACGCCACCCGCCGCTGCGCGATGGCGCCGATCTCGGCCAGCGCCAGCGCGATCTGGTCGGCGGCAAAGGCCACCGGCTCGGCATGGAAATTGCCACCCGAAACGATCTCGCCCGTCTCGACCAGCACCAGCGGGTTGTCCGTCACCGCGTTGGCCTCGGTCTCCAGCGTCCCGGCCGCAAAGCGCAGCAGATCCATCGCCGCGCCCATGACCTGCGGCTGGCAGCGGATGCAATAGGGATCCTGCACGCGGGTATCGCCCTCGCGGTGGCTCTCGCGGATCTCCGACCCCTCCAGCAGCGCGGTCTGTGCCGCCGCGAACTCGATCTGCCCCCGGTGCCCCCGCAGCGCATGAATCGCCGGATTCAGCGGCGCGGTCGAGCCCATGATCGCGTCGGTCGACAGCGCGCCGCTGACCGTCGCCGCCTGCGCCGTATCCCAGGCGCGCCACAGCCCGACCAGCGCGCAGGCGGTCGAGAACTGGGTGCCGTTGATCAGCGCCAGCCCCTCCTTCGGCCCCAGCGTCACCGGCTCCAGCCCGGCCCGCGCCAGCGCCTCGGCCCCGCTCAGCCGGTTGCCGCCGAACATCGCCTCGCCCGCGCCGATCATCACCGCGGCCATATGCGCCAGCGGCGCGAGATCGCCCGAGGCGCCGACCGACCCCTGCGAGGGGATCACCGGGATCACCCCGGCATTCGACATCGCCTCGATCAGCGCGACCGTGCGCCATTTCGTCCCGCTTGCGCCGCGCCCGAGCGACAGCAGCTTCAGCGCCATCATCAGCCGGGTCGTGGCAATATCCAGCGGCTCGCCCACGCCGCAGCAATGGCTGAGGATCAGGTTGCGCTGCAGCGTCTCGGTGTCCCCGGCCGGGATGCGCACGCTGGCCAGCTTGCCGAAACCGGTGTTGACGCCATAGACGCCGACATCGCCAGAGGCGGCCGCCGCCACCAGATCGGCCGCCGCCTCGACCTGCGGGCGCGCCACGGGGTCAAGCGCAATCGGCTCCCCCTCATAGACACGGCGAAGGTCGGTCAGGCTGGTCCGGCCCGGCGTTAACTGAATGGTCATGCAACACCCTGATAGTAGCGGCGGTAAAGCGGGTTGAAACCGACGCGATAGGAAAGTTCCGCCGGGTGGCCAGCATCCCAGACTGCAAGATCGGCGCGTTTCCCGGCCTCGATGGTGCCCGCATCGCTCAGCCCAAGCGCCCGCGCGGCGTTGCGCGTCGCCCCGGCCAGCGCCTCTTCCGGCGTCATGCGGAACAGCGTGCAGGCCATGTTCATCGCCAGCAGCAGCGAATTCATCGGCGAGGATCCGGGGTTGAGGTCGGTCGCCACCGCCATCGCCACTCCCGCCGCGCGGAAGGCGTCGATCGGCGGGCGCTGCGTCTCACGCAGGGTGTAGAAGGCTCCGGGCAGAACCACCGCCACCGTGCCGGCCGCCGCCATCGCCGCTGCATCCGCAGCATCGGCATATTCCAGGTGATCGGCCGACAGCGCCCCCCGCGCCGCCGCCATCCGCGCGCCGCCCAGGTTCGACAGTTGTTCCGCGTGCAGCTTGATTGGCAGCTTCAGCCGCCGCGCCTCGTCGAACACGCGCTCCATCTCGGCGACGGAAAAGGCGATCCCCTCGCAGAACCCGTCCACCGCGTCGACCAGCCCCTCTTCCGCCGCGGCGCGCAGGGCCGGCAGGCAGACCTCGGACAGATAGTCGCCCGCCCGGCCCTTGAACTCCGGCGGCACCGCATGGGCACCCAGAAAGCTGGTCTTCACCCGGATCGGCCGCACCTCGGCGATCCGCCGCGCGGCGCGCAGCATGGCCAGCTCGGTCTCGATATCCAGCCCATAGCCCGACTTGATCTCGATCGTTGTCACGCCTTCGCGGATCAGTGCATCGACCCGTGGCAGAGCCGCCGCCAGCAGCCCGTCCTCGCCCGCCTTGCGCGTGTCGCCCACCGTCGACAGGATCCCGCCCCCGGCGCGCGCGATCTCTTCGTAACTCGCGCCCTGCAGGCGCAGCTCGAACTCGCGCGCCCGGTTGCCGCCATGGACCAGATGGGTGTGGCAGTCGATCAGCGCCGGCGTGACCAGCCGGCCGCCGACATCCACTTCCTCGCCCCGGCGCAGGTCGGCGGGCATCGCATCGCGCGGCCCCGCCCAGACGATCCGGCCCGTCTCGACCGCGACGGCGCCATCAGGCGTCAGGCCGTAACCCTTTCCCGCCAGGGTCGCCAGATTTGCATTGAGAAGTAGCATGGTGCGCCTTGTCATGTGCTTTGTTTATGGTAATATGTATGAACATATTTGGGAGTCAATCAGAAAATGGCGAAGGTTTGGGCCAGGACCGCCTTGCTGCCCGACGGCTGGGCAAACGACGTTGTGGTCACGTTCGACGGCGCACGGATCACCTCCGTAACTGCCAACGCGCAGCCCGAGGGACAGCGTGTCGACATCCTGCTTCCGGCCCCCGCCAACGCGCATTCCCACGCCTTCCAGCGCGCCATGGCCGGTCTGACCGAACGGCGCGGCCCCGACCCGCACGACAGCTTCTGGACCTGGCGCCAGCTCATGTTCCGCTTTCTCGACCGGCTCGACCCCGACCGCATCCAGGCCATCGCCGCCTTCGTGCAGATGGAGATGCTCGAGGCCGGATATGGCTGCAATGTCGAGTTCCACTATCTTCACCACGCCCCCGGGGGCACGCCCTACGACAACCTGGCCGAGACCAGCGCGCGCATCGCCGCCGCGGCCGAGATCACGGGCATCGGCCTCACCCTGCTGCCGGTCCATTACCAATACGGCGGGCTGGACAAGCGCCCTCTGGGTGCCGGCCAAATTCGCTTCGGCACCGATTTCGACCAGTTCACACGGCTCCACGACGCCGCCGGCGCCGCGCTGAAATCCCTGCCCGACGATGCCCGCCTCGGGGTGGCGCCCCATTCGCTGCGCGCGGTGTCGCCCGACACCCTGCCCCGCCTTCGCGCGCTGGCCGGGCATAACCCTTTCCACATGCACCTCGCCGAACAGGTCGCCGAGGTGACCGAAGTTCAGGCCGCGCTTGGCGTGCGCCCGGTGGAATGGGTGTTGGATAACATCGGCCCCGACAACGGTTGCACCTTCATCCACTGCACCCAGATGCTGCCCCATGAAACCGAGCGGCTGGCCCGGTCGGGCGCCATCGCCGGGCTGTGCCCGATCACGGAATCGAGCCTGGGCGACGGCATCTTCGACGGCGTCACCTGGACCGGCGCGGGCGGCGCCATCGCCATCGGGTCCGACAGCAACATCCGCATCGCGCTGGCCGAGGAACTGCGCACGCTTGACTATTCCCAGCGCCTGCGCGACCTCTCGCGCGCGGCGCTTGCCACACCCGACCGCTCGACCGGGCGGGTGCTGTTCGATGCCGCCTGCGCCGGCGGCGCGCTGGCCGCCGGGCGGGACTGCGGCGCGATTGCGGAGGGGCACCTGGCCGACCTGCTCGCGCTGGACGGAAGCCATGTCGATCTCGACGGGCGCGCGGGCGACACGCTGCTCGACAGCTGGATCTTCGCCGGGGACGATCACATGGTCCGCGACGTCTGGTCCGCCGGCCGGCATCTGGTGAACGAGGGACGGCATATCCATCGCGCCGCGATTGTGGACGGCTACCGCAAGGCCGTCGCGGGGCTGACCGCATGAGCGGCGTAAACTCCTGGCAATCCGTCCGCGCCGAGGTGCTGCACCGGATCCGCTCGCGCGAATGGGCGCCGGGCGATGCCATTCCGCATGAAGCCGACCTTGCGCAGGAACTCGGCTGCGCCCGCGCGACCGTTAACCGCGCCCTGCGCGACCTCGCCGAAAGCGGGCTGATCGAACGCCGACGCCGCGCCGGCAGCCGCGTCGCCCTGCACCCGGTGCGCAAGGCGACGCTGGAGATCCCGGTGATCCGGATGGAGATTGAAAGCCGCGGCGAAGCCTATGATTTCTCGCTGATTTCATGCGCCGAGCGCAAACCGCCCCCCACGATCCGCGCCCGGTTCAAGGCCGAGGCCGACGTCACCTTGCTGCATGTCGTCGGGCTGCACATGGCCAACGGCCAGGCCCACGCGCTGGAAGACCGCTGGATCGACGCCCGCGCCGTGCCCTTCGCCGCGACCACGGATTTCAGCAAGATCAGCCCGAACGAATGGCTGGTCCTCACCGTGCCCTTCGAGGGCGGCGACATCGCCTTTTCGGCCGCTGTCGCATCGCCCGACGAGGCCGAGACGCTGAACTGCCCCCCCGGCGCGCCTCTCTTCGTGACCGAACGGACCACCTGGCGGAACGAGATCACGCTGACCTCGGTCCGCCTGCTCTTCGCGCCGGGATACAGGCTGCACACGCGGCTCTGACCGTTAGAGCCGCGCCAGCCAGGTGGCGATCGACGGGAAGACGATCAGGATTGCAAGGCACAGCAGCATCGCCCCCACGAAGGGCAGCGCGCCGCGGAACACGTCGCCCACCCGCAGGTCGGGATCGTCCATCGCCGATTTGATCGTATAGACTGACAGCCCGAAAGGCGGCGTCAGCAGCCCCATTTCCACCGCGACCACGGTGAGGACACCGAACCATATCCTGTCGAACCCGGCCGCCTCGGCGACCGGCACCGCGATGGGCAGCAGGATCAGCATGATCGAGATCGAATCGATCAGACAGCCCAGCAGGATGATCAGTCCGAGGTAGATCAGCAGAAAGCCCCAGTGCCCCACCGGCCCTTCGAGAAAGAACTCGGCCAGCTCGCGCGGGACGCCTGACAGAGCCAGCATCCGGCTGAAAAAGGTGGCGGCGAGGATCAGGAACAGGACCGAGACGGTGATCTGCCCGGTCTCGACCAGCAGCCGCCAGAAGGTACCCCGATCCAGCGTCCGGCGCAGCAGGGCAATGACCAGCGCGCCAAAGGCGCCTGCGGCCCCTGCCTCGGTCGGGTTGAAGAAACCGCCATAGAGGCCGCCCAGAACCAGCCCCATCAGGGCAATGACCGGCACCGATTTGCGCAGCAGATCACCCCCGGTAAAGTTGGTGTAATCGGCTGCGTCGCTGCCCGGTTCAAAGACGAACCCCCACCGCGTGCGCGCCAGCAGGACGATGGTCAGCGAAAAGATCAGCGAGAGCAGCAGCCCCGGCCCGATCCCGGCCAGGAACATGCGCCCGACCGATTCCTCGGCCAGCACCGCATAGACGATCATCAGCAGCGAGGGGGGTATCAGCATTCCCAGCACCGAGGAGCCCGCGACCACCCCGGTCGCGAAGGTCCGAGTGTAGCCGTGGCGCACCATCTCGGGCACCGCCACCCGGCTGAACACGGTGGCCGAGGCGATGGAGATCCCGGTGATCGAGGCGAAGACGGCATTGGCGAAAACGGTCGCGATGCCCAGCCCCGCCGTCACCCGCCTGAGCAGGCGTTCGAAGACGTCAAAGGTATCCCGTCCGACGCCCGAGATGGTGACCAGCAGGCCCATCAGCACGAACAGCGGCACGACCGCGAACAGATATTCCTCCAGGCTGTCATTGGCCACCTGCGTCATCATCCGCAGCGCGACGGTGTCATTGCGGATCGCCGCGACGCCGGCGAAAGAGACAAGCAGCATCCCGAAGCCAATGGGCATGCCGATGAAGATCAGCAGGATCAGCGCGCCGATGCCGTAGGCGCCTATTTCCACCGGGCTCATCGGGCGCCTCGCAGGGCGGCGCGCAGATGGCGCAGGGCCGCCAGCGCGCATTCGATGGCGGCAAAGCCGAAGCCCGTCAGGATCAGCGCGCGGAATGGCCAGGTCGGCAGGGTGCCGAGGCCGGGCGTGCCGATGAATTCCCCGGAGTCATAGTCCTTGGTGAAGACCCGGACAGAGGCCCAGGCGATCGCGCCCAGCAGGCCGGCACCGCAAACGCTGAAGACCGCCTGCAGCAGCGCCGCCGCACGGGGCGCGCCATTTTCCAGCGGGATCGAAACCAGCTCGGTCCGCGCCATCCGGTTGGCGCGGATCGTGGTCGCCAGCTGCAGCGCCACGATCATCACCAGCAACAGCGCGCCCAGTTCGGACACCAAAGGCAGCGAGGCCCCCATCAGATTGCGGGCGACGATATCGGCGCAGATGATCAGCATCAGAATGCCGATCAACAGCGTTCCCATCGCCGCCAGCCCGTCGACGGCCAGCGACCATATCCGCCGCAGGCCGCCCGTCATGCCAAGTTTCACGACCGCTCCCTCAGAGCTCGTCGTCCCAGTTGCGCACCGGCTTCTCGCCCTTGGCCCGCACCCCGTCGAGATAGGCCTTCATGAACTCGCGCGCCGGAACGCCCTTGGCTTCCAGCCCGTCGGCCCATTCCTTGGCGATATTGGGCATCGCATTGACCCAGGCCTGCCGGTCCTCCTCGCTCATCGGGGTAATCGTCACCGCCGGGTTCTGGCCCGCGCCGATCTCGACCATCTTGTTCAGCACGGCCTCATGACGCGTCACCAGATCCTCGCCGTGGCTCTTGGTGTAATATTTGCCAGCCTCGATCATCGCCACCTGCACCTCTTCGGGCAGCGAGTCCCAGGTGTCGCGGTTGATCGCCACCGCCCCGGAATAGGCGACGCCCATGTCGACGCGGGTGATATAGGGCGCGACCTCATAGATCTTGGCGGGCAGCACCCCCAGCGCCAGCGACAGCACCCCGTCCGACACGCCGGTCTGGATGTCGGTGTAGAAGGTCGTCAGCGCGCCATCGACCGCATTGGCCCCAGTGCCGCGCAGCCAGTTGCCCAATACGCCCGGCGCCGACAGCTTCATCCCGTTTAGCGCGGCAAAACCGTTCAGCGGCGCCTTGGTATAAAGGTCGTAGCCATCGGTTCCGGTAAAGCCCAGAACCTTCAGGTTGTGGCTTTCCCACTCGTTGCGGAAGGCTTCGTTGGTCTCGAACAGCTCGCTCATCACTTCAAGCTGCACCGCCGGGTTGTTGGTCGAGAAGGGCGCGTAGCTCGACGCCTGGCTCAGCGGCAGCTTGGCCGCCTCCAGAAACGAGAACACCCAGCCGATATCGGTCACGCCCTCCTCGACCGAACTCAGCGTCGCATTCGCCTTGTAGAGCGTTCCCCCAAACGCCTCGTTCCATTCGATCTTGTAATTGCCCTTTGCGGCCAGAAGCTCATCTGTCTTCGCCATGAAATGCGACTTGATGAATCCGACCCAGGGAATGACCGTCGGATGGCTCGACGCCACCGTCAGATTTATCGTTTCCTGTGCATGAACCGGAATTGCCAAAGCGCCCGCAAAAAGCGCGCCAACCAGGTATTTCATTCTCTTCCTCCCCGTTGAGAACTTGTGCCATAGTGGCGCACTTCCACGAGTTGTCGAGTCCGAACCTCTGTGGTCCGGTCAGCCCCCCGCCGACTTGCGGGTCGACAGCAGCAGGTTGGTTTCACTCGTCGATACCCCATCCAGCAGCCGGATGCGCGCCAGCACGGCGTCCAGCGCCTCGAGCGTTTCGGCGCCGATTTCCGCAATCACGTCCCACCGCCCGTTAGTGGAATGCACGCCGCGCACCTCGGGCATTCCGGTCAGCGCACGGATGACGCGCTCGGCCCCGCGCCCTTCGATGCCGATCATCATTAGTCCCCGCACCGGATCGGCGCGCAGGTCCTGTTTCAGCACCACGCTGAAGCCCAGGATCTCGCCCCTTTGCCGCAGCCGGTCGAGCCGCGTGCGCACCGTGGTGCGCGACAAGCCCAGTTCAGCCGCCAGATCCGACAGCGCTGCGCGCGCGTCCCGTTTCAGTGCTGCGACAAGCCGTTCGTCCGTTTTGTCCATCTTGCCCTTCCGATCTGCGCAAGCGCTCCTCAATCTGGGCAAAATGGCAACTGGATTGCAACGCAAAGCGTTGGATAAAGTCGCAGAACCAGAAAAAGGATACTCCATGCCCCGCAAGACCGTGATCCTGATCGGCGCGCCCGTCGACAGCGGCAAGCGCCGCACCGGTTGCCTGATGGGCCCCGACGCCTATCGCACCGCCGGCCTTGCCAATGCGCTGAGCGATCTTGGCCACAAGGTGGAGGACATGGGCAATCTCACTCCCGCCGCGCATCAGCCCGACACCAACGAAGGCAAGCTGCACGCGCCGAACGAAACCATCGCCTGGACACACCGGCTGACCCGCACTGCCGAACTGGCGATGCAGCGCGGCCTGCCGATCTTCATGGGCGGCGATCACAGCCTGTCGCTGGGCACCGTTGCAGGTGTCGCCAATCACGCCGCGACGCTGGGACGGCCGCAATTCGTGCTCTGGCTGGATGCGCACAGCGACTTCCACACGCCCGAGACGACGGACTCGGGCAACCTGCACGGCACACCGCTGGGCTATGTCACCGGGCGCGAGGGGTTCGGCGGTTTCCCGAAGGTGGAAAATCCCATCCCGCAGGAAAATATCTGCATCATCGGCCTGCGCTCGGTGGACGCCGCCGAACGCGCCGCACTGGAAGAGACCGACATCCGGTATCACGACATGCGCGAGATCGACGAGATCGGCGTCGGCCGCCTGCTGAGCGCATTTCTCGAAGTCGTGGCGGCGGCCAACGGGATGCTGCATGTCTCGCTGGACGTCGACTTCCTCGACCCGATGGCGGCCCCGGCGGTCGGCACCACCGTGCCCGGCGGGGCGACGATCCGCGAGGGGCACCTGGCCATGGAGATCATCAACGACAGCGGCCTGCTGACCTCGTTGGATCTGGTCGAACTGAACCCTTTCCTCGACGAACGCGGCCGCACCGCGCAGGTGATGGTCGACCTCGCCGCCTCGGCAATGGGCCGCCGCGTCTTTGACCGCCCGACCCGCGCACACAGCTGATGGAGCCCTTTATGCAACCCTCGGACAAGGCCCTGGTGCCCTTCGTTTCGGTCGACAACATGATGCGGCTGATCCACTACATCGGGGCCGAGGACATGTTGCGGGGGCTGGCCGAATATATCGAGGCCGACTTTCGCCGCTGGGAGCTCTTCGACAAGACCCCGCGCGTCGCATCGCATTCGGCCGAGGGCGTGATCGAGCTGATGCCGACCTCGGATGGCGAGGTCTACGGGTTCAAATATGTCAACGGCCACCCGAAGAACACCAAGAGCGGGCTGCAGACGGTGACGGCCTTCGGCCTGCTGGCGAAGGTGGCGACGGGTTATCCCGTGCTCTTGTCCGAGATGACTGTGCTGACCGCGATGCGCACGGCCGCGACCTCGGCGATGGCCGCGCGGCATCTGGCGCCAAAGGGGGCCAGGACGATGGCGATGATCGGCAATGGTGCGCAGTCCGAATTCCAGTGCCTCGCCTTCAAGGCGATCTGCGGCATCGACAAGGTGCGACTGTATGACATCGATCCCGGCGCAACCGCCAAGGCCGCGCGCAACCTCGCCGGCCACGGATTGCAGGTCACCACCTGCAAGAGCCCGGAAGAGAGCATGGAAGGCGCGCAGATCATCACGACCTGCACCGCAGACAAGCAGTTTGCCACCATCCTCACCGACAACATGGTCGGCAGCGGAGTTCACATAAACGCCATCGGCGGCGACTGCCCCGGCAAGACGGAACTCGCACCGGGCATCCTGAAGCGTTCAGACATTTTCGTGGAATATCCGCCGCAGACCCGCGTCGAGGGCGAGATCCAGCAACTGGACCCCGACCATCCGGTGACCGAGCTCTGGCAGGTCATCGCCGGCACCGCCCCGGGGCGGCGGTCCGCGGATCAGATCACGCTGTTTGACTCCGTCGGTTTCGCCATCGAGGATTTCAGCGCGCTCCGCTATGTCCGCGACCAGTTGATCGGCACCGCCTTCCACGACGATCTGGACCTTCTCGCCGATCCCGACGACCCGCGCGACCTGTTCGGGATGCTGCAACGCGCGGGGGGCTGACCCGGGCTAACGTCCTGTCGGAGGGTATGGAATTCCACCATACGGCATCGTCCCAGCTTGACCGGATATGCAAAAGGTGTAGCGTCGCGCCAGTTTTTCCGCGCCTTTTTCTGAGGTGTCCCATGCGCATTTTAAGTTTCCTCACCACCGTTTCCCTGTTCCTTGCCACCGCCGCTCTCGCCAACGTCGAAAAGCGTGTCGCCCTGGTCATCGGCAACAGCGCCTATGCCAACGTCGAGCCGCTGACCAACCCGAAGAACGACGCTGTCGAAATGTCGCGACAGCTCAAAGATCTGGGGTTCCTGACCGTCGAAGGCACCGACCTTGACCAGAAAGGTTTCCAGGACAAGATCCGCGAATTCGCGCGCCTGTCCATCGACGCCGACCTGACCCTGTTCTTCTACGCCGGGCACGGCATGGCGGTGAACGGCGTCAACTACCTGATTCCCGTCGACGCCCGGATGGAAGACGCCACCGCGCTCGATTGGGAGGCGGTCTCGGTCGACTTCATCACCAAGCAGATGCAGCGGTCGGACGGCGTCAGCCTGATCTTCCTCGACGCCTGCCGCAACAACCCGCTGGCCCGCACCCTGACGCGTTCGATGGGCAAGCTGGCACGCTCGACCGATGTGTCCAACGGCCTCGCCCGCATGGACATCTCGAACCCGGGCCGCGGCATGGCCGTCGCCTTCGCCACCTCGCCGGGCGAGGTCGCGCTGGACGGCGAAGGCAAGCACTCGCCCTTCACCGAGGCGCTGCTGGCCAATATCGCCGCGCCCAACCGCGACATCACCGAGGTGATGAGCCGCGTGACAGGCCAGGTCTACGACACCACCAAGCAGGCCCAGCGGCCCTGGCTGAACTCGTCCCTCACCGGCCGCGTGATCCTGAACCCGGTCGGCAACCCCGAAGTTGCGCCGTCCGAACAGATCGCACTTGGCACCGAGGAGACACCCGCCGCCACCGGCGGTACCGACCTCGCCGCCCAACGGATGCTGTTCCAGATGGCCCGTGACAGCAATCGGATCGAGGATTATCAGGCCTATATCACCACATTTCCCGAAGGGCTTTTCGTGACGATGGCGAAGAACTCCATCGAAACGCTCGAGAAGGAAAAGATGCAGACCCAGGTGGCCAGCCTGACTCCCCAGGGCACGGTGGTCCCCTATGTCCAGCAGCCCCAGGCCGTGCAGCCGCAGGTCCAGGCCACCGGTCCGGTGCTCTTCGCGGTGCCAACTCCGCAGACGATTGCCCCGCAAGGCACCGTGATGACCCGCGCGATCGACCCGACAGCGCCTCAGGTCACCCCCGAGATGCGCACCCAGCCGGCCAGCGAGTTCACCGAGCAGGCAATGGGCATGAACGGCATCCTGCGGCGTGAGGTGCAGGCCCGCCTGAACCTCGCGGGGTTCAACGTGGGTACGCCCGACGGCTCGTTCGGCCCCCGCACCCGCAGCGGCATCCAGGGCTGGCAGGCCAGCATCGGCCTGGTGCCCTCAGGCTATCTGAACCACCTCCAGTACAGCTATCTCGCCGCCGTTACGGCGCAGCAATATGCCGTCTGGGCCGCCGCCAATCCGCCCCGTCAGGCCAGCTCGGGCGGCGGTGGCTCGACCACCGTGCGCCGCACCAACACCACCACCAGCAACGGCAACGGTGCGGCCATCGGCGCCTTCCTCGGCGGAATGGCCGCCGGCATGGCGATCAAGCGTTGAACCTGCCTCGAGCAGCAGAAAGGGCGCGGCCCCGGCCGCGCCCTTTTCCGTTCAGGCTTCCAGCTCGGCGTCCCAGTAAAGGAAGTCCATCCAGCTTTCGTGCAGATGGTTCGGCGGGAATTTGCGCCCCATGTTGCGCAGATCCTCGGCCGAAGGCTGCCGCGGGGGCTGGCGCAGGTGCATCCCGGCGCGGGACAGCGATTTGGAACCCTTCTTGAGATTGCAGGGCGAGCAGGCGGCGACGACGTTCTGCCAGCTTGTCACGCCCCCGGCGCTGCGCGGCACCACGTGGTCGAAGGTCAGATCGCCCTTCGCGCCGCAATACTGACAGCGGAATTCATCGCGCAGGAACAGGTTGAACCGGGTGAAGGCCGCACGTTTCTGCGGCTTCACATAGTCCTTGAGCACGACGACCGAGGGAATGCGGATCGTGGTCGAGGGACTGTGAACAACCTCGTCATATTCCGCGACGATCACCACCCGGTCGAGCCAGGCGGCCTTCACGGCTTCCTGCCAGGGCCAGAGCGACAGTGGGTAATAACTCAGGGGCCGGTAGTCCGCGTTGAGGACCAGTGCCGGATGATGTTTCAATACGCCGGGCTCGCGCACGAATTCTGTTCGGAAGTCGCCGATCATGACTGTTGCCGCCGTCTTTCCTTCTGCCCTGAGGCCGGAAGGCTGCAAACGATTTCGTCAGCAGCCCGACTCGGAATTGTTAATGACTATATATCGCGTTCGAGACCTGACAAGCTTTCTGTCGCCACAACATCTCGACCCTCGTTTAGGCCCTGCGTGTAACGCACAAATGACGAGCATGCGCGCGGCACCGGGCTTTTCAAGCGCCGGGAGATTGTCTAGGCGAGGCATATGGCCCGGCTGATCCGCTTCAACAAACCCTTCGACGTGCTGCCGCAATTCACCGATGGCGAGGGGCGGCGGACATTGGCCGACTTCATTGTCGCCAAGGGCGTCTATCCCGCAGGGCGGCTGGATCGCGACAGCGAAGGGCTCATGCTGCTGACCGACGACGGGAAACTGCAGGCGCGAATTGCCGACCCGCGGCACAAGCTGGCCAAGACATACTGGGTGCAGGTCGAGGGCATTCCAGCGGACTCGGCGCTTGACGCCCTGCGTGGTGGCGTCACGCTCAAGGACGGACCGACCCTGCCCGCCGAGGTGGAGATGATGGAGCCCCCCGACATCTGGCCGCGCGACCCGCCGATCCGCGTGCGCAAGACCGTGCCCGACAGCTGGCTGTGCCTGCGCCTGCGGGAAGGCCGCAACCGGCAGGTGCGCCGCATGACCGCCGCTGTCGGCCACCCCACCCTGCGGCTGGTGCGCTATGCCATCGGTTCCGTCACGCTGGACGGTCTCGCGCCCGGTCACTGGGCTCCGCTCGACCCTGCCAGCCTGCGCTGATAGGCTGTTGCCATGACACAGATTTCCCCCGTTCCCCGCGCGCTGCTCGAAGCGGCGCTTTACGTCGACGATCTTGATGCGGCCGAGGCGTTTTACGGCACCCTGCTGGGCCTCGAGCAAATCCGGCGCGTGGCCGACAGGCACGTGTTCTACCGCGTCGGCGGCGCTGTCCTGCTGATCTTCAATCCGGCCCGCACGTCCCAGCCGTCGGACAACCCCGCCCTGCCCGTCCCGACGCATGGCGCGCAGGGCCCGGGGCACCTGTGTTTTGCGATGGAACGCGACGAGATCGAGGCACTTCGCCAGCGTCTGGAGACCTCGGGCGTTTCGACCGAGGCCGCCTTCGACTGGCCGAACGGCGCCCATTCACTCTATGTCCGCGACCCGGCCGGCAATTCGATCGAATTCGCCGAGCCGCGCCTCTGGAGCCTCTAGAGGCTGGTCATCGGTCCCGGCTCGAACATCTTGATGTCACGGCCAAAGGCGCCAATGGCGGCCAGCTTGTCGCGATAGACGCCGATATGGGCGGACTTGCCATGCGCCTTGAGGCAATCGACGTCGTCCCACTCCTCGTAGACGCGGAATGTCGTCGGCTCTTCCACGCTCTGCCAGAAGGCATAAACGCGGCAGCCCTTTTCCTGCCGGGTTGCAACGGCGACCTCGGCCGCGGCGGCCTTCATGCCCTCGATTCCCTCGGGCGGCACCTGCATGGTTCCGGTGACGATCAGCATCGACTTCTCCCCCCTCCTGTTCGGCGCCACCCTGTCGCGGCATCGGCCTGACGTCAACGTGCGCCGTCAGGCCGCGACGGTCAGAACCCGACCTTGTCGCGCAGGAAGGCCAACGCGACGCCCAGCCCATCGGGTGCGATACCGTGGCCCGTGCCCTTCATCACATGGGCGAACACCTCGGTGAAGCCCGCCTCCTGCAAGGCTTCTGCCGCCTGCGGCAGGGATTGCGGCGGCACAACCTCGTCCTGATCGCCGTGCACCAGCAGCACAGGCATGCGGCTGCGCGTCTCATCCGCCAGCGTTTCCGGGCTCAGCATCCGGCCCGAGAAGGCGACGACGCCGGCCAGCGGATCCTCCCGGCGCGGTGCGACGTATAGGCTCATCATCGTGCCCTGGGAAAAGCCGAACAGGGCGACCTGTTCCGGCAGCAGATCCTCATCGACCATCAGCGCGTCGAGAAAGGCGTTCAGGTCGTCAGCCGCAGCCGAAAGCCCCCGCGCGGCCTCTTCTTCCGACGACCCGTCAAGCCAGGGAATGGGGAACCACTGGAACCCGAAGGGCGCGCCGGGGATCGACTCGGGCGCGTCGGGCGACACGAACAGCGTGTCGGGCAGATGCTCGCCCAACGCGTCGGCCAGGCCCAGCAGGTCGGCCCCGTTGGCGCCATATCCGTGCACGAAGACCACCATCGAGCGGGTGCTGCCCGACAGAGGTTCCTTGCGTCCGGCGTTCAGAACTCGTGTCATGTGATCCCTTCCCTGTTCTTTGCCACGCGGTAATAGGCCCAGAGGATGCGCGCCGCAACCGAGCGCCACGGGCTCCAGTCCTCGGCCATCGTGCGGAAGGCGCGTTCGCGGGGGCGGTCGTCGAGCCCGAACAGCAGGCGGGCCGATTCCTGCAGCGCCAGATCGCCCGGCGCAAAGACATCGGCGCGGCCAAGCGAGAACATGGCATAGACCTCGGCGGTCCATACGCCGATGCCGGGCACGGCCGTCAGACGCGTGATCACTTCACCGGTCGGCGCGTCGCGCAGGGCATCATAGTCGAGCCCCGCTCCGGCCAGCGCCAGCGCATAGCGGATTTTCTGACGGCTGAGGCCCACCGCCCGCAGCCCGTCTTCCCCCGCGGCGACGACGCCGTCCGGACGGTCCAGCCCCGCCGCCTCGATCCGCCCCCAGATGGCTGCGGCCGAGGCGACGCTGACCTGCTGGCTGACGATCGCGCTCAGCAAGGGGGCGAAACCGTCGGGCCGCAGACGCAGCGGCAGCGGACCGGTTTCCGCAAGTGCGGCGGCAAATCGCGGCTCGCGTCCGGCCAGCCAGGCGGCGCCCTCGACCAGGCAGTCGGGGCCATGGATCAGTCGGCCAACTGCGGTCGAAGGGAGGGATGCGGCAAGGGTCATGGGGCCGGACAGTATCGTTGCGTCCGCCCCACGCAAGCCGCTTGTGCGCCCAAATGTTAGGCGCTACGGCTTGCGCCATGACTTCGCTCTCCGACTCCCCCGCCGCCGCTCACGACGACACCCGCGCCAGACGCAATGTCTGGGTTCTGGTGCTGGCACAGGCGGTTCTGGGCGCCCAAATGCCGATGATCTTCACCGCCGGCGGGCTGGCAGGGATGTCTCTGGCCACCAACCACTGTCTCGCCACCTTGCCGATCTCGCTGATCGTGCTCGGGTCGATGCTGACGGCGACCCCGCTGTCGGCCGCAATGCAGCGCTGGGGCCGCAAGACCGGTTTCTTCATTGGCGCGACCGGGGGCATGATGGGGGGCGCTCTGGGCGCGCTGGGGCTCTATCTCGGGTCCTTCCCGGTCTTCCTGCTCGGCTCGCTGTTCACCGGCGTCTACATGAGCGCGCATGGCTTCTACCGCTTTGCCGCCGCCGATACCGCGTCCGAGGCGTTCCGGCCCAAAGCGATTTCCTATGTCATGGCGGGCGGGTTGCTGTCGGCGCTGATCGGACCGCAGATCTTCAAGGTGACGGCCGAAGCCTTCGTGGTGCCTTTCCTCGGCACCTATTTCGCGGTGATCGGCTTCAACCTGATCGGCTTCCTGCTGTTTCCGCTGCTCGACATTCCCAAGCCGGTGAAGCCGACCGCGGCCTCGGATGCCGGGCGGACGAGATGGCAGATGCTGAAGACTCCGCGGGTCGCAGTGGCTGTGATCTGTGCGATGGTCTCCTACGCGCTGATGAACCTCGTCATGACCTCCACGCCGCTGGCGGTGGTCGGCTGCGGGTTCGAGAAGGGCGATGCCGCGAATATCGTGACCGGGCACGTTCTGGCGATGTATACGCCCTCGTTCTTCACCGGCCATCTGATCGCACGTTTCGGGGTCGAGAAAATCATGGGCATCGGCCTGGCCATCCTGGCCGGCGCGGGGGCCGTGGCGCTTCAGGGGGTCGAGCTCGAGAATTTCTTCGTCGCCCTGATCCTGCTCGGAATCGGCTGGAACTTCGGCTTCATCGGCGCCACGACGATGCTGGCCGGCGCCCATGCTCCGTCCGAGCGGGGACGGATGCAGGGTCTGAACGACCTCTTGGTCTTCGGCGGCGTGACCGTCGCCTCGCTGGCCTCGGGAGGGTTGATGAACTGCTCGGGCGGCTCGGCGGTTGAGGGCTGGACGGCGGTGAACCTCGCGATGGTTCCGGCGCTGGTACTGGCCGGCGGCGCGCTGATCTGGCTGGTGATGCAGCCGAAGGAACGCACCGTCTGACGGATAGGAAGGCGGCGCATCCCAAGAACGCCGCCAACCGGTCAGGCCCGCAGCCGCGCGCCCGAGGGGTCGAAGGGCGGCTCGCTCAGGATCACCGCGCGGTGCGGGCGGCCCAGAACCATGACATCCACCCGGTCCCCCGGCCCCGCGCCCTTGACGTAGCCAAGAGCCAGCGACATCCCGACCGAATAGCCGTAGGCACCAGAGGTGACGCGGCCAACGCCCTGACCATCTTTGAAGATCGGCTCGCCCCCGGTCGCATCGGCCTTCGAGGCGGCGGTATCGCCCTCGTCCAGCGCCAGCACGACCAGATGCTCGCGGGCCTCCTTCGCCATGTTCGCCGCGACGGCCTCCTTATTCAGGAAGTCCTTGTCGAGCTTCACGAGACGATCCAGCCCGACCTCCTGCGGCCAGTATTCCGGCGAATATTCGCGGCTCCAAGAACCATAGCCCTTTTCGATGCGCAGGCTCATCAGGGCGCGGCTGCCCACCGGCCCCGCCCCGAAGGCGCGGCCGGTGTCCAGAAGCGCATCGAAAAGGCGCAGCTGATCGCCCGCGGCGCAATGCAGCTCCCAACCCAGATCGCCGGTGAAAGACACCCGCAGCGCCACGCAATCGACCCCGGCGAGTTCGATCCGGCGAGAGGCCATGAAGGGGAAATCGGCGGTCTCGAGCGAAGCGTTGGTCAGCCGTTGCAGCAACTCGCGCGATTTCGGCCCAGCGACGTTGAAGCCGCAATGGGTATCGGTGAGGCTTTCGAAGGTCGTCCCCTCCGGCAGCGGCAGGGCCCGGAAGAACCGCTGGTGATACCGCTCGGCCATGCCCGAGCCGATGATCCAGAACTCCTCGGGCCCGAGGCGGGTCACGGTAAAGTCGCCCGCGATCCCACCGCGCTTGCCGATCAGCGGGGTCAGGCAGGATTTGCCGACCGCCTTGGGCATCCGGTTGGCGAAAAGCGCGTTCAGCCAGTCTTCGGCCCCCGCACCCGCCACGCGGTATTTGGCGAAGTTCGAAATGTCGATGATCCCGGCATTGTCGCGCAGCATCCGGCATTCGCGGCCCACCGGCTCCCACCAGTTCTGGCGGGTGAAGCCGTTGGTATCCACCGTGCCGGGGGTGTCCGAGAACCAGGCCGGGTGTTCCCAGCCGAAGTTCAGGCCAAAGACCGCGCCCATATCCTTTTGCCGCTGATAGGCAGGGCGGGTGCGCACGGGGCGGCCCGCCGGGCGTTCCTCGTTCGGGAAGTGGATGGCGAAGCGGTGGGTATAGACCTCCTGCACCTTGGCCTTGGTGAACGCCTTGTCGGCCCAGGTGCCGAAACGGGCCATGTCCCAGGGGAACATGTCATACAGCGTCTCGCCCTCGACCATCCATTGCGCCGCGAGCAGGCCCATCCCGCCGGATTGCGAGAAGCCGGGGATGATGCCGTTGCAGCAGAAGTAGTTCCGCAATTCCGGCACCGGCCCAAAGAGCACGTTGGAATCCGGCGACCAGATCATCGGGCCGTTGATGACCCGCTTGATCCCCGCCTGCCCCACCACCGGCACGCGGTCGATGGCGCGCATCATGTTCGGCTCGATCCTTTCAAGATCGTCGGCGAAAAGCTCGTGCCCGAAGCCCGGCGGTGTGCCGTCCTCGGCCCAGAAGCGCATGTCGCGCTCGTAGGCGCCGACCAGCAGGCCCTTGCCTTCCTGGCGCAGGTAATATTCGCCGTCGCGGTCGGCGACCGAGGGCAGCCGGCGGTCCATCGCGGCGATCTCGGGGATGGTCTCGGTGACGAAATACTGGTGTTCCGTCGGTTGCAAAGGCAGCTCGATCCCCGCCATCGCAGCGACTTCGCGGCCCCAGAGACCGGCGGCATTGACGACCCATTGCGTGTGGATGTCGCCCTTGTCGGTGCGGACGATCCACGTGCCATCGGGCTGCTGTTCGGTCCCCGTCACCGGGGTGAAGCGGTGAATTTCGGCCCCCATCGCCCGCGCCCCGGCGGCATAGGCATTCGTCACGCCCGAGGGGTCGACGTTCCCGCCATCCGGTTCCCACATGATGCAGCGGATGCCGTCGAAGTTGACCAAAGGGTGCAGCTTTTCGGCCTCGTCGCGCGAGACCTCGTGGAAATTCATCTTGTAGAGCTTGGCCTTGGCGGCCTGGAGGCGCAGCTGATGTTCACGCGCCTCGGTCTGGGCGAGATAGAGCGATCCGGGCTGGAACACGCCGCAGCCCTGCCCCGTCTCCTTCTCCAGCTCTTTATACAGACCCATCGTGTAGTGCTGGATCCGGCTGATGTTCGTCGAATCGTGCAGCCCGTGGATATTCGCCGCCGCGTGCCAGGTGGAGCCGGAGGTGAGTTCCGACCGCTCGAGCAGCACCACGTCGCGCCAGCCGAGCTGGGCGAGGTGGTAGAGGATCGAACAGCCGATCACGCCGCCTCCGATCACGACGGCCTGGGCATGGGTTTTCAACGCGCTAATCCCTTGTGACGGTTTTCCCGTCAACCATGCACATCGCGACAAGACCGCGGCATGGCAAAAGCCGACATCGGGCGGCTTGCCTGCGGCATCACGGATCAGCCAAGGCGGCAGGCTGCGGCAAGGCGCATACGGTCCGACTCGGCCTCAAGCGCCGCATTCGCGCGCGCCATGGCATCGGCGGCCATCCGGCGCGCGGATTCGGCAATCACCGGGTGCGCGTGACGCACCAGGCCTTCGAGACGCTTTTGAAGGGCGATCTGCACCTCGACCAGACCCGCGCCATCGCGCGCGATGGGCACGAAGGCATCGACGATCAGATCCGCCGGATCGAGAGGCGGCAGCCAGAGGTTCTGATATTCGGGCGGCCCCGCATCTTCGCCGGGGTGAAAATGCCCCAGAACCCGGGTGATGGTGCCCAGCACATCGATGGCCGTACCGGGATCGTTGATGCCGGGCGACAGCGCCTTCGATCCGATCTCGCTCAGCATGATCAGGCAGAACCGCGGGTCCTGATCGGGTGTACGCACCCGGCCGATGGTGATCGCGGCGGCGATGTCTTCCATCAGTTGGTCATCGCCGCCGGCAACGTGGCCGATCACATCGCCCTTGTGCACGAAACGGCCGGCAGGAGCGATCAGATAGACATTCGCATCTGCCCGCGCGGCACTGGCGTTGATGCGCGGCTCGTAGATCGCCTGGACATAGCCGGTGTCCTGCGCGCGCAGGTCACGCGCACCGTCCGGGATCACCGTTTCGACCGTGAGCGGCTGGGCGCCCTGACAGGGCCGCCGCGCGCGCGCCTTGAAGGCCGTCGCGGCCTCCTCTTCGATGGCGCTGGTGGTCTGGATCAGACTGCCCCAGGTCTGAAGATGCAGAATCCACCGTATCATCATCCCGACGATCAGGAGGATCACCAACAGCGTCATGCCGAACAGCACGACAACCCCCGCCTCGCCGAAATAGGGCGTGGACAGCAGGATCAGCGAGGCCAGAGAGTAGATATAGGCCCCGATGAAGGTGGCCAGCACCGTCTGCGTGGGCGAGTCCCGAAGCATCACCCGATGCGCGCGGGGGGTCCATTGCGTGGACGCCGACCGATGGATGGTGACAATCACGCTGAGCGAGAAGGTCGTGACCGCCAGCATCGCATTCGCGATGATGGTCAGCAGCCCGACGAGCGAGTCCGCCCCGATCGATTGACTGAAGCCATCGGGAATAAGATGCGCGAAGAGCTTGGCCGCAACTGCCGCAACCAGACTGAGCGCGGCAATCAGGATCACCCGAACCCACAGCTTGCGCGCGACCTCACGCGCCTTGCGCGCCAGGACCACGGCCATGGCGGACAATTCGCCAATGAAATTCATCGCTGCATTCTCCGCTCTGTCACCGCCCCTGCGCGAAACATGGGGCGGACAGCACGAAACGTCCATCCGCAACCATGGGTGCGGCCGACGTTTTCACATCTGAAACCGCCGGCCACTCGCATCAGCCGCGCATCGGCTTCAGGGCCTTGGCCCATTTCGCGAGTTCCGCGAACATGCCTGCGGCGCCATCCGCCATTTCCTTGTTCGGTGTGAAGGTGCCGTCTTCGATGAATTTCGGGAAGAAAGGCACAGGCACCACGCCCGGCAGGGCAACCATGCTCAGATTGACCATCAGCATCCGCAGTTCCTGCGCCGAGCGAAGTCCGCCGGAAACGCCGCCATAGCTGACAAGCCCGGCCGGCTTGTATTTCCACTCCTGCGACAGGCACTGAAGCGCGTTGACCAGCGAGGCGGGAGGGAAAAAGTCATATTCCGGCGTGACAAAGACGAAGGCGTCGGCGTCGTCGATGATCGCGCTCCACCGCTTGGTGTGGTCCTTGGTGTATTCCTTCTTGGCCGGATGGTTCGGCTCGTCCAGAAGCGGCAGTCCGATATCGGCCAGATCGACCGTTTCGACTTCGAAACCGTCCTGCTTCCTGGCCGCCTCGGTGACCCATTTTCCCACGGTCGGCCCGATCCGACCGGGCCGGGTGGAGCCGATGATGATTTTGACTTTCAACATGTTTGATTTCCTTTCGTCTCTACCGAGTCCTGCGCCCAGGCATCGGTGTGCTGTCGGTTCGTTACCGCCGTGAACCATAGGGCGCATGGCTGCCGCCGCAAGACGGCACATCGGAGATACCGGGTCCGCTCAGGCAACCGCCGAATCCTGCCTCGCCCTCAATGCGAACCGCCAATCTACCCGCAGAAGCGACATACGCTGTCGGAAAACGGCTTGCCCGCGCCCCGGTGGACAGCGACTGTGCCGTCAGATCGAGCTCCGGAGGCCCCATGAAAACCACCACCCGTGTCGTCGTCATCGGCGGAGGCGTCGTCGGATGTTCCGTCCTCTATCATCTGACCAAACTTGGCTGGTCCGACGTCATGCTGGTCGAACGGTCCGAGCTGACTTCCGGTTCCACCTGGCACGCGGCGGGCGGGTTCCACACCCTGAACGGCGACACCAACATGGCGGCCCTGCAAGGCTATACCATCCGCCTTTACAAGGAGCTGGAGGCCATTACCGGCATGTCCTGCGGGCTGCACCACGTGGGCGGGATCACGCTGGCGGACAATCAGGACCGCTTCGACATGTTGCTGGCCGAACGCGCCAAGCATCGGTTCATGGGTCTGGAAACCGAGATCGTGACGCCTGAAGAGATCGCAAAGATCGCCCCGATCACCAACCTCGACGGGATCATCGGCGCGCTCTACGACCCGCTGGACGGGCACCTCGACCCCTCGGGGACGACCCACGCCTATGCCAAGGCCGCGCGGATGGGCGGCGCCACGATCGAAACGCATTGCATGGTGCGCGAGACCAACCAGCGCGCGGACGGCACCTGGGACGTGGTGACGGACAAGGGGACCATCCATGCCGAGCATGTGGTCAACGCGGGCGGGCTCTGGGCGCGCGAGGTCGGGGCGATGGCGGGCGTCTACTTCCCGCTGCACCCGATGGAGCACCAGTATATCGTCACCGACGACATCCCCGAGATCTACGAAGCGGGCCGCGAGCATCCGCATGTGATGGACCCGGCCGGCGAAAGCTATCTGCGGCAGGAGGGGCGCGGCCTCTGCATCGGCTTCTACGAACAGCGCTGCAAGCCCTGGGCGGTGGATGGCACGCCCTGGACCTTTGGGCATGAACTGCTGCCGGACAACTTTGACAAGATCACGGAAAGCATTGAATTCGCCTATAAACGCTTCCCCGTGCTGGAGCGCGCCGGGGTCAAGACCGTGATCCACGGCCCCTTCACCTTTGCACCCGACGGCAATCCGCTGGTCGGCCCGGTGCCGGGTCTGCGCAACTACTGGTCGGCCTGCGGCGTGATGGCAGGCTTCAGCCAGGGCGGCGGCGTCGGGCTGATGCTGGCGCAGTGGATGATCGAGGGCGAATGCGAGCGTGACACCATGGCGATGGACGTCGCCCGCTTCGGCAACTGGATTTCGCCGGGCTACACGCGGCCCAAGGTGATCGAAAACTATCAGAAGCGCTTCTCGGTCTCTTATCCGAACGAGGAACTGCCTGCCGCGCGGCCGCTGCGGACCTCGCCGATGTATGACATTTTCACCGGCATGGGCGCGGTCTGGGGCCAGCAATTTGGGCTGGAGGTCGTGAACTACTTCGCGCAAGGCACTGAGCCGACGTATGAAACGCCCTCCTTCCGCCGCTCTGACGCCTTCGGCGCGACGGCCCGCGAGGTCAAGGCCGTGCGCGAGGGCGTGGGGATCAACGAGGTCCACAACTTCGGCAAGTATCGGGTGACGGGGCCGAACGCGCGGGCATGGCTCGACCGGATCATGGCGGGGCGGGTCCCTGATCTGGGGCGTGTCTCGCTGACACCGATGCTCTCGGCCAAGGGGCGGCTGATCGGGGATTTCACCATCTCCTGCATCAGCGAGACCGAGTTCCAGCTGACTGCCTCATACGGCAGCCAGGCCTATCATTACCGCTGGTTCGAACAGCATGAGGAAAACGGCGTAACCATCGAGAATATCAGCGACAAGCGCACCGGCTTCCAGATTGCCGGGCCGAAGGCGCGCGACGTTCTGTCGGCCTGCACCCGCAGCGACATTTCCGACATGCGCTTCCTCGACGTGCGCCGCATGGTCGTCGGGATGGTCAACTGCATCGTGCAGCGGGTCAGCTATACCGCCGACCTCGGATACGAGATCTACTGCGACCCGATGGACCAGCGCGCGCTGTGGTCGGTGCTGTGGGAGGCCGGACAGGCGCATGGCATGGTGCCCTTCGGGATGCGGGCTATGATGTCGCTGCGGCTCGACAAATTCTTCGGGTCGTGGCTCTCGGAATTTTCGCCCGACTACACGCCCGCCGAGACGGGTCTCGACCGCTTCATCGCGTGGAAGAAGAACGCCGATTTCATCGGCCGCGCTGCAGCCGAGGCCGAGCGGGCCAAAGGCCCGGCGCGGCGACTGGCGGCTTTTGTTGTCGATGCGGACGATGCGGACGTGCAGGGATACGAGCCGATCTGGCTCGACGGCACGGTGCAGGGCTTCTGCACCTCGGGCGGCTATTCGCATCATGCGGGCAAGTCTGTCGCCCAAGGCTTCGTGCCGACCGACCGGGTGCAGGACGGGCTGGCGGTCGAGATCGAGATCCTGGGCCAGATGCGCAAGGCGCGGTTGGTCACAGAGCCTCTGTTCGATGCCGACGGTGCGCGGATGCGGGGCTGAGGCAAGCAAGGCGCACCTTGTCAGGCGGCAGCATGGCCGATAGCTCTTTGCCATGACCGACCTGCCCATCATCCTCCTGGCCGCCGGTGCGTCGTCGCGGATGCGCGGGGCCGACAAGTTGCTGGAGATCGTCGATGGTCAGCCGCTGCTGCGTCGTCAGGCCGAAATCGCGCGCGCCGTGACCACGGGTCCGGTTCTGGTCGCCCTGCCCGCGCCGCCGCATGCACGCTACGAAGTGATCTCAGGCCTGGATGTCACACCGGTCCCCGTGCCTTACGCCAGCGAGGGCATGAACGCCTCACTGCGTCGCGCCTTCGCGGCGCTGCCGCCTCACACTGCGGCGGCGATGCTGGTGCTGGCCGATCTGCCCGAACTCACCGAAAATGACCTGAGGACCGTCGCGCAAGCGGTTGAACTTAAATCCGATATCCTGATCTGGCGCGGCGCGACAGAGGACGGCAAACCCGGCCATCCGATTGTCTTTGCCGCCACACTCTTCCCCGCGTTTGCCACCCTTGCAGGCGATGGCGGCGGGCGCGAGGTGGTGGCCCAGGCCGGCCCCCGGGTGCAGCTCGTTCCGCTGCCCGGCCAGCACGCCCGGCGCGATCTCGACACCCCCGAAGACTGGGCGGCCTGGCGCGCCGGGCGCTGAAAACAGGAACGGGGCGGCGCCCCCGCCACCCCGTCCAAGTCCCGCCGCGCCAGAACGGCGCGCGAGGGCTGCATAACTGTTTAAAAACCTCAGTGCACCAGAAGCTGCGCCTCATGCCGCTTGAGCGAGCGTCTTGCGGCCTGATAGGCGGCCCGTCCCTGGCTGGTCTTCAGCTCGGGAAACAGCTCGTAAATCTCGTTCCGCTGCGCGTTGCCGAGGCCGGACAGCGTCTGATCGCCGGGCTGGAAGCTCTCGGTCCAGACACCGTCCGACAGAACGACCTCGTGCTGGTCGAACATGAAGTGGATGTAGGTCACAGCGCCCGCTCCGGCAAAATCGACGCCTTCCAGTCCCGTCAGATGCTTGGCCGCCACCAGAACTTCGCTCTCTTCGAAGTAGAGCGCAGTCTTGTCGTTGGCGACCAGCACCCGGTGGTTGGGGCTGACGAGCATGTCGCGTTCGGGCAGCCCGTTGCCAAGGGCGCCTTTGCGGATGCGCACCGGTTGCATATGGGCGCTGCGGACCAGTTCCGCCGCCCCGAGAACCCGTTGCCCGACCCAGCGGATGCGCTGGATCCCGTTGTCGCGCGTGATGACCCGGTCGCCCACTTGCAAGGTCTCGACCGCCCGCTCGCCCCTCGGGGTCGCGATCATGGTTCCGGGCGTGAAACAGGGCACCACGGTCTCGATATTCACGAAGTTCATCGAGCCGGTGTGGTTCCCCTGCGCGTCGAAATACTCCACGGTCCCGTCAAAGCCGTTGCCGTCGCTGTCGGGTCCTGTGATGTTCACCTTGAGCGATCCGGTCCCGGCCGAACCGGTCAGATCCAGGGTGTCGAAATCGTCTGAAGGATCCTGTGTAAAGCCCGCCCCGCCATCCACCATGTCCCCGGCGGTGATGTCGGAAAAGGTGTCGCGGTCGTCGCCACCCTCCATCACGTCTTTGCCCGCGCCACCGCTCAGCGTGTCGTTGCCACCCTCGCCATACAGGATGTCGTCGCCCTCGCCTCCGATCAGCGTATCGTTGCCGTCAACCGGCGCGATGACGGTCGGCGTAAAATACACATCGGTGACCGCGATACCGGTATTTCCGGGTCCGTTCTGCGTATGCTCGATGGTGATGCGCGCCACCGGGCCGGCAATCGAGACGTTCAGCGTGTAGGGCGAGGTATCGGGGTCGCCGTAGCCACCCTGGCTGTCAGCCGCATCGTTGCCGGCCAGCGTGTCGGTGTCGAGCAGGGTGAGCTTCGATCCGCCCGTCAGGTTCAGCTCCATCTGGTTGCCGTCGGCATCCCAGGCCTGGATACGCACAACACCATCGCCGTCGATGTCATTGATGTTGAAGGACACATCCGTGACCTGCTGCGAGAATTCGAGCTGATATGTTGCGCAGTGGCCTTCGCCGTTCAGCTCCGACCACAGGCCGCTGTTGTCATCCGCAGGCGCGCCGTCCGTCACGACGCCGTCGACGTTCAGATCCACATTGGTGAATTCGCTGTCGACGCCCGGGCTTTCATGCAGAACTGAATAGGTGACATCCACGCTGCCCGTGTTCTGGGTAAAGCCGCCGGACAGATCGTCGCCGCTGTCGATAGGCGCCGGTCCGTTGGGGTCGGGCGCCTTGTCCCACTCAAAGCTCTCGCGCGGCATGCCGCCGCCACCTGGCAGACTGCTGTCGCCATAAAGGACATCGTTGCCGGCGCCGCCCTCGACATGATCGTCGCCGCTGCCGGCATAGACCGTATCGTCACCCGCCCCGGCGAGGATGGTGTCATCGCCAGCCCCCGCGTCCACGATATCGTCATCGGGCGCCTCGCCCGGCAGAAGGGCATCGCCGTTGTCGATCCTGTCGCCCTCGGGATCGCCGAGATAGGCAATGTCGATCAGATCGTCACCCGCGGTGCCCTCGACGATTCCATCGCCCATCGGGACGGGTTCGTTCTGATAGACGGCGACATAGTCGATGGACCCGTCGAAATGCTGGTCGAACTGGCCGTCGTCCGCCTCGCGCGCGCCGAAGGTAAAGCTTTGGCCGTCGTTGTCGCCGACATCCATGTCGAGACCGGCGATCGAATGCTCCAGCATCTGCGTCGCGCCGGTATCCAGGTTTTCGACCACCAGCTTGCCGCCGGTTGCGGCGTCCCAGCTATAGGTCACCTTGATCTCGTCGCCCGGACAGACCAGCCCGGCATCGGAGGTCAGCAACCCTTCCTTGCCATTGGCATCGTGAAGGACCTGGATGGCGCCGTTCGGCAGAACGGTAATGCCGAAATAGCCTTCGGTTGCGCGGTCGCAGAACTCTCCTCGGCTGACCAGCGTGTCGGGGTCGTGGCCGATCTGGGCGTCCTGCTGAAACTTGATCTCGATAACCCCGGCCGACAGGTCGAAAGGCGCGTCCTGTCCCGAGACATCGAAGCGGTCATTCGACCCGTCAAACCTCGCATCGCCCCAGGCCGCCGACGCCCCGCCGATGAACTGGCCGTCCTGGGCAATGCCGTCGGCCAGGCCCGTGTCCCGCGTTTCTGCACCATGGGCAAAATCCCATAGCCCGATCAGGTTGAAGACCCCGTTCGGATCGAAACCGCTGGATACCGTCATCGTTCACTCCTGGGTTTTGTCCGGGTGCATGCAGCAGACACCTGTTGGGCGCGGGGGATGATCCCGGATGGCTCATCAGGCCCGACCATGAAACGGACTCGTCGGGCCGCGGGCAATTCGAAACTTTTCGCCAAAATCAGGCGGTCGGGCGCATCGGCCGGCGACCGGAACGGACGACGTTAACCTTCTCCCCCGGATTGTTTCCGAAACCGGAAAAGCCCCTCGGGACCATGACCTGCAAAGCCATGTTTCTGAGATGTTTTTAGGCCCGCAGATTTTTGGCAGCGAATCGTTGTTGCGGCGGCAGAAACGTTAACCGGGAAGTAACCCCGCCCGGATCATGCCAAGGTTGCGCCACATTTTAGCCATTTTTTTTCGTCAGACGCGCAACAGTCCGCCAGCACGGTGGCGATTACGGCGCATTTCGCGGGAAATCGGCCGTGCAGGCGGCTGATTCGACTCGTGGCTTGCCCGAATCCACCCGCCGATTCGTGCCGCCTCAGATCAGGCCCACAAACCGCTCCGGTAGCACATACTGGCGCTGTGTCGGCGCGCGCTCGAAGGCCCAATAGCCGGTGTTGCCCCGCGCGCCCCAGGTGCGGTGCATCCGTTTGCGCAGCGGCCCCATGGCAAAGCCGTCCTGCAGCTCCAGCTCGGCGAAGGCCTCGAAGACCGCACGGTCCTCGCCACGCTCTTCCGCGTACCAATGACGCCCGATAGCGGCATCCTTGAAGGACCCGCCCAAGTCTTTGGTGACGGCGTTCCGGCGGTTCATGGCTTCGGCATAGGTTTCGAAGTCGCAGAACTTCAGATGCAGCAGGTAGAGGTGTTCGGGCGTGTGCAGCTTCTGATATTGCGTGAAATGCCCGCCTCGCGCGATCTTGGTCCCGGCCGAAACAACACAGGGTTTCGAATAATGCGGCGCATGGCGGACATGGCGGCGCGGGCCAAGGACGGTGTCGGTGATCGGCTCCTGCTCGATGTCGATGCGGTGGATAACTTCCAGGCCGAGCGGCGTCAGCACCCTGTCGTTCGGCTGATCCTCGAGCCAAGTCTTGAGGTCCGTACCGGCCTCGGGATCGAGCACCACGAGCTCGTCCACGTCGCCCACGATGACATGGGTATAATAACACCGCAGCCCCATGACGAAGTTGTTCAGCATCCGCCAGCGCTTCATGTCGAAGTTGCGGTGCGCATCGCCGGGAATGCCGATGATGTTGCAGCCTTCGGCCAGACGCGCCACCTCGTCGCCGCGGCCATGGTTCACGACATAGCAATTCTCGCGCCCGAACAGCCCGCCGTAATGGCGCAGCCAGGCCTTGAGGAAAAATGCATCGTCGCGCACCATGGTCAGCGCGGCTGCCGTCTGCATCTCTGTCCGCCCCTCGCCCCTGTTTTGCCTTATCCTTAGCCACCCGAGGGGTATAAGAGAATCCACAAGTTTCCATCGGGTGGGCAATCGTTGCAGACCGACCATAGCCAGAGACTCGCGGCCGCGCTGCCCGACAACTTTGCCGAAGGCGGGCTTTTCGTCCGCCGTGCCGGTCCGGTGCCGAAGCGGTACCAGGTCCTGGGCGAACGCTCCTCGGGCACCAATTTCCTGCACCGCCTGCTGCAACGCAACTCGACGTTGGATCCGACCGAGGCGCTGGGGTGGAAGCATGGCCACCCTTCGGCCCTCGCCATTCCGTCCGATGTGGCGGTGATCTGCGTGGTGAGAAATGCCGCCGACTGGGCCTGTTCGATGCATTTCAAGCCCTGGCACGCCGTACCCGTGCTGCAAGAGCTCGACTTTCCCGCCTTCCTGCGCGCGCGCTGGGATACGGTCATCGACCGTCCGCGCTATTTCGGCGGCAAGACCGGCCTGATCGGTCAGCCGCTTCAGGCCGACCGGGATCCGGCGACCGGACTCGCCCCCGCCAACCTGTTCGCGTTACGTCGGGAAAAGCTGCGCGGGCTGCTCGGCTATCTGAACCGCGACTGCACCTGCGCCGTGGTTCGGATGGAAGCGCTGCAGTCCGCGCCCGAGGCCGTGGTCGACCGGTTGGTTGCAGGACTGGGATTGCCCGCGAGAAACAAGCCCTTTCGCGGCGTGACGAAGCGGCTGGGCGCCAAGTTCAAGCCCGCGGTGGCGGTGCGGCCGGTCACACCGTCCGAGCTATCGCCAGCCGACCATGCCTTCATGCTGCAGGAACTCGACCACGCAATCGAAGCGCGCCTGGGTTATATCTATCCCGATCAGGCGCCGCCGGCGTTCTGACGGCGACGTCCCGCGCCGGGACCTTTTCCCCTGCCCGGCCCGCCGGGCCGCTTGCCACCCCCCTTGCCGCCACGGCGGCCGGGTCCGCCGGGCGCGTCCTCGTTCACCCCGCGCCTGCGCCGCACCACACCGATGCGACCCTCATGTGCCACTTTGGCAAAGGTCAGCGGATCGAGACCGGCAAAGACAGCCATCACCCCGCCCCAGTTCTCGTCGACATCATCGAAGAAGAGATAGCCGCCCGGGCGCACCAGCCCCATCAGGCTGGCCACCTCACGGCGCAGATAGCCTTCGGAGTGGTTGCCATCGATCAGGACGAAATCGAATTTCGTGCCGAGCCGCGCGAGGTTCCGCAAAACCTGGGTCGCGCTGAACCCGTGATAGCTGGCATGGCGCGTGGGAGAGGATTTGTCGTTGAGGACACCATACAGCGCGCTTCGGTCCAACGTGAACCCGGTGACCGGCATCCAGTTACCAAGCAACCCATAGCGGGCCATCAGACCCGTCACGAGATCCTGCGGCGAGTCGATGCCGCGATGGGGAATGTTCGGGTCAATGCTGAGCACGACCGAGTCGGCGTGCAATTTTCGCGCGGCATCGGTAATGCAGGCCAGCGAAACGCCCACAAAGTTGCCGATGTGCAGACCCTTGAGCGGCCGGTCGGCGGCCAGGTCGCCCATGTGGCGTGTCACGACCTTCAACGCAGGTTCGGGGATCGACCCTTCGCGGATATCGCGAACAGCACCCGGACGGGCGGCGTTCAGAAATTCCATGGCGTCGGAATAGCTGTAGTCGCAACGCTCGAAAGCTTTGTCGCGCTTTTGCCAGCGGTCCGCGGCAAATCGGGACGTATTGCCCCAGACAATTGGCCAGTTCGCGCGATCCGGAAGCCGGCCCGTGATGCGGTTATACATCCGCACGCCCCGCACCAGAAACGGGGTCAGGATGGATCGTGTCATAATCTCTCTCCGGAAGATCCGCCGGAAATGGCGGTCAACGCCTGCCGGGCGCAGACAATCACGATTTGCCGGCCAAGCCAAGACGGGCCGCACGAATCCGGTTCCCTTTCAACGTATTGCACGCCCCACGCCTGAAGGCTTGAAAGAGATTCGCAACGGCGGAGGCTCTCGGGAGCGTGTAAACAATGAACGATTGAAACGTATCCAAGTTTAACATTCAGAAACAATGCGCCTTACCAAGAGAACATGTTAACTAATTGAAAGAACGCAATCTTCCAAGGCCGCCCTCTCCATCCCCTTCCCGATATCGAAAATTCGCTATGTGTCCCGACACTTTTCCGCCATCTTTTGCCCCCGGTTCGTTCACGGGGGCTTCATGGCCTGTTTCTTGCGCTGCCTTCTGGCGGCTTTGCTGATCTGCGCGGCTGGTGTGGCCGCGGCCAAGCCCAGCCGCTGGTCGATGGTGGGCGAGTGGGACATCTCCTATTACCCGGCCACCGGCGGCTGTCTGGCCTACACGCTCTGGGGACCGACCGCGATGTTCATCGGCTTCGACACCCGCGATGGTGTGACCGCGCTCGACATCACCATACTGGACGAACGCTGGAGCTCGATCACCCCCGGCACGATCTATCCCGTGACCGTCACCTTCGGACGCCGCCTGCCCTGGACGCTCGACATGACCGGCGTTCAGATGGACGGAGCGCCCGGCCTCAACATCCTGGTCAATGCCGAGCGTGACAAGTCCAAGCAGTTGCTGGCCGAATTCCGGCGCGAGACGCGGATGACCTGGGCCTATGGCGAGGCCGAGCTTGGCAGGTTCACCCTGCGCGGATCGCGACGGGCGTTCGACGCGGTGCTGGACTGCCAGCGCCACCACAGCGAACTGACCTCGGCCCGCCCCTAGACCATTGCCTTTTGTCGGCAGCCGCGTCACCTCTTGGAAAAACCGCCGAGGGGGAGACACCGGATGACGCCGCAGGACGCGCACGATCTGCTTGAGAAATACTTCGCCGACTGGGTGCGCGCGCTGGACATGCAGGTGGAAGAGGTGGGGGCGGATCACGTTCTGGTCCGGATGCCGCTGGCGCCCAAGCTGATCCGCGTCGGCGGAATAGTCTCGGGTCAGGCTCTGGCCGCACTCGCCGATACCGCCATGGTGCTCGCGGCCCTGGCGCAGGCCGGCACCTTCCGCGCCTTTGCCACCACCGACCTGCACACCCAGTTTCTGCGCCCCGGCACAGGCAGCGCCATCCTGTGCCGCGCCTCGGTCGTGCGGGCGGGCAAGGCGCTTGTCTTCACCCGCGCCGAGATGAGCGAAGCGGACAGCGGCAAGCTGGTCGCCACCGCCACGGCCTCGTTTTTCGCAGCGTAAACGCCAAACGTTACAGACCGGCCGGAGACATTGCCATGCGCCACTTCGACGAAATCTTCGATATCTCTGCCGGCCGGCACGGCGGCGCCGCCGCGCTGGAGGCGAAGCTGTCCAAGCCGACGCCAGCCGCCGAACTGGCGAAGATACCGGAAGACCGCTGGCTGGCCACCATGACGAAATGCATCTTCCAGTCCGGGTTCAACTGGAAGGTCATCGAAGCCAAATGGGACGGGTTCGAAGCCGCCTTTTCGGGCTTCGACGTCGGCCGCAACGCGCTGATGGACGACGCGACCTTCGACGCCCTGATCCAGGACACGCGGATCGTGCGCAATGGCACCAAGATTTCCGCTGTCCGCGACAACGCCGCCTTTCTGCTGGAACTCCGCGACGAAGGCGGCGCGTCCAAGGTTCTGGGCGGATGGCCATCGACGGATTACATAGGGCTGCTGGACCTGCTCAAGACCCGCGCGGCCCGCATGGGCGGCACGACAGGCCAGTATGCGATGCGCTTTTCCGGGCGAGACAGCTTCATCCTGTCCCAGGACGTGACCGCCCGCCTGATCGCCGAAGGCGTGATCGACAAGCCCGCAGGGTCGAAGTCCTCGATGAAGGCGGTTCAGGCGGCCTTCAATACGTGGATGGAGCAGTCGGGACGCTCGCTTACCGAGATCAGCCGCGTCCTGGCGATGAGCCTGTGAGGCGCAAAATTCCGGTGATCGCGGCTTTGCGGCACTACCCGTTTCACATCCGCGCCGCTAACGTCGCGCCATGATCCTGCGCCTGCTTCTTCTGTCCGTCCTCGCGCTGGCCGCCTGCGGCCGCCCGCTCACCGTCAACGAACGCGCCTTTGCCAGCGCGATCATGGGCGATCAGGTCAACCTCAAACGGGTGCGACTGGTCGATGGCGCGCCGGTCGGGGCCGTCACCTTTCACCGCAAGGCCCGCCCGCGCGTCACCTGCCGCGAATTGATCCTCCCCCCGGTCACCGAGTCGGTTGTCACCGCGAAACCCGCGGCGGTGACGCTGTTCAACACAGTGTTCTTTGCCCGCGACTGGTATACGGACGACTATCTGCGCGGCTATCCCGACCGCATGAACCTGACCGCCGCGATGCTGCTCGGGCACGAGCTGGTCCATGTCTGGCAGTGGCAGAACCGCGCGCGCACCGGATACAGCCCGCTGCGGGCGGCGGTCGAGCATGGCCGGTCCAGCGACCCCTACCTGTTCAACCTCGAAACCTCGCCCGATCTGCTCGACTTCGGGTTCGAACAGCAGGGGTCGATCATGGAGGAATACGTCTGCTGCCGCGCACTGGCGCCCAACGCCGCGCGCACCAAGCGGCTGCACGACATGCTGAGGGCCGATTTCCCGGTGGCCGACCTGCCCCGGAACGGCCGGCGCGAACGCGATGTCATGCTCCCGTGGAAGGGCGCCGAACTGGACGGTATCTGCGACTGAAAGCTCAGCTGCCCTGGATGCTCTCAAGATAGTAGAGAAGTGCCGCCAACGAGCGCGGGGTCGGCGTCATCACCCCGTCCACCTCGACCGGCACCTGTTCGCCCGCCAGCAGCGCGCCGAATTCCGGCATCTGTTCGCGCGGCAGCTTGCCCCGGCCATAGCCGTCGATCTGCGACATCACCATCGCGCGCGGAAAGACCCCGCCATGGCGCGCGGTGATCTCGGTCAGGTTCGGCGCCTTCTTGCGTCCGACCAGAATCCCGCCGCGCGCATCGCGTCCGTGGCAGGACGTGCAGTTCTCGGCGAACAGGACCTCGCCCTCTGACGGTTCCGGCATCGCGTCGACGGCGCATGCGGCAAGCACGGCGGCAACCGGCAGGGCAAAATACAGTTTGAGCAGCATGTTAGGCGCCTCCGATCAGTCGACTTGCAGCGATTCCAGAAAGGCCACCAGATCGACAATCGGCTTGCTGGTCAATATGGGCTGGCCCGCCGGCGTCTTCATCGGCGTATCCTGCCCCTCGAAGAAATAGCCATAGACCGGCATCGGCGACCCATGCGCCACCAGCGGATCGCGCCCGTCGATGCGGGCGACCACGCGCGCGGTCGGGAACTCCCCGCCGTTGCCGGCCTTGAGCTTGGTGAGATTGGTTGGCGGGATCGTCAGAACCCCGGCCATCGGCCCGGTACCATCCGCGTCGAGTCCGTGACAGGTCGCGCAATGGGTGCGGAATACCTCAGCCCCCTCGGCGGCGTCCTGCGCAGTCGCGGAACTGCCGGCTGCCAAGGCCAACCCCAGTAATGCCGCAAATCTCGCAATCATCTTTCCCTCCCCATGGACATGATCTGTAGAGTCAATAATGGATGATTTCCCGGCGCGGACAATGATCGAAATCAACGTCGCCTGCCGGGACAGGATGCCGCTTGGCCTGCCCCGGCCTGTCGGCGTAGTGTCCGGACCGAAAGCGAGGCGCGATGAGAGACACCTGCGATATCCTGATCTCCGGCGGCGGCGTTGCCGGGCTGACTGCCGCCGCGGCCTTTGCCACCTCCGGTTTCCGGGTGATCTGCGTCGATCCGGCGCCGCCCGTCACCGACCGCGAGGCGCAGGGCGCAGACCTGCGCACCACGGCGATCCTGCAACCGGCGCGCGACCTTCTTGAGCGTTGCGGCATCTGGGATCGCTTCGCCCCCCATGCCGAGCCGCTGCAGATCATGCGTATCGTCGATGCCGGCGGCGCGGAGTCGGTGCCCCGCACCGTCAAGGAGTTCAACGCCGCCGATATATCGGAGCAGCCCTTTGGCTGGAACCTGCCGAACTGGCTGATCCGGCGCGAGCTGGTCGCGCAGCTCGCCACCCTGCCCGGCGTCGATTTTCGCCCCGGCACCAGCACCCGCGCCCTGTTCACACGCACGGCCGAGGCGCGCGTGACCTTGTCGGACGGCACCCGCGTTTCGGCCCGGCTGGTCATCGCCGCCGATGGGCGCGACTCACCGATGCGGCAGGCGGCCGGGATCGGGGTCACGACTCATCGCTATGGCCAGAAGGCGCTGGCCTTCGCGGTCACCCATCCCGAACCACATCGCAACGTTTCGACCGAAATCCACCGGTCGGGCGGGCCGTTCACGCTGGTCCCCCTGCCCGATCACGAGGGCAAACCGTATTCCGCCGTCGTCTGGATGGAGCGCGGCCCGCGTGCGTTGGAACTGGCCGCGATGCCGGTGCCCGAGTTCGAGGCGGCAATGACCGACCGCTCCTGCGCGCTGTTCGGACCGCTGACGCTGGCCTCGCGCCGCACCGTCTGGCCGATCATCCTGCAACACGCCGAGCGGATGGCCGGAGAGCGGGTCGCGCTGATGGCCGAGGCCGCGCATGTGGTGCCACCCATAGGGGCGCAGGGGCTGAACATGTCGCTGGCCGACCTGCGCGCCCTGCTCGACCTGGCCGAAGCGCGGCCCGACGGGCTGGGCGACGCGGCGATGCTGGACGCCTATCACCGCGCCCGGATCGGCGATATCCGGATGCGGGTGCACGGGATCGACCTGCTGAACCGCGCCTCGATGGCCGGCGCGCAGCCCCTGCTCGTCGCGCGCGCGGTCGGGCTGAACGCGCTTTACGGTCTGGCACCGGTGCGGCACACGCTGATGCGCATGGGGCTGGGCGTGCGCTGAGGCGCGCGCCCGATCACAGCACCTGATCAACCACCCGCTGCAACCGAGCCAGGGTGCCGTCGACATCATACAGCTTGTCGAGCCCGAAGAGCCCCAGCCGGAAGGTGCGGAAATCCGGGCCTTCGTCGCATTGCAGCGGCACGCCGGCGGCAATCTGCATCCCGAGTGCCGCGAACTTCTTGCCGTTCTGAATGTCCGGATCGCTCGTATAGCTGACCACCACACCCGGCGCACCAAAGCCATCGGCCGCAACCGAGACGACACCCTTGGCCCTGAGCATGGCGCGCACGCCATCGCCCAGCTTCCACTGCGCCTCGCGCAGGCGGTCAAAGCCATAGTCCCGCGTCTCGTTCATGGTGTCGCGGAAATCGCGCAGCGCATCCGTGGGCATGGTTGCATGATAGGCATGGCCGCCGCCCTCGTAGGCCGCCATGATCGACCGCCATTTCTTCAGATCGACCGCAAAGCTGTCCGAGGTCGTCTCTTCCAGCCGCGCCGCGCCCCGTTCCGAGAGCATGACCAGACCGGCGCAGGGCGAAGCGCTCCAGCCCTTCTGCGGGGCCGAGATCAGGACATCGACACCCGTGGCCTTCATGTCGACCCAGGCACAGCCCGAGGCGATGCAGTCGAGCACCATCAGCGCGCCGACCTCATGCGCTGCCGCCGCAAGGGCGGTCACATAATCGTCGGGCAGGATCACGCCGGCGGCGGTTTCGACATGGGGCGCGAAGACGACTTCGGGTTTCTGGTCGCGGATGGCGGCGACCACCTCGTCGATCGGCGCGGGGGCAAAGGGCGACGGAGCCGCGTTGCCGGTGCGCCGCGCCTTCATCACCGTGGCGCTTGAGGCGATGCCGCCAGTTTCGACGATCTGACTCCAGCGGTACGAGAACCAGCCGTTGCGCACCACCAGCACCTTGGCGCCGCGGGCGAACTGACGGGCCACCGCCTCCATCGCATAGGTTCCGCCGCCGGGCACCACCGCAACCGCGTCGGCGTTGTAGACCTCCTTGAGGGTGGCCGAGATATCCCGCATCACCTGCTGGAAGGTCTGGCTCATGTGGTTCAGCGACCGGTCGGTGAAGACGACCGAGAATTCGTCCAGACCCTGGGGGTCGATATCGTCGCGCAATGCCATGGTGTCCTCCGTCGCTGGCCTCGCACAAGCGCATAGCGCAGGCCGCGCGGAACTTCAAAAGCCGAATTCGCCCAAGGCGGCGCGCGCTCACCCGCGCGCGTAGTGCGCCTCGTGTTCCGCGAAGGTGGCCAGCTGGTCGGCGATGGCCTTGCGGTATCCGGGGCGGGACGCGTGCAGCTCGAAATAGGCGGCGATTTCGGGGTGATCCGCCATCAGCCCCCGCTTTTCGGCAGAGACAAGAACTGAAGTCATCATCAGGTCTGCAACCGTAAAGCGGCCCGCCACCAGATGCGACCGCCCGTCCAGCGCCCCGGCCACCCGCTTCAGACGCTGGTCGAAATGCCCCTTCGCCGCGGGGTTCATGTCCTTGGCCGTCTGCGCGTCCTTCAGCCCGAACCGCGCAGGCTCCATCTCGCAGAAGCGCAGGAACCCCAGCATGAAGGCCGCCGGCTCCACCGAATTCAGCGCGGCGAAGACCCAGCTCAGGCAGGCGTCGCGCTCTGCCCGGCCGGACGGCAGCAGGGCCTCGGACTGTTCGGCGATCCGCCAGACGCAGGCGCCGGTCTCGAACATCGTCACCCCGTCCTGCTCCATCGTCGGAATCTGGCCGAAGGGCTGGCGCTTCAGATTGGCCGGTTCGCCCTGGCTGCCCTGCGCGACCAGTTCGACCTTGTAAGGAAGCCCCGCCTCTTCCAGCGCCCAACGCAGGCGCAGGTCGCGCACCTGCCCCTTGGCGATATCGGGAACCCAATCGTAGGCGGTGATGGTGATGGCAGACATCGGACGTTCCCCCCATTTATGTTTATATCAACATAAATGGGCCATCCCCCCAGTCAAGCCTTCCCTACAGGGGTCCCAGCCGCCGCTCCTCGCTCAGCATCACATTGGCCTCCAGCTCGCCCGCGCCCGGCAGGGTCATGATGCGCCTCCGCAGCACACGTTCGAAATCCGGCAGATCGCGCGCCACCACGCGCAGGCGGAAATCGTAAAGACCCAATACATGCTCGACCGTCTGCACCTCGGGAATCGCGCTGACCGCGCGTTCAAAGTCGGCAAAGCTCGCCTGCCCCTTGCGCGCCAGCTTGATGCCAAGGAAGACCGTCACACCGAACCCCAGCGCCTGGGCGTTCAGCCGCAGCCGGCGGCCCTTGATCGCCCCGCCCTCTTCCAGCCGCTTGATCCGCCGCCAGGTCGCGGGCTGCGACAGGCCGAACCGGCGGCCAAGCGCGCCGGCCGTCTGGGTTGCATCCTGCGCCAGCGCGCGCAGCAGCTGGCGGTCGATCTGGTCCAGATCCATCATAGCGGCAGGGTCTCGTCCGATTTCACCCGCGCAATATGCATCAGCGCCTCGACATCGGCGATATGCGGCAGCGTCAGGATACGGTCGCGATAGATCTCCTGATAGTGCGGCAGGTCGCGCGCGATCACCAGAAGACGCAGATCGACGCGGCCCAGAAAGGTCTGGATCTCCAGCACCTCTGGCACCTCGCGCGCCGCGGCGATGAATTCGTCGAAGGCGCGCGGCTGCGTCTTGTCCAGCGTGAAGCGCAGGCTGACCTCGACCCCATAGCCAAGCGCGGCCCAGTCGATTTCGGCCTCGTGGCTCAGGATGATGCCCTGCGCCGTCATCGCCTCGATCCGGCGCCAGCACGACGCGGCGGACAGCCCGCAGCGTTCGGACAGTTCGGCATTGGTGAGGCCCGGGTCCGCCTGCAAATGGCGCAACAGGCGTCGGTCGGTGTCGTCCAGCATGGTTCATCCGGGAATTGTGAATTCAGCGCATGATCATATCGCAGGTGCAGCGCCCGGCGTCAAACCGATCCGATCACGCACAACAGCGCGGATGGGCTGCCAAAATGTCACATCGCGCCATGGCTTCTCAACAATCCCGAAAAATGCTGCACAGCACAAATGCCGTGGGTTAAGTCTTGGAAAACAAGACAACAAACCGGCGGGCAGCAGCGACCGGTCGAGGCAGACAGAAGGCAATGACCGAAAGAACCATCCACGTCTTCGCGAAAAGCGGGATGACGATCGTGCGCGACTCCGGCGCACCCTGCAACCAGTCGGATATCGTCGGGAACGCGCTGAACGGAGACGCCTTCAGTTGGGAGAACCCGACGGATCTCTCGCTCACCTTTCCCTCGCAAAAGGTCGCCATCACCTTTGACGACAAGGATGGCTATCTTACCGACGACCCCTTCGCCGGCTCTACGGTGCACGACCAGCAGCTGACCGAGGCCACCACCATCAACGGCAAGACCTATCAGCCAAGTGATGAACATGTGCGCTGGAAGGAAAATCCGCCGGTCAACATCGAGAATGAATACGAGGTGACCCTCTTCGATGCCGCGGGGAATTGTTACCGCATGGTCGGCGTCTCGATCACCCAGGGCTACAACACCGAAGTCGTCGGGGTAATGTTCGAAGGCCCCGAACCGCCCCCCGGAACGGTGCTGCATTACAAACAGGGCATCTCGCAATACAGCTCCGGCCAGAGCATGGAGATTACCGACGCTGCAAGCACCTTCCAGGTCGTGGTCTGCTTTCTTGAAGGCACTTTGATCGACACGCCCGAAGGCCCGCGCCCGATCGAGGCACTGGCGGTCGGCGACCGTGTTCTGACCCTGGACGACGGCCCCCAGCCGCTGCGCTGGACCGGGCGGTTCGAGGCCTTTGGGCGCGGGGCGCTGGCTCCGATCCGCATCGCCAAAGGCACATTCGGCAATCGCCGCGACCTGCTGGTCTCGCCCAATCATCGCATGCTGCTGCGCTCGCCCGCCGCCGAGCTGCACTTCGGCCAGTCCGAGGTTCTGGTTCCGGCCAAGGCGCTGGTCGATGGCGAGCGCGTCCGGCCGGTTCCCATGCGGCGCGTCGTCTATCACCACCTGCTGCTAGACCACCATGCGGCGGTCTTTGCCGAAGGCATCGCCAGCGAAACCCTGTTCCTGGGCGACATCACGCTGTCCATCGTGGGCACGGCGGCACAGGCGGACCTGCGGGAAAACTTCCCGCACCTCATGGGCATGACATTGTGCCGGAGCAGCCTGACACCCGCCGAGACGCAGGTCATCGGCACATCCGGTTTCAGCGGGATTTCGCGGCAAGGGTCAGTCTCGCCCGCGGATGCCCAAGCCGTTCTCCAGCGGGTCGCCTGACAAGACGCATGAACTTTCCGCAGATCGTGGTTCGGAAGAATTACGATCTCACCTGTCACCCAGTTTCTTCAAAAGATTGCACGAAACCTCTTGGCCTATGCCCTATGGTGCGCGGCATCTGTAGAGAGAGGAACCAACATGCGCGTTTATTATGACCGCGACTGCGACATCAACCTGATCAAGGACAAGAAAGTGGCGATCCTGGGCTATGGCAGCCAGGGCCACGCGCATGCGCTGAACCTGCGCGACTCCGGCGCCAAGAACCTTGTCGTCGCCCTGCGCGAGGGCTCTCCCTCGGCCAAGAAGGCCGAAGGCGAAGGGCTGAAGGTCATGGGCATCGCCGAGGCCGCCGCCTGGTGCGACCTGATCATGTTCACCATGCCCGACGAGCTGCAGGCCGAGACCTATAAGAAATACGTCCATGACAACCTGAAGGAAGGCTCGGCCATCGCCTTCGCGCACGGCCTGAACGTGCACTTCGGCCTGATCGAGCCGAAAAAAGGCGTCGACGTCATCATGATGGCGCCCAAGGGCCCCGGCCACACCGTGCGCGGCGAATATACCAAGGGCGGCGGCGTGCCCTGCCTCGTGGCCGTGCACAACGACGCCTCGGGCCGCGCGCTGGAACTGGGCCTGTCCTATTGCTCGGCCATCGGCGGCGGCCGCTCGGGCATCATCGAGACCAACTTCCGCCAGGAATGCGAAACCGACCTCTTCGGCGAACAGGCCGTGCTCTGCGGCGGTCTGGTCGAACTGATCCGCATGGGCTTCGAGACGCTGGTCGAGGCGGGTTACGAGCCGGAAATGGCCTATTTCGAATGCCTGCATGAGGTGAAGCTGATCGTCGACCTGATCTATGAAGGCGGCATCGCCAACATGAACTACTCGATCTCGAACACCGCCGAATATGGCGAATATGTCAGCGGCCCGCGCATCCTGCCCTACGACGAGACCAAGGCCCGGATGAAAGAGGTTCTGCGCGACATCCAGACCGGCAAATTCGTCCGCGACTTCATGCAGGAAAACGCCGTCGGCCAGCCGATGTTCAAGGCAACCCGCCGCCTGAACGACGAACACCAGATCGAACAGGTCGGCGAGAAGCTGCGCGCCATGATGCCCTGGATCTCCAAGGGCAAGATGGTCGACAAGGCCAAGAACTGATCCGCGAGACCTCGCGACAGTCAGGCGCTCCGGAGACATCCGGGGCGCCTTTTCCGTTCAGGGGGCGATGCTTCGCTGCCGGGCGAAGGGATTGCGATTGACCCGGGCGCCGCGCCGCGCTTTGTCACGGGCATGAGCGATACACCCAATATCACCCTCGCCAGCTGGATCATGATCATCGCCCTCGGGTTTGTCTGGGGCGGAACCTTCATGGTGCAGGCGATGGCGCTAGAGACCGAGCCGCCGCTGTGGGTCGCGGCCGGGCGTATCACATTTGCGGCTGTCATCACCGGGGCGGTCTGGATCGCGCGGGGCGCGCGGATGTTCACGACGGCACAGCGGGACTGGCCGGCGCTGGTGGCGGCCTCGGTCCTGTCGGCGGCGGCGCCGTTCATGCTGCTGGCCTGGGGGCAGCAATATGTGACCTCCTCCTTCACCGGGGTCAGCATGGCGGCGGTCGCGCTCTTCGTGCTCCCGCTGGCCCATTTCCTGCTGCCGGGCGAGCGTCTGACGATGCGGCGCGCGATCGGGTTCCTGATCGGCTTTGCCGGTATCCTCGTACTGATGGGGCCCGAAACCTTTGTCAGCACCGGTGCCGGGATGGAGCCGTTCGGCCGGCTCGCCTGTCTGGGCGCGGCGGCCTGCTATGCGGTCAGTTCGGTGCTTCTGCGCCGCCTGCCGCCGCTGGATCCGGTGGGGATTTCGGCGGCGACGCTGCTGATTGGCTCGGCGGTGGTGGTGCCGCTGGCGCTGGCGAGCCACGGTCTGCCGGCGGATCCCGGCCCGCGGGGGCTGGCCCTGATCGCCCTGCTGGGGCTGCTGCCCACGGCGGCCGCCAATCTGTTGCGCATCATCGTGGCCCGCACGGCGGGGCCCGTGTTCATGAGCCTGACGAACTATCAGGTGCCGCTGTGGTCGGTCTCGCTGGGCGTGATCTTCCTGGGCGAGCCGCTGAAGTTGTCCCTACTGCTGGCGACGGCGCTCATTCTGGTGGGTGTGGCGCTGACCCAATGGGGGGCGCTGGTCCGGCTGTTTTCGCGCCAGAACAGGCGTCCCAGCTAGGACGGGGGGTCAAGGTATTGAAATCCCGTCAAAAAAGAGGAGTGAGGATCCGGGACAGGATTTTGAGCGACCCGGAACCCCTTGGGGCACCGCCGAAAATCTAGCGTGTCGCCTCGCTCACCGCGGCCACGATCTCGTCGACCGTGCGGGTCAGGATCGCCTCGTCTTCGCATTCGGCCATCACGCGGATCAGCGGCTCGGTGCCGGATTTGCGGATCAGCAAACGGCCCTTGCCCGCCAGCGCCGCCTCGGCCCCGGCGATGGCCGCCTTGACCGCATCGGCCTCCAGCGGCGTCTGACCGGCGGTGTAGCGCACGTTCTTCAAAAGCTGCGGCACCGGCGCGAACTGCCGCGCCAGGGCGCTGGCCGGCTGGCCCGAGCGGACCATCTCGGCCAGGAAATGCAGCCCCGACATCAGCCCGTCACCCGTGGTGGCATAGTCGGTCATCACGATATGCCCCGACTGCTCCCCCCCGAGGTTGAAGCCGCCCTCGCGCATCCGTTCGACGACATAGCGGTCGCCCACGGCGGTGCGCTCCAACCGCAGCCCCTGCCCAGACAGAAACCGTTCGAGCCCCAGATTCGACATCACCGTCGCCACCAGCGCGCCGCCGGTCAACCGGCCATCGGCGGCCCAGCGGCTGGCCAGCAGCGCCATGAACTGGTCGCCATCGGCAATCGCGCCCGTTTCGTCGATCATGATCACGCGGTCGGCGTCGCCGTCCAGACAGATGCCCACGTCCGCGCCCTGCGCCACCACCATCTCGGCCGCCGCCTGCGGCTGGGTCGACCCGCAGCCACGGTTGATGTTGTGACCGTCCGGCGAGACTCCCATCGGGACAACCTCGGCCCCCATCTCCCACAGGATTTCCGGCGCGGCGCGGTGGGCGGCGCCATTGGCGCAGTCGACGACCACCTTCAGCCCGTCCAGCCGCAGATCGCGCGGCAGCGAGGACTTGATCCGTTCACCATAGCGGAAGCGCGCGTCGTCGATGCGCTTGGCGCGGCCGATACTGGCGGCCTCGGCGGGGTCGACGCCCGCGTCGATCAGCGCCTCGATCTCGGCCTCGGCCTGATCGGACAGCTTGAAACCGTCGGGGCCGAAAAACTTGATGCCGTTGTCCGGCGCCGGATTGTGGCTGGCCGAGATCATCACGCCAAGATCGGCGCGCATGGAGCGGGTCATCAACCCCACCGCAGGCGTCGGCACCGGGCCGAGCAGCAGAACGTTCATGCCGGTCGAGGTGAGGCCGGCGGTCAGCGCGCTTTCGAACATGTAGCCCGACAGGCGGGTGTCCTTGCCGATCACCACGCGGTGGACGCCGTCGCTGTCCCGGCGGAAGTAGCGCCCGACCGCCGCGCCGATGCGCAGCGCCATCTCGGCAGTCATGGGATGGGAATTGGCCGTCCCGCGCACGCCATCGGTTCCGAACAGTTTTCTGGTCATACCTTACCTCACCGCTTCCCACAGGCGGACGGCCTGGACCGTCTCGCGCACGTCGTGCACCCGGAGGATTTGCACGCCTTGCGCCAGGGCTGCAAGCCCCACGGCGATGGAACCGGGGGCGCGGCGGTCGGCCTTGGGTTCGTCCGACAGCGTGCCGATGAAGCGCTTGCGCGAGACGCCCAGCAGGATCGGCGCGCCGAGGCCGTGGAACAGGGCGATGTCCTTCAGCAGCGCGAGGTTGTGGTCCAGCGTCTTGCCAAAGCCGATGCCGGGGTCGGCGAGGATCCGGGCGCGCGGAATGCCCTGCGCTTCGAGGGCCGACAGGCGCGCTTCGAGATGGTCGTAAACGTCGAGCAGCACATCGTCATAGCGGGGCGCGGCCTGCATCGTCTCGGGATCGCCCTGGGCGTGCATGACGCAGACCGGCAGCCCGTGTTGGGCACAAAAGGGCGCGAGCGTCGCGTCATGGGAGAAACCGGAGACATCGTTGATCAGATCGGCCCCGGCGGCCAGAGCGGCGCGGGCGACGGCGGTCTTTCGCGTATCGACCGAGATGGCGATGCGGCTGGCGGCGCGGATGCCTTCGATCACCGGCAGGATACGGGCGATCTCTTCCTCTGCCGGCACGGTCGCGGATCCGGGCCGGGTGGATTCGCCCCCGATGTCGAGGATCTCGGCCCCGGCCGCGACCATGTCGAGCGCCCCGGCAATGGCGGCCTGGGGGTCAAGGTGGACGCCGCCGTCCGAAAAGCTGTCGGGGGTGACATTGACGATGCCCATGATCCGCGGGCGGTTCATCGAGAGGTTCAGCACCGGTGGCCGGACCGCAGTCAGCCGGGCCAGCGCGCCGGGGTCCACGGCGTCAGCCGGAACCACGGTCGGCTGGGCGTCGCGTGACAGGCGTTCGGCATGGGTGAACCAGAGCGGGCCGCCGCCGAGCAGCCGCGCGCCTTCGGGCCGCGCGGGACCGTGCTGGAGCAGCGGGCGGAACCGGATCAAAGCCGCTCCTGCGTGACCGGCACGGCGCGCAGCGGCACGCCGGGGTTTGCGGACAGCTCGGCGCCGACGACCAGCATCTCGCCGGCCGAAAAGGTGGCAGCGAACCAGGCGGCAAGCCCCACGGCATCGGCGGGTCCGACCGTGGGGCCGTCGATGGCGTCGAGCACGATCTTGGAGGGCGCCCAGACGCTGATCTGGCGGTGTTTCATCGCCCAGTCGAGTTCGGTGCGGGTGGCGACGACGACACAGCGCGGATCACGTGCGGCCAGCACCCAGGCGTTCTGTTCGATCGCCAGCAGGTCGATGCGGCGCTGGGTCATGCGGTGTCCGGTGCGCGGCAGGGGCTGGTCGTGCGGTCCGACGCAGAGGATCAACGGGCGGTCGGCGTGTTCCATCTGGTCGAGCCAGCCCGCCAGCAGCGGCGAGGCGATGGCATCGTTCGACAGATACATCAGCCGGGGATGCGGGCGGTCGTCGTCCTGCGGGGCGCTCTGCGCGGTCTTGGAGCGCACGATCTCGACTCCCAGCGCGCCGGGGCCGCGATCCAGCTTTTCGATCCGCACGAAGGCGCGCACGGCCTGGGGTTCGAGAAGGATGCGCTCGGCAACCCGCTCGGCCAGGGTTTCCAGCAGGTTCAGCCGTTCCGCGGCGAGTTCGTGGGCAATCGCCTCGGTCACCCGGTCGTAGCTCAGGATGCGGTCGACGTCGTCGTCGACCGGCTCGGCCAGCGGTCGGACCTCGACCACCACGTTGAAGGCGATGCGCTGGCGCTTGCCGCGTTCGGACTGGAAGGCGCCGATGTCGACCTCGACCACGTGGTCGCGCAGTGAGATGCGGTCGAGCGGACTATCAGGGGCGCTGGCCTCGGCCCGTTCGGCGGGATGCGCGAAGGCGAGGCGGATTTCATGGCTCATCGGCGGGGCCTTTCCTGTTCTGGGCGGACCCTAGGGCGCAAGGGTCCGGTCGGACGGTCCACGGACGCCGTCCCGGCGGCCAAAAGCGTCAGGCGACGCGGAACCAGCTCATCATGCCCGCAGCGGCATGTTCGAGCATGTGGCAGTGCAGCATCCAGTTGCCGGGGTTGTCGGCCACCATCGCCACCTGCACGGATTCGCCCCGCTGCACAAGCAACGTATCGCGCCAGGGGCCAAGGGTGCCATCCCCGCCGATGGCGCGGAAGTGGTGGCCATGGGTGTGCATGCCGTGGGCGAACATGGTGTCGTTGACGAAGGCGATGCGCAGAGTCTCGCCCCGGGCGGCGTCGATGAAGGGCTCGTGCGCCATGTCCACCTGCCCGTTCAGCGCCCAGAACTTGCCAAGCTGGGCCAGTTCGCGGGCGGGCATCGTCGTCGTGCCGAGCGTGGCCTCGGCCATGCCGCTCATCATGCCGCCCATCAGACGCATGGTGTGCAGCGGCGCGGCGGCGGGGTTGGCGATCTCGGGCATCGCGTTGGGCGGCAGCGGCGCGGGCGCCGGACGTCGGGTGGCACTGCCGCCGGCGACCGCGAAGCGCATGAGCCCATAGCCGCCGTCCGGTTCGATGCTGAGCAGGTCGGCGGCCTCGCCCGTCACGTCGACGATCAGGTCGGCGCGCTGCGCCGGGGCCAGCGAGAAGGCACCGGTGACCGGCACCACGGGATCGAGCGGCATCCCGTCGAGCGCCACCAGCCAGCCCTCCAGCCCGTTGAGACCGATCTCGAACACGCGGGAATTGGCGACATTGGCCAGCCGCAGGCGCAGCCGCTCGCCGCGCGCCACAGTCAAGGACGGATCGAACTGGCCGTTCACGGTCAGCAGATTGCCGAGCCGGCCCTCGTGCGAGAGGTCATGCATGTTGTCGAAATCACCGCTGAGCGCGGCGGTCTCGCCTTCCAGCCGCCAGTCGTCGATGGCCAGCGGCAGGTCGTGGTCGACGTCGGGACGGTCGGACTCGTCGACGATCAGCATCCCGTGCAGCCCGCGCGCCACCTGTTCGTTCGACCGGTTGTGCGCATGATACCAGTAGGTACCGGCGTCGGGGGCGACAAAATCGTAATCGAACCCCTGCCCCGGTTCGACTGCCGCCTGCGTCAGATGCGGCACCCCGTCCATCGCGTTGTCGATGCGGATGCCGTGCCAGTGCACCGCCGTCGCCTGCGGCAGGTCGTTGACCAGCCGGCGCTGGATCCGCTCGCCCTGCGCGACCCGGATCAGCGGCCCCGGCGCGGTGCCGTCATAGCCCCAGATCTCTGTCTCGGGAAAATCGCCCGGCGCCAGCTTTTGCCGGCCGGGCCGCGCCTGAAGCAGCGGCAGCGGCGTGGCGAGGGCAAAACGCGGCGGCAGCGCGGCCGCGGCAAACGATCCAAGCAGGGCACGACGGGTCAGAGGCATGACGGGACTCCTTGTCTGGACATCCCAATACTCTGGCGCGGCGCGCACGTCATCCTTCGGGACAGGCCGATCACGCAAATGTCGGAGAGGCGGCCAGGGTGGGTTCGGGGGCTCTGCCCCCGCCGCCCGTGCCGGGCGGCCCCCCGAGGTATTTGTGAACCAGAGAAGACTGGAGCGCGTGCGTCACTCGTTGCTGGCGGTGACGTAATTGCCGTTCTTGTAGAAGACATGCACCCCGATCCGCGCGGTCTGGGTATAGACCCGGGCCCAGCTCGGGCGCACGGCGAGGGTGTGGTAATGCGTCGCCCCGCCGGTCAGACCGCCCGACAGGCCGTCGATCACGGCGCGCGCCACCTTGGCGACCTGCCGGAAGGCCTGAGGTTCGGCGATGACATCCTTGTGCCCGTCGCAGGTATAGGTGAACTGGCACTGGTAGAGCCGCCCGGTGCCCTGCTTGACCACGCCGCAGGGCGTCGTCGGATAGCGCGCGCTCTTGACCCGGTTCATGATGACCTCGGCCACCGCGAACTGGCCCTTGACCGTCTCGCCCCGCGCCTCGAAATAGAGCGCCTCGGCCAGGCAGCGCCACTGCGCGTCGCCCTCGGCATCGGGCTGGCTGTCGAGCCAGCCTTGCGAGTAGGTCATCGGCTCCGGGCGCACCCGCGCCCGCGGCTTTGAGACCGTGAGCATCGACTTCAGGTGACGGTCCGGCATGCTTGCCAGTGTCGCCTGTTCGCGCTGGAACAGGTCCTTCAGCTTGGCATCCGCAGACACGGATCCCGGCAGACAAAAGCTAACGGCCATCGCGGCCGCGATCAGTATTCGGTTCATGGCTACCCCCAGGGAACGGCCCTTTTTGCGGACCCTTCGGCGCTATGCGTCGGGATGCGAATAGACGGTTTTCGTCAATTGGTCCACATTTGGGCGATTCGGTGGCGGAAAGCGGCGAATTTACGCGCGTTCACTTTCTTCCGCGACCGCGCCATTTCCACAACATCTGCGCAAGGGTCGACTTGTGGTCGCCCATCTTGTGGTTGATGGCCAGTTGCGCCGCCGCGATCCGGGCGACCGGAACGCGGAAGGGCGAGCAGGAAACATAGTCGAACCCGACCTCGCGGCAGAAGGCGATCGATTCGGGATTGCCCCCGTGTTCGCCGCAGATCGAGAGGGTGATTCCCGGCCGCCCGGTGCGGCCACGTTCGGCCCCGAGCTTGAGCAGCTCGCCGACGCCGTCCTGGTCGAGGACGTGGAAGGGATCCTCGCGGAAGACGCCCTTCTGCACATAGGTCGACATGAACCGCCCCGCGTCGTCGCGTGAGAGGCCGTAGGTCATCTGCGTCAGGTCGTTGGTGCCGAAGGACATGAATTCGGCATGGGCCGCGATCTCGTGGGCGCGCAGCGCGGCGCGCGGCGTCTCCATCATCACGCCCAGGCGATAGTCGAAATCCTGGTGCCGTTCGGCCCGCACCGCAGCGGCGACCGCATCGACGCGGGCGCGCACCAGCTCGACCTCGCGCTTGGCCGAGACCAGCGGAATCATGATCTCGGGCACCACCGGCGCGCCGTCCTGGCTGGCCTCCAGCGTGGCCTCGAAGATGGCGCGGGCCTGCATGTCATAGATCTCGGGCACGGTGATCCCGAGGCGGACGCCGCGCAGGCCGAGCATGGGGTTGTATTCCCCCATCTCGGCCACGCGCCGGGTCACGTCGCTGACCGGCAGCCCCAGCGCCTCGGCCAGTTCGCGCTGGCCGGTGCGCGAGGTGGGCAGGAATTCGTGCAGCGGCGGGTCGAACAGGCGGATGCAGACCGGCTGGCCCTCCATGATGCGGAACAGCTGGACGAAATCGTCGCGCTGCATCGGCAGCAGCCGTTCCAGCACGGCGGCGCGGCCGGCCGGAGTTTCGGCGAAGATCATCTCGCGCATGACGACCAGGCGGGCCGGTTCAAAGAACATGTGCTCGGTTCGGCAGAGGCCGATGCCGCCGGCGTTGAAGTTGCGCGCGGTCTGGGCGTCCTCGGGCGTGTCGGCATTGGCGCGGATGCCGATGTCGCGTTCGGCGTCGGCCCAGCCCATCAGCGTCTGGAAGGCGTCGTCGAGCGCGGCCTCGAGCATCGGCGGTTCGCCGACCAGAACCTGCCCGGTGGTGCCGTCTATGGTGATCACGTCGCCGCTGCGCAGGATGCGGCCGTCGGGCGCCTTGATCTGCTGGTTCGGGATGTCGAATTGCAGCGCCGAGGCGCCGACGATGCAGGGCAGGCCCATGCCGCGGCCGATCACGGCAGCGTGCGAGGTGATGCCGCCGCGCTCGGTCAGAACGGCGACCGAGGCGTGCATCCCGCGGATGTCCTCGGGCGAGGTCTCGCGGCGCACCAGCACGCAGGCCTCGCGCCGGGCGGCGCTGGCCTGGGCCTCGTTGGCGGTAAAGACGATGCGGCCCGAGGCGGCGCCGGGACTGGCGGCGATGCCGGTGGCCAGCACGTCGCGCGGCGCGGTCGGGTCGACCTGGCGGTGCAGCAGTTCGGTCAGCTGGTTCGGCTCCACCCGCATCAGCGCTTCCTGCGGGGTGATGATCCCGTCCTCGGCCAGCCGCACGGCGATGCGCACGCTGGCGCGCGACGAGCGCGGCACGCGGACACCGTCGAGGATATGGACCTGGCCGCCCTCGATGACGAATTCGACCTGCATCTCTTCGCGCAGCTTCTCGCGCATCAGCGCGGCATTGGCCTTGAGCTGGGCAAAGGCCTCGGGCGCCACATCCTCCAGCGACGGCCCGCGCGGATCCTTTTCGAGGTAAAGTGCCGCCGCCCCTGCCCCCAGCGCCTCGCGGTGCTGGCTCTGGCTGAGATAGCGGCCGGTGATCTGGGGCATCCCCGTCACCGTGTTGATCAGCTGCAGCACGCCCGAGCCGCATTCGCCCTGGCCGAACCCGGGGATCATCTGCTGGACCACCAGCCCCAGGCCGGCATCGGCTGGCGCGCCCTTGGCCTGGCGCAGCAGGCGCGCCGAGGTGCCGTCCCAGGCCCGCGCCATGGAACGCAGCACGGCCGAAAGCTGTTCGCCCGGGTCCTGCGGGAAGGGTTCGTCGGTTTCGTCCTCATAGGCGCGTAGCATCGCGGCGAGGCCCGCGCCGTCCTGATCGGCGTCGTCGAATTCGTCGGGGTCGAGCCGGGCGACGTGGACAGCGTAGGACTGCACGAACCGCGCATAGATCGCCGCCGCCGCCTCGGGTCCGAGGGTGGCCGACAGGTCGCGCTGGCGGGCGGCGTTCATGCCGATGTTCAGCACCGCGCCCGGACCGCCCCAGTCGGGGTCTTCCGAAGAGGGCCGCACGCAAAGCAGCGTGTCCGGCGGGAACTGTTCCACGATGCCGGCCACGTCGGGCATCTGGCCCTCGGCGATCTTGCGCACAGCGTCGAAGGACAGTGCCACGGTCAGCGGCACCGGCAGGTCGAGCCGCACCAGCCGTTGCAGGCATTTCGCCCGCCCCCCGTGGGTTTCGGTCTGCACCTGCGCCTTGGGCGTGATCAGCGTGGTATGCGGGTTATTCTGCACTGCGGCACCTCGGAACTGCCCATGCACCATAGGCCCGCTGCGCCGCCGCGCAAGGGTTGCCTTTGCCCCTATGCCGTCGCCCTAGCCCTCGACGCGGGTCAGGTCGGCGACGGCCGAGCAGACCTTGCGGATCTCGCTGAGCAGGTTCAGGCGATTGCGGCGGATCACGGCGGAATCGTCGTTGATCTTCGCCGCTTCGAAGAAGGCGTCGATGGGCGCGCGCAGGGCGGCCATGGCGGCGACGGCGGTGGCGAAATCCTGTTGCTCCAGCGCGGGCCGGATGGCCTTTTCGGCCTCGGCCAGCGCGTCGAACAGCGCGGATTCCTGCGGCACCTGCGCCAGCTTGCGGTCGGCGCCGAAAGAGTATTCGACGCCATCGGTCTCTTCCGCCTGGGTCAGGATGTTATTGGCGCGCTTGAAGCCCTGCAGCAGGTTCTCGCCCTCGGGCGTGCTGAGCACGGCATTCAGCGCCTCGGCCCGCTTGACCAGCGGCGTGAGGTCGTCGTTGCCGGGCATGGCCAGGCAGGCGTCGATGATGTCGTGGCGGATGCCCTGGTCGCGGAGGTAGACCTTGAGGCGGTCGTGGAGGAAGGCTAGGAGGTCGTCAGATGTTTCTTCGTAGTCGCGCGACTCTGGAGTTGGGAGCATGTCGAGGTGAGAGTGGAAAATCTCCCAGAGTTTGATTGATTTATCGGAAACCAACCGAATAACCCCCAACGCCGCCCGCCGCAGCGCGAACGGGTCCTTGCTCCCCGTCGGCTTCTCGTCGATGGCCCAGAAGCCGGTCAGCGTGTCGATCTTGTCGGCCAGCGCGACGGCGACCGAGACAGGCGCGGTCGGCACGGTGTCGGACGGCCCGAGCGGCGAGTAATGCTCCTGCGCGGCGGCGGCAACTTCGGGGTCGCCATCGGTGGCGGCGATGTAATAGCGGCCCATGACCCCCTGAAGTTCAGGGAATTCGCCCACCATTTCCGACCGCAGATCTGCCTTGGCCAGCCGCGCGGCGGTTTCGGCCTTGTCCGGGTCAGCGCCCACCATCGGCGCCAGTTCACGGGCCAGCGCCGCGATGCGTTCGATGCGCTCCGCCTGTGACCCAAGCTTGTTGTGGAAGGTCACGTTCTGAAGGCCCTGCAGCCAGTCCTTCATGCCCGCCCTGGCCACGCGCAGGTCGTTCTCCCAGAAGAACCGCGCGTCCGACAGCCGCGCCGACAGCACGCGGCGGTTGCCCGCCAGCACGGTCGCGCCATTGTCCGCCGTCTCTCGGTTCGCCACGGTGATGAAGCGCTCGATGCGGCCCGTCCTGGGGTTCTTCACCGAGAAGAACTTCTGATGCTCGCGCATCGAGGTCTGCAGCACCTCCGCCGGCAGGTGCAGGAACTCTTCGCCGATCTGTCCCATCAGCACCACCGGCCATTCGACCAGCCCGGCGACCTCGGCCAGAAGGCCCGCGTCCTCGACCACCTCCAGCCCGGCGGCGAAAGCCATCTGCTGGGCGTCGTTCCAGATGTGCTCGGCGCGCTCCTGCGGGTTCAGGACAACATGGGCGCGCTTCAGCTTTGCCGCGTAATCCTCGAAGGACGATACGGAAAACCGCCCCGGCGCCATGAATCGATGACCTTCGGTGGTGTCCCCCGAAACGATCCCGTCGATATCGAGCGGCACCACCTCGGCGCCCGCCTCGGTGGTCAGGATGCAGAGGATCGAATGCAGCGGACGGACCCAGCGCAGCGTCCCCGACCCCCAGCGCATCGACTTGGGCCAGGGGAAATTGCGGATCGTTTCGGCCAGAACCTCGGCGATGATCTCGGACGCGGCGCGGCCCGGCTTGTCGATCACGGCAAACAGCATCGCGCCCTTGGGCGTGTCGCGCTCCTCCAGCTGGTCCCGCGTCAGGCCGGTGCTTTTAAGGAACCCCTCGATGGCCTTTTCGGGCGCATCCGCGCGCGGCCCCCGCCGTTCCTCCTTCAGCGCGGGCGAGGCGGCCAGCAGCCCCTCCACCGCCAGCGTCAGGCGGCGCGGCGTGGCAAAGGCGGCGGCGGCGGCATAGGTGAGGCCAGCCTGCACCAGCCCCTCGGTCACGCGCGCCTTCAGGTCGTCGGCGGCGCGCGCCTGCATCCGGGCGGGGATTTCCTCGGAGAAAAGCTCAATCAGCAGGTCGGGCATCAGGTGCGTCTTTCGGTTGATCTTCGGGGCGGGCCGGGCATTCCTCGCCCACAACGGTGCCGTCATAGGCCTTGCTGCCGCAATCGTTCAGGTCGTTCCAGACATAGCCGCGCCCGTCTTGGGTGATCGCGACGATCTGGTCGACCCCGTAGTGAATGTTCTTGTGCCCGAGGAAGGCGATGGCGGTCCCGGCCTCGAGCTCGGCCGCGATCTTCTCGGCATCGAAGCAGTCGAACCAGCCGGGGCCGGTCCTGGGCTGCGGTTTCGTGGCCGCGACATAGGTCTCGCTGAGCAGCGCCTGGGTCATCGTGGTGGTGAAACAGGCGCGGTAGCGGATCGGCGAGCTGTCGGCGTCGATGGCGCGGAAGTTGTCATAGAGGATCGGCTCGGGCTCCTGCGTGGCGAGGCTGACCAGGGTTACGTCCTGCCCGGGCACGGCCTGCACCTCGGTGTAATAGCCGTAGACCTGCAGGTAATAGAGCGCCCCGCCCGCAATGGCTCCTGACAGGATCAGCACGATTGCTATGACCTTTCCGTTCACGCCGCGTATCCGCCTGCCTTGGTGGTGACGAAGGCATCGGCGCACTGCTTGGCCAGCGCGCGCACCCGGCCGATATAGGCCTGGCGTTCGGTAACCGAGATCACGCCGCGCGCGTCGAGCAGGTTGAAGATGTGGCTGGCCTTGATGCATTGGTCATAGGCCGGGTGGGCCATGACGATGCGCTTGCCGGTCTTGGGGTCGTTGGCGGGCTGGTCGAGGATGGCGCGGCACTCGGCCTCGGCCTCCTCGAAGTGACGCAGCAGCACCTCGGTATTGGCCACGTCAAAGTTCCAGCGGGCGTATTCCTCTTCGGTCTGCCTGAAGATGTCGCCATAGGTCAGCGGGATCGGCGACTGCGGATCGTTGAAAGGCATGTCCATGACGTGCTCGATGCCAAGCACATACATGGCGAGACGTTCCAGACCGTAGGTGAGCTCGCCCGAGACCGGCGTGCAGTCATGCCCGCCGACCTGCTGGAAATAGGTGAACTGGCTGACCTCCATGCCGTCGCACCAGACCTCCCAGCCCAGGCCCCATGCGCCCAGAGTCGGGCTCTCCCAGTCGTCCTCGACAAAGCGGATGTCGTGCAGCGCCATGTCGATACCGATGGCTTCGAGGCTGCCCAGATAGAGGGCCTGCAGGTCGGGCGGCGAGGGTTTGATCAGAACCTGATACTGGTAGTAATGCTGCAACCGGTTCGGGTTCTCGCCGTATCGGCCGTCGGTCGGCCGCCGCGAGGGCTGGACATAAGCCGCCGCCCAGGGCGCGGTGCCAAGCGAGCGCAGCGTGGTGGCCGGGTGGAACGTCCCTGCCCCGACCTCCATGTCGTAGGGTTGCAGCACGGCGCAGCCCTTCGAGGCCCAGTAGGCCTGGAGGCGCAGGATGATTTCCTGAAAGGATTTCGGGGCGTTCGTCGTCTGTGTCATCGTCTTGGTCCTGCGCCGGTTCCGCGCAGCCCGGGGCCGCGCGCGGCTCCTTCCTATGCGCAGCGTGGGATGCGGTCAACGTCATGCGGTCACAGAGGCAACAGGGCGCGATTTTGGGCCCGAAGGGCATGGCATTCGCGCATGTTTCCTGATTATCTGCGCCGGATGTTGACAACGATTATTACGGGACGAACGATGAAAAACCTGATTGCCGCGGTCATGGTGCTGCTTGCCCTGACCGCGACCAGCGCCTCTGCGCAGACCGGCGACGATGTCGTATGGGTTCAGATCGAAGCGCATCCGAGCCTGCGGGTCGCCCAGGAACGGGCGCAGCTTTATTCCTCTGTGCTTGCCGATGTGAACGGTTTCGCGCTTGGCGGAAGCTGGTACGGGATCGTGCTCGGCCCCTACAGCCGGGCCGACGCCGACCGCGTGCTGCAGGTCTATCGCAGCCAGCAGCAGATTCCGCAGGACAGTTTCATCGCCTATACCCGCAACTTCGGACAGCAATACTGGCCGGTCGGCGCGAATGCCCTGGCGCAGACGCCGGTGACGCCGCCGACCGAGGCGCCGGTGGCCGAGAGCGCCACGCCGACGCCGGTGACCGAGGCCCCTGTGGCCGAGGCTCCGGTCGCCGAGACCCCTGCCCCGCAGCCGGAACCGACAGTCGCGGTGCAGCTGCCCGAGCGCGATCTTGAAAGCCCGGCCGAGGCCCGCCGGTCCGAGGCGGCGCTGAGCGCGGACGAGCGCAAGGCGCTGCAGATCGCCCTGGCGGCGGCAGGCTTCTACAACTCGTCCATCGACGGCGCTTTCGGCGCCGGCACCCGGCGCTCGATGGGGGAATGGCAGGCGTTCAACGGGCTGGAAGCGACCGGCGTCCTGACCACCCGACAGCGCCAGATGCTGATGGACCAGTACAACGCCCCGCTGATCAGCGTCGGCATGGCGCCGCACACAGATGCGCAGGCCGGGATCAGCATCGACATGCCGATGGGCGAAGTCACCTTTTCCCGCTACGAGCCGCCCTTCGCCCATTACGACGCCAAGGGCGACCTCGGCGCGCGGGTGCTGCTGATCTCGCAGCCGGGCGACCGCAACACGCTCTATGGTCTTTATGACATCATGCAGACCCTGGAGATCGTGCCGCTGAACGGCCCGCGCGAGAAATCGGGCGACAGCTTCACGTTGGAAGGCCGCGGCAGCAAGATCGTCTCCTACACCCAGGCCTCGCTGCAGAACGGTGAAATCAAGGGCTTTACCTTGATCTGGCCGACCGGCGACGAAGAGCGGCGCGCGCGTGTCCTGGCGGCGATGAAAGCCAGCTTTGCCCGCACCACGGGCGTGCTGGATCCGGCGGCCGGGGCCGACAGCGAGCAGCATATCGACCTGGTGTCGGGGCTCGAGGTGCGGCGGCCGAAGATGTCGCGCTCGGGGTTCTACATCGACTCCAAAGGCACCATCGTGACGACGCTGGAAGGCGTCCAGCAGTGCGGACGGATCACGGTCGAGCAGGATCACCGCGCCGAAATCGTGGCGCAGGATTCAACGCTGGGCGTGGCCGTGCTGCGCCCGACCGATCCGCTCGCGCCGATCGCGGTGGCCAAACTGCGCGAGGATACGCTGCGGCTTCAGTCCGAGGTGACGGTGTCGGGCTATTCCTACGAGGGCGTGCTGGGCGGGCCGACGCTGACCTTTGGCACCCTGGCCGACATCAAGGGCCTGAACGGCGAGCCGGAGCTGCAGCGGCTCGCACTGGCCGCCCTGCCAGGCGATGCCGGCGGGCCGGTCATCGACATCAGCGGCGGGGTAATCGGGATGTTGCTGCCGCCCCCCGCAGGCAACCGCGTTCTTCCCGAGAACGTCAGCCTGGCGGCCGATGCTTCGGCGCTGAAGACCCTGCTGGCAACCGCCGGCGTGACCCCGACCGAAAGCACCGACCGCGGCGCGATCAGCCCGGACGAAATGAACCGCCTGGCCGATGGCATGACCGTTCTGGTCAGCTGCTGGGAGTGAACGGAAAGCCCCCGCGCCTTGCTGGGCGCGGGGGCTTTGACCTTTGATCTGCTTCAAAGCGTGGAAGGTCAGTCGCGGATGACGCTGACGTCTTCCCAGGGCAGTTCGATCACGCAGTGCAGACCGTCCGGCATCAGCTCGCGCCTGAGATGGCCGCCCAGCTGGCGTTCGACCATCAGTTCCTGGAGCTTGGATCCGAAACCGATGTCCGACAGGCCGTCGACATCGATCGTTTCAGGGCAGGTTTCCGTCCAACGGATGCACAACTGGTGTTCCGGCGTCAGCTCCCAGTGAACCGAGACCTTGCCGCCGATGTCCTTCAGCGCGCCGTATTTGGCGGCGTTGGTCGCCAGTTCGTGCAGCACCATGCCAATCGCCTGCGACGCGTCCGAGGTCAGCTCGATCTCGGGGCCCTCGAGGTCAAGCTCGGTCTTGTCGTTGCCCTTGTAGGGGGCAAGCTCCTGATCCAGAATCTGCCGCAGGGTGACCCTCTCCCAACTCCGGTCGAGCAGCAGCGAGTTATTGCGCGACAGCGCCGCGATGCGATCCAGCAGCTTGGAGCGCATGACATCCGGGGCCTCGACACGCGACAGCCGCACCATGGCCGTCACGACCGCCAGCAGGTTGCGCGAGCGGTGGTTGATCTCGCGGTTCATCAGCGTTGCCCGCTCGGCCGCGCGGCTGCGCTCCATCATCATCATCATGCGGGCAAGCACCGCTTCGACCGTTTCGATGTCGATCGGCGTCCAGTGGCGCGGGCGGTAGGAATGGACAAAGAGAATGGCCACCGTTCGGCCGTCCTCGACCCATGGCACGGCAAGGGCAGCGGCACAGCCGAGCTTTGCAAGAATGTCGCACTCTCGCGAGTGTCGTGTTTCATCGGTGCCGTCCAAACGGATCACATGACCGTCCAGGAGTTCGTTCCAGATGTCCTCGTAAAAGGGGGCACCGCCGGACGTCTCGATGATGGGGGCAATGCCCTTGGCGGACCATTGCGCAATGATGGGAAACTGGTTGTCGCTCCCGCTCGACGCGATACGCAGACCGACGCGATCAGCGACCAGCTGCTCGCCCAACAGTTCCAGCGATCGCGCGCAGACCTCTTCGATATTGGAATTGTTACGGTAGAGGTCGCTGAGGTCGAGCAGCAATTGCGCCTTTTCATGCTGCAAGACCTGTCGTGTGGTCTCACTGCCCGAATTGAAGATGCCGCCGATGGATCCGTCGTCCAGCAGGATCGGCGTGAAATTATAGGTCCAGTAGGTTTCCTCATCGACCCCGAACCGGCGCATGGGCAGCAGCTGGTCCTGCAGATGAACGCCCTGACCCGTTGTGATGACCTGGGCGAATTGCGGCTCGATGATGTGCCAGATGTCGGACCAGACCTCTTCCGCAGGCTCGCCCAGGCAGGCCGGATGTCGCGGACCCGGGATGTCGGACCAGCTGTCGTTGTAGAGCAGGCGTAGTTCGGGGCCCCAGTAGATGCAGGTCGGAAAGGCCGAATTCAGCGCGATGCCGAGCGACAGCCGCAGGGCCGGCGGCCAGGTTTCCGGAGACCCGAGGGGGTGATCGCTCCAGTCAAAGTCGCGGATTCGCGCTGCCATTTCGCTGGGGCCGGAGAGAAACGAGGACTTGTCGTGGTGGGGCGACTGACGGCGAAGCAACGCATTCTCCAGGAGGGATAACAGGCAACGGGCGCGCGACACGACCCATCCGTCCGGCCGACCGTCACCGGACGACGTTATGACGCAAAGGATTTGCCACGCAATGCAAATCGCGCGGGGACGCGCGTAAACCAACGGACGGCCGCGGTTCCCGCAGCCGCCCGGATTTGTCAGCCAAGCGCGCTGTTGCAGCGGGCACAGACGCCGGGATGCGTGTGGCTGCCGACATCGGGTAGGATCTTCCAGCAGCGCTGGCATTTCTCACCCTCGGCCTTCTCGAACACCACGCCGACGCCGTCGACCTCGGGAAGCCGGAAGGCCTCGGCCGGGGCCGGGTCGGCGGTCAGTTCGATCCCCGAGGTGATGCAGATATCCTCGAAGCTCGCGGTCTTCAGTGCGGCAAGAGTCGACGCATCAGCGACATGGACCACCGGTGCCGCTTCGAGCGAGGCGCCGATGACCTTCTCGGTGCGCTGCACTTCCAGAGCGGCGGTCACCACGCGGCGGACCCGGCGGATCGCGCTCCACTTCTGCGCCAGCGCCTCGTCGCGCCAGCCGGCCGGCGTGGCGGGCATGTCGACCAGATGCACCGAGCTGTCGTCGCCCGGGAACCGTTCCAGCCAGACCTCTTCCATCGTGAAGACCAGGATCGGTGCAAGCCAGGTGGTCAGGCGGTGGAACAGCAGATCCAGCACCGTGCGCGCGGCACGGCGGCGGGCCGTGTCGCCGTCGCAATACAGCGCATCCTTGCGGATGTCGAAATAGAAGGCCGACAGATCCACCGTGGCGAAAGTGAAGACCGCGCTGAAAACGCCCTGGAAGTCGAAGGCCGCATAGCCCTTGCGCACCGTCTCGTCCAGTTCGGCGAGGCGATGCAGCACCCAGCGTTCCAGCTCCGGCATCTCGGTCGGCTCGACCCGGTCCTTCTCGGAAAAGTCGTTCAGCGAGCCGAGCATGAAACGCATGGTGTTGCGCAACCGGCGATAGCTGTCGGCGACACCTTTCAGGATCTCGGGCCCGATGCGCTGGTCGGTGGTATAGTCGGTCTGCGCCACCCAGAGCCGCAGGATATCGGCGCCGTATTCGTCGACGATCTTCTGCGGCGCGATGATATTGCCCAGCGACTTGGACATCTTCATGCCCTTCTCGTCGAGCGTAAAGCCGTGGGTCACCACATTCCGGTAAGGCGCGCGGCCGATGGTGCCGCAGGCCTGCAGCATCGAGGAATGGAACCACCCGCGATGCTGGTCGGTGCCTTCCATATAGACGTCGGCGATCCCATCCTTGGTTCCATCCGGACGGTCGCGCAGCACGAAGGCATGGGTCGAGCCGGAATCGAACCAGACGTCGAGAATGTCGAAGACCTGATCATAGTCCCCGGCATCGTGATCGCTGCCGAGAAAGCGCTCCTTGGCCCCAGGTTTATACCAGGCGTCCGCGCCTTCGGCCTCGAAGGCCTCCAGAATGCGAGCGTTTACCTTGGGATCACGCAGCAGGAAATCGGGATCGGTCGGCTGTGCGCCCTTCTTGGTGAAGCAGGTCAGCGGCACGCCCCAGGCGCGCTGGCGCGACAGCACCCAGTCCGGGCGCGCCTCGATCATCGAATAGAGCCGGTTGCGCCCGGTCTGCGGCGTCCAGTTTACCAGCTTGTCGATGCTGGTCAGCGCGCGTTCGCGGATGGTCTTGCCATAGGTGTCCTGCCCGTCGTTGCAGGGACGGTCGATCGCGGCGAACCATTGCGGCGTGTTGCGAAAGATCACCGGCGCCTTCGAGCGCCAGGAATGCGGGTAGCTGTGCTTGATCTTGCCGCGCGCCAGCAGGCCGCCGACCTCGATCAGTTTGGCGATCACGGCGGCGTTGGCGTCGCCTTCCCACGATCCGTTCTTGGCCTTGGACCGCAGGATGTGCTTGCCGCCGAAGAACGGCAGATCCGCGCGGAAGGACCCGTCTTCCATCACGTTGTAGGTGATGACCTGTTCCAGCATCCCGAGATCGCGGTAAAGCTCGAATTCCTCCATCCCGTGGGACGGTGCGCAGTGGACAAAGCCGGTGCCCTCGTCATCGGTGACGAAGTCGGCGGCGCGGAAGTCGCGGGGCGCGTCCCATTCGCCATTGCCGCCTTCGGCCCCGGCCAGCGGGTGGATCAGCGTCATGCCCGACAGCTGCGCCGGGGTCACATCGCGGACACGGCGATACATCGTCTCGTCCAGCCGCGCGCGCGCCATCACGTCGGCGGCGCGGTCGTCGGCCAGGATGAACCGGTCGCCCACATTGGCCCAGCATTCCTCGGGCGTGCCCGTGACCTCGTAGAGGCCATAGGCAATCTTCTCGCCAAAGACGACGCCCTTGTTCGACGGCATGGTCCAGGGCGTGGTCGTCCAGATGACGACATATGCCCCCTCGAAATCGCGCGTGGCGGCGGCCTTGGCTTCGGCCACCGCCTGGCTGTCCTCGGCGCGGGCCTCTTCCCCGGCCACATCGGCATCGGGCAGGTCGAAGTCGGAAACGCGGAACTTCACCCAGACGGTCGGGCTTTCCTTGTCGTGGTATTCCACCTCGGCCTCGGCCAGCGCGGTCTGTTCCACCGGCGACCACATCACCGGCTTGGAGCCGAGATAAAGCGTGCCGTTCATCAGGAACTTCTGGAATTCCTCGGCGATCACGCGCTCGGCGTGGAAATCCATCGTAAGATAGGGATCGGCCCAGTTGCCGGTGACGCCCAGCCGCTTGAACTCTTCGCGCTGGATGTCGACCCAGCCCTCGGCGAACTTGCGGCATTCCTGGCGGAAGTCGACCACGTCGACATCGTCCTTGTCCTGCCCCTTCTCGCGGTATTTCTCCTCGATCTTCCATTCGATCGGCAGGCCGTGACAGTCCCAGCCGGGGATATAGCGGCTCTCATACCCCATCATCTGGTGCGAGCGCACGATCATGTCCTTGATCGTTTTGTTCAGCGCGTGGCCGATGTGCAGGTTGCCGTTGGCATAGGGGGGGCCGTCGTGCAGCGTAAAGGGCGTGCGGTCGCCGGCCGTGGCGCGCAGGCGGTCATAGATGCCGATCCGTTCCCAGCGGGCCAGCCACTCGGGCTCGCGCTTTGGCAGGCCGGCGCGCATCGGGAAATCGGTTTTCGGCAGGTTCAGGGTGTCTTTGTAGTCAACGGTCTCGGCGCACATGGCGGCGTCCTTCGGATGGTCTGTCGGGAGCGGTTTGGTCGGTGCGATGCTCGGACACCTTCGCCCGGCGCCTGTTATGTCAGAGCGCCGGGGTCATAATTCGCCGTGGAATGCGGAAACACCTGGTCATGGCGCGCTTATAGGCGCGCGGCTGGGGGTGGTAAAGTGGGGAAGGCATCGCCCTGCCCGCAACGGAAACGGGCCGGCGCGAAGGCCGGCCCGTCCCGCATTGTGCGCTGACGCAAGGAGGAACGTCAGAACACGAAGTCGCCCGAGTCGACCATCGCGGTGGTCACGTTCTGCAGCAGGATGTGGGTATTGCCGAACGAGATCATCGACGACGCGCCCGCCTGAGCCTCCGCGACCGTCACATCGTCGAAACCGATCCCGAGGGCCGAGAGGTTGATCAGGTCAATCCCATCCTCGAAGTCGCGGATCAGGTCGCGGCCTTCGCGCATGTCGGTGTAGATGAACTCGTCCCATCCGACGCCGCCTTTGAGGATATCGCGTCCGTCACCGCCGGTCAGGAAATCGTTGCCGTTCTGGCCCACCAACCGGTCGTTGCCCTCGCCGCCCCAGATCGTGTCGGCGCCGAGATTGCCGAACAGGAGATCGTCGCCGGCGTCGCCCAGCATCACGTCCGCGCCCTTGCCGCCACGCGCGGTGTCATTGCCGTCGCCGCCGGCCAGACGGTCGTTGCCGGTGCCTCCGAACAGCTGGTCGTTGCCGCCATCGCCCCGCAGGACATCGTTCTCGCCGCCGCCATAAAGGCGGTCATCGTCCGCGCCGCCATTCAGGCGGTCGGTGCCGCGATAGCCAAAGACGACGTCATTGCCGAGGCCCGCGTCGAGTACATCCGCGCCACCGGTCAGGCGGAAGGTGTCCGAGGCGATCTGGAACTGGTCCTCCAGCAGGTCGAGCGCCTGGCGAAAGTTGGTTCCCTCGATCTCGCCCGCGGCGACGGGCAGCAGACCGACATAACCGTCCTGCATCCCGTTGATCTCGCCCCCGGTTCCGGCGCCAAAGCCCGAACCGACCACCTGGCCGTGAATGACGATCTCGCGCAGGGCGAGCGGCATCAGATCCTCGGCCGTGTAGGAATTGCCCGAGACCGGGCTCATGAAATTGCTGTCATCGGCCAGGTTGTAGCTCTGGATGAAGGTCAGCTGACCATTGGCGTCGGGCATCGGCAGGTCCTTCGCCGCATCGACCAGCGGCAGCAGGATGTCGCCATAGGCGGCGAGGCCTTCCAGCACCTCGACAAAGCCGTCGCGGTCCGCGTCGTCGGCAATGACCGGCATCCGCGCGTCGGTCGGGTTGCCATCGGCGTCGAAGGTGCCGTGCACGTGCTGGGCGTGCTGGACACTGGGGGTCAGCCCCTCGGCGGTCATCGAGATGTTGAGATAGCGGGTCCCGTCCATCTCGGTGTTGATCGACAGCACGGCGGTGCCGGTCACGCCGGAGTTGTTCATCGCTGCCAGATCGACCGACCAGAAGGCATCGGCGCCGCGCAGGAATGTCTCGTAGGATGCGTAGGATGAGGCAAGATGGGCCATGACGTGTACTCCCTGTTTACATGTTGCAACAGGGCAGTCACGGGCGGGCGTCCGAGTAAGTTTCAGAAATATGCGCGGCGGGTCATGACATGACCGTTACCGGCGCGTGATCGCTGCTCAGCCCTCGGACTTGCCGAACAGGCCCGTCAGAGCGCGCCGCACGATCCCGCGCACCGAGGGGCGGCGGCCGGGCCCGAAGGGCAGCGGACGGCAGACCTCGATCGCGGCAACCCCGACGCGGGCGGAAAGCGCGCCGTTCACCAGCCCCTCGCCGAACCGGCGCGACAGCTTGGTGAGAAGCGATCCGCCCAGGATCGGCTCCAGAAAGTCGTCGCCCACCGCCACGGCGCCGGTGGCCACGAGGTGGGTGAAGACCGCGCGGGTCAGCCGCCAGCTGCCGATCAGGCCCGAGCGGCCGCCGTAAATCTCGGCGATGCGGCGGATCATCCGCAGCGAGGCGGTCAGCGCGGTGACGACATCGGCCAGCGCCAGCGGCACCAGCGCTGTAACCGTCGCCACCTGCCGCGCGGCCGCCTCGACCTCGCGGATCGCCGCCCGGTCCAGCGGGTCGAGCAGCTCGGCCTCGGCCAGGTGCAGCACGGCCGAGGCGTCGAACTGGTCCTCCATCCGTTCGGCCAGCCGGTCACGGCCCCAGCTGGTGTCGGCACGGTGGCCGTAGAAGGCCACCAGCCGGCGCGCGACCTCGCGGGCGGCGGCCAGATCGGCATCGGCCAGCGCGCTGTCGGCGGCGCGGCGCAGGCTGTCGATGCGGCCGAGGCGCGAAATCGCCACCAGTTCCCGCAGCGCGATCAGCAGCGCGACGACCAGCAGCGCGACAAAGATCGCCGTCACCGCCCAGCCGATCACCGGCATCCGGTTCAGCAGCGACAACGCAAAATCCCAGGCCGCGAGCGAGATCACCGCGCCAAGCGCGGCGGCGACCAGCCCCCAGAACCAGCGCGCCAGCCGCGAGGACGGGCGTGCCGCGACACGGGCCGCCATCACCATGGCCTGCCCGCGCGCCTCGGTCAGGGTCGGCGCGTCATCGGGCACCGGCGGGGCGTTGGCGACATCGGCGGCCTCGTCGACGTCGATCAGGACCGGACCTTTGCTCATATCGCCTCCTCGGGCCAGACATAGGTCAGGCCGGGCAGATTGTCTTCGGTGGTTTCGGCCGGCCCCGCCTCCACAAAGCCCTGCGCGCGATAGAAATTGCGGGCGGCGGTGTTCGGCTCGACACAGCGCAGTTCCAGCCTGTCGCGTTCCGACTTGGCCTGTTCGATCAGCAGGCGTCCGGCCCCCCTGCCCTGAACCGGCGCGGCGACATAAAGGGCATAGACCTCTTCCCCGTCGAGCGCGAGAAAGCCGCCGACCCGGCCGCAGAGTTCGGCCACCGTGCACCAGCCGCGCGCGACCATTTCGGCGCAATAGCCCAGGCATTCGTCAAGGCTGTAAAGATAGGGCATCCAGTCGTGCTGATGCTGGAACTGCCAGAGGATCCGGGCCATTTCGGGGGCATCTCCGGGGTCGGCCGGGCGCAGGACGAGGCTCACAACCGGTCTCCGATCAGGAATTGCGCGGCGCGGTCCAGCCGGATGTGCGGTGGCCCGTCGCCCGGGCGCAGCGTCATCGGCGCCGGGGCGAAAGCCATCGACTGGAACCCTTCCAGCGTGCTGTCGCCGGCGAGGATATGCGAGGGATCGGCGGGCAGTTCGCCCGGATAATAGGCCGCCTGCCGGCCGTCCTTCAGCAGCCGGCCCCGCACCATCTGCAGCTTGGTGCCGTTGTGCTCGCGCTCTTCCTCGGTCGTGGCGCGCAGGGCCGCGATCGCCATTGCCGCCGTCTCGGCCCCGGCAAAGCGCGCGCGTTCGGCCGCCTGTTTCACCAGCGCCTCCATCAGCTGGGTCAGCCGGGTGTGCTGGGTGTAATGCAGGTGGTCGGCCTTGGTCGCGGCGAAGAGGATCTTCGACACCCGGTGCCCGCCCAGCAGGCGTGTGAGAAAGGCGGCGCGGCCGGGGCGGAAGGCCCCCAGCGTCTCGGCCAGGGTGGCGCGCATGTCGGCGACGGCCGCCGGGCCGCGCTGCAGCGTGCCCAGCACATCGACCAGCACCACCTGCCGGTCGATCCGCGCAAAGTGATCGCGGAAGAAGGGCTGCACGACCTGCGCCTTGTAGGCCTCGAACCGCCGCTCCATCTCGCGTGCGAGCGAGCCGCGCGGCGCCTTGGACGGCGGCAGCGGCGCGAAGGTCAGCACCGGCGACCCGGCCAGTTCGCCCGGCAGCAGGAAGCGCCCCGGCGCGAGGTCGGACCAGCCGGCGGCGCGCGCGGCCTGAAGATAGGCGGTAAACGTCGCCGCCAGCGCCTGCGCGCGCGGCTCCGCCAGCTTCGCATCGGCGTCCTCGGCCTGCGCCAGCGCGAAATATTCCGCCGCCTCGGGGCGGCTGGCCAGCTTTTGCAGGGTCAGCGCCGACCAGTCGGCATAGGATTTCTCCATCAGGGCGAGGTCGAGCAGCCATTCGCCGGGATAATCCACGATATCCAGATGCAGCGTGCGCGGCCCCTGCAGCCCGGCCAGCAGACCGTTTGGCCGCACCTTGAGGGACAGGCGCAGTTCGGAAATCGTGCGGGTGCTTTCCGGCCAGTGCGGCTCCGGCCCGGTCAGCGCGGCGATGTGGCTTTCATAGTCGAAACGCGGGACCGTGTCGTCCGGCTGGGGCTGCAGATAGGCGGCCACGATCCGCCCCTCCTGCGCCGCGGCAAGGCCCGGCATCCGCCCCCGGTCGATCAGATTGGCGATCAGCGAGGTGATGAACACCGTCTTGCCCGCCCGCGCGAGCCCGGTCACGCCCAGGCGCAGCACCGGTTCGAAGGCGCGGCCCGTCACGAGATCGCCCAGACGGTCGGCAGAGCGCACCACGCCGTCGGCTATTGCTGAGATCACCACGCTTGGACGTTCCTCTTGCCTGTGCGGTCAAGATAGGGCCGCGTGAAGGCCGAGGGAAGAGGAACGAACCGAGGGAGCGGCTTCACCGGTCCGATCAGTAAAATCCGATCACATCGACAAGATCATCCGTCATCTTGAAATTTGTGAGATAGACATAGTGGCTTTCGGTAAATTTCAGCAGATAGCCGGCCTCTTCAAAATCCCAATGTATCGCCTGACCATTTCCCGGCGTGAAAAAAGCCCGGTGTCCTGCAGGCAATGCATAGGCGTCCGCCACGATTTTCTCAGCCGCAAGGGTAGGTTCAAAATTAGCATCAAAGATAATCTTGTCTTCTTCGACGTTCAGGCCATCAATCGTGTCGACCTCAACTGAAATCCTGTAATCGACGGATACCTGCATATCGAGTGCGACGACCCTTCCCGGCCGCCGAGTCTCGCCCCCGATATTAAGGATAACCTCTAATACATCATCAGTTGCAACCAGGGATGTCGCGACCTGGCGGTCCATGATTTCCAGGGCAAATTGACTCAACGATCCTTCGTTCGTGCGCTCCAACGTCACGCGATACTGGCCATCCTGATCGAAATTCAACCAGAAACTGTCCCTGTCCCACCGTTGATTTGGATCAAGCGTTCCTAGAAGGGTCTGGCCAACCGAAATCGAAAAGGCCGAAGCGGGCAAAGCTCCCAGAAGATATCCAGGCAGGTCAATTTCTTCTTTTACCACGACACTCATATTGTCATTACCATTTAGCCGCCATTCATTTTCCGGATGACATTATATGGAATCGGACGGCTGTCCATGACGGATTCGTCGGATTTACTGCAAAATCCGAGCTATTGAACGAGGCGCAGTATCGCTCACCCCATCACCGCCCGCATCAGTTCCGGCGCGTCGAACCGTCGCCGTCCACCGCTCTCGGCGGCGTGGATCAGGCGGACAAGGGCGTCGTTCACCGGTGTCGGGTGGCCACAGGCGGCTCCGATGCGGCAGATTTCGCCGTTGATCGTATCAACCTCCGTGGGCCGGCCCGCGGCAAGGTCGGCGGCGAGCGAGGTCATCGAGGCCGGATCCAGCCCCTGCCGGTTCAGCACGACGCGCCGGAACAGCCAGTCGGGCGCGCGCAGGACCGGAATGCCGATACGCGGGCTGGTCGGGCCGACCTTGTCCCACCGCACGCCGGCCGCGGAATAGGTCGCCAGCGCCTCGGCCAGGGCGGCAGCGTAGACGCGGCGGTAGCCGCGCTGCATCAGCGTGTCATAGAGCGACAGCCCGCTCAGCGCATTGACCGCGCCGACGAGGTTCAGCAGCAGCTTGCCATGCTGGACCCGCACCAGATCCTCGTGCAGGTCCAGCCGCGCGCCGGTTCCGGCAAGCCAATCGGTGAGGTCGTGGCGCTCGACCGCGATCTCGCCCGCGCCGGTGCGGTGCAGCGTCGCCGGACCGCTCCAGACGATGTTGAAGGGCACCATTCCGGCGATCACCGCACGGTCGGGAAAGCGGGCGCGCAGGCGGCGCACCGGATCAAGGCCGTTGAGCAGCGACAGGAGCGGCGCGTCGGAACGCGCATGGGTGGCGATCTCCTCCATCGCGGCATCGAGCGCATGGGCCTTGACCGCAATCACAACCGCATCGGCATCCGCCATCGCCGCCCCGTCCTCGGCCAGCGTCAGGGGCCCGGCCGCCATGCCATCGGCCCGCAGCGGTTCCGCCCGCAGCGGTACCAGCACACGCGCCCGCCCGATCAGGGTGATCTGCCCGCCCGCCGCCGACACCGGGCCGGACCAGGCCGCGCCGGCATAGCAGCCTATGGCCCCGGCCCCCAGGATCGCGATCTTCATCGTCATGTCCTTGCCCTCCTCCGGCGGATGCGGTCTAGCACGGAACCGCGCCCCTGTTGATCCCTTGCCCGCCCCCTGCCCCCGCGCTACCAGAGCGCCATGCCCCGCTATGCTCTCAAGGTCGAATACCACGGCGCCCCCTTCGCGGGGTGGCAGCGACAGGCCGACCAGCCCTCGGTTCAGGGCGCCGTCGAGGCCGCGCTGGCCCGGCTGGAACCGCGCGCCCATACCATCGCCGCCGCCGGGCGCACCGATGCGGGCGTGCACGGGCTGGCGCAGGTCGCCCATTGCGACTTGGCGCAGGACTGGACGCCGTTCCGCCTGTCCGAGGCGCTGAACCATCATCTGAAACCGCTGCCCGTCGCCATCGTCGATTGCGCCCGGGTGCCGGACGACTGGCACGCGCGCTTTTCGGCGGTCGAGCGGCGCTATCTGTTCCGCCTGCTGATGCGCCGTGCTCCGGCGACACATGAGGCGGGGCTGGTCTGGCAGGTGAAAAATCCGCTGGACGTCGATGCGATGCGCGCGGGCGCGGCGCATCTGGTGGGACGGCACGATTTCACCACCTTCCGCTCGTCCATCTGCCAGGCCGACAGCCCGGTCAAGACGCTGGACGCGCTCGAGATCGCGGCGGTCGATGGGCGCTCGGGGCCGGAGGTGCAGTTCCATCTGCGCGCGCGCTCCTTCCTGCACAATCAGGTGCGCAGCTTTGTCGGCACGCTGGAACGCGTCGGCGCCGGCGCCTGGGCGCCCGAGCGGGTCAGGACCGCGCTGGAGGCACGCGACCGCGCGGCCTGCGGGCCGGTCTGCCCGCCGCATGGCCTCTACCTTGCCGGGGTCGGCTATCCGGCCGATCCCTTCGCGCGATAGAGCGGCCCATCTTGCGCATCCCCGCGATTGAGCGCAAAACCCCGGCATGAGCGAGATCCTCTGCATCGGCAGCGTCCTCTGGGATATCATCGGCCGGTCGGCCAGTCACATGCGGCAGGGATCCGACGTGCCCGGGCGGATCACCCGGCTGCCGGGCGGCGTTGCCCTTAACATCGCGATGACGCTGGCGCGCTTTGGGCTGCGTCCGGTGCTGCTGAGCGCGGTGGGCCGCGACCGCGAAGGCGACGAACTGGTCGAGGCCTGCCGGGGCCTGGGCATGGAGACGGCGCATCTCTACCGCTCCGACGACCTGCCAACCGACATCTACATGGCGGTTGAGGGCGCCAACGGGCTGATCGCGGCCATCGCCGATGCCCATTCGCTGGAGGCGGCGGGGGACAAGATCCTGCGCCCGCTGACCGAGGGGCCGCTTGGCAGCCTGATCGCGCCCTACGAGGGTATCATCGCGCTGGACGGCAACCTGACGCGGGCGCTGCTCGAGGCCATCGCGCTCAGCCCCGCCTTTGCCGCCGCCGACCTGCGCGTCGCCCCGGCCTCGCCCGGCAAGGCGGAACGGCTGCAGCCGCTGCTGATGGCCGGGCGGGCGACGCTCTACGTCAATCTCGAAGAGGCCGGCATCCTGTGCCAGAGCGACTTCGCCGATACCGAAAGCGCCGCCGCCGGGCTGCTGGCGCGCGGCGCGCGGCGGGTGCTGGTGACCGACGGCGGCCGCGCGGCGACCGAGGCGGATGCCAGCGCGCAGTTCACCCAGGTGCCGCCGAAGGTGCTGGTCACGCGCGTGACCGGGGCGGGCGACACCTTCATGGCGGCGCATATCGCCGCCGAACGGGCCGGCGCGGACCGCGCGGCCAGCTTGAGCGACGCGCTGCGGGCGGCGGCGCGCTATGTGCCCGGGGAGACGCCGTTGTGATTGACCTGTCCTTGTCCGAAGAGGTGCGCGCGGCGCAGGCCGACAACAAGCCGCTGGTCGCGCTGGAAAGCACCATCATCACCCATGGCATGCCCTGGCCCCAGAACGTCGAGGTGGCCCGCAAGGTCGAAGCAGACGTACGCGCCGCCGGGGCGGTTCCGGCGACCATCGCGGTGCTCGAGGGAACGCTGCACATCGGGCTCGAATCCGGCCAGCTGCTGCGGCTGGGACAGGCGCGCGGCGTGGCCAAGCTCAGCCGCGCCGATCTGGCCGCCTGCCTGGCCACCGGCGGCACCGGGTCGACCACGGTGGCGGCGACGATGATCGCCGCGCGCCACGCCGGGATCGAGGTCTTTGCCACCGGCGGCATCGGCGGCGTGCACAAGGGCGCCGAGACGACCTTCGACATCTCGGCCGACCTGCAGGAACTGGCGCAGACGCCGGTGACGGTGGTGGCCGCCGGCGCCAAGGCGATCCTCGACATCCCGAAGACGCTGGAGGTGCTGGAAACGCTGGGCGTGCCGGTCATCGCCTATCATCAGGACGCCTTCCCGGCCTTCTGGTCGGCCTCCTCTCCCCATCGCGCACCGCTGCGGATGAACGCGCCCGAACCGATCGCCCGCGCCCATCGCCTGCGCGGCGCGCTGGGTCTGCCCGGCGGACAGCTGGTGGCCAATCCGATCCCCGAAGCCGACGAAATTCCGGCCGAGGAACTGGCCCCGGTGATCGCCCGCGCCCAGGCCGCCGCCGACCGGCAGGGCATCAGCGGCAAGGCGCTGACCCCCTTCCTGCTGAGCGCCATCTTCGAGGCGACAGAGGGGCGGTCGCTGACCGCGAATATCGCCCTGGTGCGCAACAACGCCCGGCTGGCGGCCAGAATCGCGGCGGCGCTGAAAAATCTCGACGCGGAGGCCGCCTCCGGCGCGCAGGGGCCATTGTGATAACTGCCCGGAATGCCTAGGTTTCGGTGCGACCTTGGCCCCGGGACACGATGAACACGCCTTTCGAAAAAGATACGCACCCCCGCAAGACCGGTCTTTTCGCCGGTCTGCGCGCCTCCTTCCTGACCGGACTGGTCGTGATCGCCCCGGTCGGACTGACGGTCTGGCTGGTCTGGGCCGTCGCCGGATGGATCGACGGAGTCGTCCTGCCGCTGATCCCCTATACTTTCCGGCCCGAGCATTACATCGGCATCAACCTGCGCGGTGTCGGCGTCATCTTCTTCTTCTTCTTCACCATCATCATCGGCTGGGTGGCCAAGGGCCTGCTGGGCCGGTCGCTGATCCGCTTTGCCGAAAGCCTGGTCGACCGGATGCCGGTGGTGCGCTCGATCTACAACGGGATCAAGCAGATCTCGGTAACCGTCTTCTCCCAGGGCGAACGGAGCTTCGAGAAGGCCTGCCTGGTGCAATACCCGCGCAAGGGCATCTGGGCGATCGGCTTCATCTCGGTGCCGGCCAAGGGCGAGATCTCGGCCCGCGCGGAGACCGGGGGCCGGCTGATCGGCGTCTTCATCCCGACCACGCCGAACCCCACCTCGGGCTTCCTGCTCTATTTCCCCGAAGAGGACGTCATCGAACTGGAAATGACGCTCGAGGATGCGGCGAAACTGGTGATCTCGGCCGGGCTGGTCTATCCGAACGGGCGCGACGGGTCCAAGCCGCCCATTCTCTGAGCCGTCGACAGGGGGGCTGTCTGCCCCCCTTGACCCCCCGAAGGTATTTTCGAACCAGAGAAGACCAGGGGCCAGAGATCACCCTCCGCCGGCGCGAAGCCGGCGAAGGGCTTCTCCGGTTGCGGTCATCGGCGCCTCCGCCTGTACCGCGCCGCCAGACTGCGCGCAGACTGGTTAAGAAACCGTTGCTTCTCTGGTTCGAAAATACCTTCGGGGGGGGCCGCCCGGAACGGGCGGCGGGGGGCAGACAGCCCCCCTGCCCGCTCCTCGCGCGGGCACCGGCCAGAGGTCAGCCCTTTTCTGCCTTTTTCTCCCAGCGCCCCGATTCCTCGGACCAGTATTGCGCCGCGCAGCCCGCCTCGGTGAGCGCCTTCCACTGGGCGCGGGCGCGGTTCAGCGCCGCCTTGTCGTTGCCGTCGAAGAGGATGCAGACGCGCTCCATCCGCGCCACCTCCTCGGGGGCCACATCGGCGCCATCCACCGCCATCAGGCAGGCGGGATCGTTGCCCGCCGCGCCGGTGGTCAGCAGGATCGGCTGCGCCCTGTCATGCGGGCCACCGGCAAGTCCGTGTGGCAGGAAGGCGTCCTCGGGGCCAAGCCAGAGCCTGTCGTCGAGCCAGGCCATCCGTGCCGGCTCGCGCCCGCGCACGGCGATGCGCCAGCCCGCCTCGCGCGCCTTGGTCAGCAGCAGCGGCAGGGTCTGCTCCAGCGGGTTGCGGGTCAGGTGATAAAAGAAGGCGGCGCCCAGGGCTCTCAGTCCTTCTCGCAGGTGTCGGCGATCAGCCGGTTCAGCGCGGCGACGCCCCAGCCCGTGGCGCCCTTGGGGGCATAATCGGTGTCGGACTTGACCGAGGCCATGCCCGCGATGTCGAGGTGAATCCAGGGCATCCCCTCCTGCACGAACTTCTGCAGGAAGGTCGCCGCCGTCGCGCTGCCCGCCGGGCGGCCGCCGCTGTTCTTGATGTCGGCGATGCGCGACTTGATCTGATCGTTGTAGGCGCCGCCGGTCGGCATCCGCCAGGCGCCTTCGCCTTCGGCCTTCGCCGCCTTGAGGAAGCTGTCGCAGAAGGCGTCGTCATTCGAGAAGACGCCGGCGTATTCATGCCCGAGACCGATGATGATCGCGCCGGTCAGGGTGGCGAGGTCGATCAGGCCGGATGGCTTGAACCGCTCCTGCGCGTACCACATGACATCGCACAGGACGAGGCGGCCCTCGGCGTCGGTATTGACCACCTCGACGGTATCGCCCTTCATCGAGCGGATGACGTCGCCGGGCCGGGTGGCATTGCCCGAGGGCATGTTCTCAACCAGGCCGACAAGGCCGACGACATTGGCGCGGGCCTTGCGCAGTGCCAGCGTGCGCATCACCCCGGCGACGACGCCCGCGCCGCCCATGTCCATCGTCATGTCCTCCATGCCGGCGGCGGGCTTGAGCGAGATGCCGCCGGTGTCGAAGACCACGCCCTTCCCGACCAGCGCCAGCGGTGCCGCGCCTTTTTCGCCGCCGTTCCACTGCATCACCACGACATGCGAGGGGCTGTCCGATCCCTGACCGACACTGAGAAGCGTGCGCATCCCGAGCTTGTCCAGCGCGGCTTCATCCAGCACCTCGATCTCGAGCCCGATGTCCTTCATCCCGGCCAGTCGATTGGCGAATTCCGTCGTGGTCAGCACATTGGCCGGCTCGTTGGTCAGGTCGCGGGTGAAGAAGGCGCCCTCGGCCACCGCCAGCAGCGGCGCGGCGGCGGCCTCGGCCTCGGCGGGCGCATTGCAGCGGATCACCGTTTCGGCGGGGGCCTTGCCGACATCATCGCCCGTCTTGTGCGCATCGAAGCGATAGTCGCGCAGGGCGATGCCGAGGGCGAGGTTCGCCACGGCACGCAGGTTGCCCGCCATCACCGTCAGCGGCTTGCCCGCCTTCAGGCGGCCAAGCGCGGCGCCGGCCTTGCGCGCCTCGATCGGCGCGGCATTGCGCGGCAGGATCAGCAGGTCGAGCGTATCGGCCGCAAGGCCGCCCGGCAGCTCCAGCGAGATCACCTGGCCCGTTTTCGCCTTGGCGAAACGGTCGGTCGCAACCAGACGCGCCAGAGCGCCCCGGGTCAGCCGGTTGACGCGCCGCGCCGCAGTGTCGAGCTTGCCATCCGGCGGCAGAACCAGCGCGAGGCGCCCTTCGGTCGCGGCGATGGCGTCTGGATCGGTCTGATCGAAACGGATCGGGGTCGTCAGGGTCATGCAATACTCCTTTTGACTTGCCCAAGAGGTAGCCCGCCCTGTCCGGGTTGACCAGATATCAGTTTTCCCTGCCGTCCGATTGCTTTAGGATCATCTCCAAGAGAGCAACCGAAACAGGCGCCGGGGATCAACGTGTCACGCTACGACAGATACGTGCTGTCGCAATTGCTGCTGTTCTTCGGGTTCTTCGCGCTGGTTCTTGTCGCGGTGTTCTGGATCAATCGCGCGGTGGTGCTGTTCGATCGGCTGATCGGCGACGGTCAGTCGGCGCTGGTCTTTCTCGAATTCACTGCCCTGACCCTGCCCAACCTGATCCGCATGGTGCTGCCCATGGCGGCCTTTGCCGCCTCGGTCTATGTGACCAACCGGCTGAACACGGAAAGCGAGCTGACCGTGATGCAGGCCATCGGGTCGGGGCCGTTCCGGCTGGCGCGGCCGGTGCTGGTGTTCGGGCTGGTCGCCGCCGCCATGATGAGCGTTCTGACCCATCTGTTGATGCCCGCCGCGACCAGCCAGCTGGCGCTGCGCGAACAGGAGGTGTCGCGCAACGTGACCGCGCGGCTGCTGTCCGAGGGCAGTTTCCTGCATCCGGCGCCGGGCGTAACCTTCTTCGTGCGCCAGATCGACCGCGACGGCACGCTGAACGACGTGTTCCTGTCGGACCGGCGCAGCAAGGGGCAGAATGCGACCTTCACCGCCGCGCGGGCGTTTCTGGTGCGCGATGGCGACGGGGCCAACCTGATCATGGTCGACGGCATGGCGCAGCGCCTCGACGTGGCGACAAACACGCTCTCGACCACGCTTTTCGCCGATTTCTCGTATGACATCACCGCCTTGATGAAGACGAATACCCTGAGCACCCGCGACGTGCGCGAGGTCTCGACCGTCGAGCTGTTCACCCAGCGCGACGCCCTGATCCAGACCGAGAACTTCAAGGCCGGCGAACTCGCCGAAGAGCTTCACCTGCGTTTCGCACGCGCCCTGACCTGCATCTGGGTCGCGCTGATCGGCTTTTCCTCTCTGATGCTCGGGGGTTTCTCGCGCTTCGGGGTCTGGCGGCAGGTGCTGATCGCCTTCGTGCTGCTGATCGCGCTGGAAGCCCTGCGCGGGGTGGTGGACGGGCCGGTGCTGGAGACTCCGGGCGCCTGGCCGCTGATCTATCTGCCAACCGCGGTGGGACTGGCGATTTCGGCCGTGTTCCTGCGGTTTGCCGGGCGGCCGTTCCCGCGACTGGTCCGGCCCCGTGCGGCGGAGAACCCGGCATGATCCTGGACGGCTATTTCGCGCGGCGGTTCCTGCAAAGCTTTCTGATGATCCTCGCGGTCTTCATGACGCTGATCATGCTGATCGACCTGATCGAGCAACTGCGCCGGTTCGAGGGCGCGGGGCTGGGTCTGGGGCAGCTGGCCACGCTGATGCTGCTGAATGCGCCGGGCGCGATCAAGGACATCCTGCCGCTGTTGATGATCCTCAGCACCATCGTGCTGTTCGTCAGCCTCGCCCGCAGCAGCGAACTGGTGGTGACGCGCGCCATCGGACGCTCGGGCATCCGCGCGCTGGCCGGGCCCTGCCTGGTGGCGCTGGTGATCGGCGTGCTGGCGGTGACGACGCTGAACCCGATCGCCGCGGCAACGTCGAACCGTTATCAACAGCTCTCCGACAGCTATCGCACTGGTGGCCCGGCGGTCCTGTCCCTGACGGGCGAAGGCCTGTGGATGCGTCAGGGCGGGATGCAGGGGCAGGCGGTGATCCATGCGACGGGCTACAACGGCGTCGAGCCGGTGACGCTGTTCGACGTGACAATCCTGAGCTATGCGCCCAACGGCGGCCCGACCCAGCGGATCAGCGCCGAGACCGCACGGCTGGAACCGGGCGAATGGCTGCTGGGCAAGGTCAAGGTCTGGCCCCTGTCCACCGGCGCGAATCCCGAAGCGGCGTCGCGCGAGCTCGACACCCTGCGGCTGCCCACGACGATGACCCAGGACCGCATCCGCGAGAGCATCGGCCAGCCCAACGGCATCTCGATCTATGACCTGCCCGGAACCATCCGGGCACTGCGGCAGGCAGGATTCGCCACCCGCAAGCACGAGGTCTGGTACATGGTCGAACTGGCGCGGCCCCTGTTCCTGCTGTCCATGGTGCTGGTCGGCGCGGCCTTCACCATGCGGCACACCCGCTTTGGCGGGACCGGCATCGCGGTGCTGAGCGCGATCCTGCTTGGTTTCGCGCTTTATTTCGTCCGAAATTTCGCGCAGATACTGGGAGAGAACGGGCAGATCCCGGTGATCCTGGCGGCCTGGGGGCCGCCGGTCTCGGCGCTCTTCCTGGCCCTTGGTCTGTTGCTGCATGCGGAGGACGGATGAACCTGATTGCCCGCCTTCTCGTGATCATGGCGCTGGCCCTGCCCTTTGACGTCGAGGCGCAGGAGTCTGGCGCAGACGACAAGGGTCCGGCCGTGCTGGTCGCGGACCGGGTCTTCATCACGTCTGACCGCGTGCTCGTGGCCGAGGGCAATGTGGAGGCTTTCCAGGGCGATATCCGGCTGCGGGCGGACAAGATCACCTTTGACCGGACCGAGGGCAAGCTGACGGTCCAGGGACCGATCCGCATCGACCAGGGCGGTTCGATGGTCGTTCTGGCGGACTTCGCCGAACTGGACGAGGGCCTGCAGAACGGGCTTCTGACCGGCGCGCGCATGGTGCTGGACCAGCAGCTGCAACTCGCCTCGCTTCAGATGGCGCGGGTAAACGGACGCTACACCCAGCTCTACAAGACCGCCGTGACCTCCTGCCATGTCTGCGGCGACGGGCGGCCGCCGCTCTGGCAGATCCGCGCGCGCACGATCACCCATGACCAGGAAGAACGGCAGCTTTACTTCGAGGACGCCCAGTTCCTGATCCTCGGCACGCCGGTGATGTATTTTCCGGGGATGCGCCTGCCCGATCCGACGCTGGAGCGGGCGAGCGGCTTTCTCATTCCCAAGATCCGCTCGACCTCGAACCTCGGGACCGGGGTGAAGGTCCCCTACTTCTTCCGGCTGGGCGATCACGCCGACCTGACGCTGGCGCCCTATATCTCTTCGGCGACGCGCACGCTGGAATACCGGTATCGGCAGGCCTTCCGCAACGGCCGCATGAGCTTTGAGGGCGCGCACACGCGCGACAACCTGCAACCGGACGACACGCGCGGCTACGTGTTCGGCGCGGCCCAGTTCGATCTGCCGCGCGGGTTCCGTCTGGACTTTGCCCTGCAGCTGGCCTCGGACAACTCCTATCTGGTCGACTACGGCTTGCCCGATCTCGACCGCCTGCGCAGCGAAATCGCGATCAGCCGCTACCGTCAGGACAGCGCCTTCCGCACCCGCCTGCTCGATTTCGAAAGCCTGCGCGACGCCGATGACGAATCGCTGCTGCCGACGGTGGTGGTCGAAGCCACCTATGAACGGCGCTTCTTCCCCAGGCTCGTCGGCGGAGAACTGCGTGCCGGCCTGATGCTGCACACCCATCAGCGGTCCTCGGATCTCGACGTGCTCGGCCGCGACGTGCGGCGGGCGACGGCGGATCTGTCCTGGCAGCGGCACTGGCTCATGGACAACGGCCTGCGCACCGACTGGGAAATCGGCATCTCCGCCGATGCCTTCCGGATCCGGCAGGACAGCACCGCGCCCGCCCAGACAACCCGGATCACGCCGCGCAGCGCGCTGACCTTCAGCTATCCGATGACGATGACCACCGGCGGCGGGACGGTGCATTACGTGGAGCCCATCGTGCAACTGGGCTGGACCCACGTCAGCGGCGCGGTGCCGCCGAACGACGAAAGCACCTTTGTGGAGCTCGACCAGGGCAACCTGCTGTCGCTGTCCCGCTTTCCGGCGCCGGACCGGCGCGAATCCGGCCGCACGCTGGCCTATGGGCTGAACTGGGCGGCCTATGCCGCCAACGGCTGGCAGGCCAGCGCGACCGTTGGCCGGGTCAAGCGCGCCAACGCAGAGCCGGATTTCACCCGCACCTCGGGCATGTCTGGCACGACCTCGGATGTGCTGGTCGCCGGGCAGCTGCGCTATTCCGACAAGCTGTCCCTGACCGCGCGCACCCTGCTCGACAACGCCTTCAGCCTCTCCAAGGCCGAGGTGCGCGGCGACTGGACCTCGCCCAAGGCGCAACTGGCCGGCTCCTACCTGTGGCTGGGTCCGGACGCCGCCGAGGGCCGCCCGCAGGCGTTGTCCGAAGTCTGGTTCAACGGCGGTTATCAGGTCGCGACCGGCTGGACCGCCAATGCCAGCCTGCGCTACGACATCTCGGACCAGCGGGCGACGCGCGCGGGTCTGGGCTTTGTCTATCGCAACGAATGCGTAACGGTCGACCTCGGGCTCAACCGGCGCTATACCTCGTCGACAAGTATTGAGCCGTCCACCGATATCGGCTTTACCATCTCGCTCAGCGGGTTCTCGGTGGACGCGGAACCGAACAAGTACAGGCGATCATGCAGTTGAACGTTACCCTCTTCACCCGAACCCTGGCGGCGGCTGCCCTCACGGTGGGCCTGACCGCCACGGCCTTTGCGCAGGGGATGTTCTCTCCCGCGATCAAGGTGAATGACGATGTGATCACTCATTACGAGCTGGAGCAGCGCATCCAGTTCCTGACCCTTCTGCGCGCGCCCGGCGACCCGGTCGAGCTGGCCCGCAAGGCCCTGATCGACGAACGGCTGAGGATGCAGGCCGTGCGCGAGACGGACATCGAGGTGACCGACGAACAGATCAAGGCCGGGATCGAGGAATTCGCGCAGCGCACGCAGCTCAGCGCCGACGATTTTATTCGGGCGCTTGGCCAGGGCGGCGTCCAGCTGGAAACGCTGCGCGACTTCGTGCGCACCGGGCTGGCCTGGCGCGAATTCTCGGGACGGACGTTCCTGGAACAGGCGCGGCCCAGCCGCATGGATATCGACCGCGCAATGGCGAAGGACACCGAAAGCAATGGCGTCAGCGTGCTTCTGTCCGAAGTGATCATCCCGATCACGCCCGAGACGCTGGAAGATGCCGAGGCGCTTGCCCAGGAAATTGCGTCGATCCGTACCTACGAAGGCTTTGCCGCGGCGGCGCGGCAGTATTCCGCCTCGGATACGCGCGATGTCGGCGGGCGGCTGAACTGGCTGCCGCTGAACAACCTGCCGCCGCCGCTGCGCCCGGTGATCCTGGCGCTGAAGCCGGGTGAAGTGAGCGCGCCGATTCCGCTGCCCAACGCCATCGCAGTTTTCCAGATGCGCGGCATTCAGGAAATCGTTGGCCCGGCGCCGCGCTATGCGTCGATCGACTATGCAATGTATTACATCGCCGGCGGTCGTTCGCCCGAAGCGCTGGCCGCCGCGCAGGCGCTGAAGGCGCGGGTCGACCGTTGCGACGACCTCTATGGCATCGCCAAGGGCCAGTCCCACGAGGTGCTGGAGCGCGTGACCCAGGCGCCGGGCGCGATCCCGCGCGACGTGGCACTGGAGCTTGCGCATCTGGATGACGGCGAGGTCTCTACTAGCCTGACGCGCAACAACGGTCAGACGCTGGTCTTCCTGATGATGTGCGGGCGCACGGCTCTGCCGAATGAAGGCGTGTCGCGCGATGACATCGCGAACCGGCTGACCCAGGAACGGGTGGCGCAATTCGCCGAGGCCTTCATCGAGAAAAAGCGCAACGAAGCCCGAATCGTCGATCAATGACCCTGCCCGTCGCGCTAAGCTGCGGCGAACCGGCCGGCATCGGCCCGGAAATAGCGCTGCGCGCCTGGGACGTGCTAAGCGACAGCTGTCCGTTCTTCTGGATCGGCGATCCGCGGCATCTTCCCGCCGGGATACCGTTCCGCGAGATCGACGCGCCGGGCGACGCCGCGGCGGTTAGCGCGACCGCGATGCCGGTCCTGCGCCATCCCTTCGCCGCCCCGACGGTGCCCGGCCAGCCCGATCCGGCCAATGCGGCGGGCGTGATCTCGGCCATCGAACGCGCAGTGGCACTGGTGGCGGCGGGCGAGGCCTCGGCCGTCTGCACCGCGCCGATCCACAAGAAGGCGCTGATCGACGGCGCGGGATTTGCCTACCCGGGCCATACCGAGTTTCTCGCCGCCCTGGCCGGCGTCGAGCGGGTGGTGATGATGCTGGCCGGCGAGCAGCTGCGCACCGTGCCGGCGACGATCCACATCCCGCTTTCCCGGGTGCCCGAGGAACTGACGCCCGCGCTGCTGCGCGAGACCATCGCCATCACGGAGGCCGGGCTGCGCGCCCGGTTCGGCATCGCCAGCCCGCGCATCGCGGTGGCCGGGCTCAATCCGCACGCGGGCGAAGGCGGCAAGATGGGCCGAGAGGAACTGGACTGGATCGCGCCCCTGATCGCCGAAATGGCGGCGCAGGGCTTCGGCGTCTTCGGGCCCCTGCCCGCCGACACCATGTTCCACCCTGCGGCGCGGGCGCGGTATGACGCGGCGGTCTGCATGTATCACGATCAGGCGCTGATCCCGATCAAGACCCTGGAATTCGACTCGGGCGTCAATGTCACCCTCGGCCTGCCCTTCGTGCGCACCTCGCCCGACCACGGCACCGCCTTCGACATCGCCGGCAAGGGGTTGGCCAGCCCGGCCAGCCTGATCGCCGCACTGCGGATGGCGCGCGACATGGGCGCGCGCTGACCGCGGCACCGGTCGATTTCCGCCGGTCGGAAATTCGGCCGGCGACGCGCCCGGAGGCAACGGGTAATATCCTGCGATGAGGTCTCTTATCCGCTTGTCTTTCTCCGGCCTCGCCGGAGTCCTGGCCCTTCTCAGCCCGGCAGCCGCGCCTGCGCAGGACGCTGCGGTCGTTGACTTTGCCCGCATGGTTCTGTCCGACTTGCAAGACCGCTCTTTCGCCGACAACCGCGAATACTGCGGACGCATCGGTGTGGCCGAGGACGGGACTCTGGTGGCCTCTCGCCCGCGCCGCGGGCGCCGGGATGGCTGCCGCCCGACCCAGTTGCCGCGCGGCACCCGGCCGCTCGCCAGCTATCATACCCATGCCGCCTTCGATCCCGCCGCCGACAGCGAGCTGCCCTCACCCCAGGATCTCGACAGCGACATGTCCGAGGGGATCGATGGCTTTGTCGCGACGCCGGGCGGGCGGTTGTGGTTCAACGACTCGGTGCTGGGCGAGACGCGGCTGATCTGCGGGCCCTACTGCCTGCCGACCGACCCGACCTTCGCCGATGGTGTCTGGGGCTACCCCGACTCGCGCTACGCGCTCGACGAGCTGGCCGCCCGTCTCATGCCCGGTGCAAATGTGCCGCGCAGACTGGCAGCAAATCGCTGAACATGTGAAATGATGCACAGCGACCCCATCCGATCATAATTTCCGCCTCGAATTAACCATTTGTTAACTATTCGCCCTCTTTCTTCCAGTTAGCATAGGATCCGCCCAGCTGTTGCGGGTCGCCGCAAAAAACATGCGGGATCAGGGCTTTGAATAATCGCACGGAAATTGAGACTCTGGCGAGAGAGATCGCCGACGGAGATCCGACCGGTCTGCGCCGGATGTTCGGGGCCGCGAGTGCGCCGACGCCATCGATCACCTGGGCACCGGACGCCGACTTGTCGGACCAGACGCTGGAACAGCGCTTTGCCCGTGTGCTGGGCCAGCTGGGACGGCAGGAAGGCCGCTATCACGTCGACGACCTGCACCTCGGGGCCTTTGGCGGCATGGCGGAATGGCTGACCCAGCTCAGGCGGGGACCGGACGGCGCGGTGCGCTATACCCATATCGGACCGGCCAATATCCATCCTTCCGTGCGCGGCCAGATTGGCCGGCGTCCGGAGGACATCGGCGGACACTTCGGCGTCTATCTCGCCGCCACCTTTCGCGCGGTCGAGTTGCGCGGGCTGCCCCTGCTGGCGGCACACCGGATGATCGGCGACGGTCTGGCCACGGCCTGGCGGCGCACCATCGTGCCCCTGATGGACGATTCAGAGGAAACCGCCGGCTTCGTGGTGCTGCATTGCGCCGCTAGCGATCTGCGCGCGGGGCTCGAGGTGGTCCCCGCGGCGGTGCTCATCGTCGATGCGCAACTGGTGGTGCGCCACGCGAACAAGGCAGCGCGCAAGATGTTCGATACCTCCACCCGGCTGCGTCAGGATCGGCCGCTGTTCGAATACTCAGGACTTGATCTGGTGCTGTCGGCCAGCCCCGAGGACATCCTGCGCCATGGCACTCAACAGCGCCTGACCTGCCGGCGCGTGGCCCTGCAACGCGTTGGCAGTTGCGTGGTCACGGTCAGCGCCGCCCGCCACCACGGCACCGCCTATTACGTTCTGATGGTGCAGGACGCAGAAGACCCGCGCCCTTAGTCACGCGCGGTCAAGCTCGGCCAGAATGGCCTCGGTGTCCGCACCCGGTTCCGGCGCCGGACGCGGTTCCCAGGGCGGGGCTCCGGCAAAGCGCGGCGCCGGCGCGGCCTGCAACGCGCCATCGACCTCGCGCCAGATGCCGCGGGCCGCGCCCAGCGGGTGGTCCCGCGCCTCCTGCGGGGTCAGCGCCGGGGCGACACAGGCGTCGCTGTCGGCAAAGACCTCTTCCCAGGCCGCACGGGGCCGCGCGGCAAAGAGCGCCTCAAGCCGTTTGGTCGACGCGGGCCACAGCGTGCGGTCGAACTGTCGGGTCAACTCGGCGTCATCGCCCAGTCCGAGCCGGTCAAGAAATTCCGCATAGAACTTCGGCTCCAGACATTGCACCGCCATGAAACCGTCGTCAGCGGTCCGATAGGTGCGGCTGAAATGCGCGCCGTCCAGCAGGCTCTGGCCGCGTTCGGAGACGAAGCTGCCGGTCTGGCCGAGCGACATCAGCAGGTTCATCATATGGGCCGAGCCGTCGCAGATCGCGGCATCGACCACCGTGCCCTTGCCGGTGGCGCGCGCGTTCAGCAGGCCGGCGAGCAGCCCGGCCACGAGATACATCGCCCCGCCACCGATGTCGCCGACCAGCGTGGGCGGGGCGATCGGCGGCTGGCCGGGAGGCGAGGCATACCACAGCGCGCCCGACAGGCCGATATAGTTGAGGTCGTGCCCGGCGCGATAGGCCAGCGGCCCGTCCTGCCCCCAGCCGGTCATGCGGCCATAGATCAGCGCCGGATTGACCGCGTGGCAGGGTTCGGGCCCTATCCCCAGACGTTCCATCACGCCCGGGCGAAAGCCTTCGATCAGCGCATCGGCGCGGGCCACGAGACGCAGGAAGGTCGCGCGCCCCTCCTCGGACTTGAGGTCGAGCAGGATGGACCGCTTGCCCCGATCCAGCAGCGAGCGGTCGGGCACGCCGGGCGAAACCGGGCCGCCGGGCCGCTGAACCTTGATCACCTCGGCACCGAGATCGGCCAGAAACATGCCCGCGAAGGGTCCGGGCCCCAGCCCCTCGACCTCGACGATACGGATCCCCTGCAACATGCCCTGCTCCCTCTCATTCCCAAGCTGTGCCGCGCGACTATGGCGCGGCTGGTCTGCCGCCGCAAACGGTTACCGGGTGACGTCCCGTAAGGTCGCGGCCGGATGGCGCTGCCCTATCACAGTTGACGCACCTCCCCCGCGCCGACGACACTGCGCGTGATACCGCTCGTTCAAGGAAGCCACCCATGCAGATCGCCCCTGATTCCCTGCGCCGCTTTGCCGCCGGCATCCTGTCGCGCGCCTCGGGCCAACCCGAACTGGCCGCGCGGGTCGCCGACCGGCTGGTGATCGCCAACCTGACCGGGCACGACAGCCACGGTGTCGGCATGGTGCCGAAATATGTCGAGGGCATCCGCAGCGGGCAGCTGAACCCGGCGGCACATCTGGAGGTGATCCACGACAAGGGGCCGTTCCTGCAGGTGGACGGCGGCCTGGGCTTTGGTCAGATCATTGCGGAAGAGGCGATGAATCTGGCCATCGAAAAGGCCAGAGCTCACAGTTTCGCGCTGCTCAGCCTGCGCAATTCCTTTCACATCGGGCGCATCGGCGACTGGGCCGAGATGGCAGCCGGCGCGGGCTTCATCTCGATCCACTATGTCAACGTGCTGTCGCCCAACGCGCTGGTCGCGCCTTTTGGAGGAAGCGATGCGCGCTTCTCGACCAACCCCTATTGCACCGCGATTCCGGCGACCGAAAACACACCGATGACGGTGCTGGACATGGCGACCAGCACCATCGCGCACGGCAAGGCGCGGGTCGCCTATCTGTCGCAGAAGAAGGTGCCCTGGGCCTCGGTCATCGACGCCGAGGGGCGCGAGACGGACGACCCCGCCGTCTTGTTCGAACCGCCCGCCGGGGCGCTGACCACCTTCGGCGCGCACAAGGGGTTCGGTCTGGCGATGCTCGGCGACCTGCTGGGCGGCTCGTTCAGCGGCGGCGGCGCGCATCTGCCGGGGCGCGTGGTCGAGGGGCGGATCGTCAACAACATGATGGCGATCCTGATCGACCCCGACGTCTTTGGCGGCGCGCAGGGCTTCTTCGCCGATCTCGACGCCTATACAGCCTGGGTCAAGTCCAGCCCGCCCGCGCCGGGGGTCGACGGCGTGATGGTTCCCGGCGACCCCGAGCGCAAGGCCCGCGCGGCGCGGGCCGAGTCGATCCCGGTCGATTCCGGAACCTGGGCACAGCTGCGGGACACCGCACGGCTGGTCGGGATGGACCCGTCCGAAATCGCGACCTTCGACGGCTGACGCCTCAGACCCCGGGCAGCCCGAGGATCCGTCGCGCCGTCTTCCAGTCGGCCACGGGACGCTCGTATTTCTCGCAAAGCTCGGCGGCGCGTTTCACCAGCGCCGCGTTCGACGGCGCAAGCCTGTCGCGGTCGAGACGCACGTTGTCCTCCATCCCCGTCCGGGCGTGACCGCCTGACGAGATCGCCCAGTCGTTCAGCACGAACTGCTTGGCCCCGATCCCCGCCGCGCACCAGGGCACGTCCTTGCCGAACAGCCGCTGCACGGTGCGGATGTAGAAATCGAACACCTCGCGGTCGACCGGCATGGCGTTCTTCACCCCCATGACGAACTGCACATAGGGGGTGTCGGGCAGCCGCCCGTCGGCATGCATCTCGGCCGCCTTGAAGATATGCGACAGGTCAAAGGCCTCGATCTCGGGCTTGATGCCATAGGTCTTCATTTCACCGGCCAACCAGTCGACCAGATCGGGCGGGTTCTCGTAGACCCGGGTCGGGAAGTTGTTCGACCCGACCGAGAGCGACGCCATGTCGGGCCGCAGCGGCAGCATCCCGCCCCGCGTCTGCCCCGCGCCGGACCGCCCGCCGGTCGAGAACTGCACGATCATGCCGGGGCAATGCTGTTCCAGCCCTTCCTTCAGCCGCGCGAACTTCTCGGGGTCCGAAGACGGCGTCTGATCGTCGTTGCGTACATGGGCGTGGCAGATCGTGGCGCCGGCCTCGAAGGCCTCGTGCGTGCTTTCCACCTGTTCGGACACGGTGATCGGCACGGCGGGATTATTGGCCTTCGTGGGCAAGGAGCCGGTGATGGCCACACAGATGATGCAGGGCTGGGTCATGGCGCGATATAGGCCCACACCCCCCCGCCGCGCCAGAAAAAAAATGTGCGGATCCGCCGTTGGCGCGGCCGCTCCCTCGGTCGGCGGATCGTCGGGAATATTTTTTAATTGAGCGCTCAAACAACTTTTGCTACAAGGAGCCAAGCGATAGAAAGCGACATCCATCATGCCCAAACAAGCGACGGCAACCCTGTCCAACCACTGGGATCGTGGCGGCCTGCCCGCCTGGAGCTATTTTTCCGAGGATCTGCTCGAAGCGGAAAAAGAGCTGCTGTTCCGCAGTCACTGGCAACTGGTCTGTCACGTCAACGATGTGGCCACTCCGGGCGATTACATCGCGACCGACTTCGTGGGCGAACGCGCGCTGGTGGTGCGCGGCAAGGATGGCGTGGTGCGCGCCTTTCACAACCTCTGCCGGCATCGCGGCAGCCGCGTGGTGGGCGACGAACGCGGGCACTGCCGTTCGGCCATCATCTGCCCGTTTCACGGCTGGGTCTTCAATCTGGACGGCACCCTGCGCGGCGCCTCGCAGCCCGACAGCCTGCCCGATCTCGATCCCGTCGAATGGGGGCTGAAGTCGCTCGAGATGGATATCTGGCAGGGCTTCGTCTTCGTCCGCTTCAAGCCAGGTCCCCAGCCGGCGATGTCGAAGGTCATGTCGCGCTTCGACAAGGAGCTGGCGCAATACAACCTGCCCGCCCTTCTGCCCGATGGCGACGGTTTCTCGCAGGAGGAAATCCGCGCCAACTGGAAATGCGTGCGCGATGTCGACAACGAAGGCTATCACGTGCCGATGGCGCACCCCGGTCTCAACGACCTCTTCGGCGCCAATTACTCTGACGAGCCGTTCAAGCAGGGCACCAGCCGGTCCTATTCGGTCTTCCGCGAAGACCGCAGCCGGCTGTGGAGCGTGCGCAATTACAAGAAACTGCTGCCCGACCGGCCCGAACTGGATGCCGACCACAAACGCGCCTGGCTCTACGTTGGCGCATTTCCGAACACGGTCTTCGGCATCTACCCGGATTCGGTGATTTTCTATCACGAGTTCCCGGATGCCTGTGGTAAGACGATACAGCGGGGGGCGGTCTATCGGAACCCGGTGGAAGACCGGCGCCTGCGGGCCGCGCGCTATCTCAGCAAGCGGATCGACCGGATCACGGGCAAAGAGGACGAACAGTTGATCGAGTGGAGCTGGGAGGCGGCGCAATCGAGCGGCTATGACGGGGTGATCCTGTCCGACCTCGAGATCGGCGTGAAGACCTACCACGACGAATTGCGGCGGCTGTTCCCGGTGCTCGACCATGACGAACCCGAGGCCGGCAAGCTGGCCGAGCTGAACGCGATGCTGCTGCGCGCCGGGGAGCGGCGCGCGTGAGGCTGACCGTGCGCCGGAGCGCGCTGCCGTGAGTTCGGGCAGCGAGGCCCGGCAGGGGCTGACCCTCATCAGCCCGACGCTCGCCTATTCGCTGCTCATGCTGGCCGCGCCGCTGGTGACGGTGGTGACCTTCAGCTTCTGGACGCAGAACTATCTCGACATCGACACCACGCTGACGCTCGACAACTACCGCAAGGCCTGGGGCGAGCCGATCTATCGCGTGCTGATGCAGCGCTCGCTGGTGATCTCGCTGATCGTGACGGCGGTGACGGTGCTGCTGGCCTTTCCCGTCGCCTATTTCCTGTCGTTCCACGTCACCCGCCGCAAGGCGCTGTGGCTATTCCTGATCACCATCCCGTTCTGGACCTCCTACCTGCTGCGGGTGTTCCTGTGGAAGGTGATCCTGGGCTATAACGGCGTGCTGAATTCGGCGCTGATGGGCACCGGCATCACCGACCAGCCGCTGACCTTCATCCTTTACAACATGAACGCGGTGATCATCACCCTGGCCCACGCCTGGGCGCCCTTCGCGATCCTGCCGATCTTCGTCTCGCTGGAAAAGATCGACCGCTCGCTGCTGGAGGCGGCCGAGGATCTGGGCGACGGCCCGGTCCGCCGGTTCTTCCGCGTCACCCTGCCGCTCGCCATGCCCGGAGTGATCGCGGCGACCCTGATCGTGCTGATCCCAACCGTCGGCGACTATATCACTCCCCAGCAGGTGGGCGGCACCGACGGGCTGATGATCGCCAACATGATCCAGACGCAGTTCGGCAAGGCGAACAACCGCCCGCTGGGCGCCGCGCTGGCGATTTCGGCCATGCTGATCGTCGGACTGATCGCGCTGGCGATCTATCTCGTCGGCCGCCGGATCGGGGGCCGAACGCAATGAAGCGGGGCAAGGGCACATGGCTGCTGGTCTATGCGGTGGTCTACATGATCTTCCTCTATGCGCCCGTGATCCTGCTCCCGATCTTCGCCTTCAACGACGCCACCATCATCGCCTTTCCGCTGTCCGGCTTCACCACCGAATGGTTCGAGGTGCTGTGGGAAACCGATGCCCTGCACGAGGCGGTAGAAAACAGCCTGATCGTCGGCCTGTCCACCGCCGTCCTGGCCACCCTGCTGGGCGCCTGCGCGGCGCGGGCCATCGCGCGCTATCGCTTTCCGGCCAAGCAGGGGATCGTCGGGTTCATCATGCTGCCGCTGGTGCTGCCCGAGATCATCGTCGCCGTGGCGCTGCTGGTGCTGCTGGTCCAGCTTGGCCTGCACCTGTCGCTCTGGACCGTCATCGGCGGCCACGTGCTGGTCTGCGTGCCCTTCTCCATCGCCATCCTCAGTTCGGCCTTCCAGGGACTCGACCAGAGCCTTGAGGAAGCCTCCTTCGACCTCGGCGAAACCCGCTGGGGCACCTTCACCCGCGTGATCTTTCCGCTGGTGATGCCGGGCGTGATCTCGTCCCTGCTGATCTGCTTCACCATCTCGCTCGACGAGTTCATCATCGCCTTCTTCCTGACCGGCACCGACGTCACCCTGCCGGTCTATATCTGGAGCCAGCTGCGCTTTCCCACCAAGCTGCCCTCGATCATGGCGCTGGGAACGATCCTGCTGGTGCTCTCCGTCACCCTGCTGGTCGTGGCCGAAGTCTTCCGCCGCCGCGCCGCCCGCCGCCAGGGGCTCGACCCCGCCGCCTCCGGAGGTTTCATGTGACCGACCGCGCGATCATCGAACTGAAAGGCGTGTCGAAACGCTTCGGCTTCGTCGAGGCCCTGAAACGGGTCGACACCACCATCCGCGAGGGCGAATTCTTCTCGCTCCTCGGCCCCTCGGGCTGCGGCAAGACCACGCTGCTGCGGATGATCGCGGGCTTTGAATCCCCGACCGAGGGCGAGATCGTCATCGACGGCAAGCCGATGAAGAACATCTCCGCCAACCGCCGCCCCACCAATATGGTGTTCCAGTCCTACGCCATCTTCCCACACCTCAACGTCGCCGAAAACGTCGGCTACGGCCTGAAACGCCAGCGCCTGTCCCGCGACGAACACCGCAAGACGGTGGAAGAGGCGCTGGAGATGGTCGACCTCAAGGGTTACGGCACCCGCGCCGCGCATGAGCTTTCGGGCGGGCAAAGACAGCGCGTCGCCCTCGCCCGCGCGCTCGTGATGCGGCCCAAGGTGGTGCTGCTCGACGAACCGCTCTCGGCGCTCGACAAGAAATTGCGCGAGCAGATGCAGGTCGAGCTGCGGCAGTTACAGCAATCCATCGGGATCACCTTCATTCTGGTGACGCATGATCAGGAAGAAGCCCTCATCATGTCCGACCGCATCGCCGTCATGTTCGAAGGCAACATCGCCCAGATCGACACGCCCGAGCGCCTTTACCGCCGCCCGGTCAGCAAGCGCGTCGCCTCCTTCATCGGCGTGATGAACTTCCTCGACGCCCGCGCCACGCCCAGCGACGGCGGGCTGGCACTGGAGATCCCGGCGCTCGGCTCCGTCAACCTGCCCGCCTCCGCCATCCCCGAGGGGCTGGATCCTGCCAGCGTCGAAACCATCGGCGTGCGGCCCGAGATGCTGACGCTGCTGGTCGCCCCCTCGGAGAGCGCGGAACGGATTACCGAGGGCACCGTCACAGGCTCCTCCTATTACGGCGACATGACCTATTACACCGTCGCCCTGCCCAACACCGAAAAGCCCGTCACCCTGTCGATGCGCAACACCGCCGGCCGCTCCGTCCTGCCCGCCGGCAGCAAGGTCCGCGTCGGCTGGGGCGCCGAGTCCATCGTCCTTTTCCGGTAGGCCCCATGTCCGATAGCGAATTCCTCTACGACGACCTGCACATCGCCTTCCTCGAAGACCTCTGGGGCGAGGGCTTTCTCTCGCCCGGCGGCGCGGAAGAGGCCGCGCGGGTGCTCGACGGTCTGGAGGTCAAGGGCAAGCGCATCCTCGACATCGGCTGCGGCTCGGGCGCCATTGCGGTCATGCTGCTCCGCGACCTCGGCGCGGCACATGTGACCGGGATCGACGTGGAGGCGCCGGTCTGCGCCGCCGCCACCCGCCGGGCGGATCAGGCGGGGCTATCGGACCGCATCACCATCCGCGAAGTCACCCCCGGCCCCTTCGACTTCCCCGACAAGAGTTTCGACATCGTCTATTCCAAGGATTCGATCATCCACATTCCCGACAAGGAGGCGCTGGCGCGTGAGGTCTTTCGCATCCTCAAACCCGGTGGCTGGTTCGCTGCCTCCGACTGGCTGATCGCACACGACGACACCCCCAGCCCCGAGATGCAGGCCTATATCAAGGCCGAGGCGCTCGACTTCGCCATGGCCTCTCCCGCACGCTACCGCCGCGCGCTGGAACAGGCGGGCTTTTCCGATATCACCTTGAAGAACCGCAACCCCTGGTACCGCGCCGTTGCCCGGGACGAGCTGGACCGCCTCTCCGGCTCCGAAAACGCCCGCCTGTCAGAGAGATACGGAAAGGACTTCATCGACGGCCAGATCTCCACATGGCAGGCGATGACGGCCGTTCTCGAGTCCGGCGAACACTGTCCCCACCACCTGCGCGGCCGGCGTCCCGGCTGACGGTTGTCAGACGGTTGTCAGACGCTTGTCAGACATGGCCAGACGGCGCTATTCTCGCCTTCAAGGTCGATCTTCTGGCCAACTCATTTCCGGCGGGACGATGCGGCCCCTTTCGCAGGCTCTGTTACCGGGATTCCCTCGATGGCCATTACCGTCAAGACCAGCATTGCCAAACCCTCCAAGTCCACCGTCACCGTCACCGCGAATGACAGCGAGAAACTGATCGCCGCGCTCGACAAGCTGAAAGGCTGGGCCAAATACACCCCGAACCTCTCTGTCACGCCGAAATACGGCAAGGACAAGAAGATGAGCGACTGCACGATTTCCGCCAAGCCGACGACCAAGGTGCCGAAGTGGAGCGACTATTCCAAGAACACCAAGGACCGTCAGGCCGAATGGGATAAGATGTTCCCCAAGCTGGAAAAATACCTCGACAATCACCACGACAAACTGACCAAGGCCATCGAGAAGGCGGCCAAGGAGCTGGAGAAGGAGGATTTCGTCAAGGCGGATTTCGACAAGTGGTGGAAGGCCAAGAAGACCGAGCTTGAGGACGTCAACAAGGACTATGCCACCAAGACCTCCGACGGCTATTCCGAGGGCGTCACCCTCGACGTGATCGACCCCGATCCGGTGGAAACGGCCACCGACATCAAGTCACCCTCGACGACCCAATACGCGGTCTCCGGCAAATCGATCGAAGGCGTTTACAATGCGCTCGCCAAGCGCAAGTTCTGGGGCCGCTACCGCTCCAACGGCTCGGCCAAGATGGATTTCGGCTATGACGGCTGCCTCAAGAAGATCACCGTCAAGGCGGCCCCGGTCATCACCATGCCGAAATGGGCCGAATACTCGAAGATGTCCAAGGAACAGAAGGCCGAGTGGGACAAGATGTGGGGCCTGCTGAACACCCACGAAAACAACCACCACACCATTTTCACCGATGGCGTCAAGGACCTGCTCGACAACATCGAGCCGCTGAAACAGAAAGAGGCGAACGCCTACTGGACCGACCAGAACAAGACGATCCAGGACAACCAGGATTCCTACGACACCTCGTCGGATCACGGGGTGAACGAAGGAGTCTCGCTCGACGCCAGCGTCGATCCCTGACACGAAAAAGGGGGCACGTGACGCCCCCTGCCTCTTCTCTTTTCAAATGCTCCGAGGGGTCGCCATCGTTTCGTCATTGGTCCGCGCGACCATGGCGACGGGGGCAGTGCCCCCCGCACCTCGCCTCAGAACCCGGCCTTGATCAGCTCGAATTCGGCGATCATCTTCTCGCGCAGCTCCGCCGGTACCGGCCCCTGCCACAGCGTTCCGGCGCGCAGGTTCTCGCTGGTCTCAAGCCCGACCGCGGCCAGATCCTCCTGGCTCATCGCGTCCATTGCGGTCGCGTTGGAGTGTCCATATCCCCAGCTGTTGACGATGTAATCCGCGGTGCGCGGCTCCAGCCAGGCGTTGACGAAGTCATAGAATTTCTCTTCCGATCCCGGTGCATTGGCCAGGCGCGCGTAGCCGCAGACCCAGCTTGACGAGCCTTCCTTGGTATCGCGTTTCATCGCGATGGGATGACCCTCGGCGCTCATGGTCGAGAAGGTCTCGTTCCAGGCCCAGGCCAGATAGACCTCGCCCGACTGCATCAGCTGCGCCAGCGAGGCGCCGTCGGTCCAGTAGGTGCGCACGTTCTTGTGCACCTTGCGCAGGAAATCCGAGGCCGCCTTGAACTGCTCGTCCGTGGCGGTCGACCAGTCGTGAACCCCTGTGGCAAGGAACCCGAGCGCATAGGCGTCATCGACATTGTCGGGCAGCGACACCCGGCCCTCGTTCTTGGGGTCGGCAAAGCTCTGCAGCGTGCCAGCTTCTTCCGCCGGGAACAGCTCTGTGTTGTAGGTCAGGCCGGTATTGCCCCAGTCGACGGGGATGAAATAATTCTTGCCGTCCTTCTGATAGGCCGGAATGTCGCGGAAGGACTTGTCGAGATCGTCCCAGGCGGTGATCTTCGAGGTATCGAGCGGCGCCAGAAGGCCGGCCTCGATCCATTTCGGCACCGACTGCGAACAGGGATGCGCGGCGTCGGCCTGAAAGCCGGACCGCAATTTCTGAAAGGCTTCCTCTTCATCGCTGAAGAAGGCATAGGTCGGCGAGTCCCCGTATTTATCTGTGTAGGACACATAGAATTCCGGGTCCTCGTAGCCGGCCCAGTCAAAGACGATCAGCTCGGGATCGGCGGCCCGTGCGACGCCGGCCGACAGGGCCAGAGCCAGGGCAAGGCCCGAGGCGGTTGCGGTCAAGGTCTTCATGGAAATCTCCCTGTTATTGATCCGGCCTTGGTTTGGGTCGTTGCCCGGCCATCCTGATGAAAACGCTAAGCCCGCCCTTGGCGTAACTCAACAAGTGAAAGGGGCGCGCAGGTCCCTGCGCGCCCCATTTCGCGTTACAGGCCGCCTTCCGAGGCAACCTGCGCGCTGACCTTCTCCAGCGCGCTTTCCAGAATGTCGAACATCTGGTCGATCTGCTTTGCGGTGATGATCAGCGGCGGCGAGAAAACCGCCATATTGGCGAAGGGCCGCACCAGCAGGCCCTTCTCTTCGCAGGCGTCGTCGATCATCTGGCCCAGCCGTTTTTCGGCCGCAAAGTTGGGCGCCTTGCAGTCGACGCAGCCAAGCAGCCCCATCCCCCGCGCATCGCCGACCAGCGGAAAGCGATCCTTCAGCGCGCGCAGCCGGCCCTGGAACACCGGCGTCACCTCGCGGACATGCTGCAGGATGCCTTCGCGTTCGAAGATCTCGATATTGGTCAGCGCGGCGACGCAGCTCACCGGATGGGCCGAATAGGTATAGCCGTTCGAGAACAGCGTCGGATCGTCCGGGCTGGCGCAGCGTTCCAGCACGTGATCGGCGATGATGCAGGCGCCCAGCGGCAGATAGCCCGAGGTCAGGCCCTTGGCCGTGGTGATCATGTCGGGCTGGATGCCGAACACATCTTCCGAGGCGAACCAGTGGCCGAGCCGGCCAAACCCGGTGACGACCTCATCCGAGATATAAAGAATGTCATGCGCCTTGCAGATGTCGAAGGTGCGCTTGTGATAGCCCGGTGGCGGCACGATCACCCCGCCGGAACTTAGGATCGGTTCTGCGATGAAGGCGCCGATCCTGTCTGCCCCGACCTCCGCGATGATCTTTTCCAGATCGGCGACCTTCTCGTCGCACCAGGCCTCGACGCTCATCCCCTCTGGGCGGTTGTAGGGGTTCACGTCGGGAAGGAAGCGCACAAGCCGCTTTTCGATGTCAAAGCGGCTCTTCTCGCGCTCTTTTCCGGTCACCGAATGGGCCAGATAGGTCGAGCCGTGATAGGCCTTCTCGCGGCTGATCACGATCTTTTTCTCCGGCCGCCCCAGCCGGTTGTTCATAAAGTGCATCGTGCGCAGGGCGGTGTCCACGGCGGTCGAGCCGCCGGTGGTGAAGAACACGTTGTTCAGATCGCCGGGCGCCATCTCGGCCAGCTTGCGGGCCAGCACCGCCGAGGGCTGGGTCGTGTTGGTGAAGGGCGAAGTATAGGCCAGTTTGCGCACCTGGGCGGCGATCGCATCGGCCATCTCGCCCCGGCCATAGCCGATCTGGACGCACCACATGCCGCCGGGGCCGTCGATGAAACGCTTCCCGTCGCCGTCCCAGAGGTAGATGCCCTCGGCACAGTCGACCAGCATGTTGTCATAGCCCTGCCAGTCGTCCATCGACGCCCAGGGATGCAGCTGATGCACGCGGTCCCATTCCTGAAGGGTTTCGTTGCTGGGTTCGTTCGGCAGGATTGCCGGAGTATGGGTATTCAAGGGATTTCCTTTCGCAAGATCAGAACTGCCCGGGGGGCGTTGCCCGCGCCCGGACGTTTCGGAAGAAGGGTTCGGTCTGCAGGGTGACAGGCACCAGGCGGCGGTCCCACCGGCCCTCTGCATTCACATAGATTTCGGCCCAGAGATCGTCCGCTACGGTTCCGCCGTAGGGCGCGCGAAGCTCGGCCAGGGCGATATTGCGCTTTGCCGTGGGCGACCAGACACCAGAGGTGACATGCCCGACCTCCTTTTTCTTTCTGTGATAGATCAGCGCGCCGTCCGCGGGCTTGAAGCCGCCGACGTCGAGCCTGACCAGATTAAAACGGGGTTTCTGCGTCAGCAGCGCCCGCCGTCCGTTGAAGTGACCCTTCGAGAAATCGACCATCCGGGAAAAGCCCAGTTCGATGGGGCTGCGCCCCCGCCCCAGCCGGATCGCCGTATTGGCTGGCTGGAAATCGGTGCGGGCGGCGATGAAGCCAGCCTCGATCCGGGCGATGTTCATCGCCTCGAAGCCGATGGCGCGCAGACCGCGCCCATTCCCGGCCTCCCACAACCGGTCCCAGAGTGCGCCGGCCTTGCCCCAGCTTGTCCACAGCTCGTAACCCAGATCGCCGGTGAAGCCGGTGCGCGAGATATGCAGCCCCGGCTCGAACTCATGCAGGCCAAAGGGCTTCAGCGCCCCGGTACCCACAATCCCGGCAGCCTCCAGCACCGCGAAACTCGTCGGACCCTGCAGCGCCAGGCCCGCGACCGTATGGCTCTCGTCCACGATGGACACGTCGAACCCCCAGGCCGCATCCGCCAGCCAGCCCGCCATCGGCTCCTGACAACACAGCCGCCAGTCGTCCAGCCCAAGCCGGAACAGAGTTCCATCGTCGATCAGATGACCCTCTTCGTCGCACCACAGCACATAGGCGACCCGGCCCAGCCGGATTTTGCGCACATCGCGGGTGACCAGCCGGTTCAGCATCGCCGCAGCCCCCGACCCCCGGACGCGATACTTGTGCATCGGCGTGATGTCGTAGAGCGTTGCCTGATTGCGGATCGCGAAATACTCGAACTCCACCGTGTCGAGCACGGCGGGGGAGATGTATCCAGCCCAGTTGACCCAAGACTTGGCGCGGCTCAGCGCCTCGAGACGCGACTGGAACGGCGTCGGGATCAGGCCGATGGGCACATGCTGGCGGGTGGGCACGCGGGCGTCCATCACAGCACCCCGTCCGCCAGCAACTGCGCCGCGCTGTTGCGTCCGGGCAGTCCGGTCACATCGCCGCCCGGATGGGCCGAGGCGCCGCAGAGATAGAGGCCATGCACCGCCAGCCGATAGCGCGCATTGCCCGCGATGGGCCGCAGCGTCAGCACCTGATCCAGCCCCATCTCGGCATGGTGCCAGTGTCCGCCCGGCGCGCCGGTCATCTCGGCGATGTCGGCAGGAGTCAGCACCTCAACGTTCGTGACAAGCGCGGCAAGACCGGGGGCATGGGGTTCGATCGTGTCGATCACGATGCTGGCCAGCCGGTCACGCGCGGCCTTCGTCCATCCGCCCTGCGGTTCCGTGGGCACATGGCCCGCGATGACCGACAGGCGGGCACCGTCCAGCACCATTTCCAGCACCGGGGCCTTGGGCAGTTCGCCGTATTTCGCCGGGTTGAAGGCGCGTTCTACCTCTGCCGCCGAGGGGGCCACCAGCAGGCGGGCGGCGTGCTGCGCCTCATTCAGCCCGTTGAAAGCGGGTCGAGCCGACAGCGTCAGGTTCAATTTCGCCGCGCTGCCCTTGGCGCGCATCGTCCGGGCCCGGCGCGCCGCCTCGACATCGAAATGCCCGACCCCGGCCAGAAGCATGGTCTGCAGCGGCCCGGCGCTGGACAGGACGGCAGAGGCCGCAATCTTCGTGCCGTCGGCCAGTTCGACCCCGGCGGCGCGGTCGTTCTCCACCATCACGCGGGCAACCGGCGCATCGGTGCGGACATCGCAGCCCGCACGGCACGCCGCTTCTGCATAGGCCGCCGCGACAGCCGTCATGCCGCCCACGGGCCGGAAGACCTCGCCGCCCTGCCCCAGCCGATACATCAGCGAAAAGACCGTGCCGGGCGAGCGTGGCCCGGCCCAGGCGCCGCGCACGGCATCCGCCGCCAGCGCGCCGGCCAACGGCCCATCGGGGATTTCGTCCAGGATCACGTCGAAGGCGTTCGACAGGATCACCCGCAGGAACTCCCGCATCTCTGCCTTGCCCAGCCGCTTGAGCCCCAGCCCGACCTTGCCCAGCCGCGCGATCTCGCGAAGCCCCTCCAGACTGGTCAGCCCGCCCTCGAACCCCGGCGGCGGCGCTTCGGCCAGATGCGCCAAAACTCCGGCAAAGCGCACCAGACGGGCGTGCAGCTGCGCATAGGCCGCCGCGTTCGGATGCGCGCGGCCGTCCGCGAATTCCGCCGCACCGCCGCGGATCGCCACATGTGCCACGTCCCGGGCCAGCGAGATCGTGTTGATGGCGCTCAGGTTCAGCCCCAGCCGACGCTTCTCGCTTTCGGACAGGTTGTAGACCAGATGCGCGAGCCGCCCGTCAGCCGCCATGCCGCCCACCTGGGATGACCGTTCGAGCACGCAGACCCGCTTGCCCCGCGCCCCCAGCGCGGCGGCGGCGGACAGACCGTTGTGCCCTGCCCCGATGACGATGGCGTCAAACCGCTCCATCACGCCGCCTTCGCGCTGCGTCTGGCACCGCGTCGCAGGATCTCGCGCGCCGCATTTGCCCCTGGCGCAGCCATCACGCCGCCTCCCGGATGCGCGGAGGATCCGACAAGATACATCCCCTCGATCGGGGTCGCGTAATTCGCCCAGCCCGGAACCGGGCGGTTGAACAGCAGCTGGTCAAAAGTCAGCTCGCCCTGAAAGATGTTGCCCTCGGTCAGGCCGACCTCGCGCTCGATATCCAGCGGCGTGCGGACCTCGGCGTGAACGATATGCTGGCGGATATCCGGGCAGGCCTGTTCGATCTTGTCAAAGACGCAATCCGCCAGCGCCTTGCGCGCAGCATCGTCCCAGTTCTGACCGCTGCGAACGCCATCCTTTTCAAGGTCATACGGGGCATATTGCACAAAGACCGTCATCATGTGCTTGCCCGGCGGCGCCATCGTCGGGTCGATCTGGCTGGGGATCAGCATGTCGAAATAGGGGGTCTTCGACCAATGCCCCTCTTTCCAGTCGTCATAGGCCCGCTCCAGCTCTTCCAGCGAGGTCGAGGCATGCAGGTCCCCGCGCAGGAAGGCGGCGTCGGGCGGCGCCGCCGGGAAAGAGGGCATCGCATCCAGCGCGATGTTCAGCTTGGCCGACGAGCCGCGGATCTTGAACCGCTCGACCGCGCGGGTGAAATCGGCGGGCAGCTGGTCGCGGTCGGTGTGGGTCAGGAACGTGCGCTTGACGTCCATGTTCGACGCCACCACCGGCGCGAAGAACACATCGCCGTTGTCGAGGGCGACGCCCTTCACCCGACCGTCATCCACGAGAAAGCGATCCACCCCCGCGCCGGTGCGGATCACGCCACCCGCCTCGGCCAGGCAATCGCCAAGCGCCTTGGATATCGCGCCCATGCCGCCACGGGCAAAGCCCCAGGCGCCGATGGCTCCGTCCACATCGCCCATGTAGTGATGCAACAGGACATAGGCCGTGCCCGGCGAATAGACGCCAAGGCCCGTGCCGATGATCCCCGACCCGGCCAGATGCGCCTTGATCAGCGGACTGTGGAAATGTTCGTCCAGGAAATCGCCGATGGACATGGTCCAGAACCGCATCGTCTCGGCCAGTTCCCGCGCGCCAAGGCCATGCGCGCGCTTCACCAGGAACAGCAGCTCCTGCAAATCACGCACATTCAGCGAGGTCGGATCGGGTGCATTGCGCAGCAGGAAGGGCCGGATGAACCGGCACTGGCGGAGGACGGTGCGCGAGAAGCGGTCATAGGCATCCACGTCGCGCGGCTCATGGCGCGCGATCTCGCGCCGCAGCGCGTCATGGTCGGAGTGATAGGCGAAGTAATCGCCATCCGCCGTGAATGTCGCCCCGCCCTCATAGGGGATCACCTGCAACCCAAAGCGCGGCAGGTCCAGATCGCGCACGATCTCGCGCCGCAGCAGCGAACAGACGTAGGAACAGCTGGAATAGGTCCAGCCGTCGTGCAGCGACCGCGACACCGCCGCGCCGCCGATCCAGTCGTTCTTTTCGACCACCAGCACGCGCAGACCGGCCTTCGCCAGGTAACAGGCCGCCGTCAGCCCGTTGTGCCCGGCGCCGGCGATGATCGCGTCATAGGAATCGTGGGTAGCCATGAGAAGTGTCCGATTTTCGGGGAAGATACCTGAAAGCCCGCGAAGCGTAAAGTTTTTTGAGCGCTCAAATAAAAAACGTTTTGCTGACATATGCGCGCATATGTGAAAAACATCGCCCAAACAGTGCTTTCGAGGTGCGACTCATGTCCACTGACCCATCCGAACCGCCACGACAACGCAAGGAACGCAAGCAGAACGCAGACAAGCGCCGGCGGCAGGTTCTGGACGCCACCTATCGATCGATCGTCACCAATGGCCTGCAGCGCACGACCCTCGCCACCGTGGCCGAGGAAGCGGGCCTGTCACAGGGCGTGGCGGTCTTCTACTTCAAGTCCAAGAACGGCCTGCTGTCCGAGGCGCTGCGCGATCTCTACCTGATCTACGAGGCGCACTGGCAAGAGGCAGTCGAGGCGGCGGGCAGCGATCCCGCGGCGCAGCTTCAGGCGCTGGTGCGGGCAGATTTCGATCCCAAGATCTGCAATCCGGCGATCCTCTCGGTCTGGTTCGCCTTCTGGGGCGAGCAGAAGTTCACACCGCAATACGGTGAAATCACACGCGAATTCGACGACAACCGGCAGCGCGCGATCCAGGACATCTGCAAGAAGCTGCTGCCCGACGACCCGGTCCACGCCAGCGACGTGGCCGACTGGGTCGACACTCTGACTGACGGCTACTGGCAGAACCTGCATCTGTTCCCGGCGAGCTACAACAACGAGAGTGCCCGCCGCTCGACCCTGCGCGCGCTGCAGGCGCTGATTCCGGAACTGAAGACGCGCCTTACCCCCAATACCTGACGGCTCAGCCCAGGTGGATCTGACCTTCGGGGTAACGCACACGCGGCGTCGTCTGGGTGGCCAGGAAAAAGCCCAGCGTCAGCGGCCCCACCCGACCCAGGAACATCAGCCCTTCGATCACGGCCCGGCCAAATCCCGTAAGCTCTGCGGTATACCCGCGCGACAGGCCGACGGTGCCAAAGGCGCTCGCCACCTCGAAGCTGATGTCGAGGAAGTGCCCCTCGTGCGAGGCGGTCAGCAGGAAGGCGCCGATAAAGCAGGTCACCACGCTGATCGCGACCAGCGCCATCACCTTCAGCACCTGATCCAGTCCGATGCTGCGCCCGAAGGCGTGCAACTGGGTCTGGCGGCGGAAGAAGGCGATGGTCGCCAGGAACATCACCACCAAGGTGGTTACCTTGATACCTCCGGCGGTCGAGGTCGGGCCGCCGCCGATCAGCATGAGACAGATGAACATCAACGAGGTGTCGTCGTGCAGACTGGCGATATCCACCGTGTTGAACCCGGCCGTGCGGGTGGTCACGCCCTGGAACCAGCTGACGACGAAACGCGCGCCGGCGCTGTCGAACTGGCCCAGCGTATCGGGGTTGTTCCATTCCAGAACCGCGAAGATCCCGACCGACCAGACGATCAGCACGCCCGTACCGACCAGCATGATCTTTGTATGCAGCGACCAGCCGCGCCGCCCGGACTTGCCGAAGACATCGCGCAGGACAATGTAGCCGATGCCGCCCGTGATGAAGAGCACGGGGATCACGGAATTCACCACAAGGTCTGTCGCATAGGGCACCAGCCCCTGCGGCAAGGTCGAAAAGCCGGCGTTGTTGAAGGCCGAGATCGAATGGAAGATCGCCGTCCACGCGCCCGGCCAGAACCCTAGATCGGGCACGAAGGTCAGCATCAGCAGCAGCGCGCCAATGCCCTCGGCGGCCAGCACCACGCGGATGATCGTATTGACCAGATGCCCCAGCTGGTTCATCGAGTTCTGATTGAGATCCTCGCGCAGGTAATGCTGCCCGGTGATCCCCAGCGGCAGGCCAAGCAGCCCCAGGATGATCACCGCGAAGGTCATCAGCCCCAGCCCACCCAGCTGGATCAGCAGCGCCAGCACGATCTGGCCGAACAGCGTCAGGTCGGCGCCGGAATCCAGCACGGCGAGGCCGGTCACGGTGACTGCCGAGGTGGCTGTGAACAGCGCATCGGAAAAAGTGATCTCGCGCGTTACGGCGAAGGGCAGCAGGAATAGCAGCGCGCCGATCAGGATCAGCACCGCGTAGAGCACAGCCAGGATCAGCGGGGGCGGCAAGCGCGACAGGCGCCGCACGACGCCATCGGCGCGTATCACCTGATGACCCTCTGCCTGTCAGAGCGCATCGCCGAACCTTTGCAGCTCTGCCCGCTTGCCCAGCAGGATCAGACGGTCGTCTGTGGCCAGTTCGAGATCCGGCTCGTTGCCACGGCGGAACTCGCTGCCACGCATCACGCCCAGGAGCTGCAGGTCGTATTTTTCGCCCAGCTCCAGAGCCTCCAAGCCCTTGCCGTCCAGATGCTCGGGCGCGACGATATTGACGACCGAGAACCCGTTGCCGAGGCTAACATAATCCTGCAGCGCCGCGTTGCGCAGCATCTGTGCCACGTGACGGCCCACCTCCTGTTCCGGCAGGATCACCCGGTCGGCGCCCAGCTTGGAGAGGATGCGGTGATGCGTCTTGTTCGAGGCCTTAACCCATATGGTCTCGACCCCGAGCATACGCAGGTTCATCGTGGTCAGGATGCTGGCCTGGATATCCCGGCCGATCGCCACCAGAGCCACATCGAACTGTCCGATGCCGACATCGCGCAGAGCGTTCTCGTCGGTGGTGTCGAGAATAGCGGTGGACGACAGCGATGAGGCGACCCTCGTGACGCGTTGTTCGTCGAGATCGATGCCCATCACATGGCTGCCGGATCGCGCCAGTTCCTGCGCAACCGTCGTTCCGAACGCACCCAGGCCGATAACGGCGAACGTGCGACTTGACCTTGCCATAACATACCCCGGCATGGACTCAGAGCGGCAGAGAGATACCTTTGCAGGTGCAGAGTCAAGCCTGCGCGCCAAGCGCCCCGATCACCCATTCGTGGAACCGGTGAATGTCGAATTCCTGCGGCATCAGCCGGCCCTGACGGAATTTCGGCGAATGCAGGCCGCGCTGGTTCATCTCGCAGGCCTCGCCATCCTGGGCGATCACCCGCTTGGCGAAATCGGTCACATTGTCCAGATCGAACCCAGGCGCCGACAGCGTTTCCGGCAGGAACAGCCATTCCGCCGTCAGCCGTGTCCGCTCGGGTGCGAGGGCCGTGACGGTGACCACGCGAACATAATCGACATGGGCAACGACAAAGCACGACGGGTAGATCGTCACGAAATTATGCCCTGCAGCGCGCTCTTCGGCGCTGAGGCCGTCGAATTCGGGTCCGCAGGGCGCGCCATTCATCGTCCAGCTGCGCGCGCCCGACTTCAGCGCCGGGCCCGCCGCGCCGCCCTGCCACCCCTTGCGCTCGGGTTCGGACATGACGCCCTCGCGGTAGACCGGCACGAGGTCGATCAGCTCGGGATGGATGCCCGGGCAATGCAGGCATTCGTTGTAATTCTCCCAGAAGATCTTCCAGTTGCAGGCCAGTTCCTTCTCGGCCCGGTGACCGATCACCAGGTGCTCCATTGGCCAGTTGTCCAAAGCGGCAAGGCCCATGTCGGGACGGAACTCGGGGGGATCATCGGCGAGGCACAGGAAGACAAGCCCGTTCCATTCGGTCAGCGCCACCGGGAAAAGCCCATGCACGGCCTTGTCGAAATCGGCGGTGGGCGTGCCGTAGCCCGTCGAGATCAGCCGACCGGTCGTGTCATAGGCCCAGGCGTGATAGGGGCAACGGATCAGCCGGCCGTTGAAATCGTTCCGCGTCTCGGTGCACAGCGCCGCGCCCCGATGCCGGCAGGTATTGTGGAAGGCCTTCAGCGCACCGTCGCGGTCGCGCAGCACGATGACCTCGGTGCCGGCGACACGGCGCAGTTCCATCCGGTCGGTGCCGAACGCGCTCTGATGGCCCACCAGAACCCACTGCCGTGCCCAGATCGCGGACTGCTCGCGCGCGTACCAGCCGGGATCGAAATAGGCCTCGACCGGCAGTCCGGGCGGGCAGTGATCGAGCAGAGGAGAGGCGACGGGCGGCTGGGCGTTCATGGCACGAAAGCTCCGGTTGGTGTCGCAAAGAGACTAGCCCGGACGCCGCCCCGCCGCCAAGGCCTCGCGGCGAACCGCGGAGGCGGAAAAATTTCCGGCCCATTTCTTTGGCCGACAAATTCTGGATTAAATCTGAACGTATACAGCCTGATACATGATATTTCTCATGCTGTATATGAGGGCGAATCCGCCGCCTATTGAATGTATGTTCAGTCAATAAATGGCCTCTGGAGGTTGCGCGGCCCATCGTTTCTGCCTAACCTCAACCCTGGTGCGGCCGCCCTGACCCGGCCGCGTCGGACAACGATAACCCATCCCGAAGGGAGAGAAATCTTGGCCGATTCGGACAGGTCCGGTGACCGTCAGGTCGCCGTCTCGGTGCAATCCGCAAGCAAGGTCTTCGGTGCCGGCGCCAGTGCCTTTACCGCGCTGAATGATGTCTCGGTCGATATTGCCGACAACGAGTTCTTCACCCTGCTCGGCCCCTCGGGCTGTGGCAAGACCACCCTCTTGCGCCTGATTGCGGGGTTCGAGGAACCGACCTCCGGCCGCATCCTGCTGAACGGCACCGACATCTCGGCCCTGCCGCCGTTCAAGCGCCCGGTGAATACGGTCTTCCAGAACTATGCGCTGTTTCCGCATATGACTGTGGCGCAGAACATCGGCTTTGGTCTCGAGATGCAGAAACGCCCGAAGGCCGAGATCGACGCCACCGTGTCCGAGATGCTGGCCCTGGTTCAGATGACCCAGATGGCGGGCCGCAAGATCACCGAGATCTCCGGCGGTCAGCAACAACGCGTCGCCCTCGCGCGGGCGCTGGCGCCGCGGCCAAAGGTGCTTTTGCTGGACGAACCGCTGTCGGCGCTCGATCTGCAATTGCGCAAGGACATGCAGATCGAACTGAAACGCCTGCAGACCGAGACCGGGATCACCTTCGTCTTCGTCACCCACGACCAGGAAGAAGCGCTGACAATGTCCGACCGCATCGCCGTGATGCAGGCGGGAAATATCCTGCAGATCGGTGACCCGCGGGAGATTTACGAACATCCCGCGCACCGTTTCGTTGCGGGCTTTATCGGTGAAATCAATCTTCTGGAAGCCGAAGCTCAATCTGATGGCGCATTCCGCGTCGGCCAGACCGGCAGCCTGCGCGCCGCCGAAGCCTCGGCAGGTCAGCCGGCGACACTGGCGATCCGCCCGGAGCGCATCGTGCTGTCGCCGGGCGGCACCGGCGGCCTGCCCGGCACGATCACCAATGTCGTCTATCACGGCACCGATACCATTGTGCATTTCGCCCTGCCCGGCGGCACCGCGATGAAGGCGCGGCTTCAGAATACCTCGAGCGCGCCGCTGCCCTTCGCCACCGGCGACGCCGTCGCCTGGAGCGCCGATCCGCGCTCGGTTTCGGTGCTGGAGGGCTGAGCATGACCCTCGCCAGCCGCCGCCTTGTCTTCCGCGCCCTGCTGATCGGCCCCGCCCTGCTGGCCATCGTGGTCTTTCTGCTGGTGCCGCTGTTGCTGATGGCCTGGGTCTCTATCCAGACGCGCGACTATACTGGCGGCGTGGTCTGGGGCGATCTGTCCTACGAGGCCTATCTGCGCCTGATCTTCGAGCGGAATCTGGACGACACCCTTGGCATCAACTTCGCCTATCTCCAGATCATCCTGCGCTCGGTCTGGCTGTCCTTCCTGACCATGACGCTGTCGCTGCTGGTCGGATTTCCTGTGGCCCTGTTCATGGCCACCCGGGCGCCGCGCTGGAAGGCGCTGCTGGTCTTCATGGTGACGCTGCCGTTCTGGACGAACCTGCTGGTGCGCAACTACGCCTGGATCCTGCTGCTGCGCGACCACGGCACGATCAATTCGGCGCTGCTCTGGCTTGGGGTCATTTCCGAACCCCTGCCCCTGCTGCACAACGAATTCGCGGTGGCCGTGGGCCTGACCTATTCCTTCCTGCCCTTCATGGTGCTGCCGATCTATTCCAGCCTGGAAAAGATCGACCTGCGCCTGGTCGAGGCGAGCTTTGACCTCTACGCCAACCGATGGATGGCGCTGCGCCGTGTGGTGCTGCCGCTGGCCTTTCCCGGCATCGTCGCCGGCTGCATGCTGGTCTTCGTGCCCTCGCTCGGATCCTATGTCACGCCCGAACTGCTGGGCGGCGGCAAGACGCTGATGATCGGCAACCTGATCGGCCTGCAATTCGGCGCCGCGCGCAACTGGCCCTTCGGCGCCGCGCTGGGTCTGTTCCTGATGGTGCTGGTGGTTCTGTCGCTAACTGTCTACGCCCGCCGCTATCGCAGGGAGGACCGCTGATGCGCCTTCTGCCCCGACGCTTTGCCGGCGACGCCCGGCACTGGCCCGGTCTCTATGTCGCCACGGCCGCCTTCTTTGCCTATGTCTATCTGCCGATCCTGATCCTGGTGATCCTGTCGTTCAACGAGAACCGCACCGTGACGGTCTGGACCGAGTTCTCGCTCGACTGGTACCGGATGGCCTTCGAGAACCGCGATATCATCCGCGCCGCGACCAATTCGCTGATCATCGCCTCGATCGCCTCGGTGACGGCGACCGCCCTTGCGACGCTGGCGGCGATCCGCATGGCGACCGACCGGTTCCGCGGGCAGGACGCGGTCAGCGCGTCGTTCGCGCTGCCGCTGTCGATCCCCGAGATCGTTACCGCCGTCGCCACGCTGATGTTCTTTGCCAGCATCGGGCTGCCGCTGGGCCTCGGCACGGTGATCCTGGGCCATATCGTCTTCTGCATTCCCTTCGCCTATCTGCCGATCCGCGCCCGGCTGGAAGGCATGGACCCGCGTATCGGCGAGGCGGCGGCCGACCTCTATGCCAGCCCGATGATGGCCTTCCGCAAGGTGACGCTGCCGCTGCTGCTGCCCGGCATCCTGTCGGGGCTGGTGTTGGCCTTCATCATCTCGCTCGACGATTTCGTCACCACTTTCTTCCTCGGGGGGGCCGGCTCGACCACGCTGCCGATCTATATCTTCGGCCTTGTGCGCACCGGCGTCACCCCGGAAGTCAACGCGATCTCGACCCTCATGCTGGTCGTGTCGATCGCGATGGTATCGCTCTCGCTCTTCCTTGGAAGAGATCAAGGCCGGTGATCGGGCCCGGCCAAGGCAACGCCCGAACCTGTAAGACCACCCAAAAAACGGAGAACCACAGGATGACATTCAAGACATTCACCCGCCACATGGCGGTATCGGCAATCGCGCTGGGCGCGATGGCGGTCAGCGCCGCCGCCGATGGCGAACTCAGGCTCTACAACTGGTCGAACTATTTCTCGCCCGAACTGCTGGAGAAGTTCGAGAAGGACACCGGCATCAAGACCACCATCGACAGCTATGCCTCGGAAGAGGATCTGCTGGCCAAGCTGCAGGCCGGCGGCGGCGGCTATGACGTGATCTTCCCCGGCACCACGACGCTGGGCATCATGGTTGACAAGGGCCTGCTCGCCGATATCGGCGTGAACAAGATGGAGAATTTCGGCAACCTCCTGCCCGCCTTCCACACAATTGCCGGGGACGAGGAGCGTACCTATTCCGCGCCCTACATGTGGGGCACGACCGGCTTTACCTATGATCCGGCCATGGTGCCGGGCGGCAAGCTGGACGAAAGCTGGAAAGAGCTGTTCGAGCCGCGCCCCGAACTCAAGGGCAAGATCGCCATGCTGAACGAGATGAGCGACGTCTGGAACGCCGCCGCCTATTACACCGGCGTGGACAAGTGCACCGAGGATCCGAAGGAAGCACAGAAGATCCTCGACGTGCTGATGGCGCAGAAGCCGGACGTGAAGCTCTATTCCAACGACGGCACCATCGACCGCATGATCGCGGGCGAGGTTCCGGTGCATATGCAGTGGAACGGCGCGGCGCACCGCGTGAAGGCCAAGAAGCCGGACGCGGTCTACGTCTACCCCAAGGAAGGCACCACCTTCTGGACCGACGTGATGGCGGTGCCGAAGGACGCGCCGAACATGGAGAACGCCAAGACCTTCATCAACTGGATGATGCTGCCCGAGAACGCGGCGGCTGCATCGAATTACACGGGCTATTCCAATGCGGTAAAGGGATCGGGCGAGTTTCTGACCGATTCGCTGAAAGGCGATCCGGCGGTGAACACGCCTGAGGAATTCAACGACCGCCTGGTCCCGTACAAGGCCTGCTCGCCAGCGTCGAAGGACCTGCGCGAGAAGGTCTGGACCAAGCTCAAGTCGTAAGCAGGAAAGGAGCGGGGCGGCGCGATCCGCCCCGCCGTAACTGAATGACCTACCCTCTCACCGAATACGGTTTCTCACGCGCCGACGTCGGCCTGCACAACTGGCGCGAGCGGCCATGGAATGCATGGGCCTTCGAACGTGTCGGCGAACTGGTGCCGGCGGCGCAGGTGATCGGCGCCCCCTCAACGGCCCTGCCCCGCGCCATCGATGCGGGGCTGCTGGATCAGCCCTTTGGCCCGTCGCGCCCCGGCGAAAGCCTTGCCGAGTATCTCGAGATCAGTCAGACCGACCATCTGCTGCTGTCCCGCAACGGCCGCATCATAGCGGAGTGGCATGCCCCCCGTGCCCAGGCAGCGCGGCCGCATCTGATCTTCTCGGTGACCAAATCCGTAACCGCCCTGCTGCTGGGCGTGCTCGAGGACAACGGCGCGCTGGATGTCAGCCGGGCGATGGCCGACTACATCCCCGAAACCGCGCAGGGTGCCTTTGGCGATGCCACGGTGCGCGATCTGCTCGACATGCGCGTCAGCCTCGATTTTCGCGAGGACTACCTGAACCGCGACGGCGATTATGCGCGTTATCGCCGCGCCATGCTGTGGAACCCCAGGGAGGACGGCGACCGGCAGGAAACGCTGGCCCAGATGCTGTTCACCGCCTGCAAGGGTGCCGGACCCCACGGAGGGCCGTTCCACTATCAGTCGCCAAATTCGGACGTGCTCGGCTTTCTGGTCGAGCGGGTGTCGGGGAAGTCCTATGCCGATCTGTTGTCAGAGGTTTTCTGGCAGCCTCTCGGCTGCGATCACGGGTTGATGACGGTGGACGCCGCGGGCAATCCGCGCGGTGCGGGCGGGCTTTGCGCACGGGGCGAAGACCTGATGCGTCTCGGCCAGCTGATTCTGGACGGTGGCGCAGTCGGCGGACGCCAATTGATTTCCGAACGCTGGCTGGCCGATATTGCCGAGAACGGCGACGAAGCGGCCTGGAACAGCGGCAATTATCACGACTGGATCCCCGGGGGACGGTATCGCAGCCAATGGTATATGCTCCCGCGCCCCTCTCGCGCCGTCATGGCTATCGGCATCCACGGCCAGTGGCTCTGCGCCGATCCCGCCAGCGGCGCGGTGATCGTCAAGCTAAGCAGTCAGGCCTTCCCGCAGGACGATACCTTCGACAATGCCAACCTGATCCTGATGGAACGGCTGCTTGGGATCGCGGGGCGGGGCGGATGACCGACAGCCCCGATGCACCGCGCCTGCGCGACCGCCAGCCAAAGGAATTGCGGCGCGAGCAGCTTATTCAGGCCACCATCGAGGTGATCGGGCGCAAGGGTTATTCGGGAACGACCATCGCCGATGTCGCTTCGGCGGCGAAGCTGTCACGCGGGATCGTCAATTTCCATTTCGACAGCAAGGACAAGCTGTTCCACGCCACTCTTCAATCTATGACTGAAGAATACAACGCCTTGTGGCGGCGCGCGCTGGCGAAGGCGGGGCGCAGCCCGGCGGCGCGGCTGCGCGCGCTGGTGGACGCCGATTTCGACCCGGCCCTGTGCACCCCGCGCAAGATATCCGCCTGGTTCGCCTTCATGGCAGAGGCGCGTCCCAGCGCGATCTATCGCAAGATCAGCGGCACACGCGACGACCAGCTGCTGGACGCCATCCGCGACCAATGCACCGCGCTGATGGCCGGCTCGCCCCATGGCTACGACCCGGACCCGACCGCGCGGGCGATCTACGCATTGCTCGAAGGCCTATGGCTGCGAATGATGCTGGAGGCGCCGCGTTTCAAGCGCGATCACGCGCATTTGGTTGCGCTGACGACGCTGGGACTGATGTTCCCGAACCATTTCACGCCCGAGGGGCGGATCCGCTCCTAGGACGCGGCCGCCACCGTCCGGATGCGTTCGATCATCGCCCGCAACCCGTTGGAGCGCTGCGCCGAGAGGTGATCGTGCAGCCCGAGCCGCCCCAGTTCGGCGCGTGCATCCACCGCACCCACCTCTGACACCGGCATGTCGTTGTAAAGCGCCCGCAGCAGCGCAATCAGGCCGCGCACGATCAGCGCGTCGCTGTCGCCGTCAAAGCGGAAAGTTCCGCTCTCGATCACCGGATGCAGCCAGACCTGGCTCGCGCAGCCGTCGACCTTGGTGGCCGGAACCTTCAGCGCGTCCGGCAGCGGCTCCATCGCCTTGCCCTGTTCGATGACATAGCGATAGCGGTCCTCCCAGTCTTCCAGGAATTCGAAGTCCTCGGCTATCGCTTCAAAGGCCGCTGTGGCCATGGTCGGTTCTCCCCGGGCGGCTGAGTGAGCGTGAGGTAAGACGCCCTGCCTGTCCTGTCCACCCCAGCTTCACGCTTTTCAAGTGCGGCGGGATGGGTTAACCCCTTGGGAAGCAGTTATCACTCCGCGGACAGGCGATGCGCAAACCCCTCTTGCTCCTTCTCGTAGCCAGCCTGGTGCTGGCCTCTTGCGGCTGGCGGGATTCGCGCGTCAATCCGCGCAACTGGTTCGGCCGCAGCAAGGAAGTCGCCGTCGTTACCGATACCGGGACGGTCAACCCGCTGATTCCCAGCCGAAGCAGCATCATGGACCGCCGCAAGCCAGTGGACCGCAGCGTCAAGATCGGCCGCGTGACAGAACTGCGGATCGAGCCGACGAACACCGGCGCGATCATCTACGCCTCGGGCATCGCCGACCGGCAGGGGGCCTATCTCGCCCAGCTGCGGCCAGTCAACAAGGACCTGATCCCGGACGAAGCCGGAGTGATGGTGTTCGATTTCCTGGTGACCTACCCTTCCCGCGCCACCGCGATGGGATCAGAGTTGACGCGGACCGTGCACGAGGCCTTCACCATCTCCTCGCAGGACCTCGCCAACATCCGCGTGATCCGTGTCGAGGCCGCGCAGAATGCCCAGGAATCGCGCCGCCGCTGAGCCTGCGCGCCGACAGACCCGGCCCCCTCCCCGCGCTGGCGCTTGCCAGGTCCTTGCGCTATGAGGGCGCAATGGTTCAAAGGCGCGACATGGCACGGTATCTCATCACTTCGGCGATCCCCTATATCAACGGGATCAAGCACCTCGGCAATCTGGTTGGCTCGCAGCTTCCGGCCGACCTCTTCGCGCGCTATCAGCGCGGGCGTGGCAACGAGGTGCTGTTCCTCTGCGCGACCGACGAACACGGCACGCCGGCGGAACTCGCCGCTGCCAAAGCCGGCAAACCGGTCGCCGAATACTGCGCCGAGATGCACGCCGTTCAGGCCGACATCGCGCGCCGCTTCGGCCTTTCCTTCGACCACTTTGGGCGTTCTTCCTCGCCGCAGAACCACAGACTGACCCAGCATTTCGCGGGGCGCCTGGCCGAGGCCGGCCTGATTCGGGAAGTGTCGGAAAAGCAGGTCTTTTCCGTCGCCGACAACCGCTTCCTGCCCGACCGCTATATCGAAGGCACCTGCCCCAACTGCGGATACGACAGGGCCCGCGGCGATCAATGCGAGAACTGCACCAAGCAACTCGACCCCACCGACCTTATCAACCCGCGCTCGGCGATCTCGGGCTCGACCGATCTGGAGGTGCGCGAGACCAAGCACCTCTATCTGCGCCAGTCCGCGCTCAAGGACGATCTGGACGCCTGGATCGACACCAAGACCGACTGGCCGATCCTGACCACGTCGATCGCAAAGAAATGGCTGCACGACGGCGACGGCCTTCAGGATCGCGGCATCACCCGCGATCTCGACTGGGGCATCCCGGTGAAGAAGGGCGACCAGCCCTGGCCGGGCATGGAAGGCAAGGTCTTCTACGTCTGGTTCGACGCGCCGATCGAATACATCGCCTGCGCCAAGGAATGGGCGGATTCGCGCGGCGCCCCGGATGCCGAGTGGGAACGCTGGTGGCGCACAGACAAGGGCGCCGAGGATGTGCGTTACATCCAGTTCATGGGCAAGGACAACGTCCCCTTCCACACGCTGTCCTTCCCAGCCACCATCATCGGCTCGGGCGAGCCGTGGAAGCTGGTGGATCACCTCAAGTCCTTCAACTACCTGAACTACGATGGTGGCCAGTTCTCGACCTCGCAGGGCCGTGGCGTCTTCATGGATCAGGCGCTCAGCATCCTGCCGTCGGACTACTGGCGCTGGTGGCTGCTGTCACACGCGCCGGAAAGCTCGGACAGCGAATTCACCTGGGAGAACTTCCAGGCCTCGGTGAACAAGGATCTGGCCGACGTTCTGGGCAACTTCGTCAGTCGGATCACCAAGTTCTGCCGGTCGAAATTCGGCGAACAGGTGCCCGAGGGCAGCGAACAGGGCGAGGCCGAACAGGCGCTGATCGCCACGCTGACCGAGCGTCTGCGCGCCTACGAGGGCTTCATGGACGCGATGGAAGTTCGCAAATCCTCGCAGGAGCTGCGGGCGATCTGGGTGGCAGGCAACGAATACCTGCAATCCGCCGCGCCGTGGACGACCTTCAAGGAAGACGAGGCCAAGGCCGCGATGCAGGTGCGTCTCGGCCTGAACCTGATCCGCCTCTACGCGGTGCTTTCCGCGCCCTTCATTCCGGATGCGGCGGCGCGGATGCTTTCGGCGATGAACACGCTTGATACAGAATGGCCCGACGACGTCGGCGCGGCGCTGGACTCGCTGCCCGCCGGCCATGCCTTCACCGTTCCGGACGTTCTCTTCGCCAAGATCACCGACGACCAGCGCGAAGATTGGCAGACACGCTTTGCGGGGGTGCGCACCTAGCGGTGCACCATCGCGACGGTCTGGTCTGGTTCCACCTGGTGGCTTTCAATCGCGCCTGCTCCGGCGATGACCGAGGCGCAGACAATGACCGCAGCCATGAATAGGCGCGTCTGACTCGGACCCGTGTCGGCGCGCCTTTCCCATTCGTTGACCGGATGCCGGTCTTTTCGGTTTTCCATGACAGCCCCCTGTCGCTGTTCCCTGACTCCTATCTAGGGCGCTCGCGGCAAATGGGTATGTGACACGGTTCACACAGGCCTGATTTCGCCGATACCCAGCATCTCATCGAGCGCCGACAGGAACACGCGGGCGCCGGTCGCGATCAGCGCATCGGGGAAATCGTAGTCCGGATTGTGTAGCGCGGGCACCTTTTCGCCCGCCCCCAGCAGGAACATCGCCGACTTCGCCACGTCGGCGAACCGCCCGAAATCCTCAGAAGCGCGCATCGGCAGCGAACCGGCATCCCAGGGCACGCCCGCCGTATCCAGCGCGCGGCCCAGGATCGCGGTGGCCTCGGGGTCATTCTCGCAATGGCGAAAGACGTCGTGATAGCTGATCTCCGTCGCCAGCGGCCCCGCGGCTTCGTTGACCAACGCCTCGGCGGCCCCGACCAGAGCTGCCATGTCCGCGTCGCGCGTGGTGCGCAGAGTGGCCCAAAGCTCGGCCTCGCCGGGCGCGATGCCGAAGGCCGCCTCGCCCAGCCGCGCGTGGGTCACCGTGACCAGCCGAAATCCCTCCTCTGCCGGCCCTGCGCCCTGCCCCAGCGCGGTCAGCGCCGGCATCAGCTGTGCCAGCGCCGCCATCGGCGACAAGCCCGTTTCGGGCATCGAGGCATGGGCGGTGCGGCCGGTCAGCTGGATCAGCGCCCCGCGCGAGGCGCAGTTCATCGGCCCGGCGGCCAGCGCCGCCCGACCCAGCGGCATTCCCGGCATATTGTGTAGGGCAAAGGCGTAATCGGGCGTGATCTCGGCAAAGGCCTCGTCCGCCATGACCTGCGCAGCCCCCGAGCCATCTTCCTCGGCCGGCTGGAACAGCAGGATGGCCCGGCCCCGCGCCGGGCGGTGCCGCCCCAGTGTACGGGCCACCCCCATCAGGATGGCCATATGTCCATCGTGCCCGCACAGATGCCCGGTTCCGGGCGTGGCCGAGCGATACGGCGCACGCGACAGTTCTTCAATCGGTAGCGCGTCGAGTTCGCAGCGGATCAGAACCGCCGGCCCCTCCTCCCGGCCTTCAAAGACGGCGGCGACGCCATGCCCCCCCAGCCCGGTCAGGATCCTCTCGGGCTCGGTCGCGTGCAGGGCCGAGGCGATGCGCAGCGCGGTGCCGGCTTCCTGCCCCGAAACCTCGGGAAAGCGGTGCAGCTCGCGCCGGAACTCGGTCAGTTCGACGATATCGCGATTGCCGAGCTGGATCATGGTCAGGTCCTTTCATTCCCGTTGCCGGCCCCCACGGCACGCGTCAACAGTTTCGCGCGCTCCGCCATGAAAGGCGGTCTCGCGCAACAATGCCACAATATTACCCGTAACCTGTCTCAACGGCTACAAGATCCGGTGGCACACCCGCCTTGCAGGGTCAGAATGGCCCGTTTCCCCAACATCGCCATTCCAAAGGAGCCACCATGACTCCCCTTGCGCCCTTCCTGTGCGCGGCCGCCTTCGTGCCGCTGATTGCCCTGCCGGCCCATTCCGCCCCAACCGAGGTCCAGCTCAGCTGCGACCAGGGCCTGCGTGCGCCGATTTGCCGCGCGCTCGCCGCGGTGCTGGCGCAGTCGGTCGGGCCAGTGATCCTCTCAGAAGCCCCCGCCGAGGGCCGCCTTGCCCTGCGCTTTGTGCCCGCGTTGCAGAGCCACGACAGCCTGTCGGGCCACCTCGTCTGGCAGACGCCGGAGGGCCGGACCGGCGAAGGCGCCACGCTGACTTTATCAGTGCTCGATGCCTCGCTGAACCGCGAGATGCTCGACCGCTTTGCCGTCGAGTTGCTGCGCCACAGCAACCTGCCGCTCTGATCTTCCTGAAGAACGAGGACTTCAACCATGTGCCTGATGTGCCAGTCCCTGAACCCGACCCAGACCGTCTATGATCCCCATGTCGCCTCCCTGAGCGAGGGCGGCACCCAGACAAGCTTCACGTCGGCTGGCCTGCCGGTCTACAACCTGGATCAGATCGCCGATTACCTGACCGACGGCTTCTGGCTGGGTCGCGGCCAGCAGCCGCGGTCGTTCAACGTGCAGACAGGCGGCACCATCACGGTCAACATCAACGGGCTGGATGCGCTTGGAAAAGCGACCGCTCTGCAGGCCCTTGACGCCTGGAGCGCTGTGACGGGGCTGACCTTTACCCAGGCAAGCAGCGCGATGATCAGCTTCGACGACAGCCAGTCGGGCGCCTACAACACCTCCTCGACCTCGGGGAACACGATTCTGTCTTCCTCGGTCAACGTGCACACCTCGTGGCAGTCCTACGGCGACTACTACCTCCAGACCTTCATCCACGAGATCGGCCATGCGCTCGGTCTGGGCCATGCAGGCAACTACAACGGAACCGCGAATTTCGGGACTCAGGCACATTTCGCCAATGACAGCTGGCAAATGACGGTGATGTCCTACTTCTCCAACAACGAGAACCCGAATGTCTCGGCCTCCTTCGCCTATCTGGCGACGGCGCAGCTGGCGGATATCGTTGCCATCCAGAATCTCTATGGCACGCCGACCAACGTGCAGACCGGCAATACGATCTACGGCGACAACACCAATGTCAGCCAGCACGGCATGGGCCTGAACAACGGGAAGGCGGTGGCGATCTTCGACAGCGCCGGGACAGATACCATCGACCTGTCCTCGCGCGCCTCGAACCAGCGGATCGACCTTTATGCCGAGCGCTTCTCCGACATCAACGGCAAGACCGGCAACCTTGCCATCGCACGCGGCACGGTGATCGAGAACGCCTATACCGGGTCGGGCACCGATCACATCACCGGCAATGCGGCCGACAACGTGCTGATGGCGGGTTTGGGAAATGACACCCTGCTGGGCGAAGGCGGCAATGACACACTGGTTGGCGGCGCCGGTGCGGATATCCTGACCGGCGGCAGCGGTGGCGACGTCTTCGTCTATGCCGCGACCAACGAGGCCGGAGATACGATCACCGACTTCAACCTTGGCCAGGGTGACCGGGTCGACCTGTCGGCTCTGTTTGCGGCTATCGGCTATGGCGGCACCGACCCGATTGGCGACGGCAAGGTCTGGCTCTCTGCCACGACCGGCGGCGCCTGGCTGATGGTGAACGCGGGCGCCTCGGTGGCCTTGGCCTTTCTTGCCGGTCTGTCGGCCAATGCGGACCTGTCCACGATCCTCGACGTGGAAAGCGTGCCGGTCGGTCCCGATCCGGACGCCTATGACACCATCATCACCCTGACCAACGCCTATGTCGCGACCTGGACGGAAGCGGGGAGCATCATCCGCGACACCAACGGCGGCACCGACACGCTGGACCTCTCCGCCGTGACCTACGGCAGCAAGATCGACCTGAACGGCGGCGTGACCGGCAAGCTTGGCACCAGGAAGTTGACCATCGAGGCGGGGACCGAGATCGAGAACCTGATGCTCGGCTCAGGCCGGGACACCGGCACCGGCAACGATCTGGACAATGAAATCGAGGGCGGCGCGGGCGACGACAAGCTCTATGGCAACGCCGGGGCCGATACGCTGACCGGCGGCGACGGCAAGGATTCGCTTTACGGCGGCGATGGCAATGACGACATCACCGGCGATGCAGGCATGGACAAGATCTATGGCGGCAGCGGCAACGACACCATCGACGGCGGCGCCGACAACGACAAGATTTACGGCGAGGACGGTGACGACGACATCGCCGGCGGCGCCGGCAAGGACACGCTCTACGGTGGCGCGGGCAACGATACACTCGTCGCAGGGACCGACGACGACAAGCTTTACGGTCACGCCGGAGACGACCACCTGACAGGCGGCGCAGGGCGTGACTCGCTCTATGGCGACCTGGGCAACGACCTGCTGGACGGCGGCAGCGAGGATGACAAGCTTTACGGCGGCGACGGCGATGACACGCTTCTTGGCGGCGACGGCACCGATACGATCAAGGCCGATGATGGCGACGACCTGGCCGATGCCGGCGCCGGCGACGACAAGGCCTATGGCGGCGCGGGTGAGGACGATCTGTCCGGCGGCGACGGTAACGACACGCTTTATGGCGACACCGGCAACGATCTGCTGGACGGCGGCGCAGGCGATGACAAGATTTACGGCGACAACGACAACGACACCATGTATGGCGGCGACGGACTCGACTATCTGAAGGGTGACAAGGGCGACGACTATGCCGACGGCGGCGCCGGGAACGACAAGATCTACGGCGACAACGGAAACGATACCCTGCTTGGCGGAGAGGGCGACGATTACATCAAGGCTGGCAACGAAAACGATCTGGTCGACGGCGGCGCGGGCATCGACAAGCTGTATGGCGACGCCGGCAATGACGAGATCGACGGTGGCTCGGGCGATGACATCATAGACGGCGGCGCTGGAAACGATGTGATCGCAGGAGGTGAGGGCGCCGACATCCTCAAGGGCGGGAGCGGCGTCGATACCTTCGTCTTCACCTCGGTCGCGGATGCGGGCGATCTTCTCGCCGACTTCTCGCTGAGCTACGGTGAGAAGATCTCGGTCTCGGGCCTTATCGGCGGTGGCACGGTGGCCGATGCATTGGCCAATGACCTGTTCTCGCTGGTGGCCGAGGGGCGCAGCTCCTGGCTGGTCTTCAACGACAACGGGACCGAGGTTGACCTGGCGCTGATCGGCAACCTTGCGGCGTCAACGACGCTTTCGACCGACTGGCTGATCTGAGGCCCGGCCACCGCGCCCTCTTCCCCACGATGTCGCTTTCGGAACAGCCCCGCCCTTCATGCAATGTCATGCCGGGCGGGCAACCGAACAGGAGCGGATGTCATGGACCTGACGGCCTCACGCGACCTTTCCGGCATGGTTCTGGTCTTCATCGCCGGCGTGCTCTGGTCGACCGTGGGTCTGGGCATCCGCATGATCGACGATGCGGTTGTCTGGCAGATCCTGCTCTACCGCTCGCTCGGCCTCGCCGTGCTGCTTTATGTGGTGATCCGGCTTCGGTCCAGACAGGGCCCGTTCGAGATGGCCCGACGCGCCGGCTTGCCGGGCCTTGTGGGCGCGCTGGCGCTGGTTGCGGCCTATACCGGCGCGATCTATGCGATCCAGCACACCTCTGTCGCCAATGCCATGCTGCTGTTTGCCTGCTCGCCGCTTCTCGCCGCGCTGATGGGCTGGGTCTGTCTGGGCGAGCGCGTGCGCCCCGCCACCTGGGGCGCGATGGCGGTGGCCGGATGCGGCATCGCCGTGATGGTCTGGGACAAGACCGGAACCGCCGCCTGGAGCGGCAACGTCGCCGCGCTCTGCTCGGCGCTCGGGTTCGCGCTATTTACCGTGGCGCTGCGCTGGGGAAAAGCGGGCGAGATGATGCCGGCGGTTTTCCTGTCGGGCCTGCTGGCGGTGGTCATAACGGCGCCGGTCTGTCTGGCCTCGGGCCTACCGCTGGTACTCAGCCCCAACGACGGCGCCATCTCCTTTGGCATGGGCGTGGTGCAGGTCGGCGCGGGGCTCGTGCTCTACACGGTCGGGTCCAAGACGGTGCCGGCGGTCGAACTCACCATCCTGTCGATGGCCGAGGTTCTGCTCGGGCCGGTCTGGGTCTGGCTGTTCCTGGGCGAGACGGCCACGCTTTATACGTTCATCGGCGGTGCGATCCTGCTGACGGCGATCATCGGGAATGCCATATCCGGCGCCCGCCGCAAGCCGCCGCCGGCGATGGTCTAGGCGCCGCGCGGCGCGCAGCCGGCCAGACCGGCCGGCAGCACCAGCCAGGCGCCGCTGGCGTAAAGCGCGGCGGCCAGTCCCGGCGCCTCCGAGGTCAGCGTGACCGAAACCGGCGTGCTCGACAGGATCGCGACGCCCTGCGGCAAATCTGCGAGGAAGTCGTCCGATGGCAGCATCACCAGCGCCGCCGGAGCAACGTCGCTGACCAGCATCACGCCCGCCAGCAGGCCGAGCCAGCCCACCGGCACCAGCAGCAACCAGAGCGCGACCCTAATAGTCATGGATATGCTCCACCCCGCCCGGCAAGCCCCGCAGACGTTCGGCAAGCTCGCTCACCTTGACCAGCGCCAGATGCCGCGTGTCGCCATACCCCTGCCGTGGCAGGCTGGCCAGCGCGCCCGGCAGCGTGGCCTCCGACGTGGTGACCGTGAACATGATCTGATCGTTGCCCGCGATCTCGACAAAGTCGCCGCCCGCGTGCGCCATCCGCTCCAAGAGCCGCGTCAGCTCGCGATATCGCGGCGTCTCGATCTCGATGCCTGGGCCCAGCGGGCCGATGACGGTGACGCCATCGAAGGCCTCCAGTTGCTGGGGCGCCAGACCACGGACCACCATGCGCAGCGTCAATTCGTCAAACCCGGTCGCCGCCACCGCCTGCGCGATCACCTTCGCATAGGCCGCCTTGGCCGCATATTCGCCCCCCAGCGCCAGCCGACGCTCGCGGTCGCGCAGCACGTCGGTCCGAGCGGCCTCCAGCGCGCGGATATCGCCGTCGAAGTCCCAGAGATACCAGGGCGTCTGCTGCAGGAAGGTCGCGTAGGCTGCCGCCTGATCGGCAGACAACCGGTCCAGCGGGCTGTGATCGGGCCCGCGCAGGGCGACAAACAGACGGCCCAGCGTTTCCTCGTACAGCGCCTTCATTGCCAGTTCGGCGGTAAAGCTGACGCCGATCACATAGACCAGCTGCCTGGTCGGCCCGTCGACCCCGCCCATCGGTCCGCTGCGCCGCGACAGGGTGCAGAGCGACGACCAATATTGCCCGATCGCGCGGCCAAAGCCGAAATCCTGCGGATCCTCGGTGGCGATCACCCTGGCGTAGTCGTCATAGGCATGGACGATATGCCACTCCGGATAGGTCAGCAGCGTGCGCGCCTCGGCCCGGCGATGCTCGGGCGGCAGCAGCGACACATAAACATCCGGCGCGCCTTCGGGGCGGCACATCGTCTCGACATAGCCGACCGGCGCCAGCAGTACCGCGACCAGCGCGATCACCACCAGCAGCAGCCGCCCCAGCCAGCGCCCGACGCGGCGGATCATGCGCGGTCCAGCCTCAGCCCGGCCCAGAGCGCGAAGCCGCCAAGCGCGACATGCGGCAGGTTCGCCAGCAGGCGGAACATCGTGAAGGACATCCCCTCGGAGGCATTGGTGAAGATCCCGAGGTCGAGATAGCCATAGCCCGTGAAGAACCCGAAGACCCCGTCGCCCAGATAGAGCGCCCCGAAGATCACCAGAAAGATCTTCGCCGCCCGGCGTGAGATTAGCGCCGCCGCCAGCGCCCAGAGCGCCGAGGCCACATGCAGCGCGTCGTCGAAGATATCCAGCGCGAAGATGCCGAAGGCGCGGCCCTGATCGTCGGTCAGGCCGGGAATGTAATTCAGCGACGCCGCACCCATCAGCGCGACGAAATAACCAAGCGTGATCTTTTGCAGGATGCTCATAGCGTCTCCAGATAGCTGTCCCAAAGGTTGTTGCGGAACAGCAGACCGGGGTCGAGCTGCCGCTTGGCGGCGGCGAAGGCCGGCGCACGGGGATAGGCGCGCACCAGCTGGTCCACCGTGGCATGGGGCCGATACGGCAGATAATAGGTGCCGCCGATGGCCACGATCCCGTCTATCAGCTCGCGCGTCATGCGCGCCATGTCAGCCTCGCCCCGGGCGCTCAGCTCCTGGCTGAAGGACATCACCGCCGCGATGCGCGGCACGCCGGCGTAGGCCAGCCAGCTGGTTGCATCGGTGTCGATGAAGCGCAGCGTGACGTTCAGGAATTCCTGATAGCTGGCCGGGATCACATCGCGGCAGACCGTCAGGAAATCGGCAAAGTGTTCGGGCGCCACGAAATACTCGTGCAGGATATCGGTGCGGGTCGGGTCGTGGTCGTCCAGCGTGATGACCGGTTCATTGATCAGGCTGTTGCGCGAGGCCGCGCCGGCCAGCCTTGGCCCGACGCTGGTCTCGGTGAACCAGCGCAGCCGTTTCATCGGCTCGTTGCCAAGCTGCGCCCGGTAGACATGCCGCGCCAGCTTCGACATCGCGCCCGACCCCGAGGCGGCGGGAATATCCGACTGGTCGTCGACAGGCCGATAGGTGATCAGCAGCGCCTCTTCGAAGAAGGTGCCGCGTTCGACGTTCAGCCGTCCATAGGCCATGTCGACGTCCGGATCCTTCAGCGCGTCCATGAAGGCGGTGCCGAAATCTTCGGCCCGCATCCGCCGGAACTTCGGCTCCAGCAGACGGTTCGGCGCGGCCTCCACCTCCATCGCGGTGATCGCACCGGTCAGCCCGTAGCCGCCCATGCTCATCGCGAAAAGCTCGGCATTCTCGTCGCGCGAGCAACGCACCAGATCACCCGAGGGCAGCACCATCTCGAAGGACCGCACAGTTGCCCCCATCGGCCCCATCGGCACCGGCCAGCCATGTGCGTTGACACAGAAGGTCGCCGCCACGCCGAAATCGTGGTTCGACTGCATGACCTTGGGCGACAGGCCCAAAGGGTCCAGCGCCGCGATGACCTGGGACCAGCGCGCCCCGGCGTGAACGCGATAGGTCCGCACGGCGGTATCGGCTTCGAGGAATCCATTGTCGAAGGTCAGCGCATGGCCTTCGCGCGGGATCGCCTGCCCGCCCATCGAATGCCGCGCGGCGCCGACGTTGACCGGACGGCCGTTCGCCGCCGCCTCGGTCATTTCGGCCCGGATCGCCGCAACCAACGCCTCGCCCGGATCCTGAGATAGCACGGTGTGGCGGTGGATCGGCGTCGCGCTCAGCAGGCTCGCATCGTTCAGCATCCCCTCGCCCGGAGTGGCGGTCAGGCGTGGCGGTAGCACCGGGTTGCGCGAACCGAATTGCGCTGTGGCAAGACTGCCCGCCACCGCCCCCGCGCCGAACAGCGCCGCTCGGCGCGTCAGCCGGCGCATTTGCCACCCGAAAGGAAATGGAAAGGAATTCGGAACATAAGCCGCAATCTCCGCCGTTCAATCTGGCGCGACATTACGCGCAGCTTGCCGGAAATACAGGCGGGAATTCCATACTTTTCGCGCGTGAAAAGCTCAGCGCGCGCCAAGCGCAATCAGCCAGAACCAGACGGTGAAGATCGAGGCCCCCGTCGCCATCAACACCGACGAGGCGGCCACCCGCTTGGCCCTGCCATACATGTTCGCGAAGATATAGGCGTTGAACCCCGGCGCCATCGACGAATTCATGATCGCCGAGCGGAACAGATCCTGAGGCAGCGCGAGGGCGGTGCCGAAGGTCCAGACAAGACCCGGATGCAGCACCAGCGAGATCGCGCAGACAAAACCGATGGCCCGCAGGTCGCCCTCGGGGCGGTATTGCACCAGCACGCCCCCCAGCGCGAATAGCGCGCAGGGCAGCGCCGCGCGGATGATCAACCCCAGCGCATCCTCGGCGATGGCAGGGATCGGAATCGCGAAGATGTTGAACACGAAGCCCAGCACGATGCCGATGATCAGCACGTTCTGGAACATCGCCCGCAGGACCGATCCGGCAAAGGTGGCCGGCGACTTGCCTCGCGCCCGCACCACCTCCATGACCGTCACGCCCAGACCATAGCAGAAGGGGGCGTGAAAGGCGATGATCGCGTAGTTGCCGGTCAAGGCCTCGGGGCCAAAGGCGCGCTCGGTGATCGGCAGACCAAGCAGGATCGAGTTCGAGAACAGGCAGGCGAAGCCGATCACCACGCAGTCTTCCCAGTCCCGCTTGAACAGCAGCCGCGCGCCGAACAGTCCGACGCAGAAACACAGCCCCGCCCCCGCGTAGAAGGCGGCCAGCAGCCGCGGATCGAAGCTTGCCGCGATGTCGATATGGGCGATGGCGCGGAACAGCAGGCAGGGGATCGCAAAGCCCTGCGTGAACCGCATCAACCCAGCGATATGGGTCTCGTTGAAATAACCCGCGCGGGTCACGGCATAGCCCGATCCGATCACCAGGAAGACGGGCAGGATGACGTCGATCAGGCTCTGAAACACCGCCCGCCCTTTCCGCTTGGGATGGCCGGGCGCGCCGGCGAGAACCGGTGCTCCAAGCGCACCGGCCGGATCATGCGGGCATCCGCAGCGTCATGCCGTCATAGGCGCAGATCACATGCTCGGGCGTCTCGGCGCTGACCGTCTCGTAATCCATGTCGATGTGCATATTGGTCAGCACGGCCGTCTTCGGCTGCATCCGATCGATCCACCCCAGCGTCCGCGCGAGATGCGCGTGCGTCGGATGCGGCTCGCGGCGCAGCGCGTCCACAATCCAATAATCCAGCCCCTCCAGCTCGGCCCAAGCGTCGTCATAGAGTTCGGCGACATCCGGCAGATAGGCCAGGTTGCCGATGCGAAAACCCAGGCTGTCGATCGACCCGTGGTTCACCCGGAAGGGGCGGAACGGGATCGGTCCACCGGCGCCACGCACCTCGAAGGGGCCGTCGATCGACTTCATGTTCAGGATCGGCGGATAGGGCGAGCCTTCGGGTTGCACGAAGGCATAGCCGAACCGCGAAATCAGCGCGTTCTGGGTGTCGCCATCGGCCCAGACCGGCAGGCGGGCGCGCATGTTGAACACGATCATCCGCAAGTCGTCGATGCCGTGAACATGGTCGGCATGGGCATGGGTATAGACCACGCCGTCCAGCCGCCCCGTGCCAGTGTCGAGCAACTGGCTACGCAGATCCGGCGTCGTGTCGATCAGGACGGTCGTCGTACCATTCTCGCCCACCCGTTCGACCAGCATCGAACAGCGCCGCCGCGCGTTCTTTGGATTGGTCGGGTCGCACTCGCCCCAGTGTCCGCCCAGCCGCGGAACCCCGCCGGAAGAGCCGCAGCCGAGAATGGTAAAGACAAACTCGCCCATCACGCCGCCTTCCCAAGCTTGGCGCGGGTGAACAAGCGGTCGAAATTGGCCTGCGTCTGCGCGGCGAAGGCGGGATAGTCCAGCCCGAAGACCTGGGCTCCGGCCCGCGCAGTATGGGCGGCAAAGGCCGGCTCGTTGCGCTTGCCCCGATGGGGCGGCGGCGCGAGATAGGGCGCATCCGTCTCGACAAGGACCCGCTCGACCGGCGCACCGGCGAAGATATCGCGCAGCTCCTGGCTTTTCGGAAAGGCGGTGATGCCCGACATCGACAGGTAGAATCCGAGATCCAGCGCCGCCTTCGCCAGCTCGGCCGAGGACGAGAAGCAATGCATCACGCAGGAATATTCCCCGTTGCGGTATTCCTCGGTCAGGATCCGCGCCATGTCGTCATCCGCGTCGCGCGCATGGATGATCAGCGGCAGGCCCGTCTCTCGCGCCGCCGCGATGTGGATCCGCAGCGAGGTCTGCTGAATTTCCGCGCTCTCGGCGGTGTAATGATAATCGAGCCCCGTCTCACCGATCCCGACGAACTTCGGATGCCGCGCCAGCGCAATCAGCTCGTCCACCGTGGCCAGCGGCTCTTCCGCCGCGCTCATCGGATGAGTGCCTGCGGCATAGAAAACCGCCTCATGCGCCTCGGCGATGGCGCGCACGCGCGGTTCGTGCTTCAGCCGGGTGCAGATTGTCACCATCCGGGTCACGCCGACGGCGGCGGCATTCGCAACGATGGTGTCGAGCTGGCCTTCGAAATCGGGAAAATCGAGGTGGCAGTGACTGTCGGTGATCTCGGGCGTGTCGCTCATCGGCCTCTTGACGGCGGCGGCCATTCTCAGCCGCGCGCGGTCTCCTGAATTCTCATGACCGTATCCAGCACAAGGCCGCCGGGGTCAAGGTTCACCGCCGCGCCGTGGCGCACGCGCGCGGAAATATGCGCCGCCGCCTCGGCCCAGCGGCGCCCTGCCTGCGGATCGGGCGCCAGCCGCGCCAGGATCGCCCCCTCGCCCGGTGCCGCCTCAAGCTGCGGCGGCGCGCCGGTGGCCCCGGTCATCGCCAGCCGAACCAGCAGGATATCGGCCAGATCGAGGAACAGGTCGAACCGCTCTGCCCTTGTGCGCGGGGTCAGGCTTTCGGCCAGCGCGTTCGCCGCCTGCCGGTCCAGCCGGGGCAGCGTGCCCGCCAGCTGCACCAGCGCGGCATAAAGGGCCAGCCCGTCATGCGCGATCAGCCGGATCGCCGCGCCGACCGATCCGGCGGCCAGCACCGCCAGCGCCTCTTCCTCGCCGGGCGCGACCTCGGCGCCGGCCTGCGCCAGTGCGCGCGCCATCGCCGCGCCGTCCAGCGGCTTCAGCCGCAGCGTCCGGCAGCGCGAGCGGATCGTCGGCAGGAGCCGCGAGGGCTGATGCGCGATCAGCAGCAGCGTCGTGCGTGCCGGCGGTTCCTCGAGCATCTTCAGCAGCGCGTTGGCCGCGCTGGTGTTCATCTCGTCCGCCGGATCCACGATGACGACCCGCCGGCCGCCGTCCGGCGCCGAAAGACCGAAAAAGCGGTGCAATCGGCGAATGTCGTCGACTACGATCTCGGACCGCAGCCGCCCGGTATCCTCGTTCACCGACCGCGTGACCGCCGCAAGCCCGCCCTCTGCCCGCGCCGCCATGCGGCGAGCCACCGGATGTTCGGGGTCGATGTCCAGCGTCCTGGGGGGAGGAGGCGCGCCGAACAGGCCGTCCTCTTCCACCGGCGGCGTGGCCAGCAGGAACCGCGCGATCCGCCAGGCCAGCGTTGCCTTGCCGGTGCCCTTCGGTCCGGTCAGCAGCCAGCCGTGATGCAGACGGTCGCGTGTAAAGGCGTCCAGAAACTGCGCCTCGGCCGCTGCCTGCCCGAACAGCTGGGCGGTGTCGCGGGGATGCGGCGCGCCGGGCACCTGATCCGGGGCAGTATCCTCCGTCATGCCAGCGCCTCGGCGACGGTCCGGTGCACGTCGGCGGCGACAAGGTCGATGCTGCGGTTGCCGTCGATCACGCGGAAGCGGGACGGAAACTCCTCGGACAGCCCCAGAAAGGCCGCGCGCATCCGGCGTTGCAGATCGGGCCCGAACTCTTCGAACCGCTCTTCCGTGCCCCGCCGTGACAGCGCCCGCGCATGGCCGGTATCGGGATCCATGTCGATCAGCACGGTCAGATCCGGCTCGCGCCCGATCATCAGTTCGTGCAACTGGTCTACCTTCGCGCGCAGATCCCCGCGCGACACCCCCTGATAGACCCGCGTGCTGTCGGCGAAGCGGTCGCAGATCACCACCTGCCCCGCCGCCAGCGCCGGCAGGATCGTCCGTTCCAGATGATCGCGCCGGGCCGCGGTGAACAGCAGGATTTCCGTCTCGGCCGACCAGCGGTCGGGATCACCTTCCAGCACCAGAGACCTGATCTCCTCGGCCCCCGGCGACCCGCCCGGCTCACGAGTCAGGCGCACATCGCGCCCCTCGGCCGCCAGCGCCTCGGCCAGCCGCCGGGCCTGGGTCGACTTGCCCGACCCGTCGATGCCCTCGAAGGTGATGAACAGGCCCGCCGCCCGGCCAGCGCGGATCGTCACGATTCCTCGGCCGTCCCACCCGTAACCCGCTCGAGCAGCAAGGTCGCAGCGGTGCGCAGGCGCACGCTGAACCCGCCCGCCGGGACCGAACGGTCGGCAACCAGCGGCATGCTCACCTCCGGCAAGCCGTCCGGACGGATGACCAGCGAGCCCAGCTCCTGCCCCTCCTTGACCGGCGCCGAGACCGGGCCGCGATAGACCACCTCGGCATCCAGCTTGTCCGCCGTCAGCGTCGGCAGCAGGATTTTCAGATCCTCGCGCAGCACGAGGCCTACCGATTGCTCGCGTCCCATCCAGACTTCGGCCGTCGTGACCGGCTGTCCGGCGCGGGCGACCGTCTTTTCGGCAAATTGGCGAAACGACCAGTTAACGATGGCCGCAGCCTCCTCTGCCCGCTCTGTTTCCGTCGCCAGACCCGAGATCACGAACAGAACCCGCCGGTCGCCCTGCTTGGCCGATCCGACCAGACCATAGCCAGCTTCCTGGGTGTGGCCGGTCTTCAGACCGTCGGCGCCGATATTGAGCTTGAGCAGCGGATTGCGGTTGTTGACATTCGCCGGTGCACGGCCGTCGAAATCGAACTGTGTCTCGCCAAACAGCGGATAGAATTCGGGAAAATCGTTGATGATATGCTGCGCCAGAATCCCCAGATCGCGCACCGACATCATGTGCCCGGCCTGCGGCCATCCGTTCGAGTTCATGAAGGTCGAATTTTCCATGCCAAGCGCTTCGGCCCGCTTGGTCATGTAGCGGGCAAATCCCGCCTCGGTCCCATCGGGGCTCAATGCCTCGGCGATTACCGCGCAGGCGTCGTTGCCCGACAGCACGATGATCCCGCGCAGCAAATCCTCGACCCGCACCTTGTCCTGCGTGTTCAGGAACATCGTCGACCCGCCATAGCTCATCGCGTGTTCCGAAACCGGGAGCTTTTCGTCCAGCGTCAACCGCCCCTCGCGGATCGCCTCGAAGGCGACGTAAAGCGTCATCAGCTTCGACATCGACGCCGGCGGCAAAGGCTCGCGGTCGTTCTTTTCAAGCAGCACGGTGCCAGTTGTGATATCGACGATATAGGCAGCGCGCGCCTTCGTCTCGAAGGCGGCAGCCTGATGGGCGGTGACAACCGTCAGCAGCAGGACGGCGAGGCGCTGGATCATGGTCACGGTCAGCGATTTCCTTCTATTGGGTGACGGCATAGGCATCGTTGAAACCGGCATCGCGCAGCCGAGTCAACAGCGTCTCGCGCTCGGTCTCCGAGGTCGCCGGCCCGACAACGACACGCCAGAAGGTCTTGCCGTTGATCGTCTCAGGCTTGACCGTCGGCACCATCCCCGTCTTGCGCAGCTTGTCGGCCGCCCGGTTGGCGTTCGCCTTTTCCCCGAAGGTGCCGACCTGGACAAAGGGCTGTGACAGGGCCGAGGCTTTGGCTTTCGGTTTGGCCGGTGGCGGAGCGGCAGGTGCCGCCGCCGGCGGAGCGGTCTCCACCGGCGCCAGCGCCGTCAGCGGCGCGCCGACCGGCTCATCGCTTCCCTTGGGCCTGAACAGCCCCTTGAACGGAGTCTTTTTCGGGGGCGGCGCACTCTCGGATACGGCTGGCGCCGAAGCGGAGGGCAATTCGCTCACGTTCACCGGCTGCGCGGCCTCGACCGCCCCGCCCGTTTCGGCGGCCGCAGCCGTCGCCTCGGGCTTGCGTCCGAACACCCGCTTGAAGAAAGGCTGCTTTTCCGCGCCGGCAGTCTCCACCGGCACGTCGGCCACGGGATCAAGGCCCGCTTTGGCGGGTTCGGCCTCGGCTGCCGCCGCCACCGCCGGCGCAGCATCGGCCCGCCGCAGAGCGACCACGGTCAGCTTGACCGGCGCGCCTGCCAGCATGCCCAGCGCCTCTGCCGCCTCGGACGAGGCCTGGAACCGCGGACCCGGCACATCGCGCTCGCGCCGGAACAGCGCGCCCGTTACCGATTTGCCATTGGCCGTGTTGCGGATGACCACCCGTTCCGGACTGGTCACATCCGGATGCGCCACCCAGACGCCGCCAAGTGAAGGCCGCCCGTCCCAAAGTCCCGCCTCGTCAGCCGAAAAGACCTCCGGCGCCTCCATGTCGCGCTGCCCACCCTTTGGCGCCGCGCCCAGGTTGGCCGGCGCCTCCGCACGCGCCGCTTCGCCCTCGGTCGATCCGGTTGTCAGGCCCTCTTCGCAGGCCGCCAGTCCTAAGGTCATAACGATCAGCCCCGCCAGACGCATTGTCCGAACGCTGAAATCCCGAGCCTCGCCCATCCTCGACGTCCCTTGCCTGAAATCGGGCAATTTGCCTGCCCTGTCGCCGGTTGAACCCGGTCATGCCTGCCGGCGGGCCCTGCCCGCTTTGGCCGCGATCATAGCGCGGCGGTCGTGCCATGGAAAGTCTGCTGGCGTTTGTCGGCAAGATTTCCCGTTTTCTCTTGCTTGCGACAGGCCGGCGCCCTAAACCCCGACGCCACGCGGGGAGATGGCAGAGCGGTCGATTGCGGCGGTCTTGAAAACCGTTGGGCGTGCGAGCGTCCCCGGGGTTCGAATCCCCGTCTCCCCGCCACCCAGATTCGAAACTTGTCTCTGGTCGTCGCGCGCCCACGCAAGCGGCCGTAACAGGGACGTTTTTCGACGCATTTCCCGATCTCGTCGCCCATTCAAGATGGCCTTTGGAGCCATTTACCGGTTATTGGCCGACGCCGTCTCCGCTCGCGCGGAACCAGGGTGAGTTTGGGCTTAACAGGGAATTTTTTCCGAATCTGCATCCAAAACAGGTGCTCAAGACCGGATGTGCAGAGTGTGTCGTCAGAAGATCCGGTGATTTCAGTATCTTGCTGGTGTGCAAATCACTTTCCTGTTCCGGACGATAACAGGTGCTTCAGGCGCAGTATCAGGGTGTTTTCACCCGGACATCAGGATGATTGTGCTGCATTAACAGGCGGTGCCAGTCCGGGAGGATAAACATCAGCACGCGCGAGGGGCTCCGAATTTGCGCCGCTGCTCGGCCCAGGAGAGCGGCAGCTCCGCTGCCATCAGCGCTGCAAGATTCATGTCTCGGGGCTGACGACCGTCAAGAATCGCGCGCTGAAGATCGGGCGCGAGGAAGGCGAGACGTATGAGGCGGCGGCGATAGGGTGTCGCCGGCGCTGCCGTGGCCGTCGGAGTCCCATCTGCGGCGTATTCGAGCATCGCGTGCGCCGTGCGCAGCGCCCGGATCAGGACGGTATCGGGTCTGGGTGCATCGGATTCACCGGTGAGAATCTCGGTCTTGCCCGAGCGGATCCGCAGACGTGCAGGAAGGGTGAGGCGCATCAGCGACCGGTCCGCCGGATCGACCTCGACGGTTTCACCGGCTCCAACGGTCTTGCGAATGGCGCGGAGCAGGCGCACCGGCAAGGTCAGGTCGAGGTGATCCCTGTGGACCTCGATCCGGCTGAGAAGTGCCATCGCGTCGGACGTCCGGTCGGGCAGCATGCGCTGCAGCGTCCGGGCCAGCAAGGTCTCCAGCGCTCCGGCCGAAATCCGTCTCGGCGCCGGATCGGCACTATCGCGGGTCCCGCCTTGCTGGAGGTCGGCGGAGACATAGTAGCGGTAGAGTCTGCGGTTGCGACCATAGGCGAAGGTGGGCGACATCGGTTGACCACTGGTGTCGAAGATGCGTCCGGTGAAGAGTGAGGCCGCCGTCCGGTCGCCGCTCGCCCGACGTGTCCTGGCGTTTGCGTCAAGGCGAATCTGGACCGCATCGAACACGGCCGGATCCACGATCGCCGCATGCTGACCGGGATAGGTCGTGTCGCGATGGCGGATTTCGCCAAGATAGAGGCGGTTACGTAGCAGGTGAAACAGGGCGCCGCGACTGAAAGGTTGTCCGCTGATCGGACGACCGGCGGCATTGGTTCGGACCTTCGAGACGATGCCCTCCTGCCGCAGGTGCTGTTCCAATGCATGAACACTGCCAAGAGCGAGGTAGGTGACAAACATCTGGCGGACGAACTCAGCCTCGCTCGGGTTGACCACAAGCACGCGGGTTCCCTCGGCGGGCAGATCATAGCCGAGTGGCAGAGTGCCGCCCATCCAGAGGCCCTTCTTCTTGGATGCCGCGATTTTGTCGCGGATGCGTTCTCCGGTGATCTCGCGCTCGAACTGGGCAAAGGACCAGACCATGTTGAGGGTGAGCCGCCCCATGCTGGAGGTCGTGTTGAAGAATTGGGTGACAGAAACGAAGCTGACACCGTGGCGCTCGAATATCTCGACGATCCGCGCAAAGTCAGTCAGTGACCGGGTGAGCCGATCGATCTTGTAGACGACAACGATGTCGATCCGACCTGCCATGATGTCTTCAAGCAGACGCTGCAGCGCGGGCCGATCCATCGTTCCGCCCGAATGGCCGCCATCGTCATAGAGGGCCGGCAATGCCTTCCAGCCTTCACTCGACTGGCTCTTCACATAGGCCGCACAGGCTTCGCGTTGGGCATCAAGCGAATTGAATGCCTGATCGAGGCCTTCCTCGGAGCTCCTCCGGGTATAGAGAGCGCAACGGCGGGCCGCTGGACGGGAAGCCGCGCGCGTCATGCCGCGGGGTCCCGCAAGCCGAAGAAGCGAGGGCCGTTCCAGCGGGTTCCTGTGGCGGTGCGAGCGATGGCCGAGAGGCTGGACCAGAGGGTGCCGTCCCAACGGAAGCCATCGGGCTCGACGACGACCTCGATGCGCTGCCCCTGCCAGTCCCGACGCAGGATCGCACCGGCGCCGAGGTTGCATCCCTCGCGTACCGTGGGTCCGCGACCACCCAGCTTGCGGCGAGTGTCATGGTCGAGCCCGCCGTGATGGTGCGCCTGCAGGTGCCATGCCAGCAACTGGCGCAGCAGGTCGGCCGATTTGAGCTTGGGCGGTGGACCGATACGCACGCGCCAGCTCTCGCGGAGAGCGTCCAGACCGAGGCCCGCTAGGGCCTCGACCTCCGCCTCGATCTCCGAGGCCTTACTCATCACAGAGTGCCCGTGCGATAGCGGCGGACACCCTCATGCTTGTCGGAGGTGATGGAGTGGCCCTTGCGCTTGAGCGCTCCCGCCATGGCACCTCGCACGGAATGGACCTGCCAGCCCGTGATGGCGCAAAGCTCGTCGAGAGAAGCGCCCTCCGGCCCCGCCAGTAATTCGATGATCAGGTCCAGCTTGGTGGGCGTCTTGGCATTGCGACTATCGGCAGCGGCGGTGTTTGTCGCTGTCTCGCGGGTCTTGCGCGCAGCGCGTTTGGCTCGACTGGGTTTGGCGGATGGCAGGGTGGTGGGTTGGGTATGGAGAGTGTTTGTGTCAGTCATGGCATGATCTCCGGTTCGTGGCGGGAAAGTCCGCCGGTACCGACACGGGCCCGGAGTGTCCGGGCCTGGCTCCAGCAACGCTCTGTTCGCCAGGGAAGTCCAGCGCCACATTCACTTGCCGGCGCGTGGACCGACACTGACAGGGTTCACCGCCGGAGAGATCGACGTGATCCTCGATGGCCCCGACGATCCGGACGACGAGGTGATCCCGGCGGTTCCGGTCACCCCGCGCACCCGCCCCGGAGACATCTGGGTGCTGGGTGATCATCGGATCGGCTGTGGAGACAGTCGTGATGACACTTTCCTCCATCGTGTAATTGGCGACGATGTACATGTGGATGCAGCGTTTCTGGACCCGCCCTACAACGTGCGCATCGACGGCAATGTCAACTCGAGGGGTCGCCATCGCGAGTTCGCTATGGCGTCTGGCGAGATGAGCGAGGCTGAGTTCCGGGCGTTCTTGGAAGCGACGCTTGGTGCGGCGGCCAGGGTATCCCGGGATGGAGCTGTTCACTTCGTTTGCATGGACTGGCGGCACATGGATGACGTGTCGACAGTTGGCGGCAAGTTCTATGACACGCTGCTCAACCTCTGCATCTGGAACAAGTCGAATACGGGCATGGGCTCGCTCTATCGTTCCAAGCAAGAACTGGTATTCGTCTACCGGGTTGGAAGTGGTCCACACCTGAACATGGTGGAACTCGGCCGGCACGGTCGCAACCGCACCAATGTCTGGGACTTTGCCTCGGTCAACTCGATGAAGGGGAGCCGGCGCGAGGACCTGGCTCTGCATCCAACGGTCAAGCCGACAGGTCTGGTTGCCGAGACATTGAAGGATGTCACGCGCCACGGCGATCTGGTTCTGGATACGTTTCTCGGATCGGGCACCACGTTGATTGCGGCGGAACGGATCGGGCGTCGCTTCCGCGGGATCGACATTGATCCGGCCTATGTCGATGTCGCGCTTGATCGGTGGTCTGCTCTGACCGGATTGGAACCGGAACTGGAAACCCGGTCATGAGTGGATCGGGAACCCGCAACAACCGTGGCCGGTTCTCGAAAGGGGAAAGCGGCAATCCCGGGGGCCGCCCCAAAAAACCTGCTGCGCCGCGGAGCTGTCCCTTGGATGTGCTGATCGACAGGGAGTTGACGATCACCCGCAATGGACAGCCCCGCAGCATCACAACGGAAGAGGCCCTGCAGCTCCAAACCTATCAGCAAGCACTGGCCGGCAAGCGGATGGCCGAACGGGAAGTTCTGAAGTGGATCGCACAGCGCGAGGCTTGGTACGAACGCAACGCGCCGGATACATCGCGGCCAAAGGTCGAGATCAAGACCTCTCGCGGTCCGGAGAATGCAAAGGTGGCGCTTGCGATCCTCGGGATTGTCAGCCGAGACGAAAGCTTCGAGGACACCGATCCGTATGCCCCACGTCAACTGCTGGAACCATGGGCCGTTCAGGCCGCCTTCGATCGTCGCCGAGGCTTACCGCCGCTGACGGACGCGGAGATCAATACGATCCGGCGATGCACGCGGGACCCCGACAGTTTGCGCGGGCCAAAGGGCGGCTCCCGAAGACCGATGAACCCGAAGGGTTTGAAGCGGACGGGTCTGATTCAGAGGGCATCGAATACGGCCGACCGCCGAAGAAGACCCGCTTCAAGGCAGGCCAGAGTGGCAATCCAAAGGGTCGGCCCAAGAACGGCTACCGGGAGGCTCCCTACGAGGCCGTGCTGGGGCAGATGGTGACCATTCGAGAGGACGGTGCAGAACGGCGGGTCACCGCAGTGGAAGCTTTTCTGATGCGGCTTGCCAAACGTGGTCTTGAAGGGAACGGCCCGGCTGCGCGTGATACTCTGAAAGTCATCGAGCATGCCTCGCGCAAAAAGCAGGACGACGTCGAGGGGGTCAGCATGATTGTGCTCGTTCCAGTCAGTCCCGGTAGCGTGAACAGTGCACTCGAGCCGCTCCGGATGGCGAAAAAGCTCGATGCTTATCGCGATACGGCCCGCATGATGCTTGAGCCCTGGATCGTCCAGGTCGCCCTCGCGCGACTTGGCGACCAACGACTGACACGTGAACAACAGGAGACCGTGCTCAAGGCCACACGTACACCGCACAAGGTCGTCTGGCCGGATTGGTGGGAGGTGAGGCCATGAGGGGGATATGAAGAGCGCACGCATCCGTTCGGTTTCGGGGGGAAAGTGAAAGGATCTCCACAGTCGCCGGTCTGGGACCGGAGCTTGCAAATCTCCGATCCAACCGCTGCGATACAGAGAAGGACACGAAGGGCGGGAAGCGGAAGTTCGCTGCTCTCGATACCTATGGCCGCAGTGCGGCGGCCAGCTGCAGTCGGCTGCAGCGCCGTTGGTCGACGGGTACGGCGCAAGGGCCTTTCCGGCCAGCGCGCATTTCTTTGCCCGCCGCGCCTCTCTGCGTGTCTGCGGCGCTTGAGCGAGCGGCTGCTATTGGATGCCTGGTTCAGAATCGTCACAGGACTCACGGTCACCCCGTGGAAACGAGCGGCCCGTGATCGACGACGGCTGATCGTCGCGGCCGGCGGCCACGGTGGAACCGCCTCTGCATCCCACTCGGAAGTGACGGCTGAGGCCGTAGGAACACAGGCCGAATCTTGCCTTCGCGGCCTCGGTCTCCGGCATGTACAGGCTCACGAGATTGCCTTCCGGGTCGCGCAGCTGGAAGGTTCGGTTTCCCCAGGGCAGAAGCTTGGGGGCATGGACGACATCCAGCGCCTTCAGTCGCGTGAATTCCGCGTCGATGTCATTCACCTGAAACTCGATGATGGACGTTCGGTTCGCGGCGGCCTCGGCGCTGCCCTCCTGAAACAGCGCCACGGTCGCTTCCGAGCCAATGGCGAGCGACGCGCCCGGCGTCACGATCTCGGCGAAGACAGGCGCCAGCCAATCGGCCTTCGCGCCCGTGACGGTTTCGTAGAAGGCCACGAGACCCCGGATGTCCCGCGCGATGAGGCGTACGGAAGCAAGTTTCATCGTCTGTTCCTTTGCTGCCGTCTCTCGACCGGTTGGCAGCGTTTGTAGAGAGGTCCTGCTGACAGCATTGCGGCAGCAGCAAACCGGATGCGCGGCGCCGACCGTCTTTTCCAGATCATTCGGATCCTGCGCCGCACGTTCCGTTACGACCTTGGCCATCGCGGACGAGCTCGAAGCGTCGCGCCGGACGGTATACCGCGATATCACCGACCTCATCGCTCGCCGGGTCCCGATCCAGGGGACGGCGGGGTTCGGCGATCGGCAATATGCCGCCAGCAGAGGCCGAAGCGGCATTCTTCGCCGCACTGAAAATCCGCGACGTGGCCGCGCAGCCAACGAACATCAGCCTCCGGCAGACCCGGCGCGGTTCACTCTGAGAGCAGGGTCGCGGCGACCTCCATCGCCTCCTCGCGAGAGAAGGCAATCCTCAATGGAAAACCCCAGAACTTGGAAAAGACCACGCCGAAAGTCTTGAAGGCCAGACGCCTGGCGGCACTCGGCTCGATCACAATCATCGCCGGCACGAGTGTCCGCAGTTCGGCCTTGTGCTTCTTCATCCACAGCGCAGTGCGCTTCTTTTCTTCCTGGCTGTGGTCATGGTCTTCGTCGTCAGTCGGAGCATTATCGGTCAAGATCACGAACGGTGCGCCACGCTCAAGGCATGCCTCCAGCGCCGCGAAATCCTCGTCGTGGTCGTGATCGGGCGCTTCGTCAAAGCTCATCCAGACAAGCGGAAAATTCCTGATATCCAAGGGCATGTGTCGTCTCCTAGCGTGAAGGGATGGTTTCAGGTGGAGCGAATGTGCCGCCACGTAAAGATAAGCGCGACCACGCCCGGCAGCGTGACAGCCAGCAGTTCCAGGCCAACAAGATGGCCGCCATCGCGCAAGCCATCGAAGACGCCAGCGAGCGTGCTCATGATGAACAGCAGACCGCCGAGGACGAGCATCGCCCATTCGGTCGCGCGCCTTGCGGCAAGCGCCAGCTAGGGCGGGACGACCCAGGCGCCATAGAACATGGACACGCCCCACAAGGAGGCGGGATCGAACGTCGTGGCCTGCATCGTCCCGCCGCTGCCGACATAGACGTTCAGATAGGAAAAGCACTGGATCGTGACAAAGAGTGCGGCCCCAACTGCAGGGATGAGCCATGCGAGCGCGAGTTTAACCGGGGCATTGTCGATCACGTGAAACTCCTGTGCCTAAGTGTCGGGCAGGTCAGTTCTGCCCCTCCAGAAAAGGAGCGTGATCACAAGATCCGCCAACCGGCTCTGTCTCACGGCAATACGCCAGCCGGCACTTGGCGTCATTGCGCAACCCAGACATTATATGTTTCAATCCGGCCTAAACCGAAAATGCCGAGGTCTGAGATGTATCTGGACGTCCGTCGCGACTGGCTCGCCTATGTCGATGAGATCCCGCGTGCGCTGGTGGCAGCCAACGCTGTCGCCACCCTTGACGCCCTGGAGCAATCGCCCCGACACCAGCATCAGAAGGCGCAACTGCTTTTCACGGTCCGTGGCGTCGTCAATTGCGAGGTCGACGGCGCAGTCTGGATCGTACCACCGCAATGCGCCGTGTGGATTCCCGGCGGGCTGCCCCATTCCGTTTTCGGCTCGGGCGAGGTGGAGTGTCTCTCTCTCTTCATTGACCCTCCCGCATCCGCGAACCTGCCGAAAGACTGCTGCACGATCACAGTGTCGCGCTTTTTCCGTGAGTTGCTTATGCGGGCAAACGCGCTGCCGGAGCTCTATGACGTCGACGGTCCGGATGGCCGGATCGTGTCCGTTCTCTTCGATGAGCTGGCTGTGGCACCGGTCGAGGACCTCTGCCTCCCCATCCCCGGCGATCCGCGCCTGAAGAAGCTCACCGACCTGTTGATCGCGGCGCCTGCGGATCATGCGAGTGTCGCGGAATGGGCCGCCCGCATCGCGCTCAGTGAACGCAGCCTGAGCCGGCTTTTGGCTGAAGAGCTGGGTATGAGTTTCGGCCGCTGGCGCCGACAATTGCATATTGTCCTTGCCTTGCGGCGGCTGAGCGCTGGCCAGTCGGTTCAGACCGTCGCCATCGATCTCGGCTATGAAAGCGCCAGCAGTTTCGTGACCATGTTTCGAAAGATGGTCGGCAAGCCGCCAAGCCGCTATCTGCTGGAGCGGAGGCGCTTGCGATAGGTGAGCGCGACAAGAGCTCCCGAGTCTTCTCCACAATCGTTGCTTTGCGAATGCTCCGACGCGACGTGTTCACGTTCGAAACCTCTTTTGACCTCAAGCAGGTCTCAGTGCTCGCCCTCGCAAGCCTGATGATCGGCCAGGGCGTGGAGAACCCGGCAGGGTTGCCCATCGGACTGACCGTCGCAGGTCTTCACGACGCGCACCAGTTCCGACTCCAGCCGCCGCAACCGCGCGATCCGATCCCGGATTTCGATAATCCGTTCCTTCGCGATGCGGTGCGCGTCGCCATGGGCCGCATGGGGTGTCTCCTGCAGCGCGATCAGTTCGGCGATGGCGTCGAGGTCGAAGCCCAGCTGCCGGGCATGGGCGATAAAGGACAGCCGGTCCAACTCGACATCGCCGTAGCGACGTTGCCCCCCGCCGGTGCGGCCGGGATCGGGCAAAAGGCCGCGCCCCTCATAAAAGCGGATCGTCGTCACCTTCACGCCCGTGCGCCTGGACAGCGCACCAATGGAATGCCCCTGCATCGCGATTATCCCTTGAAGCTACAGTGGCTGTAGATCGTATCTACCATGGGGACGAAACGAATCAAGAGCACTGCCATGACCGACCGACACCTCCGCAGCCCCGACCAGCCGGACTTCAATGCCCCCACGATCCGCCAAGGGACAAACGCCCGCGTCGCCGACCTTCGCCGTGGGCGCGTGCCCCCTATCCCCAGTGGGGAGCGCGCCCCGCGCCCGGCTGGCAAGGGTCTTAAGGCGGAGGCGCTGTGATGGGAGACGATCATGAACATGGGCACGGGCATGGTCATAGCCACGCACATGGACACGCGGGGCATTCGCACGGCCCGACCTTCTCGGCCAATGACACGCCCGAGGCGCGCCGGTCCAAGGAACGCGCTATCCTCATCGCCGCAGTCCTGACGGGCTGCTTCATGGGGGCCGAGGTTATCGGCGGGCTCGTCTCCGGATCGCTCGCGCTTCTGGCCGACGCGGGCCACATGCTGACCGACTTCGCCTCGCTCCTGCTGGCCTGGTTCGCCTTCCGGCTGGCGCGGCGACCGGCCGACTGGAAGCGGACCTACGGCTTCGACCGCTTCTCGGTGCTGGCCGCCTTCGTGAACGGGCTCACGCTGTTCGCCATCGCGGGGTGGATCATCTTCGAGGCCGTCCAACGCCTGCGCGATCCGCACGACGTGCTGGGCGGGCTGATGCTCTGGGTCGCCGTGGGGGGACTCTTGGTGAACGTTCTAGCTTTCTGGGTGCTCAGCCGCGCGGAGGGAGACAATCTCAACGTCCGTGCCGCCGCCCTGCACGTCATGGGCGATCTGCTCGGCTCGGTTGCGGCGATTGCGGCCTCCCTCATCATCATCTGGACAGGTTGGACCCCCATCGATCCGATCCTGTCGGTGCTGGTCGCCCTCCTCATTCTGCGCTCGGCGTGGTCCGTGGTGCTTGAGAGCGGCCACATCCTGCTGGAAGGCGCGCCCGCCGGCTTCGATCCCCGCGCCGTCGCGGCCGACCTGGAAGCCACGCTGCCCGGCGTGGCCCGCGCCCATCACGTCCACGCCTGGTCGATCACTCAGGAACGGCCCATGGCCACGCTGGAGGTCGAACTCGCGCCGGGCGCGGTGGCGGACGACGTGCGCCGCGCCGTGAAAGGCCGCGTGCGCGAGACGACCGGGATGGAGCATGTAACAGTCGAGGTGACAGCAGGTGCAGCGCGCAAGAGGGACTAAGCGCTATCCGTCCCCAAGCAAGAACGGGCCATAGGCTTGTCCGAACAAACCAGGCCTTCGCACGTAGCTTCGCGAAAGCCCTGGTTTGTCCGAGGTTTATTGCTGCTGTCATCGCGAGATGCAGCGGCGACGCTTCCGCCGATGAGGAAAGCGCGGGCGGATCTCCCTCCCCAGACGGATGCTGCACGCTGGCGCGCACGGCCGCTTCGGGAACGTCGTGCCGCGGCGTCGGTCCCCCCGCCGAAGGTCCGCTCAGGGCCGTGAGCGACGGCCGCCGCTACATGCGAGGCGCACGACCCGCTGCGCCGCCGGATGACTGCTCCGAGCCCTATCCTATCAAACGCTTGGATTGACTTGCCTCTTACAGTCGGATTGCCTGTCCGTATGCTTATCTATCAATTTGTAACTCCCGATGCGCCGATTTCTGTCCCCGCTCATCTCGGTAGATATAAATGCCTTCTGCTAATCGAGCGATCAGTGGCAGAAACCCTTCGAAATGAAGTTAGCCTAATGCTGGTCGATACCGGCTGTGCCTATGCCATGGCAGGGGGACTCGATTGCTCGCTCTGGGAAGAAAGCATTGACTGGGCCAATATCGAGCAGTTCAAGGATTGCAGGATTCCCGACGACCGGTTCGTAATAACGACTTCGCACGACATTGAAACTATTCAGGAGATGCTAACGTTTGCAAAAGTTTGCGCGGCAGTTTCATATACAAATGAACCGCTCAATGACCTCTTGGTTCTCGATTTCTCACTGGAGAACCGGGCCGAATTCATCCAGGCGGCCTACGACCAAGCGGAATAGACTCTGACTGGCAAGCAGATGAAACGAAAGGCAGATTCGTCACGCTAAGCCGACCTTGATCGGTGCTCGGTGCCGTGAGAACTCGACTGGAACGGTCAGATGACCGCTTGGAGCCCGTTGCGGGCCTCGATCATCCGGATTCGAAATTTCAGACTTCATACTTATCGAACCACTGACATATCAGGCTAGGCATTAGTCTGCTAAGTTCTTCGAAGTTCTCCTTCGGTGCGAATCTGGCGCAAGTCAATTCAACGAGCGATTTGCATGCCGACAGATAGTCCAGTCGCTTGTCTGCCAACTGAACCGACGTTAGAAACAGAGCCTCCAGCGACCGAAGTTTGGAGAGGGGCCGCAAGGTTGCAATCTTCTGAGGTGTGTACATTGAACCCTCGACGCCGAGTCGAATAAGCTTGGTTGCATCTGAAAGAAAATCAAGTGTTGTCAAGTTTCGGGCGTGTTCAATGTAAAGTCCTTCAAGACCTGCATGACTAGTCAAGTGACTGAAGTCTTGGACTCGAAGAACCTCCTGCAGTCGAAGCACACGCAGTTTCTTGAGCCTTAACAGAGGACTTAAATCGTGAGCACTGATGATGGAGAGACTTAGCAATTCTAGATTCTCAATGTCGCAGATTTCGTCCAAGAACCCTTGATTGACCTGCCTTGCCTTAAGATATTTGAGCTTCTTCAAACTCGAAATGCCTTTGTATGAATTCTTATCCCTGTAGAACAGGGCAGCCTCCGAACCTTCCGAAATCTCGGCCAATCGTGTCACATAGCGGTCAAGTCCGGAAAAGTTGAAACTATCGCGCGGCACAGATTCGACTCCGAAAGAAATCCTTGGAGCAGGAAGCCAGATAGAATAAAGGATTGCAACGGTGCCGCTTGAGGGGAACGACGGCTTTGTCCGCACTGCTGACCTTCGGGCTTTGGACTATGCTGCGCGGCGTCATGAAGGTCCGGTACGGGGAAGCCGCGCTGCGGCAATGGTGATCCTGGCCAATGACCGCTGTGGGCCGGGACCAGACGTGACCTCGACCTAGCTCGAAAGGCAGCTCACTCGCTGAAGCTCAGGTTTGTGGTGATTACGACGCTGGTGCATCTGTAGAGCTTGCTCAGCAGGTGGAACAGCAACGCCCCGCCCGAAGCGCGGAACGGCCGGTATCCCAGTTCTTCGAGGATTACCAAATCGAGTCTGGTCAGGCTTTCGGCGATCTGCCGTGCCTTGCCTTCGCCATTTTATGTTCGACGGCATTGACCAGCTCAATCGTGGAGAAGAAGCGAACCTTGCTGCGGCGGTGTTCGATGGCCTTGTCGCCGAGGGCGGTCGCGACATGGGTCTTGCCGGTGCCAGGACCGCCGATCAGCACGATGTTTTGCGCGCCTTCGATCAACTTGCAGCGGTGCAGAGCTCTGACGGTGGCCTCATTGACCTCGCTGGCGGAGAAATCAAAGCCTGCGAGGCCCTTGTAGGCTGGGAAGCGTGCGGCTTCGTGCGATTGGCGATGGAGCGCACTTCACGTTCAGCGAGTTCGGCCTTCATCATTTACGACAGGATCGGGGTGGCGGCTTCAAACGCCGGATCGCCTTGCTCGATCGGGTCGATGTCCGCGTCAACGCGTCGTGGATGAAGCAAGCCCGTCAGCGCACGCAGCGCCGGCGATCACGCCACACTGGCCTGGCGCCGTGGCGCTGAGGGCGCCCTCCTTGTCCGCCTTCCTGGTCCGAATGAACTTCACAGTTTTCGCCTCCGAGGCGTGTGGATTTTCCACTAGAGGCTTTGGGGATTCTGGCGTCGCCTTGAAGGTAGCAGCTCGGACTTTCCGCTCATCCTTTTGCTTGCGAGCAAATTCGGCGACACTGTCAGGAAGAGCTGAGGTGGCCCTGCGGATGCTTAGAACACCATGAACAGCATCAGAGTTCCCCTTTCGAACCGCCTTTTCGGGGTTCTCGGAAAGGCCCAGATCGACGACGCCTTGTTTCGAGCGTCATAAAACCTTCACTTGCCGCCAGCCCGGTATTTCATTATTACGTGAAAAATGGAAAAAACGATCTCCAACCAACTGTCCACTCTCGGCCACCCCCAAAGGCTGGCCATATTCCGCTTGCTGATGCGCCGCTATCCGGACCGGGTTCCGGCCGGCGAACTGGCGGCAGCGCTGGAGGTGAAGGCGAGCACCATGTCCACCTACCTGTCTGCATTGACGAGGGAGGACCTCGTGGAACAGCAGAGGTTGAGGACGTCGCTTCTCTACTCCATCAACATGACCACGGCGCAACGGCTGTTCGGATACCTATTCAGCGATTGTTGCCGTAGCCGCCCTGAAATCTGCATGCCCCTTAGCGCAGGATCCTCTGTCATGACTGATCGCAAATACAACGTGCTGTTCGTTTGCACCGGAAATTCTGCCCGGTCCATCTTCGCCGAAAGCCTCCTTCGCAAACTCGCCAACGACAGGTTCAACGCCTATTCGGCCGGGACCAAACCACAGTCCGAGCTCAATCCGTTTGCCTTGCAGGTCCTGAAGGACAAAGGGCACGACATCTCAAGCCTGCGATCCAAGAACGTTTCAGAGTTCAGTGTTCCTGACGCGCCGGCTCTGGATTTCGTCTTCACCGTCTGCAACCAGGCTGCAAACGAAGAGTGCCCCGCATGGGAAGGACAACCGATCAGCGGCCATTGGGGCATGCCTGACCCGGTCAAGGCCGAGGGCACGGATGCCGAGAAAAGCTTGGCCTTCCAGCACGCATACGGCGCCCTGAAGCGTCGGATCGAGGCGTTCGCTTCGCTGCCGATGGAGAGCCTCGACCGCATCGGCCTGCAATCGGCGGTCGACAAAATTGGTCGCATCAGTTCGGAAATGCCCGCATGACGACCTACGCACTGAACGGTCTCGGCCGTATGGGTAAACTTGCCCTTCGCCCCTTGCTGGAAAGAGGTGCCAAGATCGCCTGGATCAACGATGCCGTCGGCGATCCGGAGATGCATGCACACCTGCTGGAGTTCGACACCGTGCATGGCCGGTGGCAGGCGGACTTTGCGCATGACGTCGACAGCGTGACCATCAATGGCACGCGGATCCCCTTCATCGGGACGAAATTTCTGACCGATCTGCCGCTGGAAGGAGTCGATGTGGTAATCGACTGCACTGGCGTCTTCAAGACCGAGGCCAAGCTCGCCGCGTATTTCGAAGCAGGTGTGAAGAAGGTCGTCGTATCCGCTCCTGTGAAGGAAGGCCGGACGGCGAACATCGTCATGGGGGTCAACCACGAGACCTACGATCCGGCGCAGCACCGTATCGTCACCGCCGCGTCCTGCACGACGAACTGCCTCGCGCCGGTCGTGAAGGTGGTGCACGAGACCTTCGGGATCAAGCATGGCTCCATGACGACGATACATGACGTGACCAACACTCAGACCATCGTCGACCGCCCGGCCAAAGACCTGCGCCGTGCACGGTCCGCGCTGAACTCGCTGATCCCGACGACCACCGGGTCGGCCACGGCGATCACGCTGATCTATCCGGAGCTCAAGGGCCGCTTGAACGGCCATGCCGTCCGGGTGCCGCTGCTGAACGCTTCGCTGACCGACTGCGTGTTCGAGTTGGAGCGCGAGACAACGGTTGAGGAGGTCAACGCCGCGTTCCAAGTCGCTGCGAATGGTCCGCTGCAGGGCATTCTTGGCTACGAGACGCGTCCGCTGGTGTCTTCCGACTACACCAACGACCCGCGGTCCTCGATCATCGACGCGCCCTCGACCATGGTGGTCAATGGCACCCAGCTGAAGGTCTACGCCTGGTATGACAACGAATGGGGATATGCCTGCCGTCTGGTGGACGTGGCGCTGATGGTCGGGGCCTCATTGTGAGCGACCGGCCGGAAGGCCTGTCGGCCTACATCGCCGTCACGGCGGCCTACTGGGCCTTCATGCTGACCGACGGGGCGTTGCGGATGCTGGTGCTTCTGCACTTCCACACGCTCGGCTTCAGCCCGGTGCAGCTGGCCTACCTCTTCGTCCTCTACGAGGTAGCGGGGATGATCACCAACCTGACCGCCGGATGGATCGCGTTGCGCTTCGGCCTGACGTCGACGCTCTACGCCGGACTCGGGTTGCAGGTGCTGGCCCTGATGGCGCTGGCACAGCTAGATCCGGGCTGGAGCATCGCCGTTTCCGTCGCGTTCGTGATGTGCGTGCAGGGCTTGTCGGGGGTGGCGAAGGATCTTGCCAAGATGTCCTCGAAATCTGCAGTAAAGCTGCTGGCTCCTTCGGAGAGCGGAGGGCTGTTCCGTTGGGTCGCCGTGTTGACGGGATCGAAGAACGCGGTGAAGGGCGTCGGCTTCCTGCTTGGCGCGGCGCTGCTGGCCGGGGTGGGCTTCGACTGGGCCGTGCTGGCGATGGCCCTTGTGCTGGGGGCGATCTTGCTGGCCGTTGTGTTGCTCATGCCGTCGGGTCTGCCGAAAGGGAAGAAGGGCACCAAATTCTCCGAAGTCATTTCGAAATCCGCGAACGTCAACTGGCTGTCGGCGGCCCGCGTGTTTATGTTCGGAGCGCGGGATGTCTGGTTCGTCGTCGGCATTCCAATCTACTTCTACGCCGTGCTCTCCGACGGGACCGAAGCGGGCAACCGCACCGCGTTCTTCCTGATAGGGACGTTCATGGCGGTCTGGATCATCCTTTACGGGATGGTGCAGGCCAGCTCCCCGAGGATCCTGCGCGCCTCCACGCGGCCGGAGGGCGAGCTGATCCGAGCAGCCCGCAGCTGGGCCTTCGCGCTCTTCGTCGTGCCAGCCGCGCTGACCGTCGCGGTGGCTCTGTCACCCGCGCCCCAGACTTGGCTCACGGCGACGCTGGTTGTGGGCCTTCTGATGTTCGGCGCGCTCTTCGCGGTTAACTCATCGCTTCATTCCTACCTCATTCTGGCGTTCTCAAAGTCCGAACGGGTCACGATGGACGTGGGCTTCTATTACATGGCCAATGCAGGCGGTCGACTGATCGGCACGCTTCTCTCCGGCCTGACCTACCAGATCGGCGGGCTGACCCTCGTCATGGCGACGGCCGCGACCATGGTTTTACTGGCGGCTTTGACCTCGGGTCGCCTGACAGATCAGGCAAATGAGGTGACGGCATGACCGTGGGGTTGGCGATCTCCACGGGCCAACCTAGGTCCGATCCCCCGCAGCCTGACACCTTCATCTAGACTTCAAGTAACCTGCCGAGTGGTGCACGCGAACCGGACGGTCCGTCTTGCTCTGCCTGCTGAAAGCTGGACCGTTTGAAGCTGGAGTTTTCGGCTGAGCTTTCCTGGCTGGGAGAGGAGCGGAAACGCATGAAGGCATCGAAGTTCACGGACGCTAGTTGGCGTCCTTCCCCGCCTCAAGCCAGGTTTGTTTGGCAAGACCCAGCGGTGTTAAGGGCGAGGGCAGCAGGCTTGCCCTCTCAGCTTTCGGTGGCGGGCAGATAGATCAAGCCGATGTAGCATTCGAGCCGGGGCACGGACAGCGCGCCGCGCAAGCCCGGCACGAGGACACGGCCTGGCCAAGGCAACCGACATCGCGCGATTGCGTGACTCGGTTCGGAATGAGCACTGAGGTAGGTTAGGCGGTGCTGGAGACACAACAGCTGGAGTCAATCATTCCGGCGCGGCAAGACCTGACGCGCAACCATTCCGAGGCCACCGACCGCGAGATCGACCTCGCCATCCGGGACCCTGATCCGCGAGGAATTCGAGGTCGCTGAAACGCTGCTGAAGTCGCATCGCGCCGATCTCGTCGCCAGTGAAAGGCTGCTGATCAAGCGGGAAACCGTCACGTCCAACGATTTCGCTCCGCTGCGCCGCCAGGCCAGTTCCACCCTGCGGCAGCAGTTCGGTTCTGCATGGAAAGGCGGCTCTCACGCCCGGCCCAGACCCGGCCAGAGCAGGAATCCCGCCAGTCCGGAGCCGAAGGCCGCCAGCGTGGCGGCGCCGAAGGGAAGCCAGAACCGTCGTGGACCCAGCACGGCCGCCAGACTCAGCCGCGCCAGAGCGTTCAGAGCGACCGCCGCGCAGACCGAGGACGCGGCCGCCCGTGCCGCAATACCCTGATCCATCAGCCTGAGCGAGGTCAGCGTGGCGACATCCACATCGAACAGGCCGGACAGGGCCGAAGCTGCCAGCGCGCTCGAGCTTCCGAACCGGTCCGAAAGCGCCGCGCCCAGTACCGAGACCGCACCGAAGAAGACGGCGAAACCGACCAGCGGAAAGAAGTCGAAGGGGTTGCTGGCCGGCCCCGCCGCGGCTTGGGCCACCCGCCGTCTTGCCAGCAGGGTGGCGCCGGCGACAGCGAACACGACGGCGGCGGGTAGCAATGCCGGAAGCACCTCGGGAAGGGCGCCGAACCCAACGATGGCGGTCAGGGCGATGACCCTGAGCACCGAGACCATGCAGGCCAATATCGACGCCCCGGTGCGTTCCGCCAGATACTGCCCGTCCGCAGCGCCCCGGGCCAGCGCGACAACGGTCGCGGTCGAAGAGACCAGGCCGCCCGCCAACCCGCTGATCATCAGGCCGCGCGCCGAACCCAACACGCGCACGGCAATATAGCCTGCATAGGAGATCGTTGCCGTCAGAACGGTCAGAAACCACACCTCCCAAGGGTTGAAGCCGCCCCAGGGATCAAGCGCGCGATCCGGCAACAGCGACAGACCGATCATCGTCATGGCGCCAAGTAGGATCGCCGAACGGACCTCGACCCAGGAAAGATGCTGGATGAAGCTGTGAAGCGCCGCCCGGCTGGCGAGCAGGGCCGCGACCGTCGCCCCCGACGCTGCGGCGATGCGATAGTCCCCCGCGACGGCCAGCGCGCCCAGCGTGAAAACCGACAGCGCGGCAATCGCGGACGTAACGCTGAAATCCCCGTCGTGGGTGGCCTCGCGCAGCTTGAACGCCCCGAACACCCCGGCAAAGGCGAACAGGCCGGCAGCGAGTAACAGTTCCGACCCGAGGGGTTGCGACAGGGCCGCGGTCAGACCGCCAAGCAGCCCCGCAAGGCCGAAGGTCCTGAAACCCGCCGTTCGGCTTCCTTCTGCCGCGTCGCGCTCCCTCCAGCCGCGCTCCAGCCCAACTAGCAGCCCGATGGCGAGCGATAGAGCGATCCGGAATGCCAGTTCATCCGCATAGAGTTGCATTCGGCAGGTCTCCCCAGCAGCAATAAGGTCCGGGAACACTCCGAGTAGTGACCGTATCGCTTCCATCATGCGAGCGTTAGCTGGAACCAATCGAGCTGGCAATGATCCGGATCAAACGTAGAGCACCGTGGGGTTTTGCGGGTTTTCAGACCTAGGGTCAGGATGCATTGATTTCAGTCGTCCTGCGTGATTCACGGCTCGAAAAACGGAGTGGTGACATGAGCGACCTTTACTGGCTGACCGACGAGCAGATGGCCAAGCTTTCCCCTTTCTTCCCGAAGTTGCATGGCAATCCGCGGGTCGATGACAGGCGGGTGTTGAGTGGGATTATCTTCATCAATCGCAATGGGTTGTGCTGGCGCGATGCTCCTGCCGCTTACGGCCCGCACAAGACGCTCTATAGCCGGTGGAAACGTTGGAGCGAGAAGGGCATTTTCGCGCGGATAATGGCCGGGTTAGCTGCGGAACACGGTGAGCGAAAGACCGTGATGATCGACGCGACATACCTGAAGGCACATCGAACAGCGACCAGCATGGCCGCCAAAAAAGGGGGCGCGGTCGCTTGATTGGTCGAACAAAGGGCGGCATGAACACAAAACTTCACGCCGTATGCGACAGCCAGGGGCGACCGATCGACCTGTTCGTCACCGCCGGGCAGGTCAGTGACTACATAGGCGTGCGGGCGCTGCTCAGCAGCCTGCCAAAGGTCAAATGGTTGCTCGGGGATCGCGGCTATGACGCGGACTGGTTCCGGGACGCGTTGAAGGACAAGGGGATACGCGCCTGTATCCGCGGCCGAAAGCAGCGCAAGACGCCGGTCAGATATGACAAGCGCCGCTACAAGCGGCGCAACCTGATCGAGATCATGCTCGGCAGGCTCAAGGATTGGAGGCGCGTCGCTACCCGATACGACCGCTGCCCCAAGGTGTTTCTCTCGGCCCTCGCCCTCGCCGCAACCGTCATCTACTGGTTATGAATCCTGACCCTAGCCCAAACCCCGTCTCCTGTCATTCTTGAGCAACTGGTCAAACTGACTCTTGAACCGTTTCAAAAGGGCCTAAAAATAACCAATCAGGGTCTTCAGTTCCTTGTTTCCCCCAGGGCGGCGGCGTCTCTGGCATTGATCTTCAACGAACTGGCGACCAACTCCGCAAAATACGGAAGCCTCACTGACAACGGGGCACTCGACATCGCCGCGCATGAGATTGATCAGGACTGGATTCTCATCAGATGGAGCGAACATGGTATCCAGATCACAGATACGAACACCGGCGAAACGGGCTTCGGCAACCAGTTGCTCGATTTCACGACGCGCGACATAGGTGCGGAACTGACCCGTGACGGGGAAGGCAGGACCCTGACCATCGACATCAAGATTCCGCGCAATGCGCTGGAGATGTCCGAGTGAAACTCCTCCGTCTGACGCCCTGCAAGGGATGACCCCGGCTGGCCAGGCCGCGAACGGAAGAGCTCACCAGATGGCGCGAACTCCCCGTCGCGCGACGGATCGGCAAGCGTATATCCCGGGCGAACGGTGGCGATTTGTCAGTCGCGGGCACTGCAGTAGTTCCAATGCTGGAACGAGTGCCGCCTTGCCGGGGAACTGGCCAGCAAATGCAACGTTGGATATTTTGATCGGGCACGCTCCCTCGATCGAAATGGAAAACGACCGGACCGATATGACAGGACCCAGAAAGGAAAACACATGGCCGACAAGCGTCTCTCCGATAAAATGGAAAAAGCTCTTAACGCGCAAATGACGCGCGAGGCATTTCAGGCACAGGTCTATTTGGCATATGCCTCCTGGGCAGAAGTGAACGGATATCCGGGGATCTCTGACTTTCTCTACAAGCATTCGGTAGAGGAACGGCAGCACATGTTCAAATTCCTGAAGTACATAAACAACCGGGGCGGCGAGACGAAAATAGAAGCGCTCGATGCCCCCTCTGTCGCACCCAAGGACATGCGCGATTGCCTGCAGGGCGCGTTCGATCACGAACTGAGCAACTCCAAGTCTATCTACGATCTCGTCGACATGGCCCACGAGGAAAAGGACTGGGCGACGTTCAACTTCCTGCAATGGTTCGTCAAGGAACAGATCGAAGAAGAAACCCTGATCAGCGACCTTCTGGACCGCTACACTCTGGCTGCAAACAAGAAGAACGAAGCCGATCTCTACACGCTCGATCGCGACACCGCCAGCGCGATGCAGGAGGCCACCGTTCCGCGCGAGGAAAGTCTCTGATCGGTCGTCAATTCAGGCGCGGACCACTCTGCCGCACATCTGAGAAAGCGACCTGTCTGTTATTGTGCCGATATGGACTTTACCCTGCCCAGGGTTTGGAATTTTGCCAAACCCTGGGCAGGCTCTTGATGCCCTCCGCGTCGCGGCACCGGACGTTCGGTCGGCAGTGGTCAGCCATCAGCATCCGAAGCGTCCGGCCATCGGGCCGGCGTCCACTCCCGGTGATCGCACTTTGCGCACTCATCCGGGGTGATGGTCTGACCCTTCGGCAGCACATAACCACACCGGCGACAGGCGACCCTGCCTCGGAATGTTGAACCGGGCGTCAGAGTTTCCGGTGGCGCCACATCCCATGGCGGTTCGATTGGCAGGCCAGGCGTTTCCGCCTTTCGCTTGAATGCCGAGAAATTCCCGCTTGTCTCAAGATAGGCGGCCTCGATTTCGCCCAGGCTGCGAAATCCCCTTTCCCTCAGGGCTTCGAACAGTTCATTCTGACCGAGCTTCAGGCGTTGCAGCACCCGAACGTTGATCACGCCGTCCCGGACCACTTCCAGGGCCATTCCATCCATGGCCCGTTCCACCTGGGTGGATTTGAAGATCATCACATCCAGACCCTTGTTGATGAGAATGACCATCGTGATGACAAGAAGTGCGTGAAACAGCGGCACCTCGGGATAGAACAGCGCATCACCGACTGCAGATCCCAGAGCGATAACCAGGAGGAATTCCACCACGGACATCTGCGCAATGCCGCGACCGCCGATCCAGCGGATCATCAAAAGGGTGTACGCATAGATGACACAACAGCGGAAGACGATTTCAAGGTAGAACAGCGGCGGGTCGTCGCCAAGGAACATCCGCACAAGATCGAAGGGTACGACGTGATCATCCATTTTGCTTTTCACCTGTCGCAGAGGGTTCCTCCCCCCTGCCCCTGAAAACCCAAGCTGCGCGTTGTCCGAACCCTGTCTGAGGGTGGTCAACCGACCGCTAATGTCTCCGCCAGAGTCGATGTTCTGAACGGGCCCTCAGGACGAGCGGCCCGCGATAGAGATCGAACGCGCCCGCGGCCCTCGCAGCCGGCGGTCTCACCCGTAACGCATCCCCTGCCCTTTCCTCATGTGCTTCGGCGGGATCCGGTCCGCGCTTTTTGCGCCCGGTCTGCCGTAGGCTTTTGCGCCTTCAACTTGCCGGCGTGAAAGATGTTCCGTAACGGCCCGATTGAGGCCGCCTGCCTGACGAAGGCAGCGCGAGCTAAGACACGTGCATAAAGAC
>NZ_JBHSGI010000005.1:0-573159 GCF_042654245.1 Seohaeicola nanhaiensis
ACGGGAACCGGTCGATCCGAAACGGCCCCGGCATCGGCGACCGTTCGTCGAAGACGATGTTTTCCTCGCACCACCGGGTGATATCCGGCTTTGGCGGCGGCGCCATCGCCTCGGCGATCGCCAGGGCGACGACACGTTCGGCCGAGGTCAGGAAACCCATCAGATATCCGCGCCGCGTTCTTCGGCGGTCAGTTGCACGGCGTCGCCCAGCTCGGTCAGCTTTTCGGTGCGGACCTTCCGATGATCCCGCCATGTCTCGATCATGATCTGCCGGGCGGTGCGGTAATCTACCCCCATGCGGTCGGCGATCTTGCGCGCCGCATCCCGCAGCACTGTCTCGAACTCGGCAACCTCCTGTCCGATCAGCTGCGCGACCTGCCGGTGAACGGCCGAGGCCAGAACCACCGTGCCCTCCGCCTCTGCGTTCGCCCGGCGCAGCCTGCGGGCCTCTTCCTCGACTTTCTGGATCCGGGCCAGCTCATACCGGCCCGGGTCGGTTGATGGAAGCAGATCGCTCTTGCGCTCCTCGCGCGCCGGCGGCGCGTCATCGTCGCTATCTTCATCGATCGACGATTGCAGCGCGGCGATACGCTGTTTGGTTTCGGCGCCGTTGCCCAGCAGCTGGCCCGGGTCCAGCTTTCGGCTGAGCGCATCCGCGCAAGCCTTGAGGTCAAAACGCCGGGCCCGATTGTCGCCCGAGTAGCAGCCCTCGAGCCGACCGCTTGCCACCAACTGACTGATCCTACCCTTCGAGAGATTCAGCCGATCGGCCAACTGCGAGGCGGTCAATCCCTGCATTCAGGAAGTACTCCATCCATCAACTTCATGCGTCTGGCAGGTCAAAAAGCGTCCCTTGAGCTGAACCTGCGGTGCGCACTCGCGAAACCGGCGTCATTCCAAACTCCTTCGCCAGGGACGTGAATTCACCGAGCGCTTGCTTGGCTGCGATCCGCAATGCCGACATCTGCACATGTCCGTTCGGGGTTTTGGTCACCTCGCCAGCCAAGATGTTGCCGCTTCGCTGGCCGAGCTCCGAAATCTGCCGCTCGATTTCTCGCCATCGACCCCAAGCCCGACAAGCTGCCTCCAGAGCCAATACATCCGCTCTAGCCAGCACCCGGCCGGGAACCAGACTGCTGGTCGCCTGCTGCCACGCAAAGGCGGCATCAACCGACAGATCGAGCGGCTCTTCAATCTGGTCAGCCGTCAGCGCTGGGAGAACAATTCCCCGTGCTCCCTGCTGCGACTTGCGACCGTCAATCTTCGGGGCGCGACCCATCCCCAACCCTTTCAGCACTGATGGGCGCCTCGGAGAAACCTACTTGGCGGGACCGCACCGAGTTGCCCTTGCGACGTCGAGCGTTTCACCGCTCCCGGCGAGAACCGCCTTGCGCCCTGTGAAATCCTGCCACCGGGTAACGATCACATCGACGTAGACAGGATCGAGCTCGCTGGCATAGACCGACCGGCCTTCCATCTCGCCGGCGATAATGGTGGTTCCAGATCCGCAGAAGGGATCATAGATCGCATCCCCAGGTCGGCTGTTATTCAGGATCGGCCTGCGCATGCACTCGACCGGCTTCTGGGTGCCGTGTCCGGTGTCGTTCTTCAGGTGTTCAATAAACCAGACCGTGGTCTGCTTCCGTCCACCCCGCCATCCGGCCGTGCTGCCAGCGCGAACGATATACGCGAGCGATTCCTGATCAACCTGCCAGGCATCGGCGACCACTTCACGCTCAGCGTAGAAAGCCGGTTCATGCTGCCAGTGGTAGTGGCCCCGAGAGATTGGCGCGCGCGTCTTCACCCAAACGATCTGACTGCGGACATCAAACCCGGCGCGGACCAGGCTGTCCGAAACAGCCGCGTTGTGAAGGGCGCCATGCCAAACATATGCAACCGCCCCAGGAAATAGGTCCCAAGCCTCTTGCCAGTCGGCTCGGTCGTCGTTCTTGACCTTCCCTGTTGCAACTCCAGCACCGCCGAACTGCTGGCGCCAAGCTGGATCGTATTTGACGCCATAGGGGGGGTCAGTCACCATCAGAACCGGCTTGATCCCATCGAACAGCGCAGCCACATGAGCGGCATCCGTAGAGTCCCCGCAACGCAAGCGATGGTTTCCCAGGAGCCAAAGGTCGCCCAAACGAGAAACAGGGTTCTGCGGGGCCGGAGGCGCGACGTCCGGATCCGTTTTCCCGATTACCGGAGCATGCAGAAGCTCCTCTAGGACATCACCGTCAAAGCCGATCAGGTCCATCGAAAAGTTCAGACCAGCGAGCGCGGACAATTCGGCCCTCAAGATGTCCTCATCCCATGACGCGTTCAACGTCAGCTGGTTGTCCGCAATGACATAGGCCCGTTTCTGCTCGTCGGACCAGCCAGCTGCCACCATGCACGGCACATTGCCGATCTTCAGCTTCTTGGCCGCCAGGGCGCGCCCGTGCCCTGCAATTATCCCGCCAGCCTCATCGATCAGCAGAGGAATGGTCCATCCCCACTGTTCTATCGACGCAGCGAGCTGATCGATCTGCGCGTCTGAATGCAAACGGCTGTTCGCAACGAACGGAGTCAGGTCGTCCAAGTCGCGCATCGTGATCTGCGATGCTGGCCACCCCCCCCCTGTCCATTTCTAAACTATACGCCCCAATTTAGTGTACGCTTTTTGGTTTAGGCTTCCTGAAAGGTTTAGCGCCACGAAACCCACGCGCTCAGCGCCCCCGTATACAAAACCCGGCCGGAAGGACCCGAGGGGGTGGGGGTGGTCGCCGATGGGTCGGGGTGGCCCTCCGCCCCGCCGCTGCAGAGGGCCGTTGTGCTCGCGCCTGTCGGCGGGCGCGCTCCAGGTGTTCGAATGATGGCGGGCGGGACTTGCTGCCACTTGCCCCGCCGCGCCGCAGGTCCGAGCCACCGAGGGGTGTCTGCTCGCCCGACCTGATGGAAGATGGTTGCCGGGGCGGGGATTGAACCCGCGACCTCCAGCTTATGAGGCTGGCGAGCTACCGCTGCTCTACCCGGACATACGCCGCGTCGCGCGGCACGTAACCAAATGAAAACGCCCGGCCGGGATGATCCCGCCGGGCGTAATGAAGGCTTGTGACTCCGAGCGTTTTGAACCGGAGCGCGCCGCCCACCCACCGGGCACTGCCGCTGTCTGGGCGGGGGCGTTCCGGCATAGAGCTGATGAGGTCGGAAACTAGGCGACTGATTCGCTCTTTGTCAATCCGTTTTGTTCAGTGGCGTCAGCGCACCATCCGCCGCATCCGCCAAGACCTCGCGCCCGAACAGCTGCAACCGAACCTTGGCGCCGCCTTCCGCCTTGATCTCGATGACCTCGCAGGGGAACTCGGCAAAAGGTCCGGTATGGAACATGGCCCTGTCGCCCGGATGCAGCATCTGACTGCGCCGAACGGCCCGTCGCGCCTCTTCGCTGTCGGCATCGATCTTGCGCATGGCGTAGATCGCGCGCAGCCCTTGGGGGCGCAGAATGCCCCAGTGCCCGGACGAACGGCAAAGCGCGCCGAGAATGAACGGGGTTCCGGAAACGAGGTGCACCAGCGGCTCGCCAGGAAACCGGGCGAACACATATCCCGGCAGGTAACGCCGCTGATACTCGCGAACGCGCCCATGTTTTGTGGACTGCCGGGACAGGACGGGATGGAAGGCGTAGACGCCACGTCGCAGCAACCAGGCTTCCGCCTGATCCTCGCGCTGGGGCGGGACGCGCAGGGCATACCAGCGCGACACGCCGGGCCAGAACACATTCCGATCGCCAGCGTCCGGCCCTTGGCAATAGCGGGTTTCCAGATCCGACACGAGGTCGGCGTCGAAAGCCCTGGTCGCGGGCAGTTTCGCCATCATGCCTGCACCTGCCCGACCAGAGCCTCGACCCGGGCATAGGTTCGCTCATACCACTCGATCCAGGCCGCCTCATCGCCGCGCAGCGGGATTTCCCGGCGGCGGCGATCGAGGATCAGTTCGCGGCGCTCGTGATGTTCGCGGGCCCGCACGGCCACCAGTTCCTTGTCGCGCGGCGTCACCGGCGGCCGCTTTTTGGTTTCCCAGAACTGGAACTCGGCCACCAGTCGCCCGGCTGCCAGCGCCTCGCGTCCGGCCGCCGAGGCGAACCATCGCAGCAGCTCCGGCACCTCCTCGAGCGGGCGCGGATGGAATGCCTCGGCCAGTCCGATGATTGTGACATAGGCCGGCCAGAAGCAGCGGGCGCTGCCCTCGCCCTTGGTCAGCAGAGACGCCTTCAGCACGGTCAGCGCATCGTCGCCGAGATAGGCCAACCCGTCCGCCAGCCGCGTCAGCGCCCGCTTGGCCTCATCCTCGCTGGTCGCCTTCGGAAACCGAAACCCCGCCTCGGTCAGCGGATCGATCAGCAGGCGGCGCACCCGGTCGCGCTTGGTTTCGTCGGTCTCTGGCGCAACAGTCATTTCCATGCTCGGCCCCTTTCTCAGCAGGTTCTGAGTTATCCACAGGCAGGTCCGTTCCCGATCTGTGGTTTTTCTATTTTTTCCTATTCTTTCCTATTCTTTAGGCGGAACAGTTCCCGTTTTGTGGTGAAACTGTTCCGAACTGTTACGGAACAGTTCCGTTTTGTTACTTCACAGATTTTACGCTCGTGAAAACAGCGGGTTATCGCTGCTTATTGAACCAACCAACCGTCTCCGCGTGGCGCAGCGCGGCCTTAAGTGAGACCTCAAATCCAGGCATGCGCCGCTGACCGCGGTGGCGCTCCAAAAGCCATCCGTCGAGACGCTCCAACAACACCCGATCCTGCGCCATTTTCGCATGACACCCGATCTCGACCATCAGCTCACCCAGCCGCTTCAACCGCATGGAGGTTGCCTTGTCGTTGCGCTCTACCTCGCGCGCCTCGCGTCGTTTGACCGCATCCAGCGCAACCTCGACGACGACCGGGTGACCCAGCACCACGACCCCGCCGGCGCGATAGGGCCGCCAGTTGTGCAGCGGGGTGATGGTCCGCCCCATCAGCTGGTGCCACAGCGCGATGTCGATCCGCAGCAGCTTTGCCAGCATTGTGTGATCGTTCGGCAGGCTCCCCATCGGAAGCTGTTTGCGGGCGATGAAGAAGAGGTTCAGCGCCGCGCCCTGCACGTCCAGGTCGGCGCTCAGGTGCAGTTTGCTGTTGAGATACCGGTCGTGCCAGAAGGCCGTGAAATAGTCGGCAGCCGCGTGCGCGTCGAGCAGCTCGTCCGGATATGCCGGCAATGGTTCGTCGTCCCGCACGAGACGTATGTGCGTTGGTGCGCTCATGCTCTGGCCCTCACCTTGTGCCAGCGAGCCGTCACCTGAGCGGTCGACATGCCCCAGCCCTCGGCCAGGCTGGCGCGGCCCGCGTGGGTTCCGCCTTCCGCAATCAGCAGTGCATCGCGATCTTCGGTCCAATGCTCGGGCCGGACCGCTGGCGGAGCCTTCGGCGGCGCCTCTTTCTGCACCTCGGGCGCGGGACGGATCGCCTCCCGCCTCTCGGATTGCGCGAGGACTGGCCGCGATACCGGTTCCGGGCGCACGCGCGGTCCGCCCCAGGCCGCTATGGCGCGATCGAGGTTCAGAAGGGCAAGCTTTCGCCCGCTGTCCCGCCTGCGCCCTGCTTCCTCGCGCAGCGCGTCAAGACGGGTGCAAAGGGCGGTCAGATCGTGATCGGCGCAGAACGCCGCTGCATCCAGTTCGGGCCGCGCGGCCAAGGTGGCAAACCACGGATCCAGCACATTGTCCCGATAGGCGTCCACCTGGTTGACCAGCGGCGACTGAGTGATGGCGCGCAGGCCTTCAGTAACGACCCGGGATCGACCGGCGCGGACATGCGACAGGACAAGCGCGATCGAAAACACCTGTCGCGGCGCGCGGTGCACGGATGACACCACATACGTCATCAGCCGGCAGCCCGCCTCGGTGACTGCCCGATCCGCTGTCAGGGCATCGGCGTCGCCGGCCGCAAGCGCTGCCTTCAGAAGGTGATAGCCAGACACAACCGTCCGGTCTCGATTGATTGCCGCAAAGGCTGCCGCCTGACCCGAGGGGTCAGCCTCGACAACCATCGCCGGGATCGCCGATATCCCCGCCAGCGCCGCCGCATGGGCGCGGTGCTGACCATCGATGATCGCATAGCGCTTGTCGCTCAGACGGGCGGCGATGACCGGAGTGAACCGGGGCCATTCGAACGCCGATGCGATGCGCCGGATGGCCTTCCAGTTCTTCGGCCCCAGCGGACGCTGATAGTCTTCATCGATCAGCAGCGACTCGATGCGCAGCCAGACAAGTTCAGGCGCCGCGCCAGGACGTGGGCGGGCAACCGGATCGCATTCGCGCACATCGATCTCGCGGAACGTCATGACGCGGACTCCGCCAAATCGAGCAATCCGCCGGCCGGCGGCACTGGTGCACGAAGATGCTCCGGAACTGGCGGATAGTCCCCCGGGCGGGTCAGGGCCCGCCGGCAAGGCGGAATGCGATGCTGTTCGGTCGGCGCGTTCCTCCCGCTCTGCCAGATCAGCCAGGAATAGGCGGTCGCGCTGGCGGGCTTCTTCATCTCGCCCGGCTTGTCGCCCTTCGGCGCGTGCCAGACCGGCACGTCCGGATCGAGCAGAACCCCTTTCCAGATCACCACGCGCTCGACAAAAGGCAGGGTAAAGGCCTCCGGTCGATCGCGGAACAGGGTGCGATAGCGGTCCGCCCCCTCGACAAAGGCCGAGCGCACGAACATGGCCACGCCGCGCCGGGCATAGCGCAGGCCCTGCTGGATGAAATCGGCACCCATCTTGAAAGGCGGATTGGTGATGACCCAATCGACGTCCGGAGCATCCTGCGACCAATCGACCAGAAAGTCTGAAACCAGCGTCTGCCCGTGAAAGCCATAGTCATGCACATCACTGGCATGCACGCGGTCGAAATACTCGCCCAGCGGCAGCACCATGTGCCCCCGATTGCACGCCGGCTCCCAGACCTCCTGCAGGTGCAACGGCTGCCCCTGCTTCACCAGGAACTCGCAGAGCGCCCGCGTCGCCCAGGGCGGCGTCGGGAAGTCGTCGAGGCTGTCGTGCGCCTCGGCCCGCTGCTGCATCACGGCGCTGGACCGGTTCTGGGCCATCAGATCAGCCCATCCCGACGAGCCAGCACGCGCAGGTGCTGGACCTGGTTGTCCGTCAGGTTCAGCCGAGCGGCGATGGCGCCAGAGGTGCAGCCATTTCGGTGCATCTCAACAAAACGGGCGAGATTGTTGACGGTCTCGGCCGTGCGCGGGGGACCTGTCCGTGTCGAGAGGTCAACCATATCCGCGCGACGCCACCGGCGCTTCACCAGATCGGCATCGGCGACCATCCGGTCGCGCAGCGCAACCTGCGGGTCTGGATGCATCGCTCCAGCCATCAGATCAGCCCGTTCCGGCGCAGCACATAGCGCAGGCGCGCGGCCTGACTGTCGGTGATCTGCAGCTGGCGGGTGATGTCGCCCCGTTTGACGCCCTTGCGCAGAAGCGAGAGATAGGGCGCGAGGTTCGCGACCGTCTCGGGCGCCTTCTGGCGCATGTGCCGGGGCGGCTTGCCGTCGACCATCTGCGCCTTGTCCCAGCGGCGCCTGATCAGCTCCGCATCGGCGATCATCCGGTCGCGCAGCGCAACCTGCGGGTCGAGAGCGGCCGCGCCCATCACGACAGTCTCCCCAGCAGGATAGCGAGGAAGAACCCCACCCAGGGCGCAGCGAAGACGACCGCCTGCCAGCGCCACGACACCGTGGCGCCCGTTGGCTTGCCGCTTGACGGCTCCTGCACCGGCGCGCGCCGCACCGCGTAATCGATCCGGCGCGCGATTTCGCGGGCGACAGGCACGGGAAGGCAGATATTGACGCTGATGTAGCTGTCTTCAGGACCCGTCACTGCCGCCAGGCGCAACGCTTTCGCGAGCTCGCCCGGCAACTCTTGATGCGAAAGGTCGTTGGGAACGATCACGGTCATGCCGCACCCTCCCCACATCCGCGTCCGATTTCGCCGGGATTGGCGCCGACGAAATCCTTCCAGTGCACCCAGCCCTTCGGGCAGTGGAAGCCCCATTCGCGGACGTGCGGGCCAGTGATGAACAGCGTCTCGGCGGGCGCACCATCGATCAGCTCGATGCGATGCGCGAAGTCCGGCCCTCGGTAGATGCAATCGCCGGCGGTGATCATCCTAGAGCCTTCCGCCGTCACCTCCCGCATCTGTCCAGCGGTCATGATCGAGAAGCTGGGCCAAGGATGATCGTGCAGCGCCCGATCGTCGTCATCCCTAAGGAAGCGGTGATAGTAGACGTTGAAGACGGGATTGCGGGGGATCAGAAACCAGCGCAGCAGGTAGGGACTCTCGGCCGTGCCGATTATGAAATCCGGATCGCGATTCGGGCGAATTTCGCCGAGTTGAATTGGTCGGTCAACCACGGCTCACCCTCCAGAAAAGCGGGCGCGGGACAAACCCGCGCCCGGAGGTGACAGGGAGGTAGGGGCGACATCCTGCGCGACCGCGCGCCCCCCGGTCACGGCTACCCGCGGCATCAGGTGATGCCCCCGCGCGGACGTTGGAAAAGGGGCGCGGCGATGGACCACCGCGCCCGAGGTTCCCGCCCGTGCGCGTACGGACGCACGGGTCGAGGCAGTATATCGATCGGGTGGCCATCACGCCGCCCCGCTCTGCAGCGAGGTCAGAACCGCGCGGGATTTCGTCAGGGCGGCAATGGCCTCCTCGATCTCGCGCTCGGCCTCCGCAATATCCTTCGGCCGCTGTGTCGTCGCGGCCAGGATCGTCGCCGCCTGCGCCTCGCCGCATTCCTTCGCCATCAGGCCGCAGCCGGAAAACAGGCTGATCACCTCGGCCACACCGCCGACCGGCTGATAGACCCCGCCGGCCAGCGCCGCGAAGAACTCGGCCAGCGGCAGCGCGCAGTCCGGATCGGTCATCGCCAGCCGGGCGAGGTGGTTGACCCCGATCCCGCCGGGCCGCGCCTCATTGATCTCGGTGCCGTAGGAGACGGTGCTGTTGGCGAGGCCGAGCTGCTCTGCGACAGCTTCGACCCCGCCTGCCGCCCGATAGCACCGCGCCACCGCATCCTGTATTGTTCCTGCGCGAGTCGGTCTCATGTGAAAACCCCGCTTGCCATTTCGCTTGCCGGGTCAGGGACTTGCACCCATGGTCCCGGCATGACGGTTGTGTTGTTAACGAGTGTCGGGCGGGCCACCCCTTGGAGGATACGAGGGGCGCCCGCCCTGTTCCGTCGCGCGAACCGGGGGGAAGCGGACGGAATGGAAAGGAGTGGAAGACATGGCAGGGACATCAAGCGGCCTCGCTCTTTCGAGACGACGCTTCCGCCTTGTCGATGCTGATAAAGTTGAAGAGGTCGACGGGGCACTCCAACCCCTGCTCGTCGCACATCTCTTTGATTTCGCGCCACCATCGAGCCGGAAACAGACCATCGCTCACGGCGTTGCCGACGGCGGTTTTACCCACCCCGATGCGCTCGGATATCCTCTTGCGACCAAGTTGCTCGCAGATGGCGGCGACAGCTTCTTTGTGAGTTTTCTCGTTCATGGCGACACCTTGCTAGTCCAGATAAACTGGATTTGCAAGATACAGATCGCACTGAGTTCAAGTTATCTGGACGCAGGCTATAAGTAGCGAATGGACTTCCAGACCAAACAGAGACTCGCACACAAAGACGACACCGGTTTGGCGGCATGCGCCATCCGCTTACGAGCTGCGCGAGCGGTGACCGGAAAACAGGCACAGCAGCTCGCACGGGAAGTGGGCGTATCCAAGACCGTCTACAGCAATGCCGAGAACGGACTGACCTACCCAAACAGGGATGTGATGAAGCACCTGTATCGATCCTACAGGATCGACTTCAATTTCTTAATTAATGGCGATTTTGCTCAACTTCCTGGCGATTTGCAGGAGAGGCTTTTCCCCGCCTTAGAAGTCGCAAACAATGAATGGGATCGAAAATCCAGTTCAAATTGACCTTGAGTTTAATCGCCGCTCTGGCAATCCATATATAAACCCCCATCCGCACTTTAGTCTCCCTCCCACACTTTCTACCTTTGACCTACGGCACATCGACCCCCACAGTGCGACGCGCGGTCAGCCAGTCGAAGAACACTGCCCAACATTACGATGGTGAACAGATGATAATGGAGCATTCAACTTCTATGGTGAGGCGCCGGGTGCTTGGACGTTTTCACCGCCTTTGGGCCCTCCTCTTTGGATTTATTTACTATGCCTGCAAGGGACTCTGGGGTTGGTCAATTATTAGCATGCTAACCTTGAACGGACTGTTCGTTATTTTGCCACTATGGAACCGCACCATTGTGATCCGTCATTACGAGAACCGCGGGTGGCGGCCAGTTGAGACGCGCGAATCGCCTGGCGTTAAGTAGAGATAGCCGCGCTTCTAGGCGAAGTCCATTTTTTCTGTATTTTTGGTTTGACTGTCCAGATTATTTGGACTACCTGATACCTCGATCGCAACCCGATGGAGGCACCCTTGGCCGACCGAACGCCCACCACCGCCCAGTTCATCGCCGCCAACCCGGCCCACTACTCCGACAGACCATGGCTCTATGCCACCGCCTGGGGCATCCTGCTCGCAGCCCGAGGCCGGACGCTCAACCCAGAGACAGCAGGCCCGGCCGCGCACCTGATCGCGCGCCCTGACCTTTCGGACCGCATCCGCGCCCACGCCACCAGCATCGGCTGGCCCGAGCGCCGCACACTGCGCTGCCCCGGTGCGCGGACATGAGCGCCCCCAAGGATCCCGGAACAATCTGGCCCAACTCGCCGCAGCGCCTGCGCGAGCGCCTTGCCCGGCTGGAGAGTGGCATCGCGGCGGCGCGCGGCCGCGTTTCGGCGCTGGACAGCTGGGTCAAGGATATCGGCGAGATGCACGTGTCCTCGGCTGCCGGAGACGCCCTCACTGCCGCCGAGGCGAGCTTGGCCGGAACCGAGGCCGGCATAGCTGGGCTGGAAGCCGACCGGGCGGCGGTCGAGGCCGACCGCTACGCCGAGAAGTTTCACCGCCTTGTCGAGGACGTCGAGGCCCACACACTCCCCCAGCCCGACGCCGGGCCCGTGGTGGTCAAGCAGAAGCCGATCCGGATACGGATGGGCGCGTCCAATTACAGCCCAGAGACGGCAAAGAAGCGCTATCGGATCGAACGTTTGGAGGGCGATGTCCTCAACGTGTTCCAGCGCCTCGAAGACCTCGAAAAGGACATGGCCCACGCGCAGTCGCTTCTGCGCCGCTCAGAAAAACCCGAGAGGCGGCAAGGATGAACCTCCCCCTGTCCTCGCACATGAACCGCCAGCGCGCCGAGCTCGCCGCCGCGCTGGAACTGGCGCCGACCAGTGTCCGCATCGAGATCATGCGCGCCGCCATCGTCCTCTACGGCGGCACCACGACACCGCTGCGCGACAACACCGATGGCGGGCTGACCTTCCCCAACTTCACCGTGCTGGGCGTCACTGGCGACGGCACAACCGAGGTCGAGGCCATCGCGGAATGGACCAAGGCCGCCACCCGCATGGCCATTGCCGCGGAAGAAGAGGTGGCAGCATGACAGACGCTCAGATCACCATGGTTGTGGTGACCTCGCTGGCCGTCGCGGCCTCGGCCTTCGGCATCCGTCAGGCCATGTCCGACGCCGAGGATGCACGAGACTACGGCTTCACCGCCCCCGCCCGCCGCTGGCACGCGCCAGTGTGGATCGTCACGGCGGGACTGATGATCGCCCTGCCGCTGGTGTTCTGGCTGGAGCGGGCATCATGACCGCCACCCCGTTCGGCGTCCCGCGCGCCGCCCCGCCAGCGCCGCATGCCACCACTCACGAAAGACCGGCGGCGCGGGCGCAGGGGGCCGCGGGCACCCAGCAGCAACCAATCCCTGAAAGGACAACCGATGGCCAACGATGCCCCCTTTGAAATTCGATCACTCGACCAGCTGGTCGCGCTGCTCGATGGCGGAAACTTCCTGACGGAGGTGATGACGGCAAATGCCTCCCTGCAGACCACGCTTCTGGACTTTCGCGCCGATCACGGCGGCAAACCCAAGGGCTCGCTGACCCTCAAGCTCAGCTACCAGCTGAACAAGTCGGGCGATGTCACCATCAGCGGCGAATACGAGGTCAAGCGTCCGAAGGTGCCGCCGGCGGCAGGCGTCGCCTACGTGGGCGAAGACGGCCAGCTGACCCTGCACTCGCCCATGCTCACGCGAATGACCATCCGCGATGCGACCGCGCCCGAGCGCGCGGTGCGCCCCGCATCCGAGTAACCAAACCGCAACCTCAAGAGGGAAAACCCCAAATGAACGACCACGAGCAGACACCCGAGAACGTCGCGCAGACGATGCGCGATGTGATGAAAACCATGGGCGATGTAGAGCTGCGGGCCGTTCCCGCAGTCGGTGAGAATGAAGCGCTTCTGATGCTGGCCTCGATACCTCAGGGCCGGACAGTCCAGGACTTCACCGACAAGCTCCGCGCGGCCGAGCAGTTGTTCAAGCCGCATCGGCGCACTGGAACTGCGAAGCACAAGACGCTGGAGAGCCTCATCGATTGGGCGAACCGGTTCAAGAGCGCGAGCAGCGTCATCTACGCCAACCCCGATCCGGCCAACCCGAGCCTGACCTGCATCGCTAACTATCACGCCGAAGGTGGCGCCAGCGAAACCGGCCCCGACGCCACCGCCCGGCATCTGGATCATGTCGGCCGCTATGACTTCCCGCTGTCGCGCGAATGGAAAGCCTGGCAGGCGATCACGAAGGAGGCGATCACGAAGGACCGCTTTTGCGAGTTCATCGAGGCTAACGCCAAAGACCTGATCGACCCGACGCCCGCCCTCCTGCAGCAGGACAAGGTGAAGCCGACCGAGGAATGGGAAAAACGGCTGATCGCGGTCGCCGCCAAGATCATGGGCCGGTTCGGCCAGGTGCGTCAGCTGATCGAGCTGGGACGGCAATTCCAGGTCCACGAGAACAGCTCGCTGGAAGTTTCGCGGGATCCGGACAGTGGCGCGTCCCGCTTTCAGTTCACCGCCGAGCATCAGGACGCCGCCGGCCGGCCGCTCAGCATTCCGAACCTGTTCCTGATCGCCATCCCGATCTTCCAGGGCGGCGATCTCTACCGGCTGCCCTTGCGCTTCAGCTACCGCAAGTCCGGCGCCGAGCTGAAGTTCATCTTGAACCTCTATGACGCCGAAACCGCCTTCGAGACCGCCTGCGACGAGGCGGCACAGAAGGCGTCCGAAGAAACCGGTCTCCCGCTGTTCATCGGCGAGCCCGAGGCACGCCGAACCACGTAACCCCCGGATGCGCGACGCGGTGTCGCGCGCCCCTCGCCGCGGGCATGTCGCCCATACCCTGCCGGGGCGGCGAGGGGACCCAACCCCAGAAGGAACACCCGACAATGTTCAAGGTCTTCGAGAAGGACGACACGCCGCCGGCGCTGATCGCGGCACAGCGCGAGTTCATCATAGGCACGGTCTGCACCGCCACCCGCGCAGCGCGCGGCAGCTTTGGCCTCGAAACCCACGCGACGCTGGCAGCGCTGGTCGGCAAGTCTGTCAACTTCCTCGAAGCCTACGATGCCGACGCCACGGCCGACTATCTCGAAGCGATCGCGCATTCCCTGCGCGGCGAAGACACAGACGCGGCGCTGGAGGCAGCTTTCAGGCGCATCGCAGCCGCGGCCCATCTGACCCATACGCGCATGATGGGGGCGGCATGAGCGACGTGGAACATAAGATGGCCATGGATGCCATCGGCTTTGCCGCTCAGGTGCTGACCCCGCAAGCTGACCACCTCAGGAAGCTCATCGACGCCGAGCGGTCAATGCACAACCATCTGCATATCACCGATCCGACTCTGTATGGGAAGGCCATTCACAGTGACAGTCTGCGGCAGCAGGTCGACCTCGCAAAGGCTGCGTTGGCGTTCGTCCTGGCCGTTCAGAAGGTCAAGACAGAGATCGGGGGTAAATCATGACCCTCATTCGCCCCAACACGATCAGCTTCTTTGCCGAGATCACCGAGGACGAACTACGAAAGCGGATCGCCGACGAGGTGCTGACCGCTGTCGGTGCCATGGGCGAAGACGGCAAGCCGCTGCCAGGCGTCAAGGCCGAGGTCAGGCGCGGCGAGAGCCGAAAGGGCGGTTACAAGATCACGATCACCGGGCCCGCTCCTGCGCGCCTGTTGCTGCCGGCGAAAGGTGATGGTCAGTGACCTCCCTGCCCCTGATCATCGACAGCTTCGCTGGCGGCGGCGGTGCCAGCACCGGGATCGAGATGGCTCTCGGCCGCAGCCCCGATGTGGCGATCAACCATAACGCCGCAGCGCTGGCCCTGCATGCCGCGAACCATCCGGACACACTGCACCTCGATTCGAATATCTGGGAGGTCGACCCCTACGAGGTCGCCGGCGGACGGCATGTCGGGCTGCTCTGGGCCTCGCCGGACTGCAAACACTTCTCCAAGGCCAAGGGCGGCGCGCCGAAGGACCGGAATATCCGGGACCTCGCGTGGGTCGTGGTCGATTGGGCCGAGAAGGTGAAGCCCGACGTCATCTGCATGGAAAACGTCGAGGAATTCCGCACGTGGGGCCCGGTCGGCGAAGACGGCCAGCCGATCAAGGAATTTCAGGGGCAGACCTTTGAGTTGTGGATCAAGCGCCTGCGCAAGGTCGGATACCGCGTTCAGTTCCGCGAGCTGCGCGGCTGCGACTATGGTGCGGCGACGATCCGCAAGCGGTTCTTCATGGTCGCGCGCCGCGACGGTCGACCTATCGTCTGGCCGAAGCCGACGCATGGCGATCCAAACAGCCCGGCCGTGCAGCGCGGCAAGCTCCAGCCGTGGCGCACAGCGGCCGAGTGCATCGACTGGTCGCTCCCCTGCCCTTCGATCTTCGACTCGAGCGCCGAAATCCTTGCGAAGCATCAGCTGAGGTCAGTTCGCCCGCTGGCCGACAACACGCTCGCCCGGATCGCGCGCGGGATGGGACGCTACGTGCTGCGTGAGACCAACCCGTTCGTCGTCAACCTGACCCACGGCGCGCGCCTCGAAGATCCGGACGCGCCGCTGCGGACGATCACCTGCGCCAATCGCGGCGAGAAGGCGGTCGTCGTCCCGACAATTGTCGGCTGCGGCGGCCGCGCAGGCCAGAGCAGGCCGCGCGGCGGAGACGAACCGTTTGCCACGGTGACGGCCAAGGCCGATGCGTGCATCGCAACCGCAACGCTTGCCCCATCGATCACCAGGTTCAACGGCGGCGCGACCGGGCAGGACCTCCGCGAGCCTCTGGCGACGATCACGGCAAACAGCTGGATCAAGAAACCGGGCGGGGCGATGCCGTTGGGGATGATCGCGCCGAGCCTGATGAGCCTCAAAGGCACCGATAGACGCGCCGGTCCAGCTGATGCGCCGCACCCGACCATCTTGGCAGGCGGCGGACATTCGTCGCTGATCGCGCCGCTGCTGGTCCAGACAGGATACGGCGAGCGGCACGGCCAGGCCGCGCGCAGCCTCGACCCCTTTGCGCCCCTTGGCACGGTTGTCGCCGGCGGCGTCAAGCATGCAGCTGCGGCCGTCTTCCTCGCGCAGCACAACACCGGCGTCACCGGGCACGACGCCCGTGATCCCCTCAGCACCGTCGCCCAGACCGGCAGCCATCAGACACCGGTCGCCGCCTTCTTCGCGAAATACTACGGCCAGGGATGCGGGTCTCGAGTCGATGAGCCGCTGCACACTGTCACCGTGCAGGACCGGTTCGGCCATGTGCAGATCGCCACCGCCGCGCCACCGTTCACCCCAGACCAGGCAGATCGGGCGCGCCAGGTGGCCGACTTCCTGCGCGCCCATGGCGAGTGGGATGACCGGGAATTCGTGACTGCCGAGGTTGAGGGCGACACCTTCGTCGTGGTCGACATCGGGATGCGCATGCTCACACCGCGCGAGCTGTTCAACGCGCAGGGTTTCCCTGCCGACTATGTGATCGAAGGCGTCTGGGATGAGCGCGGCGGCGACTGGTCGTTCCAGGAATTTCCGAAGCACGTCCAGATTTCATGCTGCGGGAACAGCGTTTGCCCGGACGTGGCAGCGGCGCTGGTTGGCGCGAATTGCGGGCACCTGGCCTCAGCAGCTGCACCAGAGAGGGAGACGGCCGATGCTTAGCCGCCCCACATTCCCCCTACCCGTGCCGGCCGACCCAGCTGCAGGTCACGCCCTGCACCGCCGCCTTCACGCCGCAGGCCGTGCAGCGCGTCCGCACCAACAGGTCGCACAAGGTCTCCAGATGCGGATGTGCCACCAGGACATCCCGCACGTAGACCGGCGCGCTGTAACCGCACGCGCAGTAAATCCAGACCATGTCGTCTTTCATGAGGGCGAGGCGCATGGCGTAGCCCGGCTTATAGCGGAACATGTCGTGAACATACGCCGCCCGAAGGCGACAGCAAGAGCAGGAGTTTCCAATGGCTGACAAGACCGAAATCGGCTGGACCGACGCGACATGGCAACCGGTCACCGGGTGCCGGGTAGTCACGCCAGGCTGCACGAACTGCTACGCGATGAAGCTGGCCGGCACCCGCCTGCAGCACCACCCATCGCGGGCCGGGCTGACCCGTGACAGCCGGTCAGGACCGGTGTGGACGGGAGAGGTGCGTTTCAACGAGAAGTGGATCGATCAGCCGCTGCGCTGGAAGCGCCCGCGCCGGATATTCGTCTGCGCGCATGGTGACCTCTTCGCCGAGGGCGTGCCAGACGAGTGGATCGACCAGGTTTTCGCCGTCATGGCGCTGGCGTCACAGCACACGTTTCAGGTGCTGACCAAGCGGGCAGATCGGATGAGGGCCTACATGAACGACATTCATGGCGATGAGGACAGGTGCCGTGACATCATCGAGGCTAGCCGCAAGGCAGGGGCGCTGCTGGGCGATTTACCGCTCCTTCGCGATAGCCTGGTGAAGCTGCCTCTCCCCAACGTCTGGCTTGGGGTCAGCGTCGAGGACCAGGCGCGCGCCGACCAGAGAATCCCTGATCTGCTGGCAACCCCGGCAGCGGTGCGGTTCGCGAGCGTCGAGCCGATGCTGGGACCGGTCAACCTATTGATCACCGATGCGCGCGGGCACGACATCTCAGCCTTGCGCGGCATCGCCTGCGATCCGACAGACCCAGAGATGGCAGATGACTACTACCGCACTGAAAAGCTCGACTGGATCATCTGCGGCGGCGAGAGCGGGCCCGGTGCGCGGCCGATGCACCCGGATTGGGCGCGCTCCCTCCGCGACCAGTGCGCGGCCGCCGGCGTGCCGTTCTTCTTCAAGCAGTGGGGGCGATGGTTTCCCGCCCCCGATCGAAACCCCGCAACTTTCGAAGGCTTGATGCGGCTCGACGGTTATCGAGCTTCGCATCAAGAGCACCAGCGCCAAAGGCTAAGCCGCGAAATTTCGCAAGAGTGGCAGCCGCTATTGATGGCGGGAAAGAAGACCGCAGGCCGGCTGCTCGACGGGGCTCTGCATGACGGGATGCCGGCATGAAAGACCGCCGCGCCACGCCCCGACTGAGCCCGCCATCGAAGATCGGCGGGACGTTCACAGTCCAGCTCTCCGAGTCGGACTACCGCCTGTTCTATGAGATCGTCATGACCAGGGGCGCGTCAGGCGCAGAGGCAATGCGGCAGCTGATCCGAGAGGAAGCCGGGCGAGCTCATTTCGAGGTCGATGCTGTCCTGAATTATTCCGAGCTCAGGGCGCAGGCCTCACGCTGCCCGTGCCGGGGCTCCGACGAATTGTGCCCGTGCCAAAACAGTCCGGACCGAACGACACTACGCGACAGGTCGAGGCAGCAGCCATGAACCAAACGAGCCAGCGCGAACCCTATTGCCCGACAAACGAGGAAGAGTGGCGGGATACATGGGAAATGCTCTGCGGCCACTGCGCCCATCACCTCAACTGCCCCATCGTTGACGCGATGATAGAACACACGGCAGGCGGTTCATGGCCAGAAGGCGGATGGACCAGCGATCCCGGTGGTGGCGTCACTTGCCTCAGCTACGCGCCACACCAGCAGCAACCGCAGCTTAGCCGACAGCAGCTGCGCCGGCTTTCCAGAATGAACCCGGCCACCCTGCCCCCGGTCTGCGGCGGATGCGCCGCGACGAAAGGCACCGAGGCCAGCCAATGCCTGCACACCCGGCGTGACTTCGAAGTGTCCGTTAGAGACCGCCGCCAGTTCCTTTGCCACGAGCGACCAGGCTATTGCGGCGGCTGGGTCCGAGCTGTTCTCGCCAGAGCAGGAAAGCGAGTGCAGGAATGACCGTCTACGTCGACGACATGCAGGCCCCGTTCGGCCGAATGAAGATGTGCCACATGGTGGCCGACACCACGGCTGAGCTGCTGGAGATGGCCGACAGGATCGGCGTGGCCAGCCGCTGGATCCAGAAGGCCGGCACCGCTCATGAACACTTCGACATTGCCATGAGCAAGCGCCGCCTGGCCGTCGCTGCCGGCGCGGTGGAGATCGATCGCCGCCAGCTGGCCAGAATTCTTCGCGCAAAGCAGGAGGAAAGAGCCGGAAATGGCTGAGGTCAAAGAACTCTTGCGGATCGAGGCCGCTGCCGAAATGCTCGGCGTGCCCGTAGAATCGCTGCGCAACGCCGCGGACCGACACGGCAAGACCATCCGGATCGGGCGGGCCGTGCGCCTGCACCCCGACGACATCAAGGAGCTGCTCGACCTATGCCGCGTCGAAACAAAGGCCCCCGTCTCCACTGGCGCGCCGGCCGCGGCGTCTGGGAAATCCGCGACGCCGGCGATCTCCGGATTTCAACTGGCTTCGGGCGCGGCCAGGAAGCTGAAGCAGAAGCCGCACTCGAGGTCTACCTCGCCAGCAAAAGGCTCAAGAGTGGTCCCGTTCCGCCAGAAGAACTGACTGTCGGTCAGGTCCTCGCGCTCTACGCCGACGAGAAAGCGGTTGGATTTGCCGCTCCGGACCGGGTCGGCTACGCGATCGATGCACTGGCCGGCTTCTGGGGCAACGATGCCGTGTCCGAAGTGAAGGCCTCCCGATGCCGCGAATACGTCACATGGCGAGGTGTGTCGGCCTCGACCGTCCGGCGCGAGCTGGGCGTGCTGCAGGCGGCACTACGGCATTGCGCCAGGGAAAGCTACCTGACGGCAGCGCCAGAGGTCTGGCGCCCGCAGGAATCGCCGCCGGTGGACCGCTGGCTGACCCGGCAGGAAGTGGCATGGCTGCTCCGCGCCGCCCGGCAGCTGCGCAAGGATGGTCGTCACCTGGCCGACTTCATTCTGTGCGGCGTCTACACCGGCAGCCGCAAGGCCACGATCCTCGGGCTGCAGATCGATCAGCCGAGCGTCACGGGGGGCTACATCGACACTCGCCAGGGCGTTCTCTACCGCCGCCCGGCCGACAAGCGCGAGACAAAGAAGCGCCAGCGCCCCGCGCGTCTGCCGGCGAAGTATCTCGCCCACGTTCAGCGCCAGGCGCGGCGCGGGCGACGCTTTGTGGTGCAGGATGATGCGGGCAACCGCGTTGGCGACATCCGGAAAGGGTGGGTCCGAGCTGTCGAGCTGGCGGCCGAGCTGGCCGCGAAGAAGGAAATTGAGCTGGACCTGACTCAGATCACCGGTGGCGCCAGAAAGCCGATTACCCCGCATGTGCTGAAGCACACATCGATCACATGGGCGCTCCAGCGCGGCGCGGAGATATGGGATGCCGCGGGGCTTTTCTCCACCTCGGCCGAGACGATCGAAAGGGTCTACGGCCACCACTCACCGAAGCACCAGGAATCAGCAGTGAGGGCGCTGAACAGGAAATAACCGGACCATATCCGGACCAAAGGCCGGGCCAAGACGAAAAGCCCGGATCCACACATCAAACTATGGAGTAAAATCAAATGGTTAATGGCGCACCCGACAGGATTCGAACCTGTGACCTCTGCCTTCGGAGGGCAGCGCTCTATCCAGCTGAGCTACGGGTGCCGGTGACGGCGCGTATAGGATAAAGGCGGCACCGCCGCAATCGGAAATGCGCAGGCCGATTCCGCTTGGCCGGGTCGGGAAAGCCGTGCCAAATGCGCGGGCCCCGAAGGAGAGGCGCATGATGTCACGTCCCGTCCCGCTCTGGCTGCTGCTGGTCCTGCAAACGACCGTGTCGGCGGCGTCGCTGGTAGTCGAGATCGTGGCCGGCCGGATGCTCGCGCCCCATGTCGGCATGTCGCTTTACACATGGACCAGCGTGATCGCGGTGGTTCTGGCAGGCTTCAGCGCCGGGCACTGGTGGGGCGGCCTGCTGGCGGACCGTCCAGCCCATCGCGCCCTGTCGGCCACCGGTGCGGCCCTGCTGGGCGGGGCGGCCACGACCTCAGTCTCTGCCGCGCTACTGGCCGCCATCGCCGGCCCCGTTCTGGCAGGTGTCGGCCATCCGGTCTGGGGAATCGCCGCACTGGCGTCGCTGGTCTTCTTCCTGCCCTCCTTCTTTGCCGGCGTCCCCGCACCCGTGTTGGCCAGGCTCGCCGCGGACGATCCGGCGCGCGCCGGCCGGGCCCTGGGTGCGATTTTCGCGGCCGGCGCACTGGGCGCCATCGCCGGAACCCTGCTTGCCGGCTTCCTGTTCATCTCCTGGCTTGGCACCGCATGGACGCTGGCGGCGGTGACGCTCACCTATGGCGGCGCCGCGGTAATCTGCCTGTGGCTCGCCCGGGCGCGCGGGCTTTTCTGGGCCGGTGGCGCGACGCTCGCGCTGACTGCGGTTGCGCTTCTGACTCAGTCGCCCTGCACACGCGAAAGCCGCTACTTCTGCATCCGCACCGTCGATATCTCCGCCGATCCCGCCAATCCGGTGCGGCTGATGGTGATCGACCACCTGGGCCACGGCATCAGCGCGCAAAGCCAGCCGACGGCGATGTTCACCGAACATGCGGCGATGCTGGACGCACTGGCGCGGCTGCGCGCACCGCAGCCCTTTTCCAGCTTTTTCATCGGTGGCGGATCCTATTCGGTGCCGCGCGCCTTTGCCATGCGGGGCACCGGTCCGGTCACCGTGGCCGAAATCGACCCCGAGGTGACCGAGATCGCCGCGCGCGACTTCTGGTTCGATCCGGGGACCGCCACGGTATTGCACGAGGACGCCCGGCGCGCGCTGCTTACCCGGCCGGAGGCACACTTTGACATCGTGATCGGCGACGCCTTCACCGATGTGGCGGTGCCCTCGCATCTGGTCACGCGCGAGTTCTTCTCTCTGGTAAAAGACCGCCTCACTCCCGGCGGCAGCTATCTGATGAACGTCATCGATTACGAAGACCGCCTGCACGCGCTCGGCGCGCTGATCGCGACTCTGCGCGAGGTATTTCCCGTGGTAGAGGTCTGGACCCGCGCCGCCCGGCCCGAGCCCGGCGCGCGGCTGGTCTTTGTGCTGGTGGCCGGGGATCACCCGACCGCCGCCCCGACAATCACCGTCGCCGCGCCTGATACCGAGACATTCGGCGCCATGTCCGATCGCTGGGTAAACGCGGTCGCGCAAGCCTCGGGCCTGGTACTGAGCGACGATTTCGCGCCCATTGACCGCCTGATGGGACGGCCCGACTAAAGCCGCTTGGCCACTTCCTCCAGCATCACTTCGGTTGCGCCGCCGCCCACCGCCTGCACGCGGACGTCCCGCGCCATGCGTTCGATGGCCATGCCGCGCATCAGGCCCGAGCCGCCGTGGAATTGCTGGCAGTCGTAGACCACTTCGTTCACCAGCTCGCCGCACAGCGCCTTGATCATCGAAACCTCGCGCACCACGTCCTCGCCGTCGGCGTCCCGCTTCGCCACCGCATAGATGAACTGCCGCGCCGCCGCGACACGCGCCGAAAGCATTGCCATGCGCTGCCGGATCGCCTGTTTCTGCCAGAGTGGCGCGCCAAAGGCCTGGCGGGTCTTCACATGTTCCAGCGTCAGATCCAGCGCCGCCTGCGCCTCTCCCATCGCCATGGCGCCGATCACCAGCCGCTCGTTTTGGAAGTTGCGCATGATCGCATAGAACCCGCGACCCTCTTCGCCCAGAATGTTGGCCGCAGGCACCTCGCAGTCCTCGAAGACCAGTTCCGCCGTGTCGGACGACCGCCAACCATGCTTGTCCAGCTGCGTCGCGACCTTCAGCCCTTGGGTTCCCTTTTCGACCAGGAACATCGTGACGTTCTTGCCCGGCATGTCCTCGGGCCCGGTCTTGGCCGCGACACAGTAAAGATCGGCCAGCACGCCATTGGTGATGAACATCTTGGACCCGTTCAGCACGAAGGTGTCGCCGCGCCGACGGGCCGTGGTGCGGATACCTTTCACGTCCGATCCCGCCCCCGGTTCAGTGATCGCCACGGCGCAGATGGTTTCGCCAGAAATCACGCCCGGCATATGCGCATCGCGCTGCGCCGCCGAGCCGGCGTTGAACAGATGCACCGAGGCCATGTCGGTGTGCACCAGCGCGGTGATCGCGACGCCGCCATAAGTCGATCGGCCCAGTTTCTCGGCCAGCACCACCGTCGCACGCGTGTCCATGCCGGCGCCACCATATTGCTCGGGATAGCGGATGCCGAAGAAGCCCAACTCGCCCATCCGGCGCAACACGGCGCGCGGGACATGGCCATCCTCTTCCCAGGCATCCGCCTGCGGCTTGATCTCTTCCTCGACGAAACGGCGCACCTGATCGCGCAGCATCTCGTGCTCTTCCTCCAGGAACAATACCGACGACATGAAACCTCCCCTGTTCATCCGCTGCGAGCCTGCGGGCAATACCGTCCGGGCGCAAGGCCGCTGGTGGCCCGCGTCGACCGGGGCTATGCAGGAGCATGGAAGGGAGAGTGCCGATGCCAACTACCGAAGGACTGCTGACGGGACGCCCCGTTTCGCTGCACATCCTCGATTACGGCTTCTTCCGCGTGCACGCCGGACCGCGCGATGTGGGGATCATGGGGGCGCTGATCACCACCGACGCCGGTGAACAGGTGCTGGTCGATACCGGATTTCCGCTTCGCTATACCGAGTCGCCGTCCGAATCGGAGCGCGCGGATTGTCTTGACAGCTTTGGCACCGTTCTGTCCTGCACGCCCGCCAACACACCGGCGGCGCAGCTGGCGCTGGCGGGTACTACGCCGGATCGCATCTCACTGGTGATCCAGACCCATACGCATATCGACCATGCCGGACATCTCGATATCAGCCCGCAGGCGCCCATGCTGATCGCCGCCGCCGAGCGCGCCTTGCCCCGGCCGCTGAGCTGGCCCGGCGCGCAACATATGGACTGGCCGGACCGCAGTTGTGTCGAGGTGACCGAAGACGTCGCCATTGGCCCGGGCTTTCAGGTTCTGTTCTGTCCCGGCCATTCCCCCGGTCAGCTCTCCCTGTTGATCGACCTGCCGGAAACCGGGCCGCTGCTCTACACCTCCGATGCCATATCCCGGCCCGCCGAGATCGACGAAGCCTTCGCCGGCTCGTGGGACGAAGCGCAGGCCATCCACCACGGCGCCCGCCTGACTCGTCTGGCTCAGGAACGTGACGCGGTGATCGTCTGGGGTCATTGCCCCGCCCAATGGCACAGGCTGCGCAAGGCGCCCGACGCCTATCGCTAGGAAGGAACGCCGAGCATGAGCACCATCGACACCCTGCCCCCGCTGCGCGCGGTGATTGCCGAGCACGGCCTGTCCGCGAAAAAGGCCCTCGGGCAGAACTTCCTGCTCGACCTCAACCTGACGGCCAAGATCGCCCGTCAGGCCGGTGACCTGAGCCAATGCGACGTTCTGGAGATCGGCCCCGGCCCCGGTGGGCTGACGCGGGGTTTGCTGGCCGAGGGCGCGCGCAAGGTGCTGGCGGTGGAAAAGGACGCGCGCTGTCTGCCCGCGCTGGAACAGATCGCCGCAGCCTATCCGGGCCGGCTCGAGATTGTCCACGGCGACGCCTTGCAGCTTGATCCGCTGGCGCATCTGACCCCGCCAATCCGCATCGCCGCCAACCTGCCCTACAACATAGGCACCGAACTGCTGGTGCGCTGGCTGACGCCCGCTGCCTGGCCCCCGGTGTGGGAGTCGCTGACCCTCATGTTCCAGCGCGAAGTGGCCGACCGGATCGTCGCCCAACCCGGATCAAAGGCCTATGGACGGCTCGCCATCCTCGCCCAATTGCGGTGCGACGCGCGCATCGTGATGACGCTGCCGCCCGAGGCCTTCACCCCGCCGCCCAAGGTGGCCAGCGCGGTCGTTCACTTGACGGCGCGGGCTCAGCCGCGGTTTCCCGCGGACCCGGCGATCCTGTCGCATGTGGTCGCCACCGCCTTCAACCAGCGCCGCAAGATGCTGCGCGCCGCGTTGAAGCCACTGTCCATGGACATCGAAGGTCTGCTGGTTCAGGCCGGTATCGCGCCGACCGAACGGGCCGAACAGATCGGCCTGGAAGACTTTTGCGCCCTCGCGCGCCTGCTCGAAGCCGAGCGGCGCGCGTCGAGCGTCTAGGCGGGGTTACTCAGCGGCTTCCGACGCGCCGGGTGCGGCTGCTGGGGCCTCGTTTGCTGCGGCCGCCGGCTTGCGGGTGCTCGGACGCCGTGCGGGTTTTTTCGGCGCGCTTTCCGGCGTTTCCACAAGTCCGCTGTCTTCTTCCGAAGTGCCGGTATCGGCCACCGCCATTGCGCTCGAATCCGGCAGATAGTTGCTCGGCAGACCGAGATGGGTCTCGGGCTCGGGCTCCCGTTTCGGCTGGCGTTGGCGCTGCGGTTGTGGTTGCGGCTGAGCCTCCGGCTGCGGTTCCGGCTCACGCTCGGCCTGCGGTTCGGGCTGTGCCTGCGGTTGGTGCTGCGGTTGATCCCGGTCCGAGCGGTCGCGATCACGGTCGGACTGCCGGTCGCGGTTCTGCCGCTCCTGCTCGTCCCGGCGCTGATCGATCTCGCGCTGTGCCTGATTCAGAAGGCGGGTGTAATGCTCGGCATGCTGGAAAAAATTCTCGGACGCCACGCGGTCATTCGACAGCTGCGCGTCGCGCGCAAGCTGGTTGTATTTGTCGATGATCTGCTGCGGGGTGCCACGCACCTTGCCCTCCGGGCCCGAACTGTCGAACACCCGGTTGATGACATTTCCGCCCGAAGGCGGACGATTACGGTTCGATTTCGAACGCGAACGGGATTTGGAAGATCTCATATACTTGCTGTCAGCCTTGTGCTCGTTGCGAATGATCGGTTTGAAGCCTCGCGGGGTTCAACAATGCGCCGGATCATCGACTTTTTGGGCATGGCGCTGCACGGGAGCCGTCAAGCGTCCGACCATGCAGCCCCTCTGAGAAAACACGTTCTTGGCCGGCGCACAAGAGGTCAGTCAGAGTTTTTCGCTTTTTTCGCGCGTTTTGCCGGTTTCCGGCATCAGTTCGCCGGGGCGAAACCGCTCACAACGCGGTCGCGCCCGTCCAGATCGGGCAGAATGGTGACCCGCTCCAGCCCTGATTTGCGCATCAGCTCCGCGACCGCCGCACCCTGCGTCGGCCCGATCTCGAACAACGCGCGCCCTCCGGGCGCGAGGTATTGCGGCAAGCCCGGCACAATCGCGCGATAGGCCCCAAGCCCATCTCCGCCATCGGTCAGCGCCAGCGCCGGCTCGTGCCGGCGAACCTCGTCCGACAGACCGTCCATTTCGGCCAGCGCGATATAGGGCGGGTTGCCGGCGATCAGGTCGAACCGGCCCTCGACAGCGATGAACCAGTCCGACTGCTTGAACACCGCCCGCGTGCCCACCCCCAGGGCGGAGGCGTTGTCCGCCGCCTGACGGCAGGCCGCCGCGGACAGATCGACGCCCAGTCCGGTCGCCTCGGGACGTTCCGCCAGAAGCGTGATCAGGATGCAGCCCGACCCGGCGCCAAGATCCAGCACGCGCGAAAAACCGCCCTCGAGCGCCGCCTCGACCAGCGTCTCGGTCTCGGGGCGCGGATCAAGAACATCGCGCGACACCTTGAATTTGCGTCCATAAAACCGCCGCTCGCCGATCAGATGCGACACCGGCACTCGAACCGCCCGAAGCGACACCAGCCGCTCGAACCGGTCGGCCACGTCCGGCGCCACGATCTCGGGCGCGATCAGCGTTACGCGCGACGGGTCGATGCTGGCCGCATGGGCCAGCAACAGCCGCGCATCGCGCGCCGGATCGTCCACCCCAGCCGCGCGCAGCCGCGCGGCTGCCGCCGCCAGCGCCTGGGCTGCGATCATCCTTCCATCTCCGCCATGCGTCGCGCCTGATCGTCCGCCGTCAGCGCGTCGATGATCTCGTCCAGGTCGCCCTGCATCACCTGATCCAGCTTGTAGAGCGTCAGGCCGATCCGATGGTCAGTCATGCGGCCCTGCGGAAAGTTGTAGGTGCGGATTCTCTCCGACCGGTCCCCGGTGCCCACCTGCGCCGCCCGGTTGGCCGAGCGTTCGCTGTCCACCCGGCTCCGCTCCAGATCGAACAGCCGGCTGCGCAGGACCTGCATCGCGATCTCGCGGTTGCGATGCTGCGACTTCTCGGAACTGGTGACCACGATCCCGGTCGGCAGGTGGGTGATCCGCACCGCCGAATCGGTGGTGTTGACGTGCTGCCCCCCCGCCCCGGACGACCGCATCGTGTCGATGCGGATGTCGCCCGGCGCCACCACGATATCGACCTCCTCGGCCTCGGGCAGAACCGCGACCGTTGCCGCGGAGGTGTGAATGCGGCCGCCGCTCTCGGTGGTCGGGACCCGCTGCACCCGGTGCACGCCGCTCTCGAACTTCATCCGGGCAAAGACGTTCTGCCCGCCGATCCGCGCGACCAGTTCCCGGACTCCACCCAGCTCGCTCTGCTGGAATTCGATGATCTCGAACGACCAGCCCCACGCCTCAGCATAGCGTTGATACATGCGCAGCAGGTCGCCCGCGAACAGCGCCGCCTCGTCGCCGCCCGTTCCGGGCCGGATCTCCAGGATCGCCGGTCGCGCGTCGGCCTCGTCCTTCGGCAGCAGCGCCAGTTGCAGCGCATGTTCGGCCTCGGGCAGCCGCGCCTTCAGTACCGGCAGCTCCTCTTCCGCAAGCGCCTTCATGTCCGGATCACTCAGCATCGCCTTGGCCTCGGCGAGCTCGTCGGTCAGCCGTTGCCAGGCCTCGATCTGGTCGACCACCGGCTTAAGTTCCGAATACTCTTTGGCAAGCTTGGCGATATCCGCGCCGCCGGCCGCCATCGCCGCCTCCAGATACTGGAAGCGCTGAAGGATCTGAACAAGGCGGGCCTCGGGTACCATCGGCGCGGTCTCGTATATCAAAAGACTTTGGTCAAGGCCCTGCCCGTGGTATCCTTGCGCATGATCCGCCTCCTCGCCCTGCTGCTTCTGATCGCCGGCCCCGTCGCCGCCGATGTCGTTGGCCCCAAGGGCAAGGTTCAGGATTGCTACTGCACCGACCGCACGGGCGGACGCGTGGAACTGGGCGAAACCATTTGTCTGCAGGTCGACGGGCGCATGTTCATGGCGCAATGCCAGATGAGCCTGAACGTTCCGATGTGGCGCGAGGTTCAGAAAGGCTGCCTGTCATCCGGTCTTGAGGGCGGAAAGCCAGCCCTCAACACGGTCGCGGTTTACCCCAAGATCTGACCGCCCGAACCGCGCCCGGCTGTAGATCTTCAGCCGGTCGCCCACCTGTTGCGCGGTAACGTAGTCCGGAAAGCCCCAGACCGGTGTGCGCACGACATAGGTCGCGTGGCCCTCGTCGACGCTGCCCGCCAATGGCGCGCGGCCGATCAGCACATCCAGCCGGGCCAGCCCATCGGGGCCGATGTCCACTACCCTCTGAACACCGTTCTTGAAGTCCTTGTCCTCATTGAACTCCAGCGCGACATGCCATCGCGCAGGATCGCTGGGTGCCAGCCGGATATAGAGCGCCGCCGCCGCAACCAACCCGACGAAAAGGCCAAGCCACCGCATCGCTCAGCGCGCCTGAACGCCGGGCAGGATGCAAAGCAGTTCGTACAGAATATTCGCTGCCGTCAGCGCGGTATTGCCAGAAGGGTCATAGGGCGGCGAGACCTCGACAAGGTCGCACCCCACGATATTCGCCCCTTTCAGCGCCCGGATCAGCTGCAGCGCCTGCGGCGTCGTCAGCCCGCCGATCTCGGGCGTGCCAGTTCCGGGCGCATAGGCCGGGTCGAGACTGTCGATGTCATAGGTTACATAGACCGGCCGGTCGCCAATATCGTGCCGGATCTCGCGCCCTAGCGTGTCCAGCGCTTTGCCCCAAAGCTCATGCGCCGGGAACATCTGGAATCCCCAGCCCTGCGCCTCGGTGAAATCGGTGGCCGCATAGCCGGATCCGCGCAGCCCAACCTGATACACCTTCGAGGGCTCGATCAGTTCTTCCTCCCATGCCCTGCGGAACACGGTGCCATGGGTCTCGCGCTCGCCGAACATCTCGTCGTTGACGTCGGCATGGGCATCGACATGAACCAACGCGACGGGTCCGTATTTGCCCGCCATCGCCCGCAGGATCGGCAGGGTGATCGAATGATCGCCCCCCATAGCCATAGGCAGCGCGCCTGAGGCGAGGATCGCGTCGTAACTGTCTGAAATGATGCGGATACTATCCGAAAGCGAAAAGGTGTTAATTGCCAGATCGCCGATATCGGCCACCTGCAGGCTGTCGAAGGGCGCCGCGCCGGTCGCCATGTTATAGGGACGGATCATCGCGCTTTCCGACCGGATCTGCTTGGGGCCGAACCGCGTGCCCGAGCGCCACGAAGTGCCGATGTCCATAGGCACGCCCAGAACCGCGACGTCGATTTCGTCCAGCCGGTCGGCCGAGGGCAGCCGCATGAAGGTATTCGGCCCGGAAAACCGCGCGAGGTCGTTGCCGCTGATCGGTTGGTTCAATCCGGTCATCTGCGCATCCTCGCGCCCAGCAGGCACAGGAGCTCCACAGCCACATGCGCCCCGGCAATGGCTGTCGCCCCTGTGGTGTCGAAGGGCGGCGAGACCTCGACCACATCGCCGCCGACGATGTTGATCCCCGCCAGCCCTCGCAGGATCGCCGCCGCCTGCCAGCTCGCCAGCCCGCCCCAGACCGGCGTGCCGGTGCCGGGGGCAAAGGCGGGGTCCAGCGCGTCGATGTCGAAGGTGACATAGGTTGGCTGATCGCCGACCACCTCGCGCACCCGGGCTATGACCTCGTCGGGTCCGATCCGGTGCACTTCGGGCGCGTCGATGAAGGTCACACCCAGGGTATCCGCATTCGTGGTCCGGATCCCGATCTGCGCCGAGCGTTCGGGGTCCACGATTCCGGATTTCACCGCCTTGTAGAACATCGTGCCATGATCGACACGGTCCATATCGTCGTCGGGCCAGGTGTCGGAATGTGCGTCGAACTGGATCAGGGATATGGGGCCGTGCTTTTCCGCCATCGCCTTCAGCACCGGGAACGAGATGTAGTGATCGCCCCCCAGCACCACGGGCGCGGCGCCTGCCGCGAGAATGCCCCGGATATGCTCGGTCACGCGGTCCGGAAAGGACGGCACATCGGCATAATCAAAGGCCATGTCGCCGTAATCGACGATGGCCCGCTCCTCCAGCACATCGAAACTCCAGCCATAGGGCGGATCGAAGGCCTGCAGGGCGCTCGCCTCGCGGATCGCGCGGGGGCCAAGCCGGGTTCCGGGCCGGTTCGTCACCGCCTGGTCAAAGGGGATGCCGGTCACGGCGATGTCGACGCCGCTCAGGTCCTTGGTATAGCGCCGCCGCAGGAAAGACGTCGCCCCGCCAAAGGCATTCTCGAACGAAGCACCGCGTAAACTTTCACGCGTAAACGCCTGATCAACCTGAGTCATCGCGTCTTCCAGCGCCATGCGTCACCTCGCTGCCAGCGGTTGCGCCCGCTCCACCAGCCGGGCAAAGAACGAGGCGCCAACAGGCGCGACCTCGTCGTTGAAGTTGTATTCGGGGTGATGCAGCCCCGCGCTGTCACCCTGACCGAGGAAGAGATAGGCTCCCGGCCGCGCGTTCAGCATATAGGCGAAATCCTCTGCCCCCATCTCGCGACCGGCGTCCGCCACCACGCGGCTTTCTCCGGCCACCTCGCGCGCCACCTCGGCGGCAAAGGCGCTCTTGTCCGGATCGTTCACCGTCGCCGGATAACCGACAACGTAATTCAGCTTGGCCTGTACGCCGAAACTCGCGGCCTGCCCCTCGACAATCGCCACCATCCGCTCCTGCACCATCGCCTGAACCTTGGGATCGAAGGTGCGCACGGTGCCGTTGATATAGGCCTTGTCCGGAATCACGTTGTCCGCCGTCCCGGCGTGGATCTGCGTCACCGACAGCACCAGATCGTCCAGCGCATAGTGATTTCGGCTCACAATGGTTTGTAACGCCTGGGCTATCCCCACCGCCGCCATGACCGGGTCGCGCGTCTCGTGCGGCATGGCGCCGTGACCGCCTTTGCCGGTGATATGGATATGGAACGTATCCACCGCCGCCATGATCGGCCCCGGCGTGGTATAGAAAGCGCCGGCCTCGACCCCCGGCGCATTGTGCAACGCATAGACCTGGCCGACTCCGAACCGGTCCAGCACGCCTTCCTCGACCATCACTTCGGCCCCGCCGCCGGTCTCCTCGGCCGGCTGGAAGATCAGCGCCACCCGACCCGAGAACTTGCGCGTCTCGGCGAGATATTTCGCTGCGCCCAACAGCATCGTCGTATGCCCGTCATGGCCGCAGGCATGCATCTTCCCCGGGCGTTGGGACGCATAGGCCACCCCGGTCGCCTCGGGGATCGGCAGCGCGTCCATATCAGCGCGCAGTCCCACCGTCGGCCCCGCGCCCTGCCCGTTCACGATGGCAACGATACCGGTCTTGGCGAAGCCCTCGTGAATCTCGTCGACACCGAACTCTCGCAACCGCGCGGCGACAAAGGCCGCAGTCTCGTGGCACTCCTGCCCGAGTTCGGGAATGGTGTGCAGGTGCTGTCGCCAGCGCGCCATCTCGGCGGAAAACTCGGCAATACGGTTGACAACGGGCATCTGGTGTAACTCCTTTGCGCCGGGCGCAGGCCCTATCTGACACCGGAAAACACGTTGCCGCAATGCCCGATGACACCTTGATCCACGACCCCAATGGCGGAATCGAACGCCTGCTGGAAATCATGCGTCGCCTGCGTGACCCCAAGTCGGGCTGCCCCTGGGATATCGAACAGGATTTCGCGACGATCGCGCCCTATACCATCGAAGAGGCCTACGAGGTCGCCGATGCCATCGAGCGCGAGGCCTGGGACGAGTTGAAGGGAGAACTGGGCGACCTGCTGTTCCAGTCCGTCTTCCACGCCCAGATGGCCGCCGAAAAGGGCCTGTTCGACTTCGACGACGTGGCCAACCAGATGTCGGACAAGATGGTCGCGCGCCATCCCCACGTCTTTGGCACCGAAAGCCGGGACAAATCCGCCGAACAGCAGACGGTCGACTGGGAGACCATCAAGGCCGCCGAACGCGCGACCAAGGCACAGGGCGGTGCGCTGGACGGGGTTGCCGTCGGCCTTCCTGCGCTCCTGCGCGCGGTCAAACTGCAGAAACGCGCCGCCCGCGTCGGCTTTGACTGGCCCGACGCCACCCATGTCCTGGACAAGATCGCCGAGGAAACCGCTGAACTTGTCGCCGAAATCGGCGGCGACCCCGACAAGGTCGAAGAAGAATTCGGCGACCTGCTCTTCGTGATGGCCAACCTCGGCCGGCACCTTAAAATCGACCCCGAAGCCGCCCTGCGCCGCGCCAATGCAAAGTTCGTTCGCCGCTTCCGGGGCATCGAAATCCTCCTCGCCGCGATGGGCAAACGGCCCGAGGACAGCGACCTGGCCGAGATGGACGCCCTCTGGGACGCGGTGAAGGCGGCCGAACGTTCGGGCTAGGTCGTGAGGCTACGAGCCGGGTTGCCTTGGCCGCATTTTCATCCCGCGCGTGTCCTTCGCCCAACCGGAGATTGAAGAACTGTCGGCAGAAATCAAAGAAACTCGAAATCGCTCGCCGAGAGTATCGTGGCCGCCAAGCCTTCGAGGACGATGGTCCCCCCGTCATGAGCAACTGTCAGATGGGCATTCTGAACGGAGATGGCCAGCGTTCCAAATCCGCCTGTGTGACCCGCTATTCTGAGCAGATCGATTCCCTGCTCGAAATCCGTCACTCGGTCTTTCCCGGACTCCGCGCCGAACACGAAAACGTCCAGGCCCGCGCCCCCTGTCAGCATGTCGTTCCCGGCGCCGCCTTCGATAACGTCGTTATCGTCGCCTCCATCCAGCACATCCCACCCATTTCCGCCTTTCAGGACATCATCTCCGGAACCGCCTGTCAGGACATCGGCGCCAAGCCGACCGTTCAGCTCATCGTCGCCCATGTCGCCGAACAGGCGGTCTCCGGCCATACCACCGGTTATGACATCATTCCCGTACCCGCCCACGATCTTTCCGCCGACCTCGGCCGACCCGAGCGCGAAATAGCGGTCGTTGCCATAGCCGAACTCCACGTCTCCTGTGATATGACCCGAGTTCAGGATCCGGCTATCATAAGACGCCTCATGAATGATGATATGGCCTTCTATCGTGCCACTATTGTTTAGGCGCAAAGTAACGTCATATGCGAAAACTGCAGCAACGCCGCCGGAGATAATGCCTTCGTTCCGAACGACGACGTCATTTTCGAAACCTCCGACATGTATCCCAAGGTCCGAACCGGAAATCGTTCCGTAATTGCGCACAATCCCGTCGGAATGGAGAATCTGAATCCCGGTATTGCCCGACAGCGTTCCGGAATTTCCAAAACGAAACCCTTGAAGCATAACCAGTTCCAGGGCGTAACCCTCGTCGGAATGGTCGATGAGCTGACCTTGATTTTTCAATCTGAAATCAGTGCAGTTTGACACGGTGATCCCACCGAGTTGTGATTCGAATGTCCCTGTATTGAAGATGCGAGATCCGACGCTGTCGCCCAGATAGATGCCTGCCTCGACCAAGCCATGATTTCGGATAATCGAAGCATCTCCGGTCAATTCTATTGCCGCCATTTCGGATCGAATGACCCCATGGTTGGCGATCATCGTGGCAGGACCATCGCCGACGATACCAAACCTACCATCAATGAGGCCCCAATTGACGACAATATTGCCGCTAACATTCCCCGCATAGACCGGCGCAATGCCGGTCACGCGACCTGTAGACGAGATAAAAAGAGAGTTTCGAGCTTCGCTGGCAGGATCGCTCTGGAGGTCCACTCCATAATAGTCCCCAATCACTGTCCCATGAACCGCAACACGAAACCCGATGTCCGAACCCGTGCGCGGCCCGATCCCTTGTGTGCCCGTCCCGTCCACCGTCGCGCCTTCAAGCACCCGGATGACATCGCCCGCATCAGCCCAGACTGGTCCCGCCACATCCTCGGCGATTACTTCTATGTTCATTTCGGAATCACTCTTCTTCCACGAAATCTGCATTCACCGCTTCGGCTTGGCTTATAAACTTGCAGCTTATCGAGATAAATGGTGGCGATATTAGGGCTCGAGTGATTGCTCAACGGCTTTTCCGAACGTTCCGATCGGTCTTCCAAAGCGGCTAGATCAGCTCAACGCCCTCAAGTGTCGCGATCCTAGCCAAATCCCGCGCATAGCGCGCCCGCAACAGGTCCTGATCCACGTCGGAAAACTCCGCAAAACCAGAGACCGTGGTATCGCTCCTGAACTCGGCAATTACGACCTGCCAGACCTTGCGGTCAAGTACCTCTCCGGCCCGGAATCGCGCCTGCAGATGCGCCAGCCCCGCATCAGTGGCCGACAGGTTCACCACCTGCTCCGGTTCCTTCAAATCCTCTCCAGCCACTTCCGGCACCAGCCGTCGCAACAATGCGACGCTGCTGCCCCGCCGCGCGAAGTCGATCACCGTCAGTTGCTCGGGCCTCAGGATATCCCGGAACTCGACAACCAGCTCCGGCCAGCCCCGGTCCATGCCCATAAACTTGGGCACGAGATCGGCAAAGGGCGGCACCAGGTTATCCTCGGCCCGCTTGCGATAGGCCGAGACATAAAGCGCATCGTAGGGCCGCAGCACCAAGACCACGTGGCGCGGTCGCCCCACCGCCTGTGCCAGCGCTGCCAGCCGCATCGCCGAGGCAGGATAGAACCGACCCTGGTAGAAATGGCGCATCGGCCCGGGAATGTTCTCTTCCGAAATCACCAGACCCCGGTCAAGGCCCGGCGACAGCCGCGCCAGATGCGCCCGCACCTCTTCGGCGAACTCTGGCACCCGTTTCGCCCCATGCCGGGGTCGCGGCAGGTTGAGCCGCAGCCGCCCGCCCGGCACACCATCGCGGCCCGGATAGACCGCGTCTATACCATGCCGGTCCAGAACAGGCGCATTCTCGGCCAGACACAGCTGGAACGAGCTTGTCCCGGTGCGATGCGCACCGGCATGAATATGCACAGGCCGTGTCATGACCGGCAATTTGACGCCCATCGCCATGCTGGACAAGTCCCGGCGCAGTTGCGACTGTCCCGCCGAAATGGAGGCGGCATGCGCAAGATCATCATCGACACGGATCCGGGCCAGGACGACGCGGTGGCCATCCTGCTGGCTTTCGCCTCGCCAGAGGACATCGAGGTTCTGGGAATAACCGCCGTGGCGGGCAATGTGCCGCTGCCGCTCACGTCAAAAAACGCCCGCATCGTCTGCGAACTTGCAGGTCGGCCCGACGCCCGGGTTTTTGCCGGCTGCGACGCCCCGCTGAGCCGCAAGCTGGTCACTGCCGAACATGTTCACGGCAAGACCGGGCTCGACGGCCCCAGCCTGCCGGATCCCACAATGTCTTTGGCAGAAGGCCATGCGGTCGACTTCATCATCGATACCCTGCGCACCGAGCCCGCCGGCACCGTCACGCTCTGCCCGCTCGGGCCGCTGACCAATATTGCGACCGCGCTGCAGAAGGCGCCCGATATCGCCGGCCTCATTCAGGAAATCGTCCTGATGGGCGGCGCCTACTTCGAGGTCGGCAACATCACGCCCACGGCCGAATTCAACATCTACGTCGACCCTGAAGCGGCGGATATCGTGATGAAATCCGGCGTCAAGCTGACGATCGTGCCGCTGGACGTTACGCATAAGGCGCTGGTCACGAAGGCGCGCAACGACGCCTTCCGAGCGCTTGGCACCCCGGTTGGCGTGGCGGTGGCTCAGATGACGGATTTCTTCGAACGGTTCGACAAGGAGAAATACGGCTCTGAGGGCGCACCGCTGCATGATCCCTGCGTGATCGCCTATCTGTTGCAGCCCGACCTGTTCACCGGCCGCTTTGTCAACGTCGAGATCGAGACGCAGTCGCCCCTGACGCTTGGCATGACTGTGGCCGACTGGTGGGGCGTCACCTCGCGCCCGCGCAACGCCACCTTCCTCGGCGATTTGGATGCGCAGGGGTTTTTCGATCTGCTCACCAGCCGGTTGGGCCGGCTGTGAAGGCCGCGCTGCATCTGGCAGGCCCGGACGATCTCGGCGCGCTGACCTCGCTGGCCCGCACCTTCCACACCGAGGAAGGCGCCGATATGACCGACGAAGACCGCGACGCCGGTTTGCGTCCGCTGGTCGAAGGAATTCCGCATGGCGCTGCCTATCTCATCGGCCCGGCGCGCGCGCCTATCGGCTATATCGTTGTGACCTTCGCTTGGTCGGTGCAGCGCGGCGGGATGGAAGGGTATATCGACGAGATATACCTTCGCCCAGCGGTTCGCAGCCGGGGCATCGCCACCGAAGTGGTCCAGACGCTGGGCAAGGTTCTTTCCGGCGCCGGGGTGACGACGCTGCACGTCCGGGTTGATTTTCAGAATGAAAAGGCACGGCGTCTTTATGCCCGCAACGGTTTCGAGCCCGACGACCGGCGCGCATTTCTCAGCCGGGAATTCTGACGCATCCAGCGAAACTCCGCCGCTGACGAAATTTCCAATGGAACCATCCCCTGACCAAGGGGTTAACGTTCCGCATACCGGGTCTGAGACGCTGCGGCGCCCAAGCGGATCCGACATCGAAGCGAAAGGACAGAAATATGAAATTCGTCACGTTCCCCATGATCGGCCTGGCCATGCTCGGCCTGTCTGCCTGCGATCAGATGACCTCGACCCAGAATTCCGCGGCCGGTGCCGTCGGCGGCGCCGCAGCTGGCCTGCTGCTGGCAGACGCCTTTGACGCGAACGATAATTGGAAAGTTGTCGGCGCCCTGGCAGGCGCGGCGGCTGGCACCATGGTGGCCCGCAACGCGAACGGCGCGACCTGCGCCTACTCGAACGGCAACGGCACCTACTACACGGCGCCCTGCCCGTAAGATTGTCTTATAAGATCGTCTTACATGACATTGAAAACCCGGCGTGTTCCCTCCGCCGGGTTTTCTTTTTGTGCGTGCCTCAGCGCAGGATCGAACGACCGGCGTATTCCGCCGACTCGCCCAGCATCTCCTCGATACGGATCAGCTGGTTGTATTTCGCCAGCCGGTCTGACCGGGCCAGAGATCCCGTCTTGATCTGCCCGCAGTTCGTGGCGACGGCGAGATCGGCAATTGTCGCGTCCTCGGTCTCGCCCGAACGGTGGCTCATAACGTTGGTATAGCGCGCGCGATGCGCCATATCGACCGCCCGCAGCGTCTCGCTCAGCGTGCCGATCTGGTTGACCTTCACCAGCATCGAATTGGCACAGCCCTTGGCGATCCCCTCGGCCAGACGCTTGGGGTTGGTCACGAAGAGGTCGTCGCCGACCAGTTGCACCTTGTTCCCCAGCGCATCGGTCAGGGCCTTCCAGCCGTCCCAGTCGTCCTCGCTCATGCCATCCTCGATCGAGATGATCGGATAGTCGTTCACCAGCGCGGCAAGATAGGCGGCATTCTCGGCCGAGGTCAGGGTTTTTCCTTCGCCCGAAAGGACATACTTGCCGTCCTTGAAGTATTCCGTCGCCGCGCAGTCCAGGGCGAGGTAGATATCCTCGCCCGGACGATACCCGGCCTTCTCGATCGCCTTCAGGATGAAATCCAGCGCATCGCGGGTCGAGTTGAGGTTGGGCGCAAAGCCGCCCTCGTCGCCTACACCGGTCGCCAGTCCGGCGGCCGAAAGCTCTTTCTTCAGCGTGTGGAACACCTCGGACCCCATGCGCACGGCGTCGCGGATCGAATCCGCGGCCACCGGCATGATCATGAATTCCTGGATGTCGATCGGGTTGTCGGCATGTTCGCCGCCGTTGATGATGTTCATCATCGGCACCGGCAGCAGCCGCGCCGAGGTGCCGCCGACATAGCGGAACAGAGGCTGGGTGGTGAAATCCGCCGCAGCCTTCGCCGCCGCCAGCGAAACGCCCAGGATGGCGTTTGCGCCAAGTCGGCTCTTGTTGTCGGTTCCGTCCAGTTCGATCATCGCGGCGTCGATGCCTTCCTGCTCGGTCGCATCGAACCCGACCAGCGCATCGGCGATCTCGCCGTTGACGGCCGCAACCGCCTCCAGAACGCCCTTGCCGAGATAGCGCGACTTGTCGCCGTCGCGCCGCTCCACCGCCTCATAGGCGCCGGTCGAGGCGCCCGAGGGCACGGCGGCCCGTCCCAGCGTCCCGTCTTCCAGGATCACGTCCACCTCGACGGTCGGGTTGCCCCGGCTGTCCAGAATTTCGCGGGCGTGGATGTCGATGATCGTGCTCATGAGTATCTCGCTTTGCGGCAAATGGAGTTGCGCGCCTCATACCGGCAGCGCGCGCGCAGGAAAAGGCCCCGTCAGGCGGCTGCGCGGATTTTGCGCTCGCGCACCACGGTGTAGATGCCCGCCGCGGCGATGATCGCGCAGCCCAGCAGCATCGGCCCGTCCAATCGGTCGCCGAACACCAGCACACCCAGCACCAGCGCAAAGACGATCCGGGTATAGCGCAACGGGGTCACGAACGACACCTCGCCCACCCGCATGGCCGTGACCAGGGCAACATAGGCCAGCCCGATCAGCGTCACCGTGCTGAGGATCTGCGCCCAGTGCAGAGCCCCCATCGCAACACCGGTCCGTCCCTCCGCCCACCACAGCAAAAGACCGGCGGGAATCTGCGCGATGAATCCCAGAAATGTCAGCTGCAGCGAATCCACCGCTGCCGGCACCATCCGCGTGGACAGATCGCGAACCGCGAGCCCCAGAACCGCGAGCAAGGCGAACACGGCTCCCGTGTCGATGCCTTCCGCACTCGGGCGCATCACGATCAGGACACCGGCGAATCCCACACATATTGCAGACCACCGCCGCCAGCCGACCGGCTCGCGCAGGACCAGCGCCGCGCCAAGGGTCACCGCCAGCGGCGTGGTCTGGATGATTGTCGAGGCCAGCGAGAATGTCGTGAGCGACAGCGCGGTGATGAAACAGACCGTGGCAACGATTTCTCCGCCATTGCGCAGCAGGACCACGGGCGACGCCATCGCACGATGCAGCAGCGCCCGGCCGCGCAACCGCAGGACCAGGGCAAAGACGGCGCTGCCCAACACACCCATTACGGTCAAGATCTGCCCGGTCGGCAAAGTTTCGGTCATCAGTTTGATGAACAGGTCTCCGCCGGAAAAACCCAGCATTGCCAGCGTCATCAGAACAGCGCCGCGCATGTTGTCCATTCCGGGTCGCTCCCTGCATCTGCCGCGTCCCATGACCTGTTTTGGCAGCGGCGGCAAGACGGCGCGGATTGCAGACCCTTGATGCCAATGCTACGCAGCCGCCATGCCCATGCCTGCCAAGTTCGCCTCGCTGGCCACCACGGCCGTTTCCGTTGCCATCGGCGCCGTTGGTTACCTGATCGCAACCTGGCTTTCGGCCCCCGCGCCCGTGCTGATCGGCCCGGCGATTGCCGTAAGCCTCGCCGGGCTTGCCGGTATCCGGACGGGCATAGACATGACAGTCCGGGATATCTGCTTCGTGGTTCTGGGCTTCGGTATCGGCTGCGGGTTCAACCCCTCGGCGGGCGCTGCGATCCTCCACTGGCCCTTCGCCTTCCTGACCCTCGCCGTTGCCCTCGTCGTGACGATCTGGGCCTGCGGGGTGCTGCTGATGCGCGCCTTCGGCTTTGATTCCCGCTCGGCCGTGCTGTCCTCGGCGCCGGGGCACCTGAGCTTTGTCATGATGCTCGCCGCCGAGGCCGGCGGCAATGTCGGCCGCGTCGCCGTGGTACAAAGCATCCGCCTGCTGTCTCTGACGCTGGTGGTGCCTTTCGCCGCAATGGCGATGGGCTATCAGATGGGCGACATCTCGGGCATCGGCGGCGCACCGATGGGCTGGGGAATGCTCGCCCTTCTGCTGGTGGCGGGCGGCCTCCTGGGGCTGTTGTTCCAGAAACTGCGCATCACCGCCCCCCTGTTGCTCGGCCCCATGCTGGTGGCCGGCCTGACCCATGTCACCAGCACGGTCGAAGGCGGCGTGCCGCCATTGCTGCTCACCCCGGCTTTCCTCGTCCTCGGCACGCTAATCGGCACCCGCTTCTCCGGCATGACCCTGCTCGACCTGCGCGCCTCGGCCGCCGCCGGACTGGGGGTCACCGCCATCGGCACCGCGATCACTGTTGCCGCCAGCGTTCCGGTCGCCATGGCGCTCGAACTTCCTGTGGCCCATGTGCTGGTCGCCTTTTCCCCCGGCGGGCTCGAGACGATGGTCGCGCTGGGTGCGGTGATGGGCGTCAGCCCCGGCTTCGTCGCCGCCTGCCACATCATGCGGCTTGTCATCCTGACAGGGCTGATCCCGCTGTCGCTGCGCTGGTCGCAGCGGTATCGGACGACCTGAGTGCTCAGCGCGGCTTGCGCGGCACGCCGTACAGTTCCAGGCGGTGCCCGCGCAGATCATAGCCCAGCTTGGCTGCGATCTTTTCCTGCAGCGCCTCGATCTCTGGATCGACGAACTCGATCACCTCGCCCGAATGGATGTCGATCAGGTGGTCGTGGTGGTCGCGTTCGGCATCCTCGTACCGCGCGCGTCCGTCGCCGAACTCCAGCCGGTCCAGGATGCCGGCCTCTTCGAACAGCTTGACCGTGCGATAGACGGTAGCGAGAGAAATACCCGAATCCAGCGCGCTCGCCCGCGAATAAAGCTCTTCCACATCCGGATGGTCGCTGCTGTCTTCCAGCACCTGCGCGATGATGCGGCGCTGGCCGGTCATCCGCAGGCCCTTCGCCTCGCACCGCGCTATGATCGGATCTGGCATCGCCCCGGCCCCGTGTTCCTTGTCTGGGACACCGGTTTAGCGCGGAACATCCGCCGGTGCCACCGCCATTCTTTCCGCAACAGTTGACTTTGGCCGGGCGAAGGTCCATGTGCCACTCATGACGTTGTCTTCTGCCGCGTGAGCAGGACAGACCAAGAGCGGTTTCAACCCGCCCGGCCCGATGGGCCCGACCGCAAGACGACGTCGGACGTGTTCCCAAGATCACGCGTGGGGCAAAAGCGCCGGACCGGCCCGAGCAGGCATGACGCCGCCGGGTCCGAGGTTCGGTGTATACCCACGGCCGCCAGAGCGCGGCACATGACGGGTCCGCAAACTGCGGACCGCGAAAAGGATAGAATTTGAGCGACTTCGACATGATGAATCTGCCGCCGAAGCTGGTGGCAAGCCTTGCCCGCATGGGCATTACCGAACCGACCCCGATCCAGAGCCAGGCCATCCCCCACGCGCTGAACGGGCGCGATGTGATGGGCCTTGCACAGACCGGCACCGGCAAGACCGCCGCTTTCGGCGTCCCGCTGGCCGCACAAATGCTCGAGCTGAACACCAGGCCCGGCCCCAAGGGCGTGCGTGGCCTCGTGCTCGCTCCGACCCGCGAACTGGCCAGCCAGATCGCCGAACATCTCAAGGGCCTGACCGAAGGCACTCAGCTGAAGGTCGGCGTCGTCGTCGGCGGCCAGTCGATCAACGCCCAGATCAAGCGTCTTGAGCGCGGCACCGACCTGCTGGTCGCCACGCCCGGCCGCCTGATCGACCTGCTCGACCGCCGCGCGGTCAGCCTCGCGCCCTGCACCTTCCTGGTGCTGGACGAAGCCGACCAGATGCTGGACCTCGGATTCATCCACGCGCTGCGCCGCATCGCCTCGGAACTTCCGAAGGAACGGCAGACCATGCTGTTCTCGGCCACCATGCCCAAGCAGATGAACGAACTGGCCCAAAGCTATCTCGAACGCCCGATCCGGGTTGAGGTGACGCCACCGGGCAAGGCCGCCGACAAGGTCCGCCAGGAACTGCACTTCATCGCCAAGGCCGAAAAGACCGAGCTGCTGATCGAACTGCTGGACAAGCACCGCACCGAGCGGGCGCTGGTCTTCGGCCGCACCAAGCATGGCATGGAAAAGCTGATGCGCGTGCTTGAAAAGCGCGGGTTCGCCGCCACCTCGATCCACGGCAACAAGAGCCAGGGCCAGCGTGACCGCGCGATTGCCGCCTTCAAGGCCGGCGAGATCACGGTTCTGGTCGCCACTGACGTCGCCGCACGCGGTCTCGACATTCCAGACGTGAAATTCGTCTACAATTTCGAACTGCCGAACGTGCCGGACGCCTATGTCCATCGGATCGGGCGCACCGCGCGCGCCGGCAAGGACGGCGTCGCCGTGGCCTTCTGCGCCCCGGACGAGATGGGCGAACTGCGCGCCATCGAGAAAACCATGGGGATCTCCATCCCGGTTGCCTCCGGACGCGCCTGGGAAGGCGAAGCGCCCAGCAAACCTGCCGGCGGCCCGCGCCGTGGTGGTGGCTCCAAGCCCGGCCAGGGCAAACCTGCCTCCAACGGCGCACGCCGCCGCCGCCGGCCGAACCGCGGCAAGGGCGAGGCCCGTGCCGCCGCCTGATCCCACTGAAAGGGGCCGCAAGGCCCCTTTTTCTTTGCTCTGCTTCCAATTCTAGCCGGCCAATATGTCGGCCTGGCTTCGTCGAGCTTCAGACCGAGAGGGAGCCTCGGGCGATCCGGCGACCTGTCCCGGCCCCGCGCTCTGATCCTGAAGACTGGGGGCAGATGGCCGGCTGATCCTCGGACGCGTGCCATCTTGACAGGACCTCGCCCGGTCCATCCTGTGGCGCAATGACTGAAAAACGTGCAATCGACGGATTCGGCGCCACTGCCCTGATCGGCTTCTCGGCCCTGCTCGCCTTCAACCAGGTGGTGATCAAGCTCACGACCGCCGGAATCGCCCCGGCAGCACAGGCGGGGTTCCGTTCGGTTGGCGCGGTCATCGTGCTGCTGATCTGGGCCTATGCGCGCGGTATCCGCTTCACCGTCCCGCGCGCGGCGCTCGGCTGGGGAATCCTGTCCGGCTTTCTGTTTGCCTTCGAATTCCTCTGCCTCTTCCTTGCGCTCGACCTCACCACCGTGTCGCGCGCCTCGATCATCTTCTACACCATGCCGGTCTGGTTGGCGCTGGCCGCGCATTTCCTGCTGCCAGGAGAGCGTCTCACAGGCATTCGCATCCTCGGCCTGGCGCTCGCCGTGCTTGGCGTGGTCATTGCGATGGGGGATCGGTCGAACGGTCAGGCCTCGCTGGCCGGCGACATTCTCGCACTGCTCGGCACCCTGGGCTGGGCCGCGGTCGCGCTGATGGTGCGTGCAACGCCGCTGTCGCAAACTGCGCCAGTCACCCAACTCATGTTCCAGGTCGTCATCTCGGCCCCGATCATGCTGGCCTTTGCGGCGCTCTCCGGTCCGATGATCCGTGATTTCGAACCTGTCTATCTGCTCTCGCTTGCCTTCCAGTCGATCTGCATCGCCTCGCTCGGCTTCCTCAGCTGGTTCTGGCTGCTCACCATCTACCGCGCCTCCTCGGTCGCCTCCTTCGCCTTTCTCGCGCCCGTTCTCTCGGTGATCCTCGGGTGGCTGGTGCTGGGCGAACACATCGGTCCGCTGATCTGGGTCGCCCTGGTCATGGTCGCCACCGGCATCTTCCTGATCAACCGCCGCTGAATGCAGAAAGGGCCGCCCTGGAGGACGGCCCTTTCCGTTAGCGATCTGCCGAAGCTTAACGCTTGGAGAACTGGAAGCTGCGGCGGGCCTTGGCCTTGCCGTATTTCTTCCGTTCGACGACGCGGCTGTCGCGGGTCAGGAAGCCCGCGGCCTTGAGCGCGCCGCGCAGCGACGGATCATAGAGCTGCAGCGCCTTCGAGATGCCGTGCTTGACCGCACCGGCCTGGCCCGAAAGGCCGCCGCCGGCCACTGTGGCCGTCACATCGAACTGACCGGCAACGCCGGCCACGGTGAAGGGCTGGCGCAGGATCATCTGCAGCACCGGACGGGCGAAATACTCTGCCATCGTCTTGCCGTTGACAGTCACCTTGCCCGACCCGGGGCGGATCCAGACGCGGGCCACCGCGTCCTTGCGCTTGCCGGTCGCATAGGACCGGCCCTGCGCGTCCCGCACGGGTTCGCGCGCCGGTGCGTCAGCGGCGGCCGGAGCGGCGACGCCACCGACCTGGTTCAGGTCTTCGAGAGAATTGATTTGGTCAGCCATCTGGATCAGCTCCGGGTGTTTTTCTTGTTCATGGATTTGACGTCCAGAACTTCAGGGCTCTGCGCCTCGTGCGGATGCTCGGTTCCGGCATAGACCCGCAGGTGGGTCATCTGCTGACGCGACAGCTTGTTGCCCTGCAGCATGCGCTTCACGGCCTGCGTCACGACCCGCTCGGGGTGCTTGCCTTCGAGGATCTGCTGCTTGGTCAGCGACTTGATCCCGCCGGGATGGCCGGTGTGCCAGTAGAACTTCTCGTCGCGCTTCTTGCCGGTGATCTGCACCTTGTCGGCGTTGATCACGATGACATTGTCGCCCATGTCCATGTGCGGCGTGAAGGTCGGTTTGTGCTTGCCACGCAGGCGGTTGGCAACGATCGAGGCGAGGCGGCCCAGAACGACGCCCTCGGCGTCGATCAGGATCCACTTCTTGTCGATGTCTGCCGGGGTCGCAGTAAAGGTTTTCATAGGGAGCTTCCCGTTTGACGTGAAAGGCAGCCGCCACCGGCGACTGCCCGAATTCGATTGGCGGTATCTACAAAGCCACCCACGTCACGTCAAGCGCGCAACTTCCGAAATTTTCACGCAAAAACAATGCGTTGCAAAATAGGTATTCAGATACCCCAAAATTTCACACGCTGATCTGCTCCGGCGGATTGTCCAGCAGGCTCCGCAGCCGCTGCATCGCATTCTCGAACGAGGTCTTGGACACCTGGCAATTGACCGCGATCCGCACGGCGTGGGGCGCGCGCCCGGTCCGCAGGGCGAATTCGTCGGCCGAACGGATCTGCACCCCAGCCGCCTCGGCCGCCCGGCAGAAGGCCGCCGCCCGCCACCCCTGCGGCAGGTGCAGCCAGAGGAAAGGCACCTCGTCGTCCCAAGAGAGGTCGAACCGTCCAAGCGCATTCACCGCCAGCCGCACATATTCGGCGATCCGCTCGCGCGCCCTGCGGCACAGTTCCAGCGTGTCGGGATCCGACAGCAGGATGCGCGTCACCTCGGCCAGAGGCTCGGACAGACCGAAATAGCCGTATTCCGCCGCCTTGCGCAGATCGCCCGACCGCTCGCGCGGCGCCAGCGCATAGCCGACCCGCAGCGCCGGCGTCAGGATCTTCGACAACGTCGAGACATACCACCCTCGCTCCGGGGCCAGGGCGCGATAGCAGGGCGCGCGCGACGTGCCGATGCGATAGCAGTCATCCTCCAGGATCTGCATGCCATGCCGCTCGGCCACAGCGATCAGGGCCTGCCTCCGCTCCAGCGGGCAGAATGTGCCCGTCGGGTTCTGCACCTCCGGCGTCGTGCAGAAGACCTGCGCGCCGGTGCGCCGCGCCGCCTCGTCCAGCGCCTCGGGCAGAACGCCCTGCGCGTCCATCGCAACCCCGACCACTTCGGCGCGCATCAGTTCCGCCGCCCGGCGGAAGCCGGCATAGGAGAGATCCTCGACCAGAATCGTCGGGCTGGGCCCCTCCAGGATGGACTGCAGCGCAACGCAGATGCCATTTTGCCCGCCATTGGTCAGAACCACGTCTTCCGGATCGACCGGTCCCAGCGGGACGTCAGCAAGCCAGTTCACCACCGCCTCGCGCACCAGACGATAGCTGTCCCGGGTCGGATAGTTCAGCAAACGCAGCGGATCCGCCGCGCCGACCTGCGCCAGCGCCGCGCGGATCGCGCGGGCCTGGCCGACGTCGGGAATGCGCGGGCTGAACAGGCTGACCGTATAGACGTCGTCGGGCGGCGTCTCCTTCGACCAGACATCATCCACTGGGCTCGGCCGCGGCCGCGTCTTCGGCGCAACGAAGGTGCCCCGGCCCACCCCGGCCGTCAGCACGCCCTCGCCCGCCAGCACGGCATAGGCCCGCGCCACCGTTCCGGGCGTTACATTCAGCTGATAGGCCAGATCGCGCACCGGCGGAAGGCGGGCGCCCTCGGCAAGAGTTCCCGCGGCCGTCGCCCCCCGGATCGAATCCGCAAGAATCTTGTATTTCGGCCCGGTCGCTGCATCGAGTTCCGGCCAAATTGTATCCAATACAATTCTCCCTTGGACAAGTTGTTCGACAAATTGTATTGATCTGTTACCAAACAATCAAAATTGTGTCAATACAATCGGAAAGGACATTCCCATGACACGCACCCTCGCCCAGCCAAGCCTCGCCCTGCTCGCCGCCAGCCCTCGTCTGCCCGTGATCGCCGTGGTCGCCTTGCGCTTTGCCGGCGCGGTGACCCAGTGGGACCAGATCCGCCGAACCCGCCGCGCCCTGTCGACTCTCGACGATCATATGCTGCGCGACATCGGACTTACCGCCAAACAGGCCAGAAAAGAGTCGAAACGGCCCTTCTGGCAATCCTGAATCCCCGTCTGGCTTCCAGACCTCTTCCTGGCCGGGGCTTGTCCCCGGCCTCTTTTTTCCCAGATCGAAACAATTGACAAAATCAGCCCCAAATTAAGTTGGGACAATTTACCAATGCGCGTCATCTGATAGACAGACGGCGGCGGAGCCGGCAAGGCTTGCTCATATCTTTAAGAAATTTAAGGAAAAACGAATCATGGTGGGTTTTCTAGGCGCGCAACATCTCATGTCGGGTTCCGGGCTTGGCATAAATGCCGAGGAACATGACGTGGTGATCCTGAAGGATGGCAGCGTCATCATGGGCTACGACCAGTTCAACGGCCTGATGCACTTTCACCGTTACAACCCCGCCACGGGAGAAACCGAATTTCTGAGTTCGACCGGATCGATTGGCTCCGGTGACACCGACAGCACATTGATAGCGCGTGACGATGGTGGCTTCTCCGTCGTTCTGGCCACTGGCAGCACCTCCATCATCATCAGGGACTATGACAAGAACGCGGCACTGACAGCGACCGAGACCCTCGCCACCGGATTCGTGGCTAGCCCCAACGCCATCAAGACTGACCTCGGGTATTTCGTGACCTACAGAGATCGCCACAATACCGACGGGATCGAGTACAAGGGCGCCTTCTATAACAACAACAATGTCCTGTTGAAGACCTACGACTTCGACGAAGGCCGCACATTGTCGCCTTTCCCGCGGGCCGAGCCACAATCCACCGTGCTGTCCAACGGCAATATCGCGACAGTATGGCGCCTCAGCGACAGTGACGGCACCTTCGTGCAAATCTTCAAGCCGAATGGTGCTGAAGTGGGCGACCGGATTCGTATTTCGGCACCCGGTTCCCAGAACGAATTTCTGCTGACCCCGGAGATCACCAATGACCCGGACGGCGGGTTCGTCGTCCTGTTGAACCGGTCCGCCAGTCCCCTCGACCTCTCGATTCAACGGTATTCGAACTTCGGTGCGAAGATCGGCAAAGAGATCACCTTCGATACCTCACTCGACCAGCCGTTTCCCTATGTCGGCAAGCCGCAGATCGGGTTCACCAAGGCGGGTTTGATGGTCGTAGCCTGGACTTCGGCAGATCTGTCGGGCGATACGCGATACGGGGATGTCTTCACCGCTCTCTTTTCCAAGTCCGGAAACCTGATCGCCGGACCACTTCTGGCGAACGACAGCGCACCCGACGGTCAGAGCGACGTCGATCTCATCAACCTCCAGAACGGCAACCTCCTGCTCAGCTTCCACGATGACACGAATGTGCTGTGGTCCTATCAGGCCTCGATCCAGGCCCGCCTCGTGCTCGACCCCGATTCGGTCTGGGAAGGCAACAGGCTTGCCAACAGCAAAAACGGCACCGCAGGCGACGACGTGATGCTTGGCCTGGGCGGCAACGACAAACTCAGCGGCCTTGGCGGAGAGGACTACATCAAAGGTGGCGCGGGCAATGACACGCTGAGCGGCGGAAACCGAAGCGACGTGCTGGAAGGCGAGGCGGGAACGGACATTCTCGACGGCGGCGCGGGCAACGACCAGCTGTTCGGAGGCACCGGCGACGACACTCTGCGCGGCGGCGTCGGCAACGACCAAATGTTCGGCAACGATGGCGACGACACCCTGATCGGGGGCGGCGGGAACGATGTCATGAACGGCGGCGACGGCATCGACATCCTGCTGGGCGGGGGCGGCAACGACACCATGACCGACACCGCCGGCAACAATCGCTTCAAGGGCGGCGGCGGCGACGACCACATGTCCGGCGGCGCCGGTATCGACGTGATGTTCGGCCAGGCCGGCAACGACGAGATCGACGGCGGCGCCGGCCGCGACAGACTCTATGGCGGCGTCGGCTTCGACACCCTGCGCGGAGGCGACGAAAACGACCTGCTCAAGGGCGACAGCGGCGACGACAATCTGAACGGCGGCAAGGGCAATGACCGCGAATTCGGCGGCACCGGAAACGACCGGCTGTATTCCAGCTCGGGCAACGACTGGCAATGGGGCGGCGCCGACGCCGACCGGTTCGTCTTCCTCGACACCAGCTTTGGCAAGGACGTGATCAAGGACTTCGAATTCGGTGTCGACGTTCTGGATATGAGCATCACCGCCCGCGCGATGGAGTTCAACGGCCAGGGCGACATCACCGTGACCGAGTTCTCAGGCGGCGTGCGGTTCAAGGTGGACGCCGACAACTGGGTTGTCGTTCAGGGCGCCCACCTGTCAGACTTCGGGCCAAACGACCTTATCCTCGACAGCCCGTTCTAAGCCCACACGGGCCGCGCTGCGGCGCGGCCCTACCGATCGGGCGGCAAGGCGTAGGTCAGGCTGGCCCGCGCCACCACGGCGTCGGTCCCCTCCGAGCGCAGCAGAACGTCCGATACCGCCAGTTGCCGACCCAGCTTCAGCAACCGCCCCTCGGCGATCACATCCGCGCCCGAGACCGGCTTGCGCAGGAAGTCGATGGCGCAATTGGTCGTCACGGCCAGCGCCTTGCGGCCCACCATGCTCAGTACCAGCACATAGGCTGTCACATCCGCCAGTGCGAACATCGCCGGTCCCGAGACAGTGCCGCCGGGCCGCAGATGGCGGTCATGCGCCAGCAGCCGCATCGTCACCGACATCTCGGCCAGCGCGTCGATCCGGAAGTCGCCGCGCACCTGCGGAAAGATCTCGTCAAGGTATTCCGCAACCTCGTCGCGGTTCAGTGCCAGTGCCATGTTTCGCTTTTCCCTCCGCCTCCCTAAGGTTGGCGCGACCCAAACAGAGGATGCAAGATGCAAAATCCGGAACGCAACGGCACGGCGCTCTCGTCCATTCGCAATCTCGACTACACGGTGATCTTCTGCCGCGACATGGCGGCCATGGTCGACTTTTACCAGAATGTGATGGAATTCGAGCTTGAGCGCTTCCTCAGCGACTCTTGGGTCGAGTTCGGCATCGGCGCCGCGATCCTCGCGCTCGGCCTGCCCGGAGGCCGGTTTCCGGCAGAACCGGTGCCGCCGCAGGCAGCCGCGCTGCAGCTCGCCTTCCGGGTGCCGCCGCCAGCGGTTCAGGCCTGCGCCGACGCGCTGCGCGCCAAGGGCATCGAGCCTCTGGAACCGGTGGCAGATCAGCCGTTCGGTCACCGCACGCTGTTCTTCCGCGACCCCGACGACAACCTGCTGGAAATCTACGCCGAGATCTGATCCCTTCCCGCCACCCGCGCCCTGCCCTAACCTGCGCAAAACGGAGGCGACATGACACTTCTGGAAAGAACCGATACCGGCGCCGTTGCGCATCTGCGCCTCAACGCGCCCGAACGTCTGAATGCCCTCTCGGACGAAATGATCGCCGCCCTGCAAGGCCAGTTCGATGCACTGCGCGAAGATCGCACCATCCGCGCGGTGATCCTGTCCGGTGCGGGCAAGGCCTTCTGCGCCGGCCACGACCTCAAGCAGATGACGCAGGGACGGCAGGCCGAGGACGGCGGCCGCGCCTATTTCGCCGATCTCTTCACCCGCTGCGCCCGCATGATGACCTCGATCCGCGACCTGCCGCAGCCGGTCATCGCCCAGGTGCACGGCATCGCGACCGCCGCCGGCTGCCAGCTGGTCGCCTCCTGCGACATGGCGGTGGCCGAACCGGGCACCAAATTCGGCGTCAACGGCGTGAACATCGGCCTCTTCTGCTCCACCCCCATGGTCGCCCTCTCGCGCAACATCCCGCGCAAGAAGGCCTTCGAGATGCTCTCGACCGGCCGCTTCATCCTCCCCGAAGAAGCAGAGCGTCTGGGCCTGATCAACCGGATCGCCGCCCCCGGCGCACTCGAAAGCGAAACGGCCGAACTGGCGCAGACCGTCGCCGCGAAACTGGGTGCGGCGGTGAAGATCGGCAAGCAGGCCTTCTATCGTCAGGCGGAAATGGGGCTCGATCAGGCCTATGCCTTCACCGGCGAAACGATGGTCGAAAACATGCTCTATCGCGACACCGAGGAAGGGATTGCCGCATTCCTGGAAAAACGGCAGCCGAATTGGTCGCAATAGCGTTGTTTCTGACACAGCTGTCGTTTGTTTCCAAATCGTCACTTTTAATCGCGGCATCTCTGTGGCAAAGCTCAAGCAAGGCAAAAGCCTTCGACTTTTGGGTCGCCGTTGACGGAAGGTCCCTCCAGGCCGGTCTCTCTCCGGTTCGACATGCCCGTCACGGCGACCCCAGAAGCCCCTAAACTTCAAGACAGATTGCGCTTTGCCCCGGCCTGGCCTAAATCGCCGGCATGACAGAGACACTTCATATCGTCGGCGGCGGCATGGCCGGATCCGAGGCTGCGTGGCAGGCCGCCGAGGCCGGTGTGCGCGTGGTGATCCACGAAATGCGCCCGCAGGTCGGCACCTTCGCCCACAAGACCGGCAACCTGGCCGAGATGGTCTGTTCGAACTCCTTCCGTTCGGATGACGACGAACAGAACGCCGTCGGGCTGCTGCATTGGGAAATGCGCGCGGCGGGCGGGTTGATCATGGCCACCGCCGACTTGCACCGCCTGCCCGCTGGTGGCGCGCTTGCGGTCGACCGCGACCCCTTCGCCGAAACCGTCACCGCCCGCCTGATGGCGCATCCGCTGGTCTCGGTCAGCTACGAGGAAGTCACCGCCCTGCCCGAAGATGGCCATTGGATCATTGCTACAGGGCCGCTCACCTCACCCGGCCTTGGCGCCGCGATCCAGGCCGAAACCGGCGCCGAGGCGCTCGCCTTCTTCGACGCCATCGCCCCCATCGTCCATTTCGAAAGCATCGACATGGACACCGCCTGGCTGCAATCGCGCTATGACAAGGGCGAGACCGAGGAAGAGCGCACCGCCTACATAAACTGCCCGATGGACAAGGCTCAATACAACGCCTTCATCGACGCGCTGCTGGCAGCAGAAAAGACCGAATTCCACGAAGGCGAAACCGCCGGCTACTTCGACGGCTGTCTGCCGATTGAGGTCATGGCCGAACGCGGCCGCGAAACGCTGCGGCACGGGCCGATGAAACCGGTGGGCCTGACCAATGCGCACCGCCCGACCGACAAGCCCTATGCCGTGGTACAGCTGCGCCGCGACAATGCGCTAGGAACGCTCTACAACATCGTCGGCTTCCAGACCAAGATGAAGTATGGCGCGCAGACCTCTGTTTTCAAGATGATTCCCGGTCTGGAGAATGCGGCCTTTGCACGCCTCGGCGGAATCCATCGCAACACGTTCCTGAACTCGCCGACCCTGCTCGACAGCCAGATGCGGCTGAAATCCCGTCCCCACATCCGTTTCGCCGGACAGGTCACCGGCGTCGAAGGCTACGTCGAAAGCGCCGCCATGGGCCTGCTCGCCGGACGCATGGCCGCGGCCGAAATCCTGGGCCGTCAGATCGACGCGCCGCCCTTCACCACGGCAATGGGCGCGCTGGTCAATCACATCACCGGCGGGGCGGAGGCAAAGACGTTCCAACCGATGAACGTCAACTTCGGCCTCTTCCCGCCGCTGGACGAGGCCCGCGGCGGGCGCAAGGGTCGCAAGGAACGCTACAAGGGCTATACCGACCGCGCCAAGGCGGACTGGCTGGCCTGGCTCGGCCAGCGCGCCGCCGCCTGACGGCCGCGAACCGGCTGTGGACTGGCGCTGCTGATCCCTGCCCGAATGCGGTTTGCGCCCCGGTGCCTCCGTGCTAGCTAGGCGCGCAACTGCCGCACCGACGGCTGCAGGGAGAGGAGAGACACCATGACCACCGCCCGCGCCTTTGTGATCGGCCATCCCATCGGCCACTCGCGCTCGCCGATGATGCACGGGTACTGGATCGAACAGGCCGGCCTCGACGCCACTTACGAAAAGCGCGATGTTCCTCCCGAGGCGCTGGCCGCCTTCCTCGCCGAATTCCGGGCCAACCGCTGGACCGGCTGCAACGTGACCATCCCGCACAAGCTCGCGGTGATGGAGCTTGTGGACGAGGTGCAGGACGTCGCCCGCGCCATGGGGGCGGTCAACTGCATCTGGTGGGAGGGCGACACGCTGACCGGCGGCAATACCGACGCGATGGGCTTCATCGGCCATCTCGACGACTGCCATCCCGGCTGGGACAAGGACGCCAGCCGCGCTGTCGTGCTTGGCGCCGGCGGCGCGGCCCGCGCCGCAGCCTACGGCCTGCGCGCGCGCGGGCTCAGTGTCGATCTCTGCAACCGCACGGCTACAAAGGCGCAATCGCTCGCCACCCATCTGGGCCGGGACATCGCCGGCCACGGCAACGAGGCGCTGCCGTCGCTGCTGGGCCGGGCCGACCTGCTGGTCAATACCACCAGCCTCGGAATGATCGGGCAACCGCAGCTCGACATCGACCTGGCCGGCATGAAACCCACGGCCATCATCTACGACGTGGTCTATGTCCCGCTCGAAACACCCCTCCTGCGCCAGGCCGCCGCGCGCGGCCTGCGCACCGTCGACGGGCTGGGCATGCTGATCCATCAGGGAGCCGAGGGCTTCCGTCGCTGGTTCGGCATCACCCCCGAAGCCACCGCCGACCTGCGCCGCCTGCTCGAGGAGGACATCCGTCGCGAAACGCCCCACGCGTGACAGCAGCACAAACATCACGGTCCATGTGATTGAAAACGTGACATTCACCACCAGATTCGCCCCATCTCCGACCGGCCCCCTGCACCTCGGCCACGCCTATTCGGCCCTGCTGGCCCATGACATGGCAAAGGCGGCACGCGGGACCTTCCTTCTCCGGATCGAAGACATCGACCAAAGCCGCGCCCGTGCGGAATGGGAGACGCAGATCTACGACGACCTGCACTGGGTCGGGATCGAATGGCCCGAACCCGTGATGCGGCAATCGGAACGGGGCGCGGACTACCGCGCGGCGCTCGGGCGTCTCTGGGACATGGGCCTGCTCTATCCCTGCACCTGCTCGCGCCGCGATATCGAGGCGGCGGCCAGCGCCCCGCAGGAAGGCGGCGCGCCCCTGGTAGGCCCCGACGGCATCGTATACCCCGGCACATGCCGCCCCGCGACAGAGCCGACAGGAACAATGCCGTCAGACCTGCCCCTGCGGCTGGACATGGCCCGCGCGCTCGACCGCGCCGGCAAGATCTCCTTCACAGAAACCGGTATCGGCCCAGAGGGCGAAAGCGGCCCTATTGCCCCCTCTGCGGAGCAGATGATCACCGGCACCGGCGACGTGGTTCTCGCCCGTCGCAGCATGGGCACATCCTATCACCTCTCGGTGGTGGTGGACGACGCGGCACAGGCGGTTACCCACGTGGTACGCGGACAGGACCTGTTCGAGGCGACGGCGATCCATGTGCTGCTGCAACGCCTGCTGGAACTGCCGGTGCCGCAATACCACCATCACCGCCTGATCCGCGACGCGGACGGCAAACGGCTCGCGAAACGGGACGACGCCCGCGCCATACGCCTGTTCCGCGCGGAAGGCGCCAGCCCGGGAGACATCAGGCAAATGGTCGGCCTTTAACTCAAGATAACAATTGGTTGCAAACCGATCCTGATTCCGTGTCTCAGCCAAATCCGCCTAGAATCCACCCATCCGCATTCATCATTCCTTCAGCGACTCAGCCCAGGATAGAGGGTGGTAGGGAGGGGCGAAATTCGATGGCGACCGCCTACTCGACGGTTTCCACAGGCATCCCCGCCGCCTTCCACGCGCTGAACCCGCCTTCGATATGCGCCACCGGGTTCAGCCCCATCTCCTGCGCCACCTTGGTCGCCAGCGCCGAGCGCCATGCGCTCGCGCAATAAAAGACAAACGTCTTGTCCTGCGCGAAGACCGGCTTGTGATAGGGGCTCGCCGGGTCGATCCAGAATTCCAGCATGCCACGCGGGCACGAGAAGGCACCGGGAATCTTCCCCTCGCGCTTCAGCTCTCGCGGGTCCCGCAGATCGACGATCACGTAATCCTCGCGCCCCGCAAGCTCGCTTGCCTCGGCCACCGAAACAGAGCGCACCTCGGCATTCGCCTCGGCCACCATCTGCTTGACACCCTTGGTAATTGTCTGAACCATCTTCTTTCCTTTCAACGCTCTGCGTTGCAGAGTTAAAGTTCTGCCACCTGCGGCGCGCCAAAGGCCGCCTCGATCGCCGCGCCCGCTGACAACAGCACATCCTCGCGGAACCGGTCCGCAACCAGCTGCACCCCGACCGGCGACGATCCTGCCATCCCCGTCGCGACGGCCAGCGCCGGCACACCCAGCACCGGCAGCGCGCGCTGGGGCAGCTGTGCTTCCATGATTGTGTCGAACGCGGCCTCCGATGACACGTCCTCCTGCTGCGCAAAGGGCAAGGCCCCGGAAACCGGGCAGATCAGCACTGGATAGCGGTTCAGGAAATCGATCCATTCGCGCAGGATCGTCACCCGCCGCTGCAGGGCGGCCATCAGCGCGGGCATATCCATCTCCGGGGAATCCGCGCACATCCGGGCAAAGACAAAATTGGCGTCCGGGTCATTCTCGCGTTCGATCATCTGGGCCACGCTGCGCGATTCCGCCATCCACAGCTGGGCGTTGATGTCCGCGGCCGGACGCATCGGCGGGCAGTCGACCTCCTCGACCTCCCAGCCCGCGCCCTCGAGCGCCGCCGCCGATTGCCGCAGCGCCGCCTGCACCTCGGGCGCGACAGTCATCCCGTCGGGCGCCACACATAGCGCGGCACGGCGCGGCATCTCCGGCAGGCCCTGCGGCGCCGGCGTCCACCAGGGATCGCGAATATCGCGCGCCGACATCGCCGCGAAAGACAGCGCGATACCGCCGATCGACCGCGCCAGCGGCCCGGAAACCGCCATCAGCTGCGCACCGATATAGCGATCCGGGCTCGAAGCGTTCCAGGCCGGAACCCGGCCCAGCGTCGGCCGCAGACCGTGAACTCCGCAGGCATAGGCCGGATAACGCACCGATCCGGCGATATCCGTGCCGTGGCCCACGGCACAGAGCCCCGCCGCAACGGCCGAGCCGGCGCCGCCAGAGGATCCGCCCGGCGTCAGCGCGGCGTTGCGCGGGTTCAGCGTCATCCCGTGCAGGCTGTTGTTCGTGAACCAGCGCATCGAGAAAGCGGGCGTATTGGTCCGGCCCACGATCACCGCGCCCGCCTTGCGCAGGTTCGACACCACCGGATTGTCCGATTGCGCGATCTGATCTTTCTGCAGGCTCAGCCCGTTGGTCGTCGCCTGCCCGGTCTGATCGACGTTCACCTTGATCGTCACAGGCACCCCGGCCAACAGCCCGACATCCTCGCCCCCGGCAATGCGCGCGTCAAGCGCGCGCGCAGCGTCGATGGCCTCTTGCGGGAACTCCTGCACCACCGCATTCAGCCGCGGATTGACCGCGGCCAGCCGGTCGAGATGCGCCCGCGTCACCTCTTCCGCGGAAATCTCGCGCCCGCGCACCGCCGATGCGATCTCGCCCGCTTGCATCTGCCAGAGTTCCGCCATGTCCCGTCTCTCCCTTGTGAAGTGCCGGCAGGGGACAGCAAAATCCGGGCCGCTTCAACGGCTAATTCACCGCGCCTCCCGGGCCAGACGGCAATCGGCGAAGTCCGGCGCCAGCGCCAAACCGGCCAGATGCGCCATATGCCAGCCCAGCACCAGGTTCGACGACAGCACCGGTAGGCCCGTCTCGACCTCCAGATCCGCGATGATATCGAGCGCGTCCAGATTGGTGCAGGACAGAAACAGCGCCTCGACCCCGCCCTGTGCGAGCAACTCCAGCGCTGCGGCACGGGTCGAGCGGGGGTCGATCCGGCTCACCCTGGCCTCTTCCGCCTCGGCGAAGGTGCCAAACACCGGGCTGGCGACGCCCTGCCCGTCCAGCACGTCGCGCAGCCGGTCCGAGACCGCGGCGACATAGGGCGACAGCACCGCGATCCGCGTCACGCCCAGCGCCCGGCAGGCCGCGACCAGCGCGCTGACCGGCTCTGTCACCGCCTGCGTCGCCACCCCGGCCCGCACCTGCGCAGCCACGTTCTGTGGCCCGATCTGGGCCGAGCCGGACGTGCAGCCATAGCCCACCACGTCGAATGTGTCCGCCTGCGGCAACAGCGCGGCCGACGCGGCGATATGGTCATGCATCGCCTGCAGCGTCTCGGGCGTCACGTCCAGCCCGCTGGGCACGCGCGTCACGAAAAGCTCGGTCTGCGTCGGCAAAAGCCGGTGCAGGTCCGGTTCGATCCGCTCGTCGGTCTGCAGGACGATCAGCCCCAGACGCGGCCGCCTCGCAGCCTTCAGATCATAGGGGAATGTCCGCATTCACACCTCCAGCTCCACCATCTCGACGACAGCGCGCGGGCTCAGGAACTCGGGGGCGCCCTCGCGGATCACGATAACCTCTTCATGCACCAGGATGCGCCCGGGTGTGACTTCGATACCCGGCTCCAGAGTGATCACCATGCCGGGCTGCAACACGGTATCGTCCTGCGGGATAAGCGACAGCCCCTCGGTCAGTTGCATCCCCAGCCCATGCCCCAGCCGCCCCGCGTCCGAACCCTGCCCGCCGGTCAGCAGCCGGTCCATCGCATGGAACAGTTCCGCCGCCGTGGCCCCCGGGCGCGCGATCTCCGCCGCCGCATCGACGGCCTCGATCAGCCGCGCATGGGCATCGCGCAGCGCCGGCGCGGGCGGCCCCAGCGAGAAATTGCGGTCGAAATCGCAGAAATACCCGTCGCGCATCATGCCGGTGTCCAACATCAGCACATCCGCCGCCCGCAGCGGCTCGGAACCGGCGGGCGAGATCACGTCGGCATAGCCCCCCGCAGCCGCGGCCCCCGCCACATAAGGCACCCAATCTGCCCCTTCCTCCAGCCCCAGCATCTGGAACCGGCGAAACACCTCCTCCAGCGGCACCCCAGCCCGCGCGATCTCGGGCACACGGTCAAAGGCGCGGCCCGCAACGGCACAAATCGCACGGATCTTGTCGATCTCGGCCGCGGACTTGATCGCGCGCAGATCGCGCATCAGCCCGCCGTCTGGTCTGAAGTCGAGGCCCCGCTCCTGCAAACGCGCCCAATCCGCCAACGGCATCCGCAGGTGGGTCTCATGTCCCATCGGCACACCAACCGGCCCCGCACCCGCAATTTCGCGCAACGTGTCGCCCAGCAGGCTCACCCCGTCGTCACTATAATCCGGTGACCGCCAGCTCCGGATATCTCGGATCCAGGTTCCTGCCATCAGCGCCGCGCCAATCGACGGGATCACCGCCACCGGGTCGCCATTCACGGGCACGATCAGAAACCAGGGGCGCGTCGGGCTTTCCCAGAAGCGCGTCAGAAACCCGCTGAAATACCGCACCTCGGGTTCGGTTGTCAGCAACAGTGCAGCCAGTCCCCTTTCGGCCATCCCGGCTTGCGCCCGTTGCACCCGACCAAGATACTCAGGGGTATCAAAGCCGCGCCGAGCGCTCACCCCTCAGAGCCTTCGGACAGGATCAGCAGCACGCGCGAGCCGGCATCAAGCCCAAGCTCGCCGCGATGCCCTTCGGCCCCGGCCAGCAACCCGGCCAGTCCCGCCGCGCCGGAAGGCGTCGAGGCAAGGCCGATGCGCGCGGCCTTGTCGGCCCCCGCCTGCCCCTCCTCCTCTGTGATCGCGATGAAATCCGTGGCGTCCCGCGCCAGCCCCTTCAGCGCAATCAGAGACGGCTCCTTGCAATCGAGCCGGCCCATCGCCGACACCGGTCCTTTGGTTTCCTGGGGCTTGCCCGCCAGGATCGACCCCCGGATCGCCTGCGCTGCGGCAGGTTCCACCACCGAAATCCGCAAACCTTCGTCCCAGGCCTCGCGCGCCAGCGCCGCAACCGAGGCCGCCAAGCCACCCACGCCGGCCTGCAGGAAAAGATGGGTCGGGGGCTCCGGCAATTGCCGGATCGCCTCAGCCATCAGCACCAGATAGCCCTCCATCAGCCGGTGCGGTCGTTCTGTGTAGAAGGGCCAGGAACTGTCGGACAAAAGGCGCCAGCCGTTCATCTCGGCCGCGCGCGCCGCTGCGGCCATGCTGGCCTCATAGGTCTCGCCCTCGCGCACCACCGCCGCACCCTGCCGGGCCAGCCGCGAGGCAAATCCGTCCGATACCGTCTCCGAGATATAGACGACCGCGCGCGCCCCAAAGGCTTGGGCCCCGGCGGCAACCGACATGCCGTGGTTCCCCGCGCTCGCGGTCACATAGGTCACATTGGCCAGGCTCTCGCTCTGGGCGTCATGGGCGATGACATAGGCCGCGCCCAGCGCCTTGAAGCTGCCCAGCCCCATGCGGGCGCGTTCGTCTTTGATCCACACACGCGCGACACCACAGCGCGCGGCGACGACAGGCACCTCGACCAGCGGCGTCTCCCCGGCAGCTGGGCACCGCTCGAGCAGGCGCATAGGTGCACCGGCATCGGTCGAGGGAAAGGGAATGCCGACCAGCCCCTGCGGGCTGTCCGGCCTGCCGAAATACGGGTTGCGCAGGATCTCCATCACACTAGACGGAACAATCCCGCGGCCCCTACGTCAAGACAAATCCGGCGATCAGGCCCGGCGACGCCGTCCACCGGCGCGTCCGCCCCGGCCACGGCCCTCTTCGCCTTCTTTGGCGGGCGCCTTGTTGAAGCGGATCCATTCCGCCCCGTGTGCATCGTTGTTGGTCAGGAAGTTGGCGGCGCGGATCGCCTCCATCTCCTTGCCGGCACGCGGCAGGGTCGAACCAAGACCGAAGACGGTCACGAAGGTCTCGTCGTCCAATTCCGGCGGCAGCATGATGCCCAGCGCCTCGATCTCGGCCTTCTTCTCGGCGATCGCCTTCTGCGTCACCGGCAGCGCCACCGGATTCATGATCGCGCTCGTCATGCCGGCGCCCATCGCCATCGGCAGGAAGGCATTGTTGATACCATGCCGGTTTGGCAACCCGAACGAGATGTTGGACGCGCCGCAGGTGGTGTTCACCCCCAGCTCTTCCCGCAGACGCCGCACCAGGGCAAAGACCTGCAGACCGGCGGTGCCCATCGCGCCGATCGGCATCACCAGCGGATCGACCACGATGTCATGCGCCGGAATGCCGAAATCGGCCGCCCGCTCCACGATCTTCTTGGCCACGGCGAAACGCACGTCAGGATCTTCGCTGATGCCGGTGTCGTCATTGCTGATCGCCACCACCGGCACATTGTATTTCTTCACCAGCGGCAGGATCAGCTCCAGCCGCTCTTCCTCGCCCGTCACCGAGTTCAGAAGCGGCCGGCCCTCGCAGACGCCAAGCCCCGCCTCCAGCGCACCGGGTACCGAACTGTCGATGCACAGCGGCACATCGACCAGCCCCTGCACCAGCTTCAGCATCTCCACCATCAGCGGCGGTTCGGTCTCGTTCGGGTTGGGGTTCGAGTTGTAGACGACGCCCGCATTCACATCGAGCATGGTGGCCCCCGCCGCAACCTGCGCCAGCGCGTCCTTCTCGACGGTCGAGAAGTCGCCCGCCTCAAGCTCGGCGGCCAGCTTCTTGCGGCCCGTGGGGTTGATCCGCTCGCCAATCACGCAGAACGGCTGGTCGAAGCCAATGATTGCGGTCTTGGTCTTGGATTCGACGATCGTGCGGGTCATGGCCGTCCTTTCAGGATGGGTTCGCGGGCTGCGCAGCGGCGCCGCCGTTTTCGGTGGCCCAGGCAGCATTGGTCTTGATGCCACCGAGCGGGAAGAAGTGGACATTCGTGATATTGAAGTCCGGATGCGCAGCCTTGTGCGCCGCAAGCTCCGCAATAACCTCGGTGGGCTCGTAGGGCAACAGCAGCTTGGTCACGTCCATCGCCCGCTTCTGCAGAACCTTCAGCGACGGGCCGACACCGCAGGCGATGGCGAACTTGATCAGCGTCTGCAATTTGGCCGGCCCCGCGATGCCAATGTGGATCGGCAACTGGATGCCCGCGTCCCTGAGGTCGTTCGCCCACTGGATGATCGGCTTGGCTTCGAAACAGAACTGCGTGGCGATGGCCATTTCGGCATCGGTCGTCTCGCTGAACTTCTGCTTCCAGGCCAGCGCCTGGCTGACGTTCTTCATGCCGCCATCGGGGTCGATGTCGCGGTTGCCCTCCGGGTGCCCGGCGACATGCAGCCGCTTGAACCCGGCCTTGTCGAACAAACCGGTCTCCATCAGCGCGATCGAGCTGTCGAATTCCCCCACCGGCTGGGGCGCGCCACCGGCCAGCAGCAGGCCCTGCTCGACCCCCGCCTCGCCCTGATAGCGCGCGATCCAGTCGGCCAGCGTCGCCCGGTCCTTGATGATGCGCGCCGGAAAATGCGGCATCACCGGATAGCCCTCGGCGGCCAGCCGCTTGGCGGTGGCGACCATGTCCTCGATCGGAGTGCCGTCGATATGCGCGATGTAGACACGGGTACCTTCCGGCAGCAGCGCCCGGAAATCGTCGATCTTCTCGGCGGTGCGCGGCATCACCTCGATGGAATAGCCTTCCAGGAAGGCCTCGACCGCACCATTGGCCGTGCGTTCGGCTGGGGTTTCGCGGCGCCTGAAGTTCAACAAAGCCATGATGGCCTCCAAATAGCTCTTCGGGCTCATGCCCATCCGTCGTTTTCGATCAGCGTCTTGATGCGCGCGGTGTCGTATTCCGCCTCAAGTCGCGCCGCTTCCGCCTCGGCCACCGCTTCGGGGTCGCCCTCGATCTCATAGGGCTCGCCCTTGCGCCATTCGGCCAGATAGGCGTCCGAGTCGCGTGCGTTCACCTTCATCGCCGCCCGGTCGATCGCCTGCTCGAAGCGCTCTGGCAGAGGCCGTTTGGTCCCCCGCCGGCCCTTGCCGACGATGACCTGCGCCGGAATATCGCGCCAGTAAACGATGGTGACATCCGGCATGGTCTGATTCCTTTATCTCGTGGCCCTACTTAGGGCAGCTTGGTGTTCCGGCGAATGCCGTTTTCGACACATCCAAACATAGCTGCGACCTGCGCGCATTGGCCAGACCACGCGAGCTCCGACGACCCCGTCCCAAGGCCGGTTCCGCGAAGTCGTGCACGCGCGCGCCGTGGCGTCGCGGCAAAGGATCCCTTGCGCCGGAAAGGGTGCCTCCCTATTGTTGAACCAACTCGAAATCGGAGGGCGTATTGATGACGCCCAAGCGTCCCTATGGTGCGGGCGCTTTTCCGAAAGCGGTCGAAAGCCCCGCGCCTGAACGGCCCGATACCGGCGACCTCTATGCAGCGCTGGATTTGGGCACCAACAGTTGTCGAATGCTGATTGCCCGGCCCAGGGGCAATGGGTTTCACGTGGTCGACAGCTTCTCGAAATCCGTGCAGCTGGGCAGCGGACTGGAACACACCGGGCGCCTTTCGCGCTCGTCGATGGCGCGCACCGTTCAGGCACTGCGCATCTGTCAGCAGAAACTGAAGCGCAACAAAGTCCGGCGCATGCGGCTTGTCACCACCGAGGCCTGCCGCCGCGCCCGCAACGCGGGCGAGTTCATCCAGATGGTGCGCCGGGAAACCGGCATGTCGCTCGAGGTGATCCAGCCCGAGGAAGAGGCGCGCCTCGCCGTGATCTCCTGCGCGCCGCTGGTGTCGCCCCGCACCGATCAGCTGCTGGTCGTCGACATCGGCGGCGGCTCGACCGAGCTGGTCTGGATCGACCTCACTTCGGTCCCCAATGCGGACCGTCCCCGCGCCATCATGCGCCTGCACGCCGGATTTCACCCGCCCGAAAGCCCGCTTCCGGCGGCGCGCGTGGTAGACTGGATCTCGGTCCCGCTCGGCGTCGCCACCCTGCGCGACCAGTTCTCCGACGTCGAGGACGACGCCGCCCGGTTCGCGCTGATGAGCTGGCACTTCGAAGAGAACCTTGCCGAATTTGCGCCCTACAAGGACGATATCGCCCAGCGGGGCGAGTTCCAGATCGTCGGCACCTCGGGCACCGTCACCACTGTCGCGGCCAGCCATCTGGGGCTCAAGCGCTATGACCGCACCAAGGTCGACGGCCTGCGCATGACCTCGCAGGAAATCGACACTGTGATCCGCCGCTATCTGGCGCTCGGCCCCGCCGGGCGTCTGAAAGACCCCCGTATCGGCGAGGACCGGCAGGCGCTCATCATGTCCGGCTCGGCGATCCTGCAAGCGCTGCTGCGCTGCTGGCCCACCGACCGGCTGTCCGTGGCCGACCGCGGCCTGCGCGAAGGCCTGCTCTACGCGCAGATGAGCGCCGATGGGGTGCTCCACGAATCGCCCGACTGAGGGCCGCCGTCAGCCGGGCCGCTTGTGTGGGCCGCCCTGCGGGACTATGGCTGAAAGGTCAGGAAAGGAAGACCGATGACCAAGAACACGTCCGGGCGCGGCCAGCGCGATCTCACGGTCAAGGTGAAGACCGCGCGCGGGCGCAAGATGTCGTCCACCATGTGGCTGCAACGCCAGCTGAACGATCCCTACGTCCGCCGCGCGCAGTCCGAGGGCTATCGCGGCCGCGCAGCCTACAAGATCCTCGAACTCGACGACAAATACCGCTTCCTCGTTCCGGGCGCCCGGGTCGTCGACTTGGGCTGCGCGCCGGGCGGATGGCTGCAGGTCGCGGTCAAGCGGATCAATGCCCTTGGCGAGAAGTCGGGCAAGGCCGTCGGGCGGATCATCGGCATCGACCTGCAAGAGGTCGAACCTGTCGCCGGCGCCGAAATCCACCAGCTCGACTTTCTGGAAGACGATGCCGACGAGAAGGTCAAGGAATGGCTCGGCGGTCAGGCCGACGTGGTGATGTCCGACATGGCCGCCTCGGCCTCGGGCCACAAGCAGACCGATCACATCCGCATCATCGCGCTCTGCGAAGCCGCTGCCTATCTGGCTTTCGATGTGCTGGCCCCGGGCGGAACCTTTGTCGCCAAGGTGCTCGCCGGCGGCGCCGAGAGCGAGTTGCAGGCGCTGCTCAAGCAGAAATTCACCAAGGTGGCAAACGTCAAGCCACCGGCATCACGCGCCGACAGTTCTGAAAAATTTGTGGTTGCGACGGGTTTCCGGGGCTGAAACCACCGGCGGCGCAGGCTCGAACACCGGCTCGCCCCAGGATTTCTGCGCCGCGGCCAGAAACACGGCCGCCTCAACCGCCTCGCGCGCCTCCTGCCCCATCGTACCTCTGCGCCGCTGCGACACCTGCGCGATATTCTCGCGCCGCAGCATCTCGAACAACACGCCCCGGCGCTCGGGTGTCGGCACAGTGGTCATCGCGTGGAATCCTCGGGCGCAGCGGTTTCAACGCCGTCAGAGTGGCCACTGATTGTGCCGGGCGGATGGCAACCCGGCGGCGCGCCGGGGGCCTTTTCGCGACGCCGCTCAGTCCTCGATCCCGTCCCGCCGCCGCAGCAACGCGCCGTTGAACTCCGCCCCGAGGATCAGGATCGCGGCGATGAGATAGAGAAAAATCAGCGCCGCCATCGCCCCGGCGAGACCGGCATAGGTCGCGCTGTAATTGGCGAAATGCGCCATATAGAGCGAAAATCCCCAGACCGCCCCGAACCACAGCCCGATGGTCAGCAGAACGCCCGGCCAGATCTCGGAAAACCGGTGCCGCATCCCGGGCAGCCAGATATGGCAGGCCGCGACGCCCAGAACCAGCAGCAGCAGAACCACCGACGTCTTCAGCACCCTGTTTTCGATCCAGCTACCATAGGGTTCGGGGATCCGCTCGGCGACCAGGTGGAAATAGGCGGGCAGACCCAGCCCGAAGGTCAGGCTGGCCAGCAGCACGGTGCCTCCCACCAGCACGAAGGCCAGGCACAGCGCGCGCGTTTTCCAGAACGGGCGCGGATCGATATCCCGATAGGCCCGCGTGATCGCGACTCGCACCGCATCAACGCCGTTGGACGCGAAATAAAGCGCCAGCGCCCCGCCCAGGGTCACCAGTTGCACGTTGCCATTCGACAGAACCGAACGCAGTTCCTTCGCGATCGGAGCTGCGATGGCATCGGGCCAGAGCGACAGAATCAGCCCCACCATCCGGTCGGCATCCGGATCGTTTGACAGCGCCCCGGCGAGAGCGACCACGAACAGAAAGAAAGGAAACAGCGCCAGCATCAGCGACATTGCAACGTGGCTCGACAGAATCCAGCCGCTGTTGCGTTCAAACCTGCCGAGAGTGCTCCAGAGCACCATCGGAAGGTCGGCAAGGGAAATTCTGTGAACTGCTCTGCTCATACCAAAAACCTAGGGCTGGCACGTGACAATGGCCACAGGCCGCAATTGCGGCGACAAGAAAATTCCGTCAGCATCGCGCCGATGACACAGCCCCTGTTTCTTGGAAACGACATTTATCGCGGTTCGACCTTCGGGCGCAGCCATCCGCTGGCCATTCCCCGGGTACCCACCGTAACCGACCTGTCCCGCGCGCTCGGCTGGCTGGGTCCGGACACCTATCGTACCAGCCCGCGCCTGCGCGCCGCAGGCCTGACCGCCTTCCATACGCCCGAATATGTTGCCGCCCTGCAAGCCGCCGAGGCGACGCAAAGTGTCAGCGAAGAAGTCCGCCTGCGTCACGGACTGGGCACCCTCAGCAATCCGATCTATCCGGAGATGTTTCGCCGCCCGGCCACGGGCGCAGGTGGCGCGCTACTTGCCGCCGAACTCGTCGCGGCGGGCCACGCCGTCTATCACCCGGGCGGTGGCACCCACCACGGCCTGCCCGACCGCGCCAATGGCTTCTGCTATTTCAACGATCCGGTCCTGGCGATCCTGGCCCTGCGCCGCCGCGGGCTGCCGCGCATCGCCTATATCGATATCGACGCCCATCACTGCGACGGCGTCGAGGTCGCCTTTGCTGACCAGCCCGAAGTGCTGCTGGTCTCGACCCATGAGGAGGGCCGCTGGCCCTTCACCGGCGCGCTCTCGGACCGGGGGGCCGGCAATGTCTTCAACCTGCCGCTTCCGCGAGATCTGAACGACGACGAATTCGCTCTGGCGCTCCATCAGATGATCGTGCGGGCGGTCACGGCGCATCGACCGGACGTGATCGTGCTGCAATGCGGGGCCGATGCGGTTGCCGAAGATCCGCTGTCGCGCCTGGCCCTCTCGAACAACGCGCATTGGGAGGCCGTGCGCACCCTCGCCGCAATCGCTCCGCGGTTTCTGGTGCTGGGCGGCGGCGGATACAACCCCTGGTCAGTCGGCCGCCTCTGGACCGGCGTCTGGGCCACCCTCAACAATTATGAGATACCCGACCATCTGCCACCCGAGGCCCAGGCTATCCTGCGCCGCCTCACCTGGCAGCGCCACGGCGGCAGAAACCCGCCGCCACACTGGTTCGACACTCTTCGGGATTCACCCCGCAACGGCGCCATCCGCGATACGGTCCGCGCGCGCGTCGCCTCGCTCTGCGCGCGCCTCAGGGTCGAGGTCTGACGGTCACCGTCCGGCCAGACAGTCCGCATAGACGCGGTTGTATTCCTGCTCCGCACGCTCACGCCGCAGCATCCGCTGGCCTTCGCCGCCGCGTGGCGATGTCGCGATGGCGCCGCGCGAACTGCTGACGCCCAACGCGACCTCTCCCGTGATCTTCAGTGTCATCGGCCCAAGCCGCACCGGAGGAATCAGGCCGGGCACATGGCCGGAGACCTTGCGCGCCTTCGCGTCGCAGGACAGCGTCGCTTCCGCCTGTTGCGCCAGACCCGCCACTGGCAAACCAAGGGCCAAAGCAACCACCAGCGGGCGCAAGAAGGGAACGGGCATGGGAGCACCTCTCTCTCGGAATGTCCTCCCTTACAGATACTCCTTTCCCATCCCCTCCGCCAGTCCCGCCCGCGACCCTCGGCCGCTGCCCGCCGGGCGCGGGTGGACACATCCCTCCAAACCGTGATCCTGTGCGCCGAACAGAACGGAGACGAGCGGTGCTGCTGGAAATCGACAATGTGAGCAAGCGCTATCCCGGCGCCGAACGCCCCGTGCTCGACGCGGTTTCTCTCGCTCTCGACGCGGGCGAGACGCTGGCCCTCACCGGAGAAAGCGGCAGCGGCAAGAGCACGCTGCTCCATCTCGCCGGCGCGCTTGACCACTTCGAGACGGGCGAGATCCGCCTCGACGGTTTGGCCTACAGCACACTCAACGACGCCGGGCGCGCGATGGTGCGTCGCGGGCCGGTCGCGCTGGTCTTTCAGCAGTTCAACCTGATCCCGTCGCTTACTGTCGCGCAGAACCTCGCCTTTCACGCCCGCCTCGGCGGCCGCCACGACCCCGCCTGGGTGTCCCATCTGGCCACGCGTCTTGGTCTGGACACGCTCCTGTCCCGCTATCCCGAGACGCTCTCGGGCGGCCAGCAGCAGCGCGTCGCCATCGGCCGCGCCCTCGCCCTGCGCCCGCGCCTCCTGCTCGCGGACGAGCCGACCGGCAACCTGGACGAGACGACCGGCGATGCCGTTCTGGCCCTGATGCTCGATCTGGTGGCCGAAACCGGCGCCGCCCTGCTGCTGGTCACCCATTCCGATCGCATCGCCGCATCCCTTGGCCGCCGCGTGCATCTGACCAACGGAGCCATCCGGTGATCGCCGCCGCCCTCGGCGCGCTGCTGTCTCACTGGCGGCGGCAACCGGGCCAGCTTGCAACGCTGGTTCTGGGTCTCGCACTCGCCACCGGCCTGTGGTCGGCGGTGCAGGCCATCAATGCCGAAGCCCGCGCCAGCTATGCCCGCGCGGCGGCCCAGCTCGGCGGCGATGCCGGCCCGGTGCTGAAGGCACGCGACGGCGCCCTGTCGGTCGCCACCTATGTCAAGCTCCGCCGCGCCGGCTGGCAGGTCTCGCCCGTGCTCGAAGGCCGCGCGCGGCTCGGGCGCACCAATCTGCGTGTTGTCGGCGTCGATGGGCTGACCTATCCGGTCATGCCCGCAACCACCAACACGGCCACCGATCCCACCGCGATCCTGCTGCCTCCCGGGCGTCTCTTCGTTACGCCCGACACCGCCGCGCAGCTTGCCGATGCCACCGACCTGCCGCCCCGGATCGAAACGCCCGACCTGCCCGACGGCGTCGCGCTGACCGATATCGGCACCGCCGAACGTCTGCTGGGCCGAACGGGCGAACTCACGCGTCTGCTGGTCCTGCCCGATCAGCCCGCCAACCTGACGCCCCTCGCCGATCTCGTACCTGAACTACAGCTGACCGAACCGACCAGCCAGACCGACACTGCCCGCCTGACCGACAGTTTTCATCTGAACCTGACCGCCTTCGGCCTGCTCTCCTTCGCGGTTGGGCTCTTCATCGTGCACGGCACCGCCGGTCTGGCCTTCGAACAGCGCCGCGGCATGTTCCGCACCCTGCGTGCCCTCGGCCTGCCCGCGCGCACTCTCACGGCGCTGGTGCTCGGCGAACTCCTCGCTCTGGCGCTGCTCTCCGGCCTCCTCGGCCTCGTCCTCGGCTATCTCGTCGCCGCCGCCCTGCTGCCCGATGTCGCCGCCACCCTGCGCGGCCTTTACGGCGCGCCCGTGGACGGCGGCCTGACCCTGCGCTCCGCCTGGGTGGCCAGTGGCCTTGCCATGGCGGTCGGCGGCGCGCTGCTGGCCGGTGCGCAAGGCGTCACACGCGTCGCCCGGATGCCGATCCTCGCCGCGCCCGGCCTGCTGGCCTGGTCCGGCGCGGCCCGCCGCAACCGCTGGCGCATGGCGATCGCAGGCCCCGTGCTGATGCTTGGCGGGCTGGCCGCGCTCTGGCAGATCGGCGGGCTGGCCGGGGGCTTCATGCTGCTCGGCGGCCTGTTGCTGGGCGCTGCGGTGATGCTGCCGCCGCTTCTCGCCGCCCTGCTGATCCTGGGCGAACGTCACACCCGCGGCGTCATCGGCCAATGGATCCTCGCCGACCTGCGCGCGCAGCTGCCAGGCCTCTCGCTCGCCCTGATGGCGCTGCTGCTGGCGCTCGCCACGAATATCGGCGTCGGCACCATGGTGTCGAGCTTCCGCCTCACCTTCACTGGCTGGCTGGACCAGCGCCTCGCCTCCGAGCTCTACGTCACCGCCGCCACCGATGCCCAGGGCGCGGACCTGGCCGAATGGCTCGCGCCCCGCGCCGAAGCGGTGCTGCCGATCCGCTATGCCGAGACGGAGCTCGCCGGCGCCCCCGCCCGGCTCTATGGCGTCGCCGACCACGCCACCTACCGAAACAACTGGCCCCTGATCGCCGCCGCGCCAGGGGTCTGGGACAGGATCGCCAGCGGAACCGGAGCTCTGGTCAACGAACAGCTCGCCCGCCGCGCCGGGCTCTGGCCCGGCGCCATGCTCGACCTCGGGCGCGGCTGGCGGCTGCCCGTGGTCGGAGTCTATTCCGACTACGGCAACCCGCAGGGACAGGCCATCGTCGCCCTGCCCGACCTGCTCGCGCATGAACCCAACGTCGCCAACCGCCAGTTCGGCATCCGCATCGCCCCCGACCAGGCCGCCGCCCTCGCCGACGAGATGCGCGCCAGCTTCGACCTGTCCGACAACGCCCTTGTCGATCAGGCGGCGATCAAGGCTGCCTCGCTCGCGATCTTCGAAAAGACCTTTGTAGTTACCGCCGCGCTCAACATTCTGACGCTTGGAGTCGCTGGCTTTGCCATCCTGACCAGCCTGCTCACCCTCTGGACGATGCGCCTGCCCCATGTCGCCCCGGTCTGGGCGCTTGGCATGACCCGCCGCGCGCTGGCCCGGATCGAGATCCTGCGCAGCCTCGCCCTTGCCGGTCTGACCGCTCTGCTGGCCCTGCCTTTGGGTCTGCTGCTCGCGAAGATCCTGCTCGATGTCATCAATGTCGAGGCCTTCGGCTGGCGGCTGCCTATGTATCTCTTCCCGCTCGACTGGCTGCGCCTCTTCCTGCTCGCCCTGCTGGCCGGCGCCCTTGCAGCCGCCCTGCCCGCCCGACGGCTGCGCCGCCTGCCCCCCGCCGATCTGCTGAAGGTCTTCGCCCATGAACGCTAGGCTACTGGCCCTCCTGCTCTGGCTTCCCACCCTCGCCTGCGCCCAGGGGTTCGCCGGCCTTGGCACCGATGCCGAAGGCTTTGCGCCCCCCGACCCGGCCTACCGCCTGACCTTCCCGGCTGACCACGGGCCCCATGTGCATTTCCGCATCGAATGGTGGTATTTGACCGCCACGCTGAAGGGCGAAGATGGCACCGACTACGGCATCCAGTGGACGCTGTTCCGCTCGGCTCTCGCCCCCCGCGAAGGCGACGGATGGTCCAGCCCGCAACTCTGGATGGGCCACGCGGGGCTGACCACCCCCAGCCGCCAGTTCGTCGCCGAACGCCGCGCGCGTGGTGGCATCGGCCAGGCCGGCGTTACCGCCGACCCCTTCCTCGCCTTCATCGACGATTGGGAGATGCGCGCCACCGGCCCCGGCATCGACACGCTCGACCTGACCGCGCGCGGCCAGGATTTCGCCTATGCCCTGTCCCTGACGGCCGAAGGTCCCATCGTGGAACAGGGCCAACACGGCTATTCCGTCAAATCCCGCGATGGCCACGCCAGCCACTACTACTCGCAGCCCGCCTACAGCGTCAGCGGCACCCTAAACCTGCCCGACGGCCCCGTGAAGGTAACCGGACAGGGCTGGCTCGACCGCGAATGGTCCTCGCAGCCCCTGTCGGCCACGCAAAGCGGCTGGGACTGGTTCTCGCTCTCTTTCGACAGCGGCGCCAGGATGATGGGGTTTCGCCTGCGCGACACCGCCGGTGACTTCACAGCCGCCACTTGGATCACGCCCGAGGGACAGGCCGAGCCGCTGCCCGACGGCGCCCTCAACGTCGCGCCCCTGGCCACGTCAAAGGTCGAAGGCCGCGCCATCCCCACCCGCTGGCAGTTGAAGCTGCCGGCCCACGATCTTGATATCGAAGTCGACGCCGTGAACCCACAGGCCTGGATGGCAACTTCCTTTCCCTACTGGGAAGGCCCGGTGCGCATCACCGGCAGCCACAGCGGCAAGGGCTATCTTGAGATGACCGGCTACTAACCGAACAGCTCGTGCGCCAGTTCCAGCGCCTCGACCAGCCGGTCGACCTCTTCCGTCGTGTTGTACAGGCCAAAGGACGCCCGGCAGGTCGCCGTTACCCCAAGCCGCTCCATCAGCGGTCCGGCACAATGATGCCCTGCGCGCACCGCCACGCCCTTCTTGTCGAGAATGGTCGAAATGTCATGCGCATGGGCCGCACCGTCCAGCGTCAGCGAGAAGATCGCCGCCTTCTCCGGAGTCGTGCCCTGAAGCCGCAGCCAGTTCAGACCGCGCAGGCGCTGATAGGCATAATCGCGCAGCCCCGCCTCATGCGCCGCGATGTTCTCCATTCCGAGATCCATCATGTAGTCCAGCGCCACGCCCAGCCCGATGATCTGCACGATTGCCGGCGTGCCCGCCTCGAACATCATTGGCGGATCGTTGTAAGTCACTGCATCCCGCGTCACCTCGCGGATCATGTCGCCCCCGCCGAGGAAAGGCCGCATCTCGGCCATCCGCTCGGCCTTGACATAGATCGCGCCGGATGCCGAGGGGCCATACAGTTTGTGCCCGGTAATCGCATAGAAATCACAGCCGATATCGGCCACGTTCACCGGCATGTGCACCGCGCCCTGGCTGCCGTCCACCAGCACCGGCACCCCCTTGGCATGGGCGCCCGCCGTGATCGCCTTCACATCGACGACCGTCCCCAGAACGTTGGAGCAATGGGTCACCGCCACCAGCCTGGTCTTTGGCCCGATGGCGTCGATCACCGCCTGCGGGTCCAGAGCCCCGCTGTCGTCGATATCGACCCATTTAAGCACCACGCCCATGCGCTCGCGCAGGAAATGCCAGGGCACGATATTGGCGTGATGTTCCATCACGCTCAGCACGATCTCGTCGCCCGCCTTCATCCGCGGCATCGCCCAAGCGTAGGCCACCATGTTGATGCCCATCGTCGTGCCGGTGTTGAACACGATCTCGTCTTCCGACGCCGCGCCCAGGAACCGAGCGACGGTGCCGCGCACCGCCTCGTATTTCTCGGTCGCGAGGTTGGACAGGTAATGCAACCCCCTGTGGACGTTCGCATATTCCTCGGAATAGGCCCGCGTCACCGCATCGATCACCACCTGCGGCTTCTGCGCCGAGGCGCCGTTGTCGAGATAGGTCAGCGGCTGTCCGTTCACCTCGCGCGAAAGGATCGGGAAATCGCGGCGGATCGTGGCGACGTCATACATGGCCGTTCGCTCCTGGCATCGGTGTCCCGACAAGGGACAGGAGAATGGAAAGCGCGATCCCGATCGCCAGCGAGGCGACAAGCAACACGAAAAAGGACCGCAACAGCGAATTGAGCCGCAACGCCTCGTTGATGAAATGCATGCTGATGTAGAGGCCGAAGAAGGTGACAACCAGCATCAGAACCATGGCCACCATGGGCACAGTCAGCGACAGGACCAGCATGGCGACCTGCGCCGCAGCCCGCAGCGCGTTCAGCCAAACCATGACGGCCAGCACATCATCCAATTCGCCCTGCCCGCCGAACAGCCGGCCGGCCATCCGCAGGACATAAACGAAAAGCACCATACCCAGCAGCGCGATCATGAAGAACTGCAACGGCCCGCCGAACAGCAAGCGCATCGGGTTCGGCTCGGCAAAGGCCAAGTCGGACAGGGCGTAGATCACTGCCTGCAGCACCGCCATCAGCACCAGACCCTGCCACAGCACGCTGCGCGGCAACCGCAGGCCCAGCAGAACCCGCGCGGCTGCGGCCGGATCGGTCACGCTCTGCAGTGCCAGAGCGCGCATGAAGGCCATGGTCATGCCGCGGCCCTCTCGGCACGGACCAGCCCGGCGACCAGGAACCATACGAAGACCGCCACCCAGAGGGTGGCCACGATATCCAGCTGCCGCCCCGGGCCGATGAACCCCGCCACCATCCCGGCCAGCAAGGCCACCGGAGTCGACGCCAGCAAGGCCCAGAACAGCGCCAGTCGGATTCCGTACCCGCTGATGCGCCGGCGCGTCAGCCGCGCAAGAACCCAGAACACCGCCGCCAGCAGATAGGCGGCCAGCGGAACGATCAGCACCCAGAAGAAGGCGCTCCAATACAGGCGCACCGCCAGCGGACCGCTCGGGTCCAGCTGCGCCTCGCGCGCCTGATAGGGCGATTGGGCGACAAAGAACAGCAGACCGGCCACCAGAGCAAAGGTCAGCGCCCGCCCTTCCTGCCGTCCATCGTCCAGCAGCCGGCCGATCACCCGGCCGGGCCCGCGATAGGTCGCCGAGATATCCGAGGTGACCGCCATCAGCTCCGCCGGGCCAGCCAGCCTTCCAGCCGCGCCACGACATCGGCCGCGAGGTCCGCATCCTCGATCTCGGCAACCGCCTCGGCCAGGAATGCCAGCGTCAGAAGGTTGGTCGCCTCGCGCACCGGCACCCCGCGCGAGCGCAGGTAGAACAGCGCCGTCTCGTCGATTGCGCCGCTGGTCGACCCATGCGAACAGGCGACGTCATCGGCATAGATCTCAAGCTCGGGCTTGGCGAGGAACTGGCTGTCCTCGTCCAGCAGCAGCGACTGGCTGATCTGATAGCCGTCGGTCTTCTGGGCGCCCTGCTTGACCAGGATCTTGCCCTGAAACACGCCGACCGCGCCATTGCGCAGCACCTTCTTGAACACCTGCCGGCTTTCGCAGCCTACCGCGTCATGCGTGATGAACACCGTATCGTCATGGTGGAAGTCGCCATCGCCAACGCAGGCGCCTGCGACATGGGCCACCGCGTCGTCACCGGTCAGCTCGACCACCACCTCGTTGCGCGTCAGCACGCCGTTCACCGTCACCGTGAACGACTTGAACACCGACTCCGCACCCAGCCGGGCAAAGACATGCGTCGCCGCCCGCCGGTCATGATCGCGGCCCTGTCCGCGGACCAGATGCAGCCGGCCGGTATCGGCGATGTCGACTTCCATCACCTTGTTGAATCGTGCTGCCGCCGGGCCGGTTTCCAGGATCGTCGCCTCTGCCCCCGCATCGACCTTCACGACATGATGCAGGATCGCGTCCGAAGTCTCTGATTCATGGACATAAACCACGCTGATCGGCTTGCTTGGCTTACCCGTCACATGGATCAGCAACCCGTCCGCCGCAAAGGCCGTGTTCAGCGCCGCAAAGGGCCGCTGCACCGGGGTCTGTCCCCGGCCTTCCAGCACCCCGTAGAGATCGCGCGCCCAGTGGATGTCCGCCTCCTGAGTCTCCGCCAGCCGCTCGATCGTCACGCCTTCCAGCGTCAGATCGTCCGAGGCCTCGGCATCGAAGACGCCATCGACAAAGATCAGTTTCAGCCGGTCCCGGTCCCCGAACAGCGGACCCTCGTCGTTCTCCAGCACCCGCGCCCTCGGCGCATCGGGCTGCACCAGCGTATCTGGCCGGGTGAAGCGCCAGTATTCATCGCGCCGGTCGGGCAGCCCCATCGTGCCCAGCCGGTCCAGCGCCTCGCGCCGGGCCGCCTCTGACCAGCCGCCTGCGGGCAGCGTCAGCCCGGCGAGCCGCGCCTCGGTCGCATCCTGCTTGCGTTGCGGCAGGGCCATCACGCGACCTCGTTCAGGATATCGGCATAGCCATTGTTCTCGACCTCGAGCGCCAGCTGCGGCCCGCCCGATTTTACGATCCGCCCGTCCGCCATGATATGCACCACGTCCGGCTTGATGTGATCCAGCAGCCGCTGATAGTGCGTGATCACCAGGAACCCGCGCCCTTCCGAGCGCAGCTTGTTCACGCCGTCGGCGACCAGTTTCATCGCATCCACGTCGAGGCCCGAGTCGGTCTCGTCCAGGATGCACATCTTCGGCTCCAGCATCGCCATCTGCAGGATCTCGTTGCGCTTCTTCTCGCCCCCCGAAAAGCCGACGTTGACCGGACGCTTCAGCATCTCGGCGTCGATCTGCAGCTCCTTCGCCTTGGCCCGCACGACCTTGAGGAATTCGGCCGCGCTCATCTCCTCCTCGCCCCGCGCCTTGCGCTGTGCGTTCACTGCGGTGCGCAGGAAGGTCATGTTGCCGACGCCAGGAATCTCGACCGGATACTGGAACGCCAGGAACAACCCCGCCGCGGCGCGCTCTTCCGGCTCCATCTCCAGCAGGTCCACACCGTCCAGCGTGGCCGACCCGCCCGTGACCTCATAGCCCTCGCGCCCCGAGAGCACATAGGACAGCGTCGATTTGCCCGACCCGTTCGGCCCCATGATCGCATGCACCGTGCCGGCCTTGACACTCAGGTCGACACCCTTGAGGATCTGCTTGTCCTCTTCCTCAAGTTTGACCTGCAAGTTCTTGATATTCAGCATATTCCACCTCATCTCACAAGGCCGCGCGCCATCCGGGCACAGCCGATCATTCCAAAATCATGACGCCTCAGTCGATGACCACCGCCGTGCCCGAGGCCGAGACCATCAGCATCGACTGACCGACCACCTCGTAATCCAGATCGACGCCCACAACCGCATTGGCCCCCAGCGCCCGGGCCCGCGCCTCCAGTTCGGCCAGCGCCGTCTCGCGCGCGTCCTGCAGCTTGCTCTCATAAGCGCCCGACCGGCCGCCGACGATATCGGTGATCGAGGCAAAGAGATCGCGTACGACATTCGCCCCCATGATCGCCTCGCCCACGACGATGCCCTTGTATTCCGCGATCAGATGCCCCTCGATACTGGGCGTTGTGGTCACGATCATGCCGCTACCCCCTGAACACCAGCGCCGCGCCGATGCCGATAAAGACAAATCCGGCCAGCACGCCCCAGCTGAGGCTCTCCTTCAGCCAGAAAACCGAGAAGCCCGCGAAGATCACCAGCGTGATGACCTCCTGAATGGTCTTCAGCTGCGCCGCCGAATAGACCTGATGCCCGATCCGGTTCGCCGGCACCGCCAGCCAGTATTCGAAGAAGGCGATCCCCCAGCTGACCATCACCGCGATCCACAGCGGCGCGGCCTTGTGGCCCAGATGACCGTACCAGGCGAAGGTCATGAAGACATTCGAGGCGATCAGCAGACCGATCGGCAGTATATAGGGCGCCATTCATCGGCAACTCCAAAGGGGGCTCAGCCCACCGACCCTTCCAGCGAGATCGCCACCAGCTGCTGCGCCTCCATGGCGAATTCCATCGGCAGCGCCTGCAGCACGTCCTTGCAGAACCCATTGACGACCAGCGCCACGGCCTCCTCCTCGTCCATCCCGCGCGAGCGGCAGTAGAACAGCTGATCCTCGTCCACCTTGGACGTGGTCGCCTCGTGCTCCACCCGGCTCGAGTTATTCTTGACCTCGATATAGGGCACCGTATGCGCCCCGCATTCGCCGCCGATCAGCAGGCTGTCGCACTGCGTATAGTTGCGCGAGTTCTTCGCCTTCGGATGCATCGACACCAGCCCGCGATAGGTGTTCTGCGCATGGCCCGCGCTGATCCCTTTCGAGACGATCCGGCTCTTGGTGTTCTTGCCAAGGTGGATCATCTTGGTGCCGGTGTCGGCCTGCTGATAGTTGTTGGCGATGGCGATGGAATAGAACTCGCCCTGGCTGTCATCGCCACGCAGGATGCAGGACGGATACTTCCAGGTCACGGCGCTGCCGGTTTCCACCTGAGTCCACATCACCTTCGCCCGGTCGCCCCGGCAATCGGCGCGCTTGGTGACGAAATTGTAGATCCCGCCCTTGCCGTTCTCGTCGCCCGGATACCAGTTCTGGACGGTGGAGTATTTGACCTCGGCGTCCTCCTCGACGATGATTTCCACCACCGCCGCATGCAGCTGCGCCTTGTCGCGCTTGGGCGCGGTGCAGCCTTCGAGATAGCTCACATAACTTCCCTTGTCGGCGATGATCAGCGTTCGCTCGAATTGGCCGGTATTCTCGGCATTGATCCGGAAATAGGTCGACAGCTCCATCGGGCAGCGCACCCCCGGCGGGACGTAGACAAACGACCCGTCCGAGAAAACCGCCGAATTCAGCGTCGCATAGAAGTTGTCCGAAACCGGCACCACCGACCCCAGATACTTCTTCACCAACTCGGGATGCTCGCGGATCGCCTCCGAGATCGAACAGAAGATGACCCCGGCCTTCTTCAGGTCCGCCTGGAAGGTCGTGCCCACCGAAACCGAGTCGAAAACCGCATCCACCGCGACCTTTCGCCCCTCGGCCGGCATCGCCTCGGCGCCCTCGACGCCCGCCAGGATCATCTGTTCCTTCAGCGGAATGCCCAGCTTCTCATAGGTCGCCAGCAGTTTGGGGTCGACCTCGTCCAGCGACTTCGGCTTGACCGACATACTCTTGGGCCGGGCATAGTAATACTGGTCCTGGAAATCGATTTCCGGATAGTCGACCATCGCCCATTTGGGTTCTTCTTTGGTCAGCCAGCGCGCATAGGCCTCCAGCCGCCAGTCGGTCATCCACTGCGGCTCCTCGTTCTTGGACGAGATCAGCCGCACGATATCCTCGGTCAGGCCCTTGGGCGCGTAATCCGTCTCGATCTCGGTGTTCCAGCCGTATTTATAGGCGCCACCGACCTCGCGCACCGCATCGACCGTCTCCTGATCGACGCCTTCCTTCACCTGGGTCTGGTCCAATGCGGCCATATCCGTCTCCTGACCTCACGCGGCGCGCGCGCGATGTTTCTTTTCTGTGGAGAGCCAGGCCTCTGCAAACCGCAGCACCTGCTCTTCCGTTGTCTCCAGTCCCAGCGAGACGCGAATCGCGCTCGCCGAGGTGGCCTCGTCCAGGCCCATGGCCCGCAACACGCGCGACGCCTTAACCTTGCCGCTGGAACAGGCCGACCCGGCGCTGATCGCAAATCCGGCCAGGTCCATCTGCATCACCTGCGTCTCGCCCTTCCAGCCGGGCGTGGCCAAGCAGGAGGTATTGGGAAGACGCGGCGAGTCTTTCCCGACAAAAATAGTCTTATTTGCGCCAGCCTCAATACTCTTTTCTAGAATATTTCTAAGTTCGGCAACCCGCTCCCAGACGCCCGACGCCAGATCGCTGGCCGCGGCCTCGGCCGCGGCGCCAAATCCGGCAATGCCGATCACGTTCTCCGTGCCCGCGCGCCGTCCCATTTCCTGCCCGCCGCCGCGAATCTGCGCGGCCAGCTCCGTGCCCCGCCGGATCACCAGCGCGCCGATACCCTTCGGTCCGCCCAGCTTGTGCGCCGAGATCAGCGCCATCGTCGCCCCGCACCAGTTGAACGCGACCGGCAGCTTGCCGAAAGCCTGCGTCGCATCCGTCACCGCCAGACCCTCGGGCAGATCCTGAATCACCCCGGTCTCGGAATTGGCCCATTGCAGCACCGACCGCCCCGGTTCGGGCACCGCTACCCGGCCATGCGCATCCACCGCCAGCCTCTCCGTCACCCAGGCGCCCACCGCGTCGTGTTCGACCGCCGCGCCCTCCAGCCCGCGCCCGGCGCAGGCCAGCGCCGCCGCCTCGGTCGCGCCCGAGGTAAAGATCACATCCGCCCCCTCGGCCCCGAAGGCCGCCGCCACCTGCGCCCGCGCGCGCTCCACGATGGCCTTGGCCGCGCGCCCCTCGGCATGGACAGAGGACGGATTGCCCACCACATCCATCGCCGCACTCATCGCCGCCCGCGCCTGCGCGCGCAGCGGCGCGGTGGCGTTATGGTCGAGATAGACGCGCTCCATGCTTCCTCTTGCTCCAAATATCCTCGGGGGGAGCGGCCGTCAGGCCGCCGGGGGGCAGACAGCCCCCCGTTCTACTCGTCCACCACCGCGAACAGACCCGGCACCGCCGGACAGGGCGCCAGCTGGTTCGAAATCACATCCGCCAGGCTGGTCTGATGCAGGAACACATAGACCGTCGCGCTCAGGCTCTCCCACAGGCGGTTCGTCAAGGATTGAGCCCGGCTGCCCGACGACCCGCCCGAGGCGCCCGCGCCCTTGTGCATCGCGTCCACCGTCTCATCCACCGCCGCCAGGACATCGGCGATGCGGATGTCCTTCGCCGGCCGTCCCAGGCGATAGCCGCCCCCCGGCCCGCGCACCGAGGCGACAAGGTCAGCCCGGCGCAGCTTGACGAAGAGCTGTTCCAGATAGGGCAGCGAGATTTTCTGCCGCTGCGCGATGTCGCTCAGGGTCACCAGGCTGCTCTCGGGCTGCAGCGCGATGTCCGCCAGCGCCACCATCGCATAGCGCCCCTTCGTCGAAAGCTTCATCCCGCCCTCCGAATGCGTGGTTACGGCGCGAAAACATTGACGTTTCGCTGTCCAATGCGTATGTGCCCCTGACACGTTCGCGCCCGCGTGCGGAACTCGCCAATTAGAACTGTTCTAAGGTGCCTGAGCGATATCGTCAAGATTATCGGCTCCGCCTCAGGAATAAAGAGACAGGATAGAACTGCCCATGCCCGAGGTCATCTTTCCCGGACCCGAAGGCCGCCTCGAAGGCCGCTATCACCCGCAAAAGGAAAAGGACGCGCCGATCGCCATCGTGCTGCATCCGCATCCGCAGTTTGGCGGGACGATGAACAACAAGGTCGTCTACAACCTGCACTACGCCTTCTACAACATGGGCTTCACCGTGCTGCGGTTCAATTTCCGCGGTGTCGGGCGCTCCCAGGGCGAATACGACCAGGGCATCGGCGAGCTGTCCGACGCCGCCTCGGCGCTCGACTACCTCCAGTCGATGAACAACAACTCCAAGCATTGCTGGGTCGCCGGCTTCTCCTTTGGCGCCTGGATCGGGATGCAACTGCTCATGCGCCGCCCCGAGATCACCGGCTTCATCTCGGTCTCGCCGCCGGCGAATATGTACGACTTCTCGTTCCTCGCGCCCTGCCCCTCCTCGGGTCTGGTGATCAACGGCACCTCGGACCGCGTCGCGCCGCCGGCCGATACCACCGCACTGGTGTCCAAGCTGCACGAACAGAAGGGCATCACCATCACCCACCAGGAAGTGCCGGGCGCCGACCACTTCTTCCAGGACAAGCACATGGACACGCTGATCACCAGCGTCACCGACTATGTGAAACGGCGCCTGACGGAGACCTCGCGCTAGATGGGGACGACCGAGACACTGGCCTCGCAGCTTGCCGACGACTGCATGAAGGCGATGGAGGTCACCGGCAACGACCGCCTTCACGTCGAGGTCGGCAAGGTGCTCGGCGCCTCGTCTCAGACGCTGGAAGAGGCCTTCCTCACCGAAATGCGCGTCCGCCTCGCCGCCATCGGCGCGCAGAAGTTCCTGCGCGAACAGCTGGCCCAGGCACAGGTCCGCGACACGTGACCGCCACGCGCATCGACGCGCAGGTGGCCTTCCTCGCCGAAGCCGACCGCCTGAAGTCCGTCCTGCGCGCCTCGCACCTGATCGACGGCTCGCGCCGCGAAAATTCCGCCGAACACAGCTGGCACGTCATGCTCTACGCTTTCGTGCTGGCCGAACACGCGCCCGAAGGGGTTCAGGTCGACCGCGTGCTGCAGATGCTGCTCCTGCACGACATCGTCGAAATCGATGCCGGCGACGCACCGATCCACGGCAGTGTCGACCACGCCGCGATGGCCGCCAAGGAAGCCGCCGCCGCCGACCGTCTCTTCGGGCTTCTGCCGCCCGAACAGGCTGCCCGCTTCCGCGCACTCTGGGACGAATTCGAAGCTGCCGAAACGCCCGACGCCCAGTTTGCCAAGGCCATCGACCGCTTCCAGACCCCCATCGCCAACCTCGCCAGCGGCGGGGGCACCTGGGCGGAATACCGCGTCACGATGGACCAGATGGACAGCCGCGTGGGCCAACCCATCACCCGCGGCGCGCCCGGCCTCTGGGCCTGGCTGCGCCCGCAGATCGCCGCCTTCTTCGCGCGCACCGACAGCTGACCTCGCGCAAACGAAAAAGGGCGGCCCGACCCGGCCGCCCTTCTCGTTGTCTCACGCCTGTGCGTTCAGGCCCGGCGACGACGCCGCACCACCGCCAGCGCACCCGCACCCGCCAGCAACAGCGGCAGCGTGCCCGGCAGCGGCACCGCCGATACCGGATCCGGCGCCTCGTAATCCAGCGTCTGGATATGCACCTGCGCCCCGGCCTTCACCGACCTGGCGAAGAGCGTTCCCTCGATGTCCGAGCCAAAGGCAACCTCCATACCGCCGGCCAGGATTTGTCCTTTGACCGAACGCTGCAGGTTCACCTTGTCAAAACCCGAAAGGTTCCAGACGACCTTCTTCGACAGGACCGCGTCGTAGTTGAAGTTGCTCATGACGTTGAAGGTGCCCGAGCCGCTGACGTTGATCACGACCAGATCGGCGCCGTTCAGCTCCAGCGAGATATCGCGGTTCATGAAATCGGCGGCGGTCACGTCATACACCATGACTCCACCAGACGAGGCCGCATTGAACTTCAGTCCGTTGCCGCCCACCTTGGTGACCGTCGCATTGGCCACCAGGCTGTCCAGCTCGTTCGAAAACGCGTCGAGGATCGCGCCATAGTTCTCCGGCATCAGCGCCGGAGTCGATTTCACATCGGCATAAAGCTCGCCCGGCGTGCCGTTGTAGCTGGCGGTGCCATGGTTGTTGACCCGTACCTTGGTCGAGCTGGTGGCCTTGCCCAGGACCAGTTCGTCGTAATCCGACGCAACCTTGGGATCGATATTGCCATTGTTCACCTCGGCGAAGTTGCCCGTAAGGCTCCCCCCGATCAGCGCCCGTCCGTGCACATGCAGCGAGTTGACCTTGACGTCGCCGGTGGTGATCAGACCGAACTGCTGCAACAGCGAGACCGCGTCCAGCGTTGCGGCCTGTGCCGCGCCGAATGGAGCAAGCACAAGAGCCGCGGCCATCAGCGTTTTAGTAAACATGGGGATCGTCCTTTCATCAAAGTTGCGCGTGACTTAGCACCCGCAGAAACCTCCGGAAGAGTTCCGCGACGTAACCCGCCACAAATCGCGGCGCCGCAGAAACAGTCGCTTCGGCACCTGCACCTTCGTTTCCTTGTCAGAAACCGTGAAAGCTGACGAATATCCGGTATACGAACGTATACAACCTTTCCCGTCCCGGCGATCTGCGTTAGAGACGCGGCAATCCCGACTCACCCAAAACGGAAAGGTTTCGCACGCATGACCAAGATCAAAGTGGCTAACCCGGTCGTTGAACTCGACGGCGACGAGATGACCCGGATCATCTGGGACTTCATCAAGCAAAAGCTCATTCTGCCCTATCTCGACATCGACCTGAAATACTACGATCTCGGCATCATGGCCCGCGACGAGACCAACGACCAGATCACGGTCGATGCGGCCAATGCGATCAAGCAGTACGGCGTCGGCGTCAAATGCGCCACCATTACGCCCGACGAACAGCGGGTCGAGGAATTCGGCCTGAAAGAGATGTGGCGCTCGCCCAACGGCACCATCCGCAACATCCTCGGCGGCGTGATCTTCCGCGAGCCGATCATCTGCAAGAACGTGCCGCGCCTGGTCCCCGGCTGGACCAAGCCCATCGTCGTCGGCCGTCACGCCTTTGGCGACCAGTATCGCGCCACCGACTTCCGCTTTCCCGGCAAGGGCAAGCTGACGATCAAGTTCGTCGGCGAAGACGGCGAGACGATCGAGAAGGAGGTCTTCAACGCCCCCGGTGCCGGTGTCACCATGGCGATGTACAACCTCGACCAGTCGATCATCGACTTCGCCCGCTCCTCGATGAACTACGGCCTGCTCAAGGGCTGGCCGGTGTATCTGTCGACCAAGAACACCATCCTCAAGGCCTATGACGGCCGCTTCAAGGATCTGTTCCAGAAGGTCTACGAGGAAGAGTTCGAAGAGCAGTTCAAGAAGGCCGGCATCACCTACGAGCACCGCCTGATCGACGACATGGTCGCCTCGGCGCTCAAATGGTCGGGCGGCTATGTCTGGGCCTGCAAGAACTACGACGGCGACGTCCAGTCCGACACCGTGGCCCAGGGCTTCGGTTCGCTCGGCCTGATGACCTCGGTGCTGATGACCCCCGACGGAAAGATCGTCGAGGCCGAAGCGGCCCACGGCACCGTGACACGCCATTACCGCCAGCATCAGAAGGGCGAGCAGACCTCGACCAACTCGGTCGCCTCGATCTATGCTTGGACCGGCGGCCTCAAGCACCGCGCCAAGCTCGACAACAACGACGCGCTGATGAACTTCGCCACCACGCTGGAACGCGTCGTGGTCGAAACCGTCGAAGCCGGCGACATGACCAAGGACCTCGCCCTGCTGGTCGGACCGGAACAGAAGTGGCTCACCACCATGGGCTACCTCGAAAAGGTGGACGAGAACCTGAATAAGGCCCTCGCCGGCTGATCAGGCGCCAAGAAAACAAAAAACCGCGCGCAACTCCCGTTGCGCGCGGTCTTTTTTCGCCAGTATCGGATCAGAGGAAATCAAAGGTGATATCCGCCCGGTCCAGCACGACGCCGCTCAGCGTGACCGAGGCCGACCCGAAGCTCACCAGAGTATCGCTGCCGTCGTTGCTCACGTCGATGATGCCCGGCTTGGCACCGCGCAGATCAATTTCCAGCACGTCGCCTGCACCGTAGTCGATGATCGTGTCATGACCGGTCACACTGCGCACGAATTGGAAGGTGTCATTGCCCATCCCACCGGCCATCACGTCGTCGCCCAGCCCGCCGCGCAGAACATCGTTGCCGGCCTGGCCCGACAACCGGTCGTCGCCCTGCCCGCCGCCCAGCACGTCGCGCCCGGAGCCGCCGAACAGCCGGTCGTCGCCCTCGCCGCCCCCAAGTCCGTCATTGCCGCCATTGCCGCGCAGCACATCGACACCCGCGCCACCGCGTAGCGCGTCGGCACCGGCCCCACCGGCCAGCCTGTCATTGCCGTTGCCGCCCACCAGCCGGTCATTGCCGCCGCGCCCGAGGATCAGGTCGTCGCCGTCCAACCCGAAGATCCGGTCGTGGCCCGCAACGCCGCCCAGCTGGTCGTCGCCAGCGGATCCCACAAACTTGCCGCTCGCGCCGTCGATCTCGAAATAGGCCAGCCGCAGGGTGTTGTGATCGCCGGAGTCGTCGGTGAACGCCAGGGCAATCCGCCCATCCGGCAGCTCGGTCAGCACCGGATCGCGCTGGTTTCCGGCGTCATTGACGCTGGCCTGCAGGCGCGTTTCCAGCTTTCCATCCGCATCAAAGAAAAGGATGTCGACCCCGACGTCGGTCTCGTCCGGGTCCGGATCGACAATCGCCATGACGAATCCGCCGCCCGCAAGACCGATCATGTCGAACTGCGCATCGCCACTCTTTGATGAGATCTGATGCGAAACCGGTATTCTCTCGAACTCGATCTGCCCAAAGTCGTTAACAATAGACACATTGACACTCGAATTATCCGTGTCAATTGTCTCGATAAAAGCCAAAGCAAATCCATCGCCGGCCAGCGCCGCCAATTCGAGATTGCCCAAGGGCTTCGCTTTCTGTGATCCGTGGATGTAGAAGGTCAGAGGTTCGTAGACGCCCTGAAAACCCAAGGGTGTCTGAAACTGGGAATTATACATTGTGACCGAAATCCGGTCAGGCTCGGGGTCCGTCTCCACGACGGCCGTAACGATATTCCCGTTCGCCAGCTGAACCATATCATCGACTGACGCCAGTGCCACTAGCGGCGTGCCGCCAAAGTTGTAGACATAAGCCGCGCCATTTTCGAGCAGCGCGGCAAATCGACTGCCACCCAGCGACACGATCTCATTCAAAAGCTGCTCGGTTCCGACGGTGTCCTGGATTATATCGACGAAAAAAGTCCCCGTCGCCGTTCCGTCAGATGCGTAGGATTGCAGAAACACATCCGCATCCTCCGGCGCGTCTCCGGGCGCCAGTGTAGAAGTATACCCAATCCCGAACCCGCCGCCGTTGAGCGCAACCACCTGCGGGCGGTCCTGCACATACGGGCCGAAGGTGTTGATCTGAAGGATATCGCTGATCGCCGCGCCATCCGCTGTGAGAATCCGTGCGAAAACCGCGCCGTCCACGTCGTCGAAAACGTCGGTCGGATCGCCCAGAACCTCGCTCCAGGTCAACAGCAGATTGCCGTTACTCAGAACCGTGACGTCCGGATCGTTTCCTCCAGCGCCAAAACCGGCCGATTCCAGGGTTATTTCACTTCCAATTGCCTGCAATTGCATGTCTGCCTCATGATTTTAAATCCAGAACTTGAAGGCATTGGGTCAATTTCGATCCACCCTGTCAACCGCAGCTTTTAAGGCATTAATTTTGTGCAAACGGCAGGGATAAATTCCCCACACAGATCACGCTCTCAGGCTGCGCGCTCGGCCTCGAAAAGACCGAAAGGCTCGGTCACGACGCGCGCGCCATCGAACCGGCAGACGGTGCCGATCTCTACCTCGGTCCACCCCAGGCCATCGCTTTCCAGCGGCTCCGACACCACCATGAACCCGCCCCGCTCGGCGCAGTGACGGTAATACAGCGTCGGCGCCTCCGCGTCCGAGGCATAGCGCACCGCCCAGAGCTGCTCGCCATTCGACCAGGCCGCCGAGAGTCGCAGGTACGGTGCTGTCCCGCGCGTCTCGGACAGGCGCTGCATATCAGCCGCCGCCCGCCGCATCGCGCCCACCGGATCTGCGTCCAGCCCCAGCCCCAGCGCATGCAGGAAGATCGCCTCGCTGTCCGTCGCCCCTTTGCGCATGGGATAGAGCGCGTCGTCGATCCCCATGTCGGCGTGTTTGCGGAAGGCGTCGAAGCCCCCAACCTGCCCATTGTGCATGAAACTCCACCGCCCCACCGCGAAGGGATGGCAGTTGTTGCGGCTGATCGCCGACCCGGTCGAGGCGCGCACATGCGCGAGGAACAGCGGCGAGCGCACCTGCCGCGCCACCGCGGCCAGGTTCGGATCCGACCAGGCGGGATAGACGTCGCGATACAGCCCCGGCTCGGGCCGGTGATCGTACCAGGCGACGCCAAAGCCATCCGCGTTGACGGTGCTGGTGCACCGCTCGGCCTGATGGCTCTGCACGATCAGGGAATGGCCGGGCCGGCTGACAATCTCTTCCAGAAAGATCGGCTTACCGATCCAGGCGGCCCATCGGCACATTCACTTTCCCCGGTTGTGGGTGCGTTGATACATCTCGGCGATCATCGTGCTGGCAGTCCGCTCGAACAGGCAGGGGATCACCGCATGAACCGCTGCCGCGCAGGCCGCCCCGAACAGACGCAGGGAAAAGCCGCCGGCAAAGCGCGCATGTTCGAAATAGCTTTCATCCACGCTGCGCGGATGGTCGAGGAAGACACGGGTAATCATGCGACGCTCCTGTTTTTCGAGATGGACGACACATTAACCGACGGATACCGGGATATTATCCCAAAGCGCAACCAAATTTTGTTGATTGCGAGATCATGTCCCACGATAGTGGCATACATGAGGACGATTGATGACATGGACCGGCGCATTCTGGCGCATTTGCAGAAAGATGCGTCCATTCCGCTGGACGATCTCGGCGCCCGCGTCGGCCTTTCGCGCAACGCCTGCTGGCGCCGTATCAAGGCGCTGGAAGAGTCCGGCGTGATCCGCGGCCGCGTCACCCTGCTCGATCCCGAGGCACTCGGGCTGGGCCTGACCGTCTTCATCTTCGTGCGCACCAGCCGCCACGAGCCCGACTGGCTCGACAAGTTCGCCCGCGCCACCCGGGCGATGCCCGAAATCCTTGGCGCCTACCGGATGAGCGGCGATCTCGACTACCTGATCCGCGCCCGCGTCGCCGATGTCGCCGGCTACGACCGGCTCTACCGTGCGTTGATCCGCAAGGTCGAGATGTCAGATGTCTCTTCCAGCTTCGTGATGGAAGAGATCAAGGAAACGACTGAGCTGCCTCTGTAACGTCGTAACCGTGGACCCAGGCGAAGTCCGGCGCCACCCGCGCGCCACCCAGCCGCAGCACGAGTTGCGCCACCTGGCGCATGGGCGCGCGCAGGTGGAACCGCCAGGCATTGCGCCCGGCCTCGGCCACAACCGCCTTGGCACGATCCTTCCGCAGCGCCTCGTAGCGCGCGAAACCGCTGCCATTCCCCAGACAGGCCGCCAGCGTCCAGGCGTCCTCCAGCGCCAGGCACGCCCCCTGCGCCAGGAACGGCAGCGTCGGATGCGCCGCGTCGCCCAGCAGCGCAGCCCGCCCCCGATACCACCGCTCGGCCACAGGATGCAGATGCAGCGCCCAGAGATGGGCCGTCTCGACCCGCGCCAGCGCGCTCCGCACCACACCGCCGAATCCCGCGAACCGCGCGCGCAGCTCGTCCGGGTCGCCCTCGCGCCGCCAGCTCTCTTCGGTCCAATCCCGCCGCTCTTCCACCGCGACGATGTTCAGCAGCGCCCCGCCCCGCAGCGGGTAGATCACCACATGCCGCCCCGGCCCCATCCACAGCTGCGCCACCGCCTGCTCGCCCTGCCCAGGCACCAGTGCCCGCCAAGCGACCTGCCCGGTGAACCGCGGGCGTGCCGCGCCGTTGATTGCCCCGCGCGAAACACCCCGCGCCCCATCCGCTCCGATGAAAACTTGGGCAGTTTCCGACGATCCATCCGCAAAAGTGACCTGCCCCGCCTCCGCGTCGACTGCCACTGCCTGCCGTCCGAGCTCCACTGTCACGCCGAGCGCCTGCGCCCGCGAGGCCAGCTGCGCCAGCAGATCGGCGCGATGGAAATACCAGGTCGGTCCCGCCGCCGGCGGTCCCAGCCGCAGCACCAGCCGCCCGGCGCGACCATCGCGCAGCTCGGTCCCCTCGGATTGCACCGCACCTTCGGATGTCACCCCCAGGCGCTCCAGCACCACCATCCCGTTTGGGCTGATCTGCAACCCCGCGCCCACCTCGGTCAGCGCCGGTGCCTGCTCGATCACCCGGACCCGCGCGCCGCCCTGCGCCAGCGCCACCGCCGCCGCCATACCGCCGATCCCGGCGCCCAGAATTGCAACGTCCTGTCCCAAACCGCCCTGCCTCAAAAGCGACGGCGCCGGAGCAGTCTGCCCCGGCGCCGTGAAATTTCTCGCAAAACCCGCGCCTTAGTCGTCGCGGTGCACCTTCTCGCGCCGCTCGTGACGTTCCTGCGCCTCCAGGCTCATCGTCGCGATCGGACGGGCATCCAGCCGCTTGAGCGAGATCGGCTCGCCGGTCACTTCGCAATATCCGTATTCGTTTTCCTCGATCCGGCGCAGCGCGGCGTCGATCTTGGCGACCAGCTTGCGCTGCCGGTCCCGGGTGCGCAGTTCCAGCGCCCGGTCGGTCTCTTCGCTGGCGCGGTCGGCGATGTCGGGAATATTGCGGGTGCCGTCCTGAAGGCCTTCGATCGTGTCGCGGCTGTCTTCAAGAAGATCGTGCTTCCAGTTCAATAGCTTTCTGCGGAAGTATTCAATCTGGCGATCATTCATGAAAGGTTCATCTTCGGCCGGCCGGTAATCGTCCGGCAGAAAAACGTCCTGCTTCATCTGCACTCCCTCGGATTGACCCACAACTTCGGACATGACACTTCCTTGGAACACGGGTTCCCCACTGCCGCAGCGTTTAGCCGAGCCACCGCAGAATGTCACTACACAATAGCATCCGCTTCACGCTAAAAGCCCCCCGCGCAGGCGGATCCAAGGGACCGGGAAACAAGGGATTGGAATGACATGAAATTTCAGGGAACCAGCGAATATGTGGCGACCGACGACCTGACGATCGCGGTAAATGCCGCCGTCACGCTCGAACGTCCGCTGCTGGTCAAGGGCGAGCCGGGCACCGGCAAGACCGAGCTCGCACGCCAGGTCGCCAACGCCCTCGGGATGGACATGATCGAGTGGAACATCAAATCCACCACCCGTGCCCAGCAAGGACTGTATGAGTATGATGCCGTCAGCCGCCTGCGCGATAGCCAGCTTGGCGACGAGCGCGTCCATGACGTGCGCAACTACATCAAGAAGGGCAAGCTCTGGCAGGCCTTCGAGTCGGACAAGCGCGTGGTGCTGCTGATCGACGAGATCGACAAGGCCGATATCGAATTCCCGAACGACCTGCTGCAGGAACTCGACCGGATGGAGTTCTTCGTCTACGAGACCGGCGAAACGATCCGCGCCAAACATCGCCCCGTCGTCATCATCACCTCGAACAACGAGAAAGAGCTGCCCGACGCCTTCCTGCGCCGCTGCTTCTTCCACTACATCCGCTTCCCAGATGAACCGACCATGCGCAAGATCGTCGAAGTCCACCATCCGGGCATCAAGGAGGCGCTGCTCACAACCGCGCTCACCCAGTTCTACGAATTGCGCGAACAGCCGGGCCTCAAGAAAAAGCCCTCGACCTCCGAAGTGCTCGACTGGCTGAAACTGCTCCTGGCCGAGGATCTGACCCCCGAGGACCTCAAGCGCGACGGCGCCAACGCTCTGCCCAAGCTGCACGGCGCGCTCTTGAAGAACGAACAGGACGTGCACCTCTTCGAACGCCTCGCCTTCATGGCCCGCTCCAAGACGCGCTAGGCCAAACCGAATGCTCAACGTCCTGACCGGGAACATCCTGCCGGTTTTCTCCGTACTGGCGTTGGGCTTCATCCTGGGCCGCGGGCGCGTCGTCTCCGAGACCGAAGCGCGCGCGGCCAACCGACTTGCCTTCCTGATCTTCCAGCCGGCCCTGATCTTTCCGCTGGTGGCCCAGTTCGATGTCTCGACCTTCCCGGCGAAGGCACTCGCGCTCTATGTCGTGGCCGAGATCCTCTGCTTCACGCTCACCTACCTGATCGCCCGCCGCGTCTTCGGACGCGAACATGGCGAAAGCTGGCTGCTGGCGATGGCGGTCGTCTTCGTCAACACGCTGCTCTATGTCTGGCCGATCTCGGTGCTGATCTACGGCACCGCTGGCGCCGCGCCGATCACCGCCATCGTCGCCTGGGACTCCACCGTCTCCTTCGCCTTCTTCATCATCTCGATGGAGCTGATCTCGGGCAAGGACGGCACCTCCGCCGCCGTGCGTTCGATGGGCCGGAACCCGGTGCTGGTGGCCATTGTGCTGGGCATCGCGATGAACCTCGCCGGCCTCGCCATCCCCGCGCCGGTGGAAACCGCCCTGCACTACGCCGGCGCCGCCGCCTCGCCGCTGACCCTGTTGGCGGTCGGCATCATCCTCTCAGGCAGCCGGCTAACCCCCAGCCCCGTCGTCGTCACCGTCTCGGCCTTCAAGCTCGCGCTCTTCCCCGCCATCGTCTGGGCGCTGATCGCCTTTGTCGACCCCGGCGACAGTGCCGCCCCGCTGTTCCTGCTCACCGCCGCCGGCCCTTCCGGCATGATGGCCTTCGCCCTCGCCCTGCTCTACGGCGTGCGCACCGATGCCATCACTCCGGTCATCATCTGGACCAGCTTCCTCTCGCTCATCCCGCTCGCTCTGCTGGCGTGACGGCCCCGCCCACTGTTGCCGCCGCGCCGCGCGCTCTCTAATCTGCGCCCTGTGCGTCTTGAGCGCACGTCCGCTCTTTGCCACGGTGCCGCCATGTCCGAAACCTCCGCCCTCACCATCCGCCCGCTGCGCCCCGAAGATCGCGCCGAATGGGCCGAGCTCTGGACCGGCTATCTCGAGTTCTACGAATCCTCCGTCGCGCCCGAGGTCTATGACAGCACCTTCGCCCGCCTTCTCGGCGACGATCCCCGCGACTTCAGCTGTTTCGTGGCCGAACAGGACGGACGGCTGGTCGGCCTGACGCATTATCTGTTCCACCGCCACGGCTGGAAGATCGAAGAGGTCTGCTACCTGCAGGATCTCTACGCCCGCCCCGAAACGCGCGGCACCGGCGTTGGTCGCAAGCTGATCGAGGCGGTCTATGCCGCCGCCGACGCCCATGGCGCGCCCTCGGTCTACTGGCTCACCCAGGATTTCAACACCACCGCCCGCCAGCTCTATGACCGCATCGCGGTCAAGACGCCCTTCATCAAATACAGCCGAACGTGAAACGGCTCGCGGTCCTCCTCGCGGCGCTTGCGCTGACCGCCTGCGACACCGAAGGCGATATACCGACGCGCGCCACCATCGCCGACAGCTCCCTGCCGCCGATGAAGGCCTTCGGCTCGACCGAGGTGCGCCCGCCCGTCGCCTCGAACGTCAACATCGCCTCCGACTTCCTGACCCTGCATTTCGAACTGGAAAGCGGGCGCGAGCTTCCGGTCTTCACCCGCTTCGAAGGTCCGATCACCGTCCGCGTCGCCGGCAAGGCGCCGCCCAGCCTGCGCCCCGACCTGCGCGCCCTGCTCGGTCGCCTCCAGCGCGAGGCCAATCTCAACATCGGCGAGGTGACCGGGGGCGATGCCAGTATCACCATCGAGGCGGTCAGCCGCGACGAGATCCGCCGCGCCCTGCCGCAGGCCGCCTGCTTCGTCGTGCCGAACGTATCCAGCCTCAAGGAGTACCGCCGCAACCGGCACAGGCCCGACACCAACTGGTCAATGCTGCGCGAGCGCTTTCGCTTGGGCATCTTCGTCCCTGCCGACGCCGCCCCGCAGGAAATCCGCGACTGCCTGCACGAGGAACTCGCCCAGGCGCTGGGCCCGCTGAACGACCTCTATCAATTGCCCGATTCCGTCTTCAACGACGACAACGTGCACACCGTGCTGACCGGTTTCGACATGCTGATCCTGCGCGCCACCTATGCGCCCGAACTGCACAGCGGCATGACCCGCGCCGACGTGGCCGCCCGCCTGCCAGCCATCCTCAGCCGCCTCAACCCGCGCGGCGACAGCGAGCCGCCCCGCGCCGTCAGCCCGACGCCCCGCCAATGGGTCGATGACGTGCAGACCGCGCTCGGTCCCGGCTCGGCCCTCGACGCCCGCCGCCGCGCCGCCGCCGACGCCGCGCGCATCGCGCAGGAACAGGGCTGGCAGGACCATCGCCGCGCCTTCGCCCATTACATGATGGGCCGGATGATTCAGGGCGATGACCCGGCGCTGGCGCAGCAGCATTATTCCAACGCGCTGTCGATCCTGTCCAACAGCCCCGGCACCGAATTGCACCGCGCCTTCATCACCACCCAGACCGCCGCCTATTCGATCAGCCGGGGCGACGGCCCCACCGCCATCCGCCGGATCGACCCCTACCTGCCCGTCGCCGCCCGCGCCGAAAACGCCGCCCTGCTCGCCACGCTGATGCTGCTCAAGGCCGAGGCGCTCGAACTCGCCGGCCGCGCGGATGAGGCGCAGGTCGTCCGGCTGGACAGTCTCGGCTGGGCGCGTTACGGGTTTGGCTCGGATTATGCGGTGCACGCGAAGATGCGTGAAATCGCGGCGCTCAACCCAAGGGCACGCGGTCTCTGAGGATACGGGAATGCTGGTGATCGGTGGCGGACTACTCGGGGTGCTGATCGGCAGCCTCACGGCTAAAAAGCGCGGCGGCTCGGGTGCCGACATGGCGCAATACGGCGCCGGCTATGGCATTGCCTTCGCGCTCATCGGCATGATCGCCACGGTTGTCATCGAACGCATGGTGGTCTGAGCGATGTTCCTGCCCTTCTTCGAAAGCCTCAGGAAACACGGTGTCCCGGTCACCCTGCGCGAATTCCTGACCTTCCTCGAAGGCATGAAACAAGGCCTCGCGACCTATGACGTCGAAGCCTTCTACTACCTCGCCCGCATCTCGATGGTGAAGGACGAACGCCACCTCGACAAGTTCGACCGCGCCTTTTCCGCCTCCTTCAAGGGGCTGGAACAGATCGGCTTCGAACAGGTTCTGGAAGCCGTCGACATCCCGGCCGAATGGCTGAAGAAGATGGCCGAAAAGCATCTGACCGAGGAAGAAAAGGCCGAGATCGCGGCGCTCGGCGGCTTCGAAAAGCTGATGGAAACGCTGCGCGAACGGCTGAAGGACCAGCAGGGCCGACATCAGGGCGGCTCCAAATGGATCGGAACCGCGGGCACCTCGCCCTTCGGTGCTTATGGCTACAACCCCGAAGGCGTGCGCATCGGCCAGAAGGAAAGCCGCAACCAGCGCGCCGTGAAGGTCTGGGACAAGCGCGAATTCCAGAACCTCGACGACACCGTCGAACTCGGCACCCGCAACATCAAGGTGGCGCTCAAGCGCCTGCGCCGCTGGGCCCGTGAAGGCGCCGCCGAAGAGCTCGACCTCGACGGCACCATCCGCGCCACCGCCGAACATGGTTATCTCGACGTCAAGGTCCGCCCCGAGCGGCGCAACGCCGTCAAGGTGCTGCTCTTCCTAGACGTCGGCGGCTCGATGGACCCGCATGTGAAGGTGGTGGAAGAGCTGTTCTCGGCCGCCCGCGCCGAGTTCAAGCACATGGAGTATTTCTACTTCCACAACTGCCTTTACGAGGGGGTCTGGAAGGACAACCGCCGCCGCTGGGACGCCCAGACGCCGACGCACGAGGTGCTGCGCACCTATGGCGCGGATTACAAATGCATCTTCGTCGGCGACGCCTCGATGAGCCCCTATGAAATCGCCTACCCCGGCGGTGCCTCCGAACACTGGAACCCCGAACCCGGCGCCCTTTGGCTGCAGCGCGCCCGCGAGAAATGGCCCTCTAGCCTCTGGATCAACCCGGTGCCCGAGAAATACTGGAGCTATACCCAGTCGATCTCGATGATCCAGGACATTTTCGACAAGCAGATGGTCCCGATGACGCTCTCCGGCCTCGCCAAGGGGATGAAAGAGCTCACGCGTTAAGACTTCCCCAGAATCGGCAACAATGCGAGACTGAAGTCAGAGTCATTGTTGGAGAGTTCTTGATGAAACCTATCCTGACACGCGCCGCCGCGGCGGCAACAGCGATCCTTCTGGCCACCGGCGCCAATGCCGCCACGCTCCTGTTCGAGGATACATTCGCTGCCGATGACAAGGGCGGGTCGAGTTACACCCCGACCACGTCGCTGACCAACTGGGACGTGCTCGCGGGCAATGTCGATATCCTGAACGGCGGCCCGGGCTGGGGATGTACCGACACCTGCCTCGACCTCGACGGGACCGGCAGCAACGCCCCGGCCTATCTGCGCACGAAGTCGACCTTCAGCCTGCTTGCGGGCAAGGAATACAGCCTGACCTTCGACTTTCCCGCAGGCACGCAAAACGATGCGCTGCGCATCGGCTTCACCGATGGCACAACCAACATCCTGGCATTAGATTTCGACAGCTACAGCTTCCCGGACTCTCTCGGGGCGCTCTTCACCCCAGGGGCAAACGCAGACGTCTATATCTTCGTTGAACTTCTGGCTCGGCCGAACAACCTTGGCCCCTATCTCGACAAGGTCACCCTCACCGGCCCCGACGGGACCACAGAACCCGGAGTCGTACCGCTTCCGGCCGGCGGCCTGCTGTTGCTGACCGGCCTCGCCGCCCTCGGCCTGCGCCGCCGCCGGACCGCCTGACACATTCCCCTCCCCCTGCGGGGAGGGTCCATCCGCCTCTCACAGCCCGCCGTGCACCGCCCGGCCGGCCAGATAGGTGCCCACGACCTCGGTGTCTCCGATATCGTGCGCCGAACAGGCGAAGATGTCCTGGCTCAGCACGACGAAATCCGCCCATTTGCCGGGGCTGAGGCTGCCGGTCTCGTCATCGCGCCACCCGGCCCGCGCCGCGCCTATGGTATAGCCGGCCACACAGTCCTCGATGGTCAGGCATTGCTCGGGAAGGAAGCTCGCCACATTCGCCTCGCGGCGCGGTGGCCGCCGCGTCACCGCCGTCTCGATGATCTCGAAGGGGTTCAGCGTACTCACCGTCCAGTCAGACGACAGCACCATCTCGGCCCGCGCCTCGCGCAGTGATCGGAAGGCATAGATATACCTGCTCCGCTCCGGCCCGACGACGGGGATGGAACTCTCCGTCACCGGCGCCTCGGCCCGCGCCCAGAGCGGCTGGACATTCGCCACCACCCCCAGCTCGGCAAAGCGCGGGATATCCGCCGGATCGATGAACTGGATATGCGCGATGTGATGGCGCGACGGCCAGGCGCCGTTCTCTTCCCGCGCGCGCTCCATCCCGTCCAGCGCCGCCCGCACCGCCATGTCGCCGATGGCGTGCACATGGATCTGGAACCGCGCCGCATCGAATGCCGGAAACAGCCGCGCGATGTCTCCGGGCGCGAACATCAGGGGCGCGTTGCCGCCGATGGCGTCCGAATAGGGCGCGATCATCGCCGCGGTGCGATTCTCGATCACCCCGTCGAAGAAGAACTTGGCCGAATGCACCCGGAACATCGGATGCCGCGCACTCGCCCGCAGCCCCGAAACCCGCACCACTGCCGCCGCCGCTTCCTCGCCCGGATGAACCAGCGCCGTCGCGATCACCCGCACCGTCAGCGCATCCTCGGCCGCCATCCGGTTGTAGATCCGCACATGCCGGTCCTCGACCAGCGCGTCCAGCACGCCGGTGATCCCGTGCCGGTTTGCCAGCGCCTGCGCCAGCTGCACCCCCTCGATGTATTCCTGCTCGGGCGGTTGCGGCCGGCGCTCGTTGCACCAGGTCACCGCCCGCTCGTAGAGCATCCCCGTCGCGCGCCCCCGCGCGTCACGCACGAAATGCCCCTCGGGCGGGTCCGGCGTCTCGTCAGTGAGCCCCAGCGCCTCGATGGCGCGCGAGTTGAGGCAGCCGTTATGCCCGTCCGATGCGGTGATGAAACAGGGCCGGTCCGGCACCGCCCGGTCCAGCACCTCGCGCGTCAGGTTGCCCTCGTGCAGCAGCGTCGCGTTGTAGAACCCGCCATAGATCCACGCCCGCTCGGTTCCCTGCGCAAACTCCCGCAACAGCGCCACCAGCCGCTCGGGCGTTCCCGCCGTCGTCAGATCGGCGCTTTCCACATAATGATGCCCGCCGTCCTGAAGATGGATATGCGTGTCATGAAACCCCGGCAGGACCAGCCGCCCCCCGGCGTCCAGGTGTTCGGCCCCCTCGCCCGCCAGCGCCCGCATCTCCGCCGCGCTCCCCAGCGCCAGAATGCGCCCGCCTGCCATCGCCATCGCCTCGGCCCGCGGCACCATCGGGTCCATGCTGCGGATATCGGCATTCGTCAGGATAAGGTCCGCTTTTTGCACCAGGAATCTCCATGCAGGAACGACAAGACCATTGCGCGGTTCCGGGCTTTGCGCCAGTCTCGGCAACAGAAATTCTTGCCGGACCAGACCGGCGGCGCGGCTGCATTTCAACCGCCCCGCCGCGCCTCCCGTGACATCAGTGGAGATCGCCCGAATGCAGCGCATCAAGTTCATCGACCGCATGTCGCAAGGCAAGGTCAGCCGCCGCGACATGATCGCCGGGGCCGCGGCCTTCGGCGTCTCCGCAACCCTGCTGCCCCGCGCCTCGCGCGCGGCCGAACTGCTGACCTGCCTCGAATGGGGCGGCTACGACGACCCCAGCTATTTCCCGGCCTACATGAGCAAATACGGCACCCAGCCCAATTTCTCGATCTTCGCCGGCGAGGAAGAGGCGCTGGCCAAGGTGCTCGCCGGGTTCGCCGCCGACGTCATGCACCCCTGCAACTATTCCGTCGGCCGCTTCGTCCACGCGGGCCTCACCGTTCCCATCGACACCGCCCGCCTGTCCCACTGGAACGACGTCTTCCCGGTCCTCAAGAAGGCCGACGGCGTGGTGATGAATGGCGATGTGGTCATGGCCCCCGCCGACTGGGGCAACGCCGCCATCGCCTACCGCCCCGATCTTGTCGAGAAGGATTTCATCGACAGCCCGACCTGGGGCATCCTCTATGACGAGCGCTACAAGGGCCGCGTCTCCACCCTGGACGACGCGCTGGTGATCCAGATGGGCCTGATGGTCGCCGGCAAGAGCTATGACGAGGTCTACAACCTCTCCGGCGACGCATTGCGCGCCGCGGCCGAGGAATGGGGCAACAAGGGCCTCGATACCGCCCGCTTCCTCTGGACCGATGCCACCACCCTGCAACAGGCCATGGCCTCGGGCGAGATCGTGGCCGCCTACGCCTGGAATGACCTCATCTCGAACCTGCGCGCCGAAGGCGTCCCGGTCGAATATGCCGTGCCGAAGGAAGGCATGTTCACCTGGTTCTGCGGTCTCACCCTGCTGAACTCAGGCAAGGCCGACGAAGCCGCGGCCTACGATTTCATCGACGCCTGGCTCTCGCCCGAAACCGGCAAGCTGCTGATCGAAAGCTCGGGCTACGGCCACGCCAATACCAAGAGCTTCGAAATCGCCGACGCCGAGGCCGTCAAGAACATGGGCCTCAGCGACCCTATCGCAATGATGGAGAACTCGATCGTCTTCAAGACACCCGACAATGCGGTGCAGGAAGACCAGAACAAGGTCTGGGAAGACCTGAAGGCGATGCACCTCTAGGCACGCCGCGTGTCCGCCCCGACCGCCAAACGCCGCGACAGCGCGCGCCGGCAAGAGGCCTGGACCGGCTTCTGGATGATCACCCCGGCGCTGGTCGTCATGGTCTCGATGCTGGCCCTGCCGCTCGCCGCCCTCGTGGTGATGAGCTTCTGGACCCAGACCGGCTTCACCCTCGACACCACCCTGACGCTCGACAACTACCGCCGCCTCTTCGCCACCTCGGACAAGACCACCGTCTGGATGGGGATCCCCTTTCCCCTGGCTTATCCGGTGCCGGCGATCCTGATGATCAAGTCGCTGGCGATGTCGCTCACCGCCACCGTCGCCGTCGTGCTCATGGCCTATCCGATGGCCTATTTCATCGCCTTCCGGGTCCAGCGCAACAAGGCCGCCTGGATCATCCTGCTGACGATCCCGTTCTGGACCTCCTACCTTCTGCGCGTCTTCTCCTGGAAGGTGGTTCTGGGTTTCAACGGCGCGATCAACTCGGGCCTGATCTCGCTCGGGGTCATCGACAAGCCGCTTGAATTCCTGCTCTACAACCCCGCCGCCGTGATGATCACCCTGTCGCACGCCTGGGTCACCTTCGTCGTCCTGCCGATCTACGTCTCCCTCGAAAAGATCGACCGTTCCATGATCGAGGCCGCCGCCGACCTCGGCGACAGCCGCTGGCGCCGCTTCCGCCGCATCACCCTGCCGCTCTCGATGCCCGGCACCATCGCCGCCGCGCTGATGGTCTTCATCCCTACGGTGGGCGACTATGTGACCCCGCAGCTCGTCGGCGGCACCGGCGGCAGCATGATCGGCAGCCTCGTCCAGCAGCTCTTCACCAAACAGAACAACGCCCCCATGGGCGCCGCTGTCTCGCTGGTGATGATGGCGATCATCGCCCTGCTGGTGCTGATCTTCCTCACAGTGATCGGTTACTGGAAGATGCGCGCGCGGAGGGCGGCATGAGGCGCGGCTGGGGCCTGACCGCCTATGCGGTGCTCTTCATGGGGTTCGTCTACGGCCCCGTCCTGCTGCTCGTCGTCTTCTCGCTGAACGACAACACCTTCGCCACCTTCCCGCTCAAGGGCTTCACGCTCCGCCATTATGCCGACATGTGGCAGCAGGCGCCGATGATCGCCGCCCTGACCAATTCGCTGAAAATCGGCCTCGGCGTTTCCCTGCTCACCACCGCCATCGCCGTCCCCGCCGCCCTGGCCCTGACCCGCTACCGCTTTCCGGGCAAGCCGGCCATCCTCTCGGCGATGATGCTGCCACTGGTCGTGCCCTCCATCGTCCTCGCCGTCTCGCTGCTGGTGATCCTGCTCAAGGTGCTGAACCTGCCGCTCTCGCTCTGGACCGTGGCCGCCGGCCACGTGCTGATCTGCCTGCCCTTCTGCACCTCGGTGCTGATGTCGCGGATGGAGGGATTCGACCCCAGCCTCGAAGAGGCCTCGCGCGATCTCGGCTGCCCGCCCTGGCAAACCTTCCGCCGCGTGACCCTGCCGCTGGCGCTGCCCGGGGTGATCTCCGCGCTGCTGCTCGGCTTCATCATCTCCTTCGACGAATTCGTCATTGCTTTCTTCCTCACCGGCACCGACAACACCCTGCCGGTCTACCTCTACTCGCAGCTGCGCTTTCCCAACCGCCTGCCCGGCACCCTGGCGCTCGGTTCGCTGATCCTCGTGGTCTCCACCCTGCTGGTCGTCGCCGCCGAACTGCTTCGCCGCCGCGGCGTCAAATCGTCCAACCCCGGAGACCTCTGAATGACCCCGCAAATCGAAATTCAGGGTGTCACCAAGTCCTTCGGCAGCTTCCAGGCCCTGAAGGGCGTCAGCTTCGACATCGACCGCGCCGAGTTCTTCTCGCTGCTCGGCGCCTCGGGCTGCGGCAAGACCACCCTGCTGCGCATCCTCGCGGGCATTGAACATCCGACCACCGGCCGCGTCCTGATCGACGGGCAGGACATGAACGGCATCCCGCCCGAACGCCGGCCCACCAACATGGTGTTCCAGTCCTACGCCATCTTCCCCCATCTGAACGTCGAGGAAAACGTCGGCTACGGCCTCAAGAACCTGCGCCTCTCCCGCGCCGAAACCGCCGCGCGCATCGCCGAGGCGCTGGCGATGGTCAAGCTCGAAGGCCTCGCCCGCCGCAACGCCCATGCCCTCTCAGGCGGCCAGCGCCAGCGGGTCGCGCTCGCGCGCGCGCTGGTCATGCGCCCCAAGGTGCTGCTGCTGGACGAACCGCTCTCGGCGCTCGACAAGAAGCTGCGGGAAGAGATGCAACTCGAACTGCGCGCCATGCAGCGCAAGCTCGGCATCACCTTCGTCTTCGTCACCCACGACCAGGAAGAGGCGATGACCCTGTCGGACCGTATCGCCATCGTCTCGGGCGGGCGAACCCTCCAGATCGACACGCCGCGCCGCCTTTACGAACAGCCGGTGAACCGCGAGGTGGCCGAGTTCATCGGCACCATGAACCTGATCCCCGCGCAGGTGATCGACGCCGCCACCGTGGACGCCGGCCCGCTCGGCCGCCTAGCGGCGCCCTTCGCCGAGTCCGCACCGCGCGCCCCCGGCGCGTCCGTCCACCTCGCCCTGCGCCCCGAACGGCTGACCCTCGGGGCCGAGGGACTCGGCGGCACCGTGACCGAGGCGGTCTACCTCGGCGACCGCATCACCTATCTCGTCGTCGTGCCGGGGCTGGAAAAGCCGCTGCGCGTGGTCGACACCAACCGCAGCGGCGACATGCATGCCATCGGCGCGCCGGTCGGCCTCGCCTGGGCCCCCGACGCCGGCCTCGTGCTGGGCGACTGACCGGCCGGGCCGGCGCGCCGCGACCCTGGCTTCTCTGGTTCAGAAATACCTCCGCCGGAGGCACGCGCGGAAAGCGCGTTCCGCCACGCCTCCACCCGGAGATGTCAGACGGTATGCAGATAAAGGTCGAAATCCACTTCGGAAATCGTCCGCGCCACCCGCGCGTATTCCGCCGCCTTCACCGCCGTGAATGTCCGGTGCATCGACTCGCCCAGAGCCTGCTTCAGAAATTCAGACCCCTCCGCCGCGACAATTGCCTCGTGCCAGCTGCGCGGGATGCCCGCCCCGGCGTCCGGCTGGTCATAGGCGTTGCCCGTCGTCTCCGGCCCCGGATCCAGCTGCCGGTCCAGCCCGTGCCGCACCCCCGCCAGCACCGTCGCCGCCACCAGATAGGGGTTCGCATCCACCCCCGCCGGTCGATGCTCGATCCGCCGCGCCTTCACGTCTCCCGCTGGCACCCGCAGCGCGACAGAGCGATTGTTGACGCCCCAAGCCGTCGAAACCGGCGCATAGCTCTGGTTGGCAAACCGCCGCCAGGAATTGAGATGCGGCGCAAAGACCAGCATCGACTCCCCCATCGTCGCGCGCAAGCCACCAAGCGCGTGCAGCAGCGGGTCGGTCCAGCCCTTCCCCGGCGCCTCGGCAAAGATGTTAACCCCCTCGCGGTCACGCAGCGAGACGTGGAAATGCATCCCCGACCCGGCATATTCCTCCACCGGTTTCGCCATGAAGCAGGCCACTACGCCATGCGCCCGGGCCTGCGCCCGCACGATCCGCTTCAGCCGCACCAGATCGTCCGCCGCCTGCATTACATCGGTGCGATAGTTCAGCGTCAGCTCGTATTGCCCCGGCGCATATTCGGAAATCAGCGTTTCCGCCTCGATCCCGGCTTTCGCCGCGCCCGCATAGATGTCAGAGAACAGCGGCAGCATTCCGTGCAGGTGGTCGACCGAATAGACCTCGGTCTTGTGGCTCACCCGCCCGTCCAGCACGTCGGCCGCCGGCCGCATCTTCCCGTCGGGGCCGCGCTCCTTCGCCAGCAGGAAGAACTCCAGTTCGAAGGCGCCCGCCGGCGTCAGCCCCCGCTCGGCAAAGGCGTCGACCTGCCGCTGCAGCGCCAGCCGCGGGTCATAGCCCACCGGCGTGCCATCCAGCTCGTACAGCGCCAGGAACACCTCGGCCCGGGGTGGATTGGCGCCATGCAGCGGCACCAGCGTTCCCGGAACCGGCCAGGCCCGCTTGTCGCCATCGCCCTCGTCCCAGATCAGCCCGGTCTCGTGCACGTCCTCGCCGCAGATATCCAGGCCCAGGATCGAGATCGGCATATGCCGCCCCGAGGTATAAAGCGCCTCAAGCTCATGCCGCCGGATGATCTTGCCGCGCCCGATCCCGTTGGAATCGTGCAGCAGGATGTCGATGGCCTCGATCTCCGGGTGAGCATCGAGGAATGCCTTTGCCTCGGCCAGGGTGGCGCCAGACGGACATTGGGTCATGAAATCGACCTTTCGAAAAGTTCAGTCAGGATGGCCCCGAAGGTGGCGACCAGCCGGTCGATGGCGGCATCCGGGGTCACCGGGCTCACCAGCATCATGTTGTGAAACGGCGCGATCAGGCTGCCCCGGTTGATCAGCGCGGTGTGGATCGCACCCTCCACCTCGGGGCAATGCGCCTCTGCCGCCTCTGCCCCGTTGCGCAGCGGACCGGGCGCGCAGATGAACTCGACCCGGGCGCCCACGCGCACCACGTGCCAGGGCGCCCCGACCCGCTCGATCGCCGCGCCCAGCCCGTCGGCCAGCCGTGCCGCGCCGCGCTCCATATGGGCATAGGCATCGGGCGTCATCACCCGCGACAGCGTCGCCTCCAGGCAGGCGAACTGCATCGGGTTGGCAGAAAGCGTCGTGCCCATGCCCGAATGCCCCGAGGCGCGGCCGGCGTTGTATGCGAGGTATCGCGCGGCCACATCCTCGGACAGCCCCCAGACCGCCGTGGGCATCCCGCCGGCCACACATTTTCCGACCACGAAGATATCGGGCGCCAGCCCCTGCACACGGCTATAGCCGCCAAAGCCCGAGGAAATCGTATGCGTCTCGTCGATGATCAGCAGCGCGCCATGCGTCGTGGCAAGGTCGCGCAGCCTCTCGTGAAACCCCGGATCGGGCAGAACCATGCAGGAATTGGTCATCACGGGCTCGGTCAGGATCGCCGCAACCTCGCCGGTCCTCAACGCCGCCTCGACCCCGGCCAGATCGTTGAACTCGGCACAGACAGCCGTCTGCGTCAGATCGGCCACCTGCCCGGTCAGCCCGGGGCGCGCCACGGTCCGCCCGTCCTGCAGGGACACCATCGTATCGTCGACCGTGCCGTGATAGCAGCCATTGAAGACCATAACCTTGGGCCGCCCCGTCACCGCGCGCGCCACCCGCAGGGCAAAGCGATTGGCATCCGTCGCGGTGGTCGCGATCTGCCAGCGGTAGGCACCGAATATGCCGCTCAGCAGGCCACCGACCCGCAAAGCCGCCTCTGTCGGAAGCATGTAGGTCAGGCCCCGCCCCGCCTGCGCCCGGATCGCCTCGGCCACCGGCTCCGGCGAATGGCCGAACATCGACCCGGTGTCGCCAAGGCAGAAATCGTCCAGCACATGGCCGTCGATAACGGTGATCGCGGCGCCTTCCGCATGGTCCACCAGCACCGGAAAAGGCATCGGCCAGTCCTTCATCCAGTGCATCGGCACACCGTCGAGAAAGGTTGCCGCTCCCGCTTCCAGCGCCGCCCGCGTCCTGGGTCGCGCCGCGGCATAGGCCGCGGCCTCGCGCGCGGCGAAGTCGGTCAGGCGGTCTTGCGCGATCCCGGCGAGTCGCGTTGAGGCGGATGTCATGACAGGCTCCAGTAACAGGTCGGCAAACATTTGATCAAATTCCGCCCCGACCACAAGCCGCCATGTGACGCAGCTTGCGCAACCGCCCGAAATCGCGCCTGATGGCGGCGACATCAGGGGAGGCGCGGATGAAGGCCATCACCACCGTCGAAATGCACACCGGCGGTGAACCCGTCCGCATCGTCACCGGCGGATGGGCCGAGGTACAGGGTGCCACCCTGCTAGAAAAACGCCGCTATGCGCGCGATCATCTCGACCACCTGCGCCGGCTGATCATCTTCGAACCGCGCGGCCATTTCGACATGTATGCCGCCCTCCCCGTCGAACCCGACCTGCCGGGCTGCGACATGGCCGTCCTCTTCCTGCACAACGAAGGCTATTCGACGATGTGCGGCCATGCCGTCATCGCGCTCGGGCGCTATGCCGTGGACCACGGGCTGGTGCCGGCGGTCACGCCGCTGACCCACCTCACCATCCAGTGCCCCTGCGGCCCGATTGGGGTCGAGGTCGAGGTCGCCGTTCACGGCGAAGAGGTGCAGACCGGCGCGGTGCGCTTCCTGTCGGTGCCCTCCTTCGCCCACCGGCTCGACGCCCGCGTCGATGTGCCGGGCTTTGGACAGGTCACCTTCGACATCGGCTATGGCGGCGCATTCTACGCGATCCTGCCGGCGCAGGCACTCGGGCTGACGCTCGACGCGCCCCTGCGGGATTTGGTCGAGGCCGCAACCGCCGTCACCAAAGCCGCCAGCGCCCTGCCCCTGTGCCATCCCGACGACCCGGACCTCGCCTTCCTCTACGGCACCATCCTGACCGACGGGCTGGAGCCCGGCCCGGACCGGACCACGCGCAATATCTGCGTCTTCGCAGCGCGCGAGGTCGACCGCTCACCAACCGGCTCGGGCGTCAGCGCCCGCATGGCCCTCGCCACCGCACGCGGGCTCAAACTGGGCACCCGGTGCCGGTTTTCCAGCATCACCGGCGCGATCTTCACAGCCGAGGCGGTCAAACCCGCCACGATCGGCGACACTCCAGCCTGGACCATCCGCGTCGGCGGACAGGCATATTACACCGGCACCTCGCAATTCATCCACGAAGAGGGCGACGAGCTCGGACGCGGCTTCCTGCTCTGACCTATTCCAGCGCCCGCCAGGGCTTGGGCATCAGCACCCAGTGCCCGTTCACATACACCAGCCCGTCAAAGGCCAGCCCCAATTCGCTGCCGGCGGTGACGAACTTGAAGCGGACAATAGGATGGTCGCCGCGGAAGTAGGGCAGAACGTCTTTATATCCGCCCGGGAAATTCGCCAAAACCGGATCGCCCGATTTCAGCTGCGCCGTCGTGGCATAGAACACCAGCAGCGAATCCTGATCCGGCTTTGGTCCGATCTGGATCCCTGGCGTGAAAGTCTGCGCGTAGTTGGCCACCAGCTTGCCGGCCACCGGCTCGTCATAGACGGCGGCGATATCCTCGGGCGAAGGCTTCAGCGCGGCCGTCAGCGCAACGCGATCCGCACCCGGATCGAGAAACCGTTCCAGCAGAGCGCGCGCTTCCTGTTCAGTGCCCCCGGTTGCCTCCGGCCCGGTGGCCGCCACCTCCGGCACCGTCTCCGCACCCGCCATCAGCTCATTCAGCGAGGCGGCCTCGTTCTGCAGACAGTCGCTGAACAACTGGTTCAGCAGATCCATCGCCGCGGCCAGATCCACCGGCCCCTGCGCCTGCCCCCGCGCCGAGCCAACGCCATGCAGCCAGGCTGCGATCATCAGCTTGTCGGTATCGTCCGCCGCACGCAGCTCTGCCCCGCAGGCTGCATCCGGGTCAAACCCCGGTGTCTGCGCCATCACCGGCGTGGCCAACGCAAAAGCTCCGGTCAGAGCCAATCCCAACAACCCGAACCTGACCATGCCCTGCCCTCCCGCAACCGACCTGCGCGGGAAGTCTAGCAGCGGCACGCGGCGCCTGTCATGCCCCTTTGTCCGGCGCCATCAGCTCCACTTCGGCACCGTCCCGCACGGCGGTATAGAAGCAGGTCCGCCGATTGGTGTGACAGGCGGGACCGGTCTGGTGCACAAGCACCAGCAGGCAATCCCGGTCGCAATCGACCCGGAAATCGACCAGCTCCTGCACATGTCCCGAGGTCTCGCCCTTGATCCAGAACGCCTGCCGCGACCGCGACCAATAGGTGACCCGCCCGGTCTCCAGCGTCTGCCGCACGGCATCCGCGTTCATCCAGGCGACCATCAGCACCTCGCCGCTGGTCGCGTCCTGGGCCACCGCCGGGATCAGGCCGGCGGCATCAAAGGTCAGGCTGGCAGGGTCGAAAGTCATGGGCAAGGCTCTTTGCAACAGTCCGATGCGCGACTATGTAAGGGGAACGGCGGCCAAGGGAAAGTCCATGTCGGGCGACAACGATCTGATCAAACTCTATTCCGCGCGCATTCTCGCGCTGGCGGCGGACATCCCGCATACGGACCGTCTCTCGGCCCCCGACGCCACCGTGAAGAAGCGCTCCCCGCTCTGCGGCTCGACCATCACCGTAGATGTCGCGGTCAAGGACGGGCGGATTGCCGACTTCGGGCAGGAGGTGAAGGCCTGCGCGCTGGGTCAGGCGGCGGCCTCGGTGGTCGGTTCGGCCGTCATCGGCGCCACGCGCGAACAGATCGAAACCGCCCGCGACCAGCTCCGCGCGATGCTCAAGGAAGGCGCCCCACCCCCGGACGCTCCCTTCGACGGGCTCGACGTCCTGCTGCCCGCGCGCGACTACAAGAACCGCCATGCCTCGATCATGCTCGCCCTCGAAGCCACGGCCGAGGCGATGGGCAAGGCCGAACAGGCCCATTGCGCTTGACCCTCTCCTGCACCGCAGCGCCATAAAAAAAGCCGCCGCGCATCCGGGCGGATGGCGGCGGCAGGGTATGCGTACTCACGTGGGACCAGGCGGCGCAGATCAGGACAGGCGAAGTCCCGGTGCTTCGGAAGTTGGGACAGGGAAGCACCGGACGACAGGCGCACGCCACGCGTGAGATCGCAGGCAGAAAGGGGTCAGAAGGCTCCGGGCAGGTGCAGCGCCACCATCAGCATGACCATCAGGGCCGCCGTACCGGCGGCATCCTGTACCAGCGTGGCGCGGCAGCGGGTAAGCGCGTCTCTGATCTCGGTCATCGGGGTCTGCTCCGTGTTGCGTTGTTGCCCCTTTGTTCTCACTTTTCGGCGGGTCTGTAAAGAACTTTTTAAGAACATTCGCGAACATTTCGGAACATGGACTGAAGTCGAAAGCTAACCCACTGAAATCAAACGAATTGCCTGGTCCTGCCGCATCAGCCACAGCAGAACACGCGCCGCCTTGCCCCGTTCGCCCTCCAGTTCCGGGTCATTGGTCAGCAGCGCCCGCGCATCGGATTGCGCCACCGCCATCAGCGCCGCCTGCCGTTCCAGATCCGCGATCTGGAACCGTGGCAACCCCGATTGCGCCGTGCCGATCATGTCCCCCGCACCGCGCATCGCCAGATCCGTCTCCGCTATAACAAACCCGTCTTCCGTATCGCGCAGCACTTCCAACCGGCGCCGTCCGCCCTCGGTCAGGGGCGCCTGATACATGAGAAGGCAGGTCGATTCAGCCTCGCCGCGCCCGACCCGGCCCCGCAGCTGGTGCAGCTGGGCCAAGCCGAAGGTCTCGGCCCGTTCGATCACCATGATCGTCGCATTGGGCACGTTCACACCCACCTCGATCACCGTGGTCGCCACCAGCACCTTGGTGTGCCCGGCGACAAACGCCGCCATCGCTGCATCCTTGTCGGCCGGCGCCATCTGGCCATGCACCAGCCCGACGACGCCCTCGTCGAAGGCCGCTCGCAGCCGCTGGAACCGGTCCTCGGCCGCCGTCAGATCCACGACCTCGCTTTCCTCGACCAGCGGGCAGACCCAGTAGCACTGCCGCTCCGCGCCGATCGCGCGCCGCAGATGACCGATCACCTCGTCCATCCGCTCGGTGCTGACCACCGCCGTCTTCACGGGTTTGCGTCCCGGAGGCTTCTCATCCAGCACCGACACGTCCATATCGCCATATTGCGCCAGCGCCAGGCTGCGCGGGATGGGCGTCGCCGTCATCACCAGCACATCGGCGGCCAGCCCCTTGGCGCCCAGTTCCATCCGCTGACGCACGCCAAAGCGGTGCTGTTCGTCCACGATCGCCAGCCGCAGGTCGGCAAAGGCGATATCCGCCTGGAACAGCGCATGGGTGCCAACGACAATCTGGATATCCCCCCGCGCCAGCGCCGCCAGCTTGGCCCGCCGCTCCGCGCCCTTGTCGCGGCCGGTCAGGATTTCCAGAACCACGCCGGCCTGTTCCGCCAGCGGCCGCAGCCCCTCCAGATGCTGGCGCGCCAGGATTTCGGTCGGCGCCATCATCGCCCCCTGCCCGCCCGCCTCGACCGCAACCAGCAGCGCCAGGAAGGCAACCAGGGTCTTGCCCGCCCCCACATCGCCCTGCAGCAACCGGTTCATCCGCTGGGGCGAGGCCATGTCGGCGGCAATCTCCTCGCTCGCCCGCGCCTGGGCGTTTGTCGGACGATACGGCAGGGCCTTCAGCACCCGCGCCTGCAAGGCGCCGGTCGCCACGCTCGCCACACCCTTCCCCTTGCGCTCGCGCCGCCGGGCCAGCGCCAGCGTCAGCTGATGCGCAAAGAACTCGTCATAGGCCAGCCGTTCGCGCGCCGGGGCCGTCGGGCTCAGCTCGGCCGCCCCCTCGGGCGCATGGGCCGCCGCCATGGCCGCCAACCATCCGGGCCAGGCCTTGGCCGCAACCTGCCCGGGATCGATCCATTCGGCCAGGTCCGGCGCCCGCGTAAGCGCGCCCCGCGCCGCCTTGAACATGGTCTTCTGCGTGACACCCTGCGTCAGCCGGTAGACCGGCTCGAACGAGGGGATATCGCCCGCCTCCTCGAGGGGCAGAATGTGATCCGGATGCACCATCTGCGCCATCCCGTCGAAGATCTCGACCCGCCCCGACACCAGACGCCGGCTGCCCTGCGGCGCGATCCGGGTCAGATAGTCCGAGCGGGCATGAAAGAACACCAGCTGGAAATCCGCTACCGAATCCTCGACATGGATGCGATAGGCCCCGCCCTTGCCCCGCGGCGGACGATGCGCGCCGATGGTAACCTCGACGGTCACCACCCCCGGCAGATCGGCCCCGCGGATGGTATCCCGGCGCCGCCGGTCCACCACCGAATGAGGCAGCGAAAACAACAGGTCACGGGGCGTCTCTATCCCGGAATCGATCAGCAGCTTTGCCGTCTTCGGCCCGACGCCCTCCAGGGTCTCCAGCCCCGCGAACAGCGGGAACAGCGCAACCGGCCGTCCGCTCATATCCCGGCGATGAGGGCGAGCCAGCCGTCCTCGTCCACGGTCTCGATGCCCAGCTCCGCCGCCTTCTTCGCCTTCGACCCGGCCCCCGGTCCTGCAACCAGCAGGTCGGTCTTGGCACTGACCGATCCCGCCACCTTCGCGCCCAAAGCCTCGGCCCGCGCCTTGGCTTCGGCGCGCGTCATCTTTTCCAGCGTACCGGTAAAGACCACCGTCTTACCGGAGACCGGGCTGCCCTCGGTCTTGGGCGCGGCCACCGGCTGCACCTCCAGATGGCCGACCAGCCGGTCGATAGATGCGCGCTCGCTCTCCTGCGCGAAGGTCGTCACCAGCGATGTGGCCAGCACCTTGCCCACACCGTCGATGTTGTTCATCTCCTCCCACGCGGGCCCCTCCAGCGGCGCCGCCTCGCGCACCGCCGCCTCGAAGGCCTCCCAGGTGCCGTAGTGGCGCGCCAGCAGGTTCGACACCTGCTCGCCCACGTGACGGATCCCCAGGGCAAAGATCAGCCGGCCCAGCGGAATCTTCCGCCGCTCCTCGATCGCCGCAAACAGGTTGCTCGCCGACTTCTCGCCCCAGCCCTCGCGGTTCTTCAGTTGCTGAATGCCCGAGCCATAGCGCTCTTTCAGTGTGAAGATGTCTGCCGGCTCTGCGATCCACCCGTCGGCGTAGAACTGCTCCACCTGCTTCGCGCCCAGCCCCTCGATGTCGAAGGCCGCGCGAGAGACGAAATGCTTCAGCTTTTCAACGGCCTGCGCCGGGCAGATCAGTCCGCCCGTGCACCGCCGCACCGCATCCCCGGTCTCGCGCACCGCCGCGCTGCCGCATTCCGGGCAAGTGGTCGGGAAAACATAGGGCATCGCTTCCGGAGGGCGCTTTTCCAGATCAACGTCCGCAACCTTCGGAATTACATCGCCCGCGCGATAGATCTGCACCCAGTCGCCCACACGGATGTCCTTGCCGCCGCGGATTTGCTCGCCGCTGGCCGAACGCCCGGCAATGTAATCCTCGTTGTGCAGCGTGGCGTTGGACACCACCACGCCGCCCACCGTCACCGGATGCAGCCGCGCCACCGGAGACAGCGCGCCGGTCCGGCCGACCTGAATGTCGATGGCCTCCAGACGCGTCCAGGCCAGCTCGGCCGGAAACTTGTGCGCAATCGCCCAGCGGGGCGTGGTCGACCGGAAACCCAGCCGCGCCTGCAGGGCAAGATCGTTAACCTTGTAGACCACACCGTCGATGTCATAGCCCAGCGTCGCGCGCTGCTCCTCGATCGCGGCGTAATGGGCCAGCATGTCCTCGGGACCGTTGCAGATGGCGGTCAGAGGATTGGTCGAAAACCCCAGCGAGTTCAGCCGCTCGATCGCCTCGGCCTGGGTCTTTGCCAGGGGCTCCGACAGCTCGCCCCAGGAATAGGCGAAGAACCTCAGCGGCCGTCCCTTCGTGATCGCCGGATCGAGCTGGCGCAGCGATCCCGCCGCCGCGTTGCGCGGATTGGCAAAGGTCTTCTCTCCCGCCTCGGCCTGGCGCGCGTTCAGCGCCGCGAAATCGGCATGGCTCATGTAGACTTCGCCACGCACCTCCAGCACGGCGGGCGCACCGCTCAGCCGCTGCGGAATATCCCCGATTGTGCGCGCATTGGCGGTGACATTCTCGCCCACCGATCCATCGCCCCGTGTCGCCGCCTGCACCAGCCGACCATCCTCATAGCGCAGCGACAGCGACAACCCGTCGATCTTCGGCTCGGCGGTATAGCGCAGATCCGCCTCGGGCCCGAGGCCCAGATATTTGCGGATTCCGGCATCGAAATCGGTGACATCCTCGGCGGCAAAGGCATTGCCCAGCGACAGCATCCGCTGGCTGTGAGTGACCTTGGCGAATCCTTCGGCCGGGCGCGCTCCGATCTGCTCCGACGGGCTGTCACTGCGCACGAGATCGGGAAATCGTGCCTCAATGGCGGCATTGCGATGCTTCAGCGCATCATAGGCCGCGTCCGAAATGTCGGGAGAATCTTCCTGGTGATAGGCCGTATTGGCGGCGGCGATCAGGGCGGCCAATCGCTCCAGTTCCGCCGCGGCCTGCGGCCGGGTCAGATCCTCGACCTTGACGTCTTCGTTCACTTTCAGCGCCTCGCGAGCAATACGCCTCAAGTGATAGGGCGCGACCCGGCTCAGGTCCAGACGTCGAATCCCGCCCGCACGACCGCTGCCCCGGACGGCGCGTCAGGCCCCCATGGCCAGCTTCGGCGCGCCCATGCGGTCGGACTGCGGATCGCGCAGGACATAGCCGCGCCCCCAGACCGTTTCGATGTAGTTTTCCCCATCGGTGGCCTTGCTCAGCTTCTTGCGCAGCTTGCAGATAAAGACGTCGATGATCTTCAGTTCGGGTTCGTCCATGCCGCCGTAGAGATGGTTCAGAAACATCTCCTTCGTCAGCGTCGTGCCCTTGCGCAGGCTCAGAAGCTCCAGCATCTGGTATTCCTTGCCCGTCAGGTGAACTGCCTCGCCATTGACCTCCACCGTCTTGGCGTCCAGGTTGACCGAAATCTGCCCCGTCTGGATCACCGATTGCGAATGCCCCTTCAAGCGGCGGATGATCGCATGGATGCGCGCCACCAGCTCCTCGCGGTGAAATGGCTTGGTCAGATAGTCGTCGGCCCCGAACCCGAAGCCCTTGAGCTTGTTCTCGGTGTCATCCGCGCCAGAAAGGATCAGGATCGGCGTCTCGATCCGCGACAGCCGCAATTGACGCAGGACTTCATGGCCGTTCATATCCGGCAGGTTGAGATCGAGCAGGATCAGGTCATAGTCGTACAGCTTGGCCAGATCGATGCCTTCCTCGCCCAGATCCGTCGAATAGACGTTGAGATTCGCATGGGTCAGCATCAGCTCGATGCTTTTCGAGGTCGTCGGATCATCTTCAACCAGCAAAACGCGCATATATCCCTCTCCGTTTTTGGTCCGTGCTCCGGCAGTCTCACCAACAATGACCAAAATTAGTTAACTACACGTTACCGAAATCCTGCAGGAAACTGCAAAAAATTACGTTTCCCGGTATTTCTTCAGCGCCGTGGTCTTCAGCGCGTCTTCGCCGTGCTTTGCAACCGCGGCAACCCAGCTTCTGAATTCCTCTTCGCTCAGCCCATAGAGCTGCAGCGCCTCGGCCTGGCTGATCAGGCCATAGAGCACGCCCCGCACAACACGCGCCTTGCGCGACGCCACCCATCGGGTGGTATTGCCCGCCGGCAGATCGGCGCGCGTCATCTTCGTTCCGTCAGGCAGCGTGACCGCCCTGGGCCCATCGACCTTTTTCAGAAACATTGGCCCGTTCCTTCGTTTGCCGGGGCCAAAGTGTCGGATCCACGTTAAAGAGGCATGAAGCGACCACTTGCGAGTATAACGGATTTTCCTATATTCTGCCAATCCCTCCTCCCGAAAGGATCAGGCCCATGGCGCTCGACGCCCACCCCTTGAATTCGCTTGGCTTTGCCAAGGCGCCGGCCGACACCCGCGTGGTCGTCGCCATGTCGGGCGGTGTGGACAGTTCCGTCGTGGCCGCGATGCTGGCCGACGAAGGCTATGACGTGGTCGGCGTCACGCTCCAGCTCTACGATCACGGGGCGGCGCTGGCGAAAAAGGGCGCATGTTGCGCGGGGATCGACATTCACGATGCGCGCCGTGTCGCGGAAACGCGCGGCTTTCCGCACTATGTGCTCGATTACGAAAACGTGTTCCGTGACGCGGTAATCGACGAATTCGCCGACAGTTACCTTGCCGGGGCAACGCCGGTGCCCTGCATCCGCTGCAACGAACGCGTGAAATTCAAGGATCTTCTGGAAACGGCGAAAGATCTCGACGCCGATTGCATGGCCACCGGCCATTACATCCAGCGCCGCACCGGCGCGCGCGGGGCGGAATTGCATTGCGCCGCCGACATGGCGCGCGACCAGTCCTATTTCCTGTTTTCAACCACGCCTGAACAGCTCGATTTCCTGCGCTTCCCGCTGGGCCATTTGCCCTCCAAGGCCGCCACGCGCGCGCTGGCCGCGCAATACGGCCTCGCGGTAGCCGACAAGCCCGACAGCCAGGATATCTGTTTCGTGCCGAATGGCGACTACGCCGCGGTGATCGAAAAGCTGCGCCCCGGGGCCGGCCGGCCAGGCGATATCGTCCATGCGGACGGGCGCATCCTTGGCCGGCACGACGGTGTGATCCGCTATACGATCGGCCAGCGCCGGGGCCTTGGTGTCGGCGGCCTGGCCGAACCGCTTTACGTGGTCGCGCTCGATGTCGACAACGCCCGCGTCGTCGTTGGCCCCAAGGCGATGCTGGCCACCCGCACCGTCCCGCTGCGCGAAATCAACTGGCTGGGCGACGAACCCCTGACCGCGCGGGCGGAATGGCCCGTCTCGGTGCGCGTCCGCTCCACCCGCCCTCCGACCGAAGCCGTCCTGCGCCCGCTCAGCGACACCACCGCCGAGGTCGAACTGCTCAGCGCCGAGGAAGGTGTCTCGCCCGGTCAGGCCTGCGTCTTCTATGAAACCGGCGGCAGCCGGGTTCTGGGCGGCGGCTGGATCTGGCGCGGCGTCTGAGCAACCCTCACATCCGCGCCAGCACCGCCTGCGCCGCACGCAGGCCCGGAGGCGCGCCTCCAAGGCCCAGGCGCTCCATCGTCAGCCGCATCGCCGCCTCCTGCGCGTCAGGGTCGTCCAGCACCCGCGCCAGCCCCTCGGCGATCAGTTCGGGGCGGCAGCGGCTGCCGATGAACTCCGGCACCGTCCGCGTTTCCGAGACAAGATTGACCAGCGTCACCGTATCTACCAGCAGCATCCGGCTGATGATCATCCGGCTGAGCCGGCTCATGTCATAGGCAATCACCATCGGCGTCTGCGCCGCGGCGAGTTCCAGCGAGACGGTCCCCGAGGCCGCCAGCGCCAGCGTCGCCGTGCGGAAGGCAGCACGCTTCCAGACAACCGCGCCCGGGTCGATCACCACCGGCTGACCGGGCCAGCCGGCCACGGCCGACCGCACGATCCCGGCCACCGGCCCCGCGGCTGGCACAACGACGCGCAGGCCCGGACGGTCGGCCAGGAACCGCTCCAGCGTCGCGCCGAAGACCGGCGCCAGCCGCTCCACCTCACCCCGGCGCGACCCGGGCAGGACCAGCAACACATCGCTGTCGCCAAGGCCGGTCTCCTCGCGAAATCCCGCGATCTCCTCGGGCGTTGCCTGCGGCTCGGCCACCACCGGATGGCCGACAAAGTCGCAGTCCATACCGGCGGCCGTCATCAAGGGCGGCTCGAAGGGAAACAGCGCCAGCACATGGTCGATCACCTCGGCCATCTTCGCCGCCCGACCCGGCCGCCAGGCCCAGACCGTCGGCGCGACGTAATGGACGGTGCGGATCGAACTGGCCGCCTTCACCAGCCCGGCGACCCGCAGGCAGAAATCCGGGCTGTCGATGGTGATCAGAACTTCGGGCTTCTCGGCCAGCACGGCCTCGGCCGTCTCCCGGATCCGCCGCTTGAGGTGGAAATACTTGGGCAGCACCTCGGCCAGCCCCATCACGCTCAGCTCGTCCATCGGAAAGCGGCTCTGCAGGCCCTGCGCCGCCATCTGCACCCCACCTATGCCGTCAAAGGCGACCCCGGGCGCAAGCTGCTTCAGCCCCGCCATCAGCGCGCCACCAAGGCGGTCGCCCGACGGCTCGCCCGCCACCAGAAAGACCTTCACGGTCGCACCCAGAGGAACAGGCCCCGCGAGTCCGCCTCGGCAAGGATCGCCTCACGGTTCAGCGCCAGAACGCCGCCCGCCTCGATGACGATGCCGTCCAGGCCAGCCGCCGCCGCGCCGCGCACCGTGTCAACGCCAATGGCAGGAAGATCGAACCGCCGGTCCTGCCCCGCCTTGGGCGCCTTCATCAACAGGCCGCCCTTCGGCCCGTCATGCCCGGCCGCAAGACTCGCCAGCATCCAGTCGGTGCCCGGCAGCGCCTCGATCGCCAGCACCTGACCGCCCGAGACGACACAGCCCTGCCCGACGTCCAGCGGCGCCAGCGCGGCCAGCACCGCCGCCGCCCGCTGCGCATCGCCCTCATGGCGCGCGTCCGGCTGAGCGCGCGTCGGCACACCTTCGGGCATCAGCAGACCGGGCGCGATATCGCCCGCGCCAACTACCCGCAACCCCGCCTCCTCGAAGATCGCGACCACGGCGCGCAAGGCCCCGTCGTCCCCCGCCCGCAAGGCCTCCGCAATGCGCGGCACCAGCGGCCCGGTCGCCGCGTCCACTTCGCTCATGTCAATCACCGGACGGCGGATCGCCCCGGCCAGACAGACCTCGCGCGCGCCTTCGTCCAAAAGCCGCCCCAGCAGCGTGCCCAGATGTTCCAGCCGGAACCGCAGCGTCGGCCGCCCGCCAAGTCCCTCAGCCGGAAACCCCTCGAGCTCGGCCACGCGAAACGCGCGCCCCGAGTCCTCCATCGCCGCCGCCAGCAGGCCCGGCAAACGCCCCTGCCCGGCGATCAGCGCAAGCATGGCCTCAGCCTCCCGGCGTCAGGAACGACCGGTCGGTATTGCCCATGACAAAGGCCACGATGTCGCGCACATACTGGCTCTCGGTCTCTTCCCCAAGCCGCCGCGCCCGGTCCTGAAACGCGCCCTCGCCCTGCGCCAGCATCTGGAAGGCCGCCCGCAGCGCGGTGATATCCGACCGAGCCACGCCGCGCCGCTTCAGCCCGACCAGGTTCAGCCCGTCCAGCTGCCCGCGCGGCGCCTGCACCAGCCCGTAGGGGATCACGTCGTTCGTCACCATGGTGACCGCGCCGATGATCGCGCCCTTGCCGATGCGCACCCATTGATGCACCCCCGAAAGGCCGCCGACGATCACATCGTCCTCCAGCACGCAATGCCCGGCAATCGCCGCATTGTTCACCACGATCACCCGGTCGCCGATCTGCGCATCATGCGCGATATGGCTGCCCGCCATGAACAGCCCGTCATCGCCCACCCGGGTGACACCGCCGCCACCCTCGGTCCCAACGTTCATCGTCACATGCTCGCGGATGCGGTTGCGCGCGCCGATCACCAGCCGCGTGTCCTCGCCCTTGAACTTCAGATCCTGCGGAATTTCACCGATCACCGCAAAGGGAAACACCACCGTGTCCGCACCGATCTCGGTCCGTCCGGTCACCACGACATGGCTCTTCAGCTCGACCCGGTCGCCCAGGCGCACCTGCGACCCGACCAGGCAGAACGGGCCGATGATGCAGCCCTCGCCCAGCTCGGCGCCCGGCTCGACCACGGCAGAGGGATGAATATCCGCCATCGCTCAGGCCTTCGGCATGTCGATCATGGCGGTGAACTCCGCCTCGGCGGCCAGTTCGCCCTCGACGGTCGCCTTGCCCGCGAACTTCCACACCTTCGCGCCGGCCTTGCCGCGCAGCGTGGTCAGCTCCATCTCCAGCACGTCGCCCGGGATCACCTTGCGCCGGAACTTGCAGTTGTCGATCGACATGAAATAGATCAGCAGGTTCTTGTCGGCGAAATCCAGCGCCACGCCCACCATTACCGCCGCAGTCTGCGCCATCGCCTCGACGATGGTCACGCCGGGCATGATCGGCGTGCCCGGGAAATGGCCCTGAAAATGCGGTTCGTTCATGGTCACGTTCTTCAGCCCCTTGGCCGAGGACGTTCCGTCGATATCGACCACGCGGTCGACCAGCAGGAAAGGATAGCGGTGCGGCAGGATCCGCTGGATCAGCTGGATATCCGCCTGCGTCTTGGTGTCCGTCATCTGAAAATCCCTGTGGTTCGGCCCATTGCCTGACTAGCAATCCTTACCCGGATGGGCAAGTTGCCCTCATTCCCCGGTCCCGACGATCGCGTCGATCCGCTCGATGGCAATTTCGGTGATGTCGGTCGCATTTGCGCTCAGAAACACACTCGACCGTTCCAGGATCACCCCAGCCCCCGTCTCCTGCATCAGTGACACCAGCACTGGCCGGGCGGCCTCGAAGAACTGGGCGCGCGCGCTGTCGGACTTCTGCGCCAGTGCCCGCGCCTTTGTGTCCTGCGTATTGCGGATCACCTTGACCTTTTCGTTGAAGGCATCGGCCAGTGCGCGAAAGGCTTCCGGCTCCATGTCCCTGCGCTTTTCGGTGAGGTCTTTTTCCTCGGCGGTCAGTTCCGCCTCGATCCGGCGGTTCTCCTTGGCCAGCGCCGTGCCGGCGGCCTCGATCTCCTTTGCCACCCGTTTGCCGAAGGCGGACTCCGAAAAGAACCGGTCCGAGGAAATGGTCAGGATATCGCCCTGCGGCAGTCCAAGCTGCTGGGCAGACACCGGACATGCCAGTGGCGATGACACAGCCAGCGCCACTGCGATCATCCGCGCGAGGAGCCCTCGGCGATGCATGGCCGCCTCAGAACTTGGCCTGAAGCGTCAGGTCGAAGGACTGTTCCTTGTCGAAGGACTCTTTTCGCAGCGCATTGGTGAAGTTGAACCGCAGCGGCCCGATCCCGGTATCCCAAAGCAGCGACAACCCGATCACATGGCGCAGCGACCCGTCGGCCCCGACGATATCGCCAGGCGCCGTGCCCGAAAGATCGACGTTCTTCAGATCCCAGAGGTTCCCGACGTCATAGAAGACGCCGCCGCGCAGACCCACTTCTTCCGGCAGCCCCAGCGGGAATTCCGCCTCGAAACGGGCCACGAAATACTTGTTGCCGCCGATCGCATCGTCCTTGCCGTTCGACAGGTCGCGCGGGCCAAGACCCGCTGGCTCGAAACCGCGCATGACATCGGTCGACAGGAAGTAGCGGTCGATGCTGCGGCTGGTATTGGACCCGCGCCAGCTCATCACACCTGCTTCCACCGTGGCCCGCAGCGTGACCTCTTCGTTGTAGATCTTGGTCTGCGCGATTGCCTTGGCGTTGGTCCGCACGAACCGGTTGTCGCCGCCTACACCGACATCGGTGCCCACCTGGAACAGCATCCCCGCGTTTGGATTGAGACCCGTCAGCCGCGTGTCCCAGACATAGGTCAGGCCGACCGAACTGCTGCTGCGACGCCCGTACCCGATTTCCCGCGCGATGACGACACCCGTGGTCACATTGTCCCGCGCCAGCATCTCCGAAGTGTTGAAAGTATACCGCCCCTGCAGCCTCGCATTGTCCGATACCGGAAACGACAGCGAAGGCGCGAAATAGGCCCGTTTCGTATCATAGTTCGCAAACGAGGAATCCGACCCGGTCAGGCCGAGATCGAGACTTAGCTGCAGGTCGCGGCCCAACAGACGGGGCTCGGTAAAGCTCAGCGTGTATTCTTCGGTATCCGATGCGGTCGAGATCGCGAAACCGACTTGCTGGCCACGACCGAGGAAGTTGTTCTCCCTCAGGCCGATGGCGACGCCAAAGCCGTTGTTCAAAGAATAGGATCCGCCAAGGCTCAGCGAACCGGTCGGCTGTTCCTCGACGTTCACGTCGATCACGACCTGATCCTGACTCGACCCCTGGCGCGCGTCGACGTCTGCGTTCGAGAAGAACCCAAGCGCGCGGATCCGCTCTGCACTTTCCCGGATTTCACGCGGGTTGAACGGGTCGCCTTCGGCCACCTTGAACTGCTGCCGCACCACGCGATCCAGCGTACTGGTGTTGCCCTCGATGTCGATGCGTTCCACGAACACGCGCGGGCCGCGCGTCAGGGCGAATTCAACGTCCAGCGAAAGATCGCGCTCGTTGCGGGTGATCCTGGGTTCGACCCGCAGAAAGTTGATCCCCTTCTGGATCGCCAGCCGCTCCAGCCGCGCGATGGAATTCTCGACCAGCGACGGCGAATAAACGACGCCCGGCTTGACCTTGAGGGCCGCCTGGAACTCAGCCGCATCCGCCTCCGGAATTTCGCTGACCGTGGTGATGTTGCCGAACCGGAACTGTTGTCCCTCCTCGACGTTCACCGCCATGTAGAAGGCGTCGCGTTCACGGGTGAATTCGACATTGGTGCTCAGCACCCGGAAATCGATGTAGCCGCGGCTCAGATAGAAATCGCGCAAGACCTGCTTGTCGAAATCGACCCTCTCCTCGATCAGCGTGTCCTTGCTGATCAGGGCACGCAGAAGACCCGCCTGCTTGGTTTCCAGCACGCGGCGCAGCCGGCGATCCGAATAGGCGCGGTTGCCGACAAAGCTGACGCGCTCGATCTCGGTCGTGCCGCCTTCGGCGATCTCGAACACCAGATCGACCCGGTTGTCGCTGCGGCGGATGATACGCGGGGTGACTGTCGCTGCAACCCGGCCCTGTGTCGAATAAAGCTTTGCCAGCTTGTCGGCGTCGGCCTCGGCCGTGGTCGGATTGAACACCCGGCGCGGCTTGGACTCGATCAGGTCGGTCAGCTTGTCGTCCTTGATCCGGCGGTTGCCCTCGAAGTTGATCCGGTTGATCGTCGGGAACTCGGTCACCTTGACCACAAGCGTGCCGCCGCGCGGCTCGATGTCGACGGTTTCGAACAGACCGCTGCCCAGGACGCGCTGATAGGCGTCGTTCAGCTCACCCGCAGTGACGGCCTTCCCTGGCTGGATGCCGGCATAGGTCGCAATCGTGCCCGTCTCGATCCGCTGGTTGCCCTGCACCTCGATCCGCGAGAACCGATAGCTTTGCGCGTCCGCCGCTCCAGCCGAGATCACCACCGCCAGAGCCAGGGCCGCAGGAACCGTCCGCCACGACATCAGGTTTCCCCGGCCGCTTCGGGTGCACGATATGTCATTTGCACTGCCCATACTCATCGTCCCACACCGCTACTTTTTTATCCTTGAAACTTGACTATCGGGAATGCGCCGGGTTGTCAAAACCACAAAGAAAAACGGCGCCCGCTTTTTTTCGCAGACGCCGTTCATTCAATGAGAAACCGGGAGGCCGTCAGAGGCCCAGAAGATAGGCCCCGAGCATGAGCGCGAAGGGGATCGCCATGACGAAAAGAACCCGATCGGCGTTCAAGGACACCAATAGCGAGAAACCTCGGTAGGATTGCTGCAAAGTCTGCATGATGATCGGTCCTTCTGCTGCCTGATGAGCCGAGAATAGTTGTCGAATATGGCAGCACTTTGGCCGGAAGATGGAGAGCTCGGGCAGCTACTGCCGCCCGGCTCAGCAGACCACGTCGTTGAACAGCGCAAAAACCATCAGCGTCAGCAGGATCGCCAGCCCCAGGCTCATCATCACCCGCAGCGCCAGATCGCTCGGCGGTTGCCCGGTCACCGCCTCATAGGCGTAGAACACCAGATGTCCGCCATCCAGCGCTGGGATCGGGAATAGGTTCAGCAGCCCCACGGCAGTCGACAGCGACGCTATGAACCAGATAAAACTCTGCGCCCCCTGGCTCGCCGTGTCGCCCGAGGCCTGCGCAATTCCGATCGGCCCGGACAGGTTGCAGGTGCTGATCGCGCCGGTGATGATGTGCCACAGCCCCGAGATCGAGGTCGTGACCATCGCGCCCATCTGCATCACCGCGCCCTGCACGGCCGTCGTCAGGTTCGCCGGTTCGCGCGCCGCCTCGAAGGCCATCGAACTGACCACTCCGATTCGCCAGTTCGTGGCAAAACCGCCCTCGTCCTGCGCTTCGTCCATCCGCCGCGGCACCAGCGCGAAATCCTGCGTCGCGCCATCGCGCCAGACCACCAGCTGCAGGGGCCGCCCGTCCGAAGCCTCGACCCGCGTCTTCAGCTCGTCAAAGGACGAGATCGGCGTGCCGTCCACGCTCTGGATCACATCGCCGGCCTGCAGACCGATGTCCATTGCCGCGCTGCGAGGCACCACGGTGTCGATCACCGGCGGATAAAGGTAGGGCCCCTTGACTGTCACCTCCGCCCCGTCGCGCTTGACCAAATAGTCCAGCGAAGGGGCCGGTTTCAGTCCCATCCTGAAGGCGGTCCAGTCGTCGTTCACCCCGAACTCCGGGATTGGCGTGCCGTTGATCGCCAGGATCTGATCGCCGCTCTGCAATTCGTAAGAGCTGTCCGGCAGCGGCTTCAACTCCCCCACCGTCAGAGGGTCCGAGGTGACGCCGCGCGACATGAAGATGGCGGCAAAGATGATCACCGACAGGACAAAATTGAAGAATGGCCCCGCCGCGACCGTCGCCGCGCGCGCCCAGAGCGGCGCGCCATGCATCGTCCGCCGCAGCGCCTTCGGATCGGTCGCCGCATCCGCCATCACCGCCGCATCCTTGCCCGATGCGGCATTCGCATCGCCCAGGAATTTAACGAACCCGCCGAACGGCAGCGCCGCGATCTGCCAGCGCGTACCGCGCCGGTCGACGCGGCTCCAAAGCACCGGGCCAAACCCCAGCGAGAAAACCTCGGCGTGAATGCCCGACCAGCGCCCGACGATGTAATGGCCGTATTCATGCACCGCCACGATCACTGAAAGCGCGATCACGAAGGCAACCACATTATAGGCAAAGCCGCCGAATTGCGGGATCAGTCCGGTGATGTCCAAGTCTCTACCCTGCTCGCTTCGCCATCGTCTCGCCGGCGCGTCTTCTGGCCAGATGGTCCGTTTCCATCACGTTATCAAGGGTCATCGGCGCGTCAAAGAGACCCGCCTCGCCTTCCATCCGCGACAGCACGGCCTCGACCACCGCCGCCATGTCGGTAAATCCGATGCGCCGTTCCAGGAAAGCGTCCAGCGCCGCCTCCTTGGCCGCGTTGAAGGCGGCTCCGCTCAGCCCGCCCCGCGCCATGACGTCGCGCGCCAGCCGCAGCGCCGGATAGCGCGCCGGATCGGGTGCCCGGAACGTCAGCGCGCCGATGGCGGCAAGGTCCAGCCGTTCAACCGGCAGAGGACGCCGGTCGGGCCAGTTCAGAGCATAGCCGATAGCATGGCGCATGTCCGGCGCGCCGACATGGGCCATCATCGCCCCGTCGGTGAATCCGACAAGCGCGTGGATCAGAGACTCGGGGTGGATCACCACTTCGATCCGCTCGGGCGCAACCTCGAAAAACTCACGCGTTTCAATTAGTTCCAGCGCTTTGTTGAACATGGAGGCGGAATCGATGGTGATCCGCTGACCCATCGCCCAGTTCGGATGGCTCGACGCCTGCTCCGGTGTCGCCCTGGCCAGCGCCTCCAGCGGCCAGTCGCGAAACGCGCCGCCCGACGCGGTCAGAACAATGCGCTCGACACTCTCGATGCGCTCGCCGCGCAACGCCTGAAACACCGCCGAATGCTCGCTGTCCACCGGCAGGATCCGCGCCCCGTGCCGCGCCGCCGTCTCGCGGACCAGCGCGCCGGCACAGACCAGCGTCTCCTTGTTGGCCAGCGCCAGGGTTGCCCCCTGTTCCAGCGCGCGCAGCCCCGGAGCCAGCCCGGCGGCCCCGACAATCGCCGACATCACCCAGTCCGCCGGCCGCGAAGCCGCCTCGGCGATGGACGCCCGGCCCGCCTGCGCCTCGATGTCGCTGTCCCCCAGCGCCTCGCGCAGCGGCTCCAGCATGTCGTCGTAGGCGGTCACCGCCACCTCGGCTCGCAGCCGGATCGCGTCCTCCGCCAGCTGCACGATATTGCGCCCGCCGGTCAGGGCCACGACGGAAAACTCGTCCGGAGACCGGGCAAGGAGGTCGAGCGTATTCTGCCCGACCGAGCCGGTGGCGCCCAGCACCGAAACCCGGCGCATCACAGCGCCCCGAATGGCAGGTCGAACAGGATGGCCACAAGCAGCACGAACAGCGACGCGCCCAGCATGGCGTCGAACCGGTCGAGCAGCCCGCCGTGGCCGGGAATCAGGTTGCTCGAATCCTTCACGCCGGTCATCCGCTTGACCGCGCTTTCGGCGATATCGCCCAGCTGCGCCGCCAGCGCCGTGATCGTCGACAGCAGGATCAGGCCGGGCCCTGCCCCGCCCCACAGCCAGAAACCGGCGCCGACCAGCGCCGCGCCGACCCATCCCGCCACGGTGCCCGACCAGGTCTTCTTCGGGCTGATCTTCGGCCAGAACTTGGGCCCTCCCAGCATCCGACCGGCAAAGTATCCAGCCACATCCGAGGCGATGACCACCAGGATCAGCCAGACCAGCGTGCTGGCACTGAAGTGATCGCGCAGCACCATCATCTCGAAGCCCGCCAGCACGATCAGCCCGACATAGGCGCCGCAGATCAGCCTGTGCCGCGGAACCTGCTGCGCGCAGAGCAGCGGCGGCACCGCCAGCAGCGGCAGCGCGATCAGCGGCGTCATGTAGGGCACCGCCAGTGTCACCAGCCCCGCCAGCCCGCCCAGGGCCAGCGCCTCGCCGCTGCGCTCGGGCGCCAGCATCCGGAACAGTTCCCAGGTCATCCCCGCGCAGATCAGCGCGACAAAGACATGGAAGACATCGCCGCCGAACCAGATCGCCAGCGCCGCCAGCACGACCATCACCGCCGCCGACATCAGCCGCGGCCCCAGATCGGCCCAGCGGTCCCTGACGCTCATGACAGGACCGCGCCGAAACGGCGGTCGCGGCTGCCGTAGGACCGGCACAGCCGCTCCAGCTCTGCCGCCGTGAAATCGGGCCAGAGCGTGTCGATGAACTCGTATTCCGAATAGGCCGACTGCCACAGCAGGAAATTCGAGATGCGCGCCTCGCCCGACGTGCGGATGACCAGATCGGGGTCCGGCAGCACATGCGTGTCCAGATACCGGGTCAGCGTCTGCTCGTCGACGTCCTCCGAGTTCAGCCGCCCCGCCGCCACGTCGCGCGCCAGCCGCTTGGTCGCCCGCGCCACCTCATCCCGCCCGCCGTAATTGATAGCGATGGTCAGATGCACCAGATCGTTGTCCTTGGTCTGCTCCTCGAGCATGTCCATCAGCTCGATCAGCTTGGCGTCCAGCCGCACCCGGTCACCGATGAACCGTACGCGCACCCCGCGCGAGGCCAGCGCCCGCGTTTCCCGGGTGATATACCGCCGGAACAGGCTCATCAGCCCCGCCACCTCGACCTGCGTCCGCTTCCAGTTCTCGGTCGAGAAGGCGAAGATCGTCAGATACTTGATCCCGAGCTCGGGGCAGGCCTCGACCACCTCGCGCACACGCCGTGCGCCCGCGTGATGGCCAAACAGCCTCGGGCGCCCCCGGGCCTGCGCCCAGCGGCCGTTGCCATCCATGATGATGGCCACATGGCGCGGGCCGCCCGCCGGCGCGGTATCGGGATCCTTGGGCATGGTTGTGCGTCAGACCTGCATGATCTCGGCCTGTTTGGCCTCCAGCGCCGCGTCGACCGCGGCGATCATCTTGTTCGTCAGCTCCTGCACCTCGTTCTCCCAGAACTTCTGGTCGTCTTCCGAGATACCGTCGGCCTTGGCCTTCTTCACCTGATCCATGCCGTCGCGCCGCACGTTGCGGATGGCGACGCGGGCACTCTCGGCATACTGCCCGGCGACCTTGGTCAGTTCGCGGCGGCGCTCCTCGTTCAGCTCGGGGATCGGCAGCATGATGATCGTGCCGTTCAACTGCGGGTTGATCCCCAGCCCGCTCTCGCGGATCGCCTTCTCGACCTTATTGACCAGCGACTTGTCCCAGACGTTGATCGTCACCATGCGCGGCTCGGGCACGTTAATAGTGCCAACCTGGTTAATCGGGGTCGGGCTGCCGTAGGCATCGACCATGATCGGCTCAAGCATGCTGCCCGAGGCCCGCCCGGTGCGAAGGCTGGCGAATTCGGTGCGCAGGTTTTGCATCGCCCCGTCCATCCGCCGTTGCAGCGCGTCGGTGTCGAGCATGAAATCTTCGGACATGGGAAGCCCCTCCCGTCATCTTGGTCATTTGCGGCTCTATAGACCCAGACGGCAGCCGATGTATAGGGTGCAAGGTTTCTGCCGCCGCCTGCGCAGCCTTGATTGTCGCGGTTCTCTGCCGGTGCAGCGCCGCGGAAATCCTCGAACGATTTCCGCGCCTCAGCCCTGGACCCGGGTATAGGTGCCCTCGCCGGCCAGAATGCCCCGGAAGCCTCCGGGCGTATCCAGCGAGAACACGATGATCGGCAGATTGTTGTCCCGCGCCAGGGCGATGGCCGAGGCATCCATGACCCCCAGCCGCTTGGCCAGCACATCGTCATAGCTCACGTGATCATACCGCTTGGCGTCCGCGTGCTTGATCGGGTCCTTGTCATAGACCCCGTCCACCTTCGTGCCCTTGAAGATCGCCTCGCAGTTCATCTCGTTGGCGCGCAGGGTCGCGGCGGTGTCGGTGGTGAAATAGGGATTGCCGGTGCCCGCCGCGAAGATGCAGACCCGCTTCTTCTCCAGATGGCGCACAGCGCGGCGCCGGATATAGGGCTCGGCCACCTCGTCCATGCGGATCGCGCTGATCACCCGAGTAAAGACGCCCAGCTCTTCCAGCGCCGACTGCATGGCCAGCGCATTCATCACCGTCGCCAGCATCCCCATGTAATCGGCCGTGGTCCGCTCCATCCCCTGCGCCGAACCGGCCAGCCCGCGGAAGATGTTCCCACCCCCGATCACCATGCAGATCTCGACGCCCATATCGTGCACCGATTTCACCTCGGCGGCGATCCGCTGGACCGTCGGCGGATGCAGCCCGAACCCCTGATCTCCCATCAGCGCCTCGCCGGAAATCTTCAGCATGACCCGGGTATAGGTGCTGCCGGTCGGTCGCTTCTGGGAAGTGGGGGATGGGGTCATGTTGCGCTCCGCTCGGCCTCTGGGTTAGATCGCGCGCAAAATGGCCGAATTCGGCGCCGGGTTCAATCCGCGATCCCGGTCAGCGATGACGCGGACAGGAGCACTATGCCAGCCACCGGATTTCGGGATCTGCCCCAGATCGAGCCGGACCGGCCCGTGCTGATCGCGGGGCCCACGGCCTCGGGCAAATCGGCCCTCGCGCTGGCGATCGCCGAGACGCAGGGCGGCGCCATCATCAACGCCGACGCCAGCCAGGTCTATGATTGCTGGCGCCTGATCACCGCCCGCCCCTCCCCCGAGGAAGAGGCACGCGCCCCGCATCGTCTCTACGGCCACCTGCCGTGGAACGCCGTCTACTCCGCCGGCGACTGGCTGCGCGATGTCGTCCCCTTGCTGCGCGGCGACACCCGCCCGATTATCGTCGGCGGCACCGGCCTCTATTTCTCGGCCCTGACCGAGGGCCTGGCGGCCATTCCCCCGGTGCCCCCCGAGGTGCGCGCCGAGGCCGACGGGCTCGACCTCGACAGCCTGCTGGCCGGTGTCGACCCGGCGACGCGCGCCGGGATCGACACTCGCAACCGGGCCCGCGTCCAGCGCGCCTGGGAGGTCGAGCGCGCCACAGGACGGCCGCTGGCCGACTGGCAGGCCGACACACCGCCCCCCCTCATGGCGCTGGAAAGCGCCCAGGCCCTGGTGCTGGATGCCCCGAAGGACTGGCTCGATCCCCGCATCGCCCGCCGCTTCGACCTCATGCTCGACCAGGGCGCGCTGAACGAGGTCGCCGCCATGCGCACGCGCCACGATCCCGCGCTGCCGGCCTTCCGCGCCATCGGCGTGCCCGAGCTGATGGACCACGTGACCGGCCGGATCACCCTGACCGAGGCGCGAGAGCGCGCGATCGTCGCCACCCGGCAATACGCCAAGCGGCAACGCACGTGGTTCCGGGCAAGAATGCGCCGATGGCACTGGATCCGTCCGGAATCCTGATCCACACGGGTTGCCATTTCCGGACACCAGGCGCAGGATGGCGCCTCATTCTATCACTCAAGATTACGGAAAGCGAACAAATGCCCTCACCGGCAGGTGAATCCGCTATCACTCGCGTGACCACGCTGGCCCAGCTCGCCACACGTGGGAGCTGGCAACTCGAACTGGCCCACGACCGGCCCCATGCGCTGTTCATCTGGCTGACGCGCGGCCAGGGCCTTGCCCTGATCGACGGCATCCGTCGCGGGATCGGCGCCCACAACGCCCTCTATATCCCCGCCGGCGCGCTGATGTCGCTCGACCTCGGGCGGCAGGGCTTCGGCCATGCGCTGACACTCCCCGACACGTCGGGCATGAACCTCCCGCAACGCCCGGTGCATCTGCGCCTGCGCGAGGCGCCCGCCCAGATGGAGCTGAACGGCCTGCTGGACTCGATGATGCGCGAACAGGCCGCCGCTCGCCCGATGCTGGAGACCGCCATGTCGGCCCATGCTGCGCTGGTGGCGGTCTGGCTGCACCGCCAGATGACCCGGCCCGGTCCCGAACTCGTCTCCGACACCTCTGCCCACCGCATCCTGCGCGCCTTTGCCGAGCGCATCACCCGGCCCGACAGCGACCACTTCAGCCTGGAGGATCACGCCGCCGCCATCGACGTGACGCCGACCCACCTCGCGCGCGTCTGCAAGGCCGAGACCGGCCGCACAGCCGCCACGCTGATCACCGAACGGCGCCTGCATCGCGCCCGTACCCTGTTGGCTGAAACCGAAATGCCGGTTCAGGACATTGCCCGCAGCCTCGGCTTTGCCAGCGCCGCCTATTTCACCCGCTTCATCCAGCAGCACTGCGGCGCCTCGCCCTCGGCGCTGCGGCGCGGGCCGGTCCGTCCCACCCTGCAAACGGCAGTCGTCACCAGTGCCCCACAGAAGGCACGTGTCGCTTTTGGCCCAGGAAGTGGCGAAACCAAACATTGACGTCACCGGCAATCTCGTGCCGAATAGGGCATGCGCGAACCGCAAAAGGGGTAGCGGCGATGATGACCGACCGACAATGGCAGGTAGCGCTTGGCCGCTGGTTTCATCTGGCCATACCCTGACCGGCCTCGCGCGGCGTCGGAAAACGACGGCCGCGCGCCACGAGTGCGCATAACGCACCTGGCCGGTTCACAGACCAACAGGGGACTCGATGGGACTTTTCATCTTACGGCGAACCGGCGTGATGCTGCTGACCGCGCTCTGCCTGACGTTCATCGTATTCTTCATGACGAACCTCTATCCCAACCTCGAAAAGCTCGCCAAAAGCGAGGGCGACATGCGCATGGGCGACGAAGAGGTCGCCTCCTGGCTCGACAAGAACGGCTATCTCCAGCCGCTGCCGGTAAAATACGGCCAATGGCTCGGCATTCTGCCAGGCTGGACCCGCGAGGTTGATGGCGTTGTCACCGGGCGCTGCTTCAACGGCATGAAGACCCCCGAAGAGGCCGCCGACCAGCGCCGCTTCTGCGGCGTGCTGCAGGGCGATTTCGGCTATTCCACCGTATCCAACACCCCCGTCAACGACGTCATCTGGAAACGCCTCGCCCTGACCGGCAAGCTGATGTTCTGGGTGCTGGTCGTCATGGTGCCCAGCTCGCTGATCATCGGCGTGCTGGCGGGGATGCGCGAGGGCTCGCGCACCGACCGCACGCTGTCGACCTTCTCGATCCTGACCACCGCAACGCCGGAATACGTCTCGGGCGTGGTCTTCATCGCGGTCTTCACCTCTTCGGCGGTCGGGCTGAAATGGTTCAACGGTTCGGCCAAATCGGCGATGGATCATGCCGATTTTAACAACTTCTTCCTGCCGGTCATCACCATCGCCCTCTACGGCATGGGCTATATCGCCCGCATGACCCGCGCCTCGATGACCGAGGTGATGACCGCGCAATACATCCGCACCGCGCGGCTCAAGGGCGTTAGCTTCGGCAACATCGTCCTCAAGCACGCTCTGCGGAACGCGCTGATCGCCCCCTTCACCGTGATCCTGCTGCAGGTGCCCTGGCTGCTGAACGGCGTGGTCATCGTCGAGGCACTGTTCTCCTACCAGGGCTTCGGCTCGCTGCTGATCTCGGCCGCCGGCAACAACGACGTCGAAATGTTGCTCGCTGTCTCGGTCGTCTCGGTCTTCGTGGTGCTGTTCACGCAGCTGCTTTCGGACATCGGCTATGTCTACCTCAACCCGCGCATCCGCATCAGCTGAGGGAAACGCCCATGAAACCGCTCAGCTTCACCGAAATCGTCGGCCATATCCTCTGGCAGTTGTGGCCCGTCTGGATCGCACTGGTCATACTCTTCACCCTCTCCTTCGCCTTCAAGCGTCGCCTCGGCCTTTATGGCAAGCTTTTCGACAGCCCGATCGGCATCATCGGCTTTGTCCTCGTCATGTTCTGGGTATTTACCGGCGTCCTCGGCGGCCATTTCGGACTGATCGTCACCCATGACCCCCTCACCCAGATCGTGGGGATGCAGAAAAAACTGCCCGGCACGCCGTTGCCGGCGGCCCGCGCGGCCGGCGAATATTCGTGGTATCTGCTGGGCGGCGATCACCTGGCGCGCGACGTCTTCTCGCGCCTCGTCGAAGGCGCCTGGATCGTGGTGCAAATCGCGCCGCTGGCCACCCTCTTTGCCTTCATGGTCGGGATCACGCTGGGCCTGCCGGCAGGCTATTTCGGCGGTAGGCTCGACACGGTGCTCAGCTTCCTCGCCAACCTCATCCTCGCCTTTCCGGTGATCCTGCTGTTCTACCTCCTGGTCACACCGGAAATCGTCGAGACCGGGGTGCCGGCCTATATGGCTATCGTACTCTTCGTCTTTCCCATCGTCTTCGTCGGCGTGCTGCTGAATGCGCGCTACCGCACCCAGCCGGCGGTGCGTACCCCGCTGCTGATCGTGGTCCTTGGGGTGGCCATATGGATCTATCTCGCGGTGGTCTCGAGCAACGGCTGGCTGGTCGATACCGAACAGCTGCGCATTCCCGGCCTGCCGGTCTGGCTCGACCGCATCGACGTCCCGGGCAACATCCTGGTCGTCTTCGTCTCGGTCGTCTTCGTCAACGCGCCCACGGTCTTCCGCATCGTGCGCGGCCTGACGCTCGACATCAAGACACGCGACTATGTCGCCGCGGCGCAGACCCGGGGCGAGGGCCCGTGGTATATCATGCTCTGGGAAATCCTGCCGAACGCGCGCGGCCCGCTGATCGTCGATTTCTGCCTGCGGATCGGCTATACCACCATCCTTCTCGGCACGCTCGGCTTCTTCGGGCTGGGCCTGCCGCCCGAAAGCCCCGACTGGGGCACCACCATCAACGACGCCCGCAAGCTGCTGCAGCTCTACCTGCACCCCGCCCTGCCGCCCGCCTTTGCCCTGCTGAGCCTGGTGCTGGGGCTGAACCTGCTGGCGGACGGGCTACGCGAGGAAAGCCTGAGGGACTGACGCCCCGGAGAGGCCGGGGGCGCCGCCCCCGGAACCCCCCGGAGTATTTGCAAAGAGAAGAAGCAGGGGGGCTCCCCTGCACCGAATGGGGAAACACATGGCGAAATCGCGGGATTACAAAGGGCCGATCCTGGAAATCGACAAGCTGTCGATCTCCTTCTTCACGCGGCTGCGGGAAATCCCCGCCGTCATGGACTTCTCGGTCTCGGTCCAGCCGGGCGAGGCGGTGGGCCTAGTCGGCGAATCCGGTTGCGGCAAATCTACCGTCGCCCTCGGCGTCATGCGCGATCTGGGCAAGAACGGCCGCATCGTCGGCGGCTCGATCAAGTTCAAGGGCCGCGATCTGGGCGAGATGAGCGAGGCCGAGCTGCGCAAGATCCGCGGCAACGAGATCGCGATGATCTATCAGGAACCGATGGCCTCGCTGAACCCGGCGATGCGGATCGGCAAGCAGCTGATGGAAGTGCCGATGATCCATCAGGGCCTGAGCGAGAAAGAGGCCTATGCGCGGGCGCTTCAGGTCGTCACCGACGTCAAGCTGCCCGACCCCGAACGCATCCTGCGCGCCTATCCCCACCAGCTTTCGGGCGGTCAGCAGCAGCGCATCGTGATCGCCATGGCTCTGATGAGCGAGCCCTCCCTCCTGATCCTGGACGAACCCACCACCGCGCTCGACGTGACGGTCGAGGCGGCGATCGTCGAACTGGTCAAGGAACTCGGCCGGAAGTACGGCACCTCCATGCTGTTCATCAGCCATAACCTCGGGCTCGTGCTGGAAACCTGCGACCGCATCTGCGTGATGTATTCCGGCGAGGCGGTCGAGCGCGGCAGCATCGCGGACGTCTTCGACGAGATGCGCCATCCCTATACCCAGGCGCTGTTCCGCTCGATCCCCCTGCCCGGCGCCGACAAGACCGCCCATCCGCTGGTGGCGATCCGCGGCAACTTCCCCCTGCCGCACGAACGGCCGCGCGGCTGCAATTTCGGCCCGCGCTGCGACTATTTCGAGGCCGGGCGATGCGACGCCGGTGCGATCAGCATGGCGCCGGTGCCCGGGAACGACCGCCATCACACCCGCTGCCTGCGCTTCGACGAAATCGACTGGGATGCCCCCCTTGCCGCCTCCGAGGTGCGCGAGAAGGCCGAAATTGGCCCGGTCGTACTCAAGATCGACAATCTCAAGAAATATTACGAGGTGGCCGCAAACGCACTTTTCGGAGGTGGCGACAAGAAGGTCGTGAAGGCCAACGAAACGCTCTCCTTCGAAGCGCGCGAATCCGAGACCCTCGCCATCGTCGGCGAATCCGGCTGCGGCAAGTCGACCTTCGCCAAGGTGCTGATGGGGCTGGAAACCGCGACTGAGGGCCAGATCCTGCTCGACAACCGCAACATCGAGCAGATCCCCATCGAGGCGCGCGACACCAAGACTGTCTCGGATATCCAGATGGTGTTCCAGAACCCCTTCGACACGCTCAACCCCTCCATGTCCGTCGGACGGCAGATCGTGCGCGCGCTCGAGGTCTTCGGGATCGGCAAGACGAACGCCGAACGGCGCGAACGGATGCTGGAACTGCTCGACCTCGTCAAGCTGCCCCGCGCCTTTGCCGACCGGATGCCGCGCCAGCTCTCCGGCGGTCAGAAACAGCGCGTCGGGATCGCCCGCGCCTTCGCCGGCGGCGCCCGGATTGTCGTTGCCGACGAACCGGTTTCGGCTCTCGACGTGTCGGTGCAGGCGGCGGTGACCGACCTTCTGATGGACATCCAGCGCCGCGAGAAGACCACCCTGCTCTTCATCTCGCACGATCTCAGCATCGTGCGCTATCTCTCGGATCGGGTGATGGTGATGTATCTCGGCCATGTGGTCGAACTCGGTACCACCGATCAGGTCTTCAACCCGCCCTATCACCCCTATACCGAGGCCCTGCTCTCGGCCGTGCCGATCGCCGACACCTCGGTGATAAAAAAGCACATCGTGCTCGAGGGCGACATTCCCTCGGCGATGAACCCGCCGCCGGGCTGCCCCTTCCAGACTCGCTGCAGATGGAAGTCGAAGGTTCCGGGCAATCTCTGCGAACGCGAGGTGCCCCCCATCAAGGTCCGCGCGGGCGGGCATCAGATCAAGTGCCACCTCACCGAAGGGCAGCTTGCCCAGATGGACGCCGTGATCCGCCTCGCCGCCGAATGACCTTCGCAAAGAAATGGCCCGCGGTGCAAACCGCGGGCCAGAACAGTCGGTCTTAGGACGGGAAAGATTTACTTGGAAACCGAAGACGGCAGAACCTCGGGCTCATGCTCGGCCACGGCCTTGGCAAAGCCCGTGATCAGCGCCGTGTAGAAGTCGGTGTCGGACGGGGTGACGGCAATGAAGCCTTCGGGTGCCGCCACATCAGCGGACTGCGCCACGACGCGGATCGGATAGCTTTGGGCACCCGCGTTCGATCCTTCGCCGACAATCGACATCACGCCCTCGAGTTGGTTGAACTCCTTCGAAGCCGGTAGAACCTTGTCGCCGTTCAGCGACATGTTTTGGATCTCGACGTTGACGACGTACCCCTTGTTGTCCGTGGTCAGCGGCATCTCTTCTGTGATCTTCTCGAGAATGTCGTGGGCGATGTTGGGATAGTATTCCTTGGCCGACTCATCCAGGTTGGTGACCTGAGCGGTGACATTCACCTCGCGAACGGTCGGTTCACCGGCAGCGAAGGCCGGTACGGACAGCATGCCGAGAGTTGCGGCGACGGCTGCGGTATTCATCAGAAAGCGTTTCATGTGTATCGTCTCCTTCCGAGCTTCCACCGGATCGCGGGGGTGCGGTCCGGCAGCTGGCTGTTGTGTGACGAAGAAACTGATAGCCTGCCGCCCGGGTTCCCGAAATTGCGCGACCCGCCCGTGCAAGTCGCCGGAATGATAGGGTAAAATGCCCTGCAGGTGACGCGAAAGACCTTATTTTCAAGGCGTCAACCGCCTTTTCCCATGCCCGCCTCAATCGGCAATTAACTGCCGAAGATCACCCGGACATAATTGGTGGTCTCGTTGTAGGGCGGCACGCCGCCATATTTTTTGACCGCATCCGGCCCGGCATTATAAGCCGCCAGCGCCAGTTCCCACGATCCGAACTCACGATATTGCATCGCCAGGTACCGCGCGCCGCCTTCAAGGTTCTGATAGGGATCGTTCGGATCGACGCCCAGATGGCGCGCGGTGTCCGGCATCAGCTGCGCCAGCCCCATCGCTCCCTTGTGCGAGAGAGCATTCGGATTCCAACCGGATTCCTGCTGAACCAGCCGGGCGAAAAGATCCTCGGGCACATTGTGCCGCCGCGCCGCCTCACGCGCCATGGTCAGGAATTCGCCCCGGTATTTCGACGTGTAGGCCACGCCGCTGCCATGCTTGGAGGGCGTATTCACCGTCGGCGGCTGTAGCCGGACGCTGTTGTTGTACTGCGCCGCCGCCCGGGTATCGAGCAGCTTTGTCTGCGCCTTGAACAACTGCTTCTTGGCCTTGCTGGCCAGAATGTCGGCCTCGGCCGGCATGGCAAAGGCAAGTGAAATGGAAATCGTCAAACCCCAAATGCCGCGCATCCGGCCCATGCTCCTCGTTCCGGCGATCGTCTTGCTGTCCGCGCGCGAGTATAGCCGCCGTCGCGGGAAATTCCAGACCCCACGGCGCGTCCGTCCTTTACCTTGTTTAAACCAAGTTCGGTCACGTATAGGGTCGTTCGGGTCGGATCGGGGATTCGGCACTCAAGGACGCGAGCAGGCAGGGGGAAGACAATGGCAGGATCCGTCAACAAGGTCATCATCGTGGGCAACCTCGGCCGGGACCCGGAAGTGCGCACCTTTCAGAATGGCGGCAAGGTGTGCAACCTGCGCATCGCCACTTCGGAAACCTGGAAGGACAAGAACTCGGGCGAGCGGCGCGAACGCACCGAATGGCATTCGGTCGCGATCTTCTCGGAACCGCTGGCGCGCATCGCCGAGCAGTATCTGAAGAAAGGCTCGAAGGTCTATATCGAGGGCCAGCTGGAAACCCGCAAATGGCAGGACCAGTCCGGGCAGGATCGCTACACCACCGAGATTGTCCTGCGCCCCTATCGCGGCGAACTGACCCTGCTGGACGGCCGCGATGGCGGCGGTAGCAGCGGCGGCGGCGACCGTGGCGGATACGGCGGCGGCTATGACGGCGGCCAGGACGACCGCGACTATGGCCGAAGCGCGCCCGCCTCGCGCGACATGGACGACGAAATTCCGTTCTGAACCAAAGGCTTCGGATCGCTTCGCGATCCGACCCGCGGGGGCTCTGCCCCCGCACCCCCGAGGGTATTTGAAAACCAGAGAAGAGGCAGGCACCGCTCAGGTGGCCGAGTCGGCCAGCACGTCCAGCACTGTCGCCGCAGGCACGTCCGAGGTCACGAAGGCCGCGCCGATATCGCGCGCGAGGATGAATCGCAGCTGGCCATCCACCACCTTCTTGTCCTGCCCCATCAGCGCCATCAGCGCCTCGGGCCCCGGCAGGTCGCCCGGAATGTCCCTGAGGTCCCGCATCATCCCCATCGCGGCGAGATGCGCGCGCACCCGACCCGGGCTCTCCTGGCTGCACAGGCCCAGCCGCGCCGACAGCTCGAAGGCCAGCGCGCAGCCGACCGCCACCGCCTCGCCATGCAGCAGCCGGTCGCCATAGCCGGTCGCCGCCTCCAGCGCATGGGCAAAGGTATGGCCCAGGTTCAGCAGGGCACGCTCGCCCTGCTCGGTCTCGTCGCGGGCGACGATCCCGGCCTTCATCTCGACCGAGCGGGTCACCGCATGCAGCCGCGCCGCGCCATTGCCCACCGCCAGCGCCGGGGCGTTGTCCTCCAGCCAGCCGAAGAACCCAGCATCGCCCAGCAGCCCGTATTTCACCACCTCGCCATAGCCCGAGCGGAAATCGCGGGGAGGCAGCGAATCGAGCAATCCGGTATCGGCCAGCACCAGCGAGGGCTGGTGGAAGGCGCCCACCAGGTTCTTGCCCTGCGCCGCGTTGATCCCGGTCTTGCCGCCCACCGAACTGTCGACCTGCGCCAGCAGCGTCGTCGGGAGTTGTACGAAGCGGACCCCGCGCCGCAGGATCGCGGCGGCAAAGCCCGCCAGATCGCCGATCACGCCGCCGCCGAAGGCCAGAACCACATCGCCCCGCTCGACCTTCTGCTCCAGCAGCCACTCCGTCGCACGCGACAGCTGCGCCCAGCTCTTTGTCGCCTCGCCGGGCGGCAAGGCCAGCGCGGTCATCGCGACACCTGCCTCGGCCAGCCCGGCGCGCAGGCTTTCCAGATGCAGCGCCGCGACCCGTTCGTCGGTCAGCACAGCCACCCGTGGCCGCGACAGCAGCGGGGCGATTTCCGCCCCTGCGCGGGCGATCAGCCCAGGACCGATACGCACCTCGTAGCTGCGCGCGCCCAGATCGACATGGACTGTATTCATTGCGGCTCCAGAACATCGGGGCGGGTGGCCAGCGCCGCCAGAACGCGGTCGACCATCTGTTCGACCGACACATCGCCTTCCGAGAGCACCATCAGATCGGCCTCGCGATAGAACGGCTTGCGCGCCTCATACAGCTCTTGCAGCGTCGCGCGCGGATTGGAAGTGCGCAGCAGCGGCCGGGAATCCTTGTGGCGCACCCGGTTCCACAGAACCTCGACCGGGGCGTTCAGCCAGACCGAGACTCCCTTTTCCGAGATCATCCTGCGGTTGGCCTCGGCCAGAAAGGCGCCGCCCCCGGTCGAAAGCACGCCACGCGCCTCGTCCAGCAGCCGCGCGATGACCTGGCTTTCCTTGCGACGGAAGAACGGCTCGCCGTCGCGCACGAAAATCTCGGGCACGGTCATGTTCGCCGCCGCCTCGATCTCGGCATCGCTGTCCAGGAACGGCACCCCGAGCCGCGCGGCCAGCGCCCGACCCACGGCGGTCTTGCCCGCCCCCATCATGCCCACCATCACAATGGTTTTCCTGAGCCGCCCCGCAAGGGGGGAGGGTGTGCTTTTCACCGCAGTCTGCTCAATTCCGCTCATTTCGCCTGAATGACGTGATCTTGTTCAAAAGGCCATATATAACTTGGGCAAAACAAGAGCAGAATACGAGAGGCCACCTTGGGAAAACTCTTCAAGTTTGTCATCTATCTGGTGTGTTTGGCGTTTCTGGGCATAGTGGGCTATGCTTACCTCGGGCCCCTCTTCGGGACCGATTTTGACGCTCCGCAACAGGAGATACGCAAGCCCGTGGTGTTGAATGCGGATTGACTGGTTGGCGCTCGCGCTGATTCTCCCCATGAGTGCAGCGGCGCAGACGCCGCTGTCTGCAATCGACTGGCTGGGCAAGAACAGCCCGCCCGTCCGCACCGGTCCGGTTCTGAACGAACCGCCCGTGTCGCGTTCGGCCATGCATCCGCAGATCGACGTGCGCCCGCTTCAGGCCGTCGCCGCGCCAATAGGCCTGGTCCCCGCTTCGGTCACCGGCCTGCCCGAGACGCTCTGGCAGGGCAGCGATGGTGCCGATCTCGCTAGGCTGGTCGCCGCCGTTCCGGTGCAGCGCCTGCCCGCGATGCAGACCCTGATATATACTCTGCTGCTGTCTGAAACCCTCGTGCCCGAGACCGGCAGCGAGGCGCTGCTGCTCGCCCGGGTCGACCGGCTGATGACCCTCGGCGCGGTAGAGCCGGCGCAGACCCTGCTGGAAACCGCCGGCGCAACCACTTCGCCCGACCGCTTCCAGCGCTGGTTCGACGCGACCCTTCTGACCGGGGAAGAGGACAAGGGCTGCGCCGAGCTGACACGCAACCCGACGATGCTGCCCGACTACGGCGCCCGCATCTATTGCGCGGTGCGGGCCGGCGACTGGCAGACCGGCGCGCTGCTGCTCGAGGTGGCGCATGCGCTTCAGCTCATCCCCGAGGCCAAGCTGAACCTGCTCGACCGTTTCCTCAGCCCCGAGGTGTTTGAAAGCGCTCCGGCGCTACCCGCGCCAAATGCGGTCGATCCGCTGACCTTCCGTCTTTACGAGGCGATTGGCGAACCCCTGCCCACCGCCGCCATGCCCGTCGCCTTCGCCGCCGCCGACCTGCGCGACCTTGCCGGCTGGAAGGCCCAACTCGAAGCAGCCGAGCGGCTGACCCGCACCGGCGCCCTGCCCCCGAACCGGCTCCTCGGCCTCTATACCGAACGCGACCCCGCCGCCTCGGGCGGCATCTGGGACCGCGTGCAGGCGCTGCAACGATTCGAAACCGCGCTGGACCAGGGCAGCGTCGCCGGCGTGGAAAAGACCCTGCCGCTGGTCTGGCAGGCGATGGCCGAGGCGCAGCTTGAAACCGCCTTCGCCGCACTCTTCGCAGAACGCCTCGCCGGTCTCCCCCTCGAAGAGCCTGCCGCGCGCGCCATCGCCTGGCGCATCCGTCTGCTCTCGCCCGACTACGAGGCCGCCGCGCAGGAGCCGCCCGACAGCGGCGCGCAGGCACAGTTCCTCGTGGCCCTCGCAAAGGGCACCCCGGCCGAGGCCCCGGCGCCCAACAGCCGCGCCGAAGCCATCGCCAAGGGCTTCGCCGCCGACGCCGTCCTGCCCGACAAGGTGCGCATTGCTCTCGACGGTGGCCGGCTGGGCGAGGCGATCCTGCGCGCGATGGACTATCTCGACCGCGGCGCGCGCGGCAATCCTGTCGATCTCTCCGGTGCGCTCGCCGCCCTGCGGCTGGTCGGGCTCGAAGACATGACCCGGCGTGCGGCGCTGCAGCTCATGCTGCTCGACCGGGGCCGGTGATGACCGCCCCGGACCATCCGCACCGCTGGATCTCGGCCTTTCTCGAAGCCCAGGCCGCCGAACTCGGCGCCGCGCACAACACCCAGGCGGCCTATGGCCGGGACCTCAAGGATTTCGCCGACTGGCTCGGGAAAAAGACGCTCGGCTTCGGCACGGCCAGCCGCGCGGATATCGAAGACTATCTGATCTTCTGCGACGCGCAGGGCCTGTCGCGCGCCACGCGTGCCCGACGCCTGTCGGCGATTCGCCAGCTCTATCGCTTCGCCTTCGAGGAAGGCTGGCGCCCCGAGAATCCGGCGATCCAGATCAGGGGCCCGGGCCGCGACGCCCGCCTGCCCAAGACGCTGGACGTGCCCGAGGTCACCCGCCTGCTCGCCGCCGCGCGCGAGACGGGGCGCACCCCCGAGGACCGGCTGCGCAACACCTGCCTGATGGAACTGCTCTACGCCACCGGGATGCGGGTCAGTGAACTCGTCGGCCTGCCCGTCTCCGCCGCGCGCGGCGATCCCCGGATGCTGCTGGTTATGGGCAAGGGCAGCAAGGAACGCCTCGTGCCGCTTTCCCCGCCCGCCCGCTCTGCGCTTGCCGCCTGGCTCAAGGTGCGCGACGCCGCCCAAGAACAGCGTCAGGAAAAGGGCGCGGCCGCCTCGCGCTACCTCTTCCCCTCCCATGGGGCGGCCGGCCACCTGACCCGCCACCGCTTTTACCTGCTGATCAAGGAACTGGCCGTTGCCGCCGGCGTCTCGCCCGCCAAGGTTACGCCCCACACGCTGCGCCACGCCTTCGCGACACATCTGCTCGCCAACGGCGCCGATCTGCGCTCGATCCAGGCCATGCTCGGCCACGCCGATGTCGCCACCACCGAGATCTACACCCACGTGCTGGACGAGCATCTCAGCGAACTCGTGCTCACCCATCACCCCCTGGCGCGGAAATAGCGCACCTCTATGCGCGTCCCGCCCCCTTGATCGCCGCCCCTTCGGCCCGCATAACGCTCTGACCCATCAAACAAGGTTCGATCATGCAAGGCGCGGAGAGTTTGGACGTCACATTCTGGATCACGGTCGGGGCCATCCTCCTACTGCTGATCCTGTCAGCGTTCTTTTCAGGGTCCGAGACTGCCCTCACCGCCTCGTCGCGCGCCAAGCTCAAGTCGCAGGCCGACAAGGGCTCCAAGGGCGCCGAAACCGCGCTCGGCCTCACTGAGGACAGCGAGCGTCTGATCGGCTCGGTCCTGCTTGGCAACAACCTCGTCAATATCCTCGCCGCCTCCCTCGCCACCTCGCTCTTCACGCAGGTCTTCGGCGACAGCGGCGTCGCCATCGCCACGCTGGTCATGACCCTGCTCGTCCTGATCTTCGCCGAAGTGATGCCCAAGACCTACGCGATCTCCAACGCGGAACGCGCCGCAGCCTTCGTCGCAAAGCCGATCTTCGTGATCGTCCGGGTTCTGGCGCCGATGGTCGGCGCGGTCCGCCTGCTGGTCCGCGGCATGCTGCGGGTCTTCGGCGTGCGCGTCGACCCCGACAGCCATATCCTCGCCCTGCGCGAGGAAATCGCCGGCACGCTTCAGCTCGGCCATTCCGAAGGCGTCGTCGAAAAGGAAGACCGGGACCGCATCCTCGGGGCGCTGGATCTCGGCGACCGCACCGTCGAAGAGATCATGCTCCACCGCTCGCGGATCGAGATGATCGACGCGGCGAAGTCGCCCACCGACATCCTGCGCCAGTGCCTCGACAGTCCGCACACACGCCTCCCCGTCTACAAGGACGAACAGGAAAACATCGTCGGCGTGGTCCACGCCAAGGATCTGCTGCGCGCCATGTACAAGCTGATCAGCGGGGCCGAGGTGAACGGCACCGCGCTCCAGCGGTTCAAGATCACCGACGTGGCGATGGCCCCCTACTTCATCCCGGAAACCACCACGCTGGACGAGCAGATGCGCCAGTTCCTGCGGATGCGCACCCATTTCGCACTGGTGGTCGACGAATACGGCTCGCTTCAGGGGCTGATCACACTCGAGGACATCCTCGAAGAGATCGTGGGCGAGATCACCGATGAATTCGACCCCCACGCCGAACACCCGCTGAAACGCACCGAGGACGGCCAGTTCATCGTCAACGGCGCGATGACCATTCGTGACCTCAACCGCGCAACCGACTGGACGCTGCCCGATGATGAGGCCAATACCGTAGCCGGTCTGGTCATCCACGAGGCGCAGATGATCCCCACCGTCGGCCAGGTGTTCAGCTTCCACGGCTTCCGCTTCGAGGTGCTGGTGCGCGAAGGCAACCGCGTCACCCGCCTGAAAATCCGCCCGCTCTGAATTCTGCGCAGCGTGGGCCGCCGGTAACCGGATGGACAGGATTTGCCGGTTACGGTCCGGGGATGGACAGACCGGCACATATCGACTGGGACGATCTGAACGTCCTGCTGGCGCTTTCCGCCGAAGGATCGACGGCGCGCGCCGGCCGCCGGCTGGGCCTCTCGCATCAGACCGTCGCGCGCCGGCTCGCCCGGCTGGAAACCCGGCTGGGCGGAACCTTGATCGACCGCGGCGCGACGCCCTGGCAGCCGACCGAGATTGGCCGGGCCGTGGCCGGCAAGGCCGCGCAGATGGCCAGCCTCGTTGCCAGCGCGCTCGCTCTGACCCGTCCCGAGAGTGCGGGTTTTCAGGGTAAAGTCTCCATCGCCGGCCCGCGCTGGCTAATCACGCTGGCCGTGCTGCCCGCGCTCTCGGCCCTGCGCCTGCCGCACCCGCGCCTGACCTTCGATCTTTTGTCCGAAACTGCCCCCGCCGACATCACCCTGGTCATGTCCCGCGCCATGCCGCCGCTCCCCGGCGCGCGCTGCCTCGCCGACCTCGGTCTCTCGCTCTACGGCCGTCCGGACGCCATCGCCCGGATGGAGGCGGCACTGGCCGCCGGCCTCCCGGTCCAGGATTTCACACAAACCCGTCCGCATCTGCTCAGCTTCGACGCCGCCGCGACGGACGCCAACGTCACCACAGTGCGCGACTTCGACACGCTGGTCGACGCCGTCCGCCAGGGGCTCGGCACCGCCGTCCTGCCCGAAATCGTGGGGCGCACCCTGCCCGGCATCGTCGCCAGCAGCGCCATCCCCCTGCCGCGCGGCAGCCTCGCGCTCTGGTGCGTGATCGACCCGGACAGTGAAAATCTGAAGACCCTGCGCGCGGTCGAACGCGAAATCCTGCGCGCCTGCCGCCCGCAGATGCGCGCCGCCGCCTGAGGCTACCACCGCCCCGTCGCCGTCCGCAGCGCCAGCGTGATCCGCCCCGCCAGCGGCCCGGACGACAGCCGCCCTTCGGCCACCCGGTGCGGCTCGGATTCTGCCCGCGCCAGCACCGGCCCCGCCTGCCAGGCCGCCAGCAGCGCCGGAGCGGCCTCGGGCGACACGGCATCGCGCCGCGCCTGCGCCCGCTGCAGCCGCATCAGCCCCCCGCGCGCCAGCCCTCGAATGCCCTCGGGCGTGCCGTCCAGCAGCGGTATCCGGCCCCGCGCCGCCAGCTCGGGCACCGCCCGCAGCCAGTTCGCGACGCCCGCGGCAAAGCCCAGATCCCTTACCACCTCCTCGTCCGCCTGCCCCAGCGAGGCCGCCGCCACCCACAGCAGCGTGCCCGAAGTGCGCTCGATATGGCGCGCGAAATCCCCCGCATCTTCGAAGGGGTCCTGGTAGATATCCCAACGCCTTGCGGCCACGACCTCATCCAGAACTTCAGCCAGCGCGGGCCGCAGCGCCGCGGCCAGCGGCGTCACCACCTCATGCCGTCGCACCGTCCCGCCTACGGCGATCTCGCCCAGCGCATCGCGCCACCACTGCAGCCGCATCTCGGCGATCATCGCCTCGGCCGTCACCCAGGGCGCGCGCGAGACCTCGACATTCATCGCATACAGCGGAAACAGCACGCGCCGCGCCGCCACCGGCGCGGCCATCGTGGCCAGAAACCGCTCCGGATCCGCCCGTTCGACCAGTGCCGCGCAGGCGATCAGATCGGCGTCAAACGCCATGGCGCGTCAATTTCCACCGGATCGAATCATGCAGCGCCTCGAAACTGGCATCCACGATGTTGGGCGAGACCCCTACTGTGGACCACCGCCGCGCCTGATCGTCCTGAAAGTCTATGATCACCCGCGTCACCGCCTCGGTCCCGCCATTGGTGATGCGCACCTTGAAGTCGGTCAGGCGAATGTCCTCGATCCGCGCCTGATAAGGGCCAAGATCGGTCTTCAGCGCCTGCCAAAGCGCATTCACCGGCCCGTCGTCATGCAGATCCTGCGGATGCTCGTTTTTGAAATAGCCGGTGCGCTTGGTCCCGTCCTGCAACTGGACCGTCACCACCGCCTCGGATTCCACCACGACCTGCCCCTTGGCATTCCGCCGCCGCTCCGAGATGACCCGATACCGCTCGACCTCGAAGTAATTCGGCAGCTGCCCCAGTTCCTCGCGCGCCAGCAGTTCGAAACTCGCCTGCGCCGAGTCATAGGCATAGCCCTGATCCTCGCGCTCCTTCACCCGGTCGAGGATGCGCGACAGCCGCGGGTCGTCGCGCTCAACCTCCAGCCCGGCCTCGGCCAGCCGCTGGCGCAGGTTGGACTGCCCCGCCTGGTTCGACATCGGGATGATCCGCGCATTGCCCACCACCGCCGGGTCGATATGCTCGTATGTCCCCGGATCCTTGAGGATCGCGCTCGCATGCAGCCCCGCCTTATGTGCAAAGGCCGAGGCGCCGACATAGGGCGCCTGCCGCATCGGCACCCGGTTCAGGATCTCGTCCAGCAGCCGCGAGATCTTCACCATGCCCTGCAACCGCTCGGGCGCGATGCCGGTCTCGAACCCGCTCGCATAGGGCTCCTTCAGCAACAGCGTCGGGATCAGCGAGGTGAGGTTGGCATTACCGCAGCGCTCGCCCAGCCCGTTCAGCGTGCCCTGGATCTGGCGCACCCCGGCATCCACGGCGGCCAGCGAATTGGCCACCGCGTTGCCGGTGTCGTCATGGGTGTGAATGCCGAGATGCGTGCCGGGAATTCCTGCCGCGATCACTTCGCCCACGATCCGCGCGATCTCATGCGGCAGCGTGCCGCCATTGGTGTCGCACAGCACGACCCAGCGCGCGCCCGCCTCATGTGCCGCCCGGATCGCCTCCAACGCATACTCCGGGTTCGCTTTGTAGCCGTCGAAGAAATGCTCGGCATCGAACAGCGCCTCGCGTCCCTGCGCCACCAGATGGGCGATCGAGGCGCGGATGTTCTCGGTGTTTTCGGCCAGCGTGATGCCCAGCGCGGTTTCCACGTGATAGACATGGCTCTTGCCGACCAGACAGACGGTCCCGGTGCCCGCATTCATCACCGCCGCCAGCACCTCGTCATTCTCGGCCGAGCGTCCGGCCCGCTTGGTCATCCCAAAGGCCGCCATCTTCGCCCGCGTCTCGGGCGCTGCCTCGAAAAACGCGCTGTCGGTCGGATTCGCCCCGGGCCAGCCGCCTTCGATATAGTCGATCCCCAGCCCGTCGAGCGCCTTCGCGATGCGCTGCTTGTCCTGCGTCGAGAACTGCACGCCCTGCGTCTGCTGCCCGTCGCGCAGCGTGGTGTCATAGAGGTAGAGGCGTTCGCGCGTCAATTCAGCGCCTCCAGCTTGGCCAGATCGAAATCCGGCCCCAAATCCCAGGAACTGCCCTCGGCGCTGTCCATCACGATCACACCGGCCGCGGCAATACCGTCGCGCAGCGCATCCGCGCGTTGAAAGTCACGGGCCTTGCGCGCCTCGGCGCGGGCGGCCAGCAGGCTTTCGATCAGGGCCGTCGTGCCCTGATCCACCGGCGACTCGGTCGCCCAGGCCGGAACGCTGTCCCCCAGCAACCCGAGAAAACGCAGGCTGGCGGCCAGCCCCTCGGCGTCGCCCTGTCCCGAAAGATCGTGCAGCACGGCGATGGCCTCATGCGTGTTCAGATCGTTCGACAGGGCCGTGACGATTGCTTCATCAACCTCACCGCCCGATGCGGAAGCCGCCTGCTCATACCACTTGCGCAGCGTCCGCCGCGCCCCCGCGGCTTTCGCCTCCGTCCAGTCCATCGGCTTGCGGTAATGCGTCGACAGGAACACGAAGCGGATCACCTCGCCCGGCACGCCCTGATCCAGCAAATCCCGCACGGTAAAGAAATTGCCCAGCGACTTGGACATCTTCTTGCCCTCGACCTGCAGCATCTCGTTGTGCAGCCAGTAGCGCGCGAAATCCCCCTTAGGATGCGCGCAGCAGCTCTGCGCGATCTCGTTCTCGTGGTGCGGGAACTGCAGGTCGATCCCGCCGCCGTGAATGTCGAAACTCTCGCCCAGCAGCGCCAGCGACATGGCCGAGCATTCGATATGCCACCCCGGCCGACCCCGGCCCCAGGGCGACTCCCACCCCGGCTGATCGTCGGAGGATGGCTTCCACAGGACGAAATCCATCGGATCCTCCTTGTAGGGCGCCACCTCGACCCGCGCGCCGGCGATCATGTCGTCGACCGACCGCCCCGACAACTGACCGTAATCGGCGTAGGACCGCACCCGGAACAGCACATGCCCCTCCGCCGCATAGGCATGGCCGCGCGCGATCAGATCCTCGATCATCGCGATCATGCCGCCGATATGCTCGGTCGCCTTCGGCTCCTTGAACCCCGGGTCCTGCGCATAGTCCACGCCCAGCGCCGCCATGTCCTGATGAAACCACTTCGTCGTGGTCCGCGTCAGCTCGTCGATTGCGATCCCGCGCTCGCGCGCGCGGTCGATGATCTTGTCCTCCACATCGGTGATGTTGCGCACATAGGTCACATGCCCCGGCCCGTAGAGATGCTTCAGCAACCGATACAGCACGTCGAACACCACCACCGGCCGCGCGTTGCCCAGATGCGCCCGGTCATAGACGGTGGGGCCGCAGACATACATCCGCACGTTGCCGGGGTCGATCGGTTCAAAGACCTCCTTCTTGCGGGTCTTCGTATTGTGCAGTCGGAGGGTCGTCATGGCTCAAGTCCTCGCACGTCGGCGCTGGCGCGGGCTTAGCAACTTGTTTCAGGAGTGAAAACGAAAGAAACCGGCCCGCTGGTGATCAGCAGGGAATAATGCAGCAGATAATGATGCAGGTCGTTTTCATGCCCGACTCCTTACGCCGGGTCGCGCGCGCAATCAAGCGTCTTGCGCGGCCCGCCCAAGATTGACTTTGCCCCGCCGCTCTGACTGTTTCCGCATGATCTGTCCCGGAGCCCTGTCATGCAGCTTTCCACGCGTCTCACCAACCTCAACGGCGGCGGCTCGGACGGGTGGGAGGTCTTCCTGCGCGCCCGAGAGATGATCGCGGCGGGCGACACCGTCATCGAACTGACCATCGGCGAACACGACATCCGCACCGATCCCAGCATACTCGCCGCCATGGAGGCCTCGGCGCGCGGCGGCCACACCGGCTATGCGACGGTCCCCGGCATCCCCGCCCTGCGCGACGCCGTGGCGGCGCGGGTGCAGGCGCGCACCGGCGTCAGGACCGGCCGCGCGAACGTGTTGATCACACCCGGCGGTCAGGCCGCCCTGTTCATGACCCATCACGCCACCTGTCCCGAAGGGGCCAGGGCGCTGTTCATCGACCCCTATTACGCCACCTACCCCGGCACCATCCGAGGCGTCGGCGCGGTGCCGGTCCCGGTGCGAACCCACGCCGCCGACGGCTTCCGCCCCCGCGCCGCCGATATCGACGCGCTCGCCGATGGCGCCGCCTCGCTCCTGATCAACTCGCCCAACAACCCCACCGGCGCGGTCTATGACCGCGCCACTCTGGAAGGAATCGCCACCGTCTGCCACGACCGCGACCTCTGGCTGATCTCCGACGAGGTATATGACACCCAGGTCTGGCAGGGCGACCACCTCAGCCCCCGCGCCCTGCCCGGCATGGCCCGGCGGACGCTGGTGATCGGTTCCATGTCCAAAAGCCACGCGATGACCGGCTCCCGCATCGGCTGGATCGTCGGCCCGGCCGAGGTGATTTCACATCTGAGCGCGCTGGCCACGGTCACGACCTATGGCGTGCCCGGCTTCGTCCAGGACGCCGCGCTCTTCGCCCTCGGCTCGGGGCTCGAAGACCAGATCGCCGCCCCCTTCCGCCGCCGCCGTGCCTTGGCGCAGGACATCCTCGCGCGCCAGAACACGGTGGGCCTGATTCCGGCCGAGGGCGCGATGTATCTGATGCTCGACATCCGCGCGACGGGCCTCGACGGCCGGGCCTTCGCCTTCGCCTTGCTGGATGCCGAGAAGATCGCCGTCATGCCCGGCGAAAGCTTTGGCCAGTCCGCCGCCGGCCACATTCGCGTCGCCATGACCGTTGCAGATGACGCCTTCGCCGACGCGCTCGGCCGGCTTTGCGCCTTTGCCGAGGGGCTCGCGGCCGGGCAAGGCTGAACCGGCACTCCAAGGCTCAAAACCGACATCAGGGCGCAAACAGGACAGACGCCCCCGCCCGGCCAGCGCAGCATCGCGCAAAGGTCGGGAGCCCTTGATGCAAGGTGAACTGAGCAAGATCAGCCTCGTCGTGCGCACCATCGGGGCGCAGCGGGGCCGTGCGGCACGGGGCGCGCCTCGGGCAGGCTGAACCGCCACCTGCCCCTTCCCATCTTCCAGAGGCTGTCATGAACGAACACGCCAAGACCGTCACCGCCCGCAGCGGCGGCCGCGCGGCCCGTCGCGCCGCCCGCGCCGCCCCCCTTGCCGACCACCTGCGCCCGGTGCGCGCAGGCCTTCAGGGCGGCACCTACAACCCGCTGACCGAGCCGCAGATGCACCGCATCCACCAGGCCGCGCTCGACGTGCTGGAACAGATCGGCCTCGCCGACGCCCCCGAAAGCGGCATCCGCCACCTGACCGGGGCCGGCGCGATCCTGGGCGACGACCGCCGCATCCGTTTTCCCCGCGCGCTGGTCGAGGACACGCTCGCCCGCGCCAACCGCCAGATCACCCTCTTCGGCCGCGACCCCGCGCATGACATGGAGCTGTCGGGCACCCGCGTACACTACGGCACCGCCGGGGCCGCCGTACACATGGTCGACGTCGCCGGCCGCCGCTACCGCGAATGCACCGTGCAGGATCTGCACGACGCCGCCCGCATCTGCGACGTGCTCGACAACATCCACTTCGTCCAGCGCCCGATGGTCTGCCGCGACATTCCCGACAACCGCGAGATGGACCTCAACACCATCTACGCCTGCGCCTCGGGCACCACCAAGCACATCGGCGTCTCCTTCACCGAACCGGCCTTCGTCGACGACGGGCTGAAGATGCTCCACCTGATCGCGGGGGGCGAGGACAAGTGGCGCGAGCGCCCCTTCGTCAGCAATTCCAACTGCTTCGTTGTCCCGCCGATGAAGTTCGCGACCGAGGCCTGCATCGTGATGGAAAAGCTGATCGAGGGCGGGATGCCGATCCTCCTGCTCTCCGCCGGTCAGGCCGGGGCCACCGCGCCCGCCCCCATTGCCGGGGCCATCGTGCAGGCGGTGGCCGAATGCCTCGCCGGTCTGGTCTATGTCAACGCGGTGAAACCCAATCATCCCGCCATCTTCGGCACCTGGCCCTTCGTCAGCGACCTGCGCACCGGTGCCATGTCGGGCGGCTCGGGCGAACAGGCCCTGCTGACCGCCGGCTGCGCCCAGATGCACCGCTACTACGGCATCCCCGGCGGCGCCGCGGCGGGCATCGCCGATGCCAAGCTGCCCGACATGCAGGCGGGATGGGAACAGGCGATTTCCAACGTCATGGCAGGGCTTTCCGGCCTGAACATGATCTACGAGGCCGCCGGAATGCACGCCTCGCTCCTCGGCTTCTGCCACGAATCGCTGATCCTCGGCGATGACCTGATCGGCCAGGCCCTGCGCTGCGTGAGGGGTATCGAGGTGGACGAGGATTCGCTCTCGGTCGAGACCATCCGTGCCACCTGCCTCGGCGGCCCCGGCCACTTCCTCGGCTCCGACCAGACGCTGGCGCGGATGCAGACCGACTACATCTACCCCACGCTCGCCGATCGCACCTCGCCCAAGGAGTGGGACGAAAAGGGCAAGCCCGACCTCATCGAACGCGCCACCGCCCGCAAAGAGCAGATCCTCGGCGAACGCGCCCGCGCCCGCTTCGACCCCGAAACCGACGCCGCGATCCGCCGCGCCTTCCGCATCCACCTGCCCGGCTGAGCGCGGCGCCTCAGACCTGCTTCGTCGCGATCACGTGCCAGCCGAAGCACTGCAGCTCGGACGATCGCCGCGCCATGCGCGGCCCGTCCAGCGCGGCGATCAGCCGGACGTTCAGCCGCGCCAGCTGCATCACCAGCCAGGTCAGCGGCTCACGCGGCCCGGCGCCGTATTGCTTGCGCACCCGCGTCACCCGGCCGATCTCCTGATCCATCATGTCGAAATAGCCGCCGTTCGGCGTCAGCTCGGTGATGTCGCAGCCGAGCCGCTCGAAATGATGGCGGTAGAAATACTGCGAAAATCCGGTGCAGAAATGATAGGGCGCAAAATGCGTCAGCGAGTTGAACGGCGCCGTGACGATGATCCGCCCGCCGGGCCGCGTCAGCGCCACCAGCTTCTCTACCGCCCGCACCGGATCGACCACATGCTCGATCACCTCGGAACAGAACACCGTGTCGAACTGCCGATCCTCGGGAATGTCATAGAGATCGCAGATGAAATCCAGCCGCGAGGTATCCCACTTGCCGGTGTGCAGCCCCGCCCCGTCGCCCGAGCCGTCGTATTCCGCGATATCCTGCGCCAGATAATCCAGATGCCCGCAGTGCCGCTTGTAGGCGCATTCCCCCGCCCCCACGTCCAGCAGGCTCGACCCCGCCGGCAGGGCGGTCAGCGTCGCTTCGATCCAGGCATCCCGGGCAGCATGGTTCTTGAGGCGAGACAAGATGCGGGTTCTCCGTTTCGTGAAATTCACGCCTCTCTAAGCAGAAAAAGACGGCACAGACCACTCTCTGCACCGTCTTTGGCCCGGATCAGAAGATGAAATCGAGGCTCCCCAGATCGGCGATATCGGTGTTCAGCAGCGTGATCCGCGTGCCCGCGTGATCGTCGATCACCACGCTGTCGTTCACCTGCGTCATGTGATGCTTGCGCAGGTCGGCAAAGTGCACGATCTCGGTCACCGACGACAGGTCGATCTTCTCGCGGTTGTTGGTCGCCTCGAAATCGGTGATCACGTCTCGACCGTGGTTGTTGTAGAACACGAACTTGTCGGCCGCCGCCCCGCCGGTCATCCGGTCGTTGCCGGTGCCGCCGTTGAAGATGTCCTTGCCCGCGCCGCCAACCAGCACATCCGCGCCGGTCTCGCCCCAGAGCACATCGTTGCCCCGGCCCCCATTCAGCACGTCGGCCCCGTCGCCGCCCAGAACCGTGTCGTTGCCATCGCCCGCATAGATCTTGTCCTTGCCGCCCCCGGCATAGATCTTGTCGTTGCCGGTGAGGTTGAAGGCCGCGCCGTCACCGACCTGAGTATTGATCCAGCCCACATCGCGCAGATCGCCAAGGTGGACCTCCCACCCGAGGCCCAGCAGATGGTTCTCGATGCCCAGCGGCGCCGCACCGGACTCATCCGCCGCAATGATCTGAGAAAAGCTCGACATCTCGATGTTCAGGTCCCGGAACTGGAAGTTGCCACCGGGATAGTTCACTTGGATCAGCGTGACGGTGCCGCTGGTGACATAGGTCTCGCCATTGATCTGGCCTGTTCCAAACCCCGATCCGTTCACCGAAACCGTCAGGTCCATGCCCTTATAGGTGCCGGACAGGCCAAAGAAGGTGGTGGTGAAGCGCCCCACCGTGCCCTCGGTGGTGATGAAATCAATGACGCCGAACAGGTCGGTCAGACGGAATACCCCGCTGGAGGGCAAAGATACAAATGCAGCCATTTCTGTTTCCTTGATGCAATAGCGCGACTCGAATGGCAGCACATTGCCGCGCGGATCGCCACCCTGCAAATCACAAATGGCAGGGGGAACGAGGGTTTCGCAGAAACCTGCGGAGTCCGCCGTCTCCACCACAGTCCGGCATAAAAACGGGGGGCCGAAGCCCCCCGTAAGTTTCGCCGTTCCCCGCGGGTTTCGCAGAAACCTGCGGTCCAAGGACAGAGCGGGTTTCCAGAGGAAACCTGCGGAGTCCGCCCTCAACTTAACGCGGCATAAAAACGGGGGGCCGAAGCCCCCCGTAAGTTTCGCCGTTCAGGCTCAATAGTTTACCGCCCGTGTTTTCTGCCTGCGGCCTGAACGTCGTCAGGAGCGAGCGCACCCGCCCCGTGTCCCGTCGGAACGCCCTTGCGGGGCATCCCGGGCGGGACGGGCAACGGCCATGGGGGCCGCACCCTGTCCCGCCAGGTAGGCAAAGACGATTGGGACATCGCCTCGCCGTCTCGTCGGGGGCCGGGCCGGCTGCGAGACAGCCCAGGCCCCCTGCCGCGCCGGGTCAGGCGCGGTGTTGGTTACCCTCTCAGCTGCACCCGCTCGTCCCGCCACAGGTGTTGCACTTCATGCAGGTCCCGTTGCGCACCAGCGTGTAGTTGCCGCATTCGCCGCAGGCCTCGCCCTCGTAGCCCTGCATCTTCGCCTTGGTCCGCGCGTCCAGCGAGACAGTGCCGCTGGCGACGGCCGTCGTCGTCGTCGTCGCGATCATCGCCGCCCCGGTCTCGGGCACCAGCGTCTGCAGCGCGGCGCTCGCGTCGCCCCCGGCGAAACCGGAAACCTTTCCGCCGCGCAGCACCGCCAGCTCCTGCGGCAGGCGCTTCCTCAGATACCCGGTCGAGCTGATCTGCTTCAGCACTTCCAGCGAGCGGGTGGCCGCGCTGTCCGACAGTTCCGAGACGTTCGACACGCCCTCTTCCTCGCCCCGCCCGATATCGTCGAAGGACGCGCCCTGCGGCTTCACATGGGCCAGGTCGGTCCGGTCGAGATAGGACACCGCCAGTTCGCGGAACACGTAGTCGAGGATCGAGGTCGCGTTCTTGATGCTGTCGTTGCCCTGTACCATGCCCGCAGGCTCGAACTTGGTGAAGGTGAAGGCGTCGACAAATTCCTCAAGCGGAACACCATATTGCAACCCGACGCTCACAGCGATGGCAAAGTTGTTCATCATCGCTCGGAAGCCGGCGCCTTCCTTGTGCATGTCGATGAAGATCTCGCCCAGCGTGCCGTTCTCGTATTCGCCCGTGCGCAGATACACCTTGTGCCCGCCCACGATCGCCTTCTGGGTATAGCCCTTGCGCCGCTGCGGCATCTTCTCGCGGTGGCTCTTGATGATCTCCTTGACGATGATCTTCTCGACGATCTTTTCGGCCAGCACGGTGGCCTTTTCCTGCTGGCTGCCGGTCTCCAGGATCTCGGCGGCCTCCTCGTCGTCCTCGACCAGCGCGGCGGCCAGCGGCTGCGACAGCTTCGACCCGTCGCGATACAGCGCATTCGCCTTCACGCCCAGCGACCAGCTCAGCTCATAGGCCTTCTGGCAATCCTCGATCGTCGCCGAATTCGGCATGTTGATCGTCTTGCTGATTGCCCCCGAGATAAAGCTCTGCGCCGCCGCCATCATGTGGATGTGGCTGTTCACCGACAGGAACCGCTTGCCTTTCTTGCCGCAGGCATTGGCGCAGTCAAAGATATGGTAATGTTCGGTCCGCAGATGCGGCGCGCCTTCCAGCGTCATCGTCCCGCAGACGTGATCGTTGGCCGCCTCGATGTCCTTCTTCGAGAAGCCCAGCGATTTCAGCAGGTCGAAGGTCGGGTCGTTCAGCTTCTCCGCCGGAATGCCCAGCACGCCCTGGCAGAAGGCCTCGCCCAGCGTCCACTGGTTGAAGACAAAGCGGATGTCGAAGGCCTCGGCCAGCTTCGCCTCTACCTTGGCCAGCTCCGCCGGGCCGAACCCGTGACCCGCCAGCGTCGTGTGGTTGATTGCCGGCGCATTGCCGATCGACCCGTGACCAACGGCATAGGACACGATTTCCTCGATCTGGGCCGAGGAATAGCCGAGGTTCTCAAGTGCCGCGGGCACCGAGCGGTTGATGATCTTGAAATAGCCGCCCCCGGCGAGCTTCTTGAACTTCACCAGCGCAAAGTCCGGCTCGATCCCCGTGGTGTCGCAATCCATCACCAGACCAATGGTGCCGGTCGGCGCGATCACCGTTGCCTGTGCATTGCGATAGCCATGCTTCTCGCCCAGCTTCAGCGCCTCGTCCCAGGCCGACATCGCCAGTTCGACCAGCCGCGCATCCGGGCAGTTGGCATGGTCCAGCGGCACCGGCTTCACCGCCAGCCCCTCATAGCCATCCGTCGCGCCATAGGCGGCGTTGCGGTGGTTACGGATCACCCGCAGCATATGCGTGCTGTTCCGCTTGTAGCCGGAAAAGGCCCCCAGCTCGCCCGCCATCTCGGCGCTGGTCGCATAGGCCACGCCGGTCATGATCGCGGTCAGCGCGCCGCACAGCGCCCGGCCCTCATCGCTGTCATAGCCAAAGCCCATGTTCATCAGCAGACCGCCGATGTTGGCATAGCCCAGGCCCAGCGTGCGGAAATCATAGGACAGCTGCGCGATTTCCTTCGACGGGAACTGCGCCATCATCACGCTGATCTCCAGCGTGATCGTCCATAGCCGCGAGGCGTGCATGTAGTCTGCCGCCTGGAACTTACCGTCCTTCAGGAAGGTCAGCAGGTTCATCGAGGCGAGGTTGCAGGCGGTATCGTCCAGGAACATGTATTCCGAACAGGGGTTTGACCCCCGGATCGGCCCGTCCGCCGGGCAGGTGTGCCAGTCGTTGACCGTGTCGTGATACTGGATGCCCGGATCGGCGCAGGCCCAGGCCGCATGGCCCACCTGCTCCCAAAGATCGCGGGCCTTGACCACCTTGGCGACCTTGCCGTCAACCCGGTTGATCAGCTCCCAGTCCGCATCCTTCTCGACCGCAGTCAGGAAGGCATTGGTGACGCGGATCGAGTTGTTCGAGTTCTGGCCCGAAACCGAGTTGTAGGCCTCGCTGTCCCAATCGGTGTCATAGGTCGGGAATTCGATGCCGGTATGGCCCTGCTTGGCATAATCCAGCACCCGCTTGACGTAGGTCTCGGGGATCGCGACCTTCTTGGCCTCGCGGATCGCCTTCTTCAGCGCCTCGTTCTTCGCCGGGTCATAGGCATCGACCGCCGCGCCGTCCCAGAGGCGGATCGCCTCGAACAGCCCGTTCAGCTTCTGCTCGTGCATCTTCGAGCCAGCGACGATGCTCGCCACCTTCTGCTCTTCGATCACCTTCCAGTTGATGAAATCCTCGATATCCGGGTGATCCGCGTCCACGATCACCATCTTGGCCGCGCGCCGCGTGGTGCCGCCCGACTTGATCGCCCCCGCCGCACGGTCGCCGATCTTGAGAAAGCCCATCAGCCCCGACGACTTGCCGCCGCCCGACAGCCGCTCGCCTTCGCCGCGCAGGTGAGAGAAGTTGGTCCCGGTGCCCGAGCCATACTTGAACAGCCGCGCCTCCCGCACCCAGAGGTCCATGATGCCGCCCTCGTTCACCAGATCGTCCTGCACGCCCTGGATAAAGCAGGCATGTGGCTGGGGATGCTCGTAGGACGACTTCGATTTGGTCAGCTTGCCCGTCGCGTGATCGACGTAATAGTGCCCCTGCGCCGGGCCATCGATGCCATAGGCCCAGTGCAGGCCGGTGTTGAACCACTGCGGCGAATTCGGCGCCGCCATCTGGGTGGCCAGCATATAGCGCATCTCGTCGAAATAGGCGAGGGCGTCCTCTTCCGTGGTGAAGTAGCCGCCCTTCCAGCCCCAATAGGCCCAGGCGCCCGCCAGCCGGTCGAACACCTGCTTCGAGCTGGTCTCGCCGCCCATCTCGGCGCCCTCTGCCGCCTCGGACCGCCACAGGAACTCGGGCACGTCCTTCTCGGGCACCTTCTTCAGGGCCGACGGCACCCCCGCCTTGCGAAAGTACTTCTGCGCGATGACATCGCCCGCAACCTGGCTCCAGCCGTCCGGGATCTCGATATTCTCCAGCCGGAACACGACCTTGCCGTCCGGATTGCGAATCTCGGAGGTGGCCAGCCCAAACTCCAGGCCCGCATAGGCGTCCTGTCCGGCCTTGGTGAATTTGCGTTCGATCTTCATCGTTCTGCCTCTTGTTTCGGCCGTCGGTTCGACCGGCTTCCCGCAAGTGGGAGGGGCTGACAAAACGAACGGCATAGCTGATCCGCGCACCGGCGGGCATCCCCGCCGCCGCCAAATAGGCCCGGCCGCACAGTCACGCAGTTCTGCGTGCGTCAATCACTGAAGTACCATCCCACACCCCGTCGCCGACCCTGGCTTTGATACCATATTTAGTGGGCTATGACGTGGCTCACACAATCTGGCGTATGTTCGCCTAAGGGGTCAACGCCTTTTTTCCTCTCCCGCGATATCTTTTGCCTTGACCCTCCGCGCCTCCCGGATCCGCGGCTGTGACCCGGCGATTCCTGCACAGGCAAGGGCAGCGCCGCGATGCCATGGGGCGCCAGCGGCAAAGCGCGAAAAGCCCTGCCATTCAACCGGTTTGCCGGCCCCGGTTCAGACGCGATGGCAACTTCATCCACAGCTCCGATCCATCCCTGCGCCGCCCGCGCGACATCTCGCCGATCCCGCTCCCGCTGTGACCCCCGCGCTACATTTTTCAGCGCCCGCACCCCCAGCAGCTGTAGGTCGGTCGGATCGCGGCCACTACATCTGGTGGAACGGCAGAAAGACGCGCCCTAGGGCGCGAATCTCTGTCGTAAAGAAGGAAGATGGTCGGGGCGGCGGGATTCGAACTCGCGACCCCCTGTACCCAAAACAGGTGCGCTACCAGGCTGCGCCACGCCCCGGACCGAGGGCGTATCTATCCGCGCGCCGTGGGTTTGAAAAGCCCTAACAGGGCCAGGCGGCCGGTCCCTGCGAAAAAACCTCGTGCCGCATCACGCTGCCCGGCTCTATGCCATAGCGCTTGGCCAGCCCCGCGTTGATCTCGAGCACCGCAAAGACCGCGTCGCCGCCCTCGATCGCCGTCAGATCGCCCGGCACCGCATCATGATGCACCCGGGTGATCGTTCCCGTCTCATCGGCAAACAGCATGTCCAGCGGGATCAGCGTGTTCTTCATCCAGAAGGCCGCCGGCTGTGGGCGCTCATAGACGAACAGCATCCCCGCCCCGCGCGCCATCGACTTGCGATACATCAGACCCTGCGCGCGCTCGTCCGGCGTATCGGCGATCTCGACTCCGAACCGGGTCTCGCCCCAGGGGCCCTTGACCGCCACCGCGTCCAGCGCGCATTCGCCCGCCGACACGGACGTTCCTGCGCAGCACAGCGCCAGAATCGTGAGCAGTCGCCGCAAGAGTCAGTCCATCCCGGCGATGGCGTGGTTCGACGGGCTCCGTTCCGCCTCGTCGGCGCGCTCGGATCGCGGCTGCCGCGCGGCCTCCTGCGCCTCTGCCTTCTGGCTGGCGACTTCCCAGGCAAAGACCTCGGCCGCCATGCGCCCGCGCTTGCCGTCGATCACCCGCATCGCCAGCGCCTCGCCCGGCTGAAGATCCGCCAGGCCCGACTGCCGCAGCACTTCGATATGTAAAAAGACATCCTCGGAACGCCCGAAGACATTGGCAAAGCCAAAGCCCTTGCCCTTGTCGAACCACTTGACCCGCGCCGGCTCCAGCGGCCGCTGCCGCAGCTCCACCATGTCCATTTCGGCGAAGTCGGTCAGCACGGGTGAGTCGCTGCGCTCGGGCGGCGTAATCGAGATGACCTCGACCGCCTGCACCCCCCGTTCGGTGCGATGGGTGATGACCTCTATGCGCGCGCCATCGGCAACGGAACTCTGGCCGAAGTTGCGCAACACATTGACATGCAGAAGGATGTCCGGCCCGCCCTCATCCGAGATGACGAATCCGAACCCCTTCGAGGGGTCAAACCACTTAACCTGCCCCTGCACGTGGTGCATGTTGTTCAGATCGTCTGCCAAAAAATGAAACCCATCACTTGTCCGCTTTATGATTTAACACGCAAATCGGCGCGATGGATAGTGGAATTGATTAACCAAGCACTATTTGACCGGCTTTGGCGTGACGTAAAATCACCGCGACGGGCCGCTCAAGGGTTCAGCCGCGTGATTTCCCAGGGCGCCGCCGCATCCGGGCGACGCCAGACAAAACGATCGTGCAGCCGGAACGCCCCATCCGCCCAGAATTCGATCTGCGAGGGCACCAATCGGTAACCGCCCCAGAACGGCGGACGCTTGGGATTGACCCCGTGCCGCGCCGTCATCTTCGCAACCTCGGCCATCAGGGTCGCCCGCCCCGCCAGCGGACGCGACTGTTTCGAAGCCCAGGCTCCCAGCCGGCTCTGCAACGACCGCGAGGCATAATAGGCATCCGCCTGCGGCCCTTCCTCGCGGCTGACCGTGCCGCGCACCCGGATCTGCCGCCGCAGCGACTTCCAGTGCATCACGAAAGCCGCCTTCCCGGCGCTGTCCAGTTCGCCCCCCTTGGCGCTCTCGTAATTGGTATAAAAGACAAAGGCCGCGTCCTCGATCTCCTTCAGAAGAACCATACGCACGTTTGGCAGGCCTTCGGGATCCACCGTGGCCAGGGCAATTGCATTTGGATCGTTCGGCTCGCTTTTGCCCGCCTCTTCCAGCCAGGCCCGCGCGATCACAAAGGGATCGTCGCCCGCAAAAATACCGTCCCGGTCGCTCATTGGCCCGACTCCCTGCCCTGTTACCTGCCCGCACCAAGGCTAGGCCGCCGCACGCACGACCACAAGCCCGCGCTCTTGAAGCAGATTTACCATTCGCCTAAACCGGTCCCAATCACCGCAATTCGGGAGGACCTAGATGTCGCAACAACTGATGGCCGGCAAGCGCGGGCTGATCATGGGATTGGCGAACGACAAATCGATCGCCTGGGGCATCGCAAAGGCCTGCGCCGGCGCCGGCGCGGAACTCGCCTTCTCCTATCAGGGCGACGCGCTGAAGAAGCGGGTCGACCCGCTGGCCGCCGAACTCGGCAGCTCCATCGTGCTGCCCTGCGACGTCGGCGACGAGGCCTCGGTCGATGCGCTCTTCGCGGGCCTGGGCGAGCGCTGGGACGGGCTCGATTTCATCGTCCACGCCATCGGCTTCTCCGACAAGAACGAATTGCGCGGCCGCTATGTCGACACCAGCCGCGACAACTTCCGGCTGACCATGGACATCTCGGTCTTCAGCTTCACCTCGGTCGTGCAACGCGCCGAGAAGATGATGAAACGCGGCGGCAGCGCCCTGACGCTCACCTATTACGGTGCGGAACGGGTCATGCCCCATTACAACGTGATGGGCGTCGCCAAGGCCGCGCTCGAGGCCTCGGTGCGCTATCTGGCCGAGGATCTGGGCAAGGACGGCATCCGCGTCAACGCGATCAGCGCCGGCCCGATCAAGACGCTGGCCGCCAGCGGCATCGGCGACTTCCGCTACATCATGAAGTGGAACGAATACAATTCGCCCCTCCGCCGCAACGTCACCATCGAGGATGTGGGCAATTCGGCGCTCTACCTGCTCTCCGATCTCGGCTCGGGCGTCACCGGCGAGGTGCTGCACGTCGACGCCGGCTATCACGTAGTCGGCATGAAGGCCGTGGACGCCCCGGACATCGCCAAGAGCTGATCCGCGCGACAATATTCGGTTCCGCTTCGCCACCCATGCGCGAAGCGGAAACAATCAATTTCCCAATCACCCGATCCGCGCCCCAAGCGCTGCCACATTCCCGCCACAATTGGCGGTGAATTAACCAGTGTCGCGACCGTCGATGCGGACGCCTCCCCCATCCCGGCCCACGAGGTCCCGTGCCTCCGCCAAGTCCATAACGAGTATCCTTTGAAAGGACCTGACATGAAAAAGACCATCCTCAGCGCCATCGCCGCTCTTGCCCTCGGCACCGGCGCCGCCTCCGCCGCCACCCTCTACACCCCCAATGGCGTGAACACGTATAGCAACGGCAGCTGGTCCTTCGGTCAGATCTTCACCGTCGGCGCCTCCAACCTCACCGTCAAAGCCCTCGGCGCCTTCGACGCGGGCATGGACGGCTTCACCACCGCCGGCGGTATCCTCGTCGGTCTCTACGACGAACTGACCTCCACGCTCCTGGCCAGCTCCAGCGTGCAAAGCTCCGACACTCTGGACGGCAACTACCGCTACACCTCGATCAGCGACGTGACCCTGCTCGCCGGTCAGCAATACCGTGTCGTCGCGGTCAGCGGCTCCGACCTCTACAACCTGACCGACGGCATCTTCACCTCCGACGTCACCTCGAACGGCTTCGGCTATTGCAGCTCGACCACCCTGCAAAAGTGTGACGGCTTCACCGGCAACGGATACGCCTGGATGGCCAACATGAAATACAACGAAGGCGAAACCTCGCCCGTGCCGGTGCCGGCCTCGCTGCCGCTGCTGGCCGCCGGGATCGGCGGGCTGGCCATGCTGCGCCGCCGCCGCAAGGCCTGAGTCTCATCGCAGTCCGACACTCAGGGGCGCGCCTGACGGCGCGTCCCATTGCGATTTCCGCACACAGACGACTTTTCAGGGGCACAGGTTCCGCGATAGAAGATTCCACGCGCTAGGAACGAGGCCCCACATGCAAGACCGCCTGCCCCACGAAAAAGGCTTCCACGTCAGCTGGGACCAGATCCACCGCGATTCCCGCGCCCTCGCCTGGCGGCTCGACGGCAAGGGCCCGGACGACGGCGCATGGCGGGCCGTGGTGGCCATCACCCGGGGCGGCATGGCCCCCGCGATGATCGTCGCGCGCGAGCTCGACATCCGCACCGTCGACACGATCAGCGTCAAGTCATACGACCACCAGTCCCAGGCCGAGGCCCGCGTGCTGAAACAGCCCGACGCGCAGATGATGGGCGACGGCACCGGCATCCTGGTCGTCGACGATCTGGTCGACAGCGGCAAGACGCTGGAACTGGTGCGCAAGCTCTATCCCAAGGCCCATTTCGCCACCGTCTACGCCAAACCGGCGGGCGAACCGCAGGTCGACACCTTCATCACCGGCGTCAGCCAGGACACCTGGATCTTCTTCCCCTGGGACATGGCCCTGCAATACGTCGAACCCTATCGCGGACGGGACTGAGAAACATCAGTCACTTGCACCGCAAAGCTCAGACAGAACATCAGGCCCCGGTCTCCGCCTCCCAGCGCCGCTGCATGTCCTCGGGGCTGACCGTCTCGGTCGCCTGGGCGATCATCCAGCGGTGCCCGAACGGATCCTGCACCTGCGCCACCCGCTCGCCATAGCTCTGATCCGCCGGGAGCCGCAGCACCAGCGCCCCGGCCTGCTCGGCCGCCGCGACGGTCGCGTCGCAATCCGCCACCAGGATATGCAGGGTCACCGGGCTGCCCCCCAGCGTATCCGGCGACAGCGCCCCGAAATCCGGGTATTCGTCGGCCAGATAGATCTCCGACCCTCCAATCGACAGTTCGGCGTGGCCGATGCGCCCGTCTTCGGGGTCGGTCAGTCGGAAAATCTCTTTGGCGTCAAAAACCTGCACGTAAAACTTGATGGCAGTCTCGGCCCCTTTGGCGACCAGATAAGGCGTGACTCGATGGGCGGACATATCGCTCTCCCTTGCGGACTCCGTTTATTTACGTTACGATCCGTATCGAAATGAGTCAACCACCCAGAAAACCCGGCCGCCCTCCCTCTGCCGCCGCCCGTGCCCGCGCCCTCGCCGCCGCCCGCGACATCCTGTTGCGCGACGGTTTCGGGCGGCTCACCATCGAGGCCGTCGCCGCCGCCTCGGGCACCGGCAAGCCGACGCTCTACCGCCATTGGGCCAACGCCCAGGAACTGGCGATGGAAGCCTTGATTGCCGAGGCCCCTGGCCCGGATATCGCCCCCGGACCGGACCCGAAGCAGGCGCTGACCGCCCAGCTCACCCGTCTGGTGCAGGCCTTCGCCACCACCCGCGGCCGCCAGATCACCCAGGCGCTCGCCGCAGCCGACCCCGACAGCGAATTCACCCGCGCCTTCCGCAACCGCGTGATCCTCGCCAGCCGCGAGGCCGGGCGCAGCCTGATCGCCCGCGCCGTGACCGAGGGCCGCGCCAGTCCCCCGCCTGACGTGGAGGCGCTGCTCGACATGATCTACGGCCCCCTGTTCTTCCGCCTGCTCGCCGGCCACCAGCCGCTGACGCCCGACATGGCCCGGTCCATCGCGGAAACGGCCTTTACCGCGCTCCGCGCCTGAGCCCCTTTCCCTCGCCCCTCCCGCGCGCTAGCGTCCGCCAAACCGCCGGAGTTCCGCATGTCCCTCAGCCGCACCCGTTCCACCTTCGCCCCGCCCATCATCGCCGCGCGCCGCTGGCTCGACGGAGTGGTCTTCCCGCCCGACCGCCCGCTGGTGAACGTCAGCCAGGCCGCCCCGGCCGCGCCGCCACCGCCCGAACTGCGCCAGGTCATGGCCGACATCGCGCTGCATGACGACTCCGCCCACCTCTACGGCCCCGACCTGGGCCTGCCTGAACTCCGCGCCGAGATCGCCACCCAATGGTCCACCCACTATGGCGGCATCATCGACGCAAGCCAGGTCGCGATCACCTCGGGCTGCAATCAGGCCTTCGCTGCCGCGATCAGTGCGCTTACCGGCGAAGGGGATGAAGTCATCCTGCCAACCCCCTGGTATTTTAACCACAAGATGTGGCTCGACATGAGCGGAATCACCGCCGTGCCCTTGCCGACCGGCCCCGATATGCTGCCCGATGCCGCAGCCGCCGCCGCGCTGATTACCTCAAGAACCCGCGCCATTGCACTGGTTTCACCCAACAATCCTGCCGGCGTCGAGTATCCCAGCGAAACCCTCCGCGCCTTCTTCGACATCGCCCGCGACCGCGGCATCAAATTGATCCTCGACGAGACCTACCGCGACTTCGACGCCCGCAGCGGCGCTGTGCACGATCTCTTCACCGATCCCGCCTGGCCCGATACGCTGATCGACCTCTATTCCTTCTCCAAGGCCTACCGCCTCACCGGCCACCGCGTCGGCGCGCTGATCGCCTCCACGGACCTGCTGCAGGAGGTCGAGAAGTTCATCGACAGCGTCACCATCTGCCCCAACCAGATCGGCCAGCACGCCGCGCTCTGGGGCATGCGCAACCTCGGCCAGTGGCTGGCGGGCGAGCGCGACGAAATCCTCGACCGCCGCGCGGCCATCACCGAAGGCTTCCCGCGTCTGGCCGCGAAGGGCTGGAAGTTGCTCGGCCTCGGCGCCTATTTCGCCTATGTCGAGCACCCCTTCGCCATCGGCTCGGACGAACTGGCCCGCCGCCTCGTATCCGAGGCCGGCGTGCTGCTGCTGCCCGCCACGATGTTCGTCCCCGAAGGCGATCCCGCGGGCCAGCGCCAGCTGCGCATCGCCTTCGCCAACCTCGACCGCGCCGGCATCGGCACCATGTTCGACCGCCTCGAACCCCTGTCCTTCTAAGCTTGCCCCCCTCCGGGCGGACGGATAGACAGGGGCGCAATTCTCAGGAAGACCACCGCCAGCAAGGGGGCACAATGGCCGCGCGCGTCAAGAGTTTGGGGAACACCTTCGTCTGGATCATCCTGGCCCTCCTCATCGTGGGTCTGGCCGGGTTCGGCGCCACCAACCTGTCGGGCACGATACGCACCGTCGGCCATGTCGGTGATCAGACGATCAGCGTCGATACCTACGCCCGCGCGCTTCAGAACGAGATCCGCGGGATCGAGGCCCAGACCGGTCAGGCCCTGCCCATGCAGCAGGTGCGCGCCCTGGGTCTCGACCAGCGCGTTCTCAGCCAGCTTGTCACCATGGCCGCGCTCGACGACGAGGCGGACCGGCTGGGCGTGTCGATCGGCGACGAGAACCTGCACAAGCAGATCCTGCAAATCCCGGCGTTTCAGGGCATTGACGGCAAGTTCGACCGCGAGGCCTACAAGTTCGCGCTAGAACGGGCGAACATGAAGGAATCGCAGTTCGAAACCGACCTGCGTCAGGATAGCACCCGCGCTCTCCTCCAGAGCGCGATCACCTCCGGCGTCAAGATGCCCGCCGCCCTGACCGACGCGATGGTCGCCTATGTCGGCGCACGCCGCAGCTTCACCTGGGCGCTGCTCGACGACTCCACACTCGCCACCCCCCTGGCCGAGCCCAGCGAGGAAGACCTCAAGGCGCATTTCGAGGCCCACAAGGATCGCTTCATGCGGCCCGAAACCCGCAAGATCTCCTATGTCCAGCTGACCCCGGCCATGATGCTGGAAAAGGTCAAGATCGACGATGCCGCGATTCAGGCGCTCTATGACAAGAACCGCGTCGAATACGAACAGCCCGAACGCCGGCTGGTCGAACGCCTCGTCTTCGCCAACGAAGAGTCGGCCAATACCGCCAAGGCCCAGATCGAAGCCGGAGGCACCACCTTCGAACAGCTCGTGACCGACCGCGGCCTGACCATCAGCGACGTGGATCTGGGCGATGTCACCGCCGCCGATCTCGGCGCCGCGGCCGATGCCATCTTTGCCGCCGAAGTCGGGGATGTCGTCGGCCCGCTGCCCTCCGATCTCGGGCCCGCGCTGTTCCGGGTGAACGGCAAGCTCGAAGCGACCAGCACCGGGCTGGACGAGGTACGCGACGAACTCGAGGAAGAACTCGCCGGCACCCAGGCGCGCCGGATGATCGAGGCCGAAGTGCCCGGCGTCGAGGACATGCTCGCCGGCGGCGCCACGCTCGAGGATCTGGCTCGCATGAAGGGTCTGGAACTTGGCACCATCGACTGGACCGCCGACAGCGGCGAAGGCATCGCCGCCTATGCCGATTTCGACAAGGCCGCCGCCGAGGCCAAGGAGGGCGCCTTCCCCGAGGTGAAATTCCTTGATGACGGCGGCATCTTCGCGCTGCGCCTCGACTCGATCGAACCTCCCCGCGCCAAGACCTTCGAAGAGGCCCGCGAGGAGGTCGTCGCCGACTGGACCCGCACGGCCACCCAGGCCGCGCTGCAGGCTCAGGCCGAACAGGCCGTGACCAGACTCGCCGTCTCGGGCGATTTCGCCGAGGCCGGCCTGACGCCGAAAACCGAAACCGGGCTGATGCGCACCGCCTTCATCGACGGCCTGCCACAGGATTTCATGGCCCAGGTCTTCGAGATGAACAAAGGCGATGTCCGCGTCCTGCCCGCCGAGACGGGCGTGATCGTCGTCCGGCTGGACGACGTCCTGCCGCCTGACCAGTCCGAGGATATGGCCCAGACGCGCAAGGCGGTCTCCGAACGCCAAAGCCAGGCACTGGCCGAGGCCCTGTTCAACGCCTATGCCCAAGACGTGCAGCTGCGGGCCCGCCCCCGGATCGACGAACGCGCGCTCGCGGCCGTGCTCGGCAGCTTCCAGTAAGCGAACACGATGGCCCTCGTCCCTGACTTCGACACTTTCGCCGCGGCCTACAAGGCCGGGCGCAACCAGGTCGTCTACACCCGTCTCGCGGCCGATCTCGACACGCCGGTCTCACTGATGCTCAAGCTGACCGGCGCCCAGAAGGACGCCTTCATGCTCGAGTCGGTAACCGGCGGCGAGGTGCGCGGGCGCTATTCGATCATCGGCACCAAGCCCGACCTGATCTGGCGCTGCCGGGGCGAGATGTCCGAGCTGAACCGCTCCGCCCGCTTCGATCCCGATGCCTTCGACGCGCTCGACGGCAACCCGCTCGACACCCTGCGCGCGCTGATCGCCGAAAGCCGGATCGACCTGCCCGAGGATCTGCCCCAGGCCGCCGCCGGCCTCTTCGGCTATCTCGGCTACGACATGGTGCGGCTGGTCGAACACCTGCCCGACGTGAACCCGGACCCGCTCGGGATGCCCGATGCGGTGATGCTGCGCCCCTCGGTCGTGGCGGTGCTCGACGGCGTCAAGGGCGAGGTCACGGTCGTCTCTCCCGCCTGGGTCAACGACGGCCTCTCCCCGCGTGCCGCCTATGCGCAGGCGGCCGAACGGGTGATGGACGCGGTGCGCGATCTCGAACGGGCCATGCCTTCGGAAACCCGCGACCTCGGCGATGCCCACGAACCCGGCCCGCCGGTGTCGAACTTTACCAAGGAGGGCTACAAGGCTGCGGTCGAAAAGGCCCGCGACTACATCCGCGCCGGCGACATCTTCCAGGTCGTCCCCTCGCAGCGCTGGACGTCGGAGTTCCGCGAACCGCCCTTCGCGCTTTATCGCAGCCTGCGGCGCACCAACCCGTCGCCCTTCATGTTCTATTTCAACTTCGGTGGCTTCCAGGTGATCGGCGCCAGCCCCGAAATCCTCGTCCGCGTCTTCGGCCGCGAGGTGACGATCCGCCCCATCGCCGGCACCCGGCCCCGCGGCGCGACGCCGGAACAGGACCGCGCGCTCGAAGCCGACCTGCTGGCAGACCAGAAAGAACGCGCCGAACACCTGATGCTGCTCGACCTCGGCCGCAACGACGCGGGCCGCGTCAGCAAAATCGGCACCGTCCGCCCGACCGAACAGTTCATCATCGAACGCTACAGCCACGTCATGCACATCGTCTCGAACGTGGTGGGCGAGCTGGACGAGGGCAAGGACGCGCTCGACGCCTTCTTCGCCGGCATGCCGGCGGGCACCGTCAGCGGCGCCCCCAAGGTACGCGCGATGCAGATCATCGACGAGCTGGAACCCGAGAAACGCGGCGTCTACGGCGGCGGCGTCGGCTATTTCAGCGCCGGCGGCGACATGGACATGTGCATCGCGCTGCGCACGGCGGTGGTGCAGGACCAGAAGCTCTACATCCAGGCGGGCGGCGGCGTGGTCTTCGACAGCGACCCCGAGGCCGAATTCCAGGAAACCGTCCACAAGTCCAACGCCATCCGCCGCGCAGCCGCCGACGCCGCGCGCTTTGGCGGGTCGGGGAACCGCTGACCTCGGGGGAAAGCGCCCGCGGCACCCGCGCGATGTGAGTATTTGAAGAGAGAAGAAGCAAGAGACCGCGCACCTGATCTTCTTCTCTTCATAAATACTCAAAACGGCGCAACGCCCGGGCCGCTCCCTGGGATCAATGCTCCAGCCGCCCCAGGATCGCCGCCACGTCCACGCCGCCGATCGCCCCCGTGATCCGCCCCGACTCGCCCAGGCGGCTGCCTGCGTAGCCCGTGCCCACCGCCTCCGGCGCATGGCGCAGCAGGACCGAGGCGGTAAGAAGCACGGCCAGCGACTCGGCAAACCAACGCGCCTCCGCCTCGGCCGGCAAACCCGGCCAGCGCTCCAGATGCGCCTTCAACGCCGCGTCGTATCGTGCATCGGCCCCCCGCGCGGCGGCCAGCTCGTCGCGCAGCACCTCGCCCGCCAGAGGCTCCTTCGCCAGCGTCCGCAGGATGTCGAGGCAGATCACATTGCCCGACCCCTCCCAGATCCCGTTCAGCGGAGCCTCGCGGTAATACATCGGCATCGGCGTCTCCTCGACATAGCCCATGCCGCCCAGAACCTCCATCGCCTCATAGGTCACCTGCGGGCAGCGCTTGTTGTTGAGGAACTTCGCCAGCGCCACGCCGATCCGGGCAAAGGCCCGGTCCGCCTCAGCGGTCCCGTCAAAGGCGCGCGCCACCCGCAGCCCCAGCGCCAGCGCGCCCTCCACGTCCAGCGCCAGATCGGCCAGCACCGCCCGCATCAGCGGCTGGTCGATCAGCCCGCGCTGGAACACGCGGCGGTGCCGCACCCAGTGCAGCGCCTCCCCCAGCGCGCCGCGCATCAGCCCGGCTGGCGCCATCGCGGTGTCGAGCCTGGTATGATGCACCATCTCGATGATCGTGCGCACGCCCTGCCCTTCTTCTCCCAGCAGATACGCCAGCGCGCCGTGATACTCGATCTCGGCCGAGGCATTGGCCTTGTTGCCCAGCTTGTCCTTCAGCCGCATCAGGTGGATCGCGTTGCGCTCGCCCTCCAGCCAGCGCGGCACGAGGAAACAGCTAAGGCCATTGGCCGTCTGCGCCAGCGTCAGGAACCCGTCCGACATCGGCGCCGAGCAGAACCACTTGTGCCCCGTCAGCCGCCAGTGATCGCCCGCCGGCTCGGCCCGCGTCGCATTGGCACGCACGTCCGACCCGCCCTGCTTCTCGGTCATCGCCATGCCCAGCGTCGCCCCCGCCTTCTCCGCCACCGGCCGCACAGAGGGATCGTACGCGCGCGAGACCAGTTTGGGCCGCCACTCCGCCGCCAGCGTCTCCGAGGCCGCCAGCGCCGGAACCGCCGCATAGGTCATCGTCATCGGACAGCAGGTGCCCGGCTCGATCTGGCTGTGCAGATAGACCATCGCCGCATGGGTGACATGGCCGCCCGTCCCGCCCTCCCAGGCAACGGCGGCGTATCCGCCGCCGATCCCCGCCGCCATCAGCTGGTGATAGGCCGGATGAAACTGCACCTCGTCCAGCCGCCGCCCCGCCCGGTCGAAGGTGCGCAGCTCGGGCAAGACGCGATTGGCCTCCCGCGCCGCGGCGCGCATCGCGGCGGTGCCCAGCGTCGCGCCATAGGCGGCCAGCGCCTCCGCCTGCCCGCCCTCGCGCGCGATCGCCTCGCGCAGCGGTGCGTCCTGCGCCCAGAGGTCGGCATCGCCGCGCTCGGGCGGCTGGTTGGTCACGTCATGGGTCGGCAGGTGGCTCTGCGGGCTCGGAATATGCATCGGGGGTCTCCTTGAACCCCGAGGATAGACCCGCCTCCGCCCCTTGTCCAAGCGGCGCGGCGCGCATGCCTCGCGCAAGGCTTGCCACCGGCCCCCCCACGCGGGTTAATGTCCGCAGAGCCTAGGAGACGCCCCGCATGAGACATCTCGCCCTCGCCCTGACCCTGCTGCTCGCCGCCTGCGGCACAAGGTCAGCCGCGCCGCCTGTGGTGGTGCCCAGCGAGCCGCGCCTGGCCTTCGCCCCTGCCCCCCGCTTCGGCGATCTCAAGCCGCACGACTGGTCCGGCCGCGCGCCGCACAACTACCCGGTCCACGGCATCGACGTCGCCCGCTATCAGGGCGTGATCGACTGGCAGCAGGTGGCCCGCTCGGGCGTCAGCTTCGCCTATCTCAAGGCGACCGAGGGCGGCGACGTCATCGACCCGATGTTCGCCGACAACCGCCGCGGCGCCGCCCGCGCCGGCCTGCGCCAGGGCGCCTATCACTACTTCTACTTCTGCCGGCCTGCCGCCGAACAGGCGCGCTGGTTCATCCGCCACGTGCCCCGCGATGCCAGCGCCCTGCCCCATGTGCTCGACATGGAGTGGAACCACCGTTCGCCCACCTGCCGCCTGCGCCCTGACGGCGCCAAGGTGCGGGCCGAGGCGCGCATCTTCCTCGACATCCTCGAACGCCACTACGGCCGCCGCCCCATCGTCTACACCACCCCCGACTTCTACCGCGACACCGGGATCGGGGCGCTCTCGGGCACCGAATTCTGGCTTCGCTCGGTCGCGGGCCACCCGTCCGAGGTCTATCCCGGCGCGCACTGGACCTTCTGGCAGTATACCGGCACCGGCGTGGTGCCCGGCGTCGGCGGCCCGGTCGACATAAACGTCTTCTCCGGCTCGCCCGAAAGCTGGCTCGCCTGGTCCGGCCCGATCTGACGCGCCGATTGCACAGGCCGCCAAGCGCTGGCAAGACAGGGGCGAAGACCGGGGAGGGACGCGCGCATGGACAAAGCCGAATGGATCGCGGTGGATTGGGGCACCTCCACCCTGCGCCTCTGGGCGATGCAGGGCGACAGGGTTCTGGCCGAACGCCGCGGCGACGACGGCATGGGCCGCCTCGACCCGGGCCAGTATGAACCTACCCTCCTGCGCCACGCCGAGGACTGGCTGACGCCCGGCCGCGTGACCGAGGTTCTGGTCTGCGGCATGGCCGGCGCCCGCACCGGCTGGCACGAGGCACCCTACCGCCCGGTGCCCTGCACCCCCGCCGGGCCCGGCGCGGTCAGCGTCGATACCGCCGATCCCCGCCTGTCGGTGCGCATCCTGCCCGGCCTCTCCCAGGCCCGCCCCGCCGACGTCATGCGCGGCGAGGAAACCCAGATCGCCGGCTTTCTCGCCTCCCGCCCCCGCTTCGACGGCGTGCTCTGCCTGCCCGGCACCCATACCAAATGGGTGCAGATCAGCGCGGGCGAGGTCGTCAGCTTCCGCACCTTCATGACCGGCGAGCTCTTCGCGCTGCTCTCGACCCAATCGGTCCTGCGCCTCTCGGTCGCGCCCGGGGGCAGCGACGCCGCCGTCTTCCGGCAGGCGCTCGGCGACGCGATCTCGCGCCCCGAATCGCTGGCTTCCGCGCTTTTCTCGCTCCGCGCGGCGCATTTGCTCGAAGGCCAGGATCCGGTTGCGGCGCGCGCACGCCTCTCCGGACTGCTGATCGGCCTGGAACTGGCCGGCGCGCGGCCCTGGTGGCTCGGCGCGCAGGTCGTGCTGATCGGCGCGGCGGGCGTCACCGACCCCTACCGGGCCGCGCTTGCCGAACAGGGCCTGACCGCCGAGGTGGTCTCGGGCGAATCGATGGTGCTCGCCGGCCTCTGCGCCGCAAGAACAGGAGACCTGGCATGAGCCGTCCGATCATAGCGATTCTGCGCGGCGTGACCCCCGACGAGGTCGAACCCATCGCCGACGCATTGGTGAGCGCCGGAATCGACCGCATCGAGGTGCCGCTGAACTCCCCCGATCCCTTCGCCTCCATTGCGAAGCTCGCCGGCCGCTTCGGGGACAGCGCGCTGATCGGCGCCGGCACCGTGCTCGAACCACATCAGGTGACACAGGTGCAGGTCGCCGGAGGCCGGCTTGTCGTCTCCCCCGACATGAACCCCGAGGTGATCCGCGCCACCAAGGCCGCAGGGATGCGCTCCTACCCCGGCGTGATGACCCCATCCGAAGCCTTCGCCGCCCTGCGCGCGGGGGCCGACGGGCTGAAACTCTTCCCAGGCTCGCTGATCGGCCCGGCCGGACTGGCGGCGATGCGGGCGGTTCTGCCCCCCGGCACCGAAGTGCTGGCCGTCGGGGGCGCGGCCCCCGGAAATTTCAAGGAATGGATCGCCGCCGGCGCAGATGGATTCGGCATCGGCACCGCCATCTACCGCCCAGGCGACAGCGCCGCGACCGTTGCCCGCAAGGCGGCCGAAATCGTGACGGCCTTCGACGCGGCCCACGCCGGAACCGCCTGACCGCCACAGCCGCAAATCACCTAAGGAAATACGGATAAAGCCATGGTTTCCTTGGGCATTCCCATCTTTTCAGGAACGCCGGGGAAGATCACTTGTCATTTGGAAGAGAAGTGGCGCGGTTGACGGGGCTCGAACCCGCGACCCCCGGCGTGACAGGCCGGTACTCTAACCGACTGAGCTACAACCGCGCGTGGGGGTCGAGATAGGCTATGCCCGGAATGGCGTCAAGCGCCTTTTGGCAGGAATTTTCGATCCTTTTCAAATGCCGCCGCCAAAGCCCGAAACTCTCGGGTCCGACGAAGGAACGCCCGGCCATCTGTTCGGTCCGGGCGACGGCAATGTAGGGAAGAGTAATGGCGGCAGTTTGCCGGATCATCTGGTGCGGGTGGGGAGAGTCGAACTCCCACGCCTTGCGGCGGAGCATTTTGAGTGCCCTGCGTCTACCATTCCGCCACACCCGCAACGCCCTGACCTCTAGCGCGCCGCGCGGCGCTCGGCAAGACGGCGGTGCAGGGAATCGGTGACAGTTGACCCGGCCCCTCAGCCGTGGTCTTGCAGTCAGGCAAGTAACAAGTGGCGTGGCGGGTTTGCGATGCTCAGACGGCTCTACGACTGGACGATGCGCCTGGCGGATCATCCGCGCGCCATGTGGGCGCTGGCCCTGGTGGCCTTCGCCGAAAGCTCGGTCTTTCCGATTCCCCCCGATGTGCTGATGATCCCGATGATCCTCGCCCGGCCCTCGCGCGCCTGGCTGATCGCCACCGTGGCGCTGCTCGCTTCGGTCGCGGGCGGGCTGCTCGGCTATGGCATCGGCGCGCTCGCCTTCGAGGGAATCGGCCAGCCGATCCTCGCCGCCTTCGGCAAGACGGCCGAGATGGAGTCCTTCAACGCCCGCTTCAACGACTACGGCGTCTGGGCCGTGCTGATCGCCGGGGTCACGCCATTCCCCTTCAAGGTGATCACCATCATGTCGGGCTGGACGGGCCTGCCGCTGGTCCCCTTCCTCCTCAGCTCGCTGGTTGCCCGCGCCCTGCGCTTCTTTGTCGTCGCCGCGCTGCTGTGGAAATTCGGCGCACCGGTTCGTGTGTTTATCGAGCGGCGGCTGGGCCTTATGTTCACCCTGTTCGTCCTCATCCTGGTGGGCGGCTTTGCCGCCGTGAAATATCTATGACCCGCATTCAACTGATCTTGCTCGCCGCTGGCGGCTCGGCCGCGCTTCTGGCCGGTGCCTTCACCTTCCAGTATTTCGGCTACCCGCCCTGTCACCTCTGCCTCTGGCAGCGCTGGCCCCATGCGGCCGCGATCCTGATCGGTCTCGTCGCGCTCGCCCTGCCCCGCGTGACCGCCCTGCCCGCGCTCGGCGCGCTCGCCGCCCTGACCACTGCGGGAATCGGCGTCTATCACACCGGGGTCGAGCGCGGCTGGTGGGAAGGCCCGAACACCTGCACCTCCGGTCCCATCGACGGGGTCAGCTCGGCTGAACTGCTCGACCGCATCATGAACGCACCCCTTATCCGCTGCGACGAGGTGGCCTGGCAGCTCATGGGCCTCTCGATGGCCAGCTGGAACGCGCTCCTGTCCTTCGGCCTGGCCGCAATCTGGGTCATGGCCCTGCGCACCCGCGCCTGACTCGCCCGCCGGAAGCCCCCGCTCTGGGCCTCACCGCCAATCGGCGTTAGGGTCACCCGGCCGCCCGGGCGCCACTGTCATGCAGATGACATGAAACTGTCATGTCGATTTGACCTCGGTGCCCGATGAAGCGCGGTGTCGGGAGGGTCCGGTTCATCCGGGGTGCCTTGGCATGTCCCCGGCTCACCTCGCGGTGTGATCCATCGGTACCCGTCGGCGCGGCCCCGGCCCTTAACAGGCCAGGACCGCCTCAAGATCGCCCAATGCGATCATTTGTAATTGACGAAAGGCAAATGTTCATGTTTGAAATGCACCAGGCCTGGCCGAAAGTCCGGGACAAAGCCATGCGGCGCCCCTCCGGGCGCCACATCATCTTGGGAGGTAAGATCAATGGCTGAACACACGAAAACCCACCGCGCTCTGCTGATGGCCACCGTTCTGGCGGCCGCCGGTGTCGCCAGCGCCGCCTCGGCGGACAAGCTGGTCCTGTATACGTCGCAGCCCGATGCCGATGCTGCCGAGACGGTCAGCGCCTTCACCGCCGCCAATCCCGGCGTCGAGGTGGAAGTGTTCCGCTCGGGCACCAGCGACCTGCTCAGCAAACTCGCCGCCGAATTCGCGGCCGGCAGCCCGCAGCCCGATGTCCTGCTGATCGCCGATGCCGTCAGCATGGAAGGTCTCAAGTCGGACAAGCGCCTGATGGCCTATCCCGAAGCCAACGTCGACGGCTTCGACCCCAGCGCCGTCGACCCCGACCACTACTATTTCGGCAGCAAGCTGATCACCACCGGCATCGCCTACAACACCGGCGCCTCCGAAAAGCCCGAACACTGGTCGGATCTGACCGGCGAGGCCTACAAGAACCTCGTCGTCATGCCCAGCCCGCTCTACTCGGGCGCCGCCGCCTACATGCTCTCGGCCTTTGCCGAGCGGGATGACCTCGGCTGGGATTATTTCGAAAAGCTCCAGGCCAATGGCGTCACCGCCGTGCGCGGCAACGGCGCGGTGCTGAAATCGGTCGCCAGCGGCGAAAACGCCTATGGCATCCTCGTCGACTTCCTGGCAATGAACGCCAAGAAGGACGGCTCGCCGATCGAATTCGTCTTCCCCGAGGAAGGCGTGACCGCGGTGACCGAGCCGGTGGCGATCATGTCGACCGCCAAGAACGTGGACGACGCCAAGAAGTTCGTCGACTTCATCCTCTCCGACGAAGGCCAGAAACTGGCGCTGTCGCAGGGCTACCTGCCCGCCAAGGCCAGCGTCGGTCAGCCCGACTGGATGCCCGAAGGCGTCACGGTCAAGGTGATGGGCGCGGACCTCGGCGTCATCGGTCCCAAGATCGAAGACAACAAGAAACGCTTCTCGACGCTCTTCGGCGGTTAATTCACCGACATGAACGTCTCAACACGGAACGGTCAGGGCCAGCAATTCGCCCTGACCGCGATGATCCTGACCATCATCGCGATCTTCTCCCTTCTCCCCATGATGCGCCTTCTGCAGGAGATCGTCCTGCCCGGTGGCCAGTTCTCGCTCGATGCGATCCGCGCCGGCCTGGGCGACCGCACCGTCTGGCTCGCCACGCGCAATACAGTGGTCGTCGGCCTTGGCGGCACGCTGGTGGCCGTGGTGCTGGGGGTCGTCGTCTCGATTGTCGTCACGCTGTCCAACATCCGCCTCACGCAAACTCTGGTGCTCTGTTTCGTCACGCCGCTGATGATCGCGCCGCAGGTGACCGCGCTGGCCTGGCTGCAGCTCTTCGGTCCCTCCAGTGCCCTGCTCAAGCTGCTGGGCATCGCGCCGCCCATCGGCACGCCCAACCCGCTCTATTCCGCCGGCGGCATCATCGCGCTGCTCGGCATCCAGTATGCCCCGCTGGTTTTCCTCATCGTCCGCGCCGGGCTGCGCAAGCTCCCGCGCGAACTGATCGAGGCCGCGCAGGCGGGCGGCGCCGGTCCGTTCCGGGTGATCTTCACCATCGTGCTGCCGCTGATGACTCCGGCCATCGTCGGTGCCTCGGCGCTGTCCTTCGTCTCCTGCGTCGGCAACTTCGGCATCCCCGCCTTCCTCGGCATTCCCGCGAACTACCTCGTCCTGCCCACGCTGATCTTCCAGCGCCTCGCCGGCGGCGGCCCCGCCGTCCTGTCCGAGGTGGCCTATCTCTCGACCATGATCGGCATCCTCGCCATGGCCGGGATCGTGCTGCAGGACTACATCAGCTCGCGCCGCGACTTCCGCATCACCACCACCTCGCTGCCCGCCGACCCCTATGACCTGGGCCTCTGGCGTCCCGTGGTCGAGGCGCTGATGTGGCTGATGATCGTCGTCATCCTTGTGCTGCCGCTCTGCGGCCTGGTGCTGACCTCGCTGGTGCGCGGCTATGGCATCGTGCTCTCGGCCGATACCGTGACGCTCGACAACTACCGCTTCGTGCTCTTCGAACACGCCGCGGCCAAGCGCGCCTTCGGCAACAGCCTGCTGCTTTCGATCACGACCGCCGTCTTCGCGGTGCTGGTGGCGGTGCCGCTCGGCTATGTCATCGCCTGGGGCAAGCAGAAATGGGTCAAATGGCTGAACTTCTCGGTCGAACTGCCCTATGCCCTGCCCGGCGTCGTGCTGGCCATCGCCTCGCTGCTGCTGTTCCTCAAGCCGCTGCCGCTGGTCGGCATCCAGATCTACAACACCGTCTGGATCATCCTCTTCGCCTATCTCGCCCGCTTCCTCGTGCTGGCGGTGCGGCCCACGGTCAACGGCTATGCCCAGCTTGATCGCACGCTCGAAGAGGCAGCCGAGATCGCGGGTGCCGGGCTCTTCACCCGGCTGCGCACCATCATCTTCCCGCTGGTGGCCCCGGCGGCGATGGCGGGCGGCCTGCTGATCTTCATGACGGCGCTCAGCGAACTCACCGTGTCGGCCCTGCTGTGGTCCTCCGGCTCCGAGACCATCGGCGTGGTCATCTTCTCCTTCGAACAGGGCGGCGATTCCAAATACGCCTCCGCGCTCTCGGCGGTGATCGTCGCGATCACCTTCCTGCTGATGCTGGGCGTGAACCTGTTCGCCAACAAACTTCCAGATGGGGTGCTGCCGTGGCGGGACTGACTATTCGTAACCTGACAAAACACTTCGGCGGCTTCACGGCGCTCCAGAACGTCTCGATCGAGGTGAAACCGAAAGAGTTCCTGGCCGTCCTCGGCCCCTCGGGCTGCGGCAAGACCACGCTGCTGCGCATGATCGCCGGTTTCGAAACCGTCAGCAACGGCGAGATCGAGATCGACGGCAAGGTCGTGTCCAACACGCAGCGCTCGGTGCCGCCCAACGAACGCCGCATCGGCATCGTGTTCCAGAACTACGCGCTCTGGCCGCACATGACCGTGGCCGAAAACATCGGCTACTCGCTGCGCGTCAACAAGGTCGGCGCCGCCGACCTGAAACGCCGCGTGGACGAGGCGCTCGCGCTGGTGAACCTCACCGGCATGGAAGACCGCGCGCCGGCCAACCTCTCGGGCGGCCAGCGCCAGCGGGTGGCGCTTGCCCGCTGCCTCGTCGCCGAACCGGCGCTCGTCCTCTTCGACGAGCCGCTGGCCAACCTCGACGTCCACCTGCGCGCCTCGATGGAGGACGAATTCGCCGCCTTCCACCGCCGCACCGGCACCACCATCGTCTACATCACCCACGACCAGTCCGAGGCGATGGCCCTGGCAGACCGGATCGCCGTGATGGACAACGGCCACCTGATGCAACTCGACACCCCCGAGGCGATCTACCACCGACCCGCGAACGAGATGGTCGCCTCCTTCATCTCGCAGGGAATGGTGATCCCGGTCACCATCCTGCGCCCCGAACAGGACGGGCGCTGTCAGGCCGAGGTCATGGGCCAGCCGATCACGCTGACCTGCAGCGCCGGCGAGATGCCCCGCGCCGGTGCCGTCGCCTGCTTCCGCGCCGAACAGGTGCGCATCGCGGGCGAGGGCGAAAGCGGCTTTGACGGCCAGATCCAGCGCGTGGTCTACCAGGGCGGCGCGGCACGCATCGAATTCGTGCCCGATGTCGCCCCCGACCAGACCATCCACTTCGAACAGCCCGACCCCCAGCCCTTTGCAGCCGGCGACCGCGCGCGCCTCTGCTTCGCCGGCGGCTGGCTGATCCCGGCGCCCGGACGGACCTGATGCAGACCATCCACCTGCAAGGCGGGTTCGGCGAAAAAGGCCGGACCAGCATCGCCGTGGACGACGGCGCGACCCTCCTGATGCTGGACGCCGGCATCAAGGTCGGCGCGCCGGCGCAGGACTACCACCCGCGTCTCGCCCGTGCGGCGGCCGAGATCGACGCACTCTTCCTGACCCACGCGCACGAGGATCACATCGGCGCGCTCAGCTGGCTGCTGCGCCAGGGCTTCAACGGTCCGGTCTTCATGACCGCCGCCACCCGGGGCGAGATGGCCGCGACCCTCGCGCAATACGCCCGCCCCGACGATCTGGCCGCCTGCCCCGGCAGCGCGGCGCAGATCGAGATCTTCTCCGCCGGCGACCGCCTGACCGTCGGCGCACAGACCATCGACACCGGCCATTCCGGCCATGTCGCGGGCGGCACCTGGTTCGCCGTCACCAGCGGCGGGCAGACCACGCTCTATTGCGGCGACGTGGTGCCCCACAGCGCCGTCTTCCCGATGACGCCCCTGCCCGCCTGCGACCTGCTTGTGCTCGACTGCTCCTACGGCCCCGACACCGTGCCCGCCGCCGACCGCGCGAAAACGGTGATCGAATGGACCGCCGCACATCCCTGCGGCTCCGTCCTGCCGACCCCGCTCTCGGGCCGCTCGCTGGAACTGCTCACCATCCTGCCCGGGCCGCTCGCCATGTCCGACGACATGGAGGCCCCGCTGCGCGCCCAGCTGGCCGATCCCGACCTTCTTCACCCCGGCATGGCCGCCCGCCTGCGCGACCGCATCGCCGGTCTGCACCGCTGGACCCCCGGCGATCCCCTGCCCGCCATGCCCCTGCTGGTGCATGACGGCATGGGCGAAACCGGCCCCGCCCGCGCCGCGCTGGATCAGGCCGAGCGCGCGGGCCACCCCGTGCTGCTGACCGGCCACCTGCCCGAAGGCTCGCCCGGCTGGCGGATGCACCGCGCCGGCACCGCCGACTGGCACCGCCTGCCGACCCACCCCACCCTGCCCGAGAACCGCGCCCTGTGGGAGGCCACGGGCCGCCCGGCGGTGATCGGCCATTCCTGCGACGACGCCGCGCTGGACGCGGTCCAACAGAGCCTGCCCGCGCTGAACGCCGGCACCCGCACCGGCGGCAGCCTCAAGATCGGAGATGCATGACCATGAGAATCCTCCTCGCCAACGACGACGGCATCGACGCCCCGGGCCTCGCCCTGCTGGAACGCGCCGCCGCCCTGATCAGCGACGACGTCTGGACCGTCGCCCCCGCCGCCAAGCGCACCGCTGCCGGCCATTCGCTCACCATCGCCCGCCCCCTGACGATGGAAAAGCGCGGCGAGCGCCGCTACGCCTGCTCGGGCACCCCGGCCGACTGCGTGCTGACCGCCATGACCTGGCTCTTCCGCGATGACACGAAACCCGACCTCGTGCTTTCGGGCGTCAACGACGGCCGCAACGTGGCCGAGGACATCGCCTATTCCGGCACCCTCGGCGTCGCGCGCGAGGCGACCTTCTGGGGCCTGCCCGCCATCGGCCTCTCGCGGGTGAAAAAGCCCGAGGTCGGTGTCGGCGACGCCGAATGGCTCCAGTCCCTGATCCTGCGCCTCTGGAACACCCGCGCCGACTGGCAGGGCGACCGCCAGTTCCTCTCGGTCAACCTCCCCACCCGCCTGCCCGCACAGCTGGTGCAACCCCGCATCGGCCGCGACAAGGTCGGCATCCGCGCCGAGGTGCTCTCCACCAGCGGCGACACCACCGAGATCACCATCGAGCGCAGCCGCCAGGACACCACCACCCCCGGCGACGAAAACGCCCACCTCGCCGCAGGCAAGGCCACCGTCACCCGCCTCCTCTGGTCCGGCGAAACGCCCCTCCCGGCAGGCTTCGTCGAAGCGCTGGGGTAAGCGGCAGACGGAACGGGACGGAAGGGGCCTGACCTTGCGGTCGGGCCTTTTTTGTGCGGGGTGAGCGGGAATTCTGTGAGACAGCGCCAATTGGATGGTGGAAAGCGGATCAGGGTAAGGTCTGCTGTGCGGACAAAGCCGTCGTATCGCCTACTCTTGCTTGTCCTCATATGCGCGAATGAGCGCAATGCACTCTGAATTGTTGTCGTGTCCGGCCACCTCTATCTCCCTGAGGATTTCGTATTCTTCCGGGCTGGCAATGAAGCCGCGCCTTGCCGCTCGATCCACAACGTCCTGCACGACGCCCGAAACCGAATGGAAGCTGTATCCGAACCGTACTCGGAAATCATCCAGAAATCGATTTATATCACCTCGTGCATCCTCGCTTGCGCTCGCGAACAGAGCCAAGTCCTTGGAGGTCATGAAATACCACCGACGTATCTCGTTCAGGACTGCGAAGCATCGCTTCCCCTTTGTATCGTCAAAAACTTGGAGCCAGCCAGCGCTCGACATGACCACCATCTGTTCGATCTGATCTTCGGAGAGCGTTGGGTCGCAGTGGCGCAGAGCCGCCATTCTCCACGACCGATATAGATCGACGCCCTTGAGGAGTCTGATCAACTCCCGCCTAGAATGTTCTCTGTCAAAGTTTTTCGTCATGATTGAGGTCTAAGGGTATTTGCTGACTACGCCAAGGAGCCATGTAAATGTGGGCTCCAAGCAGTCATCTGACTATCTTTGTCAAACTCCTTCGGTGTCGCTAGATCGTAAGGGGCGCCACTGCGGACAGCAGTAACCTTTTTCTGCCGATTGCTTAAGCCGAAGCATCCGTTCTTACGATATTCGCCAGAACAAGACGCTCTCCGGTTTTGGCAAGACCGCTCGCACAGAATACGCCCTTCAAGCCCTCAAGGGCGACAGCCTCAGGGTCGAGAGGAACGGCTCCAATCCCAGATGGGTCGCGCTCATTGTATCGATGAATTGCAGTCCGCAGACTGTCCGCCTCAATCTGGCTCGAATAGGTGCCACCCTCGTATTCGACGACAAATGTCCACGTGGCCATTGCTTAACCTGATCTACCGCTTTTGGCCCACAATGGCGGCTCACACATTCCGTGGCAACACCGGCAGCCTATCATCTAATTCAAGATGGCACTTTGGCCTCCAAGCCGCCCCCCCTCACGCCGGTTTCTTCAACCGGCTCCCCCGCAGCAAGCCCTGTTCCTCCAGCACCGGATAGGCCAGCGCCGCCAGCAGCCCGTTGATCTGCTTGAGGTCCCGCACCGTGTCCAGGTGGATCGAGCTCGTCTCGATGCTCTGCTCGGTGTTGCGCCGCAGGCGCATGAAATGCTGCTGCCGCGTCTCGCGTTCGCTGTCGCGCAGGCGGTCCTTCTCGATGATGACCTGCTGCGCCGTGGCCGGGTCGTCGTCCACCAGCAGGTTGAAGGCCAGCCGCGCGTTGCGCATGACCGAGGCGTGGAAGTCCACCAGCTCCTTCCAGCCCTCCGGCGTGAACTCCACCTGCCGTTCCATCTTCTTCTGCGCGTGCAGCAGCAGGTTGCGCACGATCACGTCGCCCGCCTGTTCCAGCTTGATGCAGACCTCCAGCAGATCCTGACACCGCCGCGACTGCGCCTCGGTCATCCCCTGCTCGGTGATCCGCGCGAGGTACAGCTTGATCGCATTGTGCCGGTTGTCGACCCTGTCGTCGAAGGCGCGCAGATCGGCGATGCTCTGCGGATCGGGCGCGGCGTAGACCTCGATGATCCGGCTCAGCATGGTGTCGATCGTGTCGCACATCCGGATCGCCTCGCGCGTGGCATTGGCCAGCGCCTGGTCGGGATTGCCCAGCGCCGCCGGATCCAGCGCGCTGATCTCCTCATGTGCCGGCCCGGTTTCGATCGGCGTGCGCAGGTCCGCGACCCAGCGCGAGATGCGCCAGGCAACGCCCGACAGCGGCAGCCCGACCAGCAGGATGAACAGGTTGAAGGCGATATGGGCATGGATGATCTGGTTGGCCGGCCCGGTGCCCAGCAGCGCCGGATCCGGCTGCACTACCTCATAGAGCGCCAGCAAGACCACCGACCCCAGCCCGCGCATCAGCAGGTTGGCCAGCGGGACTGCCCGCTGCTCCGGCGCGGCGGCGCGCGTCAGCACCGGCGCGATCATCGACGAGCCGAGGTTGACGCCCAGCACCATCACCAGCCCGACGCCCGGCGGCAGCACGCCCTGCTCCGCCATCGCCGCCAGCAGCAGCACGGCGGCGATGCTGGAATGCAGTAGATAGGTCAGCGCCGCGGCCAGCAGGAAGCACGACAGGATATCGCCCGAGAGATAGCGCACCACCACCGGCAGGAAGGTGCTGTCGCGCAGGGGCAGCGCCGCGGTCGACACCATCTCGAGCGAGATCAGGATCAGCGCGATGCCCAGCAGACAGCGCCCGATCTCGTGCCAGGGCCGCCGGTCCGAGCGCAGATACAGAACAGCACCCAGCGTCAGCAGCGCCGGCGCCAGAAGGGTCAGGTCGAAACTCAGCACCTTGGCCACCAGCGCAGACCCCAGCTCGCCGCCGCGCACGATGACGATGCCGGCCACGCCCGACACCAGCCCCAGCCCGACGAAAGAGCTGACCAGCAGGGTCACCGCGGTGGAACTCTGCAAGGCCACGGCCATCACCAGCCCCATGAGCATCGCCGACAGCGGATGGCCGATGCGCTGGCGCAGATGCTGGCGCAGCTGCCGGCCATAGGCGCGCTCCACGCCGGTGCGCACCATCCGCGTCGCCGCCAGCAACAGGGCCACCGCCCCCGCCATATGCAGGAAAAATACCAGTCCGCTCATGTCCTACCCTTCGACTGCCACCCGCTCCGCAGGGTGTCGCAGCCGCCCCGGCAGGGGACAGGCGGACTCAGCCGGCGGGCTGCTGACCCGCTTTATAGCTTGGCTTGATTAAAAGAACAAATGTCCAATGCGACAGACACAAGTTCCAGACAACTTCAGCGCATCGGCATCGGGAACGACGTCAGCGGCAAGGCGCCCGGGGCATTGCCGATCACAAAGCCATAAATCCCCCGCCGCGCCGCGCGCTCCAGCCGTGCGGCATCGCCGCTGGCCAGCAGACAGCTCTGCGCGGGAATGTCGTCCAGATCCCAGCCCTCCGCCGGCGCGACCAGCGTCACGCGCGGATCAAGGCCCAGCGCGGAACCCAGCTCCGGCACCTCCGCTTTCGCATCCACCAGCGCGATCCGCACCGCGATGCCCCCCTCGGCCAGCGCCGAAATCGCCGCCCGAGCGCCGGGACGCAGGGCAAGCGCGCCGGCATAGCGTTGCGCCAGCCGCTCGCGGAACAGGCGGCCAAAGCTGCCCGGACACAGACGCCGCGTCTCCAGCGCCACATGGGTCATCGCCGCCGCGAGCGGCTGGTCCACCAGCACGCGCAAATGATCGGCCGCCACCGCCACGCCAAAGAAATGGATCGTCGCCTCCAGCGCCTCCGCGATCAAGTCCCGGCTGTTCGAGATCGCCGCAAGGTCGAAGATCACCGTGTCGACACCGGGCGGCAGCATCGCCTGCGGCCCCGCCTCCGGCGGCGCGTGGTCGGCATTGACCGCCACCAGCCGCAGCTGCGGCCGCTCGGCCACCGGCGCGGTGCGGAAAACTCCCGGCTCGGCCCAGTCGGGCGCGCCGCCCGCCAGATGTTGAAGATAGGCCACCGCCATGCGCGGCGTCTCGCGCAGGTTCTCGCGGAAACTCCACCAGCCGCGCAGGTCGTCCATCCGCGCCGACTCGGGCGCGGCCTCGCCGTATTCCTGCGCCAGCACCGCCTGCCGCACGTTCAGACAGAAGACCGCGCAGGCATAGGCCTCGGGCCAGAACTCGACCGGCGTCATCGCCGCATCGCGCCCCGGCGTGCGCGCGCTCAGCGGCGCGTGCGCCAGCAGATGGTCGAACATCATCCCGGCGGCGAAATCGACATAGGCGCGCTCTTCCGCCTCCTGCGCGGGCTTGCCGGCCTCGAAGGCGGCGCTCCACTCCAGAAACGCCCCCGCCAGCCGCGTGGTGTCCACGTCGAAGGCAATCCCGCAATCGCGCGAGACCGAGGCGATCTGTTCCATGAAGGCCCGGCGGAACCAGCGCAGGCGGCGCACCGCGCGCTTGACCTCGGTGCCGGGCGTTTCAAGCAGTTTCAGGGCGGGCAAGGACATGGCAGGACCTTTCAGATCAGCCGGACGCAATCGGCAAGTGCCGTGCGCAGGGCAAAACGGTTGCCAGGCGCGCTATCGGCCTGGCGCAGAACAAAGGGGGCGGCATCGCAGCAGAGGTCGAGCACATCGTTATCCGCCTCGCCGGGGCTGCGCTCGGCGCCCAGCCACAGTACGAAGGCGGCGCAGGCCAGCCGTGCGGCATCCGCCGGCTCCTCCGTCTCGAAGGGGACCGGGCGCACCACGCCATGGCTCAGCATCTGCATCAGCAATTCGGCCGGCATGTCCAGCGGATCCCCCCGCGTCGCCCGCCGCGCCTGGGCAAAGGACTGCGCCGCCAGCGTCTCGCTGATCAGCACCGCCCGCTCCGAAAACCGGCGATGTGCCGCCCCCAGCGCCCCATAGGCAAGCTGGGCAAAGATCGTGTCGCCATCCGCCCGCTCGACCAGCCGCGCCAGCGTCCAGCTCGTATCGCTGTGCCAGGCCGGCCCGTTATCCAGCAGGCTGTGCGCCAGCTTCGACGTCGCCAGTTCCAGCTGCTGCGCCAGCTTGTCGATCCCGTCGACCATGTCGCGCATCGGCCCCGGCAAATCCTTCCCGATCGGTGCAATCGCCACACGCCCGGCGGTCATGCCCGACCGCAGCCCGCGCAGCATGTCCTTGATCGGTAGCGTCGTGGAAGCCATCTTGCCCGTCCCGTCTCGAAGTCCGCCGCCCAGGGCGCGAACATTCGCACACTCAGATAACTAATGTTCCACCCGCCGCGTCCGGTCAAGTAGACAGTCCGCCGCGTCAGGCGCCAGCCAGCAGCGCCTCGGCGGTTTTCTCGTCGGTGACCAGGCAGGTCGGCTTCAGCGCCGTGATCGCGCCCCGCAGCGCCGCCACCTTCTCGGCCCCGCCCGAGATCAGCACCCGCTCGCGCGCCCGCGCCACATCCGCGAGGTCCACCGAAATCGTACGCGCGTTCACCGCGTGGTCGATCACCCGCCCCTCGGCATCGATGAAGTTGTAGAACACGTCGCCCACCGCTCCCGCACCGATCAGGTCGCGCCGCTCCGCCTCGCTCAGATGGCCGGTGCGGAACGATGTCGCCTCGGCCGCAATGCCCCCGACCGAGATCAGCGCCATATCCAGCGCCGCCGCCATCTCGAAGACCTCGCCGATGCCACAGCGCTCGATCAGCGCGGCGCGGGTCTCGGCGCTGTCCACCAGCGCCGGTGCGGGCACCAGATAGCCCTCGCCCTGGAACAGCTCGGCAAAGCGCCAGGCGAATTCCGCCGGGTTGAACCGCCGCGCCGCCGAAATACCGCCCAGCAGCGAGATGATGCGCACATCCTCCAGCGTCCGCCCCTCGATGAACGGCAGCATCGAATGCAGCGTCCGCCCCCAGCCGACCCCCACCGACATCCCCGATTTCATCAGCCCCGAGACATGCGCCCCGGCGGCCGCCGCAATCGACAGCGTCGGATCGCTGCCGCCATCGCCGGAGGGGCAAAGGATCACCTCGGCAATGCCGAACCGGCTGCTCAGCGAGGTCTCCAGCCGCGCCAGCTCGGCCAGCGGCGCCGAGATGGTGATGCGCACCTCGTTGCGCCGCCGCGCATCCGCCAGAAGCCGCACCACCGCAACCCGCGTCGTGCCCAGGGCCGTGGCGATCTCCGACTGCTTCATGCCCTCGGCGTAATAAAGCCAGACGGCCCGCGCCCGCATACGGTCGGTATCGCCGGATCGACCCGAAACGGGGCCGGTCGGGGCAGCGCGGGATTCACTCATCGGCGGTCACTCCGTGGTCGGGTTCTCTCCTGCTTTGAACAGACGCGACAGCAGTTTGGCAACCGTTTCGGGCATCTCGACATGCGGAATATGCCCCGCGTCCGCCAGAAGATGCTGCGCTGCCAGTCCCGGCAGCCGCTGCGCATGGCGCACCGGCAGGATCGAATCGCGCCGCCCCCAGATCACCGACATCGGCGCCTCGATCCGCTCCAGCGCCGGCAGGATGCTGAAACTCTGCGTGCTGTCCGGGAACAGCGACTGCGCCAGATCGCCCTGCGCCGCCCGCAGCGCCGGATCGCTGCGCCCGGCCATCGCCGCGCGCACGAAACCGTCGCTGATGCGGTCCGCGTCCCCGGCCAGTTGCCGCAGCCAGGGGCCAAGGCTCTCGGCCCGGCTCGCCCGCGCGATGCCCAGCAGGGTCGCGCCGTCGATATCAGGGCCGAGCCCCGCCGGCGCGATCAGCCCCAGCGAGGCGATCCTGCGCCCCCGGATATCGGCCACCGCCGCCGCAAGCGCGCCACCCAGCGAATGGCCGACCAGATGCGCCTTATCCAGCCCCAGATCGTCGAAGGCCGCGACCATCATCTTCACGAGACCGGCGAAATCCGCCACCCGCCGCAGGGGCGAGGCCCCGTGCGAGGGCAGATCGACCCGGATCACCTCGCGCCCGCCCGGCAACACGCGCTCCAGCGGTGCCCAGCCCTTGGAATCGGCGCTGAAGCCGTGGAACAGCACCAGCGGCACACCGCTGCCCCGGCCCCGCGTCACCGCCAGCGGCCCGCTGCCCGGCGTCCAGCGCACCATGCCCTCGGACGGACGCGCCTGCGTCAGCGCCGCCTCGACGTCCGACCGCTGGATCCGCCCGCGCGGCCCCGTCCCCGGCACCATCTCCAGCGCAAGACCCCCCTCTCGCGCCGCCTGACGCGCGGCGGGCGTGGCACGCGGCCGCGCCGGGTCTTCGCTCTCGCGAACCACCTCCACCTCGGGCGTCTCCGCCACAGGCTCCGGCTCCGCAGCGACCGGAGCCTCGGCCTCGGCCTTCCGCGCCACCGGCGGCGCCTCCGGCACCTCTTCGCCCTCGGCATAGATCCAGGCGACCGGATCGCCCACGGGAATCTTGTCGCCCACCTCGGCAATCACATGCCGCAGGATGCCGCTGGCCGGAGACTCGACCTCCATCGCCGCCTTGTCCGTCTCGATATCGAACAGCGCCGCGCCCTTCTCGACCGCCTCGCCCTCGGCGACATGCCAGGCCGAGACCAGCCCGGTCTCCATATCCATGTCGACCTTGGGCAGGATGACTTCCGTCGCCATGCCTCAGACCTCCCGCCGGACTAGGCGGCGCATCGCCTCCTCGATCTGCGGCCGCTGCGGCACCGCCGCGCGCTCCAGATCTGGGTTGTAGGGGATCGGCGCCTCGGCCCCGCCCAGCCGCAGGATCGGCGCGTCAAGATAGTCAAAGGCGTCCGACTCGGCGACCATGGCCGAAATCTCCGCCCCCACGCCCAGCGTCCGCACGCCCTCGTAGACGCAGACCATCCGCCCGGTCTTGCGCACGCTCGCCAGGATCGTCTCGCGGTCGATCGGCCGGACCGAGCGCAGATCGATCACCTCGGCCGAAATCCCCTCGCCCGCCAGGGCCTCGGCGGCCTCCAGCGCGCGCGACACCATGATGCCCGAGGCGACGACGGTCACATCGCTGCCCGCCCGCCGCACCGCCGCCTTGTCCAGCGGCTGGGTGTAATAGCCTTCGGGCACCATCCCCTTGGCCTTGTAAAGCAGCTTGTGCTCGAAGACGATCACCGGATCGGGATCCTCGACCGCCGCCAACAGCATTCCCTTCACATCCGCCGGCGTCGTCGGCTGCACCACCTTCAGGCCCGGCACATGGCCGAACCAGGCCTCCAGGCTCTGGCTGTGCTGCGCCGCTGCGCCGGTACCCGACCCTGCCGGCATCCGCATCACCACCGGCACCGAAGCCTCGCCGCCCAGCATATAGCGCAGCTTGGCCGCCTGATTGGCGATCTGCTCCATCGCCAGCATGGCGAAATCCGAGAACTGGAACTCGAAGATCGGCCGCAGCCCGGTCAGCGCCGCGCCCACGGCCACGCCGGCCCCGCCCAGCTCGGAAATCGGCGTATCCATCACCCGGTCCTCGCCGAAGCGATGCACCAGATCGCCCGTGACCTGGAACGCACCGCCATAGACGCCGATATCCTCGCCCATCAGGATCACGCGCGGATCGCGCTCCAGCGCGATGCCCAGCGCGTCGCGCACGGCCTCGGCATAGCTCATCTCGACCATGCGCACATCGGGGGACGGGGCGGTCATGCGCGCACCTCCGCATGGACATAGCGTGTCACGTCGTTGACCGACGGCGCCGGGCTGGCCTGGGCAAAGGCGATCCCCGCCTCGACCTCCTCGCGGGCCGAGGTTTCGACCGCCGCCGCCTCCTCCTCGCTCAGCACCCCATGTTCGACCAGTTCGGCGCGGAAGCGCTTGATCGGATCCTTGGCGATCCAGCTGTCGATCTCGTCCTTGGTCCGATACCGGTTGCGGTCCGACTTGGAGTGCCCGCGCCAGCGATAGGTCAGGTTCTCGACCAGGCTCGGCCCCTCGCCCGCCCGCGCCCGCGCGACCGCCGCATCGACCGCCTCGGCCACCGCCGAGAAATCGTTGCCGTCCACGGTGACGCCCGGCATCGCATAGGCCGCCGCGCGTTCGGCGACATTCTTCACCGCGGTCGACCGCTCGGTCGAGGTCGACATGCCATAGCGGTTGTTCTCGCAGACATAGACCACCGGCAGCTTCCAGACCGAGGCCATGTTCAGCGCCTCGTGAAACGCGCCCTCGTTGTTCGCGCCATCGCCGAAGAAACAGACCGCAACCGCCCCGGTGCCCAGCCGCTTGGCCGTCAGCGCCGCGCCGGTGGCGATCGGCAGCCCGCCGCCCACGATGCCATTCGCGCCCAGGTTGCCCTTGCTCACGTCGGCGATATGCATCGACCCGCCGCGCCCGTGGCAATAGCCGTCCTCCTTGCCGAAGAACTCGGCGAACATGCGCTTCACCTCGGCGCCCTTGGCGATGCAGTGCCCATGGCCGCGATGGGTCGAGGTAATGTAATCGCTGTCCGACAGCGGCATGCACGACGCCACGGCCGAGGCCTCCTGCCCGATCGACAGGTGCATCGTCCCGTGGATCAGCCCCCGGGTATAGCTGTCCTCGGCGCCTTCCTCGAAAAAGCGGATGAGATACATCTTCCTCAGCGCAGTCGTGAGCGCCTCGGCATCGTATTTGCGCAGCGCAAACGGGCGGTTGTCGGTCTCGGTCATTCGGGTCTCCTCAGGCCTGCGCCAGCATGGCGTCCTGGCGCGCGCGCAGGGCGGCGATCCGGCTGCCCTCCGGCAGGGTGGCATTGGCATAGGTGATCAGTTCGCCCTTGCGGATCGGCGCGGTGACGGTGCTGCCCGCCAGCATCCCGCAGGGAATGGCCCTCTGCGCTGCCGCCTCTGGCGTCGTCATGATCCAGGCGCGGTAGCAATACTCGCCGATCTGGTCCAGCTTCTCGCCCGGCTGCAGATCCTTCTTGGCCACGGCGCAGACCTCGGCGACCGGGCGCGCCATCGGCACCATGTCGGCCTTGCCATAAAGCACCGCGCGCGCACAGGTCAGCGGCACCTCCAGCGAGGTCAGGTGGAACGGGCGGAAGAAGGTGAAGTAAGGCCCCTCGCCCATCTTCAGATCCTCCATCCGCTCGCGAATGCGCGGATGGTCCATCTCGGCCACCACGAAGACGCCGGGTGCCACGCCCTTGCCGATGGTGTAATCGACCCGCCCCTCGCCCGAACTGAGCACGCCGCCATGCGACTCGGGCACCAGCACCTTGGAAAGCTCCTCGCGCGAACAGGCCGGCCCGTGCATCCCCGGCTTGTCCGGGATCAGCCCGGTGGCATTGGCAATCGCCGCCATCTCGACCATGGTCTTCGAGCCATCGACGAATTCCACCAGCATCCGCGGGTTCATGTTCCGCCGCCGCGCCTCTGCCTCATAGGCGTCCGGCGTCGCGTCATGGTTCAACGGGTTGTTCTTGCCCTTCCCGGCCGAGACGATCCGGTGCCCCATAGCGGTGACGAATTCCACCAGCTCCATGCATGACGAAGGCTCGTCCCCCGCGCCCAGCGAATAGACCACACCCAGCCGCTCGGCCTCGGCGCGCAGATAGGCACCGATGGTCACGTCGGCCTCGACGTTCATCATCACCAGATGCTTGCCGTGCTCCATCGCCTTCAGGCCGAACTCGGCCCCGACCGAGGGCACGCCGGTGGCATCCACCACCACGTCGATCTGGCCCGAATTCAGCAACAGCTCGACATTGTCCGTCAGCGCCGTCTTGCCGTCCTCGATGGCAGCGTTCAGCCCGTCGACATCCGAAACCTTGCGCCCGTGGCCCGCCTCGCGATGGGCGATCTCCACCGCCGCCTCGGCCGCCGGCAAGTTCAGCTCGCAGATCGCGCCCACGGTGATTCCGCGCATATGCGCCACCCGCGTCACGATGTCGGTGCCCATCTCGCCCGCGCCCAGCAGGCCGATCCGCACCGGCTTTCCGCTCGCCTCGCGCTCTGCAAGATCCCGGGCCAAACCGGTCAGAGCCACATTCGTTGCCATCTTTCCACCTCCGCGATATGCCGCAGAGATATGAAACTTTTGAAACTCCATCAATACAAAAGTACGCGTCGCCGACGTAATCCCGCTCGGCCCCGGCCCTGGCAGGTGCTCAGCCCGGCCCGGCCTGCCCCTATCGCCGGACCAATGTAAAAAACTTTTACATCACCTCTTGCATTCAATCCGGGAGGGGCCACATTGCGTAATGTGAAAGACATTCACATAGCGTTCCAACACCGGAGTGAGCCGACAATGTCAACGACGACAACCGAATTCCCCTCCCCCTCCTACGGGGGCTGGCTGAGCAAGACCGAGGCCTGGCTCGACAGCCGGGGCAAGGGCGCCTGGATTGCCGCAATGGTTCTGGGCTTCATCTTCTTCTGGCCGGTCGGCCTCGCCCTTCTGGCCTACATGATCTGGAGCAAACGCATGTTCAAGAAATCCTGCCGCAACCGTCACGCCTTCCGCTCGAACCACTGGAACGGCGGGCTGCACCAGTCGACCGGCAACAGCGCCTTCGACGCCTACAAGGCCGACACGCTGCGCCGGCTGGAGGAGGAACAGCGCGACTTCCAGGCCTTCCTCGAACGGCTCCGCGAAGCCAAGGACAAGGCCGAGTTCGACCAGTTCATCGACGACCGCTCGCGCCGCGCCGCGCAGCCCGGACAGGACGCCGAGGCCTCCTGACCCCGCGAACACCGGCCGGCCCCGCACGGGGGCCGGCTGTCCCTCTGACCCGGAGCCTTCCTGCATGTATGCCGACATGATCGCCGCCCTGCCCGAGCCGGACCGCCAACCCCAGTTCTACCGCGACGTTCCAACCAAGCGCCTGATCGCCTGGGTCGTCGACACCGTGCTGATCCTCGCCCTCAGCGTCATCGCCGTGATCATGACCGCCTTTGTCGGTCTGCTGATCTGGCCCCTGCTCTACCTCGGCATCGGCTTCCTTTACCGCGTCGCCACGCTCGCCGGCGGTTCCGCCACGCTCGGGATGCGCCTCGCCGGGATCGAACTGCGCCGCCACGACGGCGGCCCCTTCGACGGCACCCACGCGCTGCTGCACACCGGCCTCTACACGGCCTGCCTGATGCTGCCGGTCTTCCAGATCGTCTCCATCGTGCTGATGCTCACCACCGCACGCGGTCAGGGCTTGCCCGATCTGGCGCTCGGCACCGTCGCACTCAACCGCAGGGCCCGATAAACGGGCCCATTCGGCACTTGCGCCGTCGCAATCGCGGTTGTTATCATCCGCGAAAGCTCACCAAGACTCGTTTATGCGCCACACATTGCCGATAGCACCGCAGTTCTACGTAACTGCCCCGCAACCGTGCCCGTATCTGGACGGACGCATGGAGCGTAAGCTATTCACCGCGCTACAGGGCGAAAACGCCGACAAGCTGAACAACGCGCTATCCCGCCAGGGTTTCCGCCGCTCCCAGAACGTCCTCTACCGCCCCTCCTGCGCCGAATGCTCGGCCTGCCTCTCCGCCCGCATCGACGTCGACGCCTTCCAGCCCACCCGCAGCCAGAAACGGATCCAGCGCCGCAACGGCAACCTGACCCGCAAGGCCAACTCGCCCTGGGCGACCGAGGAACAATACGAGCTCTTCCGCAGCTATCTCGATGCCCGCCACGCCGATGGCGGCATGGCTGACATGGATGTCTTCGAATTCGCCGCGATGATCGAGGAAACCCCGATCCGCAGCCGCGTCATCGAATACACCGACGCCGCCAAACGGCTGATCGCGGTCAGCCTGACCGACGTGCTCGAGGACGGCCTCAGCATGGTCTATTCCTTCTACGCCCCCGACATGCAGCAGGCGAGCCTCGGCACCCACATGATCCTCGACCATATCGAGATCGCGCGCGAGGCCGGGCTGCCCTACGTCTACCTCGGCTACTGGGTCCCCGGCAGCCAGAAGATGGGGTACAAGGCCAATTTCTCCGGCCTCGAAATCTACACCGGCGGCAAATGGCAGATGATGAAGGACCCCGAGGCCTATTCCGCCACGCTCCACCCCCTCTCGACCGACCCGATCGCCGAGCAGGTCGCCAACATCAGCCTCCCCGACCGCCGCCCCGCCCCGGGGAAATAGCACCGGTCGGGTGACGCGCGATGATCAGGATGATCGCCACCCTGCTCTGTCTCGGGCTCGCCATCATCTTCGCGTATTTCTACTACGTTGCGTATTTCAGATGGCGCAATTGCTTCAATGAAGCGGGCCGGTGCTTCGACAGTGACGCCGGTGTCGTGTATCTACAGCAATCAGGGATCGTTTGGCTCTTGCTCGCTGTCCTGGCGCTTGTCGCTGGCCTCTTCATTGCGTGGCATCTTATAAGAAACAAACGGTGATCCGGGACGTCCATTGCACGTCACATGGCCCCCCGATCGGCAGCCCCAACACGCTCGCCCGGCCCCCGAATCCGATCCACTACTGCCTCAGCCGCTCCGCCAGCCGCGCCAGCTGGTCGATCACCGTGCCCCAGCCGTCGTGAAACCCCAGCTCCACATGTTTGGCGCTCTCCTCGGGCGTGCGATGCAGCGCCTGTGCCACATAGCGCGTCCCCGCCCCCTCATCCGCCATCGTGACGATCGAGGTCATCGCCAGCCAGGGGTCGATCGGCTGCCAGCCTTCTTTCAGGACAGTGGTGAAGACGATCCGCTGCATCGGCGCGATCTCCAGAAAACACCCCTCGACATGCGGCTGGAACTCGCCCGGCCCCTCGCGCATCAGCGTCTCGAACCCGCCGCCGGGGCGCAGGTCCATCTTGACCACCCGGCATTCCATCGGCTCGGGGATCCACCATTTCTCGAAATGCCGCGGATCCGACCATGCCGCCCAGACAAGGGCCCGCGGGGCGTCGATCAGGCGCGAGATGGTCAAGGTGCTGTCGGTCATGACGGTTCATCCTTCAGGGTTTCAACATAGGCGGCCAGCCGGTCGGTCCGCGCCTCCCAGATCGCGCGCTGCGCGTTCAGCCAGGCCTCGGCCGCGGCCAGGCGCTCGGCCTGCACCCAGCAGGTCCGCACCCGCCCGGCCTTTTCCGAACCGACAAGCCCGCTTTCCTCCAGCACCCGCAGATGCTTGAGCACGGCCGGCATCCCCATCCCGAAGGGCGCGGCCAGCTCCTTCACCGCCGCCGGACCCTCCACCAGCCGGGCGAGGATGGCCCGGCGCGTGGGGTCGGCCAGCGCGTGAAAGGCCGAATCGAGAGAGGGTTCATGGTTTACCATGTGGCAAACCATATCTAATACTTCACCAGATGGGAACCTTTATTCCCGCGCGCCCTCAGCCCCGCCCCGCGCTCACCGTTTCAGAACGCGATCTCCGCCACGATCCGTGCGGCCGGCCCCGCCGACTTGAGACTGCGCAACCCCGAACGTCGCGCCAGGGCCTCGTCCACCTCGCGGCGATGCTCCACCGTCAGCCGGTCGCCCTTGCAAGCGCCCTTCACCACCCAGCGTTCATAGGAAAATGGCCCCGCAACGACCCCGGAAATGACTCGCGGCGCCACGTCATTCCTCTGAACCTTGCCCGAGGCGATCAATGTCTTGATTGCTTCGGCAATGATCTCGGCGCTTTCCTTGAACGTCATCCCCTCGATCTTCGTCTCCTCCCCCTCTGCCATGTTGTCGGTCAGGCAGTGGCGCGCGACGAAGATCCAGTCATGCACCATATAGGCCGGCGCATAGCCCCAGGGCGAAAACCCGTTGAACAACTGCCCTGCCCTCGGAATGGATCCGCCGTCGGTATACATCATCTCCGGCACAATCCGGGTCACCGCCGCCCCGGGCCTGTTGCGAATGAAGGTCAGCGGCCGCGTCCGGCTCGGGACATAGACAAACTTCCCCGCCCCCTTCCCATCCCCCTCGCCAACCCACATGACCAGAAGCGCCCCCTCGAACCGGCCCACCGGTGCCTCGTCGAAATCGACGGTCCCGCAGGCCGCGAGAAGCAGGCCGGCGAGGATGGCGACATAACGGCAAATGAACATGGTCCCGGCTCCAATCCAGCTCGCGATATAATCCGGAAACCATAGCGAAATTCGCGCCATTTCGCTTCTTCAATTCCACCAAAAGAAAAAGGCCCCCGAAGGGGCCCTTTCCAAACTCTCGGTCATTCAGACCCCGATCAGATCCGGCACGATGGTCACGATCCCCGGGAACAGCCACAGGATCGCCAGCCCCACCACCTGGATCAGCACGAAGGGCACGATCCCGCGATAGATGTGCCCCGTCGTCACCTCGGGCGGCGCGACACCGCGCAGGTAGAACAGCGCGAACCCGAAGGGCGGCGTCAGGAACGACGTCTGCAGGTTCACCGCGATCATGATCGTCACCCATTTCGGATCGAAGGACCCGCCATAGATCACCGGCCCGACAATCGGGATCACGATGTAGATGATCTCGAGGAAATCCAGCACGAACCCCAGGAAGAACAGCACCAACATCACGATCAGGAAGACCGTGAATTCGTTGTCGTAGCTCTTCAGGAAATCCTGGATGTAATGCTCGCCCCCGAAGGAGATCACCACCAGGTTCAGGATCTGCGACCCGATCAGGATCGCAAAGACCATCGAGGTCACCTTCGCAGTCTCGCGCACCACCGGTGTCAGCACCCGGCCCGCGTACAGCACCCAAAGCGCATAGAACAGGCCGAACATCGCATAGAGATAGGTTGCCAGCGCCACCAGATAGGCGACCCCGTTCTCGAATGTCACATGCTCCTGATTCACCCGCAGGTCGAAATTCACGCCGACCAGCAGGCAGATCACGATGGCGAAAGTCGACATCAGGATGATCCGGCCCGAACGGCGCTCGTCATGCAGGCGGCGGAAGGCCGCCAGCATGATCGCCCCGCCCGCGCCCAGCGCGGCCGCCGGCGTCGGGTTGGTCACACCGCCAAGGATCGACCCCAGCACGGCGACGATCAGCACCAGCGGCGGAAAGATCACCTTGATCAGCTCGTTCTGCGACATTCTTATCGCGGCCGCCCGGCAGCCGTACAGCGCGATCAGCGCCGGGATCGCCAGCAGCAGCACCGTCACCCCAGGCGTTGTCACCGCCGAGATGAACAGCGCATCCACCAGCAGCATCAGCACCAGCCCCACCGCGCCTATGATCAGCGGGCGCGGGCTGGACGAGGGCGAGATACCCCGCCCATAGGCCAGCGTCAGCGCCATCAGCACCACGAAGACCGCGATGCCCGTGCCGATCGGCGGCGCCGCGGCGATCTTGGCGTCGCGCGCCGCGACGCGCTCCTCGTCGGTCAGCCGCGCACTCTGCTGCTGCCCGCCCGCCGCGTCGATCTCGGCCTGCTGCTGAACCGCAAGGTCCCACTTGCTCTGGCCGTGCAGCGCAATCATCGAGGCCTTGCATTCCTCCGAGACCTTGGTGCGCAGGCTCGCGCCCTTGCCGATGTCCGAAAAGGACGACACGTTCACATCCTGCGACCCGACCACGCCCACAGAGTTCAGCCCGACCACGCCCAGGATCACCACCAGCGGCACCGCCACCAGCCAGGTCAGCTGCTCGCCACGCGTCACCGGCTCGCCGATGCTGCCCTCGAATTCCACAGCCGGCGCCTTCTCCGGGTTCAGCAGCGCATAGCCGAAGGAATAGACCGCATATAGAATGGCCAGCAGGATCCCCGGCAGCATCGCCGCCTGGAACAGCGTCCCGACCGAGACCACCGCAGGCGTTCCGAGATAGGTCAGCGCATCGGTGCAGCCGGCCAGATTGGCGCGATCCTCCTGCGCCGCCGCATAAAGGTCGCCGGCCAGCGTGCCCAGCAGAACGATCACGATCGATGGCGGAATGATCTGCCCCAGCGTCCCCGAGGCTGCGATGACGCCCGTCGCCAGCTCGGGCGAATAGTTGTTGCGCAGCATCGTCGGCAGCGCCAGCAGCCCCATCGTCACCACCGTCGCCCCGACGATCCCGGTCGAGGCGGCAAGGAAGGCGCCCACCACCACGATGGACACCGCCAGCCCGCCCGGCAGCGGCCCGAAGACCCGCGCCATGGTGGTCAGCAGATCGTTCGCGATCTTCGAACGCTCCAGCGTGATGCCCATCATCACGAACATCAGCACCGCCAGCAGCGTCTCGATGGACTGGCCCGCCAGCACGCGCTCGTTCATGCGGTTCACGATGAACGACACGTTGCGATCCAGCGCCAGAATCCATCCGCCCTCGAACACATGCTGCGCCACGCGCGGCAGTTCGGGGTATCGGAAGATCGAGATGGTATCGGCCTTGATCCCCTGCGCGATGAGGTCGTTATAGGCCTGGGTCGAGGTGTCTATGGCCTGGTGGATCAGCAGGCCCGCGCTGTCCAGCGCGGCGATGATGCCAAAGGCGATCAGCCCCGCCCCACCCAGCGCGAATGCCACTGGGAACCCCGACAGGATGCCGCCGAACAGGCACAAGAGCAGGATGATCAGGCCGATTTCGATTCCGTCGAGACCGAGAAACATATCCGCCGTTCCTAAATTAATGGGTGCCTTCGTAGGCTTCTTCACCTTCGCCAAGCGTATCCTTGTCCAGATACTTGCCGGCGCTCTCCTCGCCCTCGACGAATTCGAGATACGAGCGATAGAGGAAGGTGAAGGCATGGATGAAGATCATGGCCGCCAGCAGGCAGAGCAGGACCTTGAAGATATAGTAGTGGTCAAAACCGTTCGGGCTGAACCCGATCCGCTCCACGTTCCACTTCAGCGCCTTCGACTTCATCAGCAGCCGGTCCAGCGTATCGCTGGCCGAAGGCTTGGGCACGATCAGGTGCCGCCACATGAAATACCAGCCGTACATCCAGATCACGACCGCCATCGGCACCATGAACAGCATGCATCCCACCATGTCGATCACCCGCTTGGCGCGGAAGCTGACGGCGGAATAGACCAGATCCACCCGCACGTGACCGCCCTGCACGAAGGTGTAGGACAGGCACAGGCAGATGATGATAGCGTTGTACAGCTTCAGCTCTTCGCCCCACCAGCTGATGTCGTACTGCAGCGGGATGCCAAAGCCGAAGGCCATGTCCGCCCGCGCAAAGACCCGCTGGATGAACACGATGATGATCTGCTGCAGCACCATGATCAGCCCGGCCCAGGCAAAGGTGCGCCCGACGATATTGCCGAACCCCTCCATCACCCGCACCGTCGCCCAGCCGAACCGCCGGTTGACCACTACCGCGATGGTCAGCAGCAGGAACAGGTCGAAGACGGCAAAGAAGAACTCGACCGAGCCGCCATAGTAGACGACCCGCATGATGGCTTCCTTGTTCGACCAGTCGAGCCACAGCGAAGGATGCGTCAGCGCGATGGCGATATTGGCGAAGCCGCCAAGAATATGACTGAAAACCCAGACGATCCCGTCCAGCATGGCGTGTCTGTCCCTCCCCGGATCTGGTTAAAGACCGGTTCCCGTTGTCGGATAGCGCAAAAGGGCAGGTCCGCGCCGAAGGCGGACCTGCTGTTTCGTCGCGGCGTCGCGGGCTTAGCTCAGCACGCGGTCGCGTTGTGCGGTATAGGCGCCGTCCGACAGGGCCAGCCAGGCCGAAGACGACCGCATCGAGGTGTTCACGCTCTCGCGGATCTTGGCGAACAGCTCGTCGCTCATGTACTGGTCCAGCGTTTCGGCCGAGGCCTTGCCGAAGGCATCCCAGACCGAATCCGGGAACTGCAGCGTCTTCACGCCGCCCGCCCGCAGCCGGCCCAGCGCGGCCGAGTTGTTGGACAGGAACAGCGCCAGCGTCCACTGGTGGGAGGCGGCCGCCACCTGCTCGATGATGGCCTGATGCGCCGGCGACAGGCTCTCGAAGACGTCCCGGTTGGTCGCCAGCGACAGCGCCGCGCCCGGCTCGTGGAAGCCGGCGGTATAGTAGAACTTGGTGATCTCCTGGAAACCGGCCTTTTCGTCGGCCCAGGGTCCGATCCACTCGGTCCCGTCGATCGCACCCGAGGACAGCGCCTGATAGACCTCCGCGCCCGGCAGGTTCTGCACGCTCGCGCCCAGCTTGCCCAGCGCCTGACCGCCCATGCCCGGCATCCGGAACTTCAGACCGTTGAAATCCTCGGGCCCGTTGATCTCCTTGCGGAACCATCCGCCCGACTGCGCGCCGGTGTTGCCGGCCAGGAAGGACTTCAGCCCGAAGATCTGGCCCAGCTCGTCATGGAAGCCCAGACCGCCGCCGTGATAATACCAGTTCACGATCTCCTGCGCGGTCATGCCGAAGGGCGCCGCGGTGAAGAACTGATAGGCCGGATGCTGCCCGGTGAAATAGTAGTCCGCCCCGTGATACATGTCCGCCTGACCCGAGGTCACGGCGTCGAACACCTCGAAGGCCCCGACCAGTTCGCCGGCGGCCTTGAGGTCGATGGTCAGCGCGCCATCGGTGGCGGCAGTGATCGCATCGGCGCAATACTGCGCCGAGTCATGCACACCGGCCAGGCCACGGCCCCAGGTTGTGACCAGCGTCAGGGTCCGCTTGCCCTGCGCATAGGCAGGCGCGGCCAGCGTCGTGGCTGCAGCGGCCGAGCCGCCGAGGGCGGTGGTCTTTAGAAAAGAGCGACGATCCATTAGGTTAGTTCCTCCCGTTGGTGCCATTGAGGGTTTCTTGCTGATCCCTGCGGCTTGTTGAGTGGAGTCACACTATCCGTTCACGGCTTCTTGTGAATAGGAAATTTCATGCATTTTCGCACAGAATTTGCCCCCAGCCGCCCAATACCTCGGCATCATCCCCTCGTAATTCGCTACAACCCTGCGGTTTGCGCCATTCTTCCGTAACGTAACGGTTGCGGTTGACCCGTCGGGCCGACGCGCTTGATTCGTCGTGCCGATGCCGCCGCCGTGCGGCGAAAGCGGTTGCCCAAGCGCAGCGACTCACCGCCGACAGGCCGCCCCGAAATACCGAAACTTGCCGGCGCACCCCACTCCCGAGCAAGAAAGTTGCGATTTTTCCGCCCCCAAGGTCACTTTTCGCTGCACATTCGCGGTTGACGCCCCTTTCCGTCCTCCATAATGTCCGCCCACACGAAATCGGAGTCTCTGGGTATGACGACCCTAATCGTAATCGTAGGATCGAAGCGCATGGGCCGGTAACGGAAATCCAGATTATGACCCATGCGCCTCCGACACCCTCGGGGGCTTTTTTTATGTTCTGCGGCCGGATCGTCCGCATGATGGAGCAAGACAGATGACACGGGAAATGACCGGGGCGAAGATGGTGGTTCAGGCGCTGAAGGATCAGGGCGTCGATACCATTTTCGGCTATCCCGGCGGCGCCGCGCTGCCGATCTATGATGAAATCTTCCAGCAGAACGACATCCGCCACATCCTGGTACGCCACGAACAGGGCGCCGTGCACGCCGCCGAAGGTTATGCCCGCTCGACCGGCAAGGTCGGCGTCTGCCTCGTCACCTCGGGCCCCGGCGCGACCAACACGGTCACCGGCCTGACCGACGCGCTGCTCGACTCGATCCCGATCCTCGTCATCTCGGCCCAGGTGCCCACCTTCCTGATCGGCTCGGACGCCTTCCAGGAGGCCGACACCGTCGGCATCACCCGCCCCTGCACCAAGCACAACTGGCTGGTGAAGGACACCAACCGCCTTGCCGCGACCATGCACGAGGCCTTCCACGTCGCCCGCTCCGGCCGCCCCGGCCCGGTGCTGATCGACGTGCCGAAGGACGTCCAGTTCGCCACCGGCACCTATGTCGCGCCCAAGCCGTCGACCTCGCACTACCAGCCCAAGCTCAAGGGCGACATGGCGGCGATTACGGAACTGGTCGAAGCCATCGAAAAGGCCAAGCGCCCGGTCTTCTATACCGGCGGCGGCGTCATCAACTCCGGCCCCGCGGCCAGCCAGCTGCTGCGCGAGCTGGTCGACGCCACCGGCTTTCCGATCACCTCCACCCTGATGGGCCTCGGCGCCTATCCGGCCAGCGGCACGCATTGGCTCGGGATGCTCGGGATGCACGGACTCTACGAGGCCAACCTCGCCATGCACGGCTGCGACCTGATGATCAACGTCGGCGCCCGCTTCGACGACCGCATCACCGGCCGCGTCGACGCCTTTAGCCCGAAGTCGAAAAAGGCCCATATCGACATCGACCCCTCCTCGATCAACAAGGTCATCAAGGCCGACATCCCGATCGTCGGCGACGTGGCCCATGTCCTCGAAGACCTGCTCAAGGTCTGGAAATCGCGCGGTCGCAAGACCGACGCCGAAGCCGTGGTGAAATGGCGCCGCCAGATCGACGAGTGGCGCAAGGTCCGCTGCCTCGACTACAAGCCCTCCACCACATCGATCAAACCGCAATACGCGCTGGAACGGCTCGAGGCGCTGACCAAGGACCGCAAGGACCGCTTCATCACCACCGAAGTCGGCCAGCACCAGATGTGGGCGGCGCAGTTCCTCCACTTCGAGGATCCGAACCACTGGATGACCTCCGGCGGCCTCGGCACCATGGGCTACGGCTTCCCCGCCTCCATCGGCGTGCAGATGGCCCACCCCGACGCTCTGGTCATCAACGTCGCGGGCGAGGCCTCGTGGCTGATGAACATGCAGGAGATGGGCACTGCGGTGCAGTTCCGCCTGCCGGTCAAGCAATTCATCCTCAACAACGAACGCCTCGGCATGGTCCGCCAGTGGCAGGACCTGCTGCACGGCGGCCGCTTCTCGCACTCCTGGTCCGAGGCCCTGCCCGACTTCGTCAAACTCGCCGAGGCCTTCGGCGCCAAGGGCATCCTCTGCAAGGATCCGAAGGATCTCGACGACGCCATCATGGAGATGATCACCCACGACGGCCCGGTGATCTTCGACTGCCTTGTGGAAAAGCACGAGAACTGCTTCCCGATGATCCCTTCGGGCAAGGCGCACAACGAGATGCTTCTCGGCGACGCCGAAACCCAGGGTGCGATCGACACCAAGGGGTCGGTGCTGGTGTAACCGCCAAAGTTTCCAGGAAACTTTGGCCCAATCTTTCCCGGAAAGATTGGCGCGACGAAACGGAAAGAGAGTGAATCAGATGTCCCCGCTACACCTCAAAAAAGGCGCGACCAGCCATTCCGCCTATAACCTGCGCCCCGCGTTTTCCGAAACCGAGGAACGTCACACCCTGGCCGTCCTGGTCGAGAACGAACCGGGTGTGCTGGCCCGCGTCATCGGCCTCTTCTCCGGACGCGGCTACAACATCGAAAGCCTGACGGTCGCCGAGGTGGATCACACCGGCCACCTCTCGCGCATCACCATCGTCACCACCGGCACCCCGCAGGTGATCGAGCAGATCAAGGCCCAGCTCGGCCGCATCGTGGTGGTGCACGAGGTCCACGACCTCACCGTCGAGGGCCCCAGCGTCGAACGCGAACTCGCCATGCTGAAGGTGGTCGGGACCGGCGACAAGCGGGTCGAGGCGCTGCGCCTCGCCGACATCTTCCGCGCCAGCGTAGTCGACTCGACGCTCAACAGCTTCGTCTTCGAGATCACCGGCGCCCCCGACAAGATCGAGGCCTTCGCCGACCTGATGCGCCCGCTGGGGCTTACGGAAATCGCCCGCACCGGCGTCGCCGCACTGCTGCGGGGCGCCTGACGCCCTCAGCCCTGGGCCAGAACGTCGCCGACGAAGGAATCGTCATCCCTCCACCGGCGGCGTTCGGCGCCCCTCGCGCATAGCGGAATGACCTCTGCGCTTGCGCGCCGGGCACCTGCTCCCGGCGGCATAGAGGCCAATTCCAGCTGATCGGCCAGTCCTCCGAACAATCCCTCCGCCACCAACCTCGGGTTGCTCGCAATCCGCTGATGCCGATCTGCATCAAGATCGAACTGGATCCAGTCACCGGCGTCAAGATCGACACTTTGGGCTCTGTCTTCCTGTCGGCAGAAGGCCAGTTCCCCGTGATCCTCGCACCAGATCACAGCGTTGCGGTCCTCATTGTCACTCCAGAGTACAACACCGTACATGTTACGCCCTTTCCGCCAATACCCTGACTGTGCGGCAAATCATGCCGCGCAAACACGGTTATTTGGGCGTCGGCATCTTGCATTTTGTGTCGAAGCCGATAGTTTTCTGGCGTCAAAGCGCTACAGGCATGACGCCAATTAGCGTCAACAAAAAAAGTAATGTGGTGGACGCTTCGATTTCGTGAGAGAAGTCGCCAACCCAAATACAACCACAGGGCGAGGAAACTCCAACCATGGGCATGCACTCTCGTTCACCGGCAGACCTCCGCAACATGTTCGGCGCAAATCTGCGCAAACTGTCGACACGTTATCCGTCCATTTCGGAACTCTCGCGCCAGCTGGGCATCAACCGCACCCAGTTCAACCGCTACCTCTCCGGCGAAAGCTTCCCCCGCCCGGACGTTCTCGACCGCATATGCGAGTTCTTCGGCGTCGATGCCCGCATCCTCCTCGAACCGGTTGAGATGCTGACCGCCGGGGCCGACCCGCTGAGCAACCCCTTCCTTTCCGACTTCATCGGCGCCGGGATCAAGGGCATCCCCGAGGACTACTTCCCCTCGGGATTCTACCGCTTCAGCCGCCGCAGCTTCCTTGCCGACACGCAATATGTCGTCGGGCTCATCTACATCTTCCGCGAAGGCGAAGTGACGTTCCTGCGCGGCTTCGAGGCGCGCGAGGCGATGCGGGCCCAGGGCCTGCCCGATGACGCGCACTCGCGCGAATTCCGCGGCTATGTCGCCCAGCAGGAAGACGGCGTGACTATGGTGGTGTCGCGCCGCCATTCGCTGACAAGTTCGTTCAACTTCCTGAGCCGCGTCACCTCCTTCGAGAACAACTACTGGGTCGGCTACGTCGCCCGCCCGATGCGCGAAACCGCCCACGGCACCCGCGTCGCGCGCATGGTCTACGAATACCTCGGCCGCGACGGCCGCAAGGTGATGCCCGCCGCCCGCACCACCGGATTCAAGACCGAAAAGGACCTGCTGCCGTTCCACCTGCGGCTGTTGCAGGTCAACGACCCCTTCCGCTGAACGCAAACCGCCCGCCGCTCATCAAGCGGCGGGCGGTCCCGAACGGCTCAGGTCATTTCAGCGGCTCAGGTGTAATCCGACCGCTGCAGTCCGTATTTCGCCATCTTCTCGTTCAGCGTCCGTCGCGGCAGGCACAGCTCGTCCATCACGCTGGCGATCGACCCCTTGTGGCGGCGCATGGTGTTGTCGATCAGCATCCGCTCGAAGGCTTCCACATATTCCTTCAGCGGCTTGCCCTCGGTGGTCATCACCGGCTGCATCTCTTCGTGATCGCTCATCAGCAGCGAGGCGATGGTGCCCGACCCCCGCCGCGATTGCAGCACCGCGCGCTCGGCGATGTTGATCAGCTGCCGAACGTTCCCCGGCCAGGGCGCCTGCAACAGCTGCGCCGCCTCCTGCGCGCTGACCTTCGGCGCGTCACAGCCGTATTCCTCGGCGAACTGCTCGCTGAGGCGGGTGAACAGCGTCAGGATGTCCTCGCCGCGCTGGCGCAGTGGCGGAACGGTGATCCGCAGCGCCGCCAGCCGATAGAACAGATCGGGCCGCAGCACGTCTTCCGACGTGCGCCCCGCCTCCTGCAGGTTCGAGATCGCAACGATCCGCGTCTCGCCCGGGGTGCCCTGCTCGTTGATCACCGACAGCAGTCGCGCCTGCAGCGTGTCGGTCAGCGCCTCGATATCCTCCAGCACCAGCGTGCCGCCGCGGGCTTCCTCAATGGCCGGCAGCTGGGTGTCCTCGGGCAGCATCGGCCCGAACAGCCGCTTGGCCAGCGCCTGCTCCTCCAGCGCGCCGCAGCTCACCAGCACGAACTTCTTGCCCGCCCGGCTGCCCACCGCATGCAGGGCATGCGCGACCAGCGTCTTGCCGGTGCCCGTCTCGCCGTCGATCAGCACATGGCCATCGGCCTGCCCCAGGTCCAGGATGTCTTCCTTCAGCCGCTGCATCACCGGGCTGGCGCCGATCAGCTTCTTCATGATCTGGCCGCCGTCCGACAGCTCGCGCCGCAGCGCCCGGTTGTCCAGCACCAGCCGCCGCGCGCCCGTGGCCCGCTTGGCCAGCCGCGACATGTGGTCGGGGTTGAACGGTTTCTCGAGGAAATCAAACGCGCCGACGCGCATCGCCTCCACAGCCATCGGCACGTCGCCGTGGCCGGTGATCATGATGACGGGCAGCGCGCTGTCATGCCCCATCAGCTTCTTCAGGAACTGCATCCCGTCCATACCGGGCATCCGGATGTCCGAGATCACGATGCCCGGATACTCCGGCCCCAGCACGCGCAGAGCATCCTCGGCGCTGGCGAAGGTTTCGGTGTCATATCCCGACAGGGCCAGCCATTGGCTGATCGACTGGCGCATGTCCTGCTCGTCGTCCACAATCGCAATCTTCATTGCCTGGGCCATTGGTCGCATACCCTCTTTTCTATTCGGCGGCTTCTACGCCGTCTTCCTTCACGATCGGCAGCTGCACTTCGAAAACGGCTCCACCTCGTTGTCCGTTCCGTGCCGTCAGCCGTCCGCCGTGATCCGTGACAATTCCGGATGAGATCGCCAGACCAAGTCCAACGCCGTCTCCGGGCTGCTTGGTGGTATAAAATGGCTCGAAAAGCGAATCCAAGTCCTCGATGCCGTCGCCGTTGTCGCGCACCGTCAGCGTCGCGGTGGCGCCGGCGGCCAGAATGATCTGGATTTCCGGGTCCGAGACCGACTTCGTCGCGTCCAGCGCGTTGCGCAGCAGGTTGATCATCACCTGCTCGATCCGCATCCGGTCGCCGTTCACCTTCACCGGATGATCGGGCAACACCTGCGTGATCTGCACCTGCCGCTGGCGCAGCTGCGGCTCCATCATCGACAGCGAAGAGGCCAGCGCATCGCGCATGTCAAAGGCCGCAAAGGCGTCGCCGCCCTTCCTGGCATAGGATTTTAGCTGCCGCGTGATCGCGCCCATGCGCTCGATCAGGCTGTCGATCCGCCCGAAGGACGACAGCGCCTCTTCCGGCCGGTTGCGCCGGATCAGCAGCCGCGCGCCCGCCAGATAGGTCTTCATCGCCGCCAGCGGCTGGTTCAGCTCGTGGCTGACCGCCGCCGACATCTCGCCCAGCGCCGCCAGTTTCGAACTCTGCGCCAGCGACTGCTCGGTCACCGCCAGCGTCTCCTGCACCCGCTCCCGCTCGGCGATTTCCCGCTGCAACCGCGCGTTCAATGCGCGAAGCTCTGCCGACTCGCGCTGGAACAGCGCCATCCGCAGCGCCGTCTTGCGGCTCAAAGCATAGAAGGCCAGCGCCAGCAGGATCGCGAATCCCATGATCTCCAGCGCCAGAACCCCGTTCACCCGCTCGCGGATCGAGGCGTAGGTGGTGAAGGAGGTCATGCGCCACCCACGGAACGGAATCCGCGTCTCGGTGCGCATCACCCCCTCGCCCTGGATATAGGCATCCGCCGGAACGGCGGTCCAATCCGCCGTCGCCCGGATCGCCCGCTGGATCGCGCTCTGCGGATCCTGCCGCTTCAGCGCCACCTCCTCGGACAGCCCGCGCCAGCGCGACTCTGTGGCCAGCACGATCCGCCCCGTACTGTCGGCCACCAGCACCGCGTCCGAAATGCCCGCCCAGGCGCGCTCGAACTTCTGCAGATCGACCTCGACCACGATCACCCCCAGCGCCGCCGGCCCGGCCTCCACCCGGCGCGAGTAGATGAACCGGTAGGTGCCGTCGCCCCGCTCGATGACCGAGAACACCGTGGCGTTCGACCGCATCGCCTCGACGAAATACGGCGCGTCGTGATGGGTCGTGCCCAGCACGTTGCTTTCCGTCGCCGCCACCGTCCGCGCCTCGGCGTCCAGCAGCATCAGCCCTGCCGCGCCGATTTCCTCAAGGAACGAGGTCAGCCGCTCGGTCGACTCGGCAAAGTTGCGCGTGTCCAGCGCCGCGATCAGCGTCGGGTCGCGCGCCAGCAGCTGCGGCACGATGGCATTGCGGCGCAGCTCGCTCAGCAGGTTCCCGCTGTAAAGCGCCAGGCGCAGCTCGGCCCGGCTGCGCGTGGTCGCGGTGAACCGGTCGGTCAAAAGACGGTTGGTGGTCCAGATCGTGGCCACCGCCACCGCCAGCAACAGCACCAAAGACAGCCGCACCCGCCAGCTGATCGTGTCAGTGCGGGGCAGGATCAGGGTCGACTGTAACTGGGCGCGCGATGACGGCATGAAGCGAGGTTAGAGAAACCCCGCGCCGCGCTCAAGTCACGCCGGAGTCAGCATCCCCACCAACGCGCGGAACATCGCCGCTCCGTCGGTGCCGCCGTGGCCAGTGTCCACCGCCCGCTCGGGGTGCGGCATCATCCCCAGCACCCGCCGGTTGGCCGACAGAACACCCGCAATGTCGCGCTGCGACCCGTTCGGGTTCTCGGTATAGGTAAAGGCGATCCGGTCCTCGCCCTTCAGCGCATCCAGCGTCGCCGCATCGGCGTAATAATTGCCGTCATGATGCGCGATCGGAATGCCCAGCACATCCCCGGCGTTATAGCCCGAGGTGAACGTGCTGTTCGACGTCTCGACCTTCAGCCGCACCGTCTTGCAGATGTACTTCAGCCCGGCGTTGCGCAGCAGCGCGCCAGGCAGCACGCCGGTCTCGGTCAGCACCTGAAAGCCGTTGCAGACGCCGATGGCATAACCGCCCCGCTGGGTATGCTCCACCACCGCCGTGCAGATCGGCGAGCGCGAGGCGATGGCCCCGCAGCGCAGGTAATCCCCGAACGAGAAGCCACCCGGAATGCCGACGATATCCACATCCTTCGGCAGCGCGCTGTCCTTGTGCCAGACCATGGTCACATCGGCCCCGGCGGCGCGGAAGGCTTCGGCAAGATCCCGGTCGCAGTTCGAACCGGGAAAAACGATGATGGCGGCTTTCATGGCTGGCTCCTCAGCGGGTGAAAACGGTAATGACGGCATGTCCGGATGCGGTCGGCCCTCGGCGCGCCACCGCGGCGACTATCTCGATCGACAGCAAGGCGCGGAACCCGCGAACTGCCGCCGCACACATCAGGCGACCTCGACCGAATAGCTTTCGATCACCGTGTTCGCCAGCAGCCGTTCGCACATCTCGCGCACCTGTGCCTCGGTTGCGCCCTCGGCCAGATCCAGCTCGATCAGCTTGCCCTGACGCACGCCGTTGATCCCGTCGAACCCCATCGCGCCCAGCGCATGGCGCACGGCCTCGCCCTGCGGATCCAGCACCCCGTCCTTCAGCATAACCCTGACGATTGCCCGCATGTCCGACCCCTTTGAATGAATGGCGATTGCTTCGCCCAAGCGGCCGTCACTGTCAACCGTGGGCCGTGCCTCACCCGCGCAAAAACAGACCCCGGCGGCCGCATCGGGACGCCGGGGTCTGAAATGTCACCGCCTGCACGGGGAACGGCTCAGTTGATCAGCTTCGGCTTGTTCATCTGCGTCGGCTCGTTCGGCATCACGCCCAGCCGCCGCGCCACTTCCGAATAGGCATCCGTCAGGTTGCCCAGATCGCGGCGGAACACGTCCTTGTCCAGCTTCCGGCCCGAGTTGATGTCCCACAGCCGGCAGCTGTCCGGGCTGATCTCGTCGGCCACGACAAGGCGCTGGAAATCGCCGTCATAGATCCGGCCGACCTCGATCTTGAAGTCGATCAGCCGGATGCCGACGCCCAGCATCAGCCCCGACATGAAGTCATTGACCCGCAGCGCCAGGCTCAGGATATCGTCCATGTCCTGCTGGCTGGCCCAGCCGAAGGCAGCGATATGCTCTTCGGTCACCAGCGGGTCGCCCAGCTTGTCGTCCTTGTAGCAATATTCCACGATCGGGCGCGGCAGCTGGGTGCCTTCTTCGATGCCCAGCCGCTTCGACAGCGAGCCTGCGGCAAAATTCCGCACGATGATTTCCAGCGGGATGATCTCGCAGGCGCGCACCAGCTGCTCGCGCATGTTCAGCCGCCGGATGAAGTGAGTCGGCACGCCGATCTGGTTCAGACCGGTCATGAAATACTCGGACAGACGGTTGTTCAGCACGCCCTTCCCGTCGATCACGTCCTTTTTCTGGGCGTTGAACGCGGTGGCGTCGTCCTTGAAATACTGAACGATGGTTCCCGGCTCGGGACCTTCGTAAAGAATCTTGGCCTTGCCTTCATAAATCTTCTTGCGACGCGCCATTGCCAGCCTTTCGGAAATGCGTGCCGGGCTGAGTCCCAGACGCGCGTAGCGCCATATAGTCCAAGCACAGAAGTGTCGCAAGCGCAGGACAAACCCTTGCGCCGCGCGACCTCCACCTGCATATCAGGTCAAAAGCCGAATTCATCAAAGGGGCCTGGCCAATGACCACCTTCGACAACCGCGAAAACGCATTCGAGAACAAGTTCGCCCACGACGAGGAAATGACCTTCAAGGCCGTCGCGCGCCGCAACAAGCTGCTCGGCCTCTGGGCCGCCGACCTGCTTGGCAAGTCGGGCGATGACGCCACCGACTACGCCAAATCCGTCGTGCTCGCCGATTTCGAAGAGGCGGGCCACGAGGATGTCGTGCGCAAGGTCGAGAAGGACCTCGGCGGCAAGGCCGACGCGGCCACCATCCGCGCCAAGATGGACGAGTTGCTGGTCGTCGCCAAATCGCAGCTCATGACCGAGCTGGGCTGAGGCGCGTTCGCTAAAGTTCGAGGCTTAATCCTCCGGTAAGGCGCAAGCGGCTATGGCCGAAGCCTTGCCGGAGGATCGCCTTGCGCGCCCAGATCTCATTCAGCCCCAGCAGTGCCCTCCGCGTCGCGGTGCCGGCCGCGCTGACCCTGCTCTGCTTCTGGCTGCTGGCCCGGCGGCTCGATCCCGCCGCAATGGGCGACTCGCTGCGCGCCCTCGGCCAGACCGGCCCGCTGAACTGGCTCGCCGCGCTGGCCGCCACGCTGGTCAGCTTCTGGGCCATCGGGCGTTATGACGCGGTCGCCCACCGCCACCTCGCCACCGGCGTACTAACCCGCACCGCCCGCCGCTCCGGCGCCTGCGCCATCGCCTTTTCCCAGGCGGTCGGCTTCGGCCTGCTGACCGGCAGCTTCGCGCGCTGGCGCCTGCTGCCCGGCTTGCGCTGGCGCGACGCGGTGCGGCTCACCGTCTTCGTCGCCGTCTCCTTCCTCACCGCACTCGCCGCGCTGATCGGGCTGGTCTCGCTCTTCGACACGCCCTGGCCCGCCCGGCCCTGGCTGCCCGTCTGCGGCCTGCTGGTCCTGCCACTGCTGCTGGGCCTCGCCTTCTGCCTGCCGGTCATCCGCATCGGCCGCTTCCGACTCACCCTCCCGACGCTCCCGGCGCTGGCCGGCATTGCGCTCTGGACGGTGATCGACACTGCCTTCGCCGCGCTGGCCCTCACCGTTCTGATCCCCGAGACCGCGAGCCTCACCTGGGCCGCCGTCTTCCCGGCCTATCTCGTCGCCCTCGGCTCTGCCCTCATCTCGGGCACGCCCGGCGGCCTCGGCCCCTTCGAGCTGACGCTGATCCTGCTGCTGCCTGCGGGAACCGAGGCGCAAGTGATTGCCGGCGTCATCGGCTTCCGCCTGGTCTATTTCGCCCTGCCGGCGCTGATCGCCGGGGCGGTGCTGCTGCGTCGGCCCTTTGGCCCGGCGATGGCCGAAACCGCCGCCACCGCCACCAGCCTGCCCGCCAACCTGCTGCGCGCCGAAACCGCGGTGATCCGCCAGTCGGGCGGGCAGATCCTCTGCGCCGGCGATGCGGCGGTGGCCGCGATCCGCACGCCGCAGCTGATCGCCGGCATCTTCGATCCGATCTCCGGCCCTATGCCCGAGGTGCTGAACCTGCTCTGGGTCACCGCACGCAGCGCCAACCGCATCGCCTGCCTCTACAAATGCGGCGCCCGCAGCGCCGCTCTCGCCCGCCGCGCCGGCTGGAAGGTGCAGCGCATCGCGCGCGAGGCGGTGATCGACACCGCCCGCTTCGACCTCTCCACCCCGCGCCACCGCCAGCTGCGCCGCAAGCTGCGCCATGCCGAGCGTGGGGGCCTCACCATCACCCGCGATTCCGCCCCGCCCCTCGCCGCGCTGACCGCCATAGACACCGCCTGGCAGGCCGACCGCGGCCGCGCGCGCGGCACCACGATGGGCCGCTTCTGCGCCGACTACATCCAGGGGCAGGAGATTTTCGTCGCCCGCCTGAACGGCGAGGCCCGCGCCTTTGTCACCCTGCACGCCACCTCCAGCGAATGGTGCCTCGACCTGATGCGCTGGCAGCCCGGCCTGCCCGATGGAGTCATGCATGCGCTCATCACCGCCGCCATCCGCGCCGCCGCCGCTGCCGGCGTGCCGCGCCTGTCGCTCGCCGCCGTCCCAGACCACCGCCTCTCGCGCGACAGCGGCAGCGGGCTCGCGCAGTTCAAGGCCAGCTTCGCCCCCCGGTGGGAGCCGCTCTACCTCGCCGCGCCCGACGCCCCGGCCCTGGCCCTGGCCGCCGCCGATCTTGCTCGCACGATCTTCTGGCCCGGCCCCGCGGCTTCCCCGTCCCCGCAGGCGATTCATGAAGATGTTGAGCAGAATGGATTTGCCATGCGCCCGGCGCCATGACAGACCACGCCGAACATGCGCCGGCTTCGCCGGCCGAACTGCGTTGGAGCGACATCACAATGGGCGATCTGCTTTCCGAACTGCTGGCCAGCCGCGATGTGCTTCTCGCCGACGGCGCCACCGGGACCAATCTCTTTGCCATGGGCCTCCAGGCCGGCGAGGCGCCGGAACTCTGGAACACCGATGCGCCGCAGAACATCACCCAGCTCTACAAGGGCGCGGTCGATGCCGGCAGCGACCTGTTCCTGACCAACACCTTCGGCGGCACCGCAGCCCGGCTCAAGCTGCACAACGCCCAGAACCGCGTGCGCGAGCTGAACCGCGTCGGCGCCGAACTCGGCCGCGAGGTCGCCGACAGGCTCGACCGCAAGGTCGTCGTCGCCGGCTCGGTCGGCCCCACGGGCGAGATCATGGAACCCGTCGGCGCCCTCTCGCACGCCCTCGCCGTCGAGATGTTCCACGAACAGGCCGACGGCCTGAAGGAAGGCGGCGTCGACGTGCTCTGGCTCGAAACCATCTCCGCCCCCGAGGAATACCGCGCCGCGGCCGAGGCTTTCGCCCTCACCGGCTTGCCCTGGTGCGGCACGATGAGCTTCGACACCGCCGGGCGCACCATGATGGGCGTCACCTCGGCCGCCATGGCCCAGATGGTCGAAACGCTCGACCCGGCCCCGCTCGCCTATGGCGCGAACTGCGGCACCGGCGCCTCTGACCTGCTGCGCACCGTCCTCGGTTTCGCTGCCCAGGGCACCGGCCGCCCGATCATCGCCAAGGGCAACGCCGGAATCCCGAAATACGTCGAAGGCCACATCCACTATGACGGCACCCCCGCGCTGATGGCCGATTACGCCGCCATGGCCCGCGACTGCGGCGCGAAGATCATCGGCGGCTGCTGCGGCACCATGCCCGAGCACCTGCGCCTGATGCGCGAGGCGCTCGACAGCCGCCCCCGGCACGAACCGCCGACGCTCGACCAGATCGTCGCCGCCCTCGGCCCCTTCACCTCGGCCAGCGACGGCACCGGCGCCGATGCCGGCGCGCCCCGGCGCGACCGCGGCCGCCGCCACCGCAGCTAACCGCCCCACGGCGCGCGAGGCGCCGGAGAGGAGCATCTCATGCCCCGCGAAACGGCCTCAGAACAGGCTCAGCTGATCGCCCGGCCGCGCCGGCGGCCCGAACAGGTCGCAGCGCAGCGGCGGGCTCGGCGCATCCAGCCCCAGCCGCCGCACCGCCGCCCTGAACCGGCGGCCGACCATCTCGGCATATTCCCCCTCCCCCCGCATCCGGTGCCCCCAGCGGGGATCGTAATCCTTGCCGCCGTGCATCTCGCGCAGCCGCGCCATGATCCGGGCCGCCTTGCCCGGCGCATGTTCGGCCAGCCACTCCTGCCACAGTGCCGACACCTCACGCGGCAGCCGCAGCATGATCCAGCTCGCCGCCACAGCACCGGCTTCCTGCCCGGCGGCCAGCAGCGCCTCCAGCTCGTGATCGGTCAGCCCCGGCACCAGGGGCGAGGCCATGACCCGCACCGGGATCCCGGCCTCGCTCAGCCGCCGGATCACCGCCAGCCGCCGCGCCGGCGCGGGCGCACGCGGCTCCATCCGGCGGGCCAGCCCGGCGTCCAGCGTCGTCAGCGAGATACCGACCCGCACCAGCCCGCGGGCGGCCATCGGCGCCAGGATGTCCAGATCGCGCTCGATCAGCGTGCCCTTGGTGACGATCGCCACCGGATGCCCCCATTCGGCCAGCACCTCCAGGCAGGCCCGCGCGATGCCCATGTCCCGCTCCAGCGGCTGATAGGGGTCGGTGTTCGTGCCGATCGCGATCGGCGCGACCCGGTAGGCCTTCGACCCCAGCTCGCGCTCCAGGACCCGCGCCGCCTCGGGCCGGGCGATCAGCCGCGTCTCGAAGTCCAGCCCCGGCGACAGCCCCAGATAGGCATGGCTCGGCCGGGCAAAGCAGTAGATGCAGCCATGCTCGCAGCCCCGATAGGGGTTGATCGACCGGTCGAACGGCAGATCGGGAGAGCGGTTGTAGGTGATCACGCTGCGCGGCACCTCGATGCGCACCTCGGTGCGCAGGCTCGGCAGCTCCTCGGGCAGGTCCCAGCCGTCCGGCTCCCGGCTCCGCCCCGGCTCGAACCGGCCGGGGGCATTGCTGGCCGCGCCGCGCGCGCGGCGCCGCGCCGGATCGATGGGCAACTCGGTAGACATGGCTCAAACTAGAACAAAGGCGGAACATACACAAGCCCGCCCCGGCCGCCTATATGGCCTTTGGTCGGAACAGATGCGGCCAGTGTCGCAATTATCGCAGTCCGCGCTTCGGCCTTTCGCCAAAAGTGCGCTTATCCCGCCCGGGGTCCCGTCCCGGCCCAAATGCAAGGAATAAAACGCATGTCGGAAGATGACGAGATCATCCTGTCGGAACTCGACGACGAGGAACTGGTCCAGCAGATGTTCGACGACCTTTACGACGGTCTCAAGGAAGAGATCGAGGAAGGCGTGAACATCCTGCTCGAACGCGGCTGGCAGCCCTACGAGGTGCTGACCAAGGCGCTGGTGGGCGGCATGACCATCGTCGGCGCCGACTTCCGCGACGGCATCCTCTTCGTCCCCGAGGTGCTACTGGCGGCCAACGCGATGAAGGGCGGCATGGCCATCCTCAAGCCGCTGCTCGCCGAAACCGGCGCGCCCCGCGTCGGCAAGATGGTGATCGGCACGGTCAAGGGCGACATTCATGACATCGGCAAGAACCTCGTCGGCATGATGATGGAAGGCGCCGGCTTCGAGGTGGTCGACCTCGGCATCAACAACTCGGTCGAGAAATACCTGGACGCGCTCGAACGCGAAGGGCCCGATATCCTCGGCATGTCCGCCCTGCTGACGACCACCATGCCCTACATGAAGGTGGTGATCGACACGCTGGTCGAACAGGGCAAGCGCGACGACTACATCGTGCTGGTCGGCGGCGCCCCGCTGAACGAGGAATTCGGCAAGGCCATCGGCGCCGACGCCTATTGCCGCGACGCCGCCGTGGCGGTGGAAACGGCCAAGCATTTCGTCGGCCGCAAGCACAACCGCATGAACGCCTGACCGGGCGGCGCGCCCTCGCGGGCGCGCCCTGCTCATTCGATCCGGTCGACCACAAAGCCCAGCACGATCCCGTACAGAACGTGCCCCACCAGCGCGACCCAGGCGATTCCGGTGAACCCCAGGAACAGCGGCAGCCCGGCAATCGCGGTGATCCCGCCGATGGCAAAGACCCAGAGGCCGAACCCATAGATGGCCGACGGCACAAACCAGCCGAACCGCGCGCCCATGACCGAACGCCACAGCGGGCGGAAGACGAACAGCCAGCCGATCGGATAGCCGATCAGCCCGACCAGATAGAAATGCACGAAATAGCCGGCGAAATCGCCGCTCGGCAGGCCCAGACGCTCCAGCAGGCTGCGCGCCAGCCCATGCGGCGACAGGTTGGCGAACCCCAGGCCCGGGCTGATCAGCTGGCCCCAGAGATCAAAGGCGATGGTGGCAAAAAAGCCCGCGATGAACATCACCCCCAGGGTGGCGATGCCGGCCGAAGGCAGGCGCGAAGCGGTTGCGGTGGTCATGGTAGAACTCCCCTTGTATCCTTGTTGCACCACGATCTGGCGCGGCGCGGGGCGCGCGCGCAAGATGTGCGTCACCGCCACACGCAGAGGTTAGATTTGTGTCAGACCTGCCCGACGCCGCCACACTGACCTACGAGGGACTCGACCCCGCCCATCGCGGCCGGCTGCTGCTGATCGCTTGCGGCGCGCTGGCCCGCGAGATCGTCGCGCTGAAAGAGCGCAACGGCTGGTCCCATATGGACATCACCTGCCTTCCCGCGATCCTCCACAACCACCCGGAAAGGATCACCGAAGCGGTCGAGGCGACGGTGGAAAAACACCGCGCCGCCTACGACCGCATCTTCGTCGTCTACGCCGACTGCGGCACCGGCGGGCTGCTCGCGGCCGCCTGCGCCCGCCTCGGGGTCGAGATGGTCGAAGGCCCCCACTGCTACGCCTTCTTCGAAGGCAACGCCGCCTTCGCCGCCCATGACGACGAGATCACCGCCTTCTACCTGACCGATTTCCTCGCCCGCCAGTTCGACGCCTTCGTCTGGAAACCCCTCGGCCTCGACCGCCACCCCGAGTTGATCGAAATGTATTTCAGCAATTACACCAAACTCGTCTACCAGGCCCAGACCGACGACCCCGCCCTGACCGAACGCGCCCGCGCCTGCGCCGACCGCCTGAACCTCGCCTTCGAACGCCGCTTCACCGGCTACGGCGACCTCGCGACCACGCTCGCGGCATGGGCGCGCCGCTAGCCCCTTCTCTGGTTCCCAAATACCTCCGGGGTGAATTGGCCGCAGGCCAAGAGGGGGCGGCGCCCCCTCCCTCAGGCCTCCAGCGGCAGCATCGTGGTCGACTTGATCTCTTCCATCGACAACAGCGCGGTCACGTTATGCACCCGCACTTCCGAGATCAGCGCCTGATAGAAGGTGTCATAGGCCCGCGCGTTCTTCACCCGCACCTTCAGGATATAGTCGATATCCCCCGCCAGCCGATGCGCCTCCAGCACCTCGGGGCGCGCGCGGATCGCGTTCAGGAACTGCTTCTGCCACTCCGCCTCATGCGCCGAGGTGCGGATCAGCACGAAAAAGCAGGCCTCGAACCCCAGCGCCTCGGCGTCCAGCATCACGGTCTGCTGGCCGATGACGCCCGCCTCCTTCAGCTTGCGGATTCGGTTCCAGACCGGGGTCTTGGAACTGCCCACGGCCCGCGCGATATCGTCCAGCGACTGGCTGGCATCGCGCTGCATCTCGATAAGAATTTTCCGGTCGGTTTCGTCGATCCGCACTGACATTCCCGCAAAGCTCCTTCTGGCAGGCCGGGCGTTCCATTCGCGCGCTCCAATGGAACAAACGTCCTTATTTGGCCGCGCATATGGCCTTCATGCGGGAATATTTCCTATATTCACCCCCAAGTCAAACAGCCTCGGGGCGCCTCGTCATGAACCATTTCCCGATCTTCGTCAGCCTCGCCGGCGCCCGCGTCCTGCTTTCGGGCGGCGGCGAACCCGCGCTTGCCAAGCTGCGCCTCCTGCTCAAGACCCCCGCAGCGATCACCGTCTTCGCGACCGATCCCGCCCCCGAGATCGAAGGCTGGGCCGAGGCCGGCAACCTGGCCCTCCGGCGCCGCGCGCCCGAGGCCGCCGATTTCACCGGCGTCACTCTCGCCTATGCCGCCGAGGAGGATGCAGCGCAGGCCGCCCGCACCGCCGCCCTCGGCCGCGCCGCCGGCGTGCTGGTGAACGTGGTCGACAACCTCGACGCCTCCGCCTTCATCACCCCCGCCATCGTCGACCGCGCGCCCGTCACCATCGCCATCGGCACCGAGGGCGCGGCCCCCGTGCTCGCCCGCGCGCTCAAGGCCGATATCGAATCCCGCCTGCCCGCCGCGCTCGGCCCGCTCGCCCGCATCGGCAAGGCCTTCCGCGCGCTGGCCGATGCGCTGCCCCACGGCCGCCCGCGCCGCGACTTCTGGTCCGACTACTACGGCCCCGAAGGCGCCCGGGCCTTCGCCGAACGCGGCGAATCCGGCGCACAGGCGGCGCTGCAGGACCTCCTCGCCCGGCACATGGATCAGGCTGCCCGTCCCGGCCACGTCGCCTTCGTCGGCGCCGGTCCCGGCGATCCCGACCTGCTGACGCTCAAGGCCCGCCGCGCGCTCGACACCGCCGATGTGGTGATCCACGACCGTCTCGTGACCCCCACCATCCTCGACCTCGCCCGCCGCGAGGCGCTGATGATCAACGTCGGCAAGGAAGGTTTCGGCCCCTCGACCTCGCAGGACCGCATCAACGCGCTGCTCATCGAACACGCCCGCACCGGCGCCCAGGTCGTGCGCCTGAAATCCGGCGACTCCACCGTCTTCGGCCGCCTCGACGAAGAGATCGACGCCTGCGACGCCGCCGGCGTCGCCTGGCATATCGTCCCCGGCATCACCGCCGCCTCGGCCGCCGTCGCCGCCATCGGCCAGAGCCTGACGCGCCGGGGCCGCAACGCCTCGGTCCGCTTCCTCACCGGCCACGACGTGGCGGGCTTCGCCGACCACGACTGGGCCGCGCTCGCCCGCCCGGGCGAGGTCGCCGCGATCTACATGGGCAAGAAGGCAGCCCGCTTCGTCCAGGGTCGCCTGCTGATGCACGGCGCCGACCGCGCCACCCCGGTGACGGTGATCGAGAACGCCTCGCGCCCCGACCAGCGCGTGCTCTCCAGCACGCTCGCCACCCTGCCCGCCGACCTGACCAGCGCCGCCATGACCGGCCCGGCACTCACCTTCCTCGGCCTTGCCCCGCGTGCCGCGGCACAGGCCCTGCCAGCTCTCCACAAGGAACTTGCCTGATGTCCCGCCCCTACACGCCGAAAGTCGTCACCGCCAATGACCTGCTGCTGGGCGACGTGATCTACCAGACCGCCAGCGGCGACTGGACCCGCGATCTGGCCGAGGCCGAGGTGATCCGCGACGAACCCACCGCCGACTCCCGCCTGCGCGCGGCAATCCAGCAGCCCGGCATCGCCGTCGGTGCCTATCTCGCCGAGGTGAAGCTCAGCGCCAATGGCCCCGCGCCGGCCCATTTCCGCGAGGCCTTCCGCGCCACCGGCCCCTCCAACTACTTCCACGGCAAGCAGGCCGCTCAGGCCTGAGGATACCCAGATGTACAGCTACTCCGACTTCGACAAAGCTTTCCTCGCCGAACGCAACGCCCAGTTCCGCGCCCAGGTCGACCGCCGCATCAGCGGCGCGCTGACCGAGGACGAGTTCAAGCCATTGCGCCTGATGAACGGCGTCTACCTCCAGCTGCATGCCTACATGCTGCGCGTCGCGATCCCCTATGGCACGCTGAACGGCGCGCAGATGCGCCAGCTCGCCCTGCTGGCCGAAAAGTGGGACAAGGGCTACGGCCATTTCACCACCCGCCAGAACATCCAGTATAACTGGCCGCGCCTGCGCGACATCCCCGACATGCTCGACGCCCTGGCCGAGGTCGGGCTGCACGCGATCCAGACCAGCGGCAACACCATCCGCAACACCACCGCCGACCATTTCGCTGGGGCCACGGCGGACGAAATCGCCGACCCCCGCCCCGTGGCCGAGCTGATCCGCCAGTGGTCCACCGACCACCCCGAATTCCAGTTCCTGGGCCGCAAGTTCAAGATCGCCATCACCGGCGCTGAGACCGACCGCGCCGTGACCCGCGCCCATGACATCGGCCTGCGCATGCTCCGCCGCGATGGCGAGCCGGGGTTCGAGGTCATCGTCGGCGGCGGCCTCGGCCGCACCCCGATGATCGGCCAGGTCATCCGCGACTTCCTCCCCAGGGCCGACCTGCTGCCCTATCTCGAAGCCGTGCTGGCGGTCTACAACCTGCTTGGCCGGCGCGACAACAAATACAAGGCGCGCATCAAGATCACGGTGCACGAAAACGGCATCGAGAAGATCCGCGACCTGGTGGAAGAGGCCTTCCTCGAGCGCCGCGCCGCCTTCACCGGGGTCGACCAGGAGCTGCTCGCCAGTTTCGAGGCCGCCTTCGCCAACCCGGCCTTCAAGACCGCCCCGACCGATGCCTATGACGCCTTCCACAAGGCCGATCCGGTGTTCCGCGCCTGGGCCGACACCAACCTCGCGCCCCACAAGGCGCCGGGCTATGCCATCGTCACGATCAGCCTCAAGGCCCACGGCGCCACCCCGGGCGACGCCACCGCCGAGCAGATGCGCGTGATGGCCGATCTGGCCGAGCGTTTCGGCCATGACGAACTGCGCATCAGCCACGAACAGAACGTCATCCTGCCCCATGTCCACAAGTCCGACCTGCCGGCGGTCCACGCCATCCTGTCCAAAAACGGACTGGCCACCGCCAATGTCGGTCTGATTTCGGACATCATCGCCTGCCCCGGCATGGATTACTGCGCGCTGGCCACCGCCCGCTCGATCCCGATCGCGCAGGAGATCGCCACCCGTTTCGACGAGCTCAAGCTCGAACACGACGTCGGACCGCTCAAGATCAAGATCTCGGGCTGCATCAACGCCTGCGGCCATCACCACGTCGGCCATATCGGCATCCTCGGGCTCGACCGGGCGGGCGTCGAGAACTACCAGATCACGCTCGGCGGCGACGCGACCGAGACCGCGGCCATCGGCGAACGCGCCGGCCCCGGTTTCTCCGCGGACGAGATCGTGCCCGCCATCGAACGGCTCGTGCTGGCCTACCTCGACCTGCGCCAGTCGCGCGGGGAAACCTTCCTCGCCGCCTACCGCCGGCTTGGCGCCGCGCCCTTCAAGGCCGCGCTCTATCCCGAAGAGGCCCAGGCCGATGCCGCTTGATGCCCACCTCGCCCCGCTCGACCGCCCCGGCCAGGGGGCGGTCGACCCGGCTCTCGCCGAACGTGTCGCCGCGCTGAACGCCCGCTTCCGCCACCATTCGGCGACGCAGGTGATGCACGGCGCGTTGCACGACGCGGGCCGCATCGCGCTCGTCTCCAGCTTCGGCGCCGAATCCGTCGTGCTGCTGCATATGGCCGCGGTGATCGACCAGGCCGTTCCCGTGCTCTTCATCGACACCGAAATGCTTTTCGCCGAAACCCTGCTCTACCAGCACGAGGTCAGCGAGCGCCTGGGCCTGAAGAACCTCCAGATCGTCCGCGCCGCCGACCTCGCGCAGGATCCCGACGGCACGCTGCACCAGCGCGACCCCGACGCCTGCTGCGCCCTGCGCAAGACCGAACCGCTGAACGCCGCGCTCGCCGCCTTCGACGGCTGGATTACCGGGCGCAAGCGCTTCCAGACCGGCGCCCGCGCCGCGCTCGACTTTTTCGAAGCCGAGCCGGGCACAGGCCGCATCAAGGTCAACCCGCTGGCCCATTGGGCGCCCGAGGACGTGCGCGCCTACATGGAGGAAAACCGCCTGCCGCGTCACCCGCTGGTCGCGCGCGGCTACCCCTCGATCGGCTGCGCCCCCTGCACCTCGGCGGTCAAACCGGGTGAGGATCCCCGCGCAGGCCGTTGGCGCAACACGGCAAAGGACGAATGCGGCATCCACTTCGTGAATGGCCGCGTGGTAAGAGGACCGCAACCATGAGCATCATCGTCACCGACCGTGGCTTCACCTCCGACGACTGGACCGGTCCGGTCCTCGACCTGCCCGTCGACACCGACCCAGCCACGCTGGCCGGGCATCTCGGCGCCCCGCTGATCCGCATCCCCTTCGCCAGCTTCGCCGACGGGCGCGGCTTTACCCTTGCCCGCCGCCTCCGCCTCGCCGGATACAAGGGCCGCCTCCGGGCGCAGGGCCACGTCATCGCCGACCAGTATGCCATGGCCCGCCGCGCCGGTTTCGACGAGGTCGAGATCGACGAAACCCTCGCCGCCCGCCAGCCGCAGGACCAGTGGCTCGCCCGCGCCGACTGGCGCGCGCACAGCTATCAGAACCGCCTGCGCGGATAATTTCCTTTCCCTGACTTCGATCAAGGACTAGTTGAGAGGCGCCCGCCGATAAGGCCGGGCGAATGCATATGACCGAAATGACCCCAGTGAACCGCGCCGTGACCCAATCCAGCCCCGTCAAGCCCGCCCACCTTCCCGACGCCCAGACCGTCACCGAGGTCCACCACTGGACGGACCGTCTGTTCTCGTTCCGCGTGACGCGGCCGCAATCGCTGCGCTTCCGCTCGGGCGAATTCGTGATGATCGGCCTCTTGGGCGACAACGGCAAACCGCTGCTGCGCGCCTATTCCATCGCCTCGCCCGCCTGGGACGACGAACTCGAGTTCTACTCGATCAAGGTACAGGACGGCCCGCTCACCTCGCGCCTCCAGCACATCCAGGTGGGCGACGAGATCATCCTGCGCCCGAAACCAGTCGGCACGCTGGTGCATGATGCCCTCCTGCCCGGCAAGCGCATCTGGTTCTTCGCCACCGGCACCGGCTTCGCGCCCTTCGCCTCGCTGCTGCGCGAACCCGAAACTTACGAGAAATACGACCAGGTCATCGTCACCCACACCTGCCGCGACGTGGCCGAACTGGAATACGGCCGCCGTCTGGTCGCCAGCCTCAAGGACGACCCGCTGATCGGCGAGATGGTCGGCGACAAGGTGCTCTACTACCCGACGACGACGCGCGAACAAAGCCCGCGCATGGGCCGCATCACCACGCTGCTGACCGATGGCACCGTCTTCCGCGACCTGAACATCGACCCGATCACGCCCGAGACCGACCGCGGCATGGTCTGCGGCAGCCTCGCCTTCAACAAGGACATGAAGGATGTGCTCGAATCCTTCGGCCTGCGCGAAGGCGCCAATTCCGACCCCAAGGAATACGTGGTCGAAAAGGCCTTTGTCGGCTGATCGCCAGCCGCAGCTTTCCTGTTGGCGCGGCCCGCAACTGCGCCTAGGGTCGGGCGGCGGTGCCCAGGGCATTGCCCCTTGCCCGAGTTCCAATGCCCCCTGACACCGCGTCCCGACTCGTCATCCCGCTGCTCTCCGCGGCCAATTTCGTCATCGGCATGGGCGCCTTCATGGTGATCGGCGCGCTGGCGCCCGTGGCCGAGGATCTGGGCATCGACCCCGCCACCGCCGGCCGGCTGATGATCTTCTACGCCATCGGCTACGCGCTGCTCTCGCCGCTGCTGGTCGCCCTCACCGGCCGCATCGGGCGCCGCCGCGTGCTCGCCCTCGGCATGGCGATCTTCGCGCTCGCCAACCTGATCGCCGCGCTGGCTCCCGGCCCCGACACGCTCTTCGCCAGCCGCGTCCTGGCCGCCGCCGGGGCCGGGCTGCTCACCCCGGTGGCCGCCGGCGTCGCCGCCACGCTCAGCGCGCCCGAACGCCGGGCCTCCGCGCTCTCGGCGGTCTTCTTCGGCCTCACCCTCTCGCAGGTCGCCGGAGTTCCGGCCGGCGGCTTCATCGCCTATACCTTCGGCTGGCGCGCCGCCTTCGCGCTGGTCGCGCTGCTCTCGCTGCCCTTCGTCGCCCTGATCTGGTTCCGGGTGCCTGCCGGCCTGCGCGTGCCGCCGGTTTCGCTCGGCGATCTCGGGCGCACCCTGGTCAGCCCGCGCCTCCTCATCGCCCTGCTCTTCACCTGCGTCTTCACCGGCGCGACCTATGTCGTCTTCACCTATATCTCCCCCCTGCTCGGCACCCGCATGGGCTTCGGCCGCGACGGCATCACCGCCTACCTGCTCGCCTGTGGCTTCGGCGCCGTCGCCGGCAACCTGCTCGGCGGCTGGCTCTGCGACCGCATCGGCCCCGCCCGCACCCTCGGCTTGCTGACCCTCGTGCAAGCGACCCTGCTGCCCTGGTTCTCCTACCTGCCGCTGCCCGCCGCCCTGCTGTTCTTTCTGGGCTTCGCCTGGTCCGCCTTCGGCTGGTCCTTCAACGCCCCGCAGCAGATGCGCCTGATCACCCTCGACCCGGGCCGCGCCTCGGTCCTGCTCGCGCTCAACGCCGCCGGCATCTACATCGGCTCTGCCCTTGGCAGCTGGGCCGGCGGCGCCATCCTCGCCGCCCGCGGCCTCGACGCGCTCGGCCTGGCCGCCTGCCTCGGCGCGATTGCCGCGCTGGGCGTCCTGATCCTTGGAGAATGGGCTTCCAGACGTCCCGCCTGACCGCCTCTCGCGGCGAATGCGACTTGAACCGAACCCGCGCGATAGTTACCTTGCGCCCCTAGACAGAGAACAGCAAAGGATTGATTCCATAGCCCGCAGACCCCACAATGCGCCGCCGACCCGCGACACCGGCCCGCGCATCAACGACAAGATCCGTGCCCCCGAAATCCGCCTGATCGGCGCCGATGGCGAGAATGTGGGCGTCGTCTCACCCGCCCGGGCGATGGAAATGGCCGCCGAGGCAGGCCTCGACCTTGTCGAGATCTCGCCGAACGCCGCGCCGCCCGTGTGCAAGATCATGGATTTCGGCAAATACAAATACGAGACGCAGAAGCGCGAGGCCGAAGCGCGCAAGAAACAGAAGATCATCGAGATCAAGGAAATCAAGTTCCGCCCGAACACCGACACGCATGACTACGAGGTCAAGATGCGCTCGGTCTTCAAGTTTCTCGAAGGCGGCGACAAGGTGAAGGTCACCCTGCGCTTCCGTGGCCGCGAGATGGCGCACCAGAACCTGGGCCGGGAACTGCTGGAACGGGTGGCCGAGGACACCAAGGAGGTGGGCAAGGTCGAGAACTTCCCGCGCCTCGAAGGCCGCCAGATGGTGATGCTGATCGGCCCCTTGCCGAACAAGTAATTTTTCCGGCGGTGGGCGGGCCCCGCCCCGCCATTTCCGCAAAGATCCGGATACGAGACATGGGCGCCCCGCGGCGCCCATTGCTTTTCGCGCGACGGGCCTCGCCCCGCGGTCCGCCCGATGAAAAAGGGCGCCCCGCAAGGAGCGCCCCTCCAAATCCCGTCAAGAATTGCTCAGGCCGCCGCGGCGATCGCCCGCTTGGTCATCACCCCCACCAGATGCGCGCGATATTCCTTGGTCCCGTGCAGGTCGCCGATCATCCCGTCCGCCGGCACCTTCAGGTCCATCAGCGCATCGGTGCGGAATTCCTTGTTCAGCGCCTCCTCGGCATCCGCCCAGCGGAACACGCCCTCTTCCGAGGCGCCGGTGACCGCGACCCGCACGCCGTCGTCGTATTGCGCGACGAAGACCGCGACCAGAGGAAAGCGGGATGCCGGCTGGATGAACTTCTCGTAGCGCGCCCTGCGCGCGATCGGGAACTTTACCGCCGTGATGATCTCGCCCGGCTCCAGCGCCGTGGTGAACATCCCCTGAAAGAAATCGTCCGCCGCGATCTCGCGCGCATTGGTCACGATGGTCGCACCTGACCCCAGCGCCGCCGCCGGATAGCAGGCCGAGGGATCGTTGTTGGCGATGCTGCCGCCAATCGTCCCGCGGTTGCGCACCGCCGGATCGCCGATCCGCGCCGCCAGGTCGGCCAGCGCCTTGTAGGCCCCGGCGCCCGAGGCGACAGCGGCATGGGTGGTGCCGCCACCGATCACCAGGCTGTCGCCCTCCTGCCGGATCCCCTTGATCTCGGCGATGCCCGACAGGCTCACCAGCGTCGAGGGGCTCGCCAGTCGCGCCCGCAGCGTCGGGATCAGCGTCTGCCCGCCGCCCAGCGCCTGCGCGTCCTCGTCGCCAAGCGCCTTGACCGCCTCCGCCACGCTCGACGGCCTCACAAAATCGAAGTTGTACATCTCATCATCCTTCCGAAGATCGTCGGGGGACCCGCCCCCTGCCTCTTCTCTGGTTTCCAAATACCTCGGGGGGTCCGGGGGGTGGAACCCCCCGGCCGCCGCCTCACCCGTTCATCGCCGCCCAGACGCGCGCCGGCGACATCGGCATGTCGATATGCGTCACCTTCGACCCGCCCGACTGCAAGGCGTCGATCACCGCATTGACCACCGCCGGAGGCGAGCCGATGGCCCCCGCCTCGCCACAGCCCTTCACCCCCAGAGGGTTGTGCGTGCAGGGTGTCTGGCTCGAATGGTCGATCTCGAAGCTCGGCAGGTCGGAGGCGCGCGGCATCGCATAGTCCATGTAGGTTGCGCTCAGCAGCTGGCCGTCGCTGTCATAGACGCAGTTCTCCATCAGCGCCTGCCCGATCCCCTGCGCCAGCCCGCCATGCACCTGACCATCAACGATCATCGGGTTGATGATATTGCCGAAATCGTCGGCCGCCATCATCCGCTCGATGGTCACCTTGCCGGTCTCGGGGTCGACCTCGACCTCGCAGGCGTAGGCGCCCGCCGGATAGGTGAAGTTCGACGGGTCATAGAAGGCCGTCTCCTCCAGCCCCGGCTCGATATCGGCCAGCGGATAGTTGTGCGGCACGTAAGCCGCCAGGCAGACCGCGCCCCAGTCGACCGACTTGTCGGTGCCCGCGACCGAGAACTTGCCGTCCTTCAGTTCAATGTCGGCCTCCGAGGCCTCCAGCAGGTGCGCGGCGATCTTCTTGGTCTTGTTGATGATCTTCTCGGCCGCCCGCACCATGGCCGAGCCGCCCACCGCAATCGAGCGCGAGCCATAGGTGCCCATGCCCATCGGCGTGCGCGCGGTATCGCCATGCACGATCTCGACCATGCTCTCGTCAATGCCGATCATCTCGGCGATCACCTGCGGAAAGGTGGTCTCGTGCCCCTGCCCGTGGGCGTGGCTCCCGGTCATGACGACCAGCCCGCCGGTCGCGTTCACCCGCACCGTCGCGCTCTCGTAAAGACCCGCCCGCGCGCCCAGCTGCCCGACAAGGTTCGACGGCGCGATGCCGCAGGCCTCGATATAGCAGTTGATGCCAAGGCCCCGCCACTTGCCCTTCTCCTCGCTTGCCTTCCGGCGGGCGGCGAAACCGGCGATGTCGGCGATCTCCTCCAGCTTGTCCATCGTCCCGTGATAGTTGCCGGTGTCGTATTCCACCGCCACCGGGGTCGCATAGGGGAACTCGGTGATGAAATTCTGCCGCCGCAGCGCGATCGGATCGACCCCCAGCTCGCGCGCCGCCTTGTCGATCACCCGCTCCAGCTGGAACGTCGCCTCCGGCCGCCCCGCACCGCGATAGGCGTCGACCGGCACCGTATTGGTAAAGACCGCCCGCACGTTCACATAGATCAGCGGCGTCTTGTAGTTGCCCGCCATCAGCGTCCCGTGCAGCCAGGTCGGCACCGAGGTCGAGAAGGTCGACAGATACGCGCCCATGTTCGCCAGCGTCGAGGTCCGGATCGCGGTAAAGTTGTTGTCCTTGTCCAGCGCCAGCTCGATCTTCGTGACATGATCGCGCCCGTGCGCGTCGCTCATGAAGGCTTCCGACCGCGACGAGGTCCACTTGACGGGCCGGTTGATCGCCTTGGCCGCGAAGGTGCAGAAGGCTTCCTCGGCATAGTGGAAGATCTTGGTGCCAAAGCCGCCGCCCACATCCGGCGCGACGACGCGCAGCTTGTGCTCGGGAATGCCCAGCACGAAGGCGCCCATCAGCAGGCGGATCACATGCGGGTTCTGGCTGGTGGTGTACAGCGTGCTCTCCCCGCTCGCGCGGTTGAAGTCGCCCACCGCCACCCGCGGCTCCATCGGATTGGCCACCAGCCGCTGGTTCTTCAGCTCCAGCGTGGTGACATGCGCGGCTTCCTTGATCGCCTTGTCCACCGCCTCGCGGTTGTCTTCGACAAAGCCCCAGTCATAGCAGAGGTTGCTGGTCAGCTCGTCATGCACCTTGGCCGAGCCGTCCTCCAGCGCCTTGGCCATGTCGATCACCGCCGGAAGTTCCTCCAACTCGACCTCGATGGCCTCTGCCGCGTCGCGTGCCTGCGCCAGCGACTCCGCCACGACGGCGGCAATCGGATCGCCGACATGGCGCACCTTGCCGCGCGCCAGCACCGGGTGGCCGGGTTCCTGCATCGGATTGCCGAACCGGTCCGTCACCAGCCAGCCGCAGGGCAGTCCCCCGACGCCCTCGAAATCCGCGCCTGTGAAAATGCGCACGACGCCCGGCATCTTCGACGCCGCCTCGGTGTTGACGCTCACCAGTTTCGCATGGGCCACGTCCGAGCGCAGGAAATGCACATAGGCCTGACCGCGCAGGTTGATGTCATCGGTGTAATTGCCGGCTCCCGTCAGGAACCGCACGTCCTCGCGCCGCTTCGGGCTGGCGCCGATGCCGTGATCCTTGGGCATTGTCTGATCCTCCCCGCGCGACCCTCCCGGCCGCGCCCTGAATTATCGCCGTAGGGTGCGTGCTGTGCACGCACCGCCCCCGTTCACTCCGCCGCCATCGCCACGTCCTGACCGGACGCCGCCATGATCGCCTTGACGATGTTGTGGTATCCCGTGCAGCGGCAGATGTTGCCGTCGAGATAGTGCCGGATCTCGGCCTCGGACGGCTTGGGATTCTCCTTCAGCAGCGCCGCCGCGCTCATCACCATGCCCGGCGTGCAGAACCCGCATTGCAATCCGTGGTGATCCTGGAACGCCTGCTGGATCGCGTTCAGCGAGCCATCGGCACCCGCCTGCCCCTCGATGGTGGCAACCGAGGCGCCCTCGGCTTCCAGCGCCAGCATGTTGCAGGACTTCACCGAAGCCCCGTCCACATGCACCACGCAGGCGCCGCACTGCGCCGTGTCACAGCCCACATGGGTGCCCGTCATTCCCAGATTTTCGCGCAGGAACGTCACCAGCAATGTGCGCCCCTCCACCTCGCCACTGACCTCGCGGCCATTGACCGTCATGCGTACCTGAACCATTGGTGCCTCCCGTCCGTTCATTCCGTTGGGCCGAGTTAAGCACGCCCGTCCTGCGTTGAGAACCTGAATCTTGAACCCGCGCGGCAGCTTGTCACGCCTTGCTTTCGCCGCATCCCTGTGTGATCCTGCCCATAGACGTCCCCGCTGCATTACGGCATCCCGGGACGGCGCGAATTGTACGACCCCATTTTATTAAAATGCATTTGGAAGGAGGGACAATTGAATGTCCGATCTGAATTTCTTTACCGTTTCAATTCTGATCTGTCTCACCGCACTCGGATATGCCGTTGCCACCTACGGCATGAAACTCGCCACCGGCGGCATCAGCCCGCATGCTGCCGCGCTGGTCGCCCTCGGCCTCGCGGCCGCCGTCTGCGCCGAAATCCTGCTGCTCCGCAACAGCCACCTCAGCGTGGTGTACCTGGCCATCGTCGCCATCGAGACGCTGCTGGTGCTCGGCATCGCCGTGTGGCTTGGGGAAGGCCTCAACGCCCAGCAGATTGCGGGCGCCGGCCTGGTGCTCAGCGGCATGGCGCTCGTCCTCCAATGATGGGCGTGCTGCAATGATCCGCCTTTGTGACCTGTTTCACAGACCCCGGCGGCAGAATCGGGCCAGACAGGCCACACCTGCCAGAACGGAGTTCCCCATGCGCCTGTCCACCGCCACCTGCCTTCTGCTGATCTTCGGCCTGTGCTATACGGTTTCGGTGACCGTCCTGGTCCTGGCCATCAGCGCCTGAGCCGCCGGCCTCCCTCGGGGCCCGCTTATGCGCCGGCCGCCCCCGCCCGTCTCCTCGGGCGGGGGCTTACTGCGCCAGCTCGGCCACCCGCGCCAGATTCTCCCGGTGCACCGCCTCGTAGCAGGCGGCATACCGGCAGGCCTTTCCGGTATCGAACAGCGGCATCGCCTCGGCCAGCGACTCCGGCGCCCGCCCCGAGCGCAGCAGCGCGACATAGCGTTCTGTCGCCCCGATCAGCCCCGAGCCGAACCCGCCCTTGGCGATCACGTCCGGATCGCCGTGGTTCGGCAGGATATGCAGCGGCCCCAGCGCGCTCAGCCGCGCCAGATCGCGCAGATGGGCGTCGAACCCTTCGGGCTCGCCCACATAGGTCACCGTATCCTCCAGCGTGTCGCCCGCCAGCAGGATCCGCCGCTCGGGCAGCCAGAGCACCGTGGCATCGTCGCTGTGGATGTTCAGCTGGATCAGCTCGATCCGCTCGCCGCCCAGCGTCAGCGCCATCTGCCCCTCGAAGGTCTCGGTCGGCAGCACCAGCGGCGCAATCGCCGGCAGCCCGCCCAGCGTCCCCGCCTCGATTGCCGCCCGGTCCCGCTCCAGATGCGCCGCCGTCAACGCGTTGGTGATCACCCGGCAATCGGCAAAGGCCTCGGTCCCCGCCACATGATCCAGATGGCGATGGCTCAGCACCACGGTAAAGTCCGTGACCCCCAGCCGCTCCAGATGCCTCCGGATCGCCCGCGCATGATCGACCGTCACATGCGTGTCATAGACAATCGCCTGATGCCCGGCGACCAGCGCATAGCTCGCGATCCCCAGCGTCAGCGCGCCCTCGTCCACCCAGTTCGGCGTCTCGGCAAAGTGATAGCCCGGCAGCCGCCCGTCGTAATAGGCATAGACCCCCTTGGCCGGCGTCAGGATCCGCATCCCCTCGGGCAGTTTCATTCCGTCTCTCTCCTGCGCCCCGATCTCGGCTGCGGCCGTGTCGGGATTTCCTTCAGCAACCCGCCGACCCCCATGCCGGCGATATCCTCGCCCCGCACCTCGATCCCGCAGGCGACGCGCGACAGCACCCAGTCCGCCCCGTTCAGCGCGGGCGAGCGCGCACAGCCCGGAAGGCCGATCACGGGTCGCTCTCCCAACTGTCCCAGAAACAGAAGGTTCCCCGGATCCACCGGCATCCCGAACCGTTCCACCCGTCCCCCCGCCACCCGCACCGCCAGCGGCGCCACGTCGTCGATGTCGCTGGTCGCCGAGCCGGTCAGGATCAGCGCGATCTCCCCGCCGATCCCGCCCAGCGCCTCGGCCAGCCGCGCGGTCTCATGCGGCACCGTGCGCACCTCGGCCAGCTCCATGCCCAGCGCCTCGACCCGCCCCCGGATCGCGGCAATGCCCTTGGTGTTGTCCGGCCCGCCCGGAATATCCGTCACCACCAGCCCCGCGCTGCGATGCACTGGCGCCGCCAGCCGGATCGCCCCGCCCACCAGCGCCGCCGCCCGGTCCACATCCGCGCCCGGCACGGCGTAGGAGATGATCTTGATCGTCGCCACCATCCCCCCGGCCTCCATCTGCTGGAAGGCCGGCACGGTCGCCAGAGTGATCATCGGATGCACATGGTTCATCGCCTCGATGGCGGCCACGTCCAGCACCGCCACGCCCGGCCCCTCGGCCACCAGGTTGACCCGCCCGGTGAACGGCTCGGTCACCCGCAGCCCCACCGCGCCCGGGTCGGGCACTAGGGCCGCCGCGATGCGCCCGGCCGCCTGATCCTCGCCCAGATCGCCTGGCTCCAGCCGGGCGACCACAACCTCGTTGATCCCGGCCGCCACCAGCGCATCCACATCCGCCGCGCTCAGCACCAGCCCCTTGCGCAGCCGCCCGCGCTCCAGCCGCACCGAATGCGCCAGCACCGCGCCGGCCGCCTCCGCCGCCGGAACCGGCCCGAACCTCACTTGGCCCGCCCGCGCAGAACCGCCGTCATCTCGGCCAGGATCGACACAGCAATCTCCGCCGGTCCCGCCGCACCGATATCCAGCCCGATGGGCGCATGGATCAGCCCGATCTCGGCCTCGCTGAACCCCGCCCCTGTCAGCCGCTCCACCCGCTTCGCATGGGTCCGCGTCGACCCCAGCGCACCGATATAGAAGGCGCGCGAGCGCAGCGCCGCCTCGATGGCGGGGTCGTCGATCTTGGGATCATGCGTCAGCAGCACCAGCGCCGTGCGCGCATCCAGCCCCAGCTGCGCCACCGCCTCGTCCGGCCAGTCGTTCAGGATCGTCTCGCCCGGAAACCGCGAATCCGACCCGAAGGTCTCGCGCGGGTCGATCAGCACCGGGTCATAGCCCGCGATCCGCGCCATCGGCACCAGCGCCTGCGCGATATGCACCGCGCCCACCACGATCAGCCGCAGCGGCGGATTGTGGATGGCGACAAAGGTCGTCCCGTCCTCCTCGAACCCCGAGCGGTCCATGCGGAACCGATCGCCGTGGCCCTCGCTCGTCAACGACCGCGCCCCGGTCTCGGTATCGACCACATAGGCCACCGCCCGCCGCTCGGCCCGCGCCGCCACCAGATCGCCCAGCATCGCCGCGGGCAGCGCGCTGCCCACCGGCTCGACCAGCACCCGGATGGTGCCGCCACAGGCCAGCCCCACGGCAAAGGCATCCTCGTCGGACACCCCGAATTCCAGCATCCGGTGCTTGCCGTCGGCCATGGCTTCCATCGCCTCGACGATCACCGCGCCCTCGACGCAGCCGCCCGAGACCGACCCCTCGATGCGCCCGTCCCCGCCCACGGCCAGCTGCGCGCCCACCCGGCGCGGCGCGCTGCCCCAGGTCTGCACCACGGTCGCCAGCGCAGCGCCCACGCCATCGCGAAACCAGGTCAGCGCGGTTTCCGGAATAGTGTCGAAACGATCCATGTCGAGGCCCTCCCATCGCGCAGTATAAGCCGCCCCGCGCCGGTGTCTTCCCCCATTCGGCGGCCCGGCCCCGGTCACGGGGATATCAACCTAATCACGCCACTTGCCCGTGTCATCCCCCGGCGCAAACGAAAAAAGCCGCCCCCTAAGGGGCGGCCAGTCCGGGAACTAGGTCCGGGGGAAAACTGCTCAGTTCAGCAGCGGCGTGATCCGGCGCACCGCGACGCGGCGGTTGGCCTGTTCGGCGTTGTAGGTCGCCACCTTCAGATCCGCCTCGCCATAGCCCTGCACCACCAGGTTCTCCGGCGGCACCTGGAAATATTGCGTCAGCGCCAGCGCCACCGTTTCGGCCCGCCGATCCGACAGGGCCAGGTTCATCTCGGCGCTGCCCACCGCATCGGTATGGCCTTCCACCAGGAAGACCTCAGCCGGATTGGCCTGGATCGCCCCGCGGATTGCCGAGCCCAGCGCCGCCAGGTCCTGCGCCTGGGCCGGGCTGATCGCCGACGACCCGGTGTTGAACTTGATGTTCTCCACCGCGATCTCGGGCACCAGCTTGCGCACCGCGTCGATGTTGCGGATCTGCGCCAGCGAGAAGCTGCGCGCATAGGGGTTGCCCCCGGTCGCTAGCATCGCCCGCTGCAGATCGTCCGCGCTCACCGAATTGGTATAATCGAACGTGTTCGGACGCACCTGCGGTAGCTGCGAAACCTGAACCGGCTGACGCACCTTGGTGTCGTCGAACAGGCGCACCTCGCGGCCATCGGCCAGCACCTTCGTCCGGCGCAGCACCCGGCCATCGGCGGCGCGGATCGTCACCACCTGCGTGCCGTCGGTATAGGCCACGCGGGTCCGGGTCGAACCGTCCGAGAAGGTCTCGGTCTTCACCTGGCTGCCCGGCTGGCGCAGCAACACGTCATCGTCCTTCAGCACGCGATAACCTTCGTCGGTCTGAACGATCACCCGGTCGCCCGAATTCGACACGACCTTGTTGCCGTTCTTCAGCAGAGCACCCACCGCCAGCGCGCCAAGGCCCAGCAGGGCGGCTTTCTGGGTATTCGAAAGGCCGGACTTCTCGGTCGCGACCGGCGCGGTCTGGAACTCCTGATCGGCCTTGCGCACCTCGTTCTCGGTCACCGTCTCGGTGGTCACTTTGCCTTCGGCATCGCCGGTGGCGGCTACTTCGGCGGCCTGTGCCTCCTGCTCGGCGGCGACATCGGCCTGCGCCTGTGCATCCGCCGGCAGGACATTGCCCTGGGCCCGCGCGGCCTCACGCTCGGCCTTGCGCGCGGCACGGCGCTCTGCCCGACGTTCCTCGCGGCGCTGTTCTTCCTTCGTCAACTTAGCCGCGGTCGGCGCTGCGGCGTCCGCCGCCGGCTGTTGCGTCTGCGTCTGTTGAGTTGGCGCCGGGGCAGGCTGCTGGGTCGGCGCAGTCTGCTGGGTCTGCTGCGTCTGCGTCGTATCCGTCGCGGGCGGCTGAGTCGGCGCAGGCTGTTGCGTCTGGGTCTGCTGCGTCTGCGTCGCATCCGCCGCCGGGGCCGGGTTCACCGGCGCGGTGGTGGTGTCACCGGTCTGCGCCTGTCCGCTCACCTGAGCGTCCGTTTGCGCGCTGGTGCCAGACTGCTGTTCCGCCGCCTTCTGCGCCTGACGTTCCGCCTGGCGCTCGGCCTTGCGTTCCGCCTTCCGGTTCGCCTTGCGGGCCTCTTTCAGTTCGGCCTTGATGGTTTCCAGACGTTCGGCCTTTTCGGCCTCGGACAGCGAGGTATCCTGCTGAACCTCGGCCTGAAGCTGAACCAGCTCCTCGACGCTCATCTGCGCCATCTGTTCCTGGGTCACGTTCAGGGTCGCGGTCTGCGCCAGCGCCATCCCCGGCGCGGTCACAACGAGGGAGGCCGCCGTCAGCAGGGCCGTGGTCGATTTGAAAAAGCGATTCATGGCTCGCGCTATCCTTTCATATACTTCGGTCGCCGGGATAACGCGCATCCGTCACCCCGGGTTGCACGGAATATAAGCAGGCCGCCAAAGCCGGCGGAATTCAGCCGGCCAGCAGCGCGATCAGCCGGGCCTTCTCGCCCACGTCCTCGGGGCGCGAGATCACCCGAGCGAGATCCTCCATCGACGCCACGGAATGCCCCGCGCGGAAACTGTCGACATGCGGCAGCATTGCCGCGATCCCCCGCGCCCGGGGCGCGAAGCCGTCCCAGCGCAGCAGCGGGTTCAGCCAGATCAGCCGCCGCGCCGACAGATGCAGCCGCTCCATCTCGCGCGCCAGCGCCACGGGATCCTCGCGGTCCAGCCCGTCGGTGATCAGCAGCACCACCGCGCCCTGCCCCATCACCCGGCGCGACCAGTCGCGGTTGAAGGCGCGCAGGCAGCTGCCGATCCGCGTACCGCCCTCCCAATCCTGCGCCTCGGCCCCGGCCGCGGCCAGCGCCGCATCGACATCGCGCTGGCGCAGATGGCGGGTGATATTGGTCAGCCGCGTGCCGAAGGTGAAGGCATGCACCCTGGCCCAGCCCTGTCCCTTGGCATTCGACACCGCATGCAGGAAATGCAGCACCATTCGCGAATACTGGCTCATCGAGCCCGAGATATCGCAGAGCACCACCAGATTGGGCCATTTCGGCCGGGGCGTCAGCCGCGCGATGTCCCGTATCTCCCCGCCCTGCCGCATCGAGGCGCGCAGCGTGCGGCGCCAGTCGACCCTTGGCCCGTTCAGCGCGGCCATCCCCCGGCGCGAGGGGATCGGCTTCACCGGCAGGGTCAGCCGCGCCAGCATCCGCTTGGCCGCCGCGATCTCGGCGGTGCTCATCTGCTCGAAATCGAGCGTCCGCAGCCGCTCTTCCCCCGACATCGTGGCCGAGGCATCGACCTCGATAGTGGTCTCGTCCTCGCCCGCATCGGGCTCGGGGCCATCGGGCAGCATCCCGTCCAGCAGCGCCTCGGCCGCCCGTTTCTCGGCCGCCTCGGCGCGCCGCTCTTCCTGCACCCCCCGGATCGCCGGCAGCATCATCGCCATCATGTGCTCGAGATACCGCGGATCGCGCCAGTAGAGCCGGAAGACCTGCGCAAAGACCGCCCTGTGCTCGGGCCGGTTCACGAAACAGGCATGCAGCACCCAGTAGAAATCCCGCTTCTCGGTGAACCCCGCCACCTCGACCGCCCGGATCGCATCGATCACCCGCCCCGGCCCGATCGGCAGCCCGGCCTTGCGGAGCGCCCGCGCGAAATGGGTGATGTTCGCGGCGAGCTTCGGGTCGTCGGGGAGCGAGAGCGGGAGATGTTCCGCCATCAGACGCGCCGGGGGCTCTGCCCCCGGACCCCCGGGATATTTGGGGCAAGAGGAAGCATCAGGCGGGATCGAGCGAGGATTTCACCTCGTCCAGCAGGCGTTTCGCCTCGGACCCCTGCAGCTTCTGGATGTCGTCCTGATACTTCAGGATCGCGCCCAGCGTATCGGCGATCACCTCGGGGGAGAGCGCGATGACATCGAGCGCCAGCAGGCATTTCGCCCAGTCGATGGTCTCGGCCACGCCCGGTTTCTTGAACAGATCCTCGGTGCGCAGCTTCTGCACGAAGGCCACCACCTCGCGGCTCAGGCGCTCCGCCGCCTCGGGGGCGCGGGCGCGCAGGATCTCCATCTCGCGCGCGAAATCCGGGTAGTCGACCCAGTGATACAGGCAGCGCCGCTTCAGCGCGTCATGCACCTCGCGCGTGCGATTAGACGTGAGTATCACGATGGGCGGTTCGGGCGCCTTGATCGTGCCCAGCTCGGGAATCGTCACCTGGAAATCGCTCAGCGCCTCCAGCAGGAAGGCCTCGAAGGGTTCGTCCGTGCGGTCGAGTTCATCGATCAGCAGTACCGGCGCGCCATGCTCGTCCGGGCGCATCGCCTGCAACAGGGGACGCTCGATCAGATAATCCGGCCCGAACAGCTCGCGGTTCAGCACCTCGCGGTCGGCGCCGCCGCCCGCCTCGGCGGTGCGGATCGCCACCATCTGCGCCGGAAAGTTCCACTCGTAGACCGCGCTCGAGGCATCCAGCCCCTCGTAGCACTGCAGCCGGATCAGCCGTCGCCCCAGCGCCGCCGCCAGCGCCTTGGCGATCTCGGTCTTGCCAACGCCCGCCTCGCCCTCCAGGAACAGCGGCCGCCCGAGGCGCAGCGCCAGGAACACCACCGTCGCCAGCGGCCGGCCGCAGACATAGCCCTGCGCCCCCAGCATCGCCTGCACGGCGTCGATCGACTTTACCTGCATCCTGTCCCCTCCCGCGTCTTCCACCCACAGGACACCGAACCGCAGGGGCCGTCAACCGTGCCCATGGGGCCACGCCGCGCCCGGCCTCGGTTGACGGATTCGGGGGGAAATGCCATGAATCGTTCAACATGACAGCGCCAACCCCCTCGGGGTGCAGGCGCGGCGGGCGGGCGACAACGATGAAGCAGGAGCGTGACGGGTTACGGATCACCGCCGTGACCTGCGTCAAGAACGAAGGCCCCTTCCTGCTGGAATGGATCGCCTTCCATCGCCTGATCGGCGTGACCGACTTCCTGTTCTACTCCAACGACTGCACCGATGGCACCGACGCCCTGCTCGACGCGCTGGCCGCGCGCGGCGGCCTCGTCCATCTGCCGAACCCCGCACAGGGGCGCAACTACCAGATGGAGGCGCTGAAGGACGCGCGCCGGCAGACCGTCGTGACGCAGGCCGACTGGGTCTGGATTGCAGATGTCGACGAATTCCTGAACATCCACGCGGGCGATCACAGCCTGCCCGCGCTGATCGCCGCCTGCGGCGATCCGCAGGCGATCTCGATCCCCTTCCAGTTCTTCGCCAACGACGGGGTCGAGACCTTCGAAGACCGCCCGGTCATCGCCCAGTTTGCCCGCAGCCACAACCCCGACATCTGGTGCGGCGAGCTCGCCATCGAGGTCAAGTCGCTGGTCCGGCGCGACTTTCCCCTGCAATATTACGGCGCGCACCGCCCCTTCGTGAAATCCGGCCAGCCCTCGCCGGCATGGACCGATGCCTCGGGCCGCCCGGTGCCCGAAAGCTTTGTCAGCGCCGCCAACCCGCGCCGCCTGCGCCGCTTCCCCGCCCGGGGCGCGCGCGCCTTCGCCACGCTGAACCACTACGCGCTGCGCAGTCTGGACAGCTATCTGGTCAAGACCGACCGGGGCGACGTCAACCGCGAGCACCGCGCCTTCGACGACACCTACTGGCGCGAACGCAACGATGCGGCGCATGTAGACACCAGCATCCGCCGCCACCTCCCCGCTCTCGAAGCGGCCCTCGCCGCGCTGAAGGCCGACCCCGAGGTCGCCGCCCTGCACGCCGCCTGCGTCGCCGCCCACATCGCCCGCCGCGACGCCCTGCTGGCGCGCGACGACATGCGCGCCCTTCAGGCCCGGCTGCGCAACGCCCCCCGCCTGCCGCCGCAGGAGGCCGCCCTGCTGGCCGAGCTGGGCCTCGCCCCATGACGCTGGTGGCGGTCAACCTGGGCCTCCCGAAATCGGGCACCACAACGCTCGCCAAGGCGCTGCGCCTCTCGGGGCTGACCGTCGCCGACCACCGCCTGCGCAAGCGCAACGCCGGCGACCCCGCCCGCGTCGGCGCCTATGTCGCCGAACTGCTCTATCAGGGCTTTTTCGAAACCGGCGACCCGCTGGCGCTGATCCCGCATGTCGAGGCGATCTCGGAGATGAGCATGCTGCACGGCACCCGCTCGATCTGGCCGCAGACCGACCTCGCCCTGATCCGCGCGCTCCGCAGCCACCATCCCGGCGTCCGTTTTCTCGCCACCCGGCGCGACAGCTTCGCCATGTCACAGTCCATGCTCGCCTGGTCCAACCTCGGCACCGACCGCCTGCCCGGCAGCGGCGTGCCCGGCCTGCCGGTCGGCTTCGGCGTAACCACCAAGCAGCGCGAACAGTGGATCGCCGGCCATTACGCGACGCTGGCCGAGGCCTTCGCCGGGCGCGACGACTATCTCGAAGTCGACATCGCCGACCCCGCCGCGCCTCGCCGCATCGCCGCCTTCCTCGGGCGCGACCTGCCCTGGTGGGGCCGGCTCAACGCCAACCCGCTGCAGGCGGACAGCGCATGAGGATCTGGCTGCACATCGGCCCCGAACCGGCCGCCGCCGCGCGGCTCCAGCAGGTGCTGGACGACAAGCGCGCCAACCTTCTGGCAAAGGGCATCCTCTTCCCCCGCAGCGCCGGGGCGCGCAACGACACCCGGCTGTTCATGGCGGTGACCGATCCCGCCCATGTCGACCCGTTGCGCCACGCGCGTGGGCTGGCCGACCCCGACCGTCAGACCGACCTGCGCGCGCGTCTCGCCGCCGACCTCGCCGCCGAGATCGCGCAGCACCAGCCGCATACGCTGATCCTCTCCGCCGCGCAGCTCGGCAGCTCGCTGCACCGCGCCTCCGAGCTCGACCGCCTGCACGCCCTGCTCGCCCCGCTGTCCGAGGATATCCGCATCCTCGCCCATGTGGACAACCCCGCCCGAGCGCTCGCCCGCCACTACGCCGCGCAGATTTTCGAGGGGCGAGCGGCCCCGCTCGACCGCGACCTCGCGCTGGCCAGTGCGCCCGACTGGTGGCAGGCCTGCCTCGCCACGATGCCCGCAATCGCCCCCGACCTTGGCCAGTTCGAGGAAACCCAGGGCGCGCCCTTCTGGCTCGACCACGCCGCGCTGACCGCCTTCTGGGAAGGCCGCTTTGGCACGGGCAACGTCACCCTGCGCCCCTACGACCCGGCGCTTTTCGCCTCAGACACCGTTACCAAGGAACTGCGCGCCGCCTTCGAGATCGCCCCCAGCATCGGCAAGGCCAAGCCCGCCGCTCTGCCCGAGCAACCCTCCGCCGCCTGGGTCGCCCGCGCCCGCCAGCTCAATCTCCTGCTGCTGCGCCTGCTGGAACAGGGCCGGCACATCCCGCGCGCGCTCTGGCGCAGCCTGCTGGCCGAGCTCGCCGTGCCCGGTCCCCCGATCGACCCGGCCACGCTGGACCTCAGCGCGCCGACCTGGGCCGAGGCCGATCCCCTCAACGGCTACCGCGCCTCGCAATACCTGCTCGCCTTCCTCCACCGGATCGACCGCGCGACGAAAGAGGCTACGCGCACCCCCGCGCCCGAAAACCCCGCGCTCCCGCCCCAGGCCGCGCGCCAGCTCGCCGCCCTGCGCCGCTCGCCCTACGCCCCGCACAACCGCCTCGGCACGCTGACCGAGGACACCCCCGCCGCCCCCTATACCCCCGCGCCCCCGCGCGACCTGCCCCAAGGCTCCAGCGGCCGCGTCATCGTCGGCTGCATGAAGAACGAGGCCCCCTACATCCTCGAATGGATCGCCTACCACCGCGCCATCGGCTTTGACGATTTCCTGATCTACAGCAACGGCTGCGAGGACGGCACGTCGGAAATTCTCGACCGCCTGCAACAACTTGGCCTCCTCCAGCACCGCAACAACGACAGCTGGAAGGGCAAATCCCCCCAGCAGCACGCGCTGAACAAGGCGCTGAAGGAACCGGTCGTCCGCAACGCCGAATGGATCGCCCATATCGACGTTGACGAATTCATCAACGTCCGCTGCGGCAACGGCACGCTCGACGATTTCTTCGCCCGCGTCCCCGAGGCCACCAACGTCGCCATGACGTGGCGTCTCTTCGGCCACAACGGCGTGCGCGGCCTCGCCGACGCCTTCGTCATCGACCAGTTCGACACCTGCGCCCCGCGCTACTGCCCCAAGCCGCACACCGTCTGGGGCTTCAAGACCCTGTTCCGCAACATCGGCGCCTATTCGAAACTCAGCTGCCACCGCCCCAACAAGCTGGCCAAGGACCAGCGCGATCGCGTGCGCTGGGTCAACGGTTCGGGCCAGGACATCACCGCCGAGACCGCCGAGCGCGGCTGGCGCAGCTCGACCAAATCCATCGGCTACGACCTGCTGCAACTCAACCACTACGCCGTCCGCAGCGCCGACAGCTTCCTGATCAAGCGCCAGCGCGGCCGCGCCCTGCACGTCGACCGTGCCGTCGGCCTCAACTACTGGATCCGGATGGACTGGTCGGGCGTCCGCGACCTGACGATCAAGCGCAACCTTCCCCGCCTGCGCGCCGAATACGACCGCCTGCTGGCCGACGCCCCCCTGCGCGCGCTCCACGAACAGGGCCTCGCCTGGCACCGCGCCCGCGCCCGCGACCTGCACCAGACCCCCGAATTCCGCGCGCTCTACGACCAGGCCCTGCGGATCACCCTCACCGAAACAGAGCGGGTCGCCTATGCGCTCGCCTTGGACATGGAAAGCTGAAATGCCCAGGCTTCTCCCCGTAACGCCTTGAAGATCGTCGCCGTTCTCACCGTCAGGAACGAGGCCGCCTTCCTGCTGGAATGGCTCGCCCATCACCTCGCCGCCGGCATCGGGCACTTCGTCGTGCTCTCCAACGACTGCGAGGATGGCACCGACGCCATGCTCGACCGCCTCACCGGCACCGGCTGGCTGACCCACATCCGCAACGACGGCCCCTATGCCAAATCCGGCATCCAGTTCACCGGCCTGCGCCTCGCCGACGACTGCGAAGCAGTGCAGACCGCCGACTGGCTGATCGCCCTCGACATCGACGAATTCGTCAACGTCCACGTCGGCGACCATACGCTTCAGGCGCTGATCCAGACGATCCCCGAAGCCACCGCCATCGCCCTCACCTGGCGCCTCTTCGGCAATGCCGACCGCATCCGCTATGAGGACCGCCCCGTCACCGAAACCTTCACCCACGCCGCCCCGGAAATCCTGGCCTGGCCCTGGCGCGCGGCGATGTTCAAGACGCTCTACCGCAACGACGGCACCTACCGTCAGCTTGGCGTCCACCGCCCGCGCGGGCCCCGCAAGGCCCGCCTGGCCGAATCGCGCTGGTTCGACTGCCTCGGCAACGAACTCGACGAAGGCTTCAAGACCCGGCGCATCTTCTCGAACTACGGCCGCCCGCTCTATCGCTTCGCCCAGATCAACCACTACGCCCTCGGCGCGATGGAAAGCTTCATCCTCAAATCTGACCGCGGCCGCGCGGTGCACGCGGACCAGCCCCTTGGCGTCGATTACTGGGTCGAACGCAACTTCAACACCCAGATCGACACCACCATAGCCGCCCTCGCCCCCACCTCCGCCAAGCTGCGCGCCCAGCTGCACGCCGACCCGGTGCTGGGCGAACTCCACAAACAGGCCGTCGCCTGGCGCAAGGAGCGATTCGACCAGCTCATGCTGCGCGAACCGATGCGCGCGCTCTTCGGCCGCCTGCTGATGACCCCGCCCGCCCGCCTGCTTCCGGCCCGTTCCGCAAAGATGCTGATCGACTACGCCAACAGGGCGCGCGAGGAAAATCGGCAAGAAGAGGAACAATGATTGCAATTACATTTGTTTGTGCATGCTTTAGCCACAAAATCGACGATTAATTGGATTTCGCAATAACCCGTGGTTAACTGGCCTCGTTGTGTGGGGCAGTGTTCATGACCGATGTACTGAATGAGATCGACCGCTCTCTGGCGCGTCTCGACGTGGCCGAATGGAAGCGGCGACTCATTGAAATCGGCCGCTCCAGCGGCGGCTACCGCGACCTCGGCCTGCGCCATTTCGCGGTGCTGATCGACCGTGGCCCGACGCTGATCGTCACCTTCGAAACCGTGCAGGGCATCCGCTCGCTCACCGAACCCGCCACGCCGCTCGGCTTCGACCTTGTGAAACGCCACGGCTGGTCGCACCTATGTTTCGTCTCCGATGGCGACACATGGTTCCGCGATCAGGCGATTCACCAGTATTTCGACCGCCTCGCCGATCACGGCTTCTTCGACGAATACGACTCCGTCCTCTTCTACGGCGCCGGGCCCTGCGGCTATGCCGCCGCCGCCTATTCCGTCGCCGCCCCCGGCGCCACCGTCGTCGCGATCCAGCCCCAGGCCACGCTCGACCCGCGCATGGCCGAATGGGATCCGCGCTTTGTCGAGATGCGCCGCATCTCCTTCACCGACCGCTACGGCTATGCGCCCGACATGCTCGACGCTGCCGAACAGGCCTTCGTGCTCTACGACCCGCGCCAGGAATACGACGCCATGCACGCCGCGCTCTTCCAGCGGCCCAACGTCACCCGGCTGCGCCTGCCCTTCCTCGGCGCGGCGCTACAGACCCAGCTGATGGAGATGGGCATCCTCTCCACCCTGCTGCAACAGGCCGGCGACGGCTATCTGACCCCGCAAAGCTTCTACCGCCTCTACCGCGCCCGCCGCGACAACGCCTCCTACCTGCGCGCCCTGATGGGCAAGCTCGACGCCGACGACCGGCCCTATCTCAACACCCTGCTCTGCCGCAACGTGATCCAGCGGATGCACGCGCCCCGTTTCCGCCGCCGCCTCGACATGCTCGAACAGCAGGCCGAGGCTGGCGATTTCGTTCTGCCCTCGACCGCCGCCTGACCTCTTCCGACGGCGCCCCGCCTGTGCTAGCAGCGCGGGCATGAGCGACACCCTCACCATCACCCGCCCCGACGACTGGCACCTGCACCTTCGCGACGGCGCCATGCTGAAGGCCGTCCTGCCCGAGACCGCGCGCCACTTCGCCCGCGCCATCGTGATGCCGAACCTGGTGCCGCCCGTCGTCACCGCCGCCCAGGCCGCCGCCTACCGCGACCGCATCCGCGCCGCCCTGCCCGACGGCGCGGTGTTCGAGCCGCTGATGACGCTCTACCTGACCGAAACCACCGATCCCGCCGATGTCGCCGCCGCCCATGCCTCGGGCCTCGTCAAGGCGGTCAAGCTCTACCCGGCCGGGGCCACCACCAACTCCGCCAGCGGCGTCAAGGACTTCGACAAGGTGCGCGGCGTGCTGGAAAAGATGGCCGAGATCGGCCTCCCCCTCTGCACCCATGGCGAGGTCGTCGATTCCGCCGTCGACATCTTCGACCGCGAGGCAGTCTTCATCGACCGCGTGCTCGAACCGCTGCGCCGCGCCACCCCCGGCCTGCGCGTGGTGATGGAGCATATCACCACCGCCAACGCCGTCGACTATGCCCGCGCGCAGGGGTCGGACCTCGGCGCGACGATCACCACCCACCACCTGATCATCAACCGCAACCACATCCTGGCCGGCGGCATCCGTCCGCATTACTACTGCCTGCCTGTCGCAAAGCGCGAGGAACACCGCCTCGCCCTGCGCGCCGCCGCCACCTCGGGCGACCCGCGCTTCTTCCTCGGCACCGATTCCGCGCCCCACACCGACGCCAACAAGCTCCTGCCCTGCGGCTGCGCCGGCTGTTTCACCGCGACCAACACCATGGCGATCCTCGCCCATGTCTTCGAGGAAGAGGGGGCGCTCGACCGGCTGGAGTCCTTCGCCTCGCGCAATGGCCCGACCTTCTACGGCCTGCCGGTCAACGCCGGCACCCTGACGCTCCGCAAGGGCGCGCCCTACGCCGCCCCGGCGCATATCGAGAGCGGCGACGGCCCCGTGACCGTCTTCGACCCCGGATTCGCCCTCACCTGGCAGGTCGACGACTAAGCCAGATTCACCGGATTGTTTCCGCGGCGTCACGAATCTGAGTCGTGATCGCCGCAGAACGTCATGGAATGCCGCAATCGGCGACTTTCCGCTTGCCTCATGGCGGATCGGCCTGCACCCTCCCTGGACTTTTCACACCGATTTCTACCGACCTCAGCAAGGCAGCCCAGACCATGACCATGATCACCTTCACCGGCCTCACTGTCACCTTCGACAATTCCGACAATGCGGTCTCTGTCGGCCAGACCCAGATTTCCCTGATCGTCGACTCCGCTGCCTCGACCTTCTCCTATTCCATCGCCGACTCCAGCGAGAGCCTGCCCTGGGTCGATATCATCGGCGACCCGATCCAGGTCCAGCTCGACGGGCAGCTGATCGACACCGGCGCCAATTCCAACGTCGAAGTGTCCATCGGCCGCGTCACCTCCCCCGCCGGCACCACCGTCGTTCTCGACCTCTGGCTCGACCGCGGCTCTGACTCCGTCGATTTCTTCTTCGCCCTCGATGGCGCCGACCTGCCCGCGATAACCACCCTTGCCCAGTGGAATGCCTTCGAGGCGTCGATCACCTCGGTCGGCCAGGCCACCGGCGCCTTCGCCCCCGGCCAGAACATCCTCTGGTCCACCTTCAACGGCGCCACCCTCACCGAGGACGACGAATACATCGGCACGCTCGGCCGCGACGTCTTCGACGGCGGCATCGGCGACGACTATTTCGCCTCCTCCCGCGGCAATGACGTCTACCGCGGCGGCGCCGGCGCCGATCAGGTCACCTTCCGCGGCGACCCGAACGGCGTGACCGCCAATCTCGCCACCGGCGTGGCAACCGACGGCTGGGGCCATACCGACAGGCTCATCAGCATCGAGATGCTGCGCGGTTCGATGTTCGACGACACCTTCATCGGCAAGGTCGGCACCCAGATCTTCCGCGGCATCGCCGGCGACGACTTCATCAACGGCGGCAAGGGCTTCGACCAGGTCCGCTATGACCGCGACGCCAATTACGGCGGCACCTCGGGCGTGAGCGTGCACCTCGGCAAGGGCAAGGCCACCGACGGCTTCGGCGACACCGACACCCTGCGCAGCATCGAGAACGCGCGCGGCAGCGATTTCAACGACGTCCTCATCGGCAGCGGCGGACGCAACGTGCTCCAGGGCGAAGACGGCAACGACCGTCTGTCAGGCATCAACGGCAACGATACGCTCGACGGCGGCCGCGGCCGCGACGTCCTGATCGGCGGCGCGGGCGACGACATCCTGACCGGCGGCGCCCAGGCCGACAAGTTCGTCTTCGCCGGCGCCTTCGGAAATGACACCATCACGGACTTCCAGGCCAACATCAAACCCGAGAAGATCAACCTCGCGGGCGTTGAGTCCATCCGCAGCTTCGCCGACCTGCGCAACAACCACCTCTCCAACGTCAATGGCACCGCCGTGATCGACGATGGCATGGGCAACACGATCACGCTCCAGGGGCTGGTCAAGGCCGACCTTTCCGCCGACGATTTCCTGTTCTAGGACCGCCGGCACCCCCATCGCCCGCAGCCCCAAGGGCTGCGGGCTTTTCTTTCGCGCCCGCCTCCTCTATGCCCCGGCAAACCCCCAGCCCGAGGAGCCCGCGCGATGATCCCTTCCGCCTACCCCACCCCCGAAGAAATCGCCCGCCTCTCGGCCCGGATGCTGCTCGAGATCGGCGCCGTGAACTTCCGCCCCGAAGACCCCTTCATCCTCGCCTCCGGCCTGCCCTCGCCCACCTACATCGACTGCCGCAAGCTGATCTCTTACCCGCGCATCCGCTCCACCCTGATGGACTTCCTCACCGTCACCGTGATGCGCAACGCCGGCTTCGAAGCCTTCGACAACATCGCCGGCGGCGAAACCGCGGGCATCCCCTTCGCGGCCCTGGTGGCCGAGCGCATGGGCCTGCCCATGACCTATGTCCGCAAGAAGCCCAAGGGCTACGGCCGCAACGCCCGAATCGAGGGCGTGATGGGCGAAGGCGACCGCGTCCTGCTGGTCGAGGATCTCACCACCGATGGCGGCTCCAAGCTCTCCTTCGTCGACGCGATTCGCGACACCGGCGCCACCTGCGCCCATACCGCGGTGATCTTCTACTACGGCATCTTCCCCGAGACCGTGAAAACCTTGGGCGATCACGGCGTTAACCTGCACCACCTCTGCACCTGGTGGGACGTCCTGGCCGAGGCGCGCCACTCCAACGCCTTCTCCGACGCCACCCTGGCCGAGGTCGAAACCTTCCTGAACGCCCCGCGCCCCTGGCAGGACGCCCGCCGCAAGGATTGACGCGCGAAACGCCGCAGCGGTGAAATCCCGCCGAAAGTCCTGCAAGATGTTGACCGCTGCGCCCCTATGATCGCAAGATGGGGCGTGTCGGGCAGCTCGAACAGGTTTTCCACAAAACATACAATTTGCCCGGACCGGTGCCGGATTGCTAAGAGCACTCCACCACAAGACGAACCGCGCCAAACGCGGACGGGCAGAGGGACACCATGAACGAAATCGCCAAACTGAATCCGATTCGGGCCGAGATCGACTCCGCCGGAACCCTGCCCCATTCGGTCGAGGCCGAGCAGCAGCTGCTTGGCGCCGTTCTCACCAACAACGACGTCTACGACCGCGTCGCCTCGATCATCGGCGCGCAGCACTTCCATGAACCGGTGCACGCCCGCATCTGGGAAATCGCTGCCGCCCGCATCGCCCGCAACCAGCTCGCCTCGCCCGTCACCCTCAAGGCCTTCATGGAGGAGGACGAGGGGCTGAAGGAACTCGGCGGCCCCGCCTATCTCGCCCGCCTCGCCGGCACCGCCATCTCGGCCTTCGCCGTGCGCGACTACGCCCAGATGATCTACGATCTCGCGATCCGCCGCGAACTGATCGCGCTCGGCCGCGACATCTCCGACAAGGCCGCCCGCGTCGATATTGCCAGCGAACCCGCGGCCCAGATCGTCGAAGCCGAACAACAGCTCTACAAGCTCTCCGAACAGGGCAAGTCGGAAACCGGTTTCCAGAGCTTTCTCAAGGCCGTAACCGACGCGGTTAATGTGGCGAACGCCGCCTATCAGCGCGACGGCGGCCTCGCCGGCATCTCCACCGGGCTCGACGACATGGACGCCAAGCTTGGCGGCCTGCACAAGTCCGACCTGCTGATCCTCGCCGGCCGCCCCTCGATGGGCAAGACCTCGCTCGCCACCAACATCGCCTTCAACGTCGCCAAGGCCTACAAGCGCGGCCGCTTCCCCGACGGCACCGAAGGCGCAGTCAGCGGCGGCGTCGTCGGCTTCTACTCGCTCGAAATGAGCGCCGAACAGCTCGCCGGCCGTATCCTCGCCGAAGCCTCCGAGATCTCCTCCCACAAGATCCGCCAGGGCGACATGACCGAGGGCGAATTCCGCCGCTTCGTCGATGCCGCCAAGACGCTCGAGGCCTGCCCGCTCTACATCGACGACACGCCCGCGCTACCGATCTCCCAGCTCGCCGCCCGCGCCCGCCGGCTCAAGCGCACCCACGGGCTCGACGTGCTGATCATCGACTATCTCCAGCTTGTGCGCGGCACCGGTAAGTCCGAGAACCGGGTGAACGAGATCAGCGAGATCACCATGGGCCTCAAGGCCATCGCCAAGGAACTGAACATCCCCGTCATCGCGCTCTCCCAGCTCTCCCGCCAGGTCGAAAGCCGCGAGGACAAGCGCCCCCAGCTCTCCGACCTGCGCGAATCCGGCTCGATCGAACAGGACGCCGACGTGGTGATGTTCGTCTACCGCGGCGAATACTACAAGGAACGCGAAAAGCCCGACGAGAACAACATCGAGGCCACCGCCAAGTGGATCGAGGACATGGAACGCCTGCACGGCAAGGCCGAGGTCATCATCGGCAAGCAGCGCCACGGCCCCATCGGCACCGTCGAACTCTCCTTCGAGGCCCAGTTCACTCGTTTCGGCAACCTGGTGAAACCCTGGCAGCAGAACGGCGAACCCGGCTACTAGGTCCCGATCCAACGCTTTCGTGAATGGACAGCCGCGCGCCCCTCTGGCGCAATGGCGCCCATGCTGCGCGCGCTTGCCCTCTCCCTCGCCCTCGCCGCCCCGCCGCTGGCGGCGCAGGACCGCGTCGAGGTCGACATGGAGCTCGTCCTCGCCGTCGACGTCTCCCGCTCGATGAGCCCCGCCGAGCTCGAAATCCAGCGTCACGGCTACGCCGCCGCCCTCTCCAGCGACGAGGTGAGCGGCGCCATCGCCGGCGGCATGACCGGCCGCATCGCGCTGACGTACATCGAATGGGCCGGCAGCAGCTCGCAGACGGTGATCGTCCCCTGGACCCTGATCGAAACCGCCGACCAGGCCCGCGACGTCGCCGACACCCTCTCGGGCTTCTTCATGGAAGGCATGCGCCGCACCTCGATCTCCGAGGCGCTGGTCTATGCCGCCGACAGCTTCGAGACCAATCGCTTCGACGGCCTGCGCCGGGTCATCGACATCTCGGGCGACGGCCCCAACAACATGGGCCGCCCGGTGCTCCTGGCCCGCGACACGGTGCTGGCGCGCGGCATCACCATCAACGGCCTGCCCCTGATGACCCAGGACCCCTTCTCGGCGCAATGGGGCATCCCCGACCTCGACGCCTATTACACCAACTGCGTCATCGGCGGCCCCGGCGCCTTCGTCATCCCGGTCACCAGCTGGGACCAGTTCGCCGAGGCCGTGCGCCGCAAGCTGGTCCTCGAAATTGCCGGCCGCTCCGGCGAAACCGAACGCCTGATACCCGCCGCCGCCTACGACTGCCTCGTCGGCGAAAAGATCTGGGAAAAGAACCGGCGCTATTACAGCGAACCCTGACGCCCGCCCCGCGCCCCCGGCTTCTCTGGTTCACAAATACCTCGGGGGGCCGCCCGGCACGGGCGGCGGGGGCAGAGCCCCCTCCACCGCTCCCATCCCGCGCGGAATGCCGCCCCGCCCGCGTCCCTTTCCCCCTTGACGCGCCGCGCCCGGATGTCATGAACGGGGCCCATGAGCAGCGGACATCTTACCATCGATCTCGGCGCCATCGCCGCCAACTGGACCGCCCTCGCCGCGCAAAGCGCCGGCGAGACCGCGGCCGTGATCAAGGCCGACGGCTACGGCCTCGGCGCCGGCCGCATCGCCAGGGCGCTGGCCGAGGCCGGCGCGCGCCGCTTCTTCGTGGCGCTGGCCGAGGAAGGTGCCGCCGTGCGCGCGGCCCTCGGCCCCGGGCCGATGATCGGCGTGCTTTCGGGCCACATGGAGGGCGACACCGAGCTGATCCGCGCCCACGACCTGGTGCCGATGCTGAATTCGGTCGACCAGATGCTGCGCCAGGTCGAGGCGCTGCCCAACCGCCCCTTCGGCATCCAGCTCGACACCGGCATGAGCCGGCTCGGCATGGAGCCCGGCGAATGGTCCGCCCTGCGCGATCTCGCCATGTCCCGCAAGCCGGTGCTGCTGATGTCGCACCTCGCCTGCGCGGACGAGCCCGACCATCCGATGAACCCGCGCCAGCTGCACCAGTTCCGCGAAATGACCGCCGGTCTCGACGTACCGCGCTCGCTGGCGGCCACCGGCGGCATCCTGCTGGGGTCGGACTATCACTTCGACCTGACCCGCCCCGGCATCGGCCTCTTCGGCGGCCAGCCCTTCGCCGAGGCCCGCCCCGTCGTGCGCCTCGACATCCCGGTGATTCAGCTGCGCACCATCGCCCCGGGCGAGACGGTGGGTTACGCCAACGCCTGGACCGCCGAGCGCCCCAGCCGCATCGCCACCCTCTCCGCCGGCTATGCCGACGGACTGCTGCGCGCCCTGGGCGGCCGGCTCCGGCTCTATCACGGCGCGATCCCCTGCGCCGCCGTCGGCCGCGTCTCGATGGACCTCATCACGGTCGACGTCACGGACCTGCGCGAGGATCCGGGCTATCTCACCCTGCTCGGCCCCCATCAGGGCGTCGACCGCCTCGCCGCCGCCGCCGGCACCATCGGCTATGAAATCCTGACAAGCCTCGGCGCCCGCTACTCGCGCCGCTACGTGGCATGAGCGGCCTGCTCACGCCGCTGGCGCTGTTGGGCGCGGTGACGCTGCGCCTGATGGCCGCGCTCGGCCGCGTCTCGCTCTTCGCGCTGAACACGCTCGGCCATATCGTCCGCCCGCCCTTCTACCCCAAGGAATTCGCGCTCGCCCTGCTCAACATCGGCTGGCTCTCGCTGCCCGTCGTCGGCCTCACCGCCATCTTCACCGGCGGCGCGCTGGCGCTCCAGATCTACTCCGGCGGCGCCCGTTTCAACGCCGAGGCCGTGGTGCCCCAGATCGTCGCCATCGGCATGGTGCGCGAACTCGGCCCCGTCCTCGTCGGCCTGATGATCGCCGCCCGCGTCACCTCCTCCATCGCCGCCGAGATCGCGACCATGAAGGTGACCGAACAGATCGACGCGCTGGTGACCCTCTCGACCCACCCGATGAAATACCTCGTCGTGCCCCGCGTGCTGGCCGCCCTGCTCACCGTACCGCTGCTGGTGGCCGTGGGCGACATCATCGGCGTCGGCGGCGGCTATTCCGTCGCGGTCAAGAACCTCGGCTTCAATCCCGCGGCCTACCTGCAGAACACCGTCGATTTCCTCGAACTCCGCGACATCGTCTCCAGCCTCGTCAAGGGCGCCGCCTTCGGCATCATCGCCGCGCTGATGGGCTGCTACTACGGCATGGCCTCCGAGCGCGGCGCCCAGGGCGTCGGCCGCGCCACCAAGTCCAGCGTCGAGGCCGCGGCCGTGCTGATCCTGGCCGCCAACTTCCTGCTCACGGGGGTGTTCTTCTCGATATGATCCAGATGGAGAACGTCACCAAGGCCTTCGGGCCAAAGAAGGTGCTGCGCGGGCTGACCCTGAACGTGCCCAAGGGCACCTCGATGGTCATCATCGGCGGCTCGGGCACCGGCAAGTCGGTGGCGCTGAAATGCGTCCTCGGCCTCGTCCACGCCGACAGCGGCACCATCACCGTGGACGGGCAAGACGCCTATACCGCCGCCGACCGCGACGCCTTCCTCGCCCGCTTCGGGATGCTGTTCCAGGGTGGCGCGCTCTTCGATTCGCTCCCGGTCTGGCAGAACGTCGCCTTCCGCCTGCTGCGCGGCGCGCTGAAACGCCCTGCCGCCGAGGCGCGCGAGATCGCCATCGAAAAACTCCGCCGCGTCGGCCTGACCCCCGATGTGGCCGACCTCTTCCCCGCCGAGCTTTCAGGGGGCATGCAGAAACGCGTCGGCCTCGCGCGCGCCATTGCCGCCGACCCCGAGATCATCTTCTTCGACGAACCCACCACCGGCCTCGACCCGATCATGGCCGGCGTCATCAACGACCTAATCCGCGAGATCGTGACCGAGATGGGCGCCACCGCCATGACCATCACCCACGACATGTCCTCGGTCCGCGCCATCGCCGACAACGTCGCCATGCTGCACGACGGCGTGATCAAATGGACCGGCCCCGTCGCCGAAATGGACAATTCCGGCGATCCCTACCTCGACCAGTTCATCCACGGCCGCGCCACCGGCCCGATTGCGGCGGTGCGCTGACGAATTCCTCCGAGGAATTCGTCCGTTTTCCTCGCGAGGAAAACGCCCCCGCCCCCAACCGTCCCGCCAGAGCCAAAAATCCTCGCAGGATTTTTGACGTTTTCCTCGCCGGAAAACGTCCTCGCTTGCACCCGTCCCGCTGCAAGCTTACCTCCTGCAAGCCATGCTCAAACTCGCCAACCTCGCCCTCCTGGTCGTCTTCCCCCTCGCCTGGTTCGCGCCGCTGCTGCGCGCGGGGATCGACCTGCCGCTCTTCGGCACCGAGGAGATCTCGGTCATCTCCGGCCTGCAATCCCTCTGGGAAACCGATGTGGCGCTCGCGCTCCTCGTCACCTTCCTCGCCGTCTTCGCCCCCTACATGAAGACCATCGGCCTCGCCCTCATCCACTTCGGCCAGCTCCGCCGCCGCGTCCTGCCGGTGCTCGAAATCCTCGGCAAGCTCGCGATGGCCGATGTCTTCCTGATCGCGCTCTACGTGGTGATCGCCAAGGGCATCGGCCTCGCCCGGATCGAGGTCGCCTGGGGCCTCTACCTCTTCTCCGCCGCCGTGCTCGCCTCCATCGCGATTAGCCATTTGACCGCCAAACGCTAAACGGTCACAAACGCGCATGGCCAAAACCACGACCTTCACCTGTACCGCCTGCGGCGCGTCCTTTCCCAAATGGTCGGGCCGCTGCGACGCCTGCGGCGCATGGAACACCATCACCGAAGAGGCGCCGCTCTCCGCCGGCCCCGCCGCCAGCTCGCTTGGCGCGCGCAAGGGGCGCACCGTCGGGCTGACCACGCTCGCCGCGCAGGAAAGCCCGCCGCCGCGCACGCAGTCCGGCCTCGGCGAACTCGACCGCGTCCTGGGCGGCGGCCTCGTCGCCGCCTCGGCCATCCTCGTCGGCGGCGACCCCGGCATCGGCAAATCCACCCTGCTGTTGCAAGCCGCCGCAAGATTCGCCGCCAACGGCCTGAAAACGCTCTATGTCTCGGGCGAAGAGGCTTCTGCCCAGGTGCGGATGCGCGCCCACAGGCTGGGCCTCGCCGAGGCGCCGGTGATGCTGGCGGCCGAAACCAATCTGCGCGACATCCTCACCACGCTCGACGCCGAACGTCCCGGGCTGGTGATCGTCGACTCGATCCAGACCATGTGGTCCGACAATGTCGATAGCGCCCCCGGCTCCGTCTCCCAGGTCCGCGCCGCCGCGCATGAGCTCACCACCTTCGCCAAGCGGCGCGGCTGTTCGGTTGTCCTCGTCGGCCATGTCACCAAGGACGGCCAGATCGCCGGCCCCCGCGTGATCGAACACATGGTCGACACCGTGCTCTACTTCGAGGGCGAGCGCGGCCACCAGTTCCGCATCCTGCGCGCCGTCAAGAACCGCTTCGGCCCCGCCGACGAGATCGGCGTCTTCGAGATGACGGGCAGCGGCCTCGCCGAGGTCACCAACCCCTCCGCCCTCTTCCTCTCCGAACGCGGCGCGCCCAGCCCCGGCAGCGTCGTTTTCGCCGGCATCGAGGGCACCCGCCCCCTGCTGGTCGAGGTGCAGGCGCTGGTCGCCCCCTCGCCCCACGCCCAGGCCCGGCGCACCGTGGTCGGCTGGGACGGCGGCCGCCTTGCCATGATTCTTGCCGTGCTCGAGGCCCGCTGCGCCATCCCCTTCGCCGGTCTCGACGTCTATCTCAACATCGCCGGCGGCCTGAAGATCTCCGAACCTGCCGCCGACCTCGCCGTCGCCGCTGCGCTGCTTTCCGCCCGCGAGGACACGCCGCTGCCCGCCGATACGGTCGTCTTCGGCGAAATCAGCCTCTCGGGCGCCCTGCGTCCGGCCTCCCAGACCGAAAACCGGTTGAAAGAGGCTCAGAAACTTGGTTTTAGCTCGGCCATCCTGCCGTCAGGTGGCAAAACCGGCACAGAGTCCGGTCTGTCCCTGACGCGGGCCACAGATTTGACAGGATTTGTTGGCGAAGTCTTCGGCGCGGGATAGACTGCGCCAAAAATCGAAACCAGAGGCAGGCAGATACATATGGAAGGTTTCACCATAATCGACGGCGTCGTCGCGCTCGTGATCGTCATCTCGGCGCTGCTGGCCTATTCCCGGGGCCTGGTGCGCGAGTCGATGGCGATTGCCGGCTGGATCGCCGCCGCCGTGGTCGGCTATCTCTTCGCCCCCAAGGTCGAACCCCTGATCAAGGAACTGCCGCTGGTCAGCGAATTCATCGCCGACAACTGCCAGCTCAGCATTCTCGGCGCCTTCTTCGTCGTCTTCACCGCGGCGCTGATCGTTGCCTCCTTCTTCACCCCTCTGTTCTCAACGCTGGTGCGCCGCTCGGCGCTCGGTGGCATCGACCAGGGCCTCGGCTTCCTCTTCGGCGTCGTGCGCGGCGTGCTGCTCGTGGCCGTCGCCTTCTTCGTTTACGACAATGTGATCACCAGCCAGACCTATTCGATCGTCGACGAAAGCCGCTCGGCCCAGGTCTTCGAGCAGTTCACCACCAAGATCGAACAGCGCAATCCGGAACAGGCGCTCGGCTGGCTCAAGCTGCAATATGAAGGCCTTGTCGGGCAGTGCAGCCAGTAATGCTGCCGCCTCATCGGGCAAGGACCGCGCACAACCTGTGCGGTCCGGACATAGCGGTCATGAATATGTGATCCTTTGATGACACTGGCGACCCAAGCGCTTATGTGAGGGTCAAGACCCGCACTGGATTCGGAGCTGCCCCCTTGTCCCAGCCGCAAATGCCCCCCGCGCATCCCTTCGACGACGACAAACTCAAGGAGGAATGCGGGATTTTCGGCATTGTCGGCGTCAGTGACGCCGCCAATTTCGTCGCCCTCGGCCTGCACGCGCTCCAGCATCGCGGGCAGGAGGCCGGCGGCATCGTCGTGCACCACCCCGAACATGGCTTCAATTCCGCCCGCCGCTTCGGCTACGTCCGCGACAACTTCACCTCGCAATCGGTGATGGAAACCCTGCCGGGCCCCATCGCCATCGGCCACGTGCGCTATTCCACCGCCGGCTCCAAGGGCTCGACCGCCATCCGCGACGTCCAGCCCTTCTTCGGCGAACTCTCGATGGGCGGCGTCGCGCTGGCCCATAACGGCAATATCACCAACGCCAACGCCCTCCGGCGCGAGCTGATCGAGCGCGGCTCGATCTTCCAAAGCTCGTCTGACAGCGAATGCATCATCCACCTGATGGCGCGCTCCATGGGCCGCTCGATCCCCGACCGCATGGAAGAGGCGCTGCGCAAGGTCGAAGGCGCCTTCTCCGTCGTGGCCATGACCCGCACCAAGCTGATCGGCGTGCGCGACCCGCTGGGCGTGCGCCCGCTTGTGCTGGGCAAGCTGGGCGATGGCTGGGCGCTGGCCTCGGAAACCTGCGCGCTCGACATCATCGGCGCCGAATTTGAACGCGAGATCGCCCCGGGCGAGATGGTCGTCATCTCCGAAAAGGAGGGCGTCGCCAGCCACTTCCCCTTCCGCCCGCAGAAACCCCGCTTCTGCATCTTCGAACACGTCTATTTCTCGCGCCCCGATTCGATCATCGGCGGCCGCTCGGTCTATGAAACCCGCCGCCAGATCGGCGTCGAACTCGCCCGCGAGGCCCCGGTCGAGGCCGACCTCGTCTGCCCCGTCCCCGATTCCGGCACCCCCGCCGCCATCGGCTTTGCTCATGAATCCGGAATTCCCTACGGCATGGGCATCGTGCGCAACCAATACGTCGGCCGCACCTTCATCGAGCCGACCGAGCAGATCCGCAACATGGGCGTGCGCCTGAAACTCAACGTCAACCGCGCGCTCATCAAGGGCAAGCGGGTGATCCTGGTCGACGACTCGGTGGTGCGCGGCACCACCTCCCGCAAGATCAAGGAGATGATCCTCGACGCCGGGGCGGCCGAAGTCCACTTCCGCATCGCCTCCCCGCCCACCGCCTGGCCCTGCTTCTACGGCGTCGACACGCCCCAGCGCGAGAAACTGCTCGCCGCCACCATGTCCGAGGACGAGATGCGCGAACATCTCGGCGTCGACAGCCTCAAGTTCATCTCGCTGAACGGCCTCTACCGCGCCGCGGGCGAGGCATCGGGCCGCAACGACGCCCACCCGCAATATTGCGATGCCTGCTTCTCCGGCGAATACCCGGTCCGCCCCGCCGACATGATCGATCAGGGCTTCCAGATGAAGGCCGCCGAATAGGGTCCGCGCGGGCGCTTGACCGCGCCCGCGTCGCTGCGCCGCAGCCTCCTGCGCTGCGCTCCGCCGATGCCGCCACGGCAGCCCGGCAAGCCGCCGCCGCTTTCCTCGCACCGCCCCCTTCCCCCTTTCCTTTCTGCACCTGCATTGCCATCTCCCGGTCTTTCCGCTGCATGCCAGCATGATGGGGACCACAGAGATGCCAGCCACTCCGGCCGATATCGCCACCGACAAGAACGCGCTCGATACGAACGCAACCGCCCTGATCGGCACCATCAGCCGACCCGACACCCGCATCGCGCTGATCCGCCAGCCCTCGGGCCGCATCGCCCGCCTGACGCTCGGCGACCGCCTCGGCGGCGCCACCGTCACCGCCATCGGCGAGGGCGAGCTGCACCTGACCCGCGCCAACGGCGAAACCAGCAAGCTCACCCTGCCGCGCGGCTGAAGCCTCACCCCCGGGCTGCTTCTCTTTCCAAATACTCAAGGCCCCGCATCGCCGCCGCCGCGCCCCCGCGGCAGCCGTGCCCATCGCGGCGAAACAACCGCTTGACCTTGCGCCTATTCCCCCCCAAACGCTGCTGCCATGACCCAACTCGCCCTGATCACCGGCGCCTCGCGCGGCCTCGGCGCGGCGCTGGCCCAAGCGCTCGCGCCCACCCACCACATCGTGGCCGTCGCCCGCACCACGGGCGCGCTGGAAGAACTTGACGACCGCATCCAGGCCGCCGGCGGCAGCGCCACCCTCGCCGTGATGGACATCACCGAGGCCGGCGCGATGCAGACCCTCTGCCGGTCGATCCACGACCGCTGGGGCGCGCTGCACCTCTGGGCCCATACCGCGATCCACGCCGCCCCCCTCAGCCCCGCGCCCCATGTCGACATCAAGGACTGGGAGCGCTCGGTCGCCATCAACGCCACCGCCACCGCGCGGCTGATCCCCTATGTCGCCCCGCTGCTCGGCCGTGACGGCCACGCCGTCTTCTTCGACGACCCGCGCGGCGGAGACCGCTTCTTCGGCGCCTATGGCGCCACGAAGGCGGCCCAGATCGCGCTGGCCCGCAGCTGGCAGGCCGAAAGCACCCGCACCGGCCCGCATGTCCACGTCCTGACCCCCGCGCCGATGCCCACCGCCCTGCGCGCCCGCTTCTACCCCGGCGAGGACCGCGCCCCGCTCAGCGATCCCCAGTCCGAGGCCGCCCGCCTGCTGGCTCAGCTGAACCTCAATATCTAGCGCACCCGGCTTGCCCTATAGGCTCCCCTAGCCTATCAAGGGCACAAAACGGGGCCTTCGACACATGCGCATTCTCATCACCAACGACGACGGGATCGCCGCGCCCGGCCTCGAGGTCATGACCGCCATCGCGACCGAGCTCGCCGGACCCTCGGGCGAGGTCTGGACCGTCGCCCCCGCCTTCGAACAATCCGGCGTCGCCCACTGCATCAGCTACACCCACCCCATGCTGATCGCCCAGCTGGGAGAGCGCCGCTACGCCGCCGAAGGCTCGCCCGCCGACTGCGTGCTGGCCGGGCTGCATGACGTCATGGTCAAATGCCCGCCCGATCTGGTGCTCTCCGGCGTGAACCGCGGCAACAACTCGGCCGAAAACGCGCTCTATTCCGGTACCATCGGCGGCGCGATGGAGGCGGCGCTGCAGGGCCTGCCCGCTTTCGCCCTCTCGCAATACATGGGTCCGGCCAATTTCGCCGACGACAACCCCTTCGACGCGGCGGCGGTCCACGGCGCCGAGGTCATCCGCAAGGTGCTGGCAGCCATGCCGGCGCGGACCGAGGACTACCGCCTCTTCTACAACGTCAACTTCCCGCCGGTCCCCGCCGCCGGGGTCAAGGGCGTGCGCGTCGTCCGTCAGGGCTTCCGCCGCGGCACCAGCTTCGGCGTCGAACCCCATGCCTCCCCCTCGGGCAAGCGCTTCCTCTGGATCAAGGGCGGCGAACAGCATGTGCCCACCGACCCCGGCACCGATGCCCACGCCAACCTGCACGGCTTCATTTCGGTCACCCCGATGCGCGCCGATCTCACCGCTCACGACGCGCTCGACGCTCTCCGGACGATAGAATGAACGGCCCGGACGCCGAAACCAGGATGCAATTCCTCTACGCGCTCCGCTCGCGCGGCGTCACCGACAAGCGGGTCCTCTCCGCGATGGAGAGCATCGACCGCGGCCTCTTCATCACCGGCCTCTTCGCCGAACGCGCCTACGAGGACACGCCGCTGCCCATCGCCTGCGGCCAAACCATCAGCCAGCCTTCGGTCGTCGGTCTGATGACCCAGGCGCTCCAGGTCAGCCCCCGCGACAAGGTGCTCGAGGTCGGGACCGGCTCGGGCTACCAGGCCGCGATCCTCTCGCGCCTCGCCCGCCGCGTCTACACGCTCGACCGCCACGCCCGGCTGGTGCGCGAGGCCCAGGTGGTCTTCGACACGCTCAAACTGGTGAATATCACCGCCATGACCGCCGATGGCTCCTTCGGATTGCCCGAACAGGCCCCCTTCGACCGTATTCTGGTGACCGCCGCGGCCGAAGACCCCCCCGGCCCCCTATTGGCGCAACTGAAAATCGGCGGTATCATGGTGGTACCGGTCGGACAGGCCGAAACCGTCCAGACGCTGATCCGCGTGCACCGCACCGACAGCGGCTATGACTATGACGAGATCAGGCCGGTCCGTTTCGTCCCCTTGCTGGAAGGCATCGGGAAAGATGGCTGAGCCCGGGCCCGGGTCCGGCCGAACCGCTACTCTCCGGCGAAACAGGGGAGAGCGCATTGAGGATGACGAGATGGGACTTTCGAAATCGACCTCTGCCGCCCGCCTGCTGGCCGGCGTCGCCGCCCTGGCGCTGCTCGCCGCCTGTGACGAACCGCTCGACTTCGACATGCGCGGCAAGGTCGGCGCCTTCTCCACCGCTCCGGCGGCGCAAGAGGCCGCGGGCCACCGCCCGACGCCCGACGCGCGCGGCATCCTGGCCTATCCGAACTACCAGGTCGCCCTCGCCCGGCGGGGCGACACCGTCGCCTCGGTTGCCGGCCGCATCGGCCTGCCCGCCTCCGAACTTGCCACATACAACGGCCTGAATCCCACGGACGCCCTGCGCGAGGGCGAAGTTCTGGCCCTTCCGCGCCGCGTCGCCGAACCTTCGGCCGCCACCGGCGCGCTGGACATCTCCGCCATCGCCGGCAGCGCCATCGACGCCTCGCCCAACACCACGCCGGCCCCCGCCGCCGTCTCCACCACCAGCCTGCCGCCCGCCAGCGCCGCGCCGTCGCGGCCCGACAGCTCGGAACCGGTGCGCCACAAGGTCGTGCGCGGCGAAACCGCCTATACCGTGGCGCGGCTTTATCAGGTCTCGGTCACCGATCTGGCCGACTGGAACGGCCTCGGCCCCGATTTCTCGATCCGCGAGGGCCAGTATCTGCTGATCCCGGTCAAGGGCGCCGCCGCGCCGGCGAAACCTGCGCCGATCCTGGTGCCCAAACCAGGCGTCGGCAGCACCACGCCGGTGCCCCCCAGCGCCGCCAAGCCACTGCCCGACGAGAAGGTGAGCGCCAAGCCGCCCGCCGCCCCCGCCGTCTCGGTGGGCGAGCCCACCCGCTCGGCGGCGATGGCCTATCCGGTCAACGGCAAGATCATCCGCACCTATACCAAGGGCAAGAACGACGGCATCGACATCGCCGCCGCGCCCGGCACAGCGGTGACAGCCGCCGCGGCGGGCACCGTGCGCGCGATTACCGCCAGCGCCGACAAGGTCGCCATCGTGGTGATCCAGCACCCCGACAACCTGCTGACCGTCTATGCCAACGTGGACGGCATCGCGGTCAAGAAGGGCGATACGGTCAAGCGCGGCCAGAAACTCGCCCAGCTGCGCGCGGGCGAGAACGCCTATGTCCACTTCGAGGTCCGCAAGGGCTTCGACAGCCAGGATCCGACCCCCTACCTCGAATGACCGCGCCCGGGGGCCGGCGCTGGAGTCGCGCCTGCGGCGCGGGCCTCCGGCGGGGATATTTATAGCAAGAGGAAGCAGCAGGCCCGCTTTCGGCAGAGGCCCCCGTCGCGCGCCGCCCGGCTCAGGCTCAGGCCGCGCCGTCCAGCCGCACCCCGTGCCGGCCGGCCAGGTCGGTGAAGAACTGCCAGGCCACCCGGCCCGACCGCGCCCCGCGCGTCGCCTGCCATTCGATCGCCTCGGCGCGCAGCGTGTCGGGGTCGGTCTCCACACCGTAGGCCGCGCAATAGCGCCCGATCATGGAAAGGTAGTCGTCCTGCGTGCAGGGATGGAACCCCAGCCACAGCCCGAAGCGGTCGGAGAGCGAGACCTTCTCCTCCACCGCCTCGCTGGGCGAGATCGCGGTCGAGCGTTCGTTCTCGATCATGTCGCGCGGCATCAGGTGGCGCCGGTTCGAGGTGGCGTACAGAACCACATTCTCGGGCCGCCCCTCGATGCCGCCGTCCAGCACCGCCTTCAGGCTCTTGTAATGCTGGTCGTCATGGGAAAACGACAGGTCGTCGCAGAACAGCAGGAACCGGTGCGGCGCGCCGCGCAGATGCGCCAGCAGCCGTCCGACCGAGGGCAAATCCTCGCGCTGCAGCTCGATCAGCTTCAGATCCGCATGTTCCGCCTGAACTTCGGCATGGATCGCCTTGACCAGGCTCGATTTCCCCATCCCGCGCGAACCCCAGAGCAGCGCGTTGTTGGCCCCATACCCCGCCGCGAAGCGCCGGGTGTTCTCCAGCAGCGTGTCGCGGGCCCGGTCGATGCCCACCAGCAGGCCCAACCCCACGCGGTTCACCCGCGCCACCGGCTCCAGCCGGTCGGGGCCGACATGCCAGACAAAGGCCGGCGCCACCGCAAAGTCAGGGGCCGGAAGCGGCGCCGGAGCCAGCCGCTCCAGCGCCGCCGCGATACGTTCCATCGGGTCGGTCATGGTTTTCCGTCTTCGTCGAATTCTTTCATCAGCGGGTCGTCGTCTTCTTCCTCGGGATCGTCGAACAGGCTCTCGTCCTCGCCGATCACACCCTCGGCCCGCGCTTCCTCGTCCTTCTTCTTCTCGACCCATTGCACCAGGAAGATCGAAATCTCGTAGAGGCCATAGACCACCGCGAACAGGATCACCTGCGTCGTCACATCCGGGGGCGTCACCAGCGCGGCCACCACCAGGATGCCGACGATGGCGTATTTCCGCACCCCCCTCAGCCCCTTGGACGAGGCCAGCCCCGCCTTGCCCATCAGCGTCAGCAGCACCGGCAGCTGAAAGCACAGGCCGAAGGCGACGATGAACTTCAGCGTCAGGTCCAGCGATTCGTTCACCTTCCCGAAGAAGGTGATCTTCACCCCATGGCTCGCCGCATCCGCGGCCACCGGCACCGCATCCGCCGCCCCCGCCAGCCGCGCCAGCGTCCCGCTCAGCAGCGAGGGGAAGTCGACGAAGCCCAGGAAAAACTGCATCGCCAGCGGCGTCACCACGAACTGGGCAAAGGAGGCGCCCAGCAGGAACATCGCCGGCGAGGCGATCAGGAAGGGCAGAAAGGCGTTCTTCTCGGTCCGGTACAGCCCCGGCGCCACGAAGCGCCACAGCTGATACGAGATCACCGGAAAGGCCAGCACAAAGCCGAAGACCATCGAGATCCGGAACAGCGTGAACAGATATTCCTGCGGCGAGGTATACTGCATCGTCGGCGAGGGATCCCCCAGCGCGCGCAGCGTCTGCTCGATCGGCTCCAGCAGGAACTGCAGGATCGGCTCGGCCACCACGAAGGCCACGACGATGCCCGCCACAAAGGCCAGAACGGCCCAGATGATCCGGGTCCGCAGCTCGGCCAGATGTTCGATCAGCGGCGCGGCGCTGTCGTCTATGTCGTTCTCGGCGCCTGCGCTCATGGTTTGGTCTCGGGGGTCTTGGTCAGCTCGGCCTCCATCTCGTCGGCCTTCTTCAGCGCCTCGGCGGCCTCGCGCGCCTTGCGTTCCGCCGCGGCACGGGCGGTCGCCGCCTGTATCTTCTTGGCCGATTCGGCCCGCTCGGCCGCCAGCTTGCCGGTCTCGCTGTTCGGATCGGGCTTGGGCTTGTCGAACTTGGTCGGGTCCAGGCTCTTGCTCATGTCGCGCGCCGCGTCCCGCACGCCGTCCAGCGCCGACCCCAGCGGGTTGGTCGCCGTCTTCAGCGTCCGCGTCACGTCCTTCACGCCCGCCTCATCGGCGGCGTCGTGCATCGCGCGGGTGAACTCCCGCGCCATGCCCTTGGCCCGGCCGACAAACAGTCCGACGTTGCGGAACAGCACCGGAAGATCCTTCGGCCCCACCACGATCAGCGCCACGATGCCGATCAGCAGCAGTTCGCCCCACCCGAGATCCAGCATCTGGGATCAGACCTTGTCCTTGTCCGCCTGCGGCGTCACGTCCCGGGCGGCAACGGGCTCGTCCTCCAGCTCCTTGGTCGAATCGCTCACGCCCTTCTTGAAGGCGGTGATGCCCTTGCCGACCTCGCCCATCAGCGAGCTGATCTTGCCGCGCCCGAACAGCACCAGCACAACGACCGCAATCAGCAGAAGGCCCGGAAGGCCGATATTGTTCAGCATGTCATTCTCCTCGTCAGAGTGCGCCGCGCCGGTTGCGGCACGGTCGAATTGCGACTCCCTCTTACGCAAGCGCCGGGGCGGCGAAAAGGGAACGGCCCCGCCGCGCGGGCCGCAGGGCGCGCGATTTTGCACCCCAAACGGTGGACGCAGGCAAAACTGACATGTTTTTGTCAGTTGCACTCGACCTTTTCCGCCCGACATGGCACCCTGCGGCGCATGTCCCGCGCCGATCGCCTCTTTCAGCTGCACGCCGCCCTGCGCGATGGCGCGCTGCACACCGCCGGCGACCTCGCCCGCCGGCTTGGCGTGGCGCAGCGCACGATTTACCGCGACATGGCCGCGCTCGCCGCCTCGGGTGTGCCGGTGACCGGCACCCGCGGCACCGGCTACCGCCTCGCGCCCATGGTCGCCCTGCCGCCGCTGCTGCTGACCCAGGCCGAGGCCGAGGCGCTCAGCCTCGGTATCCTGATCGTCGCCGAAACCACCGACCCCGAACTGCACGCCGCCGCCACCGCGCTGGCAGCCAAGCTCGACGCCGCCCTGCCCGAAGACGCGCCTGCGCCCGCCTGGCTGACCGCCCACCGCGCCGGGGCCAGCGCCGCGCGCGGCTTCTCCCATATCCCGGTGCTGCGCGGCGCCATCCGCAGCCGCCAGAAACTGCGCCTCGACCTGGACGAGGAAACCCTCGTCGTGCGCCCGCTCGGCCTGGAAAACTGGTCGCGTCTCTGGGTACTGACGGCCTGGAGCGAGACCTCGGCGGGCTTCATCCGCCTGCGCATCGACCTGATCCGGGGCGCCACCGCCCTGCCCGAACTCTTCGTCGACGAACCCGGCAAACGCCTCGCCGACGCGCCGCCCTAGCCCCGGCTTGCCGGAAAGACGAAACAGCGCGACCGCGGGATCGTCAGCCACATCACCTTGCCGGCAGCGGGCAGGAACACGTTCGGCACGGTCGCCTTCACCAACGATCCGTCGTGCTCCATCCGGAACTCGACCAGCGACTCATGCCCCAGGAACCGCGCCCGCACCACCACGCCGCGCGCCGCAACGCCGTCGGATGGCGTCGGCAAAGGCCCCGATCCCTGCCGGTCAAAGTCGATCCGCACATGCTGCGGGCGAAACACGATATCCACATCGGTCCCGTCCGCCACCCCCGGCGCCAGGAACCGGCCAAAGGCAGTATTGGCCAGCGCTCCGTTAACTGTGGCCCGCACCACATTGGCATCGCTGAAGAAAGACACCGTCGCGCGGTCCACCGGCCGGGTATAGACGTTATAGGGCGCGCCCTGCTGCACGATCTTTCCGTTGCGCATCAGCGCGATCTCGTCGCCCATCCGCATCGCTTCTTCCGGTTCGTGCGTGACCAGCAGAACGGCGGTATCCTCCTCCTTGAGCAGCGTCAGCGTCTGATCGCGGATCCCGTCGCGCAGCCGGTTGTCGAGCCCGCTGAAGGGTTCATCCATCAGCATGATGCGCGGCTGCGGCGCCAGCGCCCGCGCCAGCGCGACCCGCTGCTGTTCGCCCCCCGACAGTTGGTGCGGATAGCTCTCGGCATGGCGCGCCATGTCGACGCGCTCCAGCAGCTCGCCAACCCGCGCCCGCTTGTCCTCCTGGCTGCCGCTCAGTCCAAAGGCGACGTTCTTGGCCACCGTCAGATGCGGAAACAGCGCGAAGTCCTGGAACATCAGCCCGATGCCCCGCCGCTCGGGCGGCACCCGAAAGACGGTGTCGCAGACCAGTTGCCCATCGGCCCAGATTTCGCCCGAATCCTGCATCTCCACCCCGGCGATCATCCGCAGCGTGGTGGACTTGCCGCAGCCCGAGGGCCCCAGCAGGCAGGTGACCTGCCCCGGCATGATCGTCAGCGAGACGTCATCCACCACCCGCCGGCCCTCGAAGGCCCGCACGAGATTGCGGATTTCCAGCCTGGGTGTCTGGGTGACGGTCACGAGGCCTCGCAGATGTTCCCGATCAAAACCATCGGGCATGGGCCGAGCAGATAGCAACCCGTGCCCCGCTCCGCAAGGCTCAGGGCAACAGCTCGAACCCCGCCTCGGCGCGCAGCCTGCCATTCACCTGCACCGCGATCCGATGCGGCCCGGGATGCAGCCGGAAGGTTGTCGCATCGCCCTTCATCACATGCCGCTTGGCCATCACCAAAGGTGAGGATGTGCCAATAACGCCTTGTTTCAGCTTGAAGACCTTCGCCCTCTGCGTCCCGTCAGGCTTGGCGAAATACAGCACGTAATCCACCAGAACCGGCGTCCGCTTGGCGGTTTCGACCACACAATCGAATTCCAGCGCCTCGCCGACGCGCACCGCATCCCGGCGCAGCGTGACGTTGCACCGCATCTCGGCCGCGGCGTCATAGCCCAGCATCGCCAAGGCCCCCGGATGCCCCGCCTTGACCAGCCCGCGCAGTGCATGGGCGGTCATCCAGTCCAGCTCCTTGGCCGATTGCCGCCCCTCGGCCCGCCAGCCCTCCAGCCGCTCCACCACCAGGTCCGGAGACTTTTTCGCAATATCGTTCAGATGGTTGGCGACCGATCTTGTGACAAAACGCGAAGCGTCCCCATGCAGCGCATCCAGCAGCGGCAGCGCCGCCTCCAGGTCCAGCCCGATGCCCATGCCCCAGGGCAGCCTTGGCCGCGTGCCCTCGCTCACCAGCCGGCGCACGTGGTAATGCGGATGCCGCGCCCAGCCCTCCATCCGCGCCAGCACAAGATCGGGCCAGCGGTTCAGGAAGGGCCGGATCGCATATTCCATCGAAAACCGCTGCGTCAGCGCCTCGATCAGGTCGAGCGACAGCTCGGGATGCGCCTCCAGCCCCAGCGCCACCACCACCTCGCCCAGCGGCGCGATGATGAAATCGCCGAAATCATCATCCCGCAAATCCGGGTCCAGCGGCGGCGGCAGCGCCGCCAGCAGATGCGGCGCCGCCTCGGGCAGAGCGGCCGGCAGCCGCTCTGCCAGACAGGTGGCAATCCAGTCGATCCGCTGCTTCAGCTCCAGCTCCGGCAGCCGCGCCATCACGGCCGCCTCGAACTCGGCGCCGTCCAGCGCGGCGAACCGCCCCGCCAGCCAGCGCACCTTGTCGCGGTTGAACAGCTGATCCTTCAGCGAAAAGCCCGACGCCATGTCACATCGTCAGGTTCGTGGCGCCACCGTCCAGCAGCAGGTTCTGCCCGATGATGAACCCGGCGTGCTGCGAGCAGAGGAACGCGCAGGCCGCGCCGAATTCCGCCCGCGTGCCATAGCGCCGCGCCGGAATCGTCGACTCGCGCTGCGCCCGCGCCTCGTCCAGCGACATGTTCTGCGCCCGCGCCGCCCCGGTATCGAGCGAGATCGCCCGGTCGGTGTCATGGATCCCCGGCAGCAGGTTGTTCATCACCACTCCGCTCGGCGCCACCTGGCGCGAGGTGCCGGCGACATAGCCGGTCAGCCCGGTGCGCGCCGCGTTCGACAGCCCCAGCACCCCGATCGGCGCCCGCACCGACTGGCTGGTGATGTTGACCACCCGGCCCCAGCCGCGTTCCATCATCCCCGGCACCAGCGCCTTGATCAGCGCGATGGGCGTCAGCATGTTGGCATCCAGCGCCTTGATGAAATCCTCGCGCTCCCAGTCGCTCCACATGCCCGGGGGCGGGCCGCCGGCGTTGTTCACCAGAATGTCCACCTCGCCCGCCGCCGCGATCACCTTCGCCTGCCCCTCGGGCGTGGTCACGTCGCAGGCCACCGTCTCGACACTCACGCCGAACCGCTCGCGAATCGCCGCGGCCGAGGCCTCCAGCGCCTCCGCCCCCCGGGCGTTCATCACCAGGTTCACCCCCTCGGCGGCCAGCGCCTCGGCGCATCCCAGCCCCAGCCCCTTGCTCGAGGCGCAGACCAACGCCCGCTTGCCAGCGATTCCCAAATCCATGTATCGTCTCCCAAAATTCAGATCCGGCGGCGCGGTCCCCCGCGAAGGATTTGACCGATCCCCGCCACATTCCTAGGTTAAAGTGTCAGCGAACCGGCGCAAGCCGCTGCTTTCCGGTTTCAGGTCAGGGGCATGAACCAGCCAGCCACGGAACGCCAGATCCAGAATGTCCTCGCGCTGGCCGCGGGCGATATCCGCGTGACCACCGGCGTGAACCAGGGCGACGCGCTCTCGATTCTCGACGAGATCGAGGTCGACGACATCTACCACCTCGCCGACGACGCCCCGCTCCGCCGCCTCGCGCTCGACATCCCGGCGCAGGGCGGTATCCGCATCGCGCCCGGCACCGAGGCCGGCCAGCCCGGCGCGGCGCTGCATCTGGACGGCGCGCTGGTGCTGATGGCGCCGGACGGGCGCACGCTCGACGCCATCGTGCTGGTCGAGGTCGACGCCGACAGCGCCATCGCCGCCATCTACCTGCTGCCGCTCGCCCGGCTGCATCCGCGCACCCCCTATCGCGTCATCTCGAAAGACCGCGACGAGCTGCGCCGCCGCTTTGCCCAGGCCGCCTGCGCCTCCTTCACCCGCGGCACCCGCATCACACTGGCCTCCGGCGCACAGGTCCCCATCGAGGATCTGCGCCCCGGCGACCGCGTGCTCACCCGCGACGACGGCGCCCAGGCGGTGCGCTGGATCGGCCAGACCACCCTGCGCGCCACCGGCGAATTCGCCCCGGTAAGGATCCGCGCCGGCGCACTCAACAACGCCGCCGACCTGATCGTCAGCCCCAGCCACCGGCTTTTCGTCTATCAGCGCACCGACCGCATCGGCGCCGGCCGGGCCGAACTGCTGGTCCAGGCCCGCCATCTGGTCAACGGCGACAGCGTCATCCGCATGGACGGCGGGTTCGTCGACTACGTCCAGCTGATCTTCGACCGTCACCACATCGTCTATGCCGAGGGTATCGCCGCCGAATCCACACTGATCGAGCCGCGCACCCTGCCCGCCCTCCCGGCCGAGCTGCTGGCCGGCCATCGCGCCCGCCGCACCCACGGGCTGGACGTACAGCAGTCGCTGCTCGACCGGCCCGATGCCATCGACCTGCTGCGCCGCGCCTCGACCAGCTAGTAGAAGAACTCCTCGCGCACGATCCTGCCGTCCTTCACGTGATAGACGCCCACCTCGGTCATGGCGAAGGCCTCGCCGCTCTGCTTGTTGCGCCCCTGCATGTCGAAGATCACGGCAAAGCGGTCGTCTCCATGCAGCATCGGGTCGCTGATCGTGCCGCCCGTCACCTCGTGGTTGGCATCCCACCAGGCATGTTTGCCCTTGATCGCCTCCAGCCCCTGCGCCGCGCGGTCCATGCCGGGCATCGCCTGCGCCTCCACCGACACGGCGTCGCCGGAATACAGCTTGTCCAGATTGGCCACCGCGCGGTTTTCACGGCACCCGGCCACCAGTTCGGCCGCAATCGCCTTCAGATCCATGACACTCTCCCAGGTCAGATGTTCTTGTTATGTTCTAATCTACTCCTCGCGCCGATTCGGGGAAAGCGATTTCTCGCGCGCCGCCTGCCGCGCCTCATGCGCCTCTTCCGACTGTTTCAGCATCTCGCGCGCGGCAATCACGAACTGCGGCATCTCGTTGCCCTGAAAGTGGCTGACGATCTCGCCCGACAGCAGCGCCGTCCAATAGACCCGCAGCACCATGTTGATCCGCGCGCCATAGCCCGGCCCCAGCTTGCGGAACCACCGCAGCATGTCCGCATCCAGCCGGATCGTCACCCGCTCCTTCTTCGGCTCGATCGGATGCCAGTGATCCAGCGCGTTCCAGTCTTTCGGCAGGCTCTTGTCGATCCACTCCAGCCGCAGCTTCATCTGCAGCGCATCCAGCTTCTGCATCAGCTCGTTTGCCTTGTCCGCACTGGCCATGGCGGTCTCCTCAAGATTGGTAAACGCCCACCCATCCTGAGACCAAAAGGTTAAGGCGGCCCAAGCTGCACGTCCGGTGCACAGGCGCTGCATGGCGCGTGCACGGATACCGCCCCCTCGATATTGCGCCGCCGCCATTCCTTGCCTATACGCGCGCTCATGCTCGACGCCCTTGAAAACCGCACCGCCCTGCCGCCCGAAATCGCGCGCCGGCGGACCTTTGCCATCATCTCGCACCCGGATGCCGGCAAGACGACGCTCACCGAAAAGTTCCTGCTGTTCGGCGGTGCGATCCAGATGGCCGGACAAGTCCGCGCCAAGGGCGAGGCGCGGCGCACCCGCTCGGACTTCATGCAGATGGAGAAAGACCGCGGTATCTCGGTCTCGGCCTCGGCAATGTCGTTCGATTACAAGCAGTTCCGCTTCAATCTTGTCGACACGCCCGGCCACTCCGACTTCTCGGAGGATACCTATCGCACCCTCACCGCGGTGGATGCCGCAATCATGGTCATCGACGGCGCCAAGGGCGTGGAAAGCCAGACCCGCAAGCTGTTCGAGGTCTGCCGCCTGCGCGACCTGCCGATCCTGACCTTCTGTAACAAGATGGACCGGGAAAGCCGCGATACCTTTGAGATCATAGACGAAATCCAGGAAAACCTGGCCATCGACGTGACGCCCGCCAGCTGGCCCATCGGCACGGGCCGCGACTTCATCGGCTGCTACGACATCCTGCGCGACCGGCTCGAGCTGATCGACCGCGCCGACCGTAACCGCGTCGCGGAAAGTATAGAAATCAATGGACTTTCCGACCCCAAGCTGAAACAGCACGTGCCCGCCGCGCTGCTGGAAAAGCTGCAGGAAGAGCTTGAGATGGCGCGCGAACTGCTGCCGCCGCTCGACCCGAAGGCGCTGCTCGAAGGCACGCTGACCCCGATCTGGTTCGGCTCTGCGATCAACTCCTTCGGCGTGCGCGAACTGATGGACGGCATCGCCACCTACGGCCCCGTGCCGCAGATACAGAAGGCCCAGCCGCGCGAAATTCTGCCCGAGGAACCAAAGGTTTCCGGCTTTGTCTTCAAGGTCCAGGCGAACATGGACCCCAAGCACCGCGACCGCGTCGCCTTTGTCCGCCTCGCCTCGGGCCATTTCGAACGCGGGATGAAGTTGCTGCACGTGCGCTCGAAAAAGCCGATGACCATCACCAACCCTGTGATGTTCCTCGCCGCCGACCGCGAGCTTGCCGAAGAGGCCTGGGCCGGCGACATCATCGGCATTCCGAACCACGGTCAGCTGCGGATTGGCGATACGTTAACCGAAGGGGAAGAATTGCGTGTTACAGGTATCCCCTCCTTCGCGCCCGAACTGCTGCAAACCGCCCGCGCCGGCGACCCGCTGAAGGCCAAGCACCTGGAAAAGGCGCTGATGCAATTCGCCGAGGAAGGCGCGGCCAAGGTCTTCAAGCCCGACATCGGCTCGGGCTTCATCGTCGGCGTGGTCGGCGCGCTTCAGTTCGAGGTGCTGGCCAGCCGGATCGAACTCGAATACGGCCTCCCCGTCCGGTTCGAGCCGTCACAATTCACCTCGGCCCGCTGGGTCTCGGGCGACCGCCTCGCGGTCGAGAAATTCGTCAACGCCAACAAACAGCACATCGCCCACGACAACGACGGCGACATCGTCTACCTCACCCGCCTCCAGTGGGACATCGACCGCGTGGTGCGCGACTACCCCGACGTCAAACTCACCGCCACCAAGGAAATGATGGTGTGATCGACGGCCTGCCCGATCTGGACGATGGTGTCTATCCGGGCGGGTTCTATTCGCTTGTCGACCGGTTCGAACGCAAGCAGGTGATCCTGACCGGCGCGGCCGACATCCTGCCGCCCGCCGACACCGACCTTGCCGCCCTGTGGACCCGCACCGTTCCGGACCTGACGGTTGAAGAAGACGCGGCCCCGCGCTTTTCGGCGCAGCGCAAGTCCCTGCAACTGCAAAAGCTTTTCGTGGGCGCCCCCGAAATCCACCTGCTCCACGCGCTCCTGATCGCGATCCTGCGCCGCCGCGATCCGCCCCCGGCCGCGCCCGCGCTGTTCTTCCGTCTCTGGCGCGAAGAGGGCGAAAAGCTGGCCGCCACCTTGCCCGTCCGCTGGCTGATCTCGGCCGCCACGACCTTTGCCGACATCGGTCAGACCGGCGGCCAGCGCGCCTGCGGCATGGGGCTGTCGGTGCTCTACGACATGATCAAGCTGCACGAGAGCGAGCGGCGCTACTCCGGCCAGCCCGCCGACACGCCCTTTCCCCGCCGCCGCGGCCAGCGCATCCGGACCATCGCCTTCGATCTCGACCCCTACTCGCTCGAAAAGGGAGATCTGGACCGCAACCTCCTGTCCCGTCTGTGGAAACTGTGCGAGGACGACGCCACGATCCGGCCTCTCGGCATCCGCATGCTGCGCCTCGTGACCCAGGATCGGCGCACCGTATTCGCCCGGATGCAGGAACTCAAACGCCGCGACGCCGCGCGCCGCAGGGCCGAGGGGCAACCGGAAGCGCCCGAGGACAGCGACGAATGACCGGGCCGAGGTGGGGTCTGGTGGCGACCGTCAAGGCGCCGCTCACCGACATCCTCGCCTTTGCCGCGTATCACCTCGATCTCGGCGCCCACCGGCTCTACATCTACCTCGACGACCCGCACCCGCAGGCCTTCGCCGCGCTCAAGGCCCATCCCAAGGTCCGCGTGACGCTCTGCGATGACGCCTATTGGGCCAGAACCGGCAAAACGCGTCCCGCGAAACACCAGGTCCGGCAATGCGTAAACGCCACCCACGCCTACGCCCGCCGGGTCGAGGTCGACTGGCTGGCCCATATCGACGTGGACGAGTTCCTGTGGCCGCAAACCCCGCCTCTGGCCGATCTCCTCGCCGCGCTGCCCTCCGACACCCTCGCCGCCCGCGTCCGCCCCATCGAGGCGCTGGCCGGCGGCGACGGCACCGCCTTCAAGGCCTTCCTGCCCTCCGACACCCGCCGGCATCTTGTGGAAGACCTCTACCCGACCTTCGGCCGTCACATCCGTGGCGGCTTCCTCAGCCACGTCGCGGGCAAGCTCCTGATGCGCACCGGCCTCGCGGGGGTCGAGCTGCGCATCCACAACGCGATGCAGGACGGCGCCCAGATCGCCAGCACCGAACTCGCCTCGGTCGACCTCTGCCACCTGCATGCCAAACCATGGGAAGAGTGGCGCGCAACCTATCGCTATCGCCTCGAAAAAGGTTCCTACCGCGCCGAACTCCCTCCCGCCATCCCGCGCAACGACGGCGGGATGAACCTGCACGACCTTTTGACCTATCTCGAACAGACCGAAGGCGAGAAAGGCCTGCGCGCCTTTTTCGACGAAGTCTGCGCCGACACGCCCGCCCTGCGCGCCCGGCTCGACTCGCGCGGTCTGCTGCGCCAGCGCGACCTTTCGCTCGATTCGAAAATCCAGAGACATTTCCCGGACTTCCGCTGAATTGTTCAGACAACCGATAAAAATAGCGCAAAACTCGCTGCATTGCAGAGGGAGTTTGACCCTGACGCCGCTTTTTGCTATGGGCACGCTCACCAGCCGACATGTGCAATCAGCACAGGGCCATCCGGGCCCGGCCTGGACCATACGTGCGGGCCGAACAGTGTCCGCAAACTGCGGACACACATGACCAAATTTTCTGATCTGAATCTGAACCCGAAAGTACTCAAGGCCGTCGAAGAGGCCGGTTACGAAACGCCGACCCCGATCCAGATGGGGGCCATTCCCCCAGCACTCGAAGGCCGCGATGTGCTCGGCATCGCGCAGACCGGCACCGGCAAGACCGCCGGATTTGTCCTCCCGATGATCACCGCGCTGGCCCGTGGCCGCGCCCGCGCCCGGATGCCGCGCAGCCTCGTGCTCTGCCCCACCCGCGAACTCGCCGCCCAGGTCGCCGAGAACTTCGACACCTACGCCAAGCATGTCAAACTCACCAAGGCCCTGCTGATCGGCGGCGTCTCCTTCGGCGAGCAGGACAAGCTGATCGACAAGGGCGTCGACGTGCTGATCGCCACCCCCGGCCGCCTGCTCGACCATTTCGAACGCGGCAAGCTGATCCTGTCGGACGTCAAGATCATGGTGGTGGACGAAGCCGACCGCATGCTCGACATGGGGTTCATTCCCGACATCGAGCGGATCTTCGGCCTCACCCCATTCACCCGCCAGACCCTGTTCTTCTCGGCCACCATGGCCTCCGAGATCGAGCGGATCACCAACACCTTCCTGCACAACCCCGTGCGCATCGAAGTGGCCCGTCAGGCCACCACGGGCGAAAACATCACCCAGGGCGTCGTCATCTTCAAAGGCAGCCGCCGCGACAACGAGGCCAGCGAGAAGCGCGCCGTCCTGCGCGCGCTGATCGACGGCGAGGGCGACAAGCTGACCAATGCGATCATCTTCTGCAACCGCAAGACGGATGTGGATATCGTCGCCAAGTCGCTCAAGAAATACGGCTATGACGCGGCGCCGATCCACGGCGACCTCGACCAGTCGCAGCGCACGCGCACGCTCGATTCGTTCCGGGGCGGCCAGCTGCGCATCCTCGTCGCCTCCGACGTGGCCGCGCGCGGCCTCGACGTGCCCAGCGTCAGCCATGTGTTCAACTTCGACGTGCCAAGTCATGCCGAGGACTATGTGCATCGGATCGGCCGCACCGGCCGTGCCGGCCGCGACGGCACCGCCTTCACCATCTGCGTGCCGCGCGACGAGAAGAACCTCGCCGATGTCGAACGTCTGGTGCAGACCGAGATCCCGCGCGTCGAGAACCCGCTGAAAGGCGCCTCCCCTGCCCCCGAGGCGGATGCCGAAGCCGAGGAAGCCCCGCGCGTCAGAACCTCGTCGCGCAGCCGTTCTTCCTCGTCGCGCCGCAAGTCTGCGCCCGCCGAGACACCAGTGGAGGCCAAGACCGAGGCCAAGACCGAACCCCGTCCCGAGGCCCCCAAGGCACCGGAACGCGCCCCCGAGCGCGCGCCCGAACGCGAACGCGAACGCGATCACGCTCCCCGCCGGTCCGACAACGGACCCAAGGTCGTGGGCATGGGCGACCACCTGCCCAGCTTCATCGCGCTCAGCTTCGAAGAGCGCCGCGCCGGCTGAACCGCGCGGGTAGGATCACGTTAACTCTTTGCGTCTAGGCTTGGGACAACCCGGCCTGCGCAGGGATGTTCGCAATGCTTCATCCCAAACTCCGGCCAGCGCGCGCCTTAACAGGCGCGCGGCTTTCGCTTGGATGAAGGAGACTGCGATCAGCCCAAGCGGCTGATCACCACCGTAACCTCGGGCTTCTTGCCGATCTCGGTCTGCGTGGTCTGCCGCACGATCCGCCGCATCGCCTCGTCCAGCGCCCCGTCATCGCGCAGGGTCTTGGCGCTCGCCCTGTTCAGGAACTGGCTCAGGTCCTGCTCAAGCACATCGACCAGCGCCGCGCCCGAGGTTCCGGTTTCCGCCAGCCCCATCGTCTCGCACCAGGGATCGCCCAGCAGTTCGTCTTCCTCGTCGACGATCAGCGTGACCACCACATGGCCGTTCAGTGCCAGCCGGATACGGTTGCGCACGACCCCGTCCATGGCACCGATCATCACCGTGCCGTCCAGATAGGTGCGCCCGGTCTCGTTGAACTCGACCACCTCGGGCCGCTCGCCACTGAGATCCAGCATGGTGCCGTTGACCGCAATCGCCGATGCCATGCCCGCCGCCTCGGCAAGCCCCGCGTGCTCGCGCAGATGCCGGTGCTCGCCATGCATCGGGATCACCATCTTCGGCCGCATCAGCGCGTGCATCCGCTCCAGATCCGGCCGGTTGGCATGGCCCGACACGTGATAGTCGCCCACCCGGTCGTCCACCACGTCCACGCCCTTTTCCGATAGCGCGTTCATGATGCGGATCACGCCACGTTCGTTGCCGGGAATCGTCTTGGACGAGAACAGGAAGGTGTCCCCCTCCTTCAGCTCCAGCCCCAGATACTTGCCCCGCGCCAGCTGCGCGCTGGCCGCACGCCGCTCGCCCTGGCTGCCGGTCACCAGCAACATCAGGTTGCCGCGCGGCACCTCCAGCGCCTGCTCCGGGCTGATCACCGGCGGGAAATCGGTCAGCACACCGGTCTCGACCGCCGCCTCGACCATCCGCCGCATCGCCCGGCCCAGCAGCACGACCGACCGTCCGGCACTGCGCGCCGCCGTCGCCAGCGTCTTCAGCCGCGCCACGTTGCTGGCAAAGGTGGTCGCCACCACCATGCCCTCGGCCTCGCTGACCAGCATCTTGATCGCCGGCCCGATCGACGCCTCCGACCGCCCGGGATAGGGCGAGAAGACGTTGGTGCTGTCGCAGATCAGCGCCTGCACCCCGTCCTTCGCCACCTCGGCCCAGAGCGAGGCGTCAAAGGCCTCGCCCACAATGGGGGTCTCGTCCAGCTTGAAGTCGCCGGTGTGAATCGTCCGCCCCGCCGGCGTGTCGATAACCAGCCCCGCACTCTCGGGAATCGAATGAGAGATCGGCAGGAACCCCACCTTGAACGGCCCCGCCTTCACCTGCTGCGGCCAGGCCGAAACGATGCGCACCGTATCCTCGGGCAGCCCCGCATCCGCCAGCTTGCGCCGCGCGATATTGGCGGTGAAGACCCGGGCATAAACCGGCTTGCCCAGCTCGGCCGCATAATGCGCGACCGCGCCCACATGGTCCTCGTGGGCATGGGTGATGAACACCGCTTCCAGCCGGTCCAGGTTCTGTTTCAGCCAGCTGATATCCGGCAGGATCAGATCCACCCCCGGCGTTCCGTCCATATCGGGGAAGGTCACCCCGAGATCGACCAGGATCAGCCGTTCGGCACCCGGGGCGCCGTAGCCATAGACATAGGCGTTCATGCCGATTTCACCGGCTCCGCCCAGCGGCAGGTAGATCAGACGTTCACTGCGCATCGGCTCAGGTGTTTTCCTTGTTGTATCGGTGGATCACGGTCAGGCCGTGCATTGTAAGATCGTCTTCGTAAACATCGAACAGGTCTTCGCTTTGCTGGAACAGCGGCGCAAGGCCGCCGGTGGCGATGATCTGCATCGGGCGATCGCGCTCGGCCTTGATCCGCGCACAGATCTCCTTGACCAGTCCGACATACCCCCAGAACACGCCGGACTGCATACATGCAACCGTATTCGTGCCGATCACCGCCTGCGGCTTGGCGATATCCACATGCGGCAGCGCCGCGGCCGCCATATGCAGCGCCTCTAGGCTCAGGTTCACGCCGGGCGCGATGACTCCGCCGACATAGGCCCCGTCATCGTCCACCACGTCAAAGGTCGTGGCCGTGCCGAAATCCACCACGATCTTGTTGCCGCCGTGCCGGTCGAAGGCCCCCGCTGCATTGACCAGCCGGTCGGGCCCCACGCTGGTCCCCTCGTCCACGCGCGGCGGCTTCGGCAGCAGACACTCGGGCTTGCCCACCACCAGCGGGCGGCAGCCAAAGAACCGGTCAGCAAAGACGCGCAGGTTGAAGACCACGCGCGGAACGGTCGAGGAGATGATCACATCGGTGATATCCGGCTCGATCCCGTAATGGGTGATCAGCGTCTTGAACCAGGTGAAATAGGCATCCGCCGTGCGCGCGTGGTGGGTCGAGGTGCGCAGCGTGCACAGAAACCTCTCCCCGTCCCAGATCGCAAAAACGGTATTGGTATTGCCACAGTCGATGGCGAGCAGCATCGCAAGTGCCTTTCAGAAATAGACGTCGGCCGCCGCGATGGCCGTGCGGCCCGTTGGCGTCACCAGCACGAGATTACCCTGCGCATCGACGGTTTCAAACCGCCCCGTGGTGCTCTGCGCCCCGGTCCGCGCCGTGATCGTCTCGCCCAGCCGCGCCGCGCGGTCCAGCCAGGCCGACCGGATCGGCGCAAAGCCATAGGTGGTGAACTGCGCATCGCGCACCGCATAGGCCGCGGCGAGATAGGGCAGAAAATCGTCGGGCGTGATCGCCGTCCCCGTCTCGGACAAGAGCGAGACGGGCCGCACCGCGCCGGGCTCCACCAGCTCCGCCGGCGGCGCGTCGGCCAGATTGACGCCGATCCCGATGGCCAGATGGCCCGGCGCGCGCGCCGTCCCGGCACTCTCCAGCAGGATGCCCGCCAGCTTGCCGCCGTTCAGCAGCACGTCATTGGGCCATTTCAGCGCAAAGGCCTCCGACCGCCCGCTCACCGCGGCGCAGGCATCGAACAGCGCCAGCGCGGTCACGAAGCTGCGCAGCGCGGCAACCTCGGGCGGCTCGGTCATGCGCATGACCAGCGTGGCCGCCAGATTGCCGCGTGGCATCACCCAGGCCCGGCCCCGCCGGCCTCGCGCGGCGGTCTGCTCCCGCGCCAGAATCCAGACCGGCCCGGTCAGCCCCGGCGCCATCCGCGCGGCCTCGTTCAGGGTGGAATCGACCGTTTCCAGCAGTCGGAGGCCATAGCCCTTGGGCCAGGCGCTCATCGCCCGTGACCTTCCCCGCAGGGACGACGCAGGGCGCCGCCCGCCGGATCAGTTGACAAGGGCCGCCGCTGCCGTCTGGGCCGCCCCTTCCACGCCGAACATGTTGATGATGCCCAGCAGCATGATCGCCGCGCTTGCCATCAGCATGGCCCAGAGCACTGGCGAATTGTTCGCCTCCAGCTCTTCGCCCTCTTCGCCGAAATACATGTAGTAGACGATCCGCAGGTAGTAGAACGCCCCGATCACCGAAGCGACAACCCCCAGCACCGCCAGCCAGGCCAGCCCGCCCTCATAGGCCGCGCGCAGCACATAGAGCTTGCCGAAAAAGCCCAGCATCGGCGGCACGCCCGCAAGGCTGAACATCAGGATCAGCATCGCCAGCGCCCGGCCCGGCTTTTTCTTCGAATACATGTTCAGCGCGGCAATATCCGTGACGGGCGTGCCGTCCCGCTCCATCGCGAGGATGAAGGCGAAGGTGCCGACGTTCATCGTCACATAGATCGCCACATAGATCAGCATGGCCTGCACGCCAAAGGCGGTGCCGGACGCCAGACCCATCAGGGCAAAGCCCATATGCGCGATCGAGGAATAGGCCATCAGCCGCTTGATGTCGGTCTGCCCGATCGCCGCCACGGCGCCCAGGAACATCGACAGCACCGACAGCAGCGCGATCACCTGCTGCCAGTCGCCCACCGCGCCGCCGAAGGCATCGAACAGCACCCGCGCGAACAGCCCCAGCGCCGCCGCCTTGGGGGCGGTGGCAAAGAAAGCCGTCACCGGCGTCGGCGCACCCTGATAGACGTCGGGCGTCCACATGTGGAACGGCACGGCGCTGACCTTGAAGGCCAGACCCGAGATCAGGAACACCAGCCCGAACAGCAGGCCCAGAGAGACCTCACCCTCTTTCGCCGTCTGCAGGATGCCCGAGAACAGCGTGGTGCCGGCAAAGCCATAGACCAGCGAGGCGCCGTAGAGCAGCAGCCCCGACGACAGCGCGCCCAGCACGAAATACTTGAGCCCCGCCTCGGTCGATTTCACGCTGTCCCGGCGCAGGGCGGCAATGACGTAAAGCGCGAGCGACTGCAACTCCAGCCCCATATACAGCGACATCAGGTCGCCGGCCGAGACCATGACCATCATGCCGACCGTCGCCAGCGCCACAAGCAGCGGATATTCGAACCGCAGGATCCCGCGGCGCTGCATGTATTCCTGGCTCATCACCAGAACCGCCGCGGCCGAGGTCAGGATCAGCACCTTGGCAAAGCGTGCGAAACCGTCGTCGTTGAACATGCCGTTGAAGGCCGTCCGCGAGCCCGGCGCGCTGGTCCCGATCCAGACCGCCAGCGCCAGCATCAGCGCCCCCGTGGTCCAGACCATGGCCGAGGCCAGCTTGTCCTTCCCGGTATAGACCGCCCCGATCAGGGCGATCATGACATAGATCGCCAGAACGATTTCCGGCAGGATGATGTTCAGGTCGGCCTGCATCATGCCCCTGCTCCTCAGTTCGATGCGTGCTGCGTTGCGGTGGTCGCCGCCGCAGTCGCGTTTTCATAGTGTTGCACCAGCGCCGTCGTGCTGGGTCCGATGATGTCGGTCACCAGCTTGGGATAGACCCCCAGCAGCAGCGTCATCACCACCAGCGGCGCGAAGATCACCCGCTCGCGCAGGGTCATGTCGGTGATGGTCTTGAGGCTGCCCTTGATCAGGTCGCCAAAGACCACCCGGCGATACAGCCACAGCGCATAGGCCGCGCTGAAGATCACGCCCGAGGTGGCGACGGCCGCAACCCAGGTGTTGACCTGGAAGGTGCCCATGAGCGTCAGGAATTCGCCGATGAACCCCGAGGTGCCCGGCAGGCCTACGTTACCCATGGTGAACAGCATGAAGACCAGCGCATAGGCGGGCATCCGGATCACCAGACCGCCATAGGCATCGATGTCGCGGGTATGCATCCGGTCATAGATCACGCCGACGATCAGGAACAGCGCCGCCGAGATGAAGCCGTGCGACAGCATCTGGAAGATCGCGCCGTCCACGCCCTGCTGGTTCGCCGCGAAGATGCCCATGGTGACAAAGCCCATGTGCGCAACCGACGAATAGGCGATCAGCTTCTTCATGTCCTCCTGCACCAGCGCCACCAGCGAGGTATAGACGATGGCGATGGCGCTCATCCACAGCACCAGCGGCGCCATCACCTCGGCCCCGACCGGGAACATCGGCAGCGAGAACCGCAGGAAGCCGTAACCGCCCATCTTCAGCAGGATCGCGGCCAGCACGACCGACCCCGCCGTCGGCGCCTGCACGTGCGCATCCGGCAGCCAGGTGTGGACCGGCCACATCGGCATCTTCACCGCGAAGCTCGCGAAGAAAGCCAGGAACATCAGCGTCTGCACGCCGCCCACGATGTGGACGCCCAGCACCGTGAAGTCCTCCGAGGCAAAGTTGTGCTGCATCAGCGCGACCATGTCGGTGGTGCCCGCCTGCGCGAACATCGCCACCATCGCCACCAGCATCAGCACCGAGCCGAGGAAGGTGTAGAGGAAGAACTTGAAGCTGGCATAGATCCTGTCCTTGCCGCCCCAGATGCCGATGATCAGGAACATCGGGATCAGCCCGGCCTCGAAGAACAGGTAGAACAGCACCAGATCCAGCGCCATGAAGACGCCCAGCATCAGCGTTTCCAGCAGCAGAAAAGCGATCATGTATTCCTTGACCCGTGTCTCCACGTTCCAGCTGGCCAGGATCGTCAGCGGCATGATGAAGGTGGTCAGCAGCACGAACAGCACCGAGATGCCATCGACGCCCATCTTGTATTTCAGCCCCAGCAGCCAGGCGCCCTCTTCCACGAACTGGAAGCCGGTGTCGTTGGGGTCGAACCCGGTATAGATGCCGATCGAGATCAGGAAGGTGATCGTGGTCGCGAACAGCGCCACGTATTTTGCATTCTTCTGCGATGCGGCATCCTCGCCCCGCAGGAATACCGCGAGGATCAGCGCCGCAAGCGCCGGAATGAAGGTGACGATGGAGAGCAAGTTGTCCATCAGTGAGCCCCTCCGATCGACATCCAGGTGACAAGCGCGGCAATGCCGAGCACCATCCAGAAGGCATAGGTAAAGATAAAGCCGGACTGCGCCTTGCCGGCGAGGCGGGTGAAGAAGGGCACGATCCCCAGGGCGACGCCGTTCAGGAACCCGTCGATGACCGACCCGTCACCCCGCTTCCACAGCAGCCGTCCCAGACCCAGCGCCGGGCGCACGAACACAGCGTTGTAGATCTCGTCGACATACCACTTGTTCTTGAGGAACTGGTACAGCGTGCTCTGGTTCTCGGCCAGCGCCTTGGGCAGGGCCGGATTGCGGATGTAGAACAGCCAGGCCAGAGCAAAGCCCAGCAGCATCGCGATGAAGGGCGAGACCTTCACCCAGACCGGCGCCGCATGGGCCTCGTCCAGAACGTGGTTGTCCGGCCCGAAATACAGCGCCCCATCGCCCGGCTTGCCGCCGAACCCGGCATGATGCTCGCCTGCCGCCGCAGCGTGTCCTTCGGTCGCCGCCGCAGCATGGCCTTCGGTCGCGGTGGCCGCATGGCCCTCGGTCGCGGTCGCTTCGCCGGTGGTCGCCGTCTCGCCATGCCCCGCCTCGGCCGAAGCCTCGGCAACCGGGATGCCGTAGAACTTGCCGACCTGATCCGCATGGCCGAAGAAGCTTCCATACCAGATCATGCCCGCAAAGACCGCGCCCAGGCTCAGCACGCCCAGCGGGATCAGCATGACCATCGGGCTTTCATGCGCATGCTCATGCGTATGCTTGTCGCCGCGCGGCGTCCCGAAGAAGGTCAGGAAGATCAGCCGCCAGCTGTAGAACGAGGTCATCGCCGCCGCGATCACCAGCGCCCAGAACCCGAAGGTCGATCCGCCCCCCCAGGCGCTCTCGATGATCGCGTCCTTGGACAGGAACCCGGCAAAGCCGATCGAGGTCAGCGGAATGCCGACACCGGTGATCGCCAGCGTCCCGATCATCATCGCCCAGAAGGTATAGGGGATCTTCTTCCGCAGCCCGCCATAGTTGGTCATGTCCTGCTCGTGGTGCATCGCATGGATGACCGAGCCGGCCCCGAGGAACAGCAGCGCCTTGAAGAAGGCGTGGGTGAAGAGGTGGAACATCGCCGCCGAATACATGCCGACGCCCGCGGCCACGAACATGTAGCCCAGCTGCGAACAGGTCGAATAGGCGATCACGCGCTTGATGTCGGTCTGCACCAGGCCCACGGTCGCCGCGAAGAAGGCGGTGATCGCCCCGATCACGGTGATGAACAGCGCCGCCTCATGCGCGAATTCATACAGCGGCGACATCCGGCAGACCAGGAACACCCCCGCCGTCACCATCGTCGCCGCGTGGATCAGCGCCGACACCGGGGTCGGGCCTTCCATCGCGTCGGGCAGCCAGGTGTGCAGCAGGAACTGCGCCGACTTGCCCATCGCGCCGATGAACAGCAGCACGCCAATCAGGTTCGCCGCATTCCATTCGCCCCAGAGGAACGTCAGGTTCGTCTCGGCCAGGCGCGGCACTTCGGCAAAGACGGTGTCGAAATTGATCGAATCCGTCAGGAAGAACAGCCCGAAAATCCCCAGCGCAAACCCGAAGTCGCCGACGCGGTTGACCACGAAGGCCTTGATCGCGGCGGCATTTGCGCTCGGCTTGCGATAGTAGAAGCCGATCAGCAGATAGGACGCCACACCGACGCCTTCCCAGCCAAAGAACATCTGGACAAGGTTGTCCGACGTGATCAGCGCCAGCATCGCGAAGGTGAAGAAGCTGAGATAGGCGAAGAAGCGCGGCTTGTAGCTCTCGCCCTCCTGCCACTGCGGGTCGTGGTCCATATAGCCGAAGCTGTACAGATGGACGAGCGCCGAGACGGTGGTGACCACGATCAGCATGATCGCCGTCAGCCGGTCCAGCCGGATCGCCCATTCGGTGGCCAGCGCCCCCGACTCGATGAAGCGCATCACCGGGATATGCTCGGTCACCCCGTCGAATGAGAAGAACACGATCCAGCTCAGCAGACAGGCCAGGAACAGCAGACCGGTGGCGACCCACTGCGCGGCCGTCTCGCCGATGAACTTCCAGCCGAACCCACAGATCAGGGCACCAACAAGAGGGGCGAAAAGGATGACGGTTTCCATGTGACTTCAGCCCTTCATCACGTTGACGTCTTCGACGGCGATAGTGCCCCGATTGCGGAAGAAACAGACCAGGATGGCCAGGCCAATCGCCGCCTCGGCCGCCGCGACGGTCAGCACGAACAGCGTGAAGACCTGCCCCACCAGATCCCCGAGGAACGAGGAGAAGGCGACCAGGTTGATGTTCACCGCCAGCAGCATCAGTTCGATGCTCATCAGCAGGATGATCACGTTCTTGCGGTTCAGGAACAGCCCGAAGATGCCGATGACGAACAGCGTCGCCGCGACGGTAAGGTAATGTTCAAGTCCGATCATGTCGTCCCTCGGTTCTTTCTGCCGGCTGTCCCGCCGGTCGTTCCGTTTCGCGCCCCGGGGCGCGGTCTTACCAGGTGCCCACGTCCGTGCGGTCGCCGAACCGCGTCTGCGTCCTGGGCCGCATTTCGTCGAAGAAGGCCGAGCAGGCGCAGGTCTGCGCCGTTTCCTTCAGCTCGATGGGGCGGCCATACACCGCCGTCACCGCCGACTTGACGTCGCCATAGCTGATCTTCTGGTTCGCCTTCAACTTGTCGCGCAGGAACTCGGTCGCCGACAGCGCCGTTAGCGCGCTGTCCTCTTCCACGCCCCGAACCGCGAGGATCCGCCCGCTGTCGCAGAAGGTGATCCGCGTCCCGCGGAAATCCTCAAGCGCCGGCACCGGAGCGGGCATGTTGCGATAGACCGTGTCCACCACATGCGTCTTGTTCGCGTATCCCTCGATCACCACGCCGGTCTGCGCGTCCCACTCGCCGATGAAGGCCACGTTCTTCACCAGCATGTCCGCTTCGCTGACGTTGTCGCAGGGCAGCGGCGGCGCCATCGCGCCCGCCGTCACAGGCGCCAGACAAAGCGCCGCAAGCGCGCCCGCCGCGCGCCAGCCCTTCCGTCCCTTGCCTTGCGAGGTCATGACCCCGTCCCTCCGCCTTTGCCGCGATACCAGCGATACCCGATCGCCACGGCGCCCATTTTCACCAGCCAGAGCCCGGCCAACCCGGCGATGCCGATATGTGCGACAACGCCGTGCAGCAGGGCCATCATTCAAAGCCCCTGCCCCGGCTTCACGTCCTTCATTTCCATCGCCAGAGCCGGGTCGCGCATCATCTGCGCAACCGGCGACTGCCGCTTCACGTCCTTGCGGTGGCGCAGCGTCAGCATGATCGCCCCGATCATCGCGACCAGCAGGATCAGCCCGGCCAGCTGGAACAGCAGGAAATACTGGTCGTACAGGATCAGCCCCAGCGCCTCGGTGTTCTGCACGTCGGTGGTGATGACCTGACGGCGCAGCCCCTCGGCGGCCTCGCTGGGCGCCCAGCTGCCATAGGCGATCACGAACTGCATCAGGATGATCAGCCCGATCAGCAGCGCCAGCGGCATATACCGCGCCATCTCGGCCTTCAGCTCGGCGAAATCGACGTCCAGCATCATGACCACGAAGAGGAACAGCACCGCCACCGCGCCGACGTAGACGATCACCAGCAGCATCGCCACGAACTCGGCGCCCAGCAGCACGAAAAGCCCCGCCGCCGAGATGAACGACAGGATCAGCCACAAGACCGAGTGCACCGGCTGTCGGCTGACCACGGTGAAGAACCCGCCCGTGATGGCGCTTATGGCGAAAAGGTAGAATGCAAATACGCTCATGTCTCGTCTTCCCCGTTCTCACCCATCGCTTCCTGCGCAAGCCCCAGCGCCCGCGTCATCGCCGGCAGGCCGGCAAAGACCGACATCTGGCCGATGGTCTCGACGATTTCCTGTTTCTTCGCGCCCGCTTCCAGTGCGTGGCGCACGGTCTGACGCACGGCCGTATCGGCCTGCGCGCCCTGCATTGTCAATCCGGCCAGCGTCAGCAGCAGCCGGGTTTTTGCATCCAGTCCGTCCTTGTTGACGGCATTGCCCCAGACCAGCTCCATGAAGTCCTTGGGCATGGTCGGCCAAAGCTTCTCGAACCCCTGCGGGGTAAAGCTGGTGAGCTGCGGATTGAACGACTCGGCCATCTTGCGGCTGTTGTCGATCATCTGCTGGAACAGGGCCTGGAAGCTGTCGGTCATTGGCCCCCCTGCGTGCAAAGGAAGTAATTCACGTTGGCAAACCCCTGGGTCGCCGCGGTGAATATCCCCGGGTTCGAACGCGTCTGCTCCCCGGTCAGCTCGTATTCCGACGAGGTGTTCAGCACCACTCGCCCGCTTGGCGACCACCCGGACGGGCAGCCCTCGGCACTCCGCGCAAGCAACACGACACCCGGGCCCAGATCGCCCGTGCCCGCCGGACCCTGCGGCCCCGCGGGGCCTTCCGGCCCCTGCGCGCCCGGCTCACCGGCAACGCCCTGCGGCCCGGCCTCGCCCGCCGGCCCTGCCGGACCCGCTGGCCCGACCTCGCCCGGAACGCCCGCGACGCCAGCGCTGCCCGCTGCCCCGGCCGGACCTTCCGGCCCCGTCATCATGCCCGACAACAGCATGGCCAGCACCACGACGCCCGCGCCGCAGAGACCTCCGATTGCCGCTGTCTGTGCCGTGCTCATGGCGCTCTCACCGATAGGGTGCGTCGATTTCGAGGTTGCGGGCGATCTCCGCCTCCCAGCGCTCGCCGTTCGCCAGCAGCCGGGTCTTGTCATAGAACAGCTCTTCCCGCGTCTCGGTCGCGAACTCGAAATTCGGGCCCTCTACGATGGCATCGACCGGGCAGGCCTCCTGGCAGAAACCGCAGTAGATGCACTTTGTCATGTCGATGTCGTACCGCGTGGTGCGGCGGCTGCCGTCCTCGCGCGGTTCGGCGTCGATGGTGATGGCCTGCGCCGGGCAGATCGCCTCGCACAGCTTGCAGGCGATGCAGCGTTCCTCGCCGTTCGGATAGCGGCGCAGCGCGTGCTCGCCCCGGAAGCGCGGGCTGAGGGGCCCCTTCTCGTGGGGATAATTCACCGTCGCCTTGGGGGCGAAGAAATACTTCAGGCCCAGCCCGAACCCTTTGAAGATGTCCGCCAGCAGGAAGTACTTGGCGGCGCGGGTATAGTCGATCTGCGTCATCTCGGTTGCTCCATTCGCTGCCTGGAGGTCATTCTTTTGGCCTGAAAGGCGCGATGATTTCGGCGCGGCGGGTTGCGGGCATGGCGGTCTCGTACTCGGTGGCGACCGCGCCCGCCTCGGGGGCGTAGCAGGTCAGCACCTTGTCCGCGAGGGTCAACTTCAGCGCGTATTCCATCGGCAGCTTTCCCTCGGCCTTCAGCGCCTCAGGCGTCTTGCCCTCGGCAACCTCCGCCGCCTTGTCAAACACGCCCTGCGCCGCACGATAGCGGAACTCCGCCTCGGACCACCCGGCGTCGCGTTCAAGTTTCGACCCCAGCGGCGCGCCCTTGAAGGCGGTCCACAGCGTGTCGCACTGATCCGCGGCCGCCATCTGCGACAGCCCCAGGGTCAAAGCGCATGTCAGGGCGGCCAGACGCATCCTCAACCCCCGATCGCCCAGCGGGCCCAGAACCCGCCCAGGATTTCGAACTTGGCCGCGAAGCTCACGAAGACCACCCAGGCCAGCGAGATCGGCAGGAACACCTTCCAGCCCAGCCGCATCAGCTGGTCATAGCGGTAGCGCGGCACGATGGCCTTCACCATGGCGAAGAGGAAGAACACGAAGATGATCTTGAGAACCATCCACAGAATCCCGTCCGGCAGCCCCGGAATGGGCGACAGCCAGCCGCCGAAGAACAGCAGCGTCACCAGCGCGCACATCAGCACGATGGCCACGTATTCGCCGATCATGAACAGCAGGAACGGGGTCGAGGAATATTCCACCTGATAGCCGGCCACCAGTTCGGATTCCGCTTCGGGCAGGTCGAATGGCGGGCGGTTGGTCTCGGCCAGGGCCGAGATGAAGAACAGGAAGACCATCGGCAGATGCGGCAGCCAGTACCACGAGAACAGCCCATAGCCGCCGGCCTGCGCATGAACGATCGCCGACAGGTTCATCGACCCGGTCGAGATGATCACACCGATGATGATGAGGCCGATCGAGACCTCATAGGAGATCATCTGCGCGGCGGACCGCAGGCTGCCCAGGAACGGGTATTTCGAGTTCGAGGCCCAGCCGCCCATGATGATGCCATAGACCTCCAGCGAGGATACGGCGAAGATATAGAGGATGGCCACGTTGATGTCGGCCAGCACCCAGCCGTCGTTGAACGGGATCACCGCCCAGGCGATCATCGACAGCGTAAAGGCCAGAACCGGCGCCATCAGGAACACGAAACGGTCGGCCCCGGCGGGGATCACGACCTCTTTCATGATGTATTTCAGGAAGTCCGCAAAGCTCTGCATCAGCCCGAAGACGCCCACGACGTTCGGACCGCGCCGCAGCTGGACCGCCGCCCAGATCTTGCGGTCGGCATAGAGCAGGAAGGCCAGCGCCACCAGCAGCGGGACCACGATCAGAAGGATCTGGCCAACGATCAGAAGGGCGATACCTAAGGGGTTGGAAGTAAAGAATTCAGCCATGTGTCCTCACACCGTGGGTATCCCTTTGTCCGCGCAGTCGGCGACCGTGACTTCGGCGTCGATGGGCTCGAGTCCCTGCGGCAGCGATGGCGAGATGGTGTAAACAGCATCCGCTGCCGACACGCCACCCTTTTCCTCGAAGTTCGTACGCAAATGCCGGGCAAAACCATAGCCGCGGATCAGCGTGTATTGCGCGGCAGCGCAATTGGCATAGGCCAGCACGTCATCCTGACCGCGCGCGCCCGTCATCTCGACCCGGATCTGCACCAGATCGGTATCGAGCAGCCGCGTTTCGACGCCCTGATAGGCCGGCGCGAAGGCGCCCTGCCCGGTCACGGGCGCCTCGGCGCAGCCCAGCAGCAGCAGCGGCGATATGAGCGCCGCCTGATTCATTCCGCCGCCATCTTCTGGCCGCGCGACCGGGCGTTGGCCGACAGCTCGGCCATCAGCGCACTGGCGCGCGCGATCGGGTTGGACAGGTAGAAATCCTTGACCGCCGGGACAAAGGTCGCGGCCCCCAGCGTGCCCTGCGGCAGCGCCTGCCATTCGTTCTCGGCCACTTCGTCGATGCGGCCCAGATGCGGCACCGCCGCAACCAGCGCCTGACGCAGCTGCGCCAGCGTGTCCCAGGGCTGGGTCACGTCCAGCTCGGCGCTCAGCGCGCGCAGGATCGCCCAGTTCTCCTTGGCCTGTCCCGGGGGGAAGCCCGCGCGCATGGCCAGCTGCGGACGGCCCTCGGTGTTCACGAACAGACCGTTTTCCTCGGTATAGGCCGCGCCGGGCAAGATCAGGTCGGCGCGATGCGCGCCCCGGTCGCCGTGGCTGCCCTGATAGATGACAAAGGGGCCCTCGGCGATGTCAACTTCATCGGCGCCCAGGTTGTAGATCACCTCTGCGCCCTCGATGGCGGCCGAAAGCCCGCCCTCGGTGACCGCCCCGATGTCCATGGCCCCTACGCGCGACGCCGCGGTGTGCAGCACCAGAAGTTTGCCCGCCGAGGCCTCGCAAATCCCCTGAACCGTCGCCAGAACGGCGGCACCATCAGCCTCGCGCAGGGCGCCCTGCCCGACGATGACCACACAGGACTTGTCCGCCAGCCCGGACATATCCAGCCCGGCCACATGCGACAGCGCCGCGCGATCCGTGCCCATATGCTCGTAATCATAGGTCAGATCGACCGCCTCGCCGACCAGAATCACATCCGCGCCACGCGCCCAGGCCTTGCGGATCCGCGCATTCAGCACCGGCGCCTCGACGCGGGGATTGGTGCCGATCAGCAGGATCTTGTCGGCACCGTCGATATCCTCGATGGTCGCCGTCCCGACATAGCCCGACCGGTTGCCAGCTGGCAGCTTCGCCCCATCGGTGCGGCACTCGACCTGGCCACCCTGCCCTTCGACCAGATGCTTCAGCGCGAAGGCCGCCTCGACCGGGGCCAGATCGCCGATCAGCCCGGCCACCTTCTTGCCCTTCATCGCAACGGCAGCAGTCGCCAGAGCCTCGGGCCAGCTGGCTTTGCGCAGCTTGCCGTTCTCGCGGATATAGGGGGTATCCAGCCGCTGGCGGCGCAGGCCGTCCCAGACAAAGCGGGTCTTGTCGCTGATCCACTCCTCGTTCACGCCGTCATGGTTGCGCGGCAGGATGCGCATCACTTCGCGCCCCTTGGTGTCGACCCGGATGTTCGACCCCAGCGCATCCATCACGTCGATGCTCTCGGTCTTGGTCAGCTCCCAGGGCCGCGCCGTAAAGGCATAGGGCTTGGAGACCAGAGCGCCCACCGGGCAGAGGTCGATGATGTTGCCCTGCAGGTTCGAATCGAGCGTCTGGTTCAGATAGGACGTGATCTCGGCATCCTCGCCCCGACCGGTCTGCCCCATCTGGGTGATCCCGGCCACTTCCGAGGTAAAGCGCACGCAGCGGGTGCAGGAGATGCAGCGCGTCATATGCGTCTCAACCAGCGGCCCGAGGTTCAGGTCGTCGCTCGCCCGCTTCGGCTCGCGATAGCGGCTGAAATCGACGCCATAGGCCATCGCCTGATCCTGCAGGTCGCATTCGCCGCCCTGGTCGCAGATCGGACAGTCGAGCGGGTGGTTGATGAGCAGGAACTCCATCACCCCTTCGCGCGCCTTCTTCACCATGGGCGAGTTGGTCTTGACCATCGGCGGCTGACCTTCGGGGCCGGGCCGCAGGTCCTTGACCTGCATCGCGCAGCTCGCCGCAGGCTTGGGCGGGCCACCCACGACCTCGACCAAGCACATCCGGCAGTTGCCGGCGATCGACAGACGCTCGTGATAACAGAAGCGTGGAATTTCCACCCCTGCGACCTCGCAGGCCTGGATCAGGGTCATCGCCCCGTCCACCTCGACCACTTTTCCGTCGATATTGATCTTCTTCAGGTCAGCCATCGTTAGTTCGCCCTAAGCAGCGCGCCGATGGCGCTGTTCTTTGCAATTTCCGCACGCCCGAAGGTGCAGAAGGTTTCGGGATCATCGGGGTTCACCCCGTTGGCGGCAAGGAAGGCCTTGCCCTTTTTCCGCATCCGCGCCTTCTCGACATCGGATTCGACATAGTTGCGAATTTCGTCATCGCTGTATCCAAGCGCGTTCGCCTGAGCCTTGATCTGCCGAAGGAAACTCAGCGCGCGGACAAGCCGGGCGTTGATGCTCGAGCAGTTATCACGCACCGCATCGGCAATCGCCACCGCGAACAGCGCGTTCTCGATTTCCGGCACGTCGCGCAGCGCAGGCCGCGCGGCGGCGGCATAGCTCGGCAGGGCGACGGCAATCGCGATTGCCGCAACGAAGGTCTTGAGGGTCATCCTGGTCTCTCCTTTCAGGGAGAGACCAAGGGGCCGCGCCCGGCGCCGATAGGCAATATCGGCGCGCCAGCGGCGGCTGATATCGGATAACAGCGTCACGGATTGCATTCCCCCTGATAGATCAGCGTATCGCCATCGAAGGTCAGCTGGTTGTCCGGCGTCTCCGGCCCCACGGTCCACCTGATGCGCGACGTTCCCATCGCATTGTCCAGGCAATAGCGGGTGCCTTCGTACTCCGCCGCCTGGCGCGCGCCCTCCAGCGACTGATAGGCCTTGTCTGCGGTCACGATGAAGTTGCGATAGTCGTCGCCGACCCGCTTGGATTTCGTCTTGAAGTAGAACCCGTCGAACAGCATCCGCTTGTCCTTGCCCGGACCGCAGGAGGTCAGCACGAGGGCGCCCAGCACGGCCATGCCGACCAGACGTGTCGCCCGTCCGAATTGAAATGCGAACGCCATATCTCAGCCCCTCTTCCTGACCATCACGCTCATCGGCGTCTGCGCGGCCACCTCGCCCGCCAGCACGGCGCAGGCATCCTGCCCGCTGTACCGCGCGGCCAGCGACCGCCGCTTGATATCCGCTTCCAGCTCGGCCGCCCCGCGCACCTGCGCCAGCACCTGCTGGCGCGCCCGCAGCCGCGCGTCGGTCATCGCGTCGGCCAGCTGTTCGTCATAGGCGTAGGACGGGCACTGGCCAACAAGCTCGCGCGCCACCTGACGCTCGGCATAGTGCTGCGGCGCCGGCATGGCGAGCAGGGCCGCAGACCGCGGATCGCCCAGATTGGGCGCCGAGCAGGCGGCCAGACCGCCCAAAGCCACGACTGCAACGCCAGCCCGCATCCCCTTACTCCGCCGCCACTGGCACACGCTTGCGCTTGATCCGGTCCTCGATCACGTCGCGGAAGTTGCGGATCAGACCCTGGATCGGCCAGGCCGCCGCATCACCCAGCGCGCAGATGGTGTGCCCTTCGACCTGCTTGGTCACGTCCAGCAGCATGTCGATTTCCTCGACGCTGGCATCGCCCGTCACCAGACGGTCCATCACGCGCATCATCCACCCGGTGCCTTCCCGGCAGGGCGTGCACTGACCGCAGGACTCGTGCTTGTAGAACTTGCTCAGCCGCCAGATCGCCTTGATGATATCGGTCGATTTGTCCATCACGATCACGGCGGCAGTCCCCAGACCCGACCGCTGCTCGCGCAGATAGTCGAAGTCCATGATCGCCTCGCGCATGTGCTCGCCCCGGATACAGGGCACGGAGGATCCGCCCGGAATTACCGCCAGTAGGTTGTCCCAGCCGCCGCGAATACCGCCGCAATGCTTCTCGATCAGTTCCTCGAAGGTGATCGACATGGCCTCTTCGACCACGCAGGGGTTGTTGACGTGGCCCGAGATGGCGAACAGCTTGGTGCCCGCGTTGTTCGGCCGCCCGAACGAGCTGAACCATTCCGGCCCGCGCCGCAGGATGGTCGGCGCCACGGCAATCGACTCGACGTTGTTCACCGTGGTCGGGCAGCCATAGAGGCCCGCGCCCGCCGGGAACGGCGGCTTCATCCGCGGCATCCCCTTCTTGCCCTCGAGGCTTTCCAGCAGCGCGGTTTCCTCGCCGCAGATATAGGCCCCGGCGCCATGGTGCAGGTAGAGGTCGAAATCCCAGCCCGACTTGGCGGCATTCTTGCCCAGCAGCCCGGCGTCATAGGCCTCGTCGATGGCGGCCTGCAGTGCTTCCTTCTCGCGGATGTACTCGCCGCGAATGTAGATATAGCAGGCATGCGCGTTCATCGCGAAAGAGGCGATCAGGCAGCCCTCGATCAGCGTATGCGGGTCGTGCCGCATGATCTCGCGGTCCTTGCAGGTGCCCGGTTCGGATTCATCGGCGTTCACCACCAGATAGGCGGGCCGTCCGTCGCTTTCCTTCGGCATGAACGACCATTTCAGACCGGTCGGGAAACCCGCGCCGCCCCGGCCCCGCAGACCCGACTTCTTCATCTGGTCGATGATCCAGTCGCGTCCGTTGGCGATGATGCCCGCCGTCCCGTCCCAGTGCCCACGCGCCATCGCGCCCTTGAGCGAGCGGTCATGCATCCCGTAGAGGTTGGTAAAAATACGGTCCTGATCTTTCAGCATCAGTCTAGCCTTTGTCGTTCCGGCGTGCCCGCCAGAGGTTGATCGTCTGCCACATCGCCAGCCCGAAGCCGGCCAGGGCCGCAAGGTCCAACAGCAGCCGGGTGTTCGCCGACCAGCCGAACCGGGCGCCCGCCCAGGTCACGCCGATCCAGAACAGGCCGACCGCAGCGATAATCAGGGCCAGCCGCCGCCCCCTGGTCGTGAACGCGTTCTGCCCGTCGTCCATCGCTCATTTGCTCCGCCGCGAAAACTCGGTTTCGCCGCCTGCCGCCAGGGTCTTCGCCTGCGCCACCCAGTCGTCGCGCGTGACCCGCCCCTTGAACCCTTCGAGGTTCTCGTCGACCCAGGCGATCTCGGCCGTGCTCCAGCCGGCGATCTGGTCGAAGTGATAGAACCCCATCGAGTTCAGCAGCTGTTCCAGTTTCGGGCCTATGCCCTTTATCTTCTTCAGGTTGTCGGCGCCACCCGCGCGTGGTGCGTCCATCCGCGCTGGCGCGCCCGCCGGAGCGATGCCGGACGGGGCAGCCCCATACCGCCAGTTTCCCTTGCGGCCTGCCAGCTCCTGCTGACCCGCCAGGGCCGCCGAGGGGCGCACCGCCCCATATCCCGCGGCCACCGATTCAGCCACCGTCTTGGGCTCCGCCGGTTCAATCTCGGGTTCGGGCGGCACGGTGTCTTCAGCTTTTGTAACCGGCGCAGGCTCGGCTTTCGGCGCGGGCACAGGTTCGGGCTTCACCGCAGGTTCTGCCTTCACCTCCGGCGCAGGCTTTGCGGCCTCGACCTTCGGGGCGGGCTTCGCCGCCGGCACGGCCACCGAAGCGCAGCGGGTGTAGATCAGCCCCAGTCCGACGCCCACATAGGCGAAGATCCCGAACAGCAGCGACATGAGGAAGCCCAGAGGGGTGAGCGCCCAGAGGATCAGGAACAGGCCGACGCCCGCCGCCCCGGCCATTTGCCAGCAGCGCCGCGCGCAGTCTTCGCGGTCCGTTTCGCTCGTCATCCCTGTCCCCTCTTCCGTTCAGCTGTCCTCAGTCCTTGTAGATGTCGTCCTTCTTGGCTTTCTTCGAAAATTCCGTCTCGGCCCCGGTGGCCAGCTGCTTGGCCTGCTCGACCCAGTTGTCCCGGCTCACCCGACCCTTGAACCCTTCGAGGTTCTCGTCCACCCAGGCGACTTCCTTGTCGCTCCAGCCGGCGATCTGGTCGTAGTGATAGAAGCCCATCGAATGCAGCAGCGTTTCGAGCTTGGGCCCGACACCCTTGATCATCTTCAGATTGTCGGCCTTGCCGTCCCGCGCCGCGCTCAGCGCCTGCGGTTTGTCCTCAGCGCCGGCCGTTTCCTGAGGCTTGGCCTTGGACTGCGCCTGCGCTTCCTGCTTGGTCACGCCGGTCTTGTCGGCCGGCACGTTCGCAGAAGGCTTGGGCTCGGTCTTGGGCTTCGCGGTCTGCCCGGCCGTCTCAGGCCTGCCCTGCCAAGGTGTCAGCAGCGGCACTTCGGTCCCGTCGATCCGCTTCACGGTATCGCCGATGTCGGTCGCCAGCTGCACGCTGGCGTTATACTGCGTCTGCCCGCTGTCGAAATCCTTGAGCGTGGTCAGCCCCGACAGCGGTTCAGCGGCATAGCGGCCGTTCTGCGGGCCCGGCACAGGCACCTTGCCGGCGGCCAGTTCGTCAATGATCTCTTCCAGCCGCGCGGCGGTCAGGTCCTCGTAATAGTCCTTGCCGATCTGCGCCATCGGCGCATTCGCACAGGACCCGAGGCATTCGACCTCTTCCCAGCTGAACTTGCCGTCCGCGCTCAGCTGATGCGGCTTGGCGGCGATCTTCTGCTGGCAGACGGCCATCAGATCCTCGGCCCCGCAGATCATGCAGGACAGCGTGCCGCAGACCTGGATATGCGCCACGGATCCAACCGGTTGCAGCTGGAACATGAAGTAGAAGGTCGCCACTTCCAGCGCGCGGATATAGGCCATGCCCAGCATGTCCGCGATGTGCTCGATGGCGGGGCGGGTCAGCCAGCCTTCCTGCTCCTGCGCGCGCCACAGCAGCGGGATGATCGCGCTGGCCTGACGGCCCTCGGGATACTTGGTGACCTGCGCCTCGGCCCAGGCCTGATTGGCCGCGGTGAAGGCAAAGCTTTCGGGTTGCTCGTGGTGCAGTCGGCGCAGCATGTCAGTTCTTCGGCTCCAGTGGGCTGGTGTTGATGTCGACCGTTCGGGTCGATGTCAGCACGCAGGTCACGTCACCGGGAAATTCGGGCGCGGCGCCCTTCGCGGTGATCGTCAGGGTATAGCTCATGTTTTCCAGCAGCCGGGCGACGGCGCGCTCGGCCTCCTGCAACTGGCGATTGCAGAAATAGGTCTTGGTGTCAGGGTCCTGGATGACGGCAACGGCCGCCTCGGCCGCGGCACGCGCCTCCTGATCGGAGGGCACCTCGGTGCCCTGCTGCCGCTCGGGCGGCAGCAGCAGCCAGCCCGCGCCGACGCCCGTGGCCGTGCTTTGCGCCATCGCCCCGTAGGGCACGGCGCAGAGACCGGCGATGGCCAGGGCTGACCTCACCGGTCGACCTCCCCGAACACGATGTCCAGCGTGCCGATGATGGCCGCCACGTCTGCCAGCTGGTGGCCGGTCGCGACATGGTCCATCGCCTGCAGGTGCAGGAACCCCGGTGCGCGGATCTTGGCGCGGTAGGGCTTGTTGGTGCCATCGGCAACCAGATAAACGCCGAACTCCCCCTTGGGCGCCTCGACCGCCGCATAAACCTCGCCGGCGGGCACGTGAAAGCCCTCGGTATACAGCTTGAAGTGGTGGATCAGGCTTTCCATCGAGGTCTTCATGTCCGCCCGAGCGGGTGGTGTGATCTTGCCGCGCGCCAGCACCGGGCCAGGTTCCTTGCGCAGCTTTTCAATGCACTGCAGGATGATCTTCGTGCTTTCGCGCATCTCGGCCATGCGGCAGAGATAGCGGTCATAGCAGTCGCCGTTCTTGCCGACCGGGATCTTGAAGTCAAATTCGTCGTAGCACTCGTAGGGCTGCGAGCGGCGCAGGTCCCAGGCCAGGCCCGACCCGCGCACCATCACTCCGCTGAAGCCGTAGTCGAGGATCTCCTGTTCCGAGATCACGCCGATATCCACGTTGCGCTGCTTGAAGATCCGGTTCTCGGTCAGCAGGCCGTCGATGTCGTCCAGCCGCTTGGGGAACTTGTGCGCCCATTTTTCGATGTCGTCGATCAGATCCGGCGGCAGATCCTGATGCACCCCGCCCGGGCGGAAATAGGCGGCGTGCAGCCGCGCCCCGCAGGCGCGTTCGTAGAAGATCATCAGGTCTTCGCGTTCCTCGAAGCCCCAGAGCGGCGGCGTCAGCGCGCCCACGTCCATCGCCTGCGTCGTCACGTTCAGCAGGTGGTTCAGGATGCGGCCGATTTCGCTGTACAGCACCCGGATCAACGAGGCCCGCCGCGGAACAACGACCCCGGTCAGCTTTTCGATGGCCAGACACCAGGCATGTTCCTGGTTCATCGGCGCCACATAGTCGAGCCGGTCGAAATAGGGCAGATTCTGCAGGTAGGTCCGGCTTTCCATCAGCTTCTCGGTACCCCGGTGCAGCAGCCCGATATGCGGGTCGCAGCGCTCGACGATCTCGCCGTCAAGCTCCAGAACAAGCCGAAGAACCCCGTGCGCCGCAGGGTGCTGCGGGCCGAAGTTGATGTTGAAGTTGCGGATCTTCTGTTCGCCCGTCAGGGCGTCTTCGAAACCTTTGGAGCCGTCCATCATTTTGAGACCTCACTAGGCTTGCGGGGCTCGGACGTGGCAAACGCCCACAGCAGAATGTAAGGGCCGGCATATGGAACTACTCCAAAGACCAGTATCCAACCCGGATAGCCATGTCTCTTTTGCACGACACGTGCCGGCAAAAGGAAAAGAGCAATCAATACGAGGGGAAAAAAGATGACCCCAGCGTATCCAAGCCACGTCGTCAATAGAAAGTCAGAGCCTGTCACTTCGCCTCTGCCTTCTTCTCGTCACCCGGCAGGATGTATTCCGCACCTTCCCATGGCGACATGAAATCGAATTGCCGGTATTCCTGCACCAGGCTCACCGGCTCGTAGACCACCCGCTTCTGCGCCTCGTCATAGCGCACCTCGGTATAGCCCGTGGTCGGAAAGTCCTTGCGCAGCGGGTGGCCGCGGAAGCCGTAGTCGGTCAGGATGCGGCGCAGGTCGGGGTGACCCGAGAACAGGATCCCGAACATATCGTAGACTTCCCGCTCGAACCAGTTGGCCGAGGGATGAACCGACACGATCGACGGCACCATATCCTCTTCCCGCACGGAAACCCGCAGGCGGATGCGCTTGTTCTCGTACATCGACAGGAAGTGATAGACGACGTTGAACCGCTTGGCCCGGTCCGGATAGTCGACGGCGGTGATATCGACCAGCGACGAGAACCGGCAATTGGTATCGGTGCGCAGGAATTCGACAAAACCGACGATATTGGCCGGGGTCACGTCGATGTTCAGCTCTCCGTGGGACACATCCCACGCCAGCACGCAATCGGGGCGTTTCGCCTCGATATGGGTGCCAAGTTCGTTCAGCGCATCGCTCATCGCAAGCCCCTTTTCACGCGCCTCAGCGCACGATTGTCCCGGTGCGGCGGATCTTCCGCTGCAACTGCATCAGCCCGTAGAGCAGCGCCTCGGCGGTCGGCGGGCAGCCGGGCACGTAGATGTCCACCGGAACGATCCGGTCGCAGCCGCGCACCACGGAATAGCTGTAGTGATAATAGCCGCCGCCATTGGCGCAGGAGCCCATCGAGATCACGTAGCGCGGCTCGGGCATCTGGTCGTAGACCTTGCGCAGTGCCGGGGCCATCTTGTTGGTCAGCGTGCCCGCCACGATCATCACGTCCGACTGGCGCGGAGAGGCGCGCGGCGCGATGCCGAAACGCTCTGCGTCATAACGCGGCATCGAGGTGTGCATCATCTCGACCGCGCAGCAGGCGAGACCGAAGGTCATCCAGTGCAGCGACCCGGTGCGCGCCCAGTTGATCAGATCCTCGGTCGAGGTCAGCAGGAATCCCTTGTCCTGCAGCTCGGCGTTCAGATGGCGTGTCACCGCCTCGTCCGCCGGCAGGCCGCTGTCCACGTCAAAGGGCGTGAGCTCGGAAGGCCCCGACTTGATCCGGTCGGATTGCAGCCCGTCGCCCTGCACGGGCGTCACCAGCGGCTTGTCGGTCACTGCCATTCCATCGCCCCCTTCTTCCATTCATAGGCAAAACCGATGGTCAGCACGGCAAGGAAGGCCATCATCGACCAGAAGCCCGCCATGCTCACATCCTTGAAGGCCACGGCCCAGGGAAACAGGAAGGCAATTTCCAGGTCGAAGATGATGAAGAGAATGGACACGAGATAGAACCGCACGTCGAACTTCATGCGCGCGTCATCGAAGGCGTTGAAGCCGCATTCGTAGGCGCTGACCTTCTCGGGGTCGGGGCGGCGCACCGCCAGGACGATGGCAGCCAGGATCAGGACGATCCCCAGCCCGCAGGCCACCGCCAGAAACACGAGGATGGGAAGGTATTCCCGCAACATCTCTTCCACGAGTGGCTCCTTTCACGGCAGGCGTCGTCTGCGCGCCGTCCAGTGGCATGTTGACCTGAGCCTGTCTAGCCCCGACCGCAGGTAGGGTCAACGGGCAGGGCAGCCGATTTCGCGCCTGCATCACGGCCCGCGGGCCAGCAAATGCTGGTATTAACTATTTACCGCGACAAATATTTTTGCACCCCGATCGCGTGAGCCGCCGCATTGCAGCATCGGTGGCGGTGCGATCTCAGGTGTTGATCCACGGCGCCTTGCGCTTGGCAAAGAAGGCCTCGACACCTGCCGCGGCCTCCTCGGTTTCCCATTGTGCGGCCAGGGCGCGGATCGAATGGTCGATCACGTCCTTGTCGATCTTCGGCCCCATGAATCGCGCCAGCCGTTTCGACGCCGCAACGGCGCTTGGCGCGCAGGCGAGATAGGGCGCGACCTCTGCCTCCACGGCCGCATCCAGCGCGTCCGCCGGCACCGCGCGGGCCAGCAGCCCCAGCGTCACCGCCTCGGCCGCGCCGAACAGCCGGGCCGACATGAACACCCGCCGCGCCATCGCCTCGCCCATCCGGGCAAGGCAATAGGGGCTGATCGTTGCCGGAATCAGCCCGAGCCGCGCCTCGGTGAACCCGAGCTTGAGCGTGTCCACCCCGATGGCCACGTCGCAGATGCTGATCAGCCCCAGCCCGCCGCCGAAAGCGTTGCCCTGGATCCGGCCGATCACCGGCTGCGGCAGCGTGTTCAGCGCGAACAGCATTTCCGCCAGCTTGCGCGCCTCGGCCTGACGCGTCTCGCCATCGGCCCGCATCTGCTCCTGCATCCAGCCCAGATCGCCGCCGGCGCAGAACGAGGCCCCTGCCCCGGTCAGCACGACAACACGCACCGAGGTATCCGCCGCCAGTTGCGCGGCCGCCTTGGTCAGTTCGGCGATCATCAGCGCCGACATCGCATTGTGCTTGTCGACCCGCGTCAGGGTCAGGGTCGCGACGCCGCGGGCGTCGGTCTCAAGGCTCAGGGTTTCATACATGTCAGGCTCTCTTCGTGTTTCGGGGGTGTCTCAGGCCTGCCGCATCGCCAGGGCCATGGCCGCGGCCTCGGCGACAAGGTCCAGGTCCAGTCCGGTGTCGTATCCCAGCCGTTTCAGATGGGCGGCGACCGCCTCGGTCGCGACATTGCCTGCCGCACCGGGTGCGTAGGGACAGCCGCCAAGCCCGCCCACGGCCGCGTCGAATACCCGCACGCCCAGGGCGAGCGCCACGTCGATATTGGCAATTGCCCGCCCCGAGGTGTCGTGGAAATGCCCGGCCAGCCTTCCGACCGGCACCACGCCCTTCACCGCCAGCAGCATCCGCGCCACGCTGTCGGGCGTGCCCTTGCCAATGGTGTCGCCCAGCGAGATTTCGTAGCAGCCCATGGCAAAGAGACGATCCGCCACATGGGCCACCTGCGCCGGCGCCACAGGCCCGTCATAGGGGCAGTCGGTGACGCAGGACACATACCCGCGCACCGGAAGGTCGATGTGGCGCGCCGCCTTCAGGATCGGCTCGAACCGTTCCAGCGTTTCGGCGATGGTCGCGTTGACGTTCGCCTTGGAAAACCCCTCGCTCGCCGAGGCGAAGACCGCGATTTCATCGGCCTTGGCCAGAAGCGCATCCTCGTAGCCGCGCATGTTCGGCGTCAGCGCGGCATAGCGCACGCCCTCGGCGCGCGTGATTCCGGCCAGCACTTCGGCGCTGCCCGCCATCTGCGGCACCCACTTGGGCGAGACGAAGCTGGCGCATTCGATGCGGCTGAACCCGGCGCGCGAGAGAAGATCGACCAGCGCGATCTTCTCGGCCACCGGGATCGGCCGTTTTTCGTTCTGCAGCCCGTCACGCGGGCCGACTTCCACGATTTCCACACGTCCAGCCATGAGGTTTCCTCCCGAAACCGATCAGTCTTCCGTTTCCAGACGCACCAGCGCGGCGCCCGCCTCGACCTGCGCCCCGGCGGCGACCAGCACCTCGGCCACCACACCGTCGCGCGCGGCCAGCAGAGAATGCTCCATCTTCATCGCCTCGAGGATGGCCAGCCGGTCGCCCTCGGACACGGATTGCCCGGCCGTCGCGAAGATCGCCTTGACCAGCCCGGGCATCGGCGCCGTGATAAGGTTTGTGTCGCCACCCTTCGCACTGGCGCGATCCAGCGGATCGACGATCCCGAAGGCAAAGCCGTAGCCGTCGAACACCGTTACCATTTGCCCCGCAATCGCGGTCGGCGGCAAGGCCAAGCCCTCGGCCATCCAGCGCCCGTTGACACGAGTCACGCCCAGCTCCCGGTCGCCCACGCGCCAGATCTGCCGGTCCGGTCCCCGTGCCTGCAGCACCGCCGTCACCACATCCTCGCCCCAGGTCAGCGCCACGCTCTGTTCCAGCGGCGACCACAGGGTGAAACCCTGCGCCCAGTCCGACGATCCGGCCCCGGCAGCCGCCAGCGCGGCGGCAACCACATGACGCGGCCCCGGCTCGGGCGCGACCACCAGCGTGTCCAGATCACGCCCGATCAGCCCGGTATCGACGTCGCCCGCGGCAAAGCCCGCGTGTTCCGCAAGCGCACCCAGAAAGGCGAGGTTGGTCACAGTCCCGGCCACCTCGGTCCCCTTGAGCGCCGCGGCCAGGCGGCCAAGAGCGATATCGCGGGTCGGTCCGTGAACGATGACCTTGGCAATCATCGGATCGTACCAGGGGCTGATCGTATTCCCGGCGCGCACGCCGCTGTCGGCGCGGCAGCCCGGCGGAAAGGCCAGATGGGTCAGCCGCCCGGTTGCCGGCAGGAACCCTTTCGGCACGTCCTCCGCATAAAGCCGCGCCTCGAAGGCATGGCCATTGATCGCCAGATCCTCCTGCCGCTTCGGCAGAGCCTCACCGGCGGCAACGCGCAGTTGCCATTCGACCAGATCGACACCGGTGATCGCCTCGGTCACCGGATGCTCGACCTGCAGGCGGGTGTTCATTTCCATGAACCAGAAGCGATCCGGCCGCAGCCCCTCGGACGCATCCACGATGAACTCGATGGTCCCGGCTCCGGAATACCCGATCGCCTCGGCCGCGCGCACGGCGGCGTCGCCCATCGCGGCGCGCATCTCGGCAGTCATGCCGGGCGCCGGGGCCTCTTCGATCACCTTCTGGTGGCGGCGCTGCAGCGAGCAGTCGCGTTCGAACAGATGCACTGCCCGGGTGCCGTCGCCAAAGACCTGCACCTCGATATGGCGCGGTTTCGAGACGTATTTCTCGACCAGCACGTCGGGATTGCCGAAGGCCGTCGTCGCCTCGCTCCGCGCGCTCTCCAACGCGGCGGCAAAATCGGCAGGCTTTTCCACCAGCCGCATCCCCTTGCCGCCGCCGCCGGCCACCGCCTTGATCAACACAGGATAGCCGATGCGCTCGGCCTCGGTTGCCAGCAGCCCCGCATCCTGATCCGCGCCGTGATAGCCCGGCACGACCGGCACGCCCGCCTCTTCCATCAGCTTCTTCGCGGCGTCCTTCAGACCCATCGCACGGATGGCCTTGGCGGACGGCCCGATGAAGGTCAGCCCCGCCGCCTCGACCGCGTCGACAAAACCCGGGTTCTCGGACAGGAAGCCATAGCCCGGATGGATCGCCTGCGCCCCTGTCTCCAGCGCCGCCGCGATGATGCGGTCGCCGCGCAGGTAGCTGTCAGCCGGGGCCGACGCCCCGATGTTCACGGCCAGGTCGGCCATCTGCACATGTTTGGCCGCGGCATCGGCGTCGGAATGGACCGCGACACAGCGGATGCCCATGGCCTGCGCGGTCTGCATCACGCGGCAGGCAATCTCGCCGCGGTTGGCGATCAGAATGGTGTGAAACATCATCTGTCTCCCGGGACAGGCGCAGCCGCGCGGAGATCACGATCTCCGGCCGCTCGCGCGGGATTGAAAAATTCGGCGGTGTGCATGGGCCTACATCCGGAACACACCAAACCGCGTGTCCGCGATCGGCGCGTTGAGCGAGGCAAGGAGTGACAGCGCAAGAATGTCGCGCGTCTTGCGCGGATCGATCACACCGTCGTCCCACAACCGGGCCGAAGCAAACAGGGGATGGGACTGATGCGCGAACTGGTCCAGCACCGGCTGCTTGAAGGCGGCTTCCTCTTCCGCCGACCAGGACCCGCCCCGCGCCTCGATCCCCTCGCGCCGCACCGTCGCCAGCACGCCTGCCGCCTGTTCGCCGCCCATCACGCAGATGCGACTGTTCGGCCAGGTCCACAGGAACCGCGGCGCATAGGCCCGCCCGCACATCCCGTAATTTCCCGCACCATAGGAACCGCCCACCAGGAAGGTGATCTTGGGCACCTGTGTGGTCGCCACCGCCGTGACCATCTTGGCCCCGTGCCGCGCGATCCCCTCGGCTTCGTAGCGCTTGCCGACCATGAACCCGGTGATGTTCTGCAAAAACACCAGAGGGATCTTGCGCTGCGAGCAAAGCTCGATGAAATGCGCCCCCTTCTGGGCGCTTTCGCTGAACAGCACGCCGTTGTTGGCGACGATGCCGACCGGGATGCCCCTCACATGGGCGAACCCGCAGACCAGCGTCTCGCCAAACCGCGCCTTGAATTCGTCAAAGCGGCTGCCGTCCACCACCCGCGCGATGACTTCCTTGATGTCATATGGCGTGCGCAGATCGGTTGGCACCACGCCAAGAATTTCTTCCGGGTCATAGGCCGGTTCCTCGATCGCCTGCATCTGCACCGTCGCGGGACGGCCGCCGTTCAGATTGGCCACCGCCCGCCGCGCCAGGGCCAGCGCATGGGTGTCATCCTCGGCCAGATAGTCCGCCACGCCCGACAGCCGGGTATGGACATCGCCCCCGCCCAATTCCTCTGCGGTCACAACCTCGCCGATGGCGGCCTTCACCAGCGGCGGGCCGGCCAGGAAGATGGTGCCCTGCTCCTTCACGATGATCGTGACATCGGACATGGCGGGCACATAGGCGCCGCCAGCGGTGCAGGATCCCATGACCACGGCGATCTGCGGAATGCCCAGCGCGCTCATGTTCGCCTGGTTGAAGAAGATGCGCCCGAAATGGTCGCGATCCGGGAAGACCTCGTCCTGGTTGGGCAGGTTCGCGCCGCCCGAATCCACCAGATAGACGCAGGGCAGCCGGTTCGTCTGGGCGATCTCCTGCGCGCGCAGGTGTTTCTTGACCGTCATCGGATAGTAGGTACCGCCCTTCACCGTGGCATCGTTGCAGACGACCATCACGTCGCGCCCGTGCACGCGGCCGATACCGGCGATCACACCGGCGCCCGGCGCGGCGCCGTCGTACATGTCATGCGCCGCCGTCGCGCCGATCTCTAGGAAGGGAGAACCGGGATCGAGCAGGTTCGCCACCCGTTCCCGCGGCGGCATCTTGCCCCGGCTGGCATGGCGTTCGCGCGCCTTCGCTCCGCCCCCTTCGGTCGCCGCCTGCGCCGCCGCGCGGATTTCCTCGAGCGCCTTCAGATGGGCGTCCCGGTTCGCACGGAATTCATCCGACGTCGCAATGGCCCGTGACACAAGTTTCATGGCTGCGCGCCTCCGCTGTTGTAGCTGCCACGCAGGGAACGCATGGCTGTTATGCAATTATACCAAGGGGTTCGCCCGCCTGACACAGCGGGAATTTGATCTGTGTCACGGCGCGGGCCACGCGACTCCGCCATTCTGCGCGCATGACGCATGAAATGAAGGAGTTCCCGATGGAACGCAAAGTCACCGCCCTTGTCGCAGCCGCCCTGGCCGCTGTCGTCGCCGCACCCGCGCTCGCCCAGTCGCAGGGCGACTGGCTGCTCGGCGTCGGCGTGGTCAACGTCAACCCGAAGTCGAACAACGGCACCGTCGGCGGCGCCGCGGCGACCATCGGCGACGACACTCAGCTCTCGCTGACGGCGGAATACTTCGTGCGCGACAACATCGGCATCGAACTGCTCGCCGCGACGCCCTTCGAACATGAAATCCGACTGGGCGGCGCGTTTGCCGGCACTACCAAGCATCTGCCGCCCACGCTGTCGGTCAACTACCACTTCCCCACCAAGGGCGCGTTCAAGCCCTTCGTCGGGCTCGGCGTGAACTATACGACCTTCTTCGAGGAAAGCTCGCCCCTTGGCGCGCTGAAACTGGATGACAGCGTCGGGCTTGCCGCCACGCTGGGCGCAAACTGGCAGATCTCTGACCGCGGCGCGCTGCGTATGGATGTTCGCTATATGGACATCTCGACCGATGTCAGCCTGAACGGCGCCCCCATCGGCACCGCCGAGATCGATCCGGTTGTCTTCGGCATCGCCTACGTGCACCGGTTCTGACCCAACCCGGTTTCCGTGCCGCCCCGGCGGCACGGAGGCCCGCCGATCACGACCCATAACCGAACCGCCCCAGCTTCAGCGCCTGTTTGCCGGTCATCTCCAACAGGCAGCTCAGCGTGGCAGGCCCTGCTCCGGTGCCGTTCGTCCACTGGGCGCGCTCGAAATCGCAGCTGGCATCGCGGAACGGGATCCAGGCGCGCTGCATCTCGCGCAGGCTCTTTTCCATGTTGGCCGCCTCCGGCGCATATTTCCGCGTATCGGCATCCAGCGTCTTCGCCCGCTCGATCGCGGTCTGATAGTAGGTGTTCAGCAGGCCGTCCCAATAGGACAATTCCTGATCCAGACAGCCGCCCATCCCATAGGTCGTGCCCCCGGCTGGCGTTGCCGCCATGCAGGCATCGGACGACTTGCCGATACAGGCCTCCTGCGCAACCGAGTCGGGCGCCGCGCCCAGGCATCTGCGGGTTGCCTCCTCGGAAAAGACGATATCCTGCGCACCGGCAGAGGATGCGGCGGCAATCGCCAGAACCGCCAGCGCCGCGCCCCTCACGCCATCGCCCCCATCAGCTCGCGTCCGACCAGCATCCGCCGGATTTCGCTCGTGCCGGCGCCGATCTCCATCAGCTTGGCATCGCGGAAAATCCGCGCGACCGGCGCGTCGTTCAGGAAGCCCGCGCCGCCCATTGCCTGCACCGCCTGATGCGCCTGCACCATCGCTTGCTCGCTGGCATAGAGACAGCAGGCCGCAGCGTCCTGGCGTGTGACCTCGCCGCGGTCGCAGGCCTTGGCCACCTCGTAGACATAGGCCCGGGCCGAGTTCATCGCCGTATACATGTCGGCGATCTTGCCCTGCATCAGCTGGAAATTCCCGATCGGCTGGCCGAACTGCTTGCGGGTCGCAAGATAGGGCATGATCTCGTCCAGGCAGGCCGCCATGATGCCCAGACCGATCCCGGCCAGAACAACGCGCTCGTAATCGAGCCCGGACATCAGGACGCGCACGCCGCGCCCCTCTTCGCCCAGCACGTTCTCGAAAGGCACTTCGACGTCCTCGAAGATCAGCTCGGCAGTGTTCGAGCCGCGCATCCCCAGCTTGTCGAAATGCGGCGAGGTCGAGAAACCGGTCATCGACTTTTCGATCAGGAAGGCAGTGATGCCCTTGGAACCAGCCTCGGGGTCCGTCTTGGCGTAGACCACCAGCGTATCGGCATCCGGCCCGTTGGTGATCCAGTATTTGTTGCCGTTCAGCACATAGCGGTCATTGCGCTTTTCCGCGCGCAGTTTCATCGAAACCACATCCGACCCCGCGCCCGGCTCGCTCATCGCCAGCGCGCCGACGTTCTGGCCCGAGACCAGTCCGGGCAGATATTTCGCCTTCTGGTCCGGGTTGCCGTTCAGCTTGATCTGGTTGACGCAGAGGTTCGAATGGGCGCCGTAGGAGAGCGAGACCGACGCCGAGGCACGCGCGACCTCTTCGACCGCCACGGTATGTGCCAGATAGCCCATGCCCAGCCCGCCGTATTCTTCGGGAACGGTGATCCCCAGCAGCCCCATTTCACCCATCTCGGGCCAGAGCGCGGGCGGGAAGGCGTTGGTGCGGTCGATCTCGGCCGCCATCGGCTTGACCCGCTCCTGCGCCCAGCGATGCACCGTGTCGCGCAGGCTGTTGACGTCTTCGCCCAGATCAAAGCTCATGGATGCGTTGAACACGATGGCACCTCCCCCGATGTTAATGAACAACTGTTCAAATAATACGCCGACCACCTTCCCCGGTCAAGCGTCACGTGGTGAACAGTATCAGACTTGAGTTTCCCCGCGGTCCCGGAGGAACTAGGCGAGACAGAGGAACGTTGAACGGTCAGCGACACTTTCGAAGGAGACACCCATGTCCAAAGACATCAAGGAAGAATTCTGGAGCCGTCTGGACGATGTCCAGGCAGGCATGCTGACCACCGAAGGCGCGCGGCCAGTGCCGATGTCGCCCTATGCCGACCGCGACGCAAATGCGATCTGGTTCATCACAGCGGACGGCACCGATATCGCCCAAGCGGCAGCCGGAGGCAGCCGCGCGTCTTTGACGCTCGCCGATTCGGGGTCCAAGATCTACGCAACCGTCGATGGCACCGTCAGCATCTCCGACGATGCGGCCAAGCTGGACGAACTCTGGAGCCCCGTCGCCTCGGCCTGGTTCGAGGATGGCAAGGAAGACAAGGACGTTCGCCTCGTGCGCATGACGCCGCAACAGGCCGAGGTCTGGGCAACCGATGGCGCCGCCGGCTTTCTCTATGAGATTGCAAAGGCGAACCTGACCGACAGCAAACCCGATATGGGCGAGCACGCCCGGATCACATTTTGATCCGGGCCGGACTTGCGGCAGCGCTCATCAGCGCTGCCGTTCCCGCCCTCGCCGAACAGATCGGCGAGGTCGGTGTCGATTGGGTCGGCAACGACATCGTGATCGAGGCAGTCCAGGACCCCAAGGTTCAGGGTGTGACCTGCCATGTCGCCTATTTCGACCGCGGCCTGATAGACCGCCTGTCGAAGGGCAACTGGTTCGAGGATCCGTCGAACGCCTCGATTGCCTGTCGGCAGACAGGCCCAATCGTGATCGGCGCCATAGATCGGAGCGAGGATGGCGAGGATGTGTTCCGCACCTCACGCTCGTTGATCTTCAAGTCGCTGCGGGTGAAGCGCATTTATGACGAGAAGAACAAGACGCTGGTCTATCTGGCCCATGCAGCGGAATTGAAGGACGGTTCGGCCAAGCTCTCCATTTCCACCGTCCCGCTTTACGGGTCGGAATAAGGGCGGGGGCCAAGCCGCCCTTCCCCTATGGCCGTTTCAAGCTGCCTGATGAACCGCGCTGACCTCGGCGCGGATGATGCGTGCAATCAGCGCGCAATCATCAAGACTGAAGGTCAGCGGCACGCGCATGTCGAGAAGTCCGCGCAGTATCCGGTCGGTAGACGGCATCCGCGGAGCATCGACATAGCGCCAGCTGTCGTAGCGCGAGGTAAAGCCCTTGGGCTCGCCCTCGCCGAACCATTTCAGCTCGACCCCCCGCGCAGCACAACGGCGCACCACCTCGGCCACCTTCTCCTCGCTCCAACCCAGCAGAATAAACTGGATGGATGACCCGACGAAGCGTTCTTCCGCCGGTCGCTCGATCACGGTCAGGCCCGGCGTGCCCCGCAATCCGTCCTCGATGGTGCGATATCGCTCGTTCCACCGATCCAACTGCTTTGCAAGGTCGCGCAGCTGCGGGCGCAGGATGGCCGCGCGCAGGTTGTCCATCCGGCCCGAGATATTGGGCGTGACGTATTTCACCCGCTCGAAGGCCTCCGGCCCCGGCGCGGCGCGGTGGCGTTCATAGAGCATGTAGGATCCCGACAGGATCACGGCCCGCGCCGCCAAATCCTCGTCATCGGTCACCAGAAACCCGCCCTCGCCCGAGTTCATGTGCTTGTAGGTCTGTGTCGAATAGGCGGCGGCCAGCCCATGTCGCCCCGAGGCGATCCCGTTCCAAGACGCCCCCATCGTGTGCGCGCAGTCCTCGATCACCTTGACCCCGGCCGCATCACAGATCGCCATCAGACGCTCCATGTCGCAGATATGCCCGCGCATGTGCGACAGCAGCAGCACCCGCGCCTGCCCGGCCTTGGATGCCAGGTCGTCAAGGTCGATGGTCAGTTGCTCGGTCACGCCGACAAAGAGCGGTACCGCCCCCAGCGAGGCGATCGCCCCAGGCACCGGCGCGAGGGTAAAGGCGTTGGTCAGAACCGGATCGCCGGGCCTCACGCCTGCCGCCCGCAGCGCGGTCGAGATGGCATAGCCGCCCGAGGCGACTGCCAGACAATATTTCGCGCCGGTGAAGTCGGCGAATTCCTCTTCCAGCAGCGCCGTCTCGGCGATTTCCCCGCTGACGGTGTTATACCTGTGCAACCGCCCGTGCCGCAGCACGGCCAGCGCCGCCTCGATCCCGGCTTCCGGAATCGGCTCCTGTTGCGTGAAGACGCCTGTGAACTTTTCGCTCATGCCGCCTGTTTGAGCCGCGCCGCGCGCAGGGTCAAGGGATCAGGCGAGCAACCGCTCCACGGCCCCGCGCAATTCCCCGAAGGACCCGATCAGCGCCTCTGGCTCCAGCGCGGCCATATCCTCGCCCGAGGGGCCGAATGTCACCAGCACCGAGGGAACGCCCGCCGCCCGCGCGGTATTGCGGTCGGTATCGGAATCGCCCACCAGCAGGCATCGCGCCGGATCGCCCCCCGCCCGGCGCGCCGCCTCGCGCAGCGGCTCGGGATCGGGCTTGCGCACCGACAGCGTATCGGCCCCGACCAGCGAGGCGAAGGCGTCGCGCACACCCAGCCGGGTCAGCAGCAGGTCCGCCAGCGCCTCGGGCTTGTTCGTGCATATACCGACGGCAAAGCCACCCTCGCGCAGATCCTCCACCGCCTCCATCGCCCCCGGATAAAGCACCGTGTGGCGGTCGATCTGCTGCGAATAGGCATCCAGCAGGACCGGATAATACTGATCCACCGTCGCCGCATCGAACAGGGTCACGCGGTCCAGCCCGACGCTCAGCATTCGCCGCCCGCCGCGCAGTGCCACCCCTGCGTCCCGCACCGGGTCCAGCACGTCGCCCAGCCCCATGTGGCGAAAACAGTGGTTGGCGGCGGCGATCAGATCGCCCGAGGTATCCGCAAGTGTGCCGTCCAGATCGAAGATAACCGTGCGCATGCCCTGCTCCTGTCGGCGTCTTTCCGCCCTGCGCTATTGCAGACTGCAACCATGATTGATTGCCGCCCGGCTTGCGCCCTGCCATTCAGCGGATAAAACGGGCGGAATTCGAATTCAAAGAGAAAAACAGATGGACATCGCACTCGTCATCCTGGCTGCCGGAAAAGGCACAAGGATGAACTCGGATCTGCCGAAGGTGCTGCACCCGATAGCGCACGCGCCCATGCTGGCACACGCGATGCGCGCGGGCGCCGCGCTCGATCCTGTGCGCACGGTTGTCGTCGCGGGCCACGGCGCGGACGAGGTGCGCGCGGCTGTGGCCCAGATCGACGAGACCGCCGAGGTGGTGATCCAGCCCGAGCAGAACGGCACCGCCCACGCGGTCGACATGGCGCGCGCGACGCTGGCGGGGTTCGACGGCGATGTCGTCGTCCTGTTCGGCGACACGCCCTTCCTGCGGCCAGAGACGCTGGAACGCATGGCCGCCGCGCGGGGGCGGTCCGATCTCGTGGTGCTGGGCTTCGATGCCGCCGACCCCGGCCGCTATGGCCGGCTGGTGATGAACGGCGACCAGCTGGAACGCATCGTCGAGTTCAAGGACGCCACCGACGCCGAGCGCGCCATCACGCTCTGCAACAGCGGGCTGATGGCCTGTGACGCCACGACCCTTTTTGCCCTGATCGCCAGGGTCGGAAACGCGAACGCCTCGGGCGAATACTATCTGACCGATATCGTCGAACTTGCCAATGCGGAAGGCCTTTCCGTGACCGCGGTGCGCTGCGACGAGGCCGAAACGCTGGGCATCAACACCCGCGCCGAACTGGCCGAGGCCGAGGCCGCGTTCCAGACCCGCGCCCGCGCCGAACTACTCGAGACCGGCGTCACGCTGATGGCCCCGGAAACCGTCTACTTGTCGCTCGACACCGTGATTGGCCGCGATGCAGTGATCGAGCCGAACGTGGTCTTCGGCCCGGGCGTCACCGTCGAATCCGGCGCGCGGATCCGCGCCTTCAGCCATCTCGAAGGCTGCCACGTCAGCCGCGGCGGCATCATCGGCCCCTTCGCCCGCCTGCGCCCCGGTGCGGAACTGGCGGAGGATGTCCACATCGGCAACTTTGTCGAGATCAAGAACGCCGAGATCGCGGAAGGCGCCAAGATCAACCACCTGAGCTATATCGGCGATGCCTCGGTCGGACAGAGAACCAACATCGGCGCGGGCACGATCACCTGCAATTACGATGGCGTGTTCAAGCACCGTACCGAGATCGGCGCCAATGTCTTCATCGGGTCCGACACCATGCTGGTCGCCCCGGTGCGCGTCGGCAACAATGCGATGACGGCGACCGGCACGGTGGTTACCAAGAACGTCGAGGACGGCGCGATGGCGATTGCCCGCAGCGAGCAGGTCAACAAACCCGGCTTTGCGGTCAAGATGTTCGAAATGTTGAAGTCCCGCAAAGCAAAACAACAAAAGGGATAGGGCAAATGTGCGGAATTATCGGGGTCTTGGGCAGCCACGAAGTGGCGCCGACCCTCGTCGAAGCGCTGAAACGCCTGGAATATCGCGGCTATGACAGCGCGGGCATCGCGACGGTGAACGCCGGCGCGCTGGACCGCCGCCGCGCGGTTGGCAAGCTGGTGAACCTGTCCGATCTGCTGGTCCATCAGCCGCTGGCCGGCAAGGCCGGGATCGGCCACACGCGCTGGGCGACCCATGGCGAGCCGACGGTGACCAATGCCCACCCCCATCAGGCGGGCCGTGTCGCGGTGGTGCACAACGGCATCATCGAGAACTACCGCGAACTGCGCGCGGAACTGGCCAGCCATGGCGTGCCCTTCACCACCGAAACCGACACAGAGACAGTGGCGCTGCTCACCGAGCACTACATGAAACAGGGCCTCGGTCCGGTCGATGCGGTGTTCAAGACGCTCGACCGGCTTGAGGGCGCCTTTGCGCTCGCCTTCCTGTTCGACGGCGAGGACGACCTTATCATCGGCGCCCGCAAGGGTTCGCCGCTCGCCATCGGCTATGGCGACGGCGAGATGTATGTCGGCTCGGACGCCATCGCGCTGTCGCCGCTGACCGACCGGATCAGCTACCTCGAGGAAGGCGACCGCGCCGTCGTCACGCGCGAAGGCGTGCAGATTTACGACGCGCGGGGCAATCTGGCCAACCGCGCCGTCAAGCAGATCGCGCTCGACAACGCGCGCGTCGATAAGGCCGGGCACAAGCACTTCATGGCCAAGGAGATCGCCGAGCAGCCGCAGGTGATCGGCGAGGCCCTGAACCACTATCTGCCGGCGGGCGGCGCCGAGGTTGTCTTGCCGGGGAACGGGATCGACTTCAGCAGGATCGAACGGCTGACGATGGTCGCCTGCGGAACGGCCTTCTATGCCTGCCTCACCGCCAAATACTGGTTCGAACAGCTGGCCCGCCTGCCGGTCGAAGTCGATATCGCCTCGGAGTTCCGCTATCGCGAGCCGCCGATCACACCGGGCACACTGGCGCTGTTTGTCAGCCAGTCGGGCGAAACCGCCGACACCCTCGCCGCGCTGCGGTTCTGCGAGGGCAAGGCCGCGCAGATCGTCTCGGTGATCAACGTGCCCGAAAGCTCGATTGCGCGCGAAAGCGATCTGGCCCTGCCGATCCACGCCGGTGTCGAAATCGGCGTCGCCTCGACCAAGGCCTTTACCTGCCAGCTGACTGTCCTGCTCATGCTCGCGCTCAAGGCGGCGGCGGACCGCGGCACGCTGGATGCGGACGAGATCGCCGATCACCTCGCCGCGATGCGCGGGCTGCCTCAGGCGCTGAACGGCGCGCTGGACCAGAATGACGAAATCCGGGCCGCCGCCCAGCGCCTCAGCGAGGCGCGCGACGTGCTGTTCCTGGGCCGCGGTCAGATGTATCCGCTCGCCCTGGAAGGCGCATTGAAATTGAAGGAAATCAGCTATATACACGCCGAAGGTTATGCATCAGGCGAATTGAAGCACGGCCCCATCGCGCTGATCGACAAACACATGCCCGTGGTCGTGATGGCCCCGCGCGACGATCTGTTCGACAAGACCGTCTCGAACATGCAGGAGGTCATGGCGCGCAAGGGCAAGGTCGTTCTGGTCTCGGACGAATCCGGCATTGCAGAGGCGCATGAGGGCACTTTCGCCACCGTCCGCATGCCGGCCGTGCATCCCCTGCTGGCGCCCATCGTCTATGCCGTGCCCGCGCAGCTGCTGGCCTATCACGCGGCGGTCGCCAAAGGCACCGACGTGGACCAGCCGCGCAACCTGGCGAAATCCGTCACCGTCGAATAGGCGCGGCACCTCGGGCGGGCCGGCAACGGCCCGTCAAAGCTCTTCGACCATGTCGACGCCGTCCAGGCTCTTGAGCGCGCCCTTGATCGCCGGGTTGATGGCGAAATCCTGGCCCAGCTCGATCTCGACCTCGCCCGGCAGGCCGGGGTCGGTGAGGCACAGCTGCACCGGTCCCCGGCTTGCATTGCGCGCGGCGGCCTGGGCGTCGGCAAGGATGCGGGCAATCGTCTCCACCGCACCGGCCGCGCCGACAAAAACGCGCAAACCGGCGCTGCCGGCATCGGCGACCGCGTTGTCGATCGGTCCGATGGCGCGGGCCAGCAGTTTCAGCTGGTCGGCCTCCATCGTTGCCTCGACCGTCACCACGACCTTGGCCCCGGTTTCGAGATACTGCCGCGACGCCTCCAGCGTTTCAGAAAAGACGGTGACCTCGTAGGCCCCGCTGACATCGCTCATCTGCACAAAGGCAAAGCGGTTCCCCCGCGCCGACTTGCGCTCCTGCCGCCCGGCCACGACGCCGGCCAGCTTGGCCACCTGCGGCCCCCGCGCCGCCCGGTCGCGCAGATCGTCCAGCGTCAGAACGCCCTTGCGGCGCAGCGGCGCCATGTAGTCGTCCAGCGGGTGGCCCGACAGATAAAAGCCGATCGCCTTGAACTCTTCGGCCAGCCGTTCCGCAGGCAGCCAATCCGACACACCGGCCAGCCGCGGTTCGGGCAGATCGTCGCCCGCCTCGCCGAACAGCGACACCTGGGCCGAGGCCTTCTGGTCATGGATCGCGGCCGAATAGGCGACCAGCGCATCCAGGCTGTCGAACACCCGCCGCCGGTTGGAATCCAGCTGGTCGAAGGCGCCGGCGCGGGCCAGCATCTCCATCGGCCGCTTGCCCACCCGCTTGAGATCGGCTCGCCGCGCCAGATCGTAGAGCGTGACAAAGGGCTTGTCCGTGCCATCCGCCTTGCGCGCCTCGGTGATGATCTTCATCGCCTCGACACCGACGTTTTTCAGCGCGCCCAGCGCATAGACCAACGCGCCCTTCTCGACAGTGAACTTCGCCTCGGACCGGTTGACGCAGGGTGGGATCACCTCGATTGCCAGCGCCTTGCGCACCTCTTCGCAATAGATCGCCAGCTTGTCGGTCAGATGGATATCGCAGTTCATAACGCCGGCCATGAACTCGACCGGGTGGTTCGCCTTCAGCCAGGCGGTCTGATAGCTGACAACCGCATAGGCGGCAGCGTGCGACTTGTTGAAGCCGTAGTTGGCGAATTTCTCGAGAAGGTCAAAGACTTCGCTGGCCTTCTTCTTGTCGACGCCCTTTTCCAGCGAACCCTTCTCGAACTTCGGGCGCTCCTTGGCCATCTCGGCCGCGATCTTCTTGCCCATCGCGCGGCGCAGCAGGTCAGCGCCGCCGAGGCTATAGCCCGCCATCTCCTGCGCGATCTGCATCACCTGTTCCTGATAGACGATGATGCCCTGGGTCTCTTCCAGGATGTGGTCGATCAGCGGATGGATCGACTCGCGCGCTTTCAGCCCGTTCTTCACCTCGCAATAGGTCGGGATGTTCTCCATCGGTCCCGGCCGGTAAAGCGCCACCAGCGCCACGATATCCTCGATGCAGGTCGGTTTCATCCGCTTGAGGGCATCCATCATGCCCGAGCTTTCCACCTGGAACACCGCAACCGTCTTGGCCGAGGCGTAGAGCTTGTACGAGGCCTCGTCATCCAGCGGGATCGCGTTGATGTCATCCTCGGTTCCGGGCGCCGGCACATAGAGCTCGGTTCCGTCCGCCGCAACGTGCAGATGCCGCCCCGAGGCGCGGATCAGCTCGACCGCGTTCTGGATCACTGTCAGCGTCTTGAGGCCGAGAAAGTCGAACTTCACCAGCCCCGCCTGTTCGACCCACTTCATGTTGAACTGCGTCGCCGGCATGTCCGACCGCGGATCCTGATAGAGCGGCACCAGCGCGTCCAGCGGCCGGTCGCCGATCACCACCCCCGCCGCGTGGGTCGACGCGTTGCGCAGCAGCCCCTCGACCTGCTGGCCGTAGTCCAGCAGCCGGGCCACCACCTCTTCGGACTTGGCGGCCTCGCGCAGGCGCGGCTCGTCCGCCAGCGCCTTTTCGATGCTGACGGGTTTGACCCCCTCGACCGGGATCATCTTCGACAGCCGGTCCACCTGCCCATAGGGCAATTGCAGCACCCGCCCCACGTCGCGCACCGCCGCCTTGGACAGAAGCGCACCGAAGGTGATGATCTGCCCCACCTTGTCGCGGCCGTATTTTTCCTGAACGTAGCGGATCACCTCCTCGCGGCGATCCATGCAGAAGTCGATGTCGAAGTCGGGCATCGACACCCGCTCGGGGTTCAGGAAGCGTTCGAACAGCAGGGAATAGCGCAGCGGATCGAGGTCGGTGATCGTCAGCGCATAGGCCACCAGCGACCCCGCGCCCGACCCACGCCCCGGACCGACAGGGATGCCCTGCGCCTTGGCCCATTTGATGAAGTCGGCCACGATCAGGAAATAGCCGGGAAATCCCATCTGCTCGATGATGCCCAGCTCGAATTCCAGCCGTTTCTCGTAGTCTTCCACCGACGCCGAATGCGGAATGACCGCCAGCCGCGCCTTCAGCCCTTCGATGGCCTGCCGCCGCAGTTCCTCGACCTCGTCATCGGCGAACTTTGGCAGGATTGGCGCGCGTTTCTTCGCCATGAAGGCGCAGCGCCGGGCGATTTCCACGGTATTCTCGATGGCTTCCGGCAGGTCGGCGAACAGAACCGCCATTTCCTGCCCGCTCTTGAAATAATGCTGTGGCGTCAGGCGGCGGCGCGGATCCTGCTGATCGACATAGGCCCCCTCCGAGATGCAGATCAGCGCATCATGCGCTTCGTACATCTTGGCATCGGGGAAATAGACATCGTTCGTCGCCACCAGCGGAATGTCCATCGCATAGGCGATCTCGACATGGCCGCGTTCGGTCAGGCGCTCGGCCTCGGTGGGGCGCCCGTCCTCGCCCGGGTGGCGCTGCAGTTCCATGTAAAGCCGGTCGCCAAAGGCCGCGTGCAGCCGCGTCACCAGCGCCTCGGCCGCCGGGCGCTGCCCGGCCTGCAACAGCATCCCCACCGGCCCCTCGGGCCCGCCGGTCAGGCAGATCAGATCGGTGGACCAGGTCTCAAGCTCTTCCAGCGTCACCTGCGGCAACTGCCCCGCCTTGCCGAGGTACAGGCAGGAGTTCAGCTTCATCAGGTTCTCGTAGCCCCGCTCGCTCTGCGCCAGCAGCACCAGCGGCGCGGGATCCTTCGCGCGCTCGCCCGGCTGGACCTGCAGAAACGCCAGATCGACCTGGCAGCCGATGATCGGCTGGATCCCCGCGCCGCTCGCATAGACCGAGAATTCCAGCGCCGCGAACATGTTGTTGGTGTCGGTCACGGCCACCGCCGGCATCCCCGCCGAACGGCAGAGCTTGGGCAGGTTCTTCAGCCGAACGGCCCCTTCGAGCAGGGAGTATTCCGTATGGACGCGGAGGTGGATGAATCGGGGGGACTGGCTCATGCCGCGACCCTATCCAGCCGCGCGGAGGCGGGCAATGTCCGAAAGCCTGCCGCGCCCGGACGCGCCAACACGGCAGATGAGGACAGGCGATCTTTCGGTATTCCGCGAAGCAGCTTCTCCGGCGGCAGCCGAATGGCGACAACCAATTGCATGACTCGCTTGCTTATTTTCAGGTCGGCATGCACTTTCGCCGGGATTGATGCAACGGCGGCAGTCAGCTTTCTCTTGCCAGAGACAGGCCCGGCTTTCTAACCTTGTCTCAACAATATTTGGCCGGCGCCCCTCTACGTCGCATCGAAGGGCACCAATGACGGCCGCAACAGGGGTATGGCGACGGGTTAACTGGGACATGAACATCACCTTTCTTCTGAACGGAGAGAGCGTGGAGTTGAAAGGCGTGTCGCCGACCGACACGCTGCTCGACTGGTTGCGCGAGACGCGGGGGCTGACCGGAACCAAGGAAGGCTGCAACGAAGGCGATTGCGGCGCCTGCACCGTCATGGTCACCGACAGCGAAGGCCCCCGTGCCCTGAACGCCTGCATCCTGCTGTTGCCGCAACTGCAGGGCCGTGCCGTGCGCACGGTGGAAGGGCTGAAAGGCCCCGACGGCGCGCTGCACCCGGTGCAGCAGGCGATGATCGACCATCACGGCAGCCAGTGCGGCTTCTGTACGCCGGGCTTCGTGATGTCGATGGCCACGGCCCATGCCAAAGGCGCCACGGATCACGATGACCAGCTGGCCGGCAATCTCTGCCGCTGCACCGGCTACGCCCCGATCATCCGCGCGGCCCGCGCCGCCGAAGGCGCCGCCCGCCCGGACTGGCTGAAGAGCGACCGGGCCTTCGGCGCGACGGCGCAGGCCACAGATGCGCCCCGCAGCTCTGACGACCTCGCCGCGCTTTACGAGGCCAACCCCTCGGCCGTGCTGGTCGCCGGGGCCACCGATGTCGGCCTTTGGGTCACCAAGGCCCTGCGCGCGCTGCCCCAGGTGATCTTCCTCGGCCAGTGCGACGACCTGAAGACGGTCGATATGAACGGCCAGACCATCCGCTTTGGCGCCATGGTCGACATGAACCGCGTGCGCGAGGTTGTCGCGCCGCTGCACCCCTCCTACGCCGAGATGATCCGCCGCTATGGCTCGGTGCAGGTGCGCAATGCGGCCACCATCGGCGGCAATATCGCCAATGGCTCGCCGATCGGGGACAACCCGCCCGCGCTGATCGCGCTGGGCGCGACGCTGCATCTGCGCAAGGGCAACACGCGCCGCGACCTGCCGCTCGAGTCCTTCTTCCTGGACTATGGCAAGCAGGACCGCGCGCCGGGCGAATTCGTCGAGGCCGTCAGCTTTCCGCGACAGCCGGACAACCTGAAATGCTACAAGCTGTCCAAGCGGTTCGATCAGGACATCTCGGCCGTCTGCGGCGCGTTCAACATCACGGTCGAAGACGGCAAGGTCATGTCAGCCCGCATCGCCTTTGGCGGCATGGCCGGCATCCCGAAACGCGCAGCTAGGGTAGAGGCGGCGCTCACCGGCCAGCCCTGGACCGTCAAGACGATAGAGACGGCGCAGGCCTTCTTCGCCGAAGACTTCGCACCGATGAGCGACATGCGCGCCTCGGCCGCGTACCGCCTGAATAGCGCCGCCGCCATGCTGGCGCGCTATCATGCCGAAACCAGCGGCGAACCGGCCTCCGTGCTGGAGGTGCAGCCATGAGCGTCGCCAGTTCCCTGCCCCATGACGCCGCGCAGCTGCATGTCTCGGGCGCCGCGCGCTATATTGACGACATCCCGGTGCCGCAGGGCTGCCTGCACCTGGCCTTCGGCCTGTCGACCATCGCGCGCGGCAAAATCACCACGATGGACCTGTCCGCCGTCCGCTCCGCCCCGGGCGTCGTCGCGGTGCTGACCGCCGACGATCTGCCCTTCGCCAACGACGTTTCGCCCTCGGCCCATGACGAACCGCTGCTGGCGCAGGGAACGGTCCACTACCTTGGCCAGCCCCTCTTCGCCGTGGTCGCTACCAACCACCTCGCCGCGCGCAAGGCGGCGCGGCTGGGCGAGATCACCTATGCCGAGGAAACCCCGCTGCTGACGGTCGAGGACGCGCTGGCCGCCAACAGCCGTTTCGAGGACGGCCCGCGCATATACACCAAGGGCGACGCCGCCGCCGCCATCGCGGGCGCGGCGCATGTCATCGAAGGGCGGCTGGAGCTTGGCGGGCAGGAGCATTTCTATCTCGAAGGCCAGGCAGCCCTCGCCCTGCCGCAGGAAGGCGCCGACATGGTGGTGCATTCCTCGACCCAGCATCCGACCGAGATCCAGCACAAGGTGGCCGAGGCACTGGGCGTCCCGATGCACGCTGTGCGCGTCGAAACCCGCCGCATGGGCGGCGGTTTCGGCGGCAAGGAAAGCCAGGGCAACGCACTGGCCGTCGCCTGCGCCGTGGCCGCGCGGCTGACCGGCAAACCTTGCAAGATGCGCTATGACCGCGACGACGACATGGTCATCACCGGCAAGCGCCACGACTTCCGCATCGACTATCGCGCCGGTTTCGACGACGAGGGCCGGATCGCCGGTGTCGAATTCGTGCATTACACGCGCTGTGGCTGGGCGATGGATCTGTCCCTGCCCGTCGCCGACCGGGCGATGCTGCACGCCGACAACGCCTATCTCCTGCCCGCCTGTCGCATCGAGAGCCACAGGCTCAAAACCAACACCCAGTCGGCCACCGCCTTCCGCGGGTTCGGCGGCCCGCAGGGGATGGTCGGGATCGAACGGGTGATGGATCATATCGCCCATGTCCTGAACCTCGATGGGACCGAGGTGCGCAGGCGGAACTTCTATGCCGAGGCTACGGCCTCGGGCGATCATGTGGATCAAGCCGACACGGCGGTCGAAGAGACAATCCGCCATCCGTCCTCACACGAAGACCTCGCCAGCCGCGGTGCGGTCGGCGACACCGCCCCCGCCGCCGTGCCCGCCGCGCCGCGCGGCGCACAGACCACGCCCTATGGCATGGAAGTCAGCGACTTCATCCTGCATGGGCTGACCGAGCGCCTGCTGGACAGCAGCGACTACGCGGCCCGGCGCAAGGCTGTCGCCGAATGGAACGCCACCCATCGTCTCATCAAGAAGGGCATCGCCTTTTCTCCGGTCAAGTTCGGCATTTCCTTCACGCTGACCCACCTGAACCAGGCCGGCGCGCTGGTGCATGTCTATCAGGACGGCTCGGTCCACCTGAATCACGGCGGCACGGAGATGGGCCAGGGATTGTTCCTGAAGGTCGCCCAGGTGGCTGCCGCCCGGTTCGGCATACCGCTCGACATGGTGAAGATCACCGCCACGGACACCGGCAAGGTGCCCAACACCTCGGCCACCGCCGCCTCGTCGGGCAGCGACCTGAACGGCATGGCGGTCAAGGCCGCCTGCGACACCATCCGCGACCGCATGGCCGCCCACCTCGCGCAGGAACACCAATGCGCGCCCGAAGATGTGCGGTTCGAGGAGGGTAAGGTCCTTGTCGGCGGCGAAACCATGACCTTTGCCGAAGCCGCCCAGCGCGCCTATGTCGGGCGCGTCAGCCTCTCGGCCACCGGGTTCTACAAGACCCCCAAGGTCGCCTGGGACCGGATCAAGGGCCAGGGCCGCCCGTTCTTCTATTTCGCCTATGGCGCGGCGGTGACCGAGGTGGCGGTAGACACGCTGACCGGCGAAAACCGCATCCTGCGCGCCGACATCCTGCATGACGCGGGGCAATCTCTGAACCCGGCCATCGACATCGGCCAGATCGAGGGCGGCTATGTCCAGGGCGCGGGCTGGCTGACGACCGAGGAACTGGTCTGGGACGGCAAGGGCCGCCTGCGCACCCATGCGCCCTCGACCTACAAGATCCCCGCCTGTTCCGACCGCCCCGACGTGTTCAACGTCGCCCTCTGGGACGGCGCGAACCGGGAAGAGACGATCTATCGCTCCAAGGCCGTGGGCGAACCGCCCTTCATGCTGGGCATTTCCGCCTGGCTGGCCCTCTCCGACGCCGTTTCGGCCTGCGGGCCGCATTACCCGTCCCTGAACGCCCCGGCGACCGCGGAAGAGGTCTGGCGGGCCATCGGGAGAGCGCGCAATGGCCTTTGAGCGCGAGGACCTGACCCGGGCCGTGCAGGCCCATGGCCGCGTGGTCCGCGTTGTCGTGGCCGACCTGCGCGGCTCGGCCCCGCGCGAGGTCGGCGCGGCGATGCTCGTCTGGGACGGCGGCCAATCCGGCACCATCGGCGGCGGCGCGCTGGAATACGAGGCGGCTCGGACCGCCCGCACGCTGGCGGCCGACAGCCTGACCACCCATCCGCTCGGGCCCTCGCTCGGCCAGTGCTGCGGCGGATCGGTGACCCTGCTGGCAGAGATATACAATGACCGCCGCCTGAAGTCCCTCGAAGGATCGGTCATCGCGCGCCCCGCGCCCGGCGCGGGAGAGATGCCCCTGGCCGTCAAGCGCCTGCTGGCCCAGGCGCGCGGGGCGGGCACCATGCCCGAAGCCCAATTGCTCCAGGGCTGGATGATCGAACCCGTCGCGCAGCCGGACCGGACCTTCTGGATCTGGGGCGCTGGCCACGTCGGGCGTGCCATCGTGAACGTGCTCGCCCCCCTGCCCGGCCTGCAGATCACCTGGGTCGATACCGCGCCCGACCGGTTTCCCGCAGTACACCCGCAGAACGTGACGACCCTCCCGGCCGCCGATCCCGCGCGCCTGTTCCCACACGCCCCCGTTGGGGCCGAGCATCTGATCCTTACCTATTCCCACACGCTCGACCTTGCGCTCTGCCACGGCCTGCTCGGCCACGGCTTTACATCAGCCGGGCTGATCGGCTCGGCCACCAAATGGGCCCGGTTCCGGCATCGGCTGGCGCAGCTTGGCCATGCGCCCGACCAGATCGCCCGCATCCGCTGCCCGATCGGAAACCCGGCGCTGGGCAAACACCCGCAGGCCATAGCCGTCGGCGTCGCCGCCGAAGTGCTGCAGTCCGCGCGCGACCATCAGAAAAGGACCCGTCTGGCATGACCACCCTGCTCAGCATCAACGGCCTGACCAAGGCCTATCCCGGCGTGGTCGCGAATTCCGATGTCTCCTTCGAGATCGGCGAGGGCGAGGTCCATGCCCTGCTGGGCGAGAACGGTGCGGGCAAGTCGACGCTGGTCAAGATGATCTACGGGCTGGTCAAGCCCGACAGCGGCACCATGACCCTGCGCGGCAAACCCTACGCCCCGCCCGAGCCGCGCTCGGCCCGCGCCGATGGCATCGCCATGGTGTTCCAGCACTTCTCGCTGTTCGACGCACTGAACGTGGCCGAGAACATCGCGCTGGGGATGGAGACGCCGCCGCCGATGCGCGACCTCGCCCGCCGCATCCGCGAGGTGAGCGAGGCCTACGGCCTGCCGCTCGACCCCTTCCGCACGGTGGGCGACCTCTCGGCCGGCGAACGCCAGCGGGTCGAGATCATCCGCTGCCTGCTGCAGGATCCGAAACTGCTGATCATGGACGAGCCGACCAGCGTGCTGACCCCGCAAGAGGTGCAGATTCTCTTCGGCACGCTGCGCAAACTCTCCTCCGAAGGCACCGCGATCCTCTACATCTCCCACAAGCTCGAGGAGATCCGCGCGCTCTGCGACCACGCCACCGTCCTGCGACTGGGCAAGGTGGTGGGCGAATGCGTCCCCGCCGAAACCACGGCGCGGCAGATGGCCGAGTTGATGGTGGGCACCGCGCTGCAGACCCCGACCCGCGCGGGGCGCGCGCTGGGGGAGGTGGCGCTCGAGATCGGCGGGCTGTCGGCGCCCTCGCCCTCGGCCTTCGGCACGTCGCTGAAGGACATCCGCCTGACCGTCCGGCAGGGCGAAGTGCTGGGCGTCGGCGGCGTGGCGGGCAACGGGCAGGACGAACTGCTGGCGGTTCTCTCCGGCGAAATCCTGACCGCGCCCGAGGCGGTCAGGCTGAAGGGCAAGCCGATCGGACGGATGGGCCCCCTCGCCCGCCGCGCGCTGGGGCTACTGACCGCGCCCGAGGAACGGCTGGGCCATGCCGCCGCGCCGGACATGAGCCTGACCGAGAACGCCCTGCTGACCGGCTCGGTGCGCGAGAACCTCGAAAGCAGCGGCTTCCTCAAATGGGGCGCGGCCGAAGACTTCGCGAAGAAGATCATCAAGGCCTTCGACGTGCGCACCCCCGGCCCCGGCACGGCGGCGCGGGCGCTCTCGGGCGGGAACCTGCAGAAATTCGTGATCGGGCGCGAGGTGCTGCAACGCCCCGAGGTGCTGGTGGTGAACCAGCCGACCTGGGGCGTGGACGCCAGCGCGGCGGCGGCGATCCGGCAGGCGATCCTCGATCTGGCGGCCAACGGCGCGGCGGTGGTCTGCATCAGCCAGGATCTGGACGAGCTCATGGAAATCGCCGACCGCTTCGCCGCGCTGAACGAGGGCCGGCTCTCCGAGCCGCGCGACACCAAGAGGCTGACGGTGGACGAAATCGGGCTGATGATGGGCGGCGCCCACGGGATGGAGGTGGCGCATGTCTGAGGCAAAACAGGCGTCCCAGCTGGGACGGGGGGTCAAGTATTTGAAATACAACGATTTAAGAAGAGTGACCTTTTGGGAACCACTTTCGCGGCCTGCGCTTCTGCTCTTTGCAAATACCTCCGGGGGTGAATTGGCCGCAGGCCAAGAGGGGGCAGCGCCCCCTGCCGCCGCCTGCCATCCGGGGGCCTGCGCATGATCGTTCTGGAAAAACGCCCCCAGCCCTCGCGCCTCTGGTCGCTGTCAACGCCCCTGGTCGCGGTGCTGGCCACCATGGTCGCGGGCGGTATGCTCTTCGCGGTGCTGGGCAAGAACCCCTTCCTCGCCATCGAGACGATCTTCTGGGAACCGCTCTTCGGCGATTTCGCCTCCTATTACCGCCCGCAGCTTCTGATCAAGGGCGCGCCCCTCGTTCTGATCGCCATCGGGCTGTCGTTGGGCTTCAAGGCCGGCATCTGGAACATCGGGGCCGAGGGGCAATACATCGTCGGCGCGATCTGCGGCGCCAGTGTGGGCCTCGCCTTCTACCCGCTCGAGGCCTGGTACATCTTCCCGCTTATGGTGCTTGGCGGCGCGCTGGGCGGCTGGGCCTGGGCGATGATCCCGGCCCTGCTCAAGGTGAAGTTCGGCACCAACGAGATCCTCGTCTCGCTGATGCTGGTCTATGTGGCCGAGCAACTGCTGGCCTCGATGTCGCTGGGCCTCCTGAAGAACCCGCAGGGCTTCGGCTTTCCGGGCAGCCGGAACCTGAACGACTATCCCAGCGCCACCAGCTGGATCAGCCAGGACGCCGGGCTGCACTGGGGCATGGCGGCGGCGCTGATTGCCGTCATCTTCGCCTATGTCCTGCTCAACCGGCACATGCTGGGCTTTCACATCCGCCTGACCGGCGAAGCCCCGCGCGCGGCCCGCTTCGCCGGGGTGAACCCGCCCCGCCTGATCCTCTTCTGCCTCGGCGTCTCGGGCCTGCTGGCTGGCCTCGCCGGGCTGTTCGAGGTTGCCGGTCCCTCGGGCCAGATCAGCATCGACTTCAACGCCGGCTACGGCTTTACCGCCATCATAGTCGCCTTTCTGGGCCGGCTGCACCCGGTCGGCATCCTGTTGGCCGGCCTGCTGATGGCGCTGACCTACATCGGCGGCGAAATCGCCCAGGGCAACCTGGGGCTGCCGGCGGCGGCGATCCAGGTGTTCCAGGGGATGCTGCTGTTCTTCCTGCTGGCCTTCGATCTTCTGACCAACTACCGAATCCGGCTGAAAACGCGCGAGGTGGCCTGAGCATGGACCTGTCCCAGATCAACCCCGCCCTGCTGATCGCCTTCCTGATGGTCGCGGCGACGCCGATCCTGCTGGCCGCCATCGGCGAGCTGGTGGTCGAACGTGCCGGTGTGCTGAACCTTGGCGTCGAGGGCATGATGATCGTCGGCGCCATCTCGGGCTTTGCCGTCGCGGTCGAGACCGGATCGCCCTGGCTGGGCTTCCTCGCCGCCGCCGCGGGCGGCGCGGCGCTGTCTCTGCTGTTTGTCGTGCTGACCCAGGTTGCGCTGGCCAATCAGGTGGCTTCGGGTCTTGCCCTGACGCTCTTCGGGCTGGGGCTGTCGTCGCTGATGGGCCAGTCCTATGTCGGCATCAAGCCGCCCCCTATCGGGCGACTGGACATTCCGGTGCTTTCCGACCTGCCGGTGATCGGGCCGATCCTGTTCAACCATGACCCCCTGCTCTATCTCGGGATCCTGCTGGTCGCCGGGGTCTGGGCCCTGCTGAAATTCACCCGCGCGGGTCTGATCCTGCGCGCGGTGGGCGAAAACCACGATGCCGCCCATGCGCTGGGCTACAAGGTGGTGCGCATCCGCATCCTGGCCATCCTTTTCGGCGGTGCCTGTGCCGGACTGGGCGGCGCCTACATCAGCCTGATCCGCGTGCCGCAATGGACCGAGGGGATGACCGCCGGTGTGGGCTGGATCGCGCTCGCGCTGGTCGTCTTCGCCAGCTGGAAGCCCTGGCGCGTCCTGCTGGGCGCCTGGTTGTTCGGCGGCATCTCGGTGCTTCAGCTCAACATGCAGGCCGCCGGCGTGGCCATCCCCGTCGAGTTCCTGGCGATGTCGCCCTATGTCGTGACGATAATTGTCCTCGTGATCCTCTCGGCCGACAAGAGCCGCGCGCCCGCCTCGCTGGGACGGAGTTTCCACGCGACCAACTGAGGCGCATTGAACCTGTAGCGGATCGCTTCCCCCGGGCGATCCGGAGTGCTATCGAGACTCATTCACTTTTCATTAACCGACGGCTCTATTCCGAGTCGGACCACGGGGATTTTCAGCAATGGCCATTATCAAGGGCACCAACAAGGACGACGTTCTGGTCGATACCGGATCGCCGACGGACGGATACGACAATACCTTCCTGGGACTGGGCGGCAACGACACCATCTATGTCGATCAGGGCAACGACACGGTCGATGCCGGCGACGGCAACGACCAGATTTACGCGCGCTGGACCGAGGATGTGCGCATTCACCGCCAGTTCGACGATGTCGGGCCCTTCGTCTCGACCCGGGGCCAGACCTATTCCGACACCATCGACGCCGGCGCCGGCAACGATCTGGTCGCGCTGAACGCGGGGCATTCGGTGGCCGATGGCGGCGCGGGATACGACCTTGTCACGCTCGAGTCGGTCTCGGGGCAGGTCTTCTTCAGCTTCGGCAACATCCGCGTGCAATTCGACGCGACCTACGACCGCTCGGCCAAAGCGATCATCGACATCGGGCGCGGCATCGTCGCCTATTCCGGCTTCGACATGAGCGTCGACGTCTTCTATTACGAACGCCCCGGCGATCTGTCCTCGCGCGTCGACGTGGGCAGCTTCTCGGAAAGCCACATCGGCAGCATGGGCCATACGATCAGCAACTTCGAAGGTGCCCGCGGACAGGCCGGGCGGGTCGACGTGCTGCGCGGGTCGGACCGCACCGACGTGGTCGAAATCTTCGCCCCCGGCAAGGGGATGATGCCGACGGACCAGACCTTCAACGACGTGATCGAGGGACGCGGCGGGATCGACGTGGTCAGCTATGCAGGCGAGCTGGGCGGCGTCGACGTCAACCTGGCCCGCGGCGTGGCGAAAGGGATCAAGACGGTCATCGGCGACAGGGATTTCAACACCTTCCGCGACAAGCTGATCGGCGTGGAAGGGGCGTTCGGCGGCAGCCGCGACGATATCCTGCGGGGCAGCGCCAAGGACAACTGGTTCAGCGGCGGCGGCGGGGCCGACCAGTTCATCGGCGGCAAGGGCACCGATATCGTGACCTATACGCTGGGCGACTTCGGCAACCGCACCGGCACCGGCGCGGCGGGGTTCCCCTTTGCCACCAACGGTTCACTGGGGATCGAGGTCGATCTGATGTCCGGCACCGTGCGCGACGATTTCGGCGCGACCGACAACCTGTCCGGGATCGAGGGTATCGTCGGCACCGCCAAGGCGGACGAGATGCGCGGCAACACCGGGCGCAACCTGTTCTGGGGCGGCGCCGGCGACGACACACTCGTCGGTCTGGCCGGCAACGACGTTCTGCAGGGCGGTGACGGCACCGACACCATTGACGGCGGCGCAGGCTTCGACACGCTGGATTTCTCGACCGGCTTCCCGGAGGGCGGGCGCGGCGTGGATGTCGCGCTCAAGGCCGGGACGGCGGTCGACCCCTTCGACACGACTGACAGCGTGACCGGAATCGAAAAGGTCATCGGCACCGCGCTGCGCGACCTGATCAAGGGCGACAACCGGGCCAACGTGCTGATCGGCGGCGACGGGCGCGACAACCTCGGCGGGCTGGGGGGCAAGGACCAGCTCTATGGCGGCGACGATAAGGATTCTCTGGGCGGCGGCGACGGCGACGATCAGCTCTCTGGCGGCAACGGCGACGACATGATGTTCGGCGGCCTGGACAACGACAAGCTCTTTGGCGGGGCTGATAACGACCGGATGTTCGGCGAGGAAGGCGACGACATCCTCAAGGGCGGCACCGGTCAGGACGAGCTAAAAGACGACAAGATGACCCTGGACACCTTGACACTGTTCAACCGGGCCATCGACCTTGCGCTTCAGAACGGCAGCCTGGCCGGGCTGGCCACCAAGCAGATCAACCAGCTTTATGGCGAGGCGGACAACGACAAGCTGCTGGGCGTCGGGATCCTGGATGGCGGCGCCGGCAACGACGAGATCCGCGGCGGCGGCGTGCTGATCGGCGGGGCCGGCAACGACAGGATTTTCGCGGACCCGACCTTTACCGGCACGTTCGGCGCCATTGCCTTCGTCATCGGCGGGCTTGGCAATGACACCATCACCCGGCTGGGCGACAAGGCGGTGCAGGTGTCCTACCAGTATTCCGCCAATGCCATCAGCGTCGACATGGCGGCCGGAACGGTCAATGCAGGGCCCGGGGATCACGATACGCTGGTCGACGTCTTCGGCGTGCTGGGCACCGCGAAGAACGACCTCTTCAAGGACGATGCCGCCTCGCACTCCTATCACGGCGGCAACGGCAACGACCGCTTCTTCATCGACGCCTCGACCGATTTCGCCATCGGCGAAGGTGGACAGGACAGGTTCGTCAGCACCGGCACCGGCTATGCCGAGCTGAACGGCGGCGCCGACAACGATACCTTCATCATCAAATCCGGTGCCGTCAACGCAGGCGGCGGTGTCGGCACCGACACCTTCACGCTCTTCGGTCAGGCACGGCCAGCCGGACATTTCGACGCGACGCAATACATCCTCGACGGCGGCAGGGATGCGGATGTCTTCGTGCTGAACATGTTCGGCGCCTCGTCGACCACCGAGATCAACGCAGGTCAGGGCAACGACAGTATCCAGATCAAGGGCGGCAACAGCAGTCCGACCGGCGCCAATGTCATCGACATCAAGCTGGGCGCCGGACGGGACACGGTGACGCTTTCGGGCGGTCACTTCCTTGTCGACATCGCCGACTTCCGCCCGGGCGAAGACCGGCTGGGACTGGTCGGCGCGATGCCGCAGGGGGTGAACAGCTTTTCCGAAATCGTCGCGCGCGCACACGATGTTGGCAACGACGTGGAAATCGACCTCGCCGATGGCACGATCGTGCTGGCAGACCTCAACGTCAGCGACCTGACCGCCGGCATGTTCATCTTCTGACGCGCCGCACAGCACGCAGGCAGATGCGCGGAAATTGAGCGCCCTCCCCCATCCGCAGGCTTGAATGCGCCCAGCGGATAGGGGAGTGTTGCTACCGGAACGTCATAATCAAACTCGGGGATCCTCAGGAATGACCATTCACCGCAGAACACTGCTCACCACGGCCGCAGCCGCGGCGACGCTGGGCTTCGCCACTGGCGCCATGGCGCAGGACAAGCTCAAGGTCGGCTTCATTTACGTCGGTCCCATCGGCGACGGCGGCTGGACCCACGAACACGATCAGGGCCGCCTGGCGGTCGAGAAGGAATTCGGCGACCAGGTCGAGACCGTCTATGTCGAGAACGTGGCCGAAGGCCCGGACGCCGAGCGCGTGATGACCCAGATGGTGCTGAACGGCGCCGGCCTGGTCTTTACCACCTCGTTCGGGTTCATGGACTCGACCGTAAACGTCGCCAAGAAATTCCCGAAGGTGAAGTTCGAGCACGCGACGGGCTACAAGCGGTCCGACAATCTCAGCACCTATTCCGCACGCTTCTACGAAGGCCGCGCTGTACAGGGCACCATCGCGGGCCGCATGACCAAGTCGAACGTGATCGGCTATATCGGCTCCTTCCCGATCCCCGAAGTGATCCGCGGCATCAACTCGGCCTATATCCACGCCAAGAAGGTCAACCCGGACGTCCAGTTCAAGATCGTCTGGGCCTATACCTGGTTCGATCCGGCGAAAGAGGCCGACGCGGCCAAGGTGCTGATCGAACAGGGCGCCGACGTGATCCTGCAGCACACCGATTCCACCGCGCCGCACGCGGCGGCGAAGGAAAAGGGCGGGGTCTATACCTTCGGGCAGGCCTCGGACATGGCGGAATATGCGCCGATGCCGCGCATCAGCTCGATCATAGACAACTGGGCGCCCTATTACATCGCCCGCACCAAGGCGGTGATCGACGGCACCTGGGAATCCAAGGACACCTGGGACGGCATCGGCCCCGGCATGGTGAAGATCGGCGAGTTCTCGGACGAGATTCCGGCCGAGGTTCAGGCCGAGGCCAAGGAGCTGATGGAGAAGATCGCCAGCGGCGCCTATCACCCGTTCACCGGCCCGCTGAAAAAGCAGGACGGCTCGGACTGGCTGAAAGAGGGCGAAACGGCCGATGACGGCACGCTGGCCGGTCTGAACTTCTATGTCGAAGGCATCGTCGGCGAGATTCCGAAATAAGCACCTTGCAGACAGGATGTGAAAGGCCCCGCCCCGGCGGGGCCTTTTTCGTTGGTCACCCTGGGGCAAAAGCCGCGGATTCCCTGACCCGCGGACTTCCCCAAGCGCGCCGTCTCTGCCATACTCTGCCGAACCAAGAAAAAAAGAGCAGCTGCCATGTCCGACCTCCTCACCGCCGCCGGCGAATCCACCTATGACGCCTCCTCCATCGAGGTGCTCGAGGGGCTGGAACCGGTCCGCAAGCGGCCCGGCATGTATATCGGCGGGACGGACGAGCGGGCGCTGCACCATCTGGTGGCCGAGGTGTTGGACAACTCGATGGACGAGGCCGTGGCCGGCCACGCCAACCGGATCGAGGTCGAGCTGCACGCCGACTATGCCATCACCATCCGCGACAACGGGCGCGGCATTCCGATCGACCCCCACCCCAAGTTCCCCGGCAAGTCGGCGCTGGAGGTGATCCTCTGCACCCTGCACGCCGGCGGCAAGTTCGGCGGCAAGGCCTACGAGACCTCGGGCGGCCTGCACGGCGTCGGCGCCTCGGTGGTGAACGCGCTGTCGGATTCGATGGTGGTGCAGGTCGCGCGCGACCGGCAGCTGTACGAGCAACGCTTCTCGCGCGGCGTCCCGCTCGGCCCGATCCAGATGATCGGCGCGGCCCCGAACCGGCGGGGGACCACGACGACCTTCCACGCCGACGAAGAGATCTTCGGCCATCACCGGTTCAAGCCGGCCCGGCTGTTCAAGTCGATCCGCTCCAAGGCCTATCTGTTCTCGGGCGTCGAAATCCGCTGGAAATCGGCCATCGACGACGGCGAGACCCCGACCGAGGCGGTGTTCCACTTCCCCGGCGGCCTGTCCGACTTCCTGACCGAAAGCCTGGGCACCGCGTCGACCTATGCCGACAAACCCTTCTCCGGCACCGTCGATTTCAAGGAGAAATTCGACACCCCCGGCAAGGTCGAATGGGCGATCAACTGGACGCCCTCGCGCGACGGGTTCATCCAGTCCTATTGCAACACGGTGCCGACGCCGGAGGGCGGAACACATGAGGCCGGGTTCTGGGCCGCGATCCTCAAGGGCATCCGCGCCTATGGCGACCTGATCTCGAACCGCAAGGCCGCGCAGATCACCCGCGAGGATCTGGTGGCCGGCGGCTGCGCCCTGGTCTCCTGCTTCATCCGCGAACCGGAATTCGTCGGCCAGACCAAGGACCGGCTGGCCACAACCGAGGCCGCCCGACTGGTCGAAGGCGCGGTGCGCGATCACTTCGACAACTGGCTGGCGGCCGACACCAAGTCCGCCGGGGCGATCCTCGACTTTCTGGTGCTGCGCTCCGAAGAGCGGCTGCGGCGGCGCCAGGAGAAGGAAACCGCGCGCAAGACCGCCACCAAGAAGCTGCGCCTGCCCGGCAAGCTGGTCGACTGTTCTGCGACCAGCCGCGACGGCACAGAGCTGTTCATCGTCGAGGGCGACTCGGCCGGCGGTTCGGCCAAGATGGCGCGCGACCGCAAGACCCAGGCCCTGCTGCCGCTCCGCGGCAAGATCCTGAACGTGCTGGGCGCGGCCTCGTCCAAGCTCGGCTCCAACGCCGAGATTTCGGATCTGTCGCAGGCGCTGGGCGTCGGGCTGGGCAGCAGGTTCAACATCGACGACCTGCGCTATGACAAGGTCATCATCATGACCGACGCCGACGTCGACGGCGCCCATATCGCCTCGCTGCTGATGACCTTCTTCTTCACCCAGATGCGGCCGATGATCGACAAGGGGCACCTCTATCTCGCCTGCCCGCCCCTGTTCCGCCTGACGCAGGGGGCCAGGCGCGTCTATTGTCTGGACGAGGCCGAGCGCGACGAATGGCTGGCCAAGGGCCTGGGCGGCAAAGGCAAGATCGACGTCTCGCGCTTCAAGGGTCTGGGCGAGATGGACGCGAAGGACCTCAAGGACACCACGATGGACCCCGCCTCGCGCAAGCTGATCCGGGTGACCATCGACGAGGACGAACCCGGCGAGACCGGCGATCTGGTCGAACGGCTGATGGGCAAGAAGCCCGAGCTGCGGTTCCAGTATATCCAGGAAAACGCCCGCTTCGTGGAAGAATTGGACGTGTGATTGCAGGGTGGGAATACGCCCCGAACGCCGCCACCCAAGCCTGGCTCCGTGTCGTCTTTGCACCCGGGCCGCCAAGGATCGGCGGAAATCCGTCGCTTTGACATGAGGGATTGAAAAATGTTGACCCAATTCCTGGCCTCGGGTCAACATTGTTCACAATTTGTTAACTTTTCCAGAGGGTCCCTGGATGTTCACCAAGATTGCCCTGGCTTCGGCGCTCGCCGCTTTTCTGGCGGCGCCCAAAACCGCGGATGCCGCCACATTTACCTATGAGATGACGCTGCAATTCATCGGCGATCAGATCGGCGAATTGCACACGCCGGACATGGGGCCGGTCTGCTATCGGCATCAGTCCTGCTTTCCCGACGACGTGCGCCTGCCACTTGGCTATTTCAATTACCTGACGCCCGGTCAGGTGCTTTCAGCCGCTTTCTTGATCACAGAAAACGGTCTGACGGGTGCCAACCTTACCGCGACATTCGACGGTGCCCCGATGCCTGCCTATGGGCACGGGAACACTCCCTATGTCCGAAACCTCGGCACGGAAAACCTGAAGATCGACTGGAGTGGCCCGACGACATCTGATTGGGCAAACCTTGATCTGGCGCGACGCGGGCTGACCACTTCCGCCGAAGGCGAAGGTAGCAGCTATCGATCCGGATGCAGCGGACAACCCGAAGGATTTCCCGACGGCTTCTGCGGATACTACGGCTATAACTCCGAATTCAGCATCCTCGGCTATCGCATCCTCGATGAAAACATGAACGTTGTCAGCGAGATGCCGATCGTGCCCGTCGGGGCGAGCATCTCTTTCGCGGCTGCCGGCCTTGCCGGATTTGGCGCGCTGCGGCTGGTCGGGCGGCGGCGCAATCGGGAAAGCGCCGGCTGAGCACCTTCCCGAGGTGGCGTTCCAAACCGCGCCACACCTCAACAAATACCCCGCGGCCACCCTTGCCGAAGCCCGTGCCAAAGCGCATCTTCAAAGGTGCGGGCCGAAAGGGTCAGAACCCTGCCGGCCCGTTGCCTCATAAGGTGACATCGCCCTGGCATTGCCAGGCTCCCCTGCCCCCCTGAGCATCGACCGATGGGCATATGCCGTTCGGAACCCCGTTTCAGGAGACATCCCATGTCCAAGGAAAAGAACAAAGGCAACAAGGAAGCCAAGAAGCCCAAAAAGGAAAAGCCCAAGGTGCTGGCAACGGCCAATTCGGGGGCAAATACCGGCAAGGGACAGACGACCATCGCCGGCAAGAAGGTCAACTGACCGGCGTCCCAAACGCCTTTCGCGGCCTGAACGGTTCGATGCAAGTCCGTTGACACAAAACGGGAACATGCATAGAACAAATGTAAACAGGCCAAACCGAAAGGCGGGCATATGCTGACCAAGAAGCAACTGGATCTTCTGGCGTTCATCCAGAAGCGCGTGGCGCGCGACGGGGTGCCGCCAAGTTTCGACGAGATGAAGCTGGCGCTTGATCTGCGGTCGAAGTCCGGAATCCACCGGCTGATCACGGCTCTGGAAGAGCGCGGGTTCATCCGGCGGCTGGCGCATCGGGCACGGGCGATCGAAATCGTCAAGCTGCCCGAGACGCTGGGCGGAGAGGCGCAGGGTTTCCAGCCGCGGGTCATCGAGGGTGACAAGCCGGCCGCCCGCCCGGCCCGGGCCGAAATGGTCGTGGCCGACGCGATGGAACTGCCGGTGATGGGCCGGATCGCGGCGGGTGTGCCGATCGAGGCGATCAGCCATGTCTCGCATCACATCGCGGTGCCGGGTTCGATGCTCTCCGGACGCGGCGAACATTACGCGCTGCAGGTCAAGGGCGACTCGATGATCGAGGCCGGGATCAACGACGGCGACATCGTGGTGATCCGCGAAACCCAGGTGGCCGAGAACGGCGACATCGTGGTCGCGCTGGTCGAGGATCAGGAAGCGACGCTGAAGAAGTTCTACCGCCGGGGTGCGGCCATCGCGCTCGAAGCGGCCAACCCGGCGTATGAAACGCGGGTCCTGCCGTCGGACAAGGTCAAGGTTCAGGGCCGGCTGGTCGGGCTGATCCGCACCTACTGAGTCCAGAGCCGGCGGCCCTGCGTCTCGCGCGCGGTGCGCAGCCCTTCGGGGCCAAGCGCGAGGCTGCCGGTGAAGCGCAGACGCTTGGGGTCATAGACTTCGCAACCGCCCGACAGGGCCAGCGGCACGCTGGCGATCACCAGCTGCCCAGGCGCGCAGGTGGTGAAGCGTTCGGCGCCCCTTTTGCCGATTACATGAACGATGTCACGGCCCCGGATCGTGGCGGTTCGAATGGCCGGATCCGCCCCCGTCCAGCGCAGCGCCGCCTGCTGCTGGGTCGCGGCGTCTCCGTCGTTTTCAAGCCACGTGCGGGCAATGAACCCTGCCCCCTTCGCCTTGGACAGCGCCCGGCCTTCCGGCGTCATCACACCGACCAGGCCGCCGGTATCTGCGATCAGCACATCGGGACGTTCGGCCAGGCTCCAGACAAACAGGGCGAGCGCGGCGACCGGCAGTCCGGCCAGTCGGGCGCGACCCTGCCACAGGAACAGCCAGAGCATCCCGAGCGAGAGCAGAGGCAGGACCAGCGGGCCCGGCGACGGCACCCAGTTGCGGGCGCCCTCGAAGGTGGCCACCCAGTGGCCGACCGCCAGGATCCAGTCGAGCCCCAGCCCCATGACCCAGAGGCCGACCCAGGCGAGCCCCAGCGGCGCGAGCAGCAGGGCCGCGACGGCAGCGGGCACCACCACGGCGCCCATGACCGGAACCGCCAGAAGGTTGGCGATCAGCCCGTATTGCGACAGCGTGTTGAAATGCGCCGCGCCTATGGGTGCGGTGGCGGCCCCGGCGATGGCCGATGAGGTCAGAACGGCGGCGACCGGCTTGATCCAGCCCGGCAGGCGCGGCAGGTCGGCGGAGCTGAGCCAGCCAAATCCGGCGATCAGTGCCGTGGTGGCGGCAAAGGACATCTGGAACCCGGGGCCAAGCAGGCTTTCGGGGCGGAAGGCCAGAACGACCAGCGCCGCCATGGCAACCGAACGCAGCGAGAAGGCGCGGCGGTCCACCAGCACGGCCAGCAGGATCACGGCGGTCATGACAAAGGCCCGCTCGGTCGCGACATTCCCGCCCGACAGCGCATAGTAACAGGCGGCGGCGACCAGCGCGCCAACGGCGGCCAGCTTGCGCGCCGGCAGCCGCAGCGCGACGAACGGCACCAGCGCCAAAGCGACGCGCAGCGCGGCAAAGACAAAGCCGGCCAGCAGCCCCATATGCAGCCCCGAAATGGCGAGCAGATGCGCCAGATTCGAGATGCGCAGCGCGGTCAGCACGCCCGCGCCGATGCCGCTGCGGTCGCCGGTGGTTACGGCGGCGGCAAAACCGCCGGTGTCCCCGGGCAGGACCGTCTGGATATGGCGCGAGACGGCCATGCGCAGCGTGAAGATGCGCAGGGCCAGCCCGCCCGGCTCGGGCGCCGCGACGGTAACGATTTCCTTGCGGGTATAGCCGACCGCGCCCGTACGCAGGAACCAGGCGTGACGACGGAAGTCGAACCCGCCCGGCTCGACCGCGCCCTGGGGCGGCGAGAGATGGCCCGTGGTCCGAATCCGCTGGCCCGGCAGGATCTCGGCGGGCGGGCCATGCAGCGAGATGCGGACCCGTTCGGGCGTGCGGGGCGCCGAGATCGGGCCAAGCCGCACCTCGTCCAGCAGGATGCGCAGCGCGTCCGAGGCGGACCGGTCGATGTCGATCACGCGGCCCTCGATTTCGCCATAATAGCGCCAGCCCAGAACCGGCGCGGCGACGCCATTGGCGCGCAGGCCCGCGAGGGAAAAGCCCGCCGCCAGCAGCGCCGCCGCCCAGCCGAGCGCCGGCCATCCTCCCGGCCAGCGCCACGCCGCAAACGCAGCCGCCAGCCCGATCAGAGCCGCAGCCGCATAGGCGGCGCGGCCCGGCTCGACCGGCAGCGCGAAGTAAAGTCCGATGCCGCAGGCCATGGCAACCGGGGTCCAGGGGAACAGGTGACCCCGCTGATTCAGCAGCGCAAGATCGACGAAGGCCAGCCAGCTCCTCGGGGTGCGCATCTTGCCCCTCGCCTTTCGGACCGTTAGACAGGCGCCAACACTATGGTTCACATAGTTACCAAACGGTAAATTTCGCTGCATGACCTCAGACATCGTCACCCGCTTTGCCCCTTCCCCGACCGGTTACCTGCATATCGGCGGGGCGCGCACGGCCCTGTTCAACTGGCTTTACGCGCGCGGGCGCGGCGGCAGGTTCCTGCTGCGCATCGAGGATACCGACCGCGAACGCTCGACCCCCGAGGCGACGGCGGCGATCCTGCAGGGGCTGACCTGGCTGGGGCTCGACTGGGACGGCGACGTGATCAGCCAGTTCGACCGCGCGGACCGTCACGCCGAAGTGGCGCGCGAGCTGCTGGCGCAGGGCAAGGCCTACAAGTGCTTTTCCACGCAGGAAGAAATCGCCGCCTTCCGCGAGTCGGCAAAGGCCGAGGGGCGCAGCACCCTGTTCCGCTCGCCCTGGCGCGACGCTGACCCAAGCACCCATCCGGACGCGCCCTATGTGATCCGCATCAAGGCGCCCCAGGACGGCGCCACGGTGATCCGCGACCAGGTGCAGGGCGACGTGACCATCCGCAACGACCAGCTGGACGACATGGTGATGCTGCGCAGCGACGGCACGCCGGTCTACATGCTGGCGGTGGTGGTCGATGACCACGACATGGGCGTGACCCATGTGATCCGGGGCGACGACCACCTGAACAACGCCGCGCGTCAGATGATGATCTATGACGCGATGGGCTGGCAGGTGCCGGTCTGGGCGCATATCCCGCTGATCCACGGGCCTGACGGCAAGAAGCTGTCCAAGCGGCACGGCGCGCTTGGGGCGCAGGAATATCAGGCGATGGGCTATCCGGCGGCCGGGATGCGCAACTATCTCGCCCGGCTGGGGTGGAGCCATGGCGACGACGAGTTCTTCACCGACGCCCAGGCGCGGGAATGGTTCGACCTTGACGGAATCGGCCGAAGCCCGGCGCGCTTCGACCTCAAGAAGCTGGAAAACCTCTGCGGCCAGCATATCGCCGCCTCGGACGATGCCGCGCTGCGGCAAGATCTGGTGGCCTATCTTGCCGCCGCCGGACTGCCCGCGCTGACCCGTCAGCAGGAGGCAGGGATCGAGACAGCCATGCCATTCCTTAAGGAGCGGGCGAAGACATTTCCGGAACTGATTGAAAAGGCCCGCTTTGTGCTGGCGTCGCGTCCGCTGGACATCGACGAGAAAGCTGCCCGCGCGCTGACGCCCGAGGCGCGCAAAATGCTGTCGGAATTGACGCCGCAGTTGCAAAATGCTAGCTGGAACCGTGACGATCTCGAGACGGTCCTCAACGGCTTTGCCGTTGCCCAAGGCACGACGTTTGGCGCGCTGGCAGGCCCGCTTCGGGCCGCCCTCGCCGGACGCGCGGTAACGCCGTCTGTCTACGACATGATGATTGTACTCGGGCCCGAGGAGACTCTGGCCCGCCTTACCGAGGCTGCATCCTGATGTTCACATTCAGGTAACGCAGTCCGGGTAACAGATTTGCCGCGCACACCGCGCGCAACCACAGGTCCGAGCGGACCGGAGATTCCGGGCCCGCCATGCAGGAGGAAGCGACGATCATGACCGACACCAACAAATCCGCCCAGCTCATCTTGGACGGCAAGACCTATGAGTTGCCGGTGCTGTCGCCGACCGCGGGCCCCGATGTTGTCGATATCCGCAAGCTATATGGCCAGGCCGGGGTATTCACGTACGATCCGGGCTATACGTCGACGGCCAGCTGCGACAGCACGATCACCTTCATCGACGGCGACAAGGGCGAACTGCTGCACCGCGGCTATCCCATCGACCAGCTTGCCGCCAAATCGCACTATCTCGAAGTCTGCTATCTGCTGCTCTACGGTGAGCTGCCGACCGCATCGGAACTCGAAACCTTCGAGATGACGATCACCCGCCATACCATGCTGCACGAACAGATGCAGTATTTCTTCCGCGGCTTCCGCCGCGACGCCCACCCGATGGCGACGATGGTCGGCGTGGTCGGCGCAATGTCGGCCTTCTATCACGACTCGACCGATATCTCGGACAACCGCCAGCGCGAGATCGCCAGCCACCGCCTGATCGCCAAGATGCCGACCATCGCGGCCTGGGCCTACAAGTATTCGATCGGCCAGCCCTTCGTCTATCCGCGCAACGATCTCGACTATGCGTCGAACTTCCTGCGCATGTGCTTCTCGGTTCCGGCCGAGGAATACGAGGTGAACCCGATTCTCAGCCGCGCGATGGACCGGATCTTTACGCTCCACGCCGATCACGAGCAGAACGCCTCGACCTCGACGGTGCGTCTGGCCTCCTCCTCGGGCGCGAACCCCTTCGCCTGCATCGCGGCCGGCATCGCCTGTCTCTGGGGCCCCGCCCACGGCGGCGCCAACCAGGCCTGCCTGGAAATGCTCAAGGAGATTGGCACCCCGGACCGCATCCCCGAATTCATCGCCCGCGCGAAGGACAAGAACGATCCCTTCCGCCTGATGGGCTTCGGCCACCGCGTCTACAAGAACTTCGACCCGCGCGCGACCGTGATGAAGCAGTCGGCGGACGAGGTTCTGGACCTTCTGGGGATCGAGGACAACCCGACCCTGCAGGTGGCGAAAGAGCTGGAAAAGCAGGCCCTGGAGGATCCGTATTTCGCCGAGAAGAAGCTGTTCCCGAACGTCGACTTCTACTCGGGCATCATCCTCGAGGCGATGGGCTTCCCCACCTCGATGTTCACGCCGATCTTCGCCGTCAGCCGGACGGTCGGCTGGGTCAGCCAGTGGAAAGAGATGATCGCCGATCCGCAGAACAAGATCGGCCGCCCGCGCCAGCTGTATCTGGGCGCGACCGCGCGCGACTACGTGGATATCGAGAACCGCTGACTTTCGGCGCCAGTCCTGAAAACAAAAACGCCCCGGCCAAAGGCCGGGGCGTTTTCCCTTCGGACAGACGCCTCAGCGCCCTTCGAAACTCGGCGCGCGTTTTTCCATGAAGGCGACGACACCTTCCTGGAAATCGCGGGACTTGCCGCACTGGCCCTGAAGCCGCGCCTCGGTGGACAGCTGGTCGGGCAGGGTCGATTCGAAACTGCCACGTATCGCCTGCTTGACGGCGGCATAGGCCTGGGTCGGCCCCTTGGCCAGCTGGCTCGCGCGGATCCGCCAGTGCGCGTCGAATTCGGCATCGGGCACCGCCTCCCAGATCATGCCCCAGGCATCCGCCTGTTTCGCGCTGATCTTGTCGGCAAAGAGCGCCGCGCCCATCGCCTTGGCCAGCCCCATCTGCCGCGGCAGGAACCAGGTGCCGCCGGCGTCGGGCAGCAGGCCGATGCGGGTGAAGGCCTGCAGGAAATAGGCGCTTTCGGTGGCGATCACCACGTCGCAGGCCAGCGCCAGATTGGCCCCTGCCCCGGCCGCCGGGCCGTTCACCGCGGCGATCGTCGGCACCGGGCAGTCATAGATCGCCTCGAGCATCGGCGTGTATTCGTCGCGCAGCGTGCGCTCCAGATCCAGCTGGGTGGCATCGCCGCCATCGCCCAGATCCTGGCCGGTGCAAAAGGCGCGGCCCGCGCCGGTCATCACGATGACCCGCGCGCGGGTGGCCGCGTCGCGCATGGCATGGGCGATCTCGGCGCGCATCTGGGTGGTCAGCGAATTCATCTTGTCCGGCCGGTTCAGGGTAAGAACGGCAACGGCGTCGGCGATATCCAGCGTGAGGGTCTGATAGTCCATGGCGGGTCTCCCGGGGTATTGATCGCCGGCAACCTGACGCAAGGGCGCAGCCAAGGAAAGAGGAACGGCGCGTCAGTCCTCGAGAATCCGACGCAGCCGCTCTTCCTCGGCAGGGCTCAGCGGCCGGTCCGGGGCCACCGGCCGCGCCCGTCCGCGCAGATAGGCCCAGGCGGTGCCGCCCGCGACCAGCAGCATCATCGGCCCCGCCGCCCAGAGCAGCCAGTTCGCGCCGCCTGCGACCGGGTTCAGCAGGACATATTCGCCATAGCGGGCGACGATGAACTGCACCGCTTCCGCGTCGCTGTCGCCCGCGCTCAACCGCTCGCGCAGCAGGATGCGCAGGTCGCGCGCGAGGCTGGCGTTGCTTTCGTCGATGCTCTCGTTGCGGCAGACAAGGCAGCGCAGGCCCTTGGAAATCTCGCGCGCCCGCGCCTCCAGCGCGGGGTCGGCCAGCATCTCGTCCGGTTGCACCGCAAAGGCCGGGCTGGCGGCCAGGACAAGGGCAAGCAGCAGGCGCTTCATTCGGCCGGCACCGCCCGCACACGCGCCCGCGCCCCGGCGGCCACGCGGAACCGCCGGTCGGTCAGCGACAGCAGCCCGCCAAAGGCCATCATCAGGCAGCCGCCCCAGATCCAGTTGGCGAAGGGCTTGATATAGGTGCGCATCACCCAGCCGCCATTGTCCTGCTCGTCCCCGATCACGACATAGACGTCGCGCAGGAACCGATAGTCGATCGCCGCCTCGGTCGTGGGCATCTTGGCCACCGGATAGACCCGCTTTTCGGGCCGCAGCTCCGCGATGTCGCTGCCGGCCTTCGCAAGGGTCACAAAGCCGGTGGTGTTGAAGTAATTCGGCCCGCGCCCTTCCTCGACCCGGTGCAGGGTCAGCGTATAGGGACCGATCCCAAAGCTCTCTCCGGGATGGACGACGCGGATGTCCTCCTGCTGCCAGGCGGTCAGCGCCGCGATGGCAAAGATCGTGACCCCCAGCCCGGAATGGGCGGTGACCCGGCCCAAGTCGGCCTGCGGCAGACGCAGCAGCCGGTCGGCCCGGCCGGCGGCGCGGGTCCAGAGGTCGGTCAGCGCGCCGGCCACGATCCAGGCACCCAGGAAGGCGCCCACCGGGCCAAGGGCCGAGCGACCGGTCTGCAACGCCCAGGCCAGCGCGCCCAGGGCCAGCGCCAGCGCAAAGGCCGGACCCAACAGGCGCAGGGTGCGCCCGAGGCGCGCGCGCTTCCAGGGCATCAGCGCGCCGATCGGCAGCACCAGCCCGAGGCCGACCATGAAGGGCGTAAAGGCGGCGTCAAAGAACGGCGGACCCACCGACAGCTTGCGGTCAAAGGCCATCTCGGCCACCATCGGCCACATGGTCCCGACGAAAACCACGAAGGCGCTGACGGCCAGCAGCACGTTGTTCAGCACCAGCGCGCTTTCCCGGCTGACCATCGCGAACAGCCCCTTGGCCTGCATCGCCCCGGCGCGGGCCGCATACAGCGTCAGCGCACCACCGGTGAAAACCGTGAGGATGATCAGGATGAACACACCCCGCTCCGGGTCGTTTGCAAAGGCATGGACCGAGGTCAGCAGGCCCGAGCGCACGATGAAGGTGCCGATCAGCGAAAAGCCGAAGGCCAGGATCGCCAGCAGGATGGTCCAGCTTTTCAGGCTCTCGCGCTTTTCCACCACGATGGCCGAATGCAGCAGCGCGGCGGCCAGAAGCCAGGGCATGAAGGATGCATTCTCGACCGGATCCCAGAACCAGAAGCCGCCCCAGCCCAGTTCGTAATAGGCCCACCAGGATCCCAGCGCGATGCCGATGGTCAGGAATATCCAGGCCGCCAGCGTCCAGGGCCGCACCCAGCGCCCCCAGGCGGCGTCGACCCGGCCTTCGATCAGCGCGGCAACGGCGAAGGAATAGGTCATGCTCAGCCCGACATAGCCGAGGTAGAGGAACGGCGGATGGAAGGCGAGTCCTGGATCCTGCAGCAGCGGGTTCAGATCCTGCCCGTCAAAGGGCGGCACGGCCATGCGCAGGAAGGGGTTCGAGGTGAAGAGGATGAAGGCCAGGAAGGCCACGCCGATCATGGCCTGCACCGCCAGCACCCGCGCTTTCAGCGTGGGCGGAAGCGCGCCGCCGAACCAGGCGGCCGAGGCCCCGAACAGCGAGACGATCAGCACCCAGAGCAGCATCGAACCTTCGTGATTGCCCCAGGTTCCGCTGATCTTGTACAGCATTGGCTTGAGCGAATGGCTGTTCTCTACCACCAGTTTCAGCGAGAAATCCGAGGTCACGAAGGCATGCATCAGCGCGCCGAAGGAACAGGCGATCAGCAGGAACTGCATGTTGGCGGCCGGTTCGGCTACCGCCATCCAGGCAGGCCAGCGTTTTGCCGCGCCGATCATCGGCACCACGGCCTGCACGATGGCGATCAGGAAGGCGAGGATAAGGGCGAAATGGCCAAGCTCTGTGATCATGGGCGCGTTATAGGCTCGCGCGGCCGCGCGGCCAACGGTTTTCACCGGGCCGCGCGGTTCACATTGTCGCGGCCTCAGGCCCGCCGCTGCGCCCTCCAGGCGTCCAGCGCCGGATTGTCCGAAGGTTCACCCGCGGCCAGCGTCAGCGTCGCGTCCACCCCGGTGCCGGCGGCGCCCGGGCTGTCGTGGCGTAGCTCTGCAATAGCCGTCAGATTCTCCAGAACCGCCGGAACCCGCGCCATGGTGGTGGCGATCTCGCGCTGGAAGTCCTGCGACTTCAGCTGGTGACGGGCACCGAAGTAAAACGTCACGATGACCCCCAGCAGCCACCACAGCGGCTCGGGCACCAGGGCGATCCCCTGCATCCGCGCCGCGAACCACAGCGGATCGACCATCGCCGCCGCGAACAGCGCCAGGGTTCCCAGCGCCAGCGCGGGACGCGGCAGCCTGTTCAGCCCATCCATCAGCCGATCGAACCAGCCCGGCCGCGGCAGGGCGAATTCGGCGGCATATTGCGCCAGCACCTGCCCCTGCAGCCCCGAGGCGCGCGCCGCCGCGGCTTCGGCATTCTCGCGGAAGACCTCCGCCGTCTCGCGCACCACGTTGCGCGAGCCGAACAGCAGCCCGGCCAGTGTCTGGATCAGCCCCATGATGCGGTCCTTTCTGCAAATGCCGCGTCGCTCAGGTGATAGCGCGGCGAGACGAAGGCCTCGGCCCGATTGATCCAGCCGCCCTTGCCCCCGGCCCGGGTGCGCGCATACTTGCGGCTGGCGGGGCGCGCGTCGGCAAGGCGGAAGTAATAGTTCCGCCGCGCGATCCCATAGGCATCGGCCAGCGCCAACGGATCGGGCATCGCCGCATCCCGCGCCGCCGCCAGCGTCTGCGGCCCGATCTGGCCGTCCACCGCGATCTGATAGCCCATGTCCCGCAGCAGCCGCTGCAGGATCGACACCGCATTGGCGCCCGCGTTGACATACATGTCAAAGACCGAGGGCTGCAGCGCCGCCGGCAGCTCGGCGATGCGCGGCCGCTCGAAATAATGGCGCACGAAGATGTCGACCGCCTGCGCCCGCGTCAGCGCGCGCACATCGGCCACACTCACCGCGCCATCGCCGGTCAGATCCAGACCGAGACGCCGCATGGTATGGATGGTGACGCCGAAATTCGTCGCGCCGCCGGGGTCGTCGGGGTCGTTCACGAAACCGCCCTCGCGGGCGACAATCTCTTCGGCGATGTCTCGCACGGATGGCATGGGGCGTCTCCTCGCTCTCTCGGCAAGGTTGTGCCCCAGAAGCGGTTAACGCCGCGCGATCACGGCGCGCGCGCCTTCCGCTTCTCTGGTTCGGAAATACCTCCGCCGGAGGCAGCGCCGCTTGCGGCGCTTCAGTTCCCGGCCTTCGGATCCTTGTAGACGCCCTGTTCCTTCAGCGCGTCCACCACTTCTCGCGGCATATAGCTCTCGTCGTGTTTGGCAAGGATCTCCGTGGCTTCGAAGGTGCCGTTGATGTAACGCCCGGTGCCGACCATGCCCTGGCCCTCGTCAAAGAGATCGGGCAGGACGCCGGTATAGCTCACCGGCACCGAGGCGCCGCCATCGGTCACACGAAACCGGATGGTCTCGCCCTGCCCGCGCTCGAGCGAGCCCTCCTCGACCAGCCCGCCTATGCGGAACACCTCGCCCGGCCCCGGCGGTTCGGCCATCACCTGGCTGGGCGCACGGAAGAAATTGATGCCGTCGCGCATGGCATAGCCGATCAGCGCGGTGCTGAGCACCAGCGCCACGGCCGCCAGCGCGATGATCTGGATGCGGCGTTGCTTCTTCAGCGATTTCATCTCGTCCTCCGTCCGTCGCAGCAAAACTCTTCCAAAGAGTTTTGCCAAAACTTTTCTGAAAAGTTTTGGCCCCTCACGGGAACAGCGGCGCCATCATCAGCGCGGTGGTTTCATCCTCGCCCAGCATCAGGTTGGCATTCTGCAGGGCCTGCCCGCTGGAGCCCTTGGTCAGGTTGTCCAGTACCGCCACGACGATCGCGCGCCCGTCGATCCGGTCGCCCGCGACGCCGATATGCACGAAGTTCGACCCGCGCACGTCATGGGTCGAGGGCGCAGTACCGAAGGGCAGCACCTGCACGAAAGGTTCGCCCACATAGGCGCTGGTCAACGTCTGGTGAATCTCCGCCGCATCCCCGCTCACATAGGCCGTGCACAGGATGCCCCGGTTCACCGGCAGCAGATGCGGCGTGAACTGCACCCGCACCGGCCGCCCCGCCAGCGCCGAGAACTCCTGATCGAATTCGCCGATATGCCGGTGGCTGCTGCCCAGCGCATAGGCGTGGTAGCCCTCCGACAGCTCGGTATGCAGCAGGCTCTCCTTCAGCGACCGCCCCGCCCCCGAGACCGCGCATTTCATGTCGAGGATGATGTCTTCCAGCCCGATCACCCCGGCCGAGATCAGCGGCCGGATGGCGAATTGCCCCGTCGCGGCGTTGCACCCGGTGCCCGCCACCAGCCGGGCGGCGCGGATCTCGTCGCGGTAGAATTCGGTCAGACCGTAGACCGCCTCGGCCTGCAACTCCATCGCGATATGGTCGTTGCCGTACCAGCGCTTGTAGGCCTCGGCTTCGCGCAGCCGGAAATCGGCCGAAAGGTCGACGATCTTCAGTCCCTTCGGCAGGTCGCGGATCACCGCCTGGCTGGTCTTGTGCGGCAGCGCGCAAAAGCAGAGATCGACCTGCGAAAAGTCGATGTCCTCGATCCGGCACAGCACCGGCAGGTCCAGGTGGCGCAGATGGGGAAAGACCTCGGCCATGGCCATGCCCGCCTTGCGTTGGCCCGACAGGGCAACGATGGACATGTTGGGGTGGCCCGAGATCAGGCGGACGAGTTCGGCGCCGGTATATCCGCTGGCGCCCAGGATTGCGATTCTATGGGTCATGTCAGACCTTCATGTTCCGTGATGACAGATAAGCGCCGGAGGTCCGGCCGCAAAGTGAGGCAAGGCGTCACGCCGCGTCGAAGCGGATCTGTCGTCGGAGGAACTGGGTCGCGCGGTCGCTCACCCGATCGGGCCGGCCGGTGGTCAGGAACCCGCTCGTGCCAGAGCCCAGCATGTTCGGATGCCGCTGAAGATAATCGGCCAGGCTTTCGGCGACCAGCTTCGCCTGGCTGAACACCTGCACGTCCGGACCAAGCGCCGCCTGAAACGTCTCTTCCAGCAGCGGATAGTGGGTGCAGCCCAGGATCGCCGCCTGCGGGTCGGGCATCTTGCGCCTCAGCGCCTCGACGTGGGAGCGCACCAGCGCCTCGGCCAGGATGGTGTCGCCGTCCTCGATGGCGTCGACCACGCCGCCGCAGGCCTGCGCCTCGACATCGACGCCGATGGCGCGGAAGGCCAGTTCACGCTGGAAGGCGCGGCTGGCGACCGTCGCCGGGGTGGCAAACAGCGCCACATGTTTCACCGCGACCTCGCGCGGGGGCGAGTTGTCGCCCCATTGCCGTTCGGTCAGCGCCTCGATCAGCGGCACGAAGACACCCAGCACCCGCTTTCCGGGTGGCAGGCCGCCCTCCTGAATGCGACGCAGGGCCGCCGCGCTAGCGGTGTTGCAGGCCAGCACGATCAGGTCACAGCCCCGCGCCCACATCGATTCGATGGCCGCCTTCGTCAGCGCATAGATGTCGTCGGCCGTGCGCACGCCATAGGGCGCATGGGCGCTGTCGGCAAAATACAGGAAATCCACCTCGGGCAGGCGTTTCTGCACGGCGTCGAGGACGGTCAGGCCGCCCAGTCCGGAATCGAAAATGCCTATGGCCATCTATGCGCGGGCGCGGTGCCGTTCCTCAAATTCATAGCCGTAGTCGAAGGACTCCAGCGGTTTCGGAGACAGCTCATACGTCGCTTTGCGCAGGAAATCCATCAGTGCTTTTCCCTCGCCCATCACGCGCAGATCCTCACGCGGAATCGGTGTGCCGATCACCACTTCGACCGGGGTATCGACGCGGGTGCGGAATTCCTTCAGCAGCAGTCCCAGGCGCAGGGTCGAATGCAGGTGGCTGGCGATCTGGAACAGGCGCGAGGTGTGGCCGGCAAAGAAGACCGGCACCACGGTGGCGCCCGACTTCGCGATCATCCGCGCGGTGAAGCTGCGCCAGCCCGGATCCATAGGGGTGGAAAACGGGCGCGCCGCGGTGCTGACCGTGCCGCCCGGGAAAATGCCGATGGCGCCCCCCTCGCCCAGATAGCGCAGCGCCTCCCGCCGGGTCTGCAGGTTCAGCCCCAGCGCATCCTTGGTCTCGTCAAAGCTGATCGGCAGCAGGATGCGGTTCAGATCCTCGGCCTGGCGAAACACCGAATTGGCCAGAATGCGGAAATCGCCGCGCGTCTGATGCAGGATATGCCCCATCATCAGCCCGTCGAGGATACCGTAGGGATGGTTGGCGATCAGGATCAGCGGGCCGGTGCGCGGGATATTGTCCAGCGATCCGCCCACGACGTTCAGCGACAGACCATAGCGGTCGACCATCACCTGCCAGAAGCTGCGACCGGCCGCGACCTCGTCGGCATAGCCATCGGCGCGGCGGATCAGCCGCAGGCGGCCGGTCGAGTTCTCGATAAGGCGGATCAGCGCCCGGCCGCTGCGGGTGGCGGCCGAATGGGAATAGGTGATGTCACGCGCGATATGGCGGCGGTCGGACATGAAGCGGCTCCGAAAAGGTCACCCGCCGGATTCGGACGGGCGACCCCAGTTTGCAACGCCTAGGTGACGGCTGCGTGACGCCCTATTCCGCCGCCTTCTCGAACCCCTTGCCGCCCTGCCGGATGGCCGTCAGAAGCTCTTCGCGCCGTTTCGCCGCCTTTTCGGCATTGGCTTCCTTCACCGGGCCAAAGCCGCGGATCTCCAGCGGCAGCGCGGCCAGAGCCGCGGCCGCATCGCGAGTGTCGGCTGTAACCGCCGGCAGAACCTCTTTCATGTCGGCCTCGTACTGCCGGATCAGCGCGCGTTCCATCCGGCGATCGGCGGAATAGCCGAAGACGTCGAAGGGCGTTCCACGCAGCGCCTTGAAGCGGGCGAGGAACCGCAGCGGGCCCTCCATCCAGGGACCAAAGGCGCGCTTTTTCGGGCGGCCCTCGGCGTCGGTGCCGGGCAGAACTGGCGGCGCGAGGTTGAAGGTCATCTTGAAATCGCCCTCGAACTCGGCCCGCGCCTTTTCCTCGGTCTTGCTCAGCAGACGCGCGACCTCGTATTCGTCCTTGTAGGCCAAGAGCTTGTGATAGCCGAGCGCGACCGCCTCCTTCAGCTTGGGATCACTGACCGAATCGACCAGCTTGCGATAGCGTTTCGCCAGCCGCGCGCTCTGGTAGTCGGTCAGGTGATCGGCGCGGAAGGCGATCCGCTCTTCCAGCGATTTCGGCTTGGCGACCACATTGCTCGGCACGATCAGGCGCTGCGCCTCTTCCGGATGCAGCACCGCCCAGCGGCCGATCTCGAAGGCGCGCTGGTTCTTCTCGACCGCCGCGCCGTTCAGCTCCACCGCCTGCCGGATCGACTCGTGCCCCAGCGGCAGCAGGCCGCGCTGCCAGGCCGCGCCCAGGATCATCATGTTCGAGAAGATGGAATCGCCCATCGTCACGCGGGCCAGTTCCGAGGCGTCGAACAGGTCCAGCCGGTCCTTCAGCCGCGCCTGCAGCGCCAGCTCCAGCCGGTCCGAGGGCACCTTGAACTCGGTATTGCGGGTGAAATCGCCGGTGATGATCTCGTGGTTGTTGACCACCGCGCCGGTCTGGCCGGTGCGCGTCAGCCCCAGCGTCTTGGCGCCCGCGCTCACCACCAGATCGCCGCCGATCAGCGCATGGGCCTCGCCGGTGGCGACGCGGATCGCGCTGATGTCCTCGGGCTTGTTCGCCAGGCGGCAATGGATGTGCACCGCGCCGCCCTTCTGTGCCAGTCCCGCCATCTCCATCATGCCGGCGCCTTTGCCGTCCAGCTGTGCCGCCTGCGCCAGCACCGCGCCGATGGTGACGACCCCGGTTCCGCCCACGCCGGTGATCACGACGTTATAGGTGCCGTTGATCGTCGGCAGCACCGGCTGCGGCAGATCCGGCAGGTCCAGCTTGGCGACATCGGGCTTTTTCACCGTCGCGCCTTCCAGCGTCACGAAAGAGGGGCAGAAGCCCTTGAGACACGAGAAATCCTTGTTGCACGACGACTGGTCGATGGCGCGCTTGCGCCCCAGCTCGGTCTCCTTCGGCACGATCGACACACAGTTCGACTGCACGCCGCAATCGCCGCAGCCCTCGCAGACGTCGGTGTTGATGAAGACCTTCTTCTCGATGTCCGGGAAGGTGCCCCGCTTGCGGCGGCGGCGCTTCTCGGCGGCGCAGGTCTGGATGTAGACGATGGCCGACACGCCCTCGATCTCGCGGAAACGCTCCTCGACCTTGATCAGATCGGCCCGCTCGTGCCACTCCAGCCCGGCCGGGAAACCGGCGCGCGCCGGCTCTTCCTTTTCGTCATAGACCACGGCGATGTGCTTGATGCCCATGGCCTTGAGTTCCTGCGCGATGCGCGCGGCATCCAGACCGCCTTCATTGGTCTGACCGCCGGTCATCGCCACGGCGTCATTGTAGAGGATCTTGTAGGTGATATTGGTGCCCGCGGCGACCGCCGCCCGGATCGCCTGGATGCCCGAATGGTTGTAGGTGCCGTCGCCCAGATTCTGGAACACGTGTTTGGTGGTCGAAAACGGCGCCTCGCCGATCCAGTTGGCCCCCTCGCCGCCCATATGGGTATAGCCCATGGTCGACCGGTCCATCCACTGCACCATGAAGTGACAGCCGATGCCCGCATAGGCGCGGCTGCCCTTCGGCACCTTCGTGCCGGTGTTATGCGGGCAGCCCGAGCAGAAATAGGGCAGACGCGCCGCGATATCGACGGCGTTGTCGTTGCGCCGCGCCTCCTGCAGCGCATCCAGACCCGAGCGAATCGCCTCGGTCTCGCGGCCCTCCTCGATCAGGATCCCGCCCAGCTTCTCGGCTATCATGATCGGATCGAGCGCGCCGCGCGACGGGAACAGCTCTTCGCGGTGCAGCTGACCTGCACCGCCCTTGTACCAGCCCCAGACGCGATAGCGGTTGTCGTCGAACAGCGCTTCCTTGATCTGGATCTCGATCAGCTTGCGCTTTTCCTCGACCACGACGATCAGGTCCAGCCCCTCGGCCCATTCATGAAAGCTCTTCATGTCGAGCGGGAAGACCTGGCCGATCTTGTAGGTCGAAATGCCCAGCCGCTCGGCCTCGGCCTCGTCGATGTTCAGCAGGCTCAGCGCATGCACCAGATCCAGCCAGTTCTTGCCGGCGGCCACCAGCCCGATCTTGGCGCCGGGCTTGCCCCAGACGCGCTTGTCGATGCGGTTCGCGCGGGCGAATTCCTCGGCCGCGAAGCGCTTGTAGTCGATCACCCGCGCCTCCTGCGGCACGCGGTCGTCGACCAGACGGATGTTCAGCCCGCCCTCGGGCATGTCGAAGTCGGGCACCACGGTCTTGACGCGGAACGGGTCGCCATCGACAACCGAGGTCGCCTCGACCGTGTCCTTCATCGTCTTGAGACCAACCCACAGCCCCGAAAACCGCGAGAGCGCAAAGGCATAGGCGCCGTAGTCGAGGATTTCCTGCACGCCCGCCGGCGAGACGATGGGCATATAGGCATCCATCAGCGCCCATTCCGACTGGTGCAGCGTGGTCGAGGATTCGCCGGTGTGGTCGTCACCCATCGCCATCACCACGCCGCCCAGCGGGCTGGTCCCGGCCATGTTGGCGTGGCGGATCACGTCGCCCGACCGGTCGACGCCCGGGCCCTTGCCATACCACAGGCCGAAGACGCCGTCGTATTTCCCCTCGCCCCGCAGTTCCGCCTGCTGCGCGCCCCAGAGCGCGGTGGCGGCCAAATCTTCGTTCAATCCCAGCTGGAAGGTCACGTCATGGGCGGCAAGATGCTTGGCCGCCCGCGTCATCTGCATGTCGACCGCGCCGAGGGGAGAGCCGCGATACCCCGTCACCAGCCCGGCGGTGTTGTGCCCCGCCGCGCGGTCGCGCTCTTTCTGCATCAGCATGAGCCGGACAAGCGCCTGCGTGCCGTTCAGAAGAACCGGAGTCTTGGTGAGATCGAAGCGATCGTTCAGGGAAATCTTCTGCGTGGTCATCTGGCGCCTCCCAACGTCAAATTAGGACTTCGTGCGATCAATAATAGGTCAAAAAGGTTGACCTGTATAGCCATTTTGCTGATTTTCCATGCCCCTCCGGAACATTTGATGCATATTGCCTTCACCCTTCTTGCATAGACCGGAAGTAGCTGAGAAACAGCCCGCTGGATTAGGAACGAAAGCCACAGAGATGGATTGGGACAAGCTCAGGATCTTCCACGCCGTGTCGGACGCGGGCAGCCTGACCCATGCCGGGGACAAGCTCAACCTGTCGCAATCTGCTGTCAGCCGGCAGATTCGCGCGCTTGAGGAATCCCTGAACACCACCCTGTTCCACCGCCACGCGCGCGGGCTGATCCTGACCGAACAGGGCGAATTGCTGTTCGACGCCACCCGCTCGATCTCGAAACGGCTCGAAGCCGCCGCTGCCCGCATCCGCGACAGCGAGGAAGAGGTCTTTGGCGAACTCCGTGTCACCACCACCTATGGATTCGGCACCCTCTGGCTGGTCCCGCGCCTGCCCAAGCTTTACGAGAAATACCCCAACCTCAAGATCGACCTCATGCTCGAGGAACGCGTGCTCGACCTGCCCATGCGCGAGGCCGACGTTGCCATCCGCATGAAGGAACCCAGCCAGGCCGACCTGATCCGCAAGCGGCTGATGACGGTGCAGATGCTGCTTTATGCAAGCAAGGACTATATCGCCCAGAACGGCGCCCCGACCGAACTCGAGGACATGGCGAACCACCGGCTCATCTGCCAGAACACCAACGCCGCGCAGGTCGCGGCGGGGGCGTCGCTGGTCCAGCACCTGATGGCCTTCAACCCGCACTCGCTGTTGACTGTAAACAACTATTTCGGCGTCTTGCAGGGCGTTCTGAACAATCTGGGGATCGGCGTCCTGCCGGATTACCTGGTCGAGGACTTTCCCGCCCTGGTCCGCATCCTGCCCCAGATCGAATCCGCCGATGTGCCCGTCTTCCTCGCCTATCCCGAGGAATTGAGGCAGTCTCAGCGGATCATCGCATTCCGCGATTTCGTGCAGGAAGAGGTTATTTCACATCGCAAGCAGATGCGGAATCTCGCGCGCCCCTGAGCCATGCGGTTTGTGCATATCGGGAATGCCCCGCCTGCGACACATAGTGCCTTGATCGCAGGCAGCGTGATGCCTATTTGTTCACTCGAAGGACGACGCATGAGAGTGCATCCCCTTCACCTCCCTGTTGGACTTCGGCCGAGCTTAGTGCTCGGCCTTTTTTTTGTTAGCGACGCAGACCAATCGTTGGGCACGCCGCGAACCCTTTGACCCGAACCCGCCATCGGCTGCCTGATGAGGGCGGTTCAGCCCGGCGCAGGGCGCGAATTTCCCTCGACCGGATCGGGTGCACACCCGGATTGTCTCTTTCCCCTTGTGCCCCCTTGTCCTAAAAGCGCGGCAACTGCCGCCCTGGGGATTTTCCGCACCATGCAAGAACCCGCGATCACACCCGATCTGATTGCCGCGCACGGCCTGAAACCGGATGAATACGAGCGCATCCTCGACATCATCGGGCGCGCACCGACCTTCACCGAACTCGGCATCTTCTCGGCGATGTGGAACGAGCATTGTTCCTACAAATCGTCCAAGAAATGGCTGCGCACCCTGCCCACCAGCGGGCCTCAGGTGATCTGCGGGCCGGGAGAGAATGCGGGCGTGGTCGACATCGGTGACGGCCAGGCGGTGATCTTCAAGATGGAGAGCCACAACCACCCCTCGTACATCGAACCCTATCAGGGCGCGGCGACCGGCGTGGGCGGCATCCTGCGCGACGTCTTCACCATGGGCGCGCGCCCGGTGGCCGCAATGAACGCGCTCAGCTTCGGCGTGCCCTCGCACCCCAAGACCCGCCAGCTGGTCAATGGCGTGGTGGCCGGTGTCGGCGGCTATGGCAACTGCTTCGGCGTCCCGACCGTCGGGGGCGAGGTGCGCTTTCACGCCGCCTACAACGGAAACTGCTTGGTCAATGCCTTCGCCGCCGGTCTCGCCGATACCGACAAGATCTTCTATTCCGCTGCCTCGGGCGTCGGAATGCCGGTCGTCTATCTCGGCGCCAAGACGGGGCGCGACGGCGTCGGCGGCGCAACCATGGCCAGCGCCGAATTCGACGACACCATCGAGGAAAAGCGCCCCACCGTGCAGGTCGGCGACCCCTTCACCGAAAAATGCCTGATGGAAGCCTGCCTCGAGCTGATGGCGACCGGCGCGGTGATCTCGATTCAGGACATGGGCGCGGCGGGCCTCACCTGCTCGGCCGTAGAGATGGGCGACAAGGGCGGCCTCGGCGTGCGTCTGGACCTGGAAAAGGTGCCGGTGCGCGAAAAGAACATGACCGCATACGAGATGATGCTGAGCGAAAGCCAGGAGCGCATGCTCATGGTCCTGCGCCCCGAGAAGGAGGCCGTGGCCAAGGCGGTCTTCGACAAATGGGATCTCGATTTCGCCATCGTCGGCGAGACGATTGCCGAGGACCGCTTCCTCATCATGCTGAACGGCGAGGTCAAGGCCGATCTGCCGCTGTCCAAACTATCCTCCGAGGCTCCCGAATACGACCGTCCCTGGGTGCCGACCCCGGCGGCGCAGCCGCTGGGCGAGGTCGCCGAGATCGACGCCATCGAAGGCCTGCGCGCCCTGATCGGCTCGCCCAACTACGCCGCCAAGAACTGGGTCTTCGAACAGTACGACACCATGGTCATGGCCGACAGCACCCGCACCCCGGGCCTGGGCGCCGGCATCATCCGCGTTCATGGCACGGGTAAGGCGCTTGCCTTCACCTCGGACGTGACCCCGCGCTATGTCAAGGCGAACCCCGAGGAAGGCGGCAAGCAGGCGGTGGCCGAGGCCTATCGCAACCTCACCGCCGTGGGCGCCCTGCCGCTGGCGACCACCGACAACCTGAACTTCGGCAACCCCGAAAAGCCCGAGATCATGGGTCAGTTCGTCGGCGCGATCAAGGGCATCGGCGCCGCCTGCGCGGCGCTCGACATGCCGATCGTCTCGGGCAACGTCTCGCTGTACAACGAAACCGACGGCAGCGGCATCCTGCCCACGCCGACCATCGGCGCCGTGGGCCTGATCGCCGACACCGCGCAGATCATCCGGCAAGAGGTGCGCGAGGGCGACCTCGCCCTGCTGATCGGCGAGACGAAGGGCCACCTGGGCCAGTCCGCCCTGCTGGCCGAGGCTTTTGGCCGCGAGGAAGGCGATGCCCCCGCCGTCGATCTGGCGGCAGAGAAGCGCAACGGCGAATTCGTCCGCGCCCAGTGCGCCCGGATCCGCGCCTGCACCGATCTCGGTGACGGCGGTCTTGCGCTCGCGGCCTTCGAGATGGCCGAAGGCGCGGGCCTCGGCGTGACGCTCGACGTGACCGGCACCGCGCAGCTCTTCGGCGAGGATCAGGCCCGCTATCTGGTCGCCTGCAGCGCCGAGGACGCCAAGGCGCTGACCGAGGCGGCCGCCAAGGCCGGCGTTCCGCTCGCCACGGTCGGCCGCTTCGGCGGCAAGACAGTCGCGCTTGGCGGCGCTGAGGCGCCCCTGGCCGAGCTATCGGCGCTCTATCGGGGCAGCTTCGCCAAGGCGGTGGCCTGACGGCATGGCGCGCCGGCTGATCCTGCACGTCGGCGATTGCAAGACCGGCTCGACCATTCTTCAGACCATGCTGGCCCGCGGGGATTGCAAACCCGCGGGCCTGCGCCTGTTCAGCCCAGGCACTGCCAATCACGGCGCCCTGGCCCGCAGCCTGGGCGAGCGCAAGGCGCTCTATCCGGCCCGCTGGAACGCCATCGCCCGGCGGCTGGACGGCGCGGAGTGGGATGTCGCCGTGCTGTCGACCGAGCTGTTCGAGTTCATCCCGCCCGCGCGGGTGGCCGAGGCCGTCAACACGCATCTCGCCCCCCTTGCCGATCAGATCACCGTCATCGCCTACGTCCGCCCCCATGTCGGCCGGGTGCTGTCGCAATGCGCCGAGAACCTCAAGCTGGGCCATGACACTGGCACGCAGGCCGACTTTCTGAAAAGCTTCCTGAAACGCGGGCGGCTCGACTTCGCCGGCCGGTTGGCCGGCTGGCGCGCGGCCTTTGGCGACAGCTTCCAGATGCGCCCCTTCATCCGCAGCCGGCTGAAGCAGGGCGACATCCGGCACGACTTCCTCGACCTGGTGCTGCAGGGGACGCCCTACACCCTCTCCGACAGCGGGCAGGACAGCAACGCCGCCCTCCCGGTCCCCGATCTTGCCCTGATGCGGATGCTGCAACAGCGCTTTGCCGACCTGCCGCTCGACAACCGTGTGACCTTTGGCAAGCAGTTCGGGCGGCTGTTGCGCGACCGGCCCCCGACCACCGCGGCCGAGCCGCTGCGCCTGCCCCGCGCGCTCTATGACTTGCTCTACCCCGCCGCCCGCGCCGATGCCGAGCGGCTGGACGCCGAGTGGATCGGCGCTCCCTGCTTCCTCCCCGATCTTGAAGCCGCGCGCGATGCCACCATCCCCACGCCGCAAAGCCTCGAGGCCGAAGACCATCATAGCCCCGAGACGCTGCGCCTGATGGCCGTCTGGGCCGACCTGATCGCCCGGCAGATGGGCGACGAGCCCAAGGACTTTGGCGCCAGGCTGCGCGACGGCGCCTAGCATCGCTGCGAAAATGTCGCCGCCGCGCCAGCGCTGGTCGCATCCCTTTCGGACGGAAGCACGCGCGGAGGTCTTACTGGACCCAGCCATCTTGCGAGGGTGCCCATGTCCGTCTCCAGCCTGTCCGCCGTCCGCCGTCCTATCGCCCAGGCCCAGGGCCTGCCGAACGGGCATTACACCGACCCCGAGGTGATCCGCGAGGAAAACGCCGCCGTGATCCTGGGCCAATGGGCCGGTCTGGCGGTCACCGCCGATGTGCCCGAACCCGGCGACGCGGTGCCGATGACCTTTCTCGGAATCCCGCTGCTTCTGCTGCGCGACCGCGGCGGCGTGGTGCGCGTCTTCCAGAACATCTGCCGCCATCGCGGCATGATCCTGGTCGAGCAGCCGCGCAAGATCGAAGGCGCGATCCGCTGCCCCTATCATTCCTGGTGCTATTCCACCGAAGGCCGGCTGGTCTCGACCCCGCATGTGGGCGGGCCGGGTCAGAACACCCACGAGGGGATCAAACGCTCGGAACTGGGCCTGATCGAGGTCCGCAGCCACATCTGGCGCGATGTCGTCTTCATCAACGTCAGCGGTGACGCCGCCCCCTTCGAAGAGGTCCACGCCGAGGCTATCGCCCGCTGGGCCGAATTCGACAAACCGCTGTACCACGGCGGCGCCGACAGCCGCTTCATCCTGCCGGTCAACTGCAATTGGAAGCTGGCGGTCGAGAACTACTGCGAAAGCTACCACCTGCCCTGGGTCCACCCCGGTCTGAACAGCTATTCCCGGCTGGAGGATCACTATCACATCGAATCGCCGGGCCGTTTCTCCGGCCAGGGCACGCTGGTCTATCGCCAGATGAAGGGCGAGGACGGCAAGTCCTTCCCCGATTTCGACGGCCTGTCCGAGAAATGGAACACGGCGGCGGAATACATTTCGCTCTTCCCGAACGTCCTCTTCGGCGTCCACCGCGACCACGCCTTCGCCATCGTCCTGGTGCCCGAGGCGGCGGACCGCACGCAGGAACACATTCACCTCTTCTACGCCACGCCGGACACCGACCCGGCCCTGCGCGCGCGCAATACGGCGCTGTGGAAGATGGTCTTTGAAGAGGATGTCTTCGTCGTCGAAGGGATGCAGCGCGGGCGCAACTCCCCCGGCTTCGACGGCGGCCGCTTCTCGCCGGCGATGGACGGGCCGACGCATCTGTTCCACGATTGGGTCGCCGGCAAGATCGAGGACCATCGCAGCCGGGCGGCCCAGGCCGCGGAATGAGCCTGGACGACCGTCTGCTGGCCGCCCACGCCGCCCACGACCGGGCGGCGCTGGTGGCGCTCTATACCGAGGCGGCCGAGACCAGCGGCGATGCCGATGCGGCGGGTTTCTTCCTGACCCACGCCTATGTCTGGGCGCTGCACCTCGGCCACCCCGCTACGGCAAGTCTGCGCGCGCGGCTGGTCTCGGAAGGGCGGGAAGAATAATCCTGTCAGGCGCTTACCGGCTGAACCTCATCCATCACATCAACTTTCAGCAGATCGTACAGGTGCCAGGTCGCATGGCCCAGCACCGGCAGCACGACCAGCAGCCCCAGAAACCACGGCAGCAAGGCCAGGAACGTCGCCCCCGCGATGAAGGCGGCCCAGACGAGCATCACCACCGGATGCGCCTGCACATAGCGGAAGCTGGAGATCATCGCGGTCACGAAATCCACCTCGCGGTCCAGCAGCATCGGCAGGGCCAGCACGCAGATCATGTAGAGCAACAGCGCAAAGGCGGCGCCCACGGCGCTGCCGACCGCCAGCATGGTCAGGCCGTTCCAGGTCAGAAACACCGCGTAAGAACTTGAAATATTGGTCATCGTTGCCAGACCGAGAAACAGCGCAAAGATCATGTGCCCGAGGAAGAACCAGAACAGGAAGACCACCACCACGATGGCGCAGATCGAGGGCAGCTGTCGCGTGCGCTGGTGCAGCACCACCCCCAGCACGCCGCCCCAGTCCAGCGGCTCACCCGCCGCCAGACGGCGCGAAACCTCGTACAGCCCAACGGCCGCAAAGGGCCCGATCAGCGGAAAGCCGATGGCAGCCAGCACCAGCCAGAAGGTCGTATGGGTCTGCGCGGTGATCCAGGCCATGGCCCAGCCGGCCAGCACGTAGACCCCGGCGAAGACAAGGCCAAAGGCCGGCGCGCGCCGCATGTCGTCCCAGCCGCGCGCCAGCGCGGTGCGCAGCGTTGCGAAACTCACGTCGCGCAGCACGGGCGCGCCGAATTGCCGTTCCTCCATCCCACCCTCCCCAAGGTGCCGGTCCCCTACACGGCCGGGCGCTTCTGCGGCCATTCGGTCGCCGCGTGATAGGTCGCTCCCATCCCCAGCAGGGACGCGTCGCTGCCACGTGGTCCGAACAGCTGGATCCCCGCCGGCAAACCGGCCGCGCCGAACCCGGCGGGCAAGGCCAGAGCCGGCAGGCCGATCAGACTGACCGGGATCACCACCTGCATCCAGCGGTGATAGGTGTCCATCGCCACCCCGGCGATCTCGGTCGGCCAGGGCCGGGCGATCTCGAAGGGCCAGACCTGCGCCGTGGGCAGAACCAGCGCGTCATACTGCGCAAAAAGGCGCGCCGCGGTCCGGAACCACTCCGACCTGATGACCGAGGCGCGGTGCACCTCCATCGCGCTCATCGCCAGCCCCCGGTCCAGCTCCCAGATCGCGCTGTCCTTCAGATGCGCGCGCGGCAGCGCGGTCAGGCTGGCCGCCACCTGCCACGACCGCAGGGTGATCCAGCTGGTCCACATCGCCTTGGCATCGAACGGCGGCGCGACGGGTTCGACAGTGGCGCCCAGATCCTCCAGCACCGCCAGCGCCGCCTCCGAGATATCGAGAATGCCCGCCTCCATCGGCATCGCGCCGCCCCAGTCGCCCAGCCAGCCGATCCGCTTGCCCGTCAGGCCGACCGGCGCCAGCGGCGCCACCGGCGGCGCGGCAAAGGGATACGGCAGGCGTGGATCGGGGCCCGAGATCACGTCGAGCAGGATCGCCAGATCCTCGGGGCTGCGCGCCATCGGGCCGAGCGTGGACAGCTGGTGCAGGAACGTGTCGCCAATCGGCTCGCCGGGCACGCGCCCCCAGCTGGGCCGGAAGCCGTAGACATTGTTCCACCCCGCCGGATTGCGCAGCGATCCCATCATGTCGCCGCCATCGGCCAGCGCGGTCATCCCCGTCGCCAGCGCCACCGCCGCGCCACCTGAGGATCCGCCGCAGCTCAGGCGCGTGTCATAGGGATTCGCCGTCGCGCCATAGACCGGGTTGAAGGTATGCGAGCCGAGGCCGAACTCCGGCGTGTTCGTCTTGCCGATCAGGATCGCCCCTGCGGCCCGCATCCGGGCGGCGATGATGTCATCCGCCGGCGCCACGACTCCGGCCAGCGCGGGAGATCCCATGCAGGACACCATCCCCGCGACATTCGCCAGATCCTTCACCGCGATGGGCAGCCCGTGCAGCGGCCCGGTTTTTGGCCCGCTGTCCTTCCCCCGCGCCTCGGCCATCAGATCGTCGGGGTCGCGCAGCACGACCACCGCATTGACCGAGGGGTTGACGGCGTCGATTCGATCCAGCGTCGCCTGCATCAGCTCGGCGGCGGAAAGTGCGCCGGTGGCAAGATCGCCCAGCAGATCGGCGGCAGAGCGTCGGGTGAGGTCCATCGGGCATCCCTTGTCTTTCGCGGCAGCCTAATCTCATGATCGGCGACTGAAAAGCGCGTCGTCGATTCATCTTTGCTTTGACTGCAAGGGGTATCGCCGACAGGGAACCATCGCCCTGACGGACGCTGATGTCGTGACGGACTGCGCCTGCCCTCAACAGGCCACGCGCCGCGCCTCAGCCGCTGACCGTATAGAAAACCGCAAGCGCCAGGGTAATCCCCAGCGCCAGCCCGCCCAGAATGCAGGCTGCTGCCAGGATCCAGACCGCCCGCTTGCGCGGAACCGCCGCTGGGCGAATTTCCTCGAACCGGGCATCCTCGGCCGGTCTGGCCTCGCCGGTCGGAGAAAGCAGCCGGTCCACCGCCTCGGCCGTTGTGTCGCGCGCCGGACGTTCCCCCAGAACCGACGACCTGACCTGCGCGCGCCGCGCGCCCGCCCCGGCCGGAAGGATCGGTGGCGATTTCCGGCTTCGCTCGTCGGTCTCTCCGTCCCGCAGCTGTTCGGCGGCAGCCTCGCGTTCGGCCTCTGCCTTCTGGCGGGCGGCGATTGCGGCCTGACGCGCAGGCGGGATGTCGGGGTAGTCCGGCACGGGATCCGCGCGCCGTTCGGCGGCTGGCCGGTTCACCTCGGGCGCCTCTTCCTCCCAGGGCTTGTGCCTGGGCGTGATGCGCGCCGGCCCCGTTGCCGCTTCGATCTGGGCACGCTGCGCGCGTGCCAGTTCCAGCCGCTTGTCCCAGCTCAGCCCCTTGTCGAGATAGGCTTCGCGCTTGGACGCGGCATCGTCTTCGGCCAGGCGAGAGCGCCTCTTGTTACTCGAAACCATGATATCAAACCCGAAAAACCAAATTCCATTATAGGCAAAATTGTCGAAAAGTCAGCAGGAGAGTTAACCTTCCGCCTTTTGCACGGGAATTACCTGTCCAATACCGGACCGGTTGTCGGGTTTGTTGTCCAATTCAGGACAGTTGATCCGGCACCAGCATGACCTTGGGCGCCGCCACCGTCCCGGCACGAATATCCGCGAACGCCCGTGCCCCCTCTGCCAGCGGACGTTCCTCGATCCAGTCGAGCGGACCCAGACGGCCCGCGAACATCGCCTGCGCCGTGTCACGGAATTCCTGCGCGGTATAGGTATAGGTGCCGATGAATGTCACTTCCTGCAAGGTCATGCGGCGGATGTCGAGCCCGCCGGCTGCGCTGCCCAGCCCGATGTGGACAATGACCCCGCCGGGACGCACCAGCGCCGAGGCGGTGGCGCGCGTGGCCTCGAACCCGACCCCATCGACCACCAGATCGAAGGTGCCCTCCGCAGTGTCCACGGCGTTCTGCTCGCAGCGGCGCTTAAGATAATCGCGCCGCACGTCGTTCGGCTCGACCAGCGTGATATCGGCTACGCCCCGCGCGGACAGGCACAGGGCCGCGCCCAGCCCGATGGCCCCGCCGCCCAGCACCAGCGCCCGCACCGGCCCCTCGCCCAGCGCCTGCAGGCCAAGACGCACCGCATGCCAGCCACAGGCGACTGGTTCGGCCAGCGCCGCCTTGTCCAGGGGAAACCCGGACGGCACCACAACCAGGTTGCCCCCCGGCATCGCCACCCGTTGCGCAAACGCCCCCTCGCGCGGCGGCATCGAGATGATCTGGCGGTTCGGGCAGAGATTGTCGCGGCCCGCCCTGCAGGCCGGGCAGGTTCCGCAGGTCACCAGCGGGTTCACGGTCACGCACTGCCCGTCCCGAGGCCCGCCGACAATGATCCCTGCCGCCTCGTGCCCCAGGATCAGCGGCGCGGGGCGGCGGCTGTCGTGGCCCAGATAGGCGTGCATGTCCGACCCGCAGATGCCGACGCGCTCGACGCCGATCAACTCCTCGCCCGGCCCCGCCACCGCATCCGCCACCTCGCGAAGCTCCAGCCGTTCCGCCCCGGTGTAGACAAGCGCCCTCATTTCGCGGTGAAGCCTCCGTCGACCATCAGCACCTGCCCGGTGACATAGGCCGAGGCCTCCGAGCAGAGGAACAGCAGCGGCCCGTCCAGATCCTCGGGTTTTCCGTTGCGCCCGATGCAGGTCTGCACGGCATTGCGGGCGGCAAGGTCGCTGTCGGCGAAGACCGGCGCGGTCAGCTCTGTCGGAAAGAACCCCGGCCCGACGGCGTTGCAGGTGATACCCCGCCCCGACCAGGCCTGCGCCATCGCCCGCGTCAGCTGGGAAATCCCGCCCTTCGAGGCGCCATAGGCGATGCCGCCCGGAAAGGCGCGGGTGCTCTGCAGCGAGGCGAACAATACGATCCGCCCCCAGCCCTTCGCCGCCATCGCCGGGGCAAAGTGCTGGCTCAGGAAGAACGGCGCCGACAGGTTGAGCGCCAGCGTCGCGTCCCAGCCCTCGGCGGTCACCCTGTCCGCCGGCTCGCGCGTGTTGATCCCGGCGGCATGGATCAGGATATCGGGCGGCCCGAACGGCGCCGCGATCCGCGCGCACAGATCCGGCAGCCCCGCGCGGTCGGCCACGTCGCCTGCAACCGCCGCGGTCGTGCCCCCCGCCCCGTCGCGCCAGTCCTCAAGCGCATCCGAACGCCGCGCGACCCCGACCACCTTCGCGCCGCGCGCGGCCAGCACCGCCGCCGCGCGCCGCCCCAGCCCCGAAGACGCCCCGGTCACGCAGGCCACCTTGCCCTCGACGCTGAACAGCGCGTCAGCCATCGGCGGACAGATCGAAGGTCTCGCCCGGGAAATATTTGGCCAGCCGGATGTCGGCGGTGCGCGCGTGGCCCTCCATCCCCTCCAGCCGCGAGATCCGCGCCGTCGCCTCGGCCACCGGTTTCGCGCCCTCGCGCGTCGCCCGCTGCCAGGTCACGATCTTCATGTATTTGTGCACCGACAGCCCACCGGTATAGGACGCCGCGCCGCTCGTCGGCAGAACGTGGTTCGTCCCGCTCGCCTTGTCGCCAAAGGCCACCGTCGTCTCTTCCCCGAGGAACAGCGAGCCGTAGCAGGTCAGCCGCCCCAGCCACCAGTCTAGGTCGGCCGCCTGCACCGTCAGGTGCTCGGGCGCATAGGCGTCCGAGGTCGCCGCCATCTCTTCCCGGTCAGCGCAGAGGATCACCTCGGCATAGTCGCGCCAGGCGGCGGCGGCATTGTCGCGGTTGACCTCCGGCAGGTCGGCGATCAGCTGCGGCACCCGCGCCATCACCGCCTCGGCGAGCGGACGGTCATCCGTCACCAGCCAGACCGGCGAGTTGTATCCGTGCTCTGCCTGCCCCACGAGGTCGGCCGCGACAATCTCGGCATCCGCGCCGCCATCAGCCAGGATCAGGCTGTCGGTCGGCCCGGCGATCATGTCGATCCCGACACGCCCGAACAGGATGCGCTTGGCCTCGGCGACGAACTGGTTGCCGGGGCCCACCAGGATATTGACCTTCGGCAGCCCGAACAGCCCGAAGGTCATCGCCGCAACCCCCTGCACGCCGCCCATCGCCATGATAGTATCGGCACCACAGATATCGGCGGCATAGATGATCGCCGGGGCGATGCCGACACCGGGGCGTGGCGGCGAACAGGCGATGATGTGCTTGCACCCCGCGACCTTTGCCGTCGTCACCGTCATGATCGCACTGGCGATATGCGAATAGCGCCCGCCCGGCACGTAACACCCCGCCGCGCTGACCGGGATCGGCCTCTGCCCCGCGATCAGCCCCGGCACGACCTCGATCTCGATATCCCTCAGCGTCGCCTTCTGCGCCTCGGCAAAGCGTTTGACGTTGGCATGGGCAAACCGGATGTCGGCGCGCAGCTTCTCGGGCACCCGCGCGATCGCCGCGTCGATCTCGGCCCGGCTCAGCACGATGCTGCCCTCGTAGCGGTCGAACTTCGCGGCATAGTCCAGCGCCGCCTGATCGCCGCCCGCCTCGATCTCGGCCAGGATGCGGGTCACCGTCTCATGCACGTCCGAGGCGTCGGTGCCCGATGTCCGCGTCGCCGTCTTGAGATACTCACGCGCCATGCCTGACCTCCTGCTGGGCTCCGCCTCAGGCCCCAGATGTACGCGCTTGCATCACTTGGATCAAGAACTTACACAGGTCCCAACAGGCGATTTGAGCGGAGTTTGCGCCATGCGCCGGACGATCAGCACACCGACGCTCAGCGATGTGGCCGAAGTGGCCGGGGTCTCCACGGCCACCGTATCCCGCTGCCTGAACGCCCCGGACCGGGTTCAGGAGGCGACCCGCCGGCGCGTCATGGCGGCGGTGCAGCAGCTCGGCTATTCACCGAATTTCGGCGCCCGGGTGCTGGCCGAAGGGCGCACCCGCACCGTCGGCGCGATCATCCCGACGATGGAGAACGCGATCTTTTCGCGCGGCATCCAGGCCTTCCAGGAGGAACTGCGCGACCACGGGCTGACGTTGCTGATCGCCTCTTCCTCCTATCGTCCCGAGATCGAAGAGGAACAGATCCGCGCGCTGGTCGGGCGCGGCGCCGAAGGGCTGCTGCTGATCGGCTTCCAGCGCAGCGCCGGGATTCGGGACTTCCTCAGAGCCCAGAACGTCCCGGCGCTGGTCGCCTGGGCCTACGAGGCAGACGCGCCGCAGGTCTGCGTCGGCTTCGACAATCAGGCCGCGATGGCGGCGCTCGCGCAGGAGGTGATCGCGCGGGGCCATCGCCGCCTCGCGCTGATATCGGCCGATCCGGCGGTGAACGACCGGGCGGCGGCGCGAATCCGGGGCCTGCGCGCGGCGATGACGGCGGCGGGGCTCGACCCCGAGACCTTGGCGCTGGAGCCCACCGACGCCAGCCTCGACGCTGGCGGGCTGGCCTTCCGGCGACTGTGGGAGAAGACACAGCGGCCCACGGTCGTGCTCTGCGGCACCGACGTGCTGGCCGCCGGCGCGCTGACGATGGCGCACGAGATGGGCGTCGACGTTCCGCGCGCGGTCTCGATCACCGGTTTCGCCGATCTCGACCTCGCCCGGATCACCCGGCCCCCGCTGACCACCATGCATCTCCCGCACCGCCGCATGGGCCGCGAGGCGGCGCGGATGCTGGTGCGGATGATGGCGGGCGATCCCGTGGAGAGTTTGAAGCTGGACTGCGAGATGGTGCTGCGCGGCACGTTGGCCGGCCCGCCCTAGTCGGCGAACAGCACCGTCGTCAGCTCGGCCGCCGCCGCCGCCACCACGCCGGCCAGTTCCACCGCGCGCTCGATGCTGACCCGCTGGGTCGGCGCATGAAAGGCGACCGAGGCGAAATACCGCCCCGCCGGATCGGTGACCGGCACGGCCGTGGCGACCATTCCCGCGTGAAACTCCTCGTTGTCCAGCGCATAGCCCTGGCGCGAAATCTGCTGCAATTCGGCCAGCAGCCTGTCGGGATCGGTGATCGTGTTGTGGCTCAGCTGCGGCAGCGCCATCGCCTGCACCAGCCGCCGCCGCTGCGCCTTGGGCAGCGAGGCGAGATAGGTCTTGCCCGAGGCGGTGCAGTGGAACGGCACGTGGCTGCCCACCGGCAGCTGGATGCGGAACGGCCAGTCCGTCTCGACCCGGTCGTGATAGGCCATGCCGCGATCCTCGGGCACCACGAAGTTGACCGTCTCGCCCACCCGCTCGGCCAGCCGCAGCAGCACCTGATGCCGGGCGACATGGACGCTGGACGCATGCATCAGCCCCGTTGCCATCATCCGCGCCCGCCGGCCCGGGCGCAGGCCCGTCCCACCCTCGTCGCGCTTGAGAAACCCCTCCTCGATCATCGACGCGACCAGCCGGTGCGCGGTCTGCTTGGGCAGCCCCAGACGACGGCCCAGCGCGGCGGGCGACAGCGGCTCGGTCTGTTCGCCCAGCGTTTCCAGCATCAGCAACAGACGCAGGTTCGTCGGAATACGGTCAGTCATGCGCCTTGTCCTGAAGCCAGAGAATTATCTTGCCACAACGGAAATTCCGTGCTGCCATTTAAAAATGAGACAAAAGGTCTCATTAATCAATATTTTTGGTGAATGTGGGAAAATTGGGTGGAGTTTGACTTTGTCATCGTCGGCGCCGGCTCGGCCGGATGCGTTCTCGCCAATCGGCTGAGCGCGGACGGACGCTATCGCGTGGCCCTGCTCGAGGCCGGGGGCCGCGACCTCTATCCCTGGATCCACGTCCCCGTCGGTTACTTCCGCACGATGGGCAACCCGCGCACCGACTGGCGCTATGAAACCGAACCCGATCCCGGCCTGAACGGACGCAGCCTGCGCTGGCCGCGCGGCAAGGTGTTGGGCGGCTCCTCCTCGATCAACGGCCTGCTCTACGTGCGCGGCCAGCCGCAGGACTACGACCATTGGCGGCAGCTCGGGAACGCGGGCTGGGGCTGGGACGACGTGCTGCCGCTGTTCCGCCGGTCCGAAAGCTATGCCGGCGGCGATCCGGACCTGCGTGGGCGGCAGGGGCCGCTCTCGGTCTCCGACTCCGCCGTGCGCCGCGAAGTCGTCGACCGCTGGATCGAGGCGGCGGTGAACGCGGGCTACCGGCGCAACCCCGATTACAACGGCGCCGATCAGGAAGGCGTCGGGCATTTCCAGCTGACCATGCGCAACGGACGGCGCTGTTCCTCGGCGGTGGCCTACCTCAATCCGGCCAAGCACCGACACAACCTGACCGTTTTGACCAATTGCGCAGCGCGGCGCATCCTCTTCGACGGCCGCCGGGCGGTCGGGCTGGAGGTGGAGCACAGGGGCACCGTCGAACGCATCACCGCCCACCGCGAAGTCATCCTCTGCGCCGGCGCCCTCGCCTCGCCGCAGCTGCTGATGGTCTCGGGCATCGGCGATCCCGAGACGCTGGCCCGCCACGGCATCGACGTTGCCGCCGCCCTGCCCGGCGTCGGGCGCAACCTGCAGGACCACCTTCAGGCCCGCCCCGTCTACAAGACGCGTCTCTCGACCATCAACACCGAGATCAACAGCCTGGCCAAGCAGGCTCTGATCGCCCTGCAATACGCCGCCACCCGCAAGGGTCCGATGACGATGGCGGCCAGCCTCGGCACCGCCTTCCTGAAAACCCGCCCCGACCTCGAAACCCCCGACATCCAGTTCCACATCCAGCCGTTCAGCGCCGATGCGAAGGGCATGGCCGAGCCGCACCCCTTCGACGCCTTCACCGCCTCCGTCCTGCAACTGCGCCCCGAAAGTACCGGCCATATCGCGCTGAAATCGGCGGACATGCGCGACGCCCCCGCGATCCATCCGAACTACCTCGCCACCAAGACCGACCGCGACACGCTGGTCGCCGGGATCCGCATCGCGCGCCGCATCGCGCGCACGGCGCCGCTGGCAGAGGTCATCACCGAGGAATACGCCCCTGGCGCCCGGATCGAGGATGGCGATTTCGACGGTCTGCTCGACTGGGCGCGCTCGACCGCGACGACGATCTACCACCCGACCGGCACCTGCAAGATGGGCAGCGATCCGATGGCCGTGGTCGACGCGGCGCTGAAGGTGCGCGGAATCGGCGGCCTGCGCGTCGCCGACGCCTCGATCATGCCGACCATCGTCTCGGGCAATACCAACGCGCCCACCATCATGATCGGCGAGAAGGCCGCGGACCTGATCCTGGACGATGCCGAACTTACCCCGCTCGCCACGCAGACCCGCGCGAGGGCCTCGTGATGCAGATGCTCTTCGACGCCGGCGCGATCGTCATGGCCGACCTGATCCTGTCGGGCGACAATGCGCTGATCATCGGCATGGCCGCGGCCAGCCTGTCACCGCAGCTGCGGGCAAAGGCAATCCTCTACGGCATGGTCATCGCCGCCGTCCTGCGTATCATCTTCGCCGTGGTCGCAACCAAGCTGCTGGCGATCCCCGGCATCCTCTTCCTGGGCGGGCTGCTGCTCTGCTGGGTCTGCTGGCGCCTCTACGGCGAAATCCGCACGGGCGTGGACGAACAGGCCGAACGGGCGTTGGAAACGGCGGACGATTCCAGCGCAGGCTATACCGGCCCGCCGCGCCGCACGCTGCTCAAGGCGCTCTGGACCATCACCCTCGCCGATGTGTCGATGTCGCTCGACAACGTGCTGGCCGTGGCCGCCATCGCCGACGGCGACACAACGCTGCTGGTCCTGGGCCTGGCGCTCGCCATCCTGCTCATGGCCTTCGCCGCCACGCTGATCATGCACATCCTGACCCGTTTCCCTGTCATCTCGTGGCTGGGTCTCGCGGTTCTGGTCTATGTCGCCGCCGAAATGCTCGCGCGCGGCATTCTCGACGCGCAGCACGGCATCGCGCCGATGCTGGGCCTGATGGAGGGATATACGTTCGGAAACGGACACTGAGGAGGGACGGAAAGGCAAGAACCAGCCGCGCGGGCCGCCTTCACCGCACGGCGCAACGACCGGATAGCGCAAGGCATTTGTCCATGGGAGGATGAACATGTTGAAATTCGATTATGTGACCAGAACCGTTGCGGCCACCGCGCTGGGATTGACCCTGGCGGCGCAGACCGCCTGGGCCGAAACCAAGATCCGCGTGCAATCGGTGATCCCGATCACCGCGGATGAAACCGTGATGCTGCAGGACTTCGCCAAGGATGTCTTCGACCTGACCGGCGGCGAGGTGGTCTTCGAAGTCCTGGCCGCAGGCTCTGTCGTGGGCGTGCAGGAAACGCTCGACGCAGTGGACGCCGGCCTGATCGAGGGCGGCTTTGCCTGGACGCACTACTGGTCGGGCAAGCACCCGGCGGCCATGCTCTTCGGCTCGCCCGTCGCGGGCGCCGGCGTCGGGATGGACAACATCGCCTTCATGTCCTGGTTCCTCTACGGCGGCGGGAAAGAGCTCTACGACCAGCTCTGGGACGAGATGGGCGTGAACGTGAAGGGCTTCATGCTGCAACCCGCCGGCCCCGAGGCGCTCGGCTGGTTCAAGGAACCGATCGAGTCGATGGAGGACTTCCGCAAATACCGCTTCCGGACACCTCCGGGCATCCCGGGCCAGACCTACAAGGACATCGGCATCGCCTCGGTCGCCATGGGCGGCGGCGACATCCTTCCGGCGCTGGAAAAGGGCACCATCGACGCGGCCGAATGGTGCTGCCCCAAGCCCGACTCGGTCTTCGGCTTCCAGAAGGTGCTCAAGCACTATTACCTGCAGGGCCTGCACCAGGTCGTGGTGAACGCCGACCTCTACATCAACAAGGACGTCTTCAACTCGCTCACCCCGCTGCAGCAGAAGGCCATCGAGGTCGCCGCCAACGCCTCGCTGATGAAGTCGATGGCCTACCGCATCCGCGAGAACGGGCTGGCGCTCGACAAGCTGGTGAACGAGGACGGCGTGATCCTGCATGACACGCCGGTCGACTATTTCACCGAATACATGAACGCGGCGAACAAGGCGCTCGAAACCAACGCGGCCGAGAACGCCTTCTTCAAGACGGTCTGGGACAGCCAGAAGGAATTTGCCAAGACGGCGATCCCCTTCTGGGCCGGCTCGCAGACCTCGAACGCGAACCTCGGCCGCGCCTATGCCGATCAGCTGAAAAAGCAATGACGCCCCTGCCCCGTCCGCCCCTGGCGGGCGGGGCACCGACCCGGGACCAGCCCGGGCGCTTGATACAGGGACAGGAGGCGGTCACATGACCGACAACACCGAATTCGCCGGCGACGAGCTGCTGGCCGAGGCCCATGGCGGGCCCTCGGTGCCGCTGCCGCCCGACATGCACCCCGCCGCCCGCGCCATCGTGCAGGCCATCGAGGTCTTTTCCGAATGGCAGGGCCGCATCGTCGCGCTCTTCGTCGTGCCGATCATCGCGGCGATGGTCTACGAGGTGGTGGCGCGCAAGCTCTTCATCGCCCCGACCCTCTGGGCCTTCGATGTCAGCCGGATGCTCTACGGCACCGCCTTCATGCTGGGCGCCGCCTATGCGCTGATGCGCGGGCTGCACATCCGGGCCGACTTCCTCTACCGCGGCTTCTCGGTCAGGACACAGGGCCGCGTCGACCTGGTACTCTACATCCTGCTCTTCCTGCCCGGAATGTTTTTCCTGCTCTGGGCCGGCTATGACTTCGCGCTCAAATCCTTCCTCCAGAACGAACGCGCCGGCGACAGCACCTGGGCGCCCATCGTCTGGCCGGTCAAGATCTGCCTCGCCCTCGGCGTCGGTTTCCTGCTGCTGCAGGGCATCGCCGAAATCCTGAAAGCCTGGTACGCGGCCACCCGCGGGAGATGGCCGCGATGATGTTCGAATTCACCAACGAAATCATCGGCCTGATCATGATCGGCGTGATGCTCTTCGCGATCTTCGTGGGCTTCCCGATCTCCTTCACGCTGATCTTTCTCGGAATCATCTTCGGCGCCTGGGGTTTTGGCATCAAGCTGACCGTCTTCCTCATGACGCTGCAGTTCTACGGCTCGATGATGGAGCAGACACTGGTCGCGGTGCCGCTCTTCGTCTTCATGGGCTTCATGATGGAACAGGCCGGGCTGATGGAGCGCCTCTTCGCCGCCGTCCAGCTGATGCTGGCCCGGATGAAGGGTTCGCTCTTCGTCGCCGTGCTGTTTGTCAGCGTCATCTTCGGCGCCGCCACCGGCATCGTCGGCGCCTCGGTGACGATCCTCGGCATCATGGCTGCCTCGACGATGAACCGCTCGGGCTATGACGTCCGGCTGGCCGCCGGCACGATCACCGCGGGCGGCACGCTCGGCATCCTGATCCCGCCCTCGATCATGCTGGTCGTCATGGGTCCGGTGCTGGACATCCCGGTCACCGACCTCTTTGCCGCCGCGATCATCCCCGGCATCCTGATGGCGGTGCTCTATCTCATCTACTCGGTCGGCCGCTGCTGGCTCGACCCCAGCCTCGGCCCGCCCCTGCCGGAAGAGCTGCGCCCCAGCGACCGCGCCCATGTCCTGCGCGAGTTCTTCCTGGGCCTGGTGCCGCCCTCGATCCTCATCTCCTTCGCCCTCGGCTCGATCCTCTTCGGCTGGGCAACGCCCACCGAGGGCGCGGGCATGGGCGCCTTCGGCTCGGTGGTGCTGACCATGCTCTATCGCAGGTTCAGCGTCAGGCGCACCTATGACGCGCTGATCAAGACGCTGGAAATCTCGGTGCTGATCCTCTTCCTGGTCGCCGCCTCGAACTTCTTCGGCGCCGTCTTCTCGCGCCTCGGCACCCCGGCGATGATCACCGAGCTGCTGCTGGGCCTGGACCTCTCGGCCAATATGGTGGTGATCCTGATCCTCGCGCTGATCTTCGTGCTGGGCTGGCCGCTGGAGTGGGTGCCCATCGTGCTGATCATCCTGCCGATCATGGCGCCCGTGCTGCACAAGCTCGAGGTCGACATGCTCTGGTTCGCGATCCTGGTCGCGGTCTGCCTCCAGACGGCCTGGCTCAGTCCTCCGGTGGCGCTCTCGGCCTATTTCCTGAAAGGAGTCGTGCCCAGCTGGGACCTGAAGGACATCTACATCGGAATGATGCAGTTCATGGTCCTGCAACTGCTCGGGCTGGCCCTGGTCTTCCTGATCCCGCCGCTGGCCACCTGGCTGCCCAGCTACATCTACGGGCAGTGATCCCCGAGGGGCGCGCCCGCCCTCGCCGGCAGGACCAAAATCGCGCGTGCCGCGCGATGGCCTCCGGCGGGGATATTTCTGGCAAGAGGAAAAGGCGGATGCTGCTTCCCTTTGCCGGAAATATCCTGGGGGAGTCGCCGCAGGCGACGGGGGCAAAGCCCCCTGTCCGGCCCGATGGTCGCATGGTCCGCGTCATACCGGCGCCGGCGCATCCGGTTTCTGCATCCGGAACCGGTCGGGCCACCGGTTTGCGCAAGTTGAACGGAAGCGATCGCGGTTCTGTCTACAGCTCCGGCCGCGCCCTCAATAGGATCTGCCCCGCGCGGACACCGGCCACAGCGACTCGACCACCTTTCCCCGCACCCCGACCAGCCAGTCGTGCAGGTTCACCGTCGGGTCGCAATGCCCCGGCACCAGCCGCAGCTTTTCGCCAATCGCCAGGCTGCCCTCGGGGTCGGAAATCGTCCCGTGCTCGTCCGAGCACTGGACATAGGCCAGATCGGTGCGCCCGAAGACCAGCGGCAGGCCGCTGTCCATCGACTGCGACTTCAGCCCCGCGTCACAGACCGCGCGGCCCGGCACAGGCTGACTCATCACCTGCGTCAGCAGGAACAGCGCATTCTCCCACTCCGCCTCGTCCAGCCGCGCCCCGTTGGCGGTGCGGATCCGGCCATAGTCGGCATCCATGAAGGCGTAGGAGCCGCATTGAAGCTCGTTGTAGACACCCGACTCGGTCTCCAGCCGGAACGACCCCGTACCCGCCCCCGTCACCAGCCGGGGTTTCAGCCCCACAGCCGTCAGCGCATCCACCACCGGCCGCACCACCGCAAGCGCCGCCGCGAAGGCCGCAGCGCGTTCGGCGTGGTCCTCGATATGCTGCATGGCCCCCTGATAGGCCTGAATCCCCTCAAACCGCAGCCCCTCAGCCGCCGCGACCGCCCGCGCGATCTCCACAGCCGCTTCTGGCGTGCGAACGCCGCAGCGCGACGCGCCGCAGTCGATTTCGACCAGAACGCCCAATTCGGTGCCATTCCGCGCGACCGCCTCGGCCAGCTCGGCGACATTGGCGATATCGTCGACGCAGACACTCACGGCGCCACCAAATCGCGGCAGCCGCGCCAGACGGTCGATCTTGACCGGGTCTCGCACCTGATTGGTCACCAGAATGTCCGCAATCCCCGCGCGGGCAAAGACCTCGGCCTCGGCCACCTTCTGGCAGCAGATGCCCACCGCGCCGCCCATCGCCAGCTGCAACCGCGCGACATCCACCGACCGGTGCATCTTGGCATGGGCACGCAGCCGCATCCCCCTCGCCTGCACGAAATCGCGCATCCGCGTCAGGTTCCGCTCCAGCGCGTCCAGATCGACCACCAGGCAGGGCGTCTGGATATCCGCCGCCGCCATCCCCGGCCGCGCCGGAATATCGAACCCGACTTCCAACCCCTCGAAATCGCCCGTGTCGTTCATGCTCTGCGCCCCTCGTCTGACCGGCCCCAGATGGGGCGAAGCGGGGGGAACTGTCCAGAGACCCGAGCGACAAAAGGCAAGCGGGAAAGCCGTCTGCCCACAAACAGGGCCGTCAGGCGTTGCCGGTCATCCGGTCGAGAAATCCAATCGTCTCCTCCCAGGCGCGCGCGGCGACCTCGGGCGAATAGCTCGCGCGATGGTCGCACATGAACCCGTGCTGCGCCTCGACCACATGGATCACCGCCTCGGGCTGGGCCGCGCGGATTACCTCGACATCCGACATGGGGATCGAGTGATCCTCGGTGCCGAAATACATCATCACCGGGCAGCGCGGGCGCTCGTCCTTCATCGCCGCGATGCGGCCGCCATAGAAGGGGATTGAACACAGGAACCCATCGAGCCGCGCCGCCGCGCCAAAGGCAACCGAGCCGCCCAGGCAGAAGCCGGTGATCGACACCGGGCTGAACCCGGTCAGCGCATCGCGCGCTGCCGCGACGTCGATTATATAGGTCGCCATGTCGCCCTTGGTCATCACCTGCCGCGCCCGCGCGATATCCTCGGGCGAATAGCCGCTCTCGAACCCCGGCTCCACCCGGTCGAACAGCGCCGGGGCGCAGGCGGCATAGCCGGCGGCGGCGAAGCGGTCGCACATCTCGCGGATATGCGCGTTGACCCCGAAAATCTCCTGCACCACCACGATGGCGCCCTTGCCCAGCCCCTCGGGCCGCGCGAGGTAGGCCCCCAGCTCGAACCCATCGCTCGCCTTCAGGCGGATCTGCTCTCCCATCGCGTCACTCCCTTGCGGTGTCGATGGCGGAGATGACACCGGATCGCCCCGGCATTCAACGCCCTTGCGCGCTCAGCGCGTCAGAACCAGCTTGCCGCCGGCAATCTCGATCTTCTCGAAGCGCTGCAGATAGGACATCCCCAGCAGCGAGCCCTCCATCCGGCCGTCATTCACGCTGGCGCGCACGTTCCGGTCGCTGATCGGCCCGACCGAAACCGTGTCCAGCGTCACCGGCGCCACCCGCACCTCGCCGTTTGCGGTCAGCGCGGTGCGGTGAAAGCTGGTGTTCGCCAGATCGATCCCCACCGCCTGCGCATCCGCGCGCGACAGCACGATATCGGTCGCCCCGGTGTCGATCACGAAACGCACCGGCGCGTTGTTCACCGTCAGCGTCAGATAGTAATGCCCGTCCGGCGCGCGCGGCACCGACACGGTTCCCGCCTGATCGTCCACCGTGGCGAGAAACGCGGCATCCCTCCGGATATCTCCCCACAGCCCATAGGCCGCGATGGTACCGACAAAGATCAGCACCCAGACCGAGATATGCTGCAGGGTCTTGTTCAGGGACGACCGGTTATACAGGAGAAACCACAGCAACAGCGCGCCGCCGAGCACCGCCAGATAGATCAGGCGTCCGGTCTCGAAACTGTCCATGGTGCGCTCCCTTGCAAGTCTGACAGGGATATAGGCGCTCAGGCCCCCGACGCAAAGCCGAAGGCGCGCAGCCCGTCCAGCACGAACTGCACCGACAGCGCGGCGAGCAGCATGCCCAGCAGTCGCGTCACCACGTTGATGCCGGTCTTGCCCAGCCCGCGGCCGATCAGGCCGGAGAGCTCAAGAAACACCATCGCCACCGCCATCACCGCGACCATGACCAGGATCGCCAATGCCAGCCCCTCCCACCCCGGCTTCTGCCCGGCCAGCAGGATGATCGAGGCAATCGCCCCCGGCCCGGCGATCAGAGGCACCGCCAGCGGAAAGACCGACGGGTCGTCGGGATGGGCGTCGGTCTGGTCCTCGCGCCGCTTGGTTCGCCGCTCGAACAGCATGTCGAGCGCGGTCAGGAACAGCAGGATGCCTCCGGCAACGCGAAAGGCGGCCATCGAGATGCCGACAAAGCCCAGCACGGCCTCGCCGAAGGCGGCGAACATCGCAAGGACGCCGATGGCGACAAGACAGGCCCGGATGCCGACGGCCCGGCGGGCCTGTGCGCTCATGCCCTGCGTCAGCACCAGAAACAGCGGCGCGAGGCCGGGCGGGTCGATCACCACGAACATGGTGACAAAACCGGTGATGAGAAAAGCGGTGTCCATGCGTGGCGATCCCCGGATGTCGACTGTCAGCCTAACAGGTTTCAGCGCGCCGCGCACCCGCCGCCGGCGCCGTTTTCCGTTGCCGGAAACGCGCGGCTTCCCGCCAGGTATTCGCGACCAGACCCCAGTGTCGCCGCAGCTTTTCCGCGCTGCCTAGGACTGCGCCTCTTCCAGCTTTTCCAGCGCCTTCATCCAAAGGTCCTCGGCGCGCTCCAGCCCGTCCATGACCTCGGCATACTTGCGCTGCCAGACTTCCATCTCGCCCCGCCGCGGATCCTCGTAAAGCTCGGGATTGGCCAGGATCTTGGCCAGCTTGTCGCGCATCGCGTTCAGCTTCTCGATGCGTTCCTCGCCCTTCTTCACCTCGTTCCTCAGCGTCTGGATCGACTCCCGCGTGACCTTCTTCTCTTTCACCGGCGCGGGTTTCGCCGCCGGCCTGTCGCGCGCGAGCAGCATGTCGCGATAGCTTTCGAGATCGTCCTCATAGGGCTTCACCGTGCCCTCCGAGACCAGCCACAGCCGGTCTGCGACCAGACCCAGCAGGTGCATGTCGTGGCTGACCAGGATCACCGCGCCGCTATAGGCGGTCAACGCGTCGACCAGCGCCTCGCGGCTTTCCATGTCGAGGTGGTTGGTCGGTTCGTCCAGGATCAGCATGTGTGGCGCGTCGATGGTGGCCAGCAGCAGCGACAGCCGCGCCTTCTGCCCGCCCGACAGCCGCCCGACCAGCGTATCCGCCTGCGCCGCCGTCAGGCCAAAGCCCGCGAGGCGCGAGCGCCACCGGCCCGGCCCCTCCGCCGGGCGCACCCGCCGCAGGTGGTCCAGCGGCGTCTCGTCGACATGCAGCTCGTCCACCTGATGCTGGGCGAAATAGCCGATGCGCAGCTTGGACGATTTCACCATTCGCCCCGCCATCAGCGGCAGCCGGTCCGACAAGAGCTTGGACAGCGTCGACTTGCCCTGCCCGTTCTTGCCAAGCAGCGCGATCCGGTCGTCCTGATCGATCCGCAAGTTCAGCCGCGACAGCACCGCCTTGTCACCATAACCGGTCACGCCGCCCTCGATATGGATGATCGGCGGCGACAGCTCCTCCGGTTCGGGGAAGGAGAAGGCACGCAGGGCCGCCTCCTGCGGCGTGTTGATCGGCTTCAGCCGCGCGATCATCTTCAGCCGCGACTGCGCCTGCACCGCCTTGGACGCCTTGGCACGGAAGCGGTCGACAAAGCTCTGCAGGTGGGCGCGCCGCGCCTCCTGCTTGCGCGCCTCGGATTCCGCCACCGCCAGCCGCGCGGCGCGGGTTTCGGCGAAGGTGTCGTAATTGCCCTGATAATAGGTCAGCTTGCGGTCTTCCAGATGCAGGATCCCGCCCACCGCCCGGTTCAGCAGGCCGCGGTCGTGGCTGATGATGATGACCGTATGCGGATAGCGCGCCAGATAGCTTTCCAGCCAGACCGCGCCTTCGAGGTCGAGATAGTTGGTCGGCTCGTCCAGCAGCAGCAGGTCGGGCTTGGCAAACAGCACGCCCGCCAGCGCCACGCGCATGCGCCAGCCGCCGGAATAATCCGAACAGGGCCGCTTCTGGTCCTCGTCGTCAAAGCCCAGCCCCTTGAGGATCGAGGCAGCGCGCCCCTCGGCCGACCAGGCGTCGATGTCGTTCAGCCGCGCCTGCACCTCGGCGATCCGCGCCGGATCGGTGGCACCCTCCGCCTCAGCCAGCAGCGCCGCGCGCTCCTTGTCGGCCGCCAGCACGGTGTCGATCAGCGACACGTCCGACGACGGCACCTCCTGCGCCACGCCGCCGATGCGCGCGCGCGACGGCAGGCTGATCTCGCCGCCCTCCAGCACCAGCTCGCCCCGGATCAGCCGGAAGAGCGTGGTCTTCCCGGTTCCGTTGCGGCCGACCAGGCCCACCTTGTGGCCCTCGGGAATCGTCGCGCTGGCCCCTTCGAAAAGCGGGCGGCCATCGACGGCATAGGTGATATCGCTGATCCGTAGCATGGCGGCGCTTTAGCAGAGCGCGCGGGGGCTTGAAAGCGGCCTTTCCCGGCGGCCTGGCCGCCCTGGCTGGCCTGGTCCGGGCCATGACGCTATTTTCAGCCGGTCTGACGGCAACGCCCGCCGCCATGGCACCGATTCCCCGACTCGCCGCCCTTTCCAACCCCCTTGGGCCGTGTTAACGGGGCGCCGGAAACGAACCCGGTGGGGGACAGGCATTGTCCCAGACCAGCGAACATGGAGACAACCTCAATGGCCCTCGAACGCACTTTTTCGATCATCAAGCCCGACGCAACCCGCCGCAACCTGACCGGCGCCATCAACGCCAAGTTCGAGGAAGCGGGCCTGCGCATCGTCGCCCAGAAGCGCATCCAGATGACCAAGGAACAGGCCGGCGTCTTCTACGGCGTGCACAAGTCGCGCCCCTTCTATGACGAACTCTGCGAATTCATGTCCTCGGCTCCGGTCGTGGTGCAGGTCCTGGAAGGCGAAAACGCCATCTCGAAGAACCGCGAGATCATGGGCGCGACCAACCCCGCCGACGCGGCCCCCGGCACCATCCGCGCCGAATTTGCCGAAAGCGTTGGCGAGAATTCGGTCCACGGCTCGGACGCCCCGGAAACCGCGGCAGTCGAAATTGCCTATTTCTTCTCGGGACTTGAGCTGGTCGGCTAAGGCCTGACCGGCGCGGCGCTCAGCGCCGCTCGATCACCCCGATCTCATCGAGGGCCGCTTCCAGCCGGGAGCGGCCCTCGTCGCTTTTGGCCGCCTTGATCGCATCGAACCGCTTGCGCAGCGCCGCCTTTTCCGCGCCCCGGCAGTCGTTCCAGGTCCGCCCCTGCAGTCCCATGACCAGAACGTAATACCCGATGAAATGCGGCCGCGCGCCCGACTCCAGCAGCCGCCCATAGGCGGCATCGGCGCCGAGTTCGCGCAATTCCTCGGCCGAACGGATGCCCGCCCGAGCACAGGCCGCCTCGAAAGACGGGCCAAGGTTGCGGATCGAGGATACCGGCGTGCCCATCGCCAAGGCCCGTTTTCAACGCCCTCAACGGGCAATCGACACCATGCTAGCCTGCAGGCGGAACCGGTTCAACGGGCACAAGGTTGTTGCCACGTCGGCGCCTCTGCGGCATTTCGGAGGCAGTCTGTAAAATTGACCGGTTTTTTTCGGTCCCCTGCGGCAGCGTCGGAGGAAGTGGTTTGGCATCGGTAACGCCCACGGCATCAACGAACGAGATTTTTGGAACCTGGCTTGCCGGTTCCCATTGGACGGCTGACAATCTGACCTACTCGTTCCCGAACGGTCCCGAGGCCTACGGTTATGTCGGCCGTACGCCCGTGGAAGGCCTCGAGGCCGACCAGATCGCCTGCGTCGAGCACGCCATGGCCGAGATCAGCTCCTTCACCCAGCTGACCTTCACCCGGATCGCCGAGGACGGCCAGCAGGAAGGCGTGCTGCGCTATGCCAAGGATGTGTCCGCCACCGGCGGCTATGCCTATCTGCCCACAGGATTCGCCTCGGGCGGCGATGCGTTTTTCGGCCGGCTGACGACCAGCCCCACGGTCGGAAACGAGGCCAATCTCTATTTCATGCATGAAATCGGTCATACGCTGGGCCTCGAACACGGGCACGAGTCGCTGTCCTTCGCCCGGTCGGCGTGGAATTCGCAGGAATTCACGCTGATGACCTATACCGACTATGTCGGCGATACGAACACCGAAGAATATGAATCCGGCCCCGTCGACTGGGCGCAAAGCTATCAGCAGCTCGATATTGCGGCGCTGCAATACCTGTATGGCGCGAATTATGCGACCACCGGAGAAATCTGGAGCGGCCGCACCGTCTATGGCTTCGATCCCGAAACAGGCGAGATGTCGGTCAACGGGATCGGCCTCGGTCAGCCCGCCGGCAACCGGATTTTCCGCACCATCTGGGACGGCCACGGGCGCGACACCTACGACCTCTCCGCCTACGACACCGGCGTTCACGTCAATCTGCGCCCTGGGGCATGGTCCACCTTCGCCACGGCACAACTGGCGGACCTGGACCGCTTCAGCACCACCCCCGACCATCTGGCACGCGGCAATGTCGCCAATGCGCTGCTGGTGGACAGCGACCGCCGCGCGCTGATCGAAAACGCCATCGGCGGCGGCGGCGACGACATCCTTCTGGGCAACGCGGCCGCAAACCGTCTCGTCGGGCGCGAGGGCAGCGACCGGCTGATCGGCGGCAGCGGCAACGACGCCCTGCTCGGCGGCGCGATGCAGGACCGGCTTCTGGGCGGCTGGGGCAACGACGTGTTGAAGGGCGGCGCAGGCAGCGACAGGCTGATCGGCGGCGCGGGCCGGGATCAACTCTCTGGCGGTGCAGGCCGCGATACCTTCGTCTTCGAGCGTGTCGCGGACGGCGTGAAAGCCAATGGCGTCGACCGGATCATGGATTTCACCAGTGGCGAGGATCGAATCCAGATTCTGACCGACGGGGCAGCGCCTTTCTCGCTGAACTTCGATGGCAGGCTTCTGGAAGACGGCCCGTCCATCGCGATCCGCACCTTCGACAGCGGCTTGCGCGCGCAGGTCGACTTCGACGGCGACGGCCAGGCCGACCTGGCCTTTGTAGTCGTCGGCGTCCACGACCTTGTGGAACACGACTTCCTGTTCTGAGTGCCCCGTGCGATTGACAGCCCGGCCTCGCAGCGCGAGGGTGACGATCCATCGGGGGAGGACGGTTTGACTGACGATATGCGACAGACGGCGCTGCACTTCGATCTGGCGGCGCCGCCGCCCGGGTTCGTCGATGACCCTTTCCCGGTCTACGACGCGCTGCTGAAACACGCGCCGGTGCTGTCACAGCCCGACGGCTCGGTCTTCCTGTCCCGCCACGCCGACCTCGATCGCATCTATCGCGACACCACGCTCTACTCCTCGGACAAGAAGGCCGCATTCGCCCCCAAGTTCGGCGCGGGCTCTCCCCTGTTCGAACATCACACCACCTCGCTCGTCTTCTCGGACCCGCCGCTGCACACCCGCGTGCGCCGGATCATGACCTCGGCCCTCACCCCGCGCGCGCTGCAGCGTATGGAGCCGGGGCTGATCGAGACGGTCGACCACCTGCTCGACCAGCTCGCCGGGAAAGGCGCAGAGGTCGACCTGATCGAGGATTTCGCCTCGGCCATCCCGATCCAGATCATCGGCAACCTGCTCGACGTGCCCGTCGACGAACGCGGCCCCCTGCGCGACTGGTCGCTGTCGATCCTCGGCGCGCTGGAACCCTCGCTGACCCCCGAACAACTCGACCGCGGCCACGCGGCGGTGCGCGACTTCAAGGCCTACCTCCAGGACCTGATCGCCCGCCGCACCGCCCGCCCCGGCGACCCGGAAACCGACGTCCTGACCCGGTTGATCCGGGGCGACGGCGCCGACGGCAGGCTCAGCGAGATCGAGCTGATCCAGAACTGCATCTTCATCCTGAACGCGGGCCATGAGACGACGACCAACCTGATCGGCAACGGCCTCGCCCTGCTGAACGACTGGCCCGACCAGCGCGCCCGTCTGCGGGACGAACCCGAAAGGATCGCCCCGGCGGTCGAGGAATTCCTGCGCTTCCGCTCGCCCAACCAGCTCGGCAACCGCGAAACCACCGCCGATATCGAAATCGACGGCCTGCGCATCCCCGCCGGCACCAACCTGCACCTCTGCATCGGCGCGGCCAATCGCGATCCGGCCGTCTTCGAGGATCCCACCCGGCTCGACATCGCCCGCAGCCCCAACCGACACCTCGCCTTCGCCGGCGGGCCGCATGTCTGCGTCGGCCTGACGCTGGCGAGGATGGAGGGGCGCATCGCCATCGCGCGCTTCTTGGCGCGTTTCCCTGACTACGAGATCGCCGAGGGCCGCGTGAACGGCGGCCGGATGCGCTTTCGCGGCTATGCGCGCCTGCCCGCCCGGTTGAACGACGCGGGCTGACCTCAGCCCGCCTCGAACAGCCAGAACCCGCCGCCCAGCGCCGGATCGAAGGGCACCGCCAGCGCGTCGCCCATGCGCCGCGACGGCAGGCCACAGGCCGCGGCCCGGCGCTCCATGTCCGCCAGATCCGCCACGGCGATGCGCAGGCCCGCCAGCGCGGACCGGCCGGGATCGACCTGCGCCCCGGCCAGCGTGGCGGCCTCACCCTCGCCCATGAACTCCAGCGCCCCCCGCTCCAGTTCGATCCGCCCCGCGACCACCGGCCGGCCCAGCAGCGCCGCATAGCGCGCCGCCGCCGCGTCGGGATCGGGCGCCGCGATCAGCGCAGCCCGCAAAGCGCGGGCACCGTTCGGATGCGCCATCCAGCGCGGCTGCCACAGCGCCTCGGGAGTGTGATGAGTGGCGAACTGCACCCGCCCCTCGGGCATGGCGTCGCGCTCCAGCCGGGCCACGGTAAACCGCGCCATGATCTCGCCCGTCTCGGTCTCCACCGGCCGCGCAAACCGCGCCAGCGGACGCATCGCGAAACCCGCCGCGCTCAGCGCCGCGTGCCGCGCCTCGGCATCCGCCTCGCCGAAGGCCAGCAGATGCAGCCCGGCCCGCCGCGCCAGCGTGGCGCGGAACTCGCGCCCCAGCTCAGTATCGGCGGTATGCAGCAGCAGCTCCAGATACCCCTCCTCCAGCATCACGCAGATATTGCCGGTGCCCGTCGGCTTGCGCCCGCCGGTCTCGGGGTCGGGCACGGATTGCACCGATACCGGCGTGACGGCAAAGCCCAGCGCCTCCAGCGCCCGCCGCGCCGCCGGCTCGTCGGCAATGAAATGCCCGGTATGGTCGAGAACCGTCATGTCCGCGCCAGCAGCGTGTCGATTTCGCCCCGCGACGGCATCGAGGGCGCGGTGCCGGGCCGCGTCACCGAAATCCCCGCCGCCGCGCAGCCAAAGCGCACCGCCGCCACCGGATCCTCGCCTCGCGCCAGCGCCGCCGCGAAGGCGCCGTTGAAGGCATCCCCCGCGCCCGTCGTCTCGACCACCGACCCCGCGTTGAAGGCCGGCACATGGACCGAGCGCCCGGCGTCGCGATACAGCGCGCCATGTTCGCCCAGCGTGATGATCGCCGCGCCCACGCCCCGGTCCAGGAACGCCCCCGCCGCGCGCTCGGCGTCGCGCACCGATTTCACCGCGATCCCGGTGATCCCCTCGGCCTCGGATTCGTTCGGCGTGACATAGTCGCACAATGCCAGCATCTCGGGAGGGATCGCCGCCGCCGGCGCCGGGTTCAGGATCGTCCGCGCCCCCCCGGCCCGCGCGATCTCCAGAGCCCGCTGCGCCGCCGGCATCGGTTGTTCCAGCTGGGTGATGAAGACCGACGCCCCGCCGATCAGCTCCGCCCGCGCCTCCACGTCCTGCACCGAAATCCGCCCCGCCGCCCCGGGCGAGATGATGATCGCATTGTTCCCCGTCGCCGCCTCGATGAAGATATAGGCCGCGCCGGTATAGCTCTCGGCATCCTCGGTGATCTCGGGCACTACCCCGGCCTTCTCCCAGGTCGCCCGCGCCATGTCGGCAAAGGGATCGCGCCCGAGGCGCGAGATGAAATGCACCTCGCCCCCCGCCATCGCCGCCGCAACCGCCTGGTTCGACCCCTTGCCACCGGGCCCTAGGGCAAAGCTCTTGCCCAGAATGGTCTCTCCCATCCTCGGCTGGCGCTCGGCGCGATAGGCGGTATCGGCGACAAAGACGCCAAGGATCACGATCTTGGACATGGAACCTCCTGCTCAGGCGTCCGGCGGGATCACACCCTTCCGAAGGATGAAACAGCCGTAGAATCGCCGCTCCCCCGTCTGGATCACGGCATAGGCCGCGCGGGCCTGATCGTAAAAGGCAAACCGCTCGATTCCCACCATCGGGCGCGGCCTGCCCTCGGCCCGGTCGATCGCCGCCTGCACCTCGGCCTGCACCGGCGGCACCGTCGCGGGTTCGCCCACGATCTCCATCCGCCCGGCGAAATCCTCGACGAAGGTATCGAGCGGCAGCACCGACAGCACCGCCTCCACCGCCTCGGCGGCGGTAAGATTGTCCATCCGCAACAGCTTGCCCAGCACGGTCGCGCGCGCCACCTGATCGGAGGGAAAATTGGTGTCCGCGATCACCAGCGCGTCGCCATGGCCCATCGCCCGTAGGGCAAACAGCACCTCCGCGTTCAGCCGCGGATCAAGTCCCTTCAGCATCATTCCCCTCCGAACATCTCGCCGATCTTCCCCGCCACCGCCGCCGCAAGGCTGGCGTGTTCGCCCGCCTCCCAATGCACCCCGTCGATGGGCGACACCTTCGCATGTCCCCCCGCATCGAGAAAACCCGCCCCCCGCGCGCGGGCGACGGCCTCGAACTCCGCCGCCAGCCGCCGCGATTTCTCGGCCCCGCCGCGATACATCTCGGCAAGGCACCCCGCCTCGCTGACCGGCGGCGGCGCGATCAGCAGCATCCGCGGCGCTCCGAATCCGGGTCCGCATTCGCTGGCCGCGATCACCCGCAGCAGCTTGTCCGCCCCGCGCCCGATCTCATAAGGGCTCATGCCAAAGGACCATTTCACATCGTTGGTCCCCAGCATGACAATCACCAGATCCAGCGGTTTGTGACTGTGCAGCAGCCCCGGCAGCGCCCGCAGCCCGTTGCGCATCGCGCCCTCGACCGGATCGTCGCGCAGCGTGGTGCGCCCGCCCAGCCCCTCTTCCACCACATGCCAGCCATAGCCCAGCAGCCCCGCCAGCACGCCCGGCCAGCGCTGATCGCGGCCATAGCGCGGATTGGGTCCGAAATCCCGCATCGGCGGCGAGCCGTGGGTATTGCTGTCGCCAAAGCACATGACAGTCTTCAAGTCGTAATCCTCTTGCGGCTCTCGGCATCGAACAGATGCAGCTGCCCCGCCTCCGGCATCAGATGCACCGCCTGCCCCGGCCGCACGTCGGGGCGCTCGCGCACCACCGCGACCACCTCGCGCGCGCCGTGCCGGGCCACCACATGGGTCTCCGACCCGGTCGGCTCGACCACCGCCACCGTCGCCGCAAGGCCGCTGTCGGCCAGCCGCAGATGCTCGGGCCGCACACCGCAAACCACCGGCCGTCCCTCGGCCAGATCCGCCGCCACCGGAAAGGCAACGCCGCCGATCTCCACGCCGCCCCCGCGCGCCACGCCGTCGAAGAGGTTCATCGCGGGCGAGCCGATGAAGCTTGCCACGAAGGTATTGGCCGGGCGGTCATACAGCTCCAGCGGCGCGCCGACCTGCTCGATCCTGCCGCCCTGCATGACGACGATGCGGTCCGCCATGGTCATCGCCTCGATCTGGTCGTGGGTCACATAGATCGTCGTCGCCTTCAGCCGCTGATGCAGCTCGCGGATCTCGGTGCGCATCTGCACCCGCAGCTTGGCATCGAGGTTGCTCAGCGGCTCGTCGAACAGGAACACCTGCGGATCGCGCACGATGGCCCGCCCCATCGCCACCCTTTGCCGCTGCCCGCCCGACAGCGCGCGCGGATACCGGTCGAGATAGGGCGTCAGCCCCAGAACCTCGGCCGCGCGCTCCACCCGCTCGCGGATTTCGGCCTTGTCCATGCCGCGCATCCGCAGCGCAAAGGCCATGTTCGCGGCAACCGTCTTGTGCGGATACAGCGCGTAGTTCTGGAACACCATCGCGATGTCACGCTGCGCCGGCGGCAGGTTGTTCACGACCCGCCCCCCGATCGCCACCCTGCCCGAGCTGATCCCCTCCAGCCCCGCGATCATCCGCAGCAGCGTGGACTTGCCACAGCCCGACGGACCGACCAGCACGACGAATTCCCCATCCGCGATATCCAGATCCAGCCCGTGCAGAACCTCGACCGCCCCATAGGCCTTGCGCAGTTCCCTGATCGTGACTTCCGCCATCCCGCGCCTCCCCCTGTAACGAGTATCCGATCCGCCAGCCCCGCCGCAACATTCTTGACAGGTTCAGGGTTCGTTGGGATGCTTTCCGGGTGCCCGCACCTCCGGGACCGAACGGCAAAGTACCGGGCGGCCCGACGACACAGGGGCACAGGAAGGCGCCCTCGCGGCCCTCGCGACACGGCGCGCAACCAATTTGGGAGGATTGGTCCGTGAAAGTCGAACTCTACAACCATATCGTGCGCCAGCAGATGAACCGGCGCAAACTGCTGCAGGGCGCGGCCAGCGTCGGCGCCCTTGCCGCGGTCGGCGCGCTTGGCGCCCGTCCGGCCGGTGCCGCCGCCCATGGCGACGTGCGTGCCCAGATCCTCAAGATCCCCGGCGTCGGCATGGGCTCGCCCACCGATGCCGACTGGCAGAAGGTCGGCGAACTGTGCCTCGGCCCAACGATGGAGCGGGTGCAGAAGGGCGAATTCGAAGGCGTCGAGCTGACCTTCATGGGCCTCAACAACCAGAACCTGCACAACTTCCTGTTCCGCGGCTTCCTCAAACCCTGGGAGGCCTACACCGGCGCCAAGATCAACTGGATCGACCTCGCCCAGGCCGACTACAATCCGCGCCTGCAACAGGCCATCGCCACCGGCACCGTCGATTTCGACATCATCGAGATGGGCGCCCCCTTTGAGGGCGACACCGCCGGCAAGGGTCTGCTGGACGAGATGCCCGACTGGGTGAAAGAGCAGATCGAGGCCGACGACCTTGTCGGCTACCTGCAACCGCCCGTCGGCACCTGGGACGGCAAGACCTACCGCGTCACCATCGACGGCGACTGCCACACCTTCGCCTATCGCAAGGACTACTTCGGCGACGGCGGCATCGGCGGGGCCGAACCGCCGACCACCTGGGAAAAGGTCAACGAGGTCTCCAAGGCGCTGGTCGGCCAGACCGACCCGCTCACCGGACTCGAGGCGCATGGCTTCCTCGATCCGCTGAAAGGCTGGGGCGGCTTCGGCTTCTACTTCCTCGAAGACCGCGCCACGGCTTACGTCAAGCACCCAGACGATCCGGCCTGGCTGTTCGACCCGGACACGATGAAGCCCCGCGTCAACAATCCGGGCTGGGTGCAGGCGATCCAGGACGTGATGGACCTGATCAAGGCCAACGCCTATCCCGCCGACCAGATCAACGCCGACCCCGGCACCACCGCCTTCCAGCAGTTCCTGGCCGGCACCGGCTCGATGATCTGCTGGTGGGGCGACGTGGGCTCCTCGGCGCGCACCTCCGATACCTCGGTCGTCGGCGACGTGGTCGGCTTCTCGATCAACCCGGGGGCCTCCCGCGTCTACAACCACAAGGCCGGCGCCTGGGAGGAGAAAGAGAACTTCGCCCCCAACATGGCCTACCTCGGCTGGGGCGTCTACGTCACCAACCGCGTCTCGGGCGACGAGAAAAAGCGCAAGGCGGCGTGGAGCGCGGCGGCGCATCTGGGCGGCAAGGACATCTCGCTCTGGATGTCGGCCTATCCCTCGGGCTTCCAGCCCTACCGCAACTCGCACTTCAACTACGAGGAATGGGAGGCGGCGGGCTACGACCGCGCCTATATCGAGGACTATCTCGGCTCGAACCTCGACAGCTACAACCACCCCAACGCCGCCATCGAGCCGCGCATCCCCGGCATCTTCCAATACTACTCGGTCGCCGAGGACGAACTCGCCAAGGGCTTCGCGGGGCAATACGCCTCCGCACAAGAAACGGCAGACGCCATCGCCGCGGCCTGGGAGAAGATCACCGACCAGATCGGGCGGGACAGTCAGATCAAGCTCTACAAGGCGTCGCTGGGGATGTGACGATGCAGGACAGGGCCGCCCCGGGGCGGCCCTTTTCATTCACTCAGGGCCGCCATCCAATCCTGCCGCAAATGCAGCACCCGCAGGATCTCGATGCCGGGATTGAGATCGCGATAAACGATCAAATGCGCCTTGAAGCGATGGACGCGGACCGGCGGGCGGATCTCGCTGCGCAAAACACCCAGTTCGGGGAAATCCGCAAGCAGGCCAAAGACCCTGTCCAGTTCGGTAACATAGGCAGCGGCCCGAGGGGGAGACCATCTTTCACGCGTGAATTGCCAGATATCCTGGATTTCGGCCCGCGCGCGATTGCTGATACGAAACCCGCTGTCAGACACCATGTTTGGCGTGCATCTCTTGCAGGAATTCGTCCAGGTTCCAGGGTTTGCCCGGGCCGCTGGCCAACCCCTCGTCAACCGCCGCCTGCAGTTCTGCTATCGCCTGCCGGCGTTCCCGGTCCCGCCGGATCAGGTCGCGCACATAGTCGCTGGAGTTGGCATAATCGCCCTCTGCCGACTGCGCCTCGACCCATTCCTTCATCTCGTCCGGCAGGGATACGTTCATCGTCGCCATGGCAGCCTCCATCGTTCCTCACCAATCTATGGCAAAGCTTGCCATCCAACAAGCCCGCTTCCCAGATGCCTGAACCCATGGTTAACCTTACGTCATGACCAGCGAGTCCGACTTCCTGCACGTCGTCACCGCCGATGACATCTCGGCCCGGCGCAAGACGTTCGGGCGCGCGATCGTCTGGGGATCGGCCGCCATCTTCGCCGGCGTGACCGTCGCGCAAGTCCTCCAGCAGGCCGGCTCAGCGGACTTCGGCTTCCGCACCTGGCGGCCGACGCTCTACACCTACCTGCTCTGGGCCGCCTGCCTCTGCTGGGCGCAGGTGCTGCTCTATGGCGAGCGCGGCAAGCGGGTGCTCTTCGTGCTGCCCGCCGTGCTCTTCGTCGTCTCGATGGTGGTCTTCCCGCTGATCTTCGCGCTCGGCATCGCGTTCTCCAGCTGGAACCTGAGTTCCCCCGACGGCCGCCAGTTCAATGGTCTCGACAACCTGCGCCAGATGTGGGCCGATCCGTTCTACTGGAACGCCCTGCGCAACATGGTCTGGTACACCCTTGCCATCGCCGTCGAATACGCCATCGCCTTCGGCCTCGCCCTGCTGCTCAATGCCCAGATCCGCGCCCGCAAGTTCTTCCGCGTCGCTTTCCTGATGCCGCTGATGCTCTCGCCGGTCGCGGTCAGCTGGATGATCGGCAAGTCGATGATGGAGATCCGCTTCGGCCCCATCGCCCGCCTCGCCCGCGAACTCGGCTGGTCCAGCCCGTCCTTCTTCGGCTCGCCCGAGATCGCACGGGCGACGATCATGATCATGGACGCCTGGACCTTCATCCCCTTCATGATGATCATGATCTTGGCCGGCCTGCAGGCCATCCCGCGCGAACTGCACGAGGCGGCCGAGGTCGACGGCGGCTCGCCCTGGCGCCGCTTCTGGGAAATCACCTTCCCCCTGATGCTGCCGGTCTCGATCACCGCGATCCTGATCCGGATCATCTTCAAGCTGAAGCTGGCCGATATCATCATCAACGTCACCTCGGGTGGCCCCGGAGGCGCGACCGACAGCGTCACCAGCTTCATCTTCCGCGAATACCGCGACCGCTCGAACGTCGGCTATGGCACGCTGCTGGCCATCGTCTACCTGGTGCTGATCGTCATTGCGATGACGGTCCTGATGAAACTCGCCGACCGCTGGATGAGGCCGCGCTACTGATGGCCGAACAGATCTTCCACGACCACCCCGCCGACCGCGCCTTTCGCCCCGCCAAGGTGCTGAGCCGCGTCGCGATCTATGCCATCCTGATCCTCTGGGCGGTGATCTGCCTCTTCCCGATCTACTGGACCATCACCACCACCTTCAAGGCCGCGCCCGACGTGATGCAGGGCCACATGGTGCCCTGGTGGGATTATGCGCCCAAGATGCTCGGCCTGCGCTCCATCGGCCTCTCACCCGAAACGATCTTCGCCGAAAGCACGGTGCGCGAGGAATTCCTCAAACGGTTCTGGAATTCCACCGTCGTGGCGGTGTGCTCCTCGACACTGGCGGTTCTGCTCGGCAGTTCCGCCGCCTATGGCCTTTCGCGCTTCACCTACCGCTTCGGCTTCATGAAGAACGCCGATATCTCCTTCTTCTTCCTCTCCCAGCTGATCCTGCCCCCGGTGGTGCTCGCCCTGCCCTTCCTCGTGCTCTACAAGGCGCTCGGGCTGCTCGACACCCGGATCGGGCTGATCCTGCTCTATACGCTCACCGTGCTGCCCATCGTCATCTGGATCATGCGCGACCAGTTCAGCTCGATCCCGACCGAACTGGAAGAGGCCGCGCTGGTCGACGGCCTGTCGATCTGGGGCGCCTTCGTCACCATCATCCTGCCGATTGCCCTGCCCGGCATGGTGGCGGCCTTCATCCTCAGCCTCGTGCTCACCTGGAACGAATACTTCTTCGCCGCCCTGCTGACCTCGACCAACGCCAAGACCCTCCCGGTCATGGTCGCCAGCCAGACCGGCTCCCAGGGCATCTCCTGGTGGTCGATGGCCGCCCTCTCCTTCGCCGCCATCCTGCCGCTGATCGTGATCGGCATCGTGCTCGAGAAATACATTATCAAGGGCATGGCGGCGGGGGCAGTGAAATAGGGTCTGATTGGTATCCCTCCCGGCTCGCCCGCCGGCGCTGCGCGCCCTGAGCAAGCCCGGACTGGCGCATCTTGAACCTTTCGGCTCCGGACGAAAAGGGGCAGCGCTGAAAGGTCGATACTAGCCGTCCAATGCCTGCCCGATCTCCTTCGTCTGCTCGTAGAGCCTGCGAAACAGCGCATAATGCGCCGCGTGCACCGCGCTCCGCTCCGGCCGGATCTCCCGCGCGGGCGGGTTCCAGGCCGCGATGTCCTTTTCCTTCGCCAACCCCACCGCGCAGGCGGCGAGAAAGGCGTTGCCATAGGCCGCCCCGGTCGAAACCGCACTCACGATCTGCGGCAGATCGGCAAAGTCCGAGGTCGCCTGCACCCACAGCGCATTCTGCGTCCCGCCCCCCACCGCCAGTAGCCGCGCGGGCGCCGCGCCGATCTCGCGGCAGGTCTCGATCACATGCGCCGAGCCCATCGCGATCCCCTCGATCAACGCGCGGTAAAGATCGCCGCGCCTGTGGGTCAGGTTCAGCCCGATCACCGTGCCCTTGGCGTGGGGGTCATGGATCGGCGTCCGCTCACCCGAGAAATAGGGCAGCAGGATCAGACCATTGGCACCGGGCGGCGACGCTTCCGCTTCCGCCGCCAGCGTGGCAAAGGCGCTCTCTTTCGGCAGCTCCCGCGCGAACTGGTCGCGGAACCAGTGGGTCAGCGTTCCGGACGTCGCCAGCCCCGCCATGCTGGCGTGGCGCCCGGGATACAGCCAGGGCGCATACCACAGCCGCCCATCGCGCACCGGGCGCTCGGTCAACTGGATCATGAAGATGGTCGAGCCATACATCATCATCATGTCCCCCGCCGCCCGGGTGCCGACCGACACCGCCTCGGCGGCGGCGTCGATGGTGCCGACGGTGACGGGCGTGCCCTCCATCAGCCCCGTCGCGGCCGCCGCCGCTGCCGTGACGTGCCCCGCGATCTCGGTCGACCACGCCAGACGCGGCAACTTGTCCAACGGCAGGAAGCCCGCCAGCGCCCCGGTCCAATCCAGCCGGTTGACGTCATATAAAGGCGAGAAGTTGGCGGCGGTGTAATGGTCGATCACGCACGCCCCGGTCAGCCGCTGCACCAGAAAGCTGGTCGAGGTCACGATCTTCGCCGCCCGCGCATAGATCTCCGGGTGTTGCCGCTGCAGCCAGAGGATCTTCGGCCCGACCGACTGCGAGGTCAGCGCATTGCCGCAGGTCTCGAGGAGCCTGTCAGAGCCGATCTCGCGGGTCAGCGCCTCGATCTCCTCCGCCGCGCGGGTGTCGACGCCATAAAGCACCGCGTTGCACAGTGCCCGTCCCTCCGCATCCACCGGCAGCATGCAGGGCCCGATGGCCGAGGTTGCGACACAGGCGATGTCGCGCGCCTCCACGTCCCGCAACATCTCGCGGCACAGCGCGACAAACCCGCCCCACCAGTCGGCTTCCGCATCATGCTCGGCCCAGCCGGGGCGCGGCACCTGCATCCGGTGATCCCGGCTCGCCTGCGCCACGATCCGGCCCGTCTCGTCGGCGATCACGCCCTTGGCCTGATAGGTGCCGATGTCGATGCCCAGCGTCAGCGCCATTCAGTCTCGCTCCAGCCGGAAATCCGGCGACAGCGCCGCAAGCGCGGCTACCAGCAGCCTCACCAGCCCGTCGAGGTCCGAAAGGTCCACCATTTCCACCGCCGAATGCGAATAGCGCATGGGAAACCCGACATCGACCGCAGCCACCCCGGCGCCCACCAGCTGGACATAGGACAGATCCGTCAGCACCCCGACCTGCGCGCTGCGCTGCAGGTTCACCCCCGCGTTCGCGGCGGCGGCCTCCATCACCGCAACAAGACCCGGATGCGGGATCACCCCGTTCAATGTCCCGCGCCCGTGGAAGGAATAGAGGCTGACCCCAGGCCCCTGCCCCAGCACCATCTCACCCCGATCCGCCATATCCGGCGTGTCGGTGGCGTTCATCAGATCGACCTGAATCGCGACCTGCGGACGGATCTGTTGCGCCGCCACCTGCGCGCCGCGCAGGTTGAATTCCTCCTGCACGCTAAAGACGACATGCACCTCCGGCCCGCCCTCGCGCCGGCCCAGCGCCCGGATCACCTCCAGCAGCACGGCGCAGCCCGCCCTGTCGTCCACGGCGGTGCCGCAGATGCGCCCGCCGGCCAGCTCCATCGCGTTCGGGCGATAGACCACCGGAGACCCGATGCGCACCCCCGCAGCCTCGGCCTCGGACCGGGAGGAAAACCCGCAGTCGATGCGCAAATCCGGCGCGCGCACCACGGTGTATTTCTCCTCGGGCGTCGTGGCGTGGTGGCTCTTGTTGGCGATGACGCCCGGAACGTCGCCGCCCCCTGTGCAGACCACAACGGCCTGCCCCGCCAGGGCGCGTTCCGGGACCCCGCCCAGCCGCTCGACCCGCAGGGCCCCATCCGCCTCCACCTTGCGCACGATGAACCCCAGCTGGTCCATATGGGTGAACAGCATGACGCGCGGCCCGGCCCCCGGAAAGACGACGCTGAGGTTGCCCATCACGTCGGTCCTCGCCTCCACCCCCTCGGGCAACCGCGCCCGGATTGCCGCACGGATACGATCCTCGTGCCCCGAAAGGCCAGGCACCTGCATAAGCTCCAGCAGATCCCGCCTCAGCGTCATGACCTTGCCGCCCGAACGCGGCCCATGAAATCCGCCGCCCGCTCCGGATCGACCGGCTTCCACGTATCCCCGCCCACCTTCAGCGCCGAGCCGACCACGCAGCCATCCGCGACGCGCAGCACCTCGGCCACGGTCTCGTGCTTCACCCCGGTATTGGCCAGCACCGGCGTCTTCGGCAGCACCCGCTTCACCGCCTCCAGATCCGACAGCGCCGCTGCCTCGCCGGTGATCTGGCCCGAGACCAGCACCGCATCGGGGATCGACGAGAACACCGCCGACCGCGCCCGGTCCGGCAGCGGCCGGCGGTCCAGACTGTCGGCGAACTCGGCCGAGACGTTGTACAGCATCAGACAATCCGACCGCCCGAGGCGGTTGCGATAGCGCATCGCCGCCCCCGCATCCGGCGTCCAGGGCCCCATGTCCGAGGCATAGGTGCCGGTGAAAATCTCGCGCACGAAGGCCGCCCCGGTCGCGGCGGCCAGCGCGACGGTGCTGGAGGGATCCCAGAGCACGTTGACCCCGAAAGGCACCGTGATCTCGCCCCGCAGCCGCCCGATCACATAGGCCATCGTCGCGGTCGAGGCGGTGTCGACGGCGAACTCGTACGGCCGGTCGTTCTCGTTGCCGAACATCACCGCATCGAACCCCGCCGCCTGCAGCGCCAGCAGGTCGGCCCGCGCCGCGCGCACCAGCCCCTCCAGCCCGGCGCTGGCATCAAAGAGCGGCGCACCGGGCAGCGCGCCCAGATGGACCATGCCGATCACCGGCTTCGCTGTGCCAAAAACCTCCGCAAATACCGCCATGGCTCCCCCCTGCTCCAAGGCCAGCCTAACGCACTCCCCGCCGCGCCCCAAAGCGGAAATCGCAGGCGCCCGCACCACGGGCGCGCCGGAAATCGCGCGTGCCGCGCGATGCCTCCGGCGGAGGTATTTTGGAACCAGAGAAGCACAGGTCCCGCTTTTCCTCTTGCCTCAAATATCCTGGGGGAGTCGCCCGAAGGGCGGCGGGGGCAAAGCCCCCACATGAGCCGCGCATTGCCCGGAGCACCCCTTTCGCTGTATCACCGCAACAGATCCATGGGAGGATCCACATGGCACTGGCGACACGGCACTGGGACCGGCTGGGCAACGGCGGGCTCGACTTCACCGAACTCGGGCTTGGCACCGCGCCGCTCGGCAACCTCTATCGCGCGATCTCGGACGCCGAGGCCGATGCGGTGATGGACCGCGCCTGGACAGCGGGCCTGCGCTACTTCGACACCGCGCCGCTCTACGGCTTCGGGCTGTCCGAGACGCGGCTCAACCGCTTCCTGCGCGACAAGCCCCGCGACCATTACGTGCTCTCGACCAAGGTGGGCCGCCTGCTCGAACCCTGCCCGCCCGGGCTGCGCGACGGCGTCGGCAAATGGTTCGACGTGCCGGCGCGGCGCGAGGTCTACGATTATTCCTACGACGGGGTGATGCGCTCGATCGAGGCCTCCTTCGCCCGCCTCGGCGTCGACCGGATCGACGTCCTGCTGGTCCACGACCTCGACGTGGCGAACCAGGGCAGCCGGGCGAATGTCGACGCCAAGCTCGCCCAGCTGATGGCCGGCGGCTATCACGCGCTGGAACGGCTGCGACGGGAGGGCGCGATCAAGGCCTTCGGCGCGGGGGTGAACGAATGGCAGGTCTGCCAGCAGATGGCGGAACAGGGCGATTTCGACCTCTTCCTGCTCGCCGGGCGCTACACGCTGCTGGAACAGGAGGCGCTCGACAGCTTCCTGCCGCTCTGCCAGTCCCGCGGGATCGGGATCATCATCGGCGGCCCCTACAACTCGGGCATCCTCGCCACCGGCGCGCGGCCCGGCGCCTTCTACAATTACGAACCCGCGCCGCAGCCGATCCTCGACCGCGTGGAGCGGATCGAGGCGGTCTGCACCGCCCACGGCGTTCGCATGGTCGACGCCGCCTTCCGTTTCCCGCTGCTGCATCCCTCCGTTGTTTCGGTGATCCCCGGCGGCCAGGGCGTGGACGAGATGGAGTCCAACATCGCCGCCCACGCCGCCGCGATCCCGCCCGCGCTGTGGGACGATCTGAAGGATCAGGGCCTGCTCCGGGCTGACGCGCCCACGGCCTGAGCCTTTCCTTCCTCTGCCCGGGCGGCTAAGGCTCGGCGCGGAACGGATCAGCGGACGGCAACGCATGGGCAGCGTCATTCTCGGCATCGCGGCGGCGCTCGCCTGGGGCGTGCACGACCTTCTGGTGCGCCGCATCAGCGCGGGGCTGGCCATCGCGCCCGCCATCCTGACCGTGCTGATCGTCGGCACGCTCTTCACCCTGCCCGTCGCCTTTGCCTTCGGCGGCTGGGACCGCATGACCCAGCCGGCGGTGATCTGCGCCGCGCTCTCGGGCATCGCCTATGTCGTCGGCTGCTTCGGCCTCTACCTCGCCTTCCGCATCGGTCCCGTGAAACTGGTCGCCCCCGTGGTCGGTGCCTTCCCGGTGCTCTCGGTCGCCTGGGCCTATGCCACCGGCACGACCCTGGGCCTGTCCGACGCGCTCGCCGTCGCCGCCATCGTCTGCGGCATCGCCGCCGTCGCCCTGCTGTCGGACGAGGACGAGACCCAAGGCTCCCGCACCACCGCCCTCGGCTGGGCCGCGCTGGGCGCGGTCGGCTTTGCCGTGACCTTCGCCTTTTCCCAGGCCGCCACCCGTCTTGGCGCCGAGCTGCCGGTGATCGTGCTGGCCCGGCTCGCCGCCATCCTGCTGATGATCGCTCTGGTCGCGGCCACCCGCCAACCGCTGTCGCAGCTGCGCCCGCACCGCGCCACGCTGACCGGCATGGGCCTGCTCGACGCGCTCGCCCTCGGGCTGGTCACCGCCGCCGGCGCCCTGCCCAACCCCGAGTTCGCCGCCGTCACCTCCTCGGTCTTCGGCGTCGTCACCATCGTGCTGGCGCGGGTCTTCCTGGCCGAGCCGATCTCGCTGCCGCAATGGGGCGGCGTCGGGCTGGTCTTTGCCGGGGTCGCCGCGCTGGGCCTCTAGCCGCGCCAGCGCTCCAGAACGAAGCGCGCGGTCATCAGATCCAGATGCGCGCCGCCGCCATTCTTGAACAGGGTGATGTCCTCTGCCGCCGCCTTGAACGCCTCAAGGTCATAGAAGTCGGCCAGCACATCCTCGCGCGCAATCACCCCTTCCGCCAGCGGCGTCTTCAGATCACCGATATGGTCCAGCGTGGTGTCGAAACTGTCGACGAAAATCCGCGACCGCCGCAGCGCGTCGTCATCCGCCTCGCGCATGTCGGGGCGATAGGCGCCGATCAGGTTCAGATGCTGGCCCGGACGCAGCCACTCGCCCCGGATCACCGGGGCCGAGGCCATGGTCGCGCAGACGATGATATCCGCTGCCCTGACCGCGCTTTCCAGATCCTCGGCCACGCGCAGCCCCGGCACCTGCGCCGCCAGCTCGTGCGCCTTCGACACCGTGCGGTTCCACACCGTCTGTTTCGCCTCCGGGAAGCCAGCCCCGAAGGCCTCGCACAGCGAATGCCCCACCGTCCCCGCGCCCACGATCAGAACCGAGGCGCTGTCCGCCCGCGCCAGCCGCAGCGCCCCGAGAAGGGAATCCCCGGCCGTCTTCCACTTGGTCACCAGGTGGAAATCGACAATCGCCTCCAGCATCCCGTCGGTGTCGGAATAAAGCGTGACGCCGCCGTTCACCATCGCCTTGCCCTGCGCGGGATTGCCCGGAAACACCGTCGCGCTCTTGACCGCCAGCCCCATCCCGTCGATCCAGGCCGACCGCGACAGCAACGTGTCGGGATCACGGTAAAGGAAAGTATCCGCGATCTTCGCCTTGGGCAGCGCATGCCCCGCCGCCAGCGCCTCGGTCAGCCCGATCCAGTCAAGCCCCGCCTCGCCCTCGGCAAAGCCGATCACCGGAACGTTCATGCTGCTTCCTCCTCGGTCAGCAGCCCCTCGGCCACCAGCCGCGCCGCCCAGCCGTCCGGCCCCTCGAACAGATGCGTCCGCCAGCCGCGCGAGGCCGCCATGGCGATATTGTCCGGCCGGTCGTCGGTGAAGATCAGCCGCTCTGGCGCCACGCCGCAGCCCGCCTCCAGCATCTCGTAGATGCGCACGTCGGGCTTGATCACCCCCATGTGTCCCGAGATGAAATCGCGGTCGAACTCGCGCAGGAAATCATAATGCGTCGCCGCGTAGTCATAGCTCTGGATGCCGAAATTCGTCAGCGAGAAGACCGGCACGCCCTTGCCCCGCAGCGCCCGCATCAGCCTGACCGAGCGGTCGATGACCGGGCTCGCCATCTCGATCCAGTGATCGTGCCACATCCGGATCTCATCCCGCCAGGCCGGCGTTGCCTCGGCCATGCCATAGATCGTCTCGGTGAAATGCCCGCCCAGATCCACCCGGTCGTTCATGCCATGCAGATCGACCTCGGCGAACATTGCGCGGCGGCGGTCCGCGCCGATCGCACTGTCGTAGAACCGCTCGGGCTGCCACTCGATCAGCACATTGCCGATGTCGAAAATCACCGCTTCTGGTTTCATGCCTGCCTTCACCACCCCGGGCCAAAAATCCGCAACGGATTTTTGACGATTTTTCCCTGAAAAATCGCGCCACCGCTAGCGTTTGGCGGCGCGCACTTCCCGTTCCAAGGCATCCAGAAAACGCGACCGGTCCGCCTTTGTAAAGGGCTTGCCGCCGCCGCCCTGCGCCAGCGGCGAGGCCGCCCGCAGATCCGCCATCAGATCGCGCATCGCCAGCTGCTGGCCCATATTCGCCTGGGTAAACGCCTCGCCCGTATGCCGCAGCACCCGCGCCCCCGCCGCCACGCATTTCGCCGCCAGCGGCACATCCGCCGTCACCACCACGTCGCCGGGTCCGCAGCGCTCGGCGATCCACATGTCCGCCTCATCCGCGCCGCTCGCCACGATCACCGTCTCGACCAGCGGATTGGCCGGCGGCCGCAGCCCGCCGTTCGAGACGAGGAACATCTTCAGCCCGTGGCGCGTCGCCACCCGTTCCGCCTCGGCCTTCACCGGGCAGGCATCTGCATCGACATAGATCACGCCTCCAGCGCCTCGGCGTGGAAACTCACGTGATCCTCCATGAAGGACGACACGAAGAAATAGCTGTGATCATAGCCCGGCTGCAGCCGCAGCTCGGCCTGCTGGCGCCGCTCGGCCACCGCCTGCGCCAGCGTCTCGGGGCGCAGCAGGTCGATGAACTGGTCCTTGGTTCCGACATCCACCAGCACCGGCCCGTCAAAGCCCGTCTCGCGCATCACCTTCGACGCATCGTGGCGCGCCCAGGCGGCCTCATCCGCGCCCAGATAGGCGGTCAGCTGCTTGCGGCCCCAGTCCGCGCCCGAGGGATTGCAGATCGGCGCAAAGGCCGAGACCGAGCGATACCGCCCCGGCAGCGCCATCGCCAGCGTCAGCGCGCCATGCCCGCCCATCGAATGCCCGGTGATCGACTGCCGCTCCAGATCGACCGCGAAATCGCGCCCGATCAGCGCCGGCAGCTCCTCGGCCACATAGTCCCACATCCGGTAATGCGGCGCCCAGGGCGCCTCGGTCGCGTTCACGTAGAACCCCGCGCCCTTGCCCAGGTCATAGGCCTCGTCATCGGCCACATCCTCGCCGCGCGGCGAGGTGTCGGGAAAGACCAGCGCGATCCCCTCGCGCGCCGCCCAGGCCTGCGCGCCCGCCTTGGTCATCGCGTTCTCATGGGTGCAGGTCAGTCCCGAGAGATACCACAACACCGGCACCGGCCCGGCCTTGGCCTCCTTCGGCAGGAACAGGCCGAAGGTCATGTCGCAGGCGCAGGCCGTCGAGGCATGGGAATAGACCCCCTGCACCCCACCGAAACAGGCATTTTCGGAAACCGTCTTCATCTCATTCTCCTTCAAACTCAGGACGGCGACACCCAGCTGACCACCAGCGGGAAGGTCAGGATGCTGATCGCCGTCGAAAACAGGATCGCCGCCGACACCCGCTTGGCCGCGACGCCGTAGTGCTGGGCCAGCATGAACACGTTCCCCGCCACCGGCATCGCCGCGGCCGCCACCACGATGGTCGCCTCATAGGGCTTCAGCGGGAAGATCACCAGCACGCTGACCGCCACGAACAGCGGATGCAGCACCAGCTTGCAGAAGGTCAGCCAGCCCGCCACCTCGATGCGCTCGGCCGATTTCCCGGCCAGCGAGGCACCGATGGCGAACAGAGCCCCGGGCGTCGCGGCGCCCCCCAGCACGGTCAGGAAATCGTTCATCACCGCCGGCACCGGGATCGCGAAGGCGCTCCACAGCATCCCGGCCGAGATCGCAACGATCATCGGGTTCCTGACCAGCCCCAGCCCCACCGTCTTCAGCACCGCAGGCCGCATCCGCCCGTCGCGCACGCCGTTGATCAGGATCACGATCAGCGACGAGAAGACGATGAGGTCGGTCGCCAGCACCAGCATCATCGGACCGATCGACTGTTCGCCGAACAGGATCACGAACATCGGCAGGCCCAGAAAGCCGACATTGCCGATCACCGCGCATTGCGCCTCGATCGCCGCCACCTGCACGTTCAGCCCGCGCAGAAAGGCCACCGCCGTGGCGATGCCATAAACAAAGGCGGTGCCCCAGAGATACCCCGCGATCAGCCGCCCGTTGAACACCGCCGCCATGTCGAGGTTCGCGGCAAAGCGGAACAGCATCGCCGAGAGGGCAAAGTAGAACACGAACTTCGTCAGGTAGGCCGTCGCCTCCGCCGTGAAAAAGCGGGTGTAGCCGGCCCAGTATCCCAGACCGATGATCGCGAAGAACGGCAGCGTGCGCAGGAAGATGTCGATCATGTCCGGACCGGGTTACCCGCTTGTCCGCGCCCCCGCAAGCATTCGCGTATCGGCTTCCTCTTGCCGGAAATATCCCCGCCGGAGGCTCCGGCGCAGCCGGATTGCAAGGCTCACCCGCTCCCGATCAGGATCCCCGCCCCCAGCACCAGCGCGCCACCCAGGACCACCTGCAGGGCCGCGCGGAAGAACGGCGTGTCCATATACCGGTTCTGGATCCAGGCAATCGCCCAGAGCTCGACAAAGACGATGCAGAAGGCAATCGCCGTGGCGGTCCAGAAATGCGGGATGAGATAAGGCATCGCGTGCCCCAGCCCGCCCACGGCCGTCATCACGCCCGAGGCGATCCCCCGTTTCAGCGGCGAGCCGCGCCCCGACAGTTCCCCGTCGTCCGACACCGCCTCGGTGAAGCCCATGGAAATCCCCGCCCCGACCGAGGCGGCGACGCCAACAAGGAAGGTCGTCCAGGTGTCCTGCGTGGCAAATGCGGTGGCAAAGATCGGCGCCAGGGTCGAGACCGAGCCGTCCATCAGCCCCGCCAGTCCCGGCTGCACCCAGGTCAGCACGAACTGGCGATGCGCCGTCGCATCCTCGTCGCTGCGCGTCTCGCCGTCCAGCAGCCGCGCCTCCAGCTCGCCCGCCGTCGCCTCATGACCGGCCTCCGCCGCCGCCAGATCGCCCAGCAGCTTGCGCGTCGCCGCATCCGTGGTGCGCGCGGCGGCCTGCAGATAGAACCGCTCGGCGTCCTTCTCCATGCCCTCCGCCTCTTCGCGGATGCGCTCCAGCCCCAGGTTCTCGACCAGCCAGACGGGGCGGCGATAGTAATACCCCGCCACATGCTCGCGCCGGATCAGCGGCACCACGGCGCCAAAGCGCGCCTCGTGCAGCGCCAGCAGCCGGGCGCGATGCTCGTCCTCCTCGGCCGCCATGCCGTCGAACAGGCCCGCGCTGGCGGGAAAATCCGCCCGCAGCCGTTCAGCATAGCCGCGATAGATCCTTGCGTCATCCTCTTCCGACGAGATCGCCAGGGCCAGGATTTCCTGCTCGCTCAGGTCGGAAAATCGTTTGCGTTGCGTGAGAAAGCGCATGACCGCCTCTTATTAGAACGATTCTAACATACCCACCCGGTGGCGTTTGGCAATCACCCTTCTCTCAGTTGTTGAAACTGAACCAATCGGTTTATATTCGACATCAGGAATGAAGGAGTCTCCATGAGCCCCCACGCCCCCATCGTCCGCACCGGCCGCAAATTCGCCCAGGTTCTGGAAGGCGCGCGCGAGGTCTTCATGGCCGACGGGTTCGAGGGCGCCAACGTCGACGACATCGCCCGCGTGGCCGGAGTCTCCAAGGCGACGCTCTACAGCTATTTCCCCGACAAGCGGCTGCTCTTCATCGAGGTGGCCACCACCGAATGCCGCCGCATGGCCGAGCGGACGCTGGAACTGGTCGACCCGACCGCGCCGCCGCGCGAGGTGCTGACCATCGCGGCCCAGCAGATCGTGCCCTTCCTGCTCTCGGACTTCGCCCAGCAATGCTTTCGCACCTGTCTGGCCGAACGCGACCGCTTTCCCGAACTGGCGCGCACCTTCTACATCAACGGCCCCGAGAACGGCAAAAGCCAGCTCCGCGCCTATATGGCCGAGGCCGTCGCGCGCAACGAATTGCGCATCGACGACCTCGACATGGCGGCCGAACAATTCGCCGAACTTTGCAAGGCAAGGCTCTGGAATCGCGCGGTTTTCGGCATCCAGACCAAGTTTTCTCCGGAAGAGATCGCCGCCGTTGTCAGCAATGCCGTCGACACCTTCCTCGCCCGCTACGGCGTCTGAGCGCCTAGGGCTCGCCCACGCTCAGCACCGTCACCGCGCGCGCCTCGCCGTCCCCCGCCGTCCAGCGGAAGGTCGCGCCCACCGCCAGCCCGATCAGCGCCACACCCACCGGTGTCATCAGCGAGGCTTTCCCCTGCGAGATATCGGCCTCCTCGGGGAACACCAGCGTCACCGTATGCTCCTGCCCGCTGGTCTCGTCGCGATAGGTCACCGGCCGCCCGATCGCAACGATATCGGCGCGCAAGCGGTCGCCCGAGACCACCTTGGCGCGGTTCAGTTCCTCCAGCAACAGATCGGCCAGGGCGGGATTGCGCTGCAGCGCCCCTTCGGCCAGCGCCTCGATGCGCGCCATCGTCTCGCGCGCCAGAACGATTTTCGGCTGCCGCTGCGGTCTCTGAGTATTTGTGGTCATGATATGTCCTTTCATTTCCGCCAGATCGGCGGCGCTCTTCGTGTTCAGTGTTAAGGTCTCGGCCCGTCAGTCCGCCGCGATGGCCAGCACCACCAGCGTTGCAACGCCGCCGTCGCGCGGCAGCGGCGCGCGTTGCAGCGGCCTCATACCCAGCAGCGTTGCCCCCAGCAGCGAAACCACCGAAACCTGCCCGGCCTGCGCCGCCGGCGCATCGGTTAGCCAGGCGCTCTGCGCCCCGCCGCCACTGGCCATGTAGACCACCTGCCGTCCCGGCAGGGCACGCGGCTCGTCCGGCGCCACGGTCCGCGCGCCCGCTCGTTTGGCCCGCAGGATCTCGGCCACCGCGCCGGGCAGCTCCGCATCCTCCAGCATCGGCCCCAGCCACTCCCGCACCTCTGGCGTCAGCGCATACTCCGCCGGATCGAAAGCCGGAGGCGTGAGGGCGGGGCCCGCCCGCAGGCGGTTCTGCTCGCAAATCGACATGATCGTTCTCCACAGACGGGCCAAGGCCCGTCGTCATTCCAGGTCAGGGGAAAAGTATCTCGGGAGGTCGCGGAAACGCCGGACTTCAGACCGCCCGAGCGAAGGCTCGGGTCAGCAGAAGAAACCGGGAAAAGGCGTGCCGCGTGATCATGCCTGAAAGATGGGCAACCCATCGGTCGAAGTCAAGACGCCGGGCCAGAGGGACCGGCGCCCGACAGAAAACGCGCCGCTCAGCGCACCGTAACAGTGATGCAGCCGCGCAGCGACTGGCCTTTGACTTCGGGGGTGGTGTTCTTGGTGCAGAACCTGTCCTTGCCCTTGAAGCCCGCCGCAGGCGTGTAAAGCAGCCCCTTGCCCGGAACGATCGACACAGTCCCGTTGCTCGGCGCCTTGGTCAGCGCGACCTCCATCGCCTCAATGCGTTTCTTCGGATTTTCGAAGATGAAGCCGACATAGCTGATCTTGCAGCTCTTGTCCTTGGTCGTCATCTCGAATTCGCCCTGCCCCTTGCCACTGGCCCAGCCGCGACCGTTGGTGCCCTTGCATTCCGCCTGCGCGGCCGAGGCGCAGATCGCGCTCCCGACCAGCGCGATGACAGCAAGCCCAAACCTAGAATTCATGGTCAAACTCCACATAAAATGTCTCGTAAACAGCTGAAACCCTAACTCAATGGATTGTCAGGGTTTTGGCTGTTTCAATTTTTACGCGAAACCGCCGACAGTGCAAAAGATTTGTAGGTTGGCCCGCCTGTCCGGGCGCGGGCAAGGCCTTTCCTCCCGGCACCCCTTGACACTGCCGCCGCAGCGCAGAGAAATCGCCCCATGTCCCGCCCTATGCATCTGACCGATCACCTTGTCTCCCGCGCCTTCCGATGCGTTCCGGAACCGGACGACTCCGAACTGGACGGCTGGACCCGGCTGGACGACGCCGCCATCGCCGCCGAGGCCGACACGATCCTCGCCGAGCGTCCGCCCGGGCCACTCTATGTCTTCGCCTATGGCTCTCTGCTGTGGAAACCCGAGTTCGAACCCGCTGCCACCCTGCGCGGCGTGGTCCACGGCTGGCATCGCGCCTTCTGCATCGAACTCACCTCCTGGCGCGGCACGCCCGACGCCCCCGGACTTATGATGGCCCTGCTGCCCGGCGGCCGCTGCACCGGGCTGGCGCAGCAGGTGCCCGAAACGCAGATCCACCAATCCGTCGCGGCCCTGGTGCGGCGCGAAACGCCGTATGACCAGCTGCTCGGCTCGCGCACCTGGCTGACGGTCGAGACGGCGCAGGGCCCCCTCTCCGCCCTCACCTTCTACGCGCCCCCGGCAGGCGAGCAACTCCGCACCGATCTCGGCATCGACGCCACCGCCCGCCTGATCGCGCGCGCCTGCGGCCATGCCGGCTCGAACGTCGAATACCTGCACGAAACGATGAAATCGCTGGGCGCCCACGGCATCCGCGACGGCCAGCTCTGGCGCCTGCAGAAACTGGTGGCGGCCGAACTGGCGCGGCTGCCGTGACGTGGCGGAAACCGGGACGCCGGGCGCCCCGGAATCGTCACTCCGATAATCTGTAGCAAAATCAGATAGTTGACCCCCCGTCCCAGCTGGGACGCCTGAAAATGGGTCAATCCAGCCGGCGCACCATCAGCTGATTGCCTTCGCCCACCCGGGTTTCGAACAGCTTCAGCTCCTTGATCAGATCGCTGAGCTTCTTCTTCCCATAGCTGCGCGTATCGAAGTCCGGGTTCGCCGCGCTGATATACTGCCCGATCTGGCCGAGGGTGAACCATTCGTCATCCTGGTTGATCGCATCCATCGCCCGGATCACCAGCTTGCTCGGATCCTCCAGCGCTGCCGGCGCCTCGGCCGCCGCCGGTGCCGCCACAGTCTCGGCCGGCTTCACCGGCTCGGGGCGTGGCTTGGCCTTGGTATCCGGCACCAGGTTCTCGACATAGATGAACCGCTTGCAGGCCTTCACGAAGGCCATGGGCGTCTTGCGCATCCCCATGCCGAAGACATCCAGCCCCTGCTCGCGGATGCGGCTGGCCAGACGGGTGAAATCGCTGTCCGACGAGATCAGCACGAACCCGTCGAACCGGCCCGAATGCAGGATGTCCATCGCATCGATCACCAGCGCGATGTCGCTGGCGTTCTTGCCGGTGGTATTCGCGAACTGCTGGTGCGGCACGATGGCCAGCGCCGCCAGCTTGTCCTTGCTCCACCCCTGCGGACCACCCCCGGCGAAATCGCCATAGATGCGCCGGATACTCGCCTCGCCCAGCGAGGCGATCTCCTCGAACATCGCATCGGCATATTTCGCAGAGATATTGTCCGCATCGATCAGAACGGCCAGCAGCTTGCGCGGATCGCTCATCCTCAGGACAGTTCGTCGACGGAATGGATCAGCTTGCCGACCAGCCCGTAATCCAGCGCCTCCTTGGTGGTCAGCCAGAAATCTCGCCGGGTGTCCTCGGCGATCTTCTCGGGCGTCTGGCCGGTGGCCTCGGCGAACAGCTTGTGGAAGCGCTCCGACATGATGCGGATCTGCTCGGCCTGGATCATCAGGTCGCTGACCTGTCCGCCGATCCCGCCCGAGGGCTGGTGCAGCAGGAACCGCGTGTTGGGCAGGCAATAGCGGTTCTCGCGCTCGGCCCCGACAAAGATCAGCGCCCCCGCGCTCGCCACCCAGCCCGAGCCGATGGTGCGCACCTTGGGGCGGATGAACTTGATGATGTCATGCACCATGTCGCCGGATTCGACGTGGCCGCCGGGCGAGGAGATGAAGACGTTGATCGGCTCGTCGCTGTCCTCTGCCAGCGCCAGCAGCTGCATCACGGCGCGGCGCGCCACCTTGTCGTCGATGGCGCCGGTGATGATGACGTTGCGCGACTTGAAGAACAGCTGTTCCGCCTTGCCGGTCGGCGGCGCATCCGTCTGCTCTTCGGGGCGGGTCTCGTCATCGTCGTTGAGGTCATACTGCATCGCGTCTCGTCTCCATGGAGCGTTCCGGTGGAACCTAGAGGCTCGGCGCGGCAGGTTCAACGGGTGGCGTCACCCGCGCCCGACAATATCCGCGGCCCGCGCCAGCACCTCCAGCCCCGCCACCAGGTCGTCGTCCGCGGTATCCTCGGCGAAATCGTGGCTGATGCCGCCGATCGAGGGCACGAACAGCATCGCCACCGGCATCAGCCGCGCCACGTTGGTCGCGTCATGCAGCGCCCCCGACGGCAGCTTGCGCCACTTGCCCGGCGCGACAGCCTCGGCCCCGGTCTCCAGCGCGGCGCGCAGCCGCGCGTCCATCGTCACCGGCTCCAGCCCCAGCAGCGGCCCAAAGCTCAGGCCCAGCCCCCGCTCCTGCGCGATCTCCTGCGCGGTGGCGCGCACGATTTCCTCCATCCGCGCCAGCCGCGCCGTGTCCCCGTCGCGCCACTGCATCGAGAAGGTCGCCCGCCCCGGCACGATGGACGAGGCATTGGGATGCAGCGTCACATGCCCGATGGTCCAGACCGAGGCCGGCGTGACCACATTCCGAAACCGCTCGGCAATCGCCGCATTGAAGGCGCCCAGCGCCTGGAAGGCGTCGCGCCGCAGGTGCATCGGCGTGGTGCCGGCATGGTTCTGCTGACCGCTGAAGGTGATACGCATGTCCCGGATGCCGACAATGTCGCTGACCACGCCGATCCGCTCGCCCGCGGTATCCAGCACCGGCCCCTGTTCGATATGCAGCTCGATATAGCCGGTGAACCGCCCAGGATCGACGAAGTCCCCCGCAAGCGCCGCCATGCGCCCCCGCGCCTCGGCAAAACGCACGCCGGAATGATCGGTCAGCGGATCCGCCTCGTCCAGCGGCAGGGTGCCCGACCAGATCGCGCTGCCGGTGGTCACGCCGAACCGGCTCTCCTCGTCCTGGAAGCTGACGACCGAAACCGCCGGCCCGCCCGCCGCGCGCGCGGCCCGCGCCACCTCCAGCGCCGCGATCACGCCCAGCGCCCCGTCCAGCCAGCCGCCCTCGGGCTGGCTGTCGGAATGCGACCCCAGCAGCAGCGAGCGGCCCTCGGCCAGCCCGAACAGGTTGCCCGCCGGATCGAAATGCGGCACCAGCCCCGCCTCCTCCATCCGCGCCGCCAGCCACTTCCGCGCCGCGATATCGGCTTCGGAAAAGGCCGGACGGATCACCCCCTTGCCCACCCCCGCCGCACCAAAGCCGCGCAGGGTTTCGAGATCGGCCAGGAAACGGTCGGGCTTCACCATGACGCCGCCACCCCGCGCCCGGATTTCTGCATCACTCCGCCGCCGCCGGCACACCCGCCGGCTCCACCCGCACCGCCGAAAACTTGAACTCGGGGATCTTGCCATAGGGATCGACCGCCGGATTGGTCAGCACGTTCGCCGCCGCTTCGACATAGGCGAAGGGCAGGAAGACCATGTCGGGCGCCACCGCGCGGTCGGCGCGGGCCATGATCTCGATGCTGCCCCGCCGCGTGGTCAGCCGCAGCATCCCGCCCGGCTCGACCCCCAGCCGGCGCAGGGTCGAGGGATGGAGCGAGCAATTCGCCTCCGGCTCCACCGCATCCAGCACCCTGGACCGGCGCGTCATCGAGCCGGTGTGCCAGTGCTCCAGCTGCCGCCCCGTCGTCAGGATCATCGGATAGTCCGCATCCGGCGCCTCGGCGGGGGCGATCACGCTTGCCGGCGTGAACTTCGCCCGCCCCCCGGCGCGCGGAAAGCCGCTGCCAAAGACGATCGGCTGCCCCGGATCCTCGGGCGAGAGCGAGGGGTATGTCACTGCGTTCTCCAACGCCAGCCGGTCCCAGGTGATGTTGTCAAAGCTCTTCATCGTCCGCTTCATCTCGGCAAAGACATCCGCCGGGCTGTCATAGTGCCAGTCCAGCCCGCAGCGCCGCGCCAGATCCACCGTGATCGCCCAGTCCTCGCGCGCCTGCCCCGGCGGCGGCACGGCGGGCCGGCCCATCTGCACCTGGCGGTTTGTATTGGTCACGGTCCCCGATTTCTCGGCAAAGGCCGAGGCGGGCAGGATCACGTCGGCATAGTTCGCCGTTTCCGTCAGGAAAATGTCCTGCACCACCAGGTGATCGAGCTTCGCCAGCGCGTCGCGGGCATGTTCCACATCCGGGTCCGACATCGCCGGGTTCTCTCCCAGGATATACATCGCCTTGATCTGCCCCTCATGGACCGCATCCATGATCTCGGTAACGGTCAGCCCCTTCTGGTTCGAGAAGTCGCCCGACTGCCAGACCTCGCTGAAGGCCGACCGCACGCCGTCATCCGTCACGCTCTGGTAATCCGGCAGGAACATCGGGATCAGCCCCGCATCCGACGCCCCCTGCACGTTGTTCTGCCCGCGCAGCGGATGCAGCCCGGTGCCGGGCCGCCCGACATGGCCGCACATGAGCGCCAGCGAGATCAGGCATCGCGAGTTGTCGGTGCCGTGGATGTGCTGGCTTACCCCCATGCCCCAGAAGATCATCCCCGCCTCGGCCCGCGCAATGGTCCGCGCCACGTCGCGCAGCACCTCGGCCGGAATGCCGCAGACCTCGGCCATCTTCTCGGGCGCAAAATCCTTCAGATGCGCGACCTCGGCGGCGAAGTTCTCGGTATAGGCCTCGACATACTGCCGGTCGTACAGCTCCTCCTCCACGATCACATGCATGATCGCATTCAGCATCGCCACATCCGCGCCGGGCCGGAACTGCAGCATGTGCGAGGCAAAGCGGCGCAGGCCGACACCGCGCGGATCCATCACGATCAGCTTGCCGCCGCGCTTGGCGAACTGCTTGAAATAGGTCGCGGCAACCGGGTGGTTCTCGACCGGATTGGCGCCGATGACGATGGCGACATCCGCGTTCTCGATTTGGTTGAAGGTCGCGGTCACAGCGGCCGAGCCGACGTTCTCCATCAGCGCCGCGACCGACGACGCATGGCACAGCCGCGTGCAGTGATCGACGTTGTTGTGCCCGAACCCCTGCCGGATGAACTTCTGGAACAGGTAGGCTTCCTCGTTGGTGCATTTGGCGCTGCCAAAGCCCGCTACCTCGCGCCCCCGCCCCTTCAGGCCACGGGCGGCAAAGTCCATCGCCTCTTCCCAGCTGGCTTCCCGGAAATGGCTCTGCCAGTTACCCGGATCGACGTTCAGCCCCTTGGCCGGCGCATCCTCGCGGCGGATCAGCGGCACCGTCAGGCGGTGCGGGTGGTGGATATAGTCGAACCCGAAGCGCCCCTTGACGCACAGCCGCCCCTCGTTCGCCGGCCCGTCAATCCCCTCGACATATTTCACCCGCCCGTCCTTGACCTTCAGCGACACCTGGCAGCCCACGCCGCAGAAGGGGCAGACGCTGGCGACCTCACTGTCGTAATCCGCGCTGTCGCCCTGCTGGGCGTCGTCCAGCACCGTCGCCGGCATCAGCGCGCCCGTGGGGCAGGCCTGCACGCATTCGCCGCAGGCCACGCAGGTCGAGGCGCCCATCGGGTCGTCCATGTCGAAGACCGGATAGGCCGAATGCCCCCGCCCCGCCATGCCGATCACGTCGTTGACCTGCACCTCGCGGCAGGCGCGCACACACAGATTGCACTGGATGCAGGCATCGAGATTGACCCGCATGGCGACATGGCTGTCGTCCAGCAGCGGTATATGATCCTTTTCCATCGCCGGAAACCGGCTGTGGGTCACGCCGTTCAGATCGGCCATGTCCCACAGATGCGACGAGCGGTCATGCGCCTCCTCCCGCTTCGGCTGGTCCGCCACCAGCAGCTCGGTCACCATCGCCCGCGCCTTCACCGCGCGCTCCGACGCGGTCTTGACCACCATCCCCTGCGCGGGCTCGCGGATGCACGAGGCGGCCAGGGTGCGCTCGCCCTCGATCTCGACCATGCAGGCGCGGCAGTTGCCGTCAGGGCGATAGCCCGGCGCCGGCTTGTGGCAGAGATGCGGGATCACCAGCCCGCGGCCGTTGGCGATCTCCCAGATCGTCAGGCCCTTCGGCGCGTCGATCTCGGTCCCGTCAAGCGTGAAACGGATGGTCTCGGCCATGGCTGCCTCCTAGCATTTCGCGACTTATAGCGCAGTTCGGGCCCAAAAACCCACGCCCAAACCCGACAGGACAGAGGGGATTTGCGCCACCCATGACGCGGATCGGAAAGTTATGTTCTTCCGCTCGGCTCGATTACAGCGCTCCGCCCGCCCCCCGAGGCTTCCGGGACGTAGAGAGACAGCCAGCGCCCGCCCCATGCTTCTCTGGTTGAAAAATACCTGCGCCGCAGGCATCGCGCAAAGCGCGATTGCGCGGCCGGAACGGGCGCGGGCGGCGGATGCCGCCCCCTATTCCCCGTAGGGCACCCAGATATTCTTCACCTCGCTCGCCTGCGCCAGCCACTCGGCGCTGTCATTGGCGAACCAGTCCCGCGCCCGCCCGTCGTTCACCCAGGTGCGCTTGAGATTGCCGGCCGAGGCCCGCTCGACCGCCTCCGACAGCGGCGTCGAGGAAAAGCTCCACATCGCATCGAGGTTCAGGTGCCCGGCCAGCGGCCCGGCCAGCTCGGCATGGCTTCCGGTCAGGATATTGACCACGCCCGCCGGCACGTCCGAGGTGTCGAGCACCTGGTAGAAATCCGTCGCCGCCAGCGGATAGGGCTCCGAGGCGACCAGCACCACGCGGTTGCCCATCGCCAGCGCCGGCGCCATGACCGAGACCAGCCCCAGCAGCGGCGCCTCGTCGGCGCAGAGCGCGCCGATCACCCCCACCGGTTCGTTCATCGCAATCGCCACGCCCCGGATCGGCACGCCATGCACCCGGCCGTCGTATTTGTCCGCCCAGGCCGCATAGGTGAACAGCCGCTGGATGCTGGCCTCGACCTCCTTCGCGCCGCCGCGCGTGCCGGTCATCGCATCCAGCCGACGGGCGAACTCCGTCGCGCGCGCCGACAGGTTCTCGGCGATGTAATAGAGGATCTGCGCCCGCAGATGCCCGGTCGTCTTCGCCCAGCCCGCCGCACCCTGCGCCGCCTCGACCGCATTGCGCACATCCTTGCGGTTGCCAAGGCCCACATGCCCCAGCAAGGCGCCCGAACGAGACCAGACCGCGCGGGAATAGCCGCCGTCGGGCCGCGCCTGCTTGCCCCCGACATAGAGCTTGGCGGTGCGGTCGATCGGATCGGCAGGGCCGCCGGCCCCATCAAAGGCGTCCACCCGTTTCAACACGCGGGCTGTCCCGACAGGTTTGGTATAGGCCGCCAGCCCCTCCCAGCCGCCCTCGCGCCCGAACCCGCTCTCCCGCACCCCGCCGAACCCGGCCGCCGCGTCGAACAGGTTGGTCGCATTCACCCAGACCACCCCCGCCGCCAGCTTCGGCGCGATATCGAGCGCGAGGTTCACGTTCTCGGTCCAGACCGTCGCCGCCAGCCCATAGCGCGTGTTGTTGGCCAGCTCGACCGCCTCGGATGGCGTGCGGAAGGTGCAGGACACGAGGACGGGACCGAAAATCTCCTCCTGCATCAGCGCATCCGACGGCGCGAGGCCCGCAATCAGCGTCGGTGGATAGAAACACCCCCGTGCCGGCAGCGGCACCCGCGCCTGATACATCTGCCCGGCGGCATTGCCCTCGACCATTTCGCGCACGGCCGCCAGCTGCACCGGATCGACCAGCGCGCCCACGTCGATGCATTTGTCCAGCGGATCGCCGATGCGCAGCTTGTCCATCCGCGCGCGCAGCCGCTCGTGGAACCGCTCGGCGATGCCCTCCTGCACCAGCAGCCGCGAGCCGGCGCAGCAGACCTGCCCCTGGTTGAACCAGATCGCATCCACCAGCCCCTCGATGGCGCTGTCGATGTCGGCGTCCTCGAAAACGATATACGGCGACTTGCCGCCCAGCTCGAGCGTCAGCGATTTGCCCGACCCGGCCGTCGCCTCCCGGATCCGGCGACCGACCGAGGTCGAGCCGGTAAAGGCGATCTTGTCCACCTCCGCCTTGACGATCATCTCGCCCACCGCGCCATCGCCGGTGACGATGTTGACCACACCCTTCGGCAGCCCCGCCTGCCGGCAGATATCGGCGAAGAGCAGCGCGGTCAGAGAGGTATATTCCGCCGGTTTCAGCACCACGGTATTGCCCATCGCCAGCGCCGGCGCGACCTTCCAGGCCAGCATCAGCAGCGGGAAGTTCCAGGGGATGATCTGCCCGCAGACGCCCAGCGCCACCCGCCCCGGAAGCGCCTCCTCCATCAGCTGCGCCATGCCCGCGTGGTAATAGAAATGCCGCTGCGCCAGCGGCACGTCGATGTCCCGGCTCTCGCGGATCGGCTTGCCGTTGTCGAGCGTTTCCAGCACGGCGAACAGCCGCGCATGCTTCTGCAGCAGCCGCGCGATGGCATAGAGATAGCGCGCCCGCCCCGGCCCGCCCAGCCGCTCCCACTTGCCCTGCGCCCTGCGCGCGGCCTTCACCGCGGCATCCACATCCTGCTGCGTCGCCTGCGTCAGCGTCGCCAGCGTCTCGCCCGTGGCGGGGTTCTTCGAATCGAACCCATCGCCGGGCTCAGTAAAGCCCCCGTCGATGAAATGACCAAAGCGGTCGCCCATGTCGACCAGCCAGGCCAGCGCCTCGGCGGCGCTTTCGGGGGCGGGGCCATAGTCCATGCTCTCGAAAATCTCGCTCACGGTCATGCTCTGTGTCCTTCTTGCGATGTACCGCCGCCGGTCGAGACAACCAACCGCCCGGAACAAGGCGGCAAAGCCGCCGGCGGGCGCTCGCCCGGCGCCCTACCCCATCGCATGACGATACCCCGCCGAATAGGCGCCGCTCACGTAATGCTCCAGCTGCCGCTCGATATCGCCCAGCAGTGACGACGCGCCAAAGCGGAACAGGTCGGGCCGCAGCCAGCGGTCGCCCAGTTCGTCCTTCATCAGCGACAGATACACCAGCGCGTCCTTCGCCTTGGAAATCCCCCCGGCCGGTTTATAGCCGATGCGGATCCCCGTCCGCTCGTGATACTCCCGGATCGCGCGGACCATCACCAGCGACACCGGCAGCGTGGCGTTCACGCTCTCCTTGCCCGTCGAGGTCTTGATGAAATCCGCCCCCGCCATCATGCAGACCAGCGAGGCGCGGGCAACGTTGCGCAGCGTGCCCAACTCCCCCGTCGCCAGGATCGCCTTCACATGCGCGGCCCCGCAGGCCGCACGAAAGGCGTGCATCTCGTCATAGAGCGCCTGCCAGTTGCCACCCAGCACATGGCGGCGCGAAATCACGATGTCGATCTCCTGCGCCCCCGCCTTCACGCTCTCGCCGATCTCGGCCAGGCGCAGGTGGAAGGGCGACAGCCCGGCCGGAAATCCGGTCGAGACGGCGGCAACCGGAATGCCCGACCCCTCCAGCGCCTCCACCGCCGCAGCGACCATGTCATGATAGACGCAGACCGCCCCCACCGTCAGCCGCTCCATTCCCAGCGCCTCCAGCAGCGCCGGCGCGACCGGCTGGCGCGCCTTGGCACAGAGCCGACGGACACGCGCCTCGGTATCGTCGCCCGACAGGGTCGTCAGGTCGATGCAGCTGATCGCGCGCAGCAGCCAGGCCGCCTGATGCGCCTTCTTGACCGACCGCCGCCCCGGCAATGTCGCCGCGCGCCGCTCGATGGCCGAGGTATTGGCCTGCACGCCCCGGACCCAGTCCATGTCCAGGTCCATCCCCGGATTGCGCGGCTCGGCGACCTGCGGCAGCTGCGCGGTGCGTTCCGCGGCGGCAGTTGTCATCGGGCGTCCTCCGCAGCCATTTCCGGCCCGCAACTTCGCATGCGCCCCCAACCCCGGTCAAGCGAGCCCCTGCCCATCCGCGCGGCACCTGGCCGATCCTAGATGCGAATAATTCTCAATCTCATTGACTTCTTGCGAATGAGTTGCATATTCAAGCCGAAGCGATGAAATCACGGTTGACCATGACAACGCGACGACATTTCCTTCTGGGCTTGGCCGCCCTCCCGCTTGCGACCCGCGCCTCGGCGCAGGCCCCTCTGAACATCGTTGCGACGACCGGCATGATCGCCGACGCCGCCCGCCAAGTCGGCGGCGATCTGGTGACGGTCAAGGGGCTGATGGGCCCCGGCGTCGATCCCCATTCCTACCGCCAGACCCGCAGCGACATCGTCGCCCTTACCCGCGCGGATCTGGTGCTCTGGCACGGTCTCTATCTCGAGGCGCAGATGGAAGAGTTCTTCCAGGATCTCGCGCGCAAGCGGCAGGTGGTGGCCGTGGCCGACAGCCTGCCCCGTGACCGGCTGCGCGCCCATGCGCAATATGCCGACAAGTTCGACCCCCACGTCTGGATGTCGCCGCGCCTCTGGAAGGACGTCATTCCCGCCGTCCGCGACGCGCTGACCGCCGCCAGCCCCGACGCCGCCGAAACCTTCGCCGCCAATGCCGTGGCCTATCAGGCCGACATCGACCGCCTTGCCGCCTATGCCGCCGAGGCCATGGCAAAGGTGCCCGAGGCCAAGCGCGTGCTTGTCACCGCCCATGACGCCTTCGGCTATTTCGGTCAGGACTTCGATATCGAGGTGCTCGGCATCCAGGGCATCTCGACCGAAAGCGAGGCCGGCCTGAACCGCATCGCCCAACTGGTCGACGTGCTGGTCGACCGTCAGATCTCGGCGGTCTTCGTCGAAAGCTCGGTCTCCGACCGCAACATCCGCGCCCTTGTCGAAGGTGCCGCCTCCAAGGGCCACACCGTGCGCATCGGCGGCGAGCTCTACAGCGACGCGATGGGGCCCGACGGCAGCTACGAGGGCACCTATCTCGGCATGATCGACCACAACGTGACCGTCATCGCCGGCGCGCTCGGGGCCGATGTGCCCGCGCGCGGCATGGACGGCAAGCTGACGGTGGGCCTCTGATGCTGGAACTCGCAAGCCCTTCGGAAGAGCAGACAATCCCCCAGGACAGCCCGCTGGCCATCCGCGGCCTGACCGTCTCCTATGGCCAGAAACCCGCCGTCTTCTCGGTCGACATGACCGTGCGCCCCGGCCGGATGACCGCGATCATCGGGCCGAACGGCGCTGGCAAATCCACCCTGCTCAAGGCCGCGCTCGGGATCGTGCGGCCCCTCTCGGGACAGGTCCGCGCCTTCGGCCAGCCGCTCGACGCGATGCGCGGCCGGATCGCCTATGTGCCGCAGCGCGCCAGCGTCGACTGGGATTTCCCCACCCGCGTGATCGACGTCGTCCTCATGGGCCTCTACCGCGAATTGGGCCTGCTCGGCCGCGTGCTGGGCAGCCACAAGGCGCGCGCGCTCGACTGTCTCGACCGCGTCGGGATGCGCGATTTCGCCGACCGCCAGATCGGCCAGCTCTCGGGCGGCCAGCAACAGCGCGTCTTCCTCGCCCGCGCGCTGGCGCAAGGCGCGGACCTCTACCTGCTCGACGAACCCTTCGCCGGAGTCGATGCGGCCACCGAAAAGGCGATCATCGGCGTCCTGAAGGCGCTGAAGGCCGAGGGCCGCACCGTCGTCGTGGTGCACCACGACCTCGCCACCGTGCGCGACTATTTCGACGACGTCTTCCTGATCGCCACCCGCAAGGTCGCCGAAGGCCCAGTCGAGACGACCTTCACCGCCGACACCCTGCAAGCGACTTACGGCGGCCGTCTCGCCACCGCGCAGGTCGACCAGCTCTCGCGCGCCTTGGGATAGGGCCATGCTCACCGACGCGCTGCTGCTGCAACTCGGCTACAACGCCTCGCTCGTGACCATCGGCGCGGCGCTGCTGGGCGTCGCTGCGGGCATCACCGGCACCTTCCTCTTCCTGCGCAAACGCGCGCTGGTCAGCGACGCCATCTCGCACGCCACCCTGCCCGGCGTCGGGCTGGCCTTCATCCTGATGGTCGCCCTCGGCGGCGAGGGGCGCAACCTCTTCGGCCTGATGGCCGGCTCGGCCCTCTCGGCCTGGGCGGGCCTCTTGTGCATGGGCTGGCTCACCCGCAACACACGGCTGGCCGAGGATGCGGCCATCGGCGCGGTCCTCTCGGTCTTCTTCGGCTTCGGCATCGTGCTGCTGACCGTCATCCAGACCATGACCTCGGGGCGGCAGGCGGGCCTTGAATCCTTCCTGCTCGGCTCGACCACGGGGATGCTCTGGAACGACGCCGTCGCCATCTTGATCGGCGGCGCGCTGGTGCTGGCGCTGGTCCTCGTCCTGCACCGGCCGATGACGCTGGTGGCCTTCGACCCCGAATACGCCGCCGCGCGCGGCATCGACACCCACCGCGTCGACCTTGCCATGATGGGGCTGGTCATGGCCGTCACCGTCATCGGGCTGAAGATCGTCGGGCTGATCCTGATCGTCGCCCTGCTGATCATCCCCCCCGTCGCCGCCCGCTTCTGGACCGACCGCGCCGGCATGGTCGCCCTGCTCGCCGGCGCGATGGGCGGCCTCGCCGGCTATGCCGGGGCCGCCGTCTCGGCCACCGCGCCAAGACTGCCGACCGGGCCGATCATCGTGCTGGTGGCCTTCGCGCTCTTCGCCTTCTCGCTCTTCCTCGCGCCCTCGCGCGGCGTGCTCGCCGCCCTGCTGCGCCACCTCTGGTACCGCCGTCAGGTGCACCTGCGCCAGGGCCTGCTGGCGCTCGCCCAGGGCCAGCCGATCTACGAACGCCTGACCCTGCGCCTGCTGCGCCGCGCCGGGCTGGCCCGCGCCGACGGCGTGGCAACCGAGGCCGGCCGCGCCCGCGCCGCCAAGGCCCTGCGCGACGAAAAGCGCTGGGAGATCGTGCGCCGCGACCTTGCCCACGAGGCCGCCGCCGCCCTCTACGACGGCCTGCGCGACATCGAGACGGTGATGACCGCCGACCAGATCGCCGAGATCGACCGCCAGATCGGCGGCCCCAGGAGCGTCCCGGCATGAGCGGCGCCGAATTCGTCCCCCTCTCGCTGCCACCAATGCTGATCGGCATCTTCGCGGCCATCGCCTGCGCCCTGCCCGGCAACTTCCTGGTGCTGCGGCGTCAGGCGCTGATCGGCGACGCCATCAGTCACGTCGTCCTCCCCGGCATCGTCGTCGCCTTCCTGCTGACCGGCATGGTCGCCACCTGGCCGATGATGCTGGGCGCGGCCGGCGCGGCGGTGCTGGCGGTCGCCCTGATCGAGGCCATCCGCCGCCTCGGGCGGATCGAACCCGGCGCGGCCATGGGCGTCGTCTTCACCTCGATGTTCGCCGGCGGCGTGCTGCTGCTCGAGCAATCCGACACCTCCAGCGTCCATCTCGACGTCGAACACGCGCTTTACGGCAACCTCGAAAGCCTGATCTGGCTCGACGCCGAGGGCTGGGCCTCCTTGCTCGACCCCGCCGCGCTGGCCGGCCTCCCGCCCGAGCTCTTCCGCATGGCGGTAACGCTCGCCGGGGTCGCCCTGTTCATCGCCCTGTTCTGGCGCGCGCTCAAGATATCCACCTTCGACGAAGGCTTCGCCCGCACCATCGGCATCCGCACCGGCGCGCTTGGACTGGCGCTGGTGATCGTCGCCGCCGTGGCCGCGGTGGCCGCCTTCGACGCGGTCGGCTCGATCATCGTCATCGCCATGTTCATCTGCCCCCCCGCCGCCGCCCGGCTGATGACCGACCGGCTGGAACGCCAGATCGGCTGGAGCGTCCTCTTCGCGACCCTCTCCGCCGTCATCGGCTACGTGCTCGCCGGCTACGGCCCGCTCTGGCTCGGCGCCCAGGACGCCGTCAGCGCCGCCGGCATGATCGCCACCGTCGCCGGCCTCATCCTCGCCCTCGCCGCCCGCCTCGCCCCCCGCCGCCAGAGATCGGGCGCCCCGGCGGGGTGAGGGTTGCATTGCGCGAGGGTCTGGAGCCCATAGCTGCCCGTCGGCCATCGTGCTATTGCATCGCTAAGAAGAAATATGGTCGCACCTTCCACCTCCCGATTTCATCTGGCGCCACGAGTGACGACAAGATTATGTCATCGCTCGAAGGCCTGATGGTGGATGACCTCGTTGTCACCGAAAAGATGGATGGTGAGAATACTACAATTCACGCAGCCGGTTGTCATGCACGCAGCCCGGATAGCCGTCATCATCCATCACGAGACTGGCTCAAGGCATTTGCGGCAGGGATTTCACCGTTTCTGGCAAAGGGTGAACGTATTGTTGGAGAGAACCTGTATGCCCGCCATTTGGTCGCCTATGATGCTCTGCCGTCGTATTTTTTAGGCTTCGCTTGGATTATCGAAGATGAAATCCAGTCGTGGGATCTGACATTGGCCCGCTTTGAGGAACTGGGCATCCAGCCTGTTTCAACGCTTTATAGAGGGGCTTACCGTGCAGGTCTGTTCGATGACCTGGCGCAGGCGCTCGACCTGACGAATCAAGAAGGCTTTGTGGCAAGGATTGCAGCTTCTTTCCCGGAAAGCGACATGCCCAGACATGTAGGAAAATATGTCAGGGCAGGTCACATTCAAACAGAAACCCACTGGATGAAGGCGGAACTCATCCCCAATCAATTAGCCAAAGATTAACATCCGTTCCCTCCGAAAAGCTCTCCTTCCGCACAGTTCCCTTTGACCGTCGGTCGTCGCCATAGAAGCGTGATAGCACTGTCAATTGCCCGCTTGGAGCCCTTAGAGACTGTGCTGGTTGGAAGTTGGCAGCGTCGATTACTGAGGCACGAACTGTAACCAACCGGCTGATCCGGCGACCGCCAAAAACCCGATGAACATCACGACCGCGATGATCCAGTGAAATAGGGTCTTCCGCCGTTTGCCCTCTTTCGGGAACCAAGCGAACCGGCGCAACCATCCTAGGACAATATCCATGACCATCAGGACAAAGAGGAAATGACGAAAGAACAGGTAGATAAACAACGCCGCAAGGACGATACCGGCCACCGCATTGTTCGGGATTATCTCCCAACTCTTTCCACCTCCTGTGGCCGTTAATGTGCTTTCCATCCGCCGCTTACTTTGCTGCTGACACTTCTTGGTCGCCAAAAGGCTTATCAATCCGCCCGATGGCGGTCTATGCTTAACAATCGAAGCGGTTTCGTTCTTCTGAATTCTACCGGCAGCTTCGTCCGCACAGATCGCCGTCCGCACAGTTAGCCCTGACCGTCGGTCATCGCCACGGAAGCCTGATACAAATGTCAAATTCCCGCTTGGAGCCCGACCATAGGTAGTGCAACAGCTTGGCTGATTTGTGTTCGCCAGAAGCGTCGAGGCCAGCCGGTTTTCACTTGGCTGCGTTTCGTGGCTTTAGCGTCTGCGGTATGGGCGTGGCGTGTATTTGCAGCCTTGAGCGATCTCAGATGAACTCAATATCAGCTTCGTCCGCATTGCCAACGCTATCCACCCACCACTCGGAACCTATTGTGACCGTCGGACCGCGCCGCCCCCACACCGCAATCCCCGCATTCCCCCCACCCCCCGAACCTGCTAGACGCGCCGCGCACCCAAAACCAAGGACAGCGCGATGATCCAGCCCGGCCCCGCCTTCAAGAACAACCTGACCCGGATCCCCCCGATCGGCGGCCTCGCTCGCATCGACCTGATCGACGCGACCGGCGCCACAGTGGCCGCGATCGAGAACCAGCCGGGCAAGCAGGGCTCGCTCGCGGTCTACCAGTATCTGCACCAGACCTTCGGCCTCCTCGACGCCAAGGCCGCAGCCCACGGCCTCGCGGTCTTCGCCGAACACACCGCGGATGCGAAAGCGCGTCCCGGCGCGCATCCCAACATCGACCGCCTGCTCGCCATCGCCGAGGGCGCGGCGCCTCTCACCATCCAGCTGGTCCGGGAAGGCTGACCCTTCCCGGTTGACCACGCAGAAGCCTCACGTATAAGCCGCCATTCGCAAACGGGGACGCAAGCACATGGCACGTAAAGGGCGCGACGTAACGGGGTGGCTGGTGATCGACAAGCCGGCGGGGCCAACCTCGACGGCGGTGGTCAACAAGGTGCGCTGGGCGCTGGGCGCCAAGAAGGCGGGCCATGCCGGCACGCTCGATCCCGAGGCGACCGGCGTGCTCGCCATCGCGCTCGGCGAGGCGACCAAGACGGTTCCCTACATCACCGACGCGCTCAAGGCCTATGCCTTCACCGTGCGGCTCGGCATCGCCACCAATACCGACGACGCCGAGGGCGAGGTGATCGCCACCAGCGACCTGCGCCCCACCGACGCAATGATCAAGGAGGCGCTGCACGCCTTCGTCGGCGACATCATGCAGGTGCCGCCGCAGTTCAGCGCGGTCAAGATTGACGGCGAACGCGCCTACAAGCGCGCCCGCGACGGCGAGGCGATGGAGATCGCGCCCCGCCCCCTCTGGGTCGAGGAACTGGTGATGACCGGGCGCCCCGACGTCGACCATGTCACGCTGGAACTGACCTGCGGCAAGGGCGGCTATGTCCGTTCCATCGCGCGCGATCTCGGCCATGCACTCGGCTGTCACGGCCACGTGACCCAGCTGCGCCGGATCTGGTCCGGGCCCTTCGACGCCGCCGACGGGCTCAGCCTCGACGAGGTCGAGCGCCTCGCCAAGACGCCCGAACTCGATGCCCATATCCAGCCGCTCGAGGTCGGTCTGGCCGACCTGCCCGAACTGCGCTGCACCCCCGAGGGCGCGGCGCGTCTGCGGAACGGCAACCCCGGCATGGTGATGGCCTCGGACGTGGAATATGGCGACGAGGCCTGGGCTTCGTACGAGGGCCGCGCCGTGGCGGTCGGGGTCTACAAGGCGGGCGAGTTGCACCCGAGCCGGGTTTTTGTAACCTGACCCCGGCGCGCCGCACCGGAGGACGACCATGCTCGACTATCAGCTTCTGACGCCCAGCGCCTACAAGACCGCCGTCGGCGACCTGCTCGCCCGGCTCGAAGGGTTCCTCTCCCGCGCCCGCGACATCGGCGATGGCGCGGCCTCGATCGGCTATGGCTATACCTTCAGTCGCAGCGACAACCTGGCCCTGTGGCAGCAGGCGGGCATCGCGCTGACCGCCTCTGAACAGACCGTCCTGGCGCGCATCGACGCCGCGCCCGACAATGCCACCCGCACCGCCATCGCGCTGAACGAATTCACTCATGTGCTGACCCTGGCCGAGGCCCAGGCCCTGCTGGGCGAGACCGTGGGCCGCTACGAGGGGCCGGCAGATCTGCTCGGAATGCCACTGTCGGAAGAACGGGTGGCGCTGGTCTCGATCACCTACAACCGCGGTGCCGGGGCGGTCACCTCGAAGATGGGCGATTTCCTGGCGGCGGTCGAGGCGGGCCACCGCGCCGAGGCCTGGTATCAGATCCGCTACGAGTCGCAGACCGCGCTGACCCAGTTCCAGAACGGCATCGCCAAGCGGCGCTATATCGAGGCCGAAACCTTCGGCCTGCACGACGGCGACGTCAGCTTTGCCGAGGCGCTGTCGATGGGCCGCACCTATGCCGCCCACCGCGACCACATCCTGGCCTACGAGGCGCAATGGGCGCCCGAAAGCTACGCCGGCGAAGGCCTGCACGGCATCGCCGACGAACTGCGGCCGGCCATCGAGACGGTCAGCGCCCGCTATGCGCACCTGCTGGACAGCCCGGCCGACGATCTGCTTGTCGGCGGGCCGGCGCTGCGACTGCTCGACGGCGGCGCCGGCAACGACCTGCTGATCGGCAGCTTTGGCGCGGATGCGCTGCAAGGGGGCGACGGCCGCGATCTGCTGGTCGGGCGGCGCGGCGGCGACCTGCTCGACGGCGGCGCGGGTGCGGATGTGATGGTCGGCGGCGCCGGGCACGACACCTTCGTCTTCGATGACCCCGGCGACCGGATCGTCGAATTTGCCGGCGGCGGTCACGACACCGTGCGCATCGAATCGACAGGCGGTCTGCGCACGCGCCACATCGAAGTCGCACAGGTCTCCGACCCGCTTGGCGCGCAGCTGACCATAGCCACCAACGAACTCCGCGCCATCAACCTCTCGCACGGCCGCGACGCGGTCCGTCTGGTGGTGAACCGGCTGGTCGAGGGCCAGGATCAACTGGTGATCCGCACTGGCGCGGGCGCCGACCGGGTGAAGATTGTGGACCGCCTGGACTGGGCCGGGTGGAGCGCCAACGACACGCCCTTCAACTTCGTCTTCAAGGGCATCGCCGCGCGCGACCGGATCGACCTGCGCCCCTTCGCGCTCGACGCCCTGGTGCGCGGGGTTGAGACGGTCGACGGCCACGACGGACAGTTCCTGCTCGCCCCCGGTGCCGAGCTGCGCTTTGACGGCGGCGCGCTGGTGAACGCCTCCGACGACTGGCGCATCGCCGATATCGGCGCGGATACGCCCTGGGGCCCAACGCTCGACGGCGACCTGACGGCGCGGCACTTCCTGCTGTGATCCGCCGTGTGCTCGAAGCCGAGGGGCGGCGCTCCGAGGTCGTCTATTCCGACTGCCAGCGCTATCGCTACAGCCTGACCCGCTGCTGGGACGCGGACGCCGGCCGCCTGCTCTTCGTGATGCTGAACCCGTCGCAGGCCGACGAGCGCCGCAACGACCCGACCGTCGCGCGCTGCGAGGCGCGCGCCCGGGCGATGGGCTTTGGCGCTTACCGTGTAGTCAACATCTTCGCCTGGCGCGCGACCGATCCCCGCGACCTGCGCGCGGCGGACCAGCCGGTCGGGCCCGCGAATGACGCCGCCCTGCTCGAGGGTGCCGCCTGGGCCAGCCACATCCTCGCCGCCTGGGGCGCCCATGGCGCGCACCGCGGGCGCGGCGCCGAGGTGCGCGCGCTGCTCGCCGCCTGCGGCCGCCCGCTGCTGCATCTGGGCCTCACCAAAGGCGGAGAGCCGCGCCACCCGCTCTACATCGCCGCCGCCCGCCCGGCCGAACCATGGAATTAACCCGGAAGTAGCCAGCCTGTCCGAATGGATTTGACCTGCGGCCCGGGCTCAGGCCAAATACCCTCACCGCCCCTTCGAAGGCCCGCCCGATGTCCAGCCCCCTGCCCGATCCGCCCCGCGCACCGCGCCTGGGCCAGGCCATCGCCCCCGGCGCAACCGTGCGCTTCGACCCCGAGGACGAACGGCTGGTGCTGGTCTGCCCCTCCCTCGATGCGGCCCCGGCGCTGGACCTGCGCGCCACCGACACGCCAGGCGAAACCCGCCTTCTCCTGGACGGACGCGATCACGCGCGGATACGCAGCAACCGACCGCTGGCCGAGGCCGATTTCGTCCTGATCGATCAGGCCACCGCCGCCCGCATGGGCCTCGCCTGACCCGCGCGCATTCTTCCTTTGCCATTTCGGCGAAACATGCCTATACGCCGCCGGTGCGCCGGATTCGCGTCCGCCGCATATCTCCACGGGCCTGTGCTGGACGACATCCCGGCCTGCGCCATTCCTCTAACCCTGAAGGAGACCCCGATGTCGATCACTGCCGAAGAAAAACAGCGCCTGATGAAGGAATACGCAACCAAGGAAGGCGACACCGGTTCGCCCGAAGTCCAGGTTGCCATCCTGTCCTCGCGCATCGCGACGCTGACCGAACACTTCAAGACCCACAAGAAAGACAACCACGGCCGCCGCGGCCTGCTCATGATGGTTGCCCAGCGCCGCAAGCTGCTGGACTACGTCAAGGGCAAGGACGAAGCCCGCTACGCCTCGCTGATCGAGCGTCTGGGCCTGCGCCGCTAAACGTCGGAATACCCCGGGGTCTCGACCCCACGGAAGGCTCCCGAAGGCATCTTCGGGAGCCTTTTTGCATGGGGCACGCCCTGCCTTGATCCGGGGCCACCGCCGGCCTAGATCCCCACCATCATGTTCACGTCCACATTCTTTCCGCGAGTCTGAGCGACCTCCGTCGCAGGCGCCCCGGCGTCTGCTGAATCGCACCGGCCCTGCCACGCAGGCGCCGAGTTAAGAGATGTGACATGACTGCTTCCCAAGACACGCGCCTGACACCGGATCAGGTCGAACACTTCATCAATGACGGTTTCATCAAGCTCCCAGACGCCTTCCCCCGCGACCTGGCCGAGGCCTGCCGCGCCGAGCTCTGGGCTGATACCGGCCTCTCTTCCAGCCGCCCCGAAACCTGGACCCGGCCCGTGATCCGTCTGGGACCGAAATCCTCGCCCCCCTTCGTCGCCGCCGCCAATACCCCGCGCCTGCGCGCCGCCTATGACGCGCTGGCCGGCAAGGGGCGCTGGATCGCCCCGCAGGCGCTCGGCACCTTCCCCATCCGCTTTCCCTCGACCCAAAGCGCCGGGGACGACGGCTGGCACGTGGACATGAGCTTTGGCACCGACAGCCCCGATTTCATGGACTGGCGGGCGAATGTCACCAGCCGCGGACGCGCCCTGCTGATGCTGTTCCTGTTCTCGGATACCGGCCCCGACGACGCCCCCACCCGAATCCGCAGGGGCTCGCATGCCGCCATCGCCCGCGAGCTGCTCCCCCATGGCCCGGCGGGCGCCACGCTGCGGCAGCTGTCGGCCGATGGCTACGCCTCGACCGCGGACTGCGAGATCGCCCTCGCCACCGGCACGGCGGGCACCGTCTACCTCTGCCATCCCTTCGTAGTGCACGCGGCCCAGCCGCACCACGGGACCGCGCCGCGGTTCATGGCGCAGCCCCCGCTGCTGCCCGCGATGGACTTCGACCCGGCCCTGCCGCCCTCTCCGGTGCAGATCGCCATTCGCAGGGCCTGCGGCCTGCCACTCTAGACCGTCAGGCCGGCGCGCCGCTCAGTTGGCCCCGCGCGCCGGCCCCGCCGCCTCGATCACCGCCGCCACCCGCGCACCGATGGCGGTACTTCCCTTCACCGAGGGGTGGATATGGTCGAAATCGTGAAAGCTCTTATTCCCGCTCGGCACCAGATCGCTCAGCGGCACGAAGAACACGCCCGGATCGGCCGCCGCCATCTTCTGCAGCCGGCGGTCCAGCTCGTCGCCCTCGTCGTGGCAATGCTCGATCGGCGAGCCGAAGCCGGGGCTGCGCAGATAGCCAAGGTAGACCACCCGCGCGCCGGTGGCGCGGATCATCGAGACCATGTTCACGATGTCGCCCGACCGCCCGTCACGCGCCACCAGCTTGTCCATGCGATGCTCGCAGCGCGCACAGCCACAACCCAGCCACAGATCGTTGCCGCCGCCATTCAGGATCACCCAGTCCCAGTCGCCGGGGCGATACTGGTTGACGATCTTCATTCCCATCTTCCCGCTGACCGGCAGCTGATAGATCACATGCGCCCCGACAACCGACCGGTCGATCACCGGCTGGCCCAGAATCTTCTCGACCTGATCGGCAATCGCCATGTCGTCGGCCCGGTTCCAAGCCAGCATGGAATCGCCCATGGCCAGGATATGCGCGGACTTGCCCGCATTCGTGGTCGGTTCACCGCAGCCCGCAAGCACCGCGAGACAGGCGCCCAGCAGCGCGAATATGGTCTTCTTCACGTCAGTTCCCCTACCCTTCTGGAACGGTCACGCCACCGGCCTGCGTCAGCGACGCCCGAGCGTGGCCGGAGACTCTACCCTGAGGTGACACTCTCGCACGGGAATGCGGCACCGCTTGGGCGGGAGCGGGGCAAATTCCGCTCGGCGGGACGGTCAGCTGCCGTGACGGGGGCGCGCCGAAGGGCGGCAAGCTGTCCCTTTCCTTCTTGTCCATTCTCCTGTATGGCCCGCGCATCTGAGACGTGACGCCTTTGGCCCCCGGGCGCGTGCAACAGGATAGGGGGCGGCGGCAATGGGGCCGCCATGCAAAACGGGAGACCCGGCAGGGGCCGGGAGCGCTCCCATACAGGATACGCTGATGTTCAACATTACGAAGAAGACCATGCAGTGGGGCGAAGAGACGCTCACACTGGAAACGGGCAAGGTTGCCCGTCAGGCCGACGGCACCGTGATCGCCACTCTGGGCGAAACCTCGGTCATGGCCAACGTGACCTTCGCCAAGGCGGCGAAGCCGGGTCAGGATTTCTTTCCGCTGACCGTTCACTACCAAGAGAAATACTATGCCGCCGGCAAGATCCCGGGCGGCTTCTTCAAGCGCGAGGCGCGGCCGACCGAAAAGGAAACGCTGACCGCGCGCCTGATCGACCGTCCGATCCGCCCGCTGTTCGTCCCCGGCTTCAAGAACGAAGTCCTGGTGATGTGCACCGTGCTGAGCCATGACCTCGTCAACGACCCCGACATCGTCGCGATGATCGCTGCCTCGGCCGCGCTCACCATCTCCGGCGCGCCCTTCATGGGCCCGATCGCCGGCTGCCGCGTCGGCTTCGAGGATGGCGAATACGTCCTCAACCCGACCGTCGACGACATGCAGGACCTGCGCCTGAACCCCGACCAGCGCCTCGACCTCGTGGTCGCCGGCACCAAGGACGCGGTGATGATGGTGGAATCGGAAGCCTACGAGCTGACCGAGGCCGAAATGCTGGGCGCCGTCGTTTTCGCGCACGAACAGATCCAGCCGGTGATCGACCTGATCATCGACCTGGCCGAAGACGCCGCCAAAGAGCCCTTCGACTTCCAGCCGGTGGACTACTCCGACCTCTACGCCGCCGTGCAAGGCGCGGGCGAGGCCGACATGCGCGCCGCCTTCGCGATTGCCGACAAGCAGGAGCGCACCAGCGCGGTTGCCGCTGCCGTCGACAAGATCAAGGCCTCGCTCAGCGAAGAGCAACTGGCCGACATCAACCTCGGTTCGGCGATCAAAAAGCTCGAAGCCTCGATCCTGCGTGGCGACGTGGTGAAGACCGGCAAGCGCATCGACGGACGCTCGACCACCGACATCCGCCCGATCGTCTGCGAAACCGGCCTGCTGCCGCGCACCCACGGCTCGGCCCTCTTCACCCGCGGTGAAACCCAGGGCCTCGTCGTGACCACGCTCGGCACCGGCGATGACGAACAGTTCATCGACGCGCTGCACGGCAACTTCAAATCGAACTTCCTGCTGCACTACAACTTCCCCCCCTACTCGGTGGGCGAGGTTGGCCGCGTGGGTTCGCCCGGCCGGCGTGAGATCGGCCACGGCAAGCTGGCCTGGCGCGCGCTGCAGGCGGTTCTGCCGGCCCCGACCGACTTCCCCTACACCATCCGGGTTGTCAGCGAGATCACCGAATCCAACGGCTCCTCGTCGATGGCTTCCGTCTGCGGCGGCTCGCTTTCGATGATGGACGCAGGCGTCCCGCTCAAGGCGCCGGTCGCCGGCGTCGCGATGGGCCTGATCCTGGAAGAAGACGGCTCCTACGCGGTGCTCTCGGACATCCTCGGCGACGAAGACCACCTCGGCGACATGGACTTCAAGGTCGCGGGCACCGAGAAGGGCATCACCTCGCTGCAGATGGACATCAAGGTCGCCGGCATCACCCCCGAGATCATGGAGAAAGCCCTGGCCCAGGCCAAGGACGGCCGCCTCCACATCCTCGGCGAAATGTCCAAGGCGCTGTCCTCGGCCAATGCGTTCAGCGTCCACGCGCCGCGCATCGAGACGATGCAGATCCCGACCGACAAGATCCGTGAAGTGATCGGCTCGGGCGGCAAGGTCATCCGCGAGATCGTCGAGGTCTCGGGCGCGAAGGTCGACATCAACGACGATGGCGTCATCAAGATCGCCTCGGCCAATGGCGATGCGATCAAGAAGGCCTACGACATGATCTGGTCGATCGTGGCCGAGCCGGAAGAAGGCGGCGTCTACAAGGGCAAGGTCGTGAAGATCGTCGATTTCGGCGCCTTCGTGAACTTCTTCGGCAAGCGCGACGGCCTCGTGCACGTCAGCCAGATCGAAAACCGCCGCCTGAACCACCCTTCCGACGTGCTGAAGGAAGGTCAGGAGGTCTGGGTCAAGCTGCTGGGCTTCGACGAACGCGGCAAGGTCCGCCTGTCGATGAAGGTGGTCGACCAGGAGACCGGCAAGGAAATGACCAAGGAAAAGCAGGAAGCGGCCGAAGCCGAATAACGCCTTTCCGGCAAAACCACACAGGGCCCCGGCGGAAACGCCGGGGCCTTTTGCTTGCCGCTAGGTCAGCGCAAATTCCCTCTCGCCGCCAAAAGGTTCCGGGCTAGGCTGGCAGCATGTCACGCAGCAGGGAGGGGGATTCCTGATGAAATACATGTTTGCGATTGCAGGCCTGATGATCGGCCTGTCCGGTCCGGCGATGGCCTCGCCGGTAACGGATGTCTTCACCAGCTACTACGCCTTCGGCGACAGCCTCAGCGATGACGGCAAGCTGGGCGCGCTCTATCCGCCCAGCCTCGACGGCCGCTTCTCGAACGGCCGGGTCTGGACCGAATACGTCGCCGATGCCTTTGCCGCCGCCGGGCGCGATACCGGCAATCTGGCATTGGGCGGGGCGACGGCGGGAGACGTGAACCTGCAGCCGCTCGCGCCGCTTTCGACCTTCAAGGGCCAGATCAACACCTTCCTCTATTCCATGGCCAACGGCTTCGGCCTGCCGACCGAACTGGCCCCGGTGCCGCAATACGCTGCCACGCCGCCCAATCCCGGAGCGAACCCGCTCGTCTCGGTCATGTTCGGCGCGAACGACATCTTCCAGGGGTTCAGCCCGGTGGCCGCCGCCCATGCCGTCACCGACAACATCCGCTATCTCGCCACCGCGACCGGCGGGGTGTTCAACGACTTCCTGCTGGCCGGCCTGCCCGACCTCGGCAAGACGCCCGCCTTCATGGGGTCGGCGGATGCGACGCTGGCCGCACTGGCCTTCAACCTGACGCTCGCCGGCGACGTTCTGGGCCTCCGGGCCGAGGGGCTGAACATCATCGGCTTCGACACCGACGCGGTGTTTCAGGAAATCCTGGACGACGTGAAGGCCGGCGGCATCAAATACGGCATCCTCGATGCGACCACGCCCTGCACCGCCAGCCTGTCGCAGCCGGGGCCAAGCTGCGTCGGCCAGATCGACCCCAACCTGCTGTTCTTCTCGGACGGCGTCCACCCCAACGGCAAGGTGCACGAAATTGTCGGCGACCGCGTGATGGCCGTGCTCGAGGACAGCGTGACCCCGGTGCCGGTCCCGGCCAGCCTGCCGCTGCTGCTCGCCGGGATCGCCGGTCTCGGACTGGCCGCCCGCCGCCGCGCCGCCTGACGCTGGCGAAGGCCCCGGGCGGGCGTCCGGGGCCTTCGGCGTTGAGAGATTGGGGTTCTGCCCGTCGCCATTGTCACTCGGACCAATGGCGCAAACAACGGCGACTCCCCGAGGATAGGCAGAAGCGGCAACCAGACCCGCCTGCCCCTCTCCCGCTTTCATCCGACCTGCCACGATTTTGCCCCTTGCGGGCCATGCTTGATTCCCAAAGCGGCGCTTACCCTGCGCTCCGATCTGCTCGCCCGCCGCCCCCCGTCCTGCCAGACGCGCGGCCCTGCCACCGGAGTGCGCCATGACCGAGTCCGTCTTCCTGCTGGACGCCGCCCGCGCCGGGCATATCGCCGGGCTGGCCTGCGGGCTGGGCCTCGCGTTGGTGGCCGACTTGCTGGCCCTGCGCTCGATCCTGTCCCCGGTGACACAGCGCGACGTCTGGACCCTGCGCTGCCTGCACCGGATCATCCTCGGCGGGCTGGCGCTGCTCTGGATCAGCGGGCTCTGTATCCTCTGGCTGCGCACCGGCTTCGACCCAGACCGCTTCTCGCCCAAGCTGATCACCAAGCTGGTCATCGTCACCCTGCTCACCCTGAACGCGCTGGTCATCGGCCGCTATGCCCTGCCCCGCTTTGCCGCCTTCTGCGGTCTGCGCTTCGGCGCCTTCCCGGTGCAGGAACGGCTGCGCCTCTCGGTCATCGCCGGGCTGTCGCTCTCCTGCTGGCTCTCGGCCCTGGCGCTTGGCGTCTTCAGGCAGCTCAAGGCGCTGGACTTCGCAAGCCTCGAAGCGATCTTCCTGCCGCTCTTCCTGGCCGGCATCGCCGGCGCGCTGGCGGTCGGGCTGGGCGCCCGCGCCCTCGGCAGCTTTGGCGAGACGCGCGCCTGGCCCGACACCCCCGCCATGGGCCGCGTCCACAGCCGGATGCTCGGCCTCTAGACTGGCGCGCCGCGCCCGCCGGGGCTAAGCAGGGCGCATGAGGTCGATGATCATCCACATGGCGTCCAGCACCGCCCGCGCCGAGAACGTCGCGCGGTTGCTCGACGTCCTGCCGGAGGCCGAGGTGGTCGAGGCCGTCAACGGCCGCGACCCGGCCCAGGTCGCCGATATCGAGGTGGCCGGGGCGCTGCACCGCCCCCGCTATCCCTTCGCGCTGCGCCCCGGCGAGATCGGCTGCCTCGCCAGCCACCGCCGCTGCTGGGCGCGGCTGGTGGAAAGCGGCGCGCCCTTCGCGCTGATCGCCGAGGACGACCTGCTGGTGGACCCGCCCCGGCTTGACCGGGCGCTCGACATGATCGCAAGCCACGCCGATCCCGCCATGTATGTCCGCCTGCCGGTCAAGGCACGCGAAACGCCCGGCAAGGTGCTGGCCGAAGACGGCGACATGCGGCTGATCCTGCCCCGCGTCATCGGCCTGCAGACCGTCGCGCAGGTGGTGGGGCGCGACGCGGCCGCGCGTCTGCTGACCGTCACAAAAAGGATCGACCGCCCGGTCGATACGCTCTTGCAGATGCACTGGGTGACCGGCCAGCCGATCCACAGCCTTCTGCCCAACGGCAACCGCGAGGCAGTGGCGGGCGGCTCGACCGTGCAGGGCACGACAACAGGCAAACTGCGGCGCGAGGTGCAACGCGCGCTCTACCGCGCGCGGGTGGCGATGCGGCCGCAGCGCTAGGCCACGGCCGCGCGCGGTTTACTTGGGCGCCTTGGTGGTGCGCAGATAGGGGAAGTGCGTCGTGAACTCCCCAAACTTCGCCTTGGCGTCGGCATCGCTGACCGAGGTCGGGATGATCACGTCATCGCCCACGTTCCAGTTGGCCGGCGTCGCCACGCCCTTGCCGGTCGACATCTGCAAGCCGTCCAGCGCCCGCAGGACCTCGGCAAAGTTGCGCCCCACCGTCATCGGATAGGTCATCGACAGCTTCAGCTGCTTGTCCGGCCCGATGATGAAGACCGAGCGCACGGTCGCGCTATGCGCCGGCGTGCGGCCATCGGGCAGATAGGCATCGGCCGGCAGCATGTCGAAGGCCTTGGCGACCGCCAGGTTGTCATCGGCGATGATCGGGAACCCCGCGCGCGACCCGGCGAATTTCTCGATGTCGCCCTTCCACTTCTTGTGATCCTCGACCCCGTCGACCGAGATCCCCATGACCTTGGTGTTGCGCTTGGCCCATTCGTCGGCCAGCTGGGCCACGGCGCCGAATTCGGTGGTGCAGACCGGGGTGAAATCCTTCGGGTGCGAGAACAGGATCGCCCAGCTGTCGCCGATCCAGTCGTGGAAGGTGATGGTGCCCTGATCGGTTTCGGCGGTGAAGTTCGGAACCGTGTCGTTGATGCGAAGACACATGTGGTTTTCCCCCTCTAGGTGGTTGCGGAATGGCTTGCCACTCCCTTAGTTAATCCTTTCCGGGCGCGCTTTCACCCCCCGACTTGCCCCTGCCGCACCGCAGTGACACAGTGACGCGAATCCGCCCAGGCGGCGGCGCGCAAGACACCGAATGGAGAACTGAGATGATCGAGAAACGCGAATTCTACATCAACGGCAAATGGGTCAAACCCGCCGTCGCCAACGACTTTCAGGTGATCGATCCCTCGACCGAGGAACCCTGCGCCGTCATTTCGCTGGGCAGCGAGGCCGACACCAACGCCGCCGTCGCCGCCGCCAAGGCGGCCCTGCCGGGCTGGATGTATCGCCCCGCGTCCGAACGCATCGCCCTGGTCGAGAAGCTGGTCGAGGTTTACGAGAGCCGCGGCGAAGAGATCGCCCAGGCGATCAGCGCCGAAATGGGTGCGCCCATCGACATGGCCCGCAGCGCGCAGGTCGGCGCCGGGCTGTTCCACCTCAAGAACTTCCTGCGCGCGGCCAAGGACTTCCAGTTCGAGAAACCGCTGAACGAACGCTTCCCGAACGACCGCATCATCATGGAAGCGGTGGGCGTCGCGGCGCTGATCACGCCCTGGAACTGGCCGATGAACCAGATCGCGCTCAAGGTCGGCGCGGCGGCCATCGCCGGCTGCACCATGGTATTGAAGCCCTCCGAACAAAGCCCGCTCAACGCGATGATCTTCGCCGAGCTGATGGATGCCGCGGGCTTCCCGGCGGGCGTCTTCAACCTGGTCAACGGCGACGGCCCCGGCGTCGGCACCCAGCTCTCGCGCCATCCCGACGTCGACATGGTCAGCTTCACCGGCTCCACCCGCGCCGGCACGGCAATCTCCAAGAACGCCGCCGAGACACTGAAAAGGGTGCACTTGGAACTCGGCGGCAAGGGCGCCAACGTGGTCTTCGCCGATGCCGACGACGCGGCGATCAAGCGCGGCGTGCTGCACATGATGAACAACTCGGGCCAGTCCTGCAACGCGCCCAGCCGGATGCTGGTCCAGCGTCCGATCTACGACAAGGCGGTCGAGACCGCCGCCGAGGTCGCCGGCAAGGTGACGGTCGGCAGCGCGCATGACTCGGGCAAGCACATCGGGCCGGTGGTCAACGAGGTGCAGTTCAAGAAGATCCAGGCGCTGATCGAAAAGGGCATCGAGGAAGGCGCGCGTCTGGTCGCGGGCGGCCCCGGCCGGCCCGAGGGCTTCAACCGCGGCTTCTTCGTGCGCCCGACGGTCTTTGCCGACGTCAACAACCAGATGACCATCGCGCGGGAAGAGATCTTCGGGCCCGTCCTGACGATGATCCCCTTCGACACCGAGGAAGAGGCGGTCGAGATCGCCAACGATACGGTCTACGGCCTGACCAACTACGTCCAGACCCAGGACGGCGACCGCGCCAACCGCATGGCGCGCAAGCTGCGCTCGGGCATGGTCGAGATGAACGGCAAGGCCCGCAGCCCTGGCGCGCCCTTCGGCGGCATGAAGCAGTCCGGCAACGGGCGCGAAGGCGGCGTCTGGGGCATCGAGGACTTCCTCGAAGTCAAGGCCGTCGGCGGCTGGGCTGCCGAGTAACAAGGGTCCGGGGGCTTCGCCCCCGCCACCCTCCGGGTGGCTCCCCCAGGATATTTTCGGCAAAGGGAAAAGCGCATCTGCCGCTTCCTCTTGCCGGAAATATCCCCGCCGGAGGCCAGCCGCCGCCAGGCGGCTTCGCGCCCGGCACGGGCGCGCGGCGGCACGCCGCTACTGCGCCGGCACCGCCACCACGCCGCGCATCCACGCCCCGCGCCAGATGGCCACGGCTGTGACGGTGGCATAGGCCACCAGCGACAGCACGATCAGGTGAAAGATCCCCTCCGCCTCCAGCCCGCCCTGCGCCACCAGCACGGCGCCCCCGGCCACAACCGTCAGGAAGCGAAGCAGCGACCCGATCACCGGCCAGAGCATCCGCCGCGCGCCCTGGCTCGCGAAATAGAGGCACTGGCCGAACCCGAACAGCGCATAGAACGGCCCGGCGATGCGCAGGTACAGCCGGCAGGTCTCGCGCACCGCCTCCACATCGGTGAACAGATCGGCCCAGAGCCCCGGAAACAGCGCCATCAGCCCGCCGATGGCCCCCGTCATCAGCGCGCTCATCCCCGCCGCGGTCCAGGCGATGCGATGCCCGCGCCCATAGGCCCGCGCGCCGAAATGCACGCCCACCATGGTGATCGTGGCCGCGCCGAAGCCGAAGACCAGCGGGATCATCAGGAACTCCAGCCGCGCGCCGATGCCATAGCCCGCCAGCGCATCAGGACCCAGCCGCGCGACAAGGCCGGTGATCGCCAGCACCGTGCCGATCGAGGTGAAGGGCGAGATCGAGGCCAGCGCGCCGACCCGCAGCAGGTCGGCGAAGACCGACAGGCGCAGCGGGATGCCACTCAGGCGCAGGGTCAGCTCCGGGCAGCGGCGGATCAGGAAGTGCAGCAGCAGCAGCGTCGAGACGCCAAAGCCCGCCACCGCCCCCGCCGCGGCCCCGGCGATCCCAAGCGCCGGCAGCGGACCGATGCCGAAGACCAGCGCCCCCGCGACGACCACCTGCACCGCCGATCCCGTCATCAACAGCCGCGCCGATACCCCCATCCGCCCGGTCGCGCGCACGATCCCGGCCAGCGTTTTGGCCAGCCACAGCGTGATGCACCCGGCGAACAGAGCCCCCGAATAGGCCAGCGCCTGCTCCAGCACCGCGCCCTGCCCGCCCAGCGCGCCATAGATGCGCGGCCCCAGCGTCAGGAAGATCGCCGAGGCCACCAGCGACAGCACCGCCGCCAGCACCAGCGCATGAAAGGCCAGCGCCTCGGCCCCGGCCCTGTCGTTCGCGCCCAGCCGCTGCGCGATGGCGCCGCTGACCGCGCCGCCCATCGACCCGGCCGCGATCATCAGGTTCAGCATGTACATCGGAAAGGCCAGCGCCAGCCCGGCCAGCGCGGCGGTGCCCATGTGGCCGACATACCAGACCTCGGCCATCGACGTGGCCAGCGTCGCCAGCATGGCCATCACATTGGGCGCCGCCAGCCGCAGAATCGTCCGCCCGATCGGCGCGACGAGAAGGGGATGCTGCAGCACGGTTGGCCTCCGGGAAAAGTTCAATAACTGAACCGAAACAGAAATCAGTTCAAAAAGTCAACTCTTTGTGGCAGGCTCCGCCGCATGAGCACCGCGAATTACGAGAAACACCTCTGCCCCGTCGCGCAGGCGCTGGTCGACCTGGGCGATCAGTGGACCCTTCTGATCGTGCGCGACGCGCTCAGCCAGAAACAGATACGCTTCAACGAGTTGCAGGAATCCCTCGGCATCTCGCGCAACCTGCTGACGCGGCGCCTGATCCAGCTTTGCGAGGCCGGGCTGCTCACCCGCGTCGCGGTCGAGGGCAGCAAGCGGATGGCCTACGAAGCCACCGAGAAATGCCGCGATCTGCGGCTGGTGATTCTGGCGATGGCGCAATGGGGTGAGAAATGGCGCCCCGATCCGCGCCTGACCCGGGTAGAGACCACCGAGAAGACCACCGGCAAGCCGGTCCGCCTGACCTTCGCGCGCGTCGAGGACGGCGCGCCGGTCGATCTGTCCGGCGTGCGCGTGACGCGCCGCCGCCCCTAGGCGGCAGCGGCCAGCGGCAGCGCGCGCGGCGTCTCGCGGATCGGCAGGTGCACGATGGCGCTGAAGGCGCCAACCGCCACGCCGATCCACCAGACGGCGGTATAGTCGCCAAAGGCGTCATACATCCGCCCGCCCAGCCAGACCCCCATGAAGCTGCCCAGCTGATGGCTCAGGAAGATGAACCCGTAGAGCGTGCCCATGTAGCGCACCCCATAGATCGTCGCGACCAGCCCCGATGTCAGCGGCACCGTGGCCAGCCACAGCGAGCCCATCAGCAGCGAGAAGATGACGACCGACTCCGGCGTGATCGGCATCAGAATGAAGACCGCGCAGATCACCGTACGGCCAAGGTAGATGCCCGCCAGCAGGTATTTCTTGGTGTAGCGCTGCCCAAGCCACCCCGCCAGCAACGTGCCGCAGATGTTCGCCAGCCCGATCAGCGACAGCGCCACCGCGCCCAGCGCCGATGTGGTGGAAATCCCCAGCGAGGCCAGCACGCTGCCCTCCTGCACCGGGCTGCACATCTCGGTCACCATGGCCGGGAAGTGGGCAGTCACGAAGGCCAGCTGATAGCCGCAGGAAAAGAAGCCGAGGAAAATCATCGCATAGGACGGGTCGCGGAAGGCCCCCATGACCGCGCTGCCCATCGACTGCGGCGGCCCGGCGGTGACCGGCGCGGGCGGCACCCGCATCGCCGGCAGCAGCGCCAGCATGGCAATCACCATCACGGCAAAGACCAGGAAGGTGCTCTGCCAGCTCAAAAAGCTCAGCATCCATTCCGCCAGCGGCGCGCCGACCACCTGCCCGCCGCTGCCCGCCGCCGCGACGATGGCCAGCGACATCGAGCGGTTCTCCTCGGCGGCCGACCGTCCGACGACGCCAAGGATGACGCCGAACCCGGTGCCCGCGACACCGAAGCCCACGAACCAGGCGTAAAGCTGATGTTCGATCGGCGTGGTCGACATCGACGACAGCACCAGCCCCGCCGCATAGAACAGCGCCCCCAGAATGATCGCGCGGCGGTCGCCGATCCGCTCGGCCAGCGCGCTGAATACCGGCTGGCCGATTCCCCAGGCCAGGTTCTGGATCGCGATGGCCAGCGAGAAATCGGCGCGCAGCCAGCCGAATTCCTCGCTGATCGGAATCTGGAACACTCCGAAAGACGAGCGGACGGCGAAGCTGACAAGGATGATCGCGCAGCCGACAATCAGGACCGGCGTGAACATGGGGGCAGAGCGTGGCATGGGAAATCCTTGAAGCCGCGACGGGGCGGCGATTTAGGCGCGACTCTACGGAACCCGGGCGCGGCGTCAATTCAGGAGAATTTACCTCACCTATCAACAAAACTGATGCAAGCACCTCTGCCCGCGCCGCTTTTCAATGCCGCGCCCGCACGGTATGGGCAGGGGCATGAGCGAAATCGAACGGCTATATTCCGAACGGATCGCGGCGGGCACGCTGCATCCCGACCCCGCGCAGGAGGCGATCCTGCCGGAATTCGAACGCATCCGCGCCGCCCTCGCGCAGCCGGTGAAACGGGGCCTGTTCCGCAAGGCGCCCGAGCCGCCGAAGGGCCTCTATCTCTGGGGCGGCGTCGGGCGCGGCAAGTCGATGCTGATGGATCTCTTCGTCGAAAGCCTCGACGGCATACACGCCCGGCGCGTGCATTTCCACGCCTTCATGCAGGAAATCCACGCCGGCCTGCACAAGGCCCGCAAATCCGGGGTCGAGGACGCGCTCGGCCCCGTCGCGGCCGAGGTGGTGCGCACCGTCCGCCTGCTCGCCTTCGACGAGATGCAGATCACCGACATCACCGACGCCATGCTGGTCGGCCGCCTGTTCGAGGCGCTGTTTGCCGGCGGCGTCACCGTCGTCACCACGTCGAACCGCCATCCGGACGAGCTCTACAAGAACGGCCTCAACCGCCAGCTCTTCCTGCCCTTCATCCAGCTCATCAAGGAGCGGATGGAGGTGCGCGAACTGGTCAGCCCGAACGATCACCGCCAGGGCCGGTTGCAGGGCACGCAGGTCTATTTCACCCCCATCGGCCCCGACAGCCGCGCGGCGGTCGACAAGGTCTGGCGCGATCTGGCCGGCGGCAAGGCCGAACCGCTGGTGCTGGTGGTGAACAAGCGCGAGGTGGTCCTGCCGGCCTTCCGCAACGGCGTCGCGCGGGCCACCTTCTACGAACTCTGCGGCAAGCCGCTCGGTCCCGCCGATTACCTCGCCATCGCCCAGGCGGTGCGGGTTCTGGTGCTTGACGACATCCCCCGCCTCTCGCGGTCGAACTTCAACGAAGCCAAGCGTTTCGTGACCCTTGTTGATGCGCTGTACGAAGCGAAGGTGCGCCTGATCGCCAGCGCCGCCGCCGTCCCTGACATGCTCTATGTGGAAGGCGAAGGCACCTTCGAATTCGCCCGCACCGCCTCGCGCCTGATGGAGATGCAGGCGGCCGACTGGGGCACCGAAGACTAGCCGTTCTCGCGCAGGATCGCCCCGGCAAGATAGAGCGACCCGCAGATCAGCACCCGCGCCGCCGGATCGGTCTTCACGATCGCCGCCAGCGCGCTGGCCACATCCGGCGCGGTTGTCGCGCGCATCCCGACAGACCGCGCCGTCTCGGCCGTGGTCTCTGCCGGCAGCGTATTCGCCTCGCCCGGGATCGACACCGCCGTCAGACTCGCCACATGCGGCGCCATCGGGCGCAGATAGCCGCCCACGTCCTTGGTGTTCAGCATCCCGCAGATCAGATGCGTCGGCCGCGCCGGCATCTCCTGCAACACCGTCGCCAGCGCCTCGCCCGCCCCGGGGTTGTGCCCGCCGTCCAGCCAAAGCTCGACGCCCGGCGCCGATTCCGCCAGCGGCCCTTGGCCCAACCGCTGCATCCGCGCCGGCCAATAGGCGCGCGTCACCGCCGCCTCGCAGGCCGCCTCGCCCATCCCCAGATGGCGCAGCACCGCCAGCGCGGCGCCCGCGTTGTCGATTTGATGCGCGCCCAGCAGGTTCGGCAGCGGCAGATCCAGCAGCCCGGTCTCGTCCTCGAAGACCAGCCGCCCCCGCTCACGGCGCGAATGCCAGTGCTGCCCCCGCGCGATCAGCGGCGCCCCAAGCCGCGCGGCCTGGGCTTCGATCACCTCCATCACCTCGTCCGGCTGCGGCCCCACCACGCAGGGCACGCCCCGCTTGAGGATCCCGGCCTTCTCGAAGGCAATCTTCGCCAGCGTGTCCCCCAGATAGGCCTCGTGATCCATCGAGATCGGCGTGATCACCGTCAGCGCGGGCCTGGCGATGACGTTGGTCGCATCCAGCCGCCCACCCAGACCGACCTCCAGCAGGACATAATCGGCCTTGACGCGCGAAAACGCCAGGAAGGCCGCGCAGGTCGTGATCTCGAAATAGGTGATCGCCTCCCCCCCGTTGGCGGCATAGCACTCGTCCAGCACCGCCGTCAGCGCTTCCTCCGAAATCAGCTCTCCGGCCACCCGGATCCGCTCGTGGAACCGGGCGAGATGGGGCGAGGTATAGGCATGGACAACCTTCCCGGCCCCCTCCAGCCCGGCGCGGATCATCGCCTGCGTCGACCCCTTGCCATTGGTCCCGGCGATATGGATCACCGGCGGCAGGCTGTCCTGCGGATTGCCCAGCGCCTCCAGCAGACGCCACATCCTATCCAGCGTCAGGTCGATGATCTTCGGGTGAAGCGCGAGCATCCGTTGCAGGATGGCGTCCGAGCTGGCGGCGCTCATGTCCGGGTCGCGGCCTCGGGGGTCTTGGCCTCTGCGCCGGGCACGACGTCGGGCGACGGCAGGTCGCCCTTGATCGCCGGAGTCAGCCCAAGCAGCAGCCGCGTGATCGAGATCAGCTCGTCGCGCAGCTTGGTGCGCGGCGTCACCCGGTCCAGCATCCCGTGATCCAGCAGGTATTCGGCGCGCTGGAACCCTTCGGGCAGCTTCTCGCGGATGGTCTGCTCGATCACGCGCGGCCCGGCAAAGCAGATCAGCGCGTTCGGCTCGGCGATATGCACGTCGCCCAGCATGGCATAGGACGCCGTCACGCCGCCCGTCGTCGGATGCGTCAGCACCACGATATAGGGCAGCCCGGCCTCCTTCAGCATCTGCACCGCGACGGTGGTGCGCGGCATCTGCATCAGCGACAGGATCCCCTCCTGCATCCGCGCGCCCCCGGCGGCGCTGAACAGGATCAGCGGGCGCTTCAGCTTCACCGCCTCCTGCGCGGCGGCGATGATGGCGTTGCCGACATACATCCCCATCGATCCGCCCATGAACGAGAAATCCTGCGCCGCGGCCACGATGGGCGTGCGCCCGATCTCGCCGGTGGCGACAAGCATCGCCTCCTTCTCGCCGGTCTGCTTCTGCGCCGCCTTCATGCGCTCGGGGTATTTCTTCTGGTCGCGGAACTGCAGCGGATCGGCCAGCGGCTCGGGCACCTTCACCTCGGTGAAAATCCCGCTGTCGAACAGCGCCTTGAACCGCTCGCGCGGGGTGATCGGCATGTGGTGCCCGCAGTTCGTGCAGACATTCAGATTGGCCGCCAGCTCGCGGTGGAACAGCATGGTTCCGCATTCGTCGCATTTCTGCCAGAGATTCTCGGGCGTCTCGCGGCGCGAGAAGATCGAGTTGATCCGTGGCCGGACGTAATTGGTGATCCAGTTCATCAGCGCTGTTCCTCGCGGTCCCTTGCGGGCCTTGAAATAGTCCCGACGGGGGGCAATTGCAATCAGCGGCGGATCGCAAGCCGCGCGACCAGCCAGCTGACCGCCAGGATCGCGAAGTCCAGCAGCATCCAGCTGCCGAGGTGTTCGATGTCGTCCGTCGCATAGGGCAGCGTGGCCAGGGCCAGCCCGCTCATCGGGCCCTTGACCGCGACCAGCAGCATCGCGCCGGCGTTGTTGAACAGATGCATCGCGATCGCCGGGCCCAGCGTTCCGGCGCGCGCGGTGAGGTCTGAGGCAGCCAGGCCAAAGCAGACGGCCCAGCTGATCGCGATCCAGGTCGTGGCCCCGGCGGCGGCCTGATAATGCCCCAGCCCGAACAGCAGCGCAGGCAGGCCCATCCAGACCAGCGGCGCAGAAAACCGCGCCGCCAGACCCTGCTGAAGATAGCCGCGGAACAGCAGCTCCTCGCTCGAGGTCTGCACCAGGATCGCGACCAGCGACAGCGGCAGCAGCGCAAACCACAGCGCCGGATCGAGGTTCGGCACCACCGGCTCTCCCGGCCCGTAGGGCGGCAGCAGGGCCAGCGCGATGTGGAGCAGGATCAGAAAGCCCAGCACCCGGCCGAACTGGCGCAGCGTCAGTCCCGGCGGGCCGGTCAGACTGGACGGCGCCCGCCCATGCAGCCAGCGCGCCACCAAAAGAACGGCGGCGATGATCGCGCCAAAGCCGAACAGCAGCAGAAGCAGAGACCCCGGCGTAGCGCCGCGCGTCAGATCGACCCGCAGGCCCGGCTCCAGGCGGAACAGCGCGGCGAGTGCCACGCGATAAAGACTGCCCAGCGCAAATGTCAGCGCTCCGATCAGCGCCAGTCCGATCACCAGCCGTCCCAGCCCCGCGGTCGGGCGCGCCGGGGCCACCAGCCGCTCATGCGCGGAATAGGGCGCGTCACGCATCGCTGGACACCGCAGGGGCGACAGGTGGCGGCACACGGGTGATGATTTCCGCCGCCGCCGCCTCGTCGTTGTGACGCCGTGCGGCCAGCATGTGTCCGACCGCCCCCGACAGGTTTTCCCCCATTGTCTCAAGCAGATGCATGGCGACCTTGCCATCGCCCTCGATCACGGTGCGCAGCTCTTCGGCGCCGATGCGCAAAAAGGTCGAATCCTCGGTCGCGACCAGTTCCGCCTGCCGCGGCTGGCCGGTAATCACCATCAGATCGCCAATCAGCCGCCCGGGGCGCACCACCGTGATCGGCCCGTCGCCCGCCTCGCTGCCCGGCCAGCGCAGCTCGGCCAGCCCCGACAGGCACAGATAGGCGGCATCCGGCGGCTCGCCATGGGCAAAGATCGTCTCGCCCTTCTTCGCCGGATACCACTGGGCGCTGAAGGCCAGCAGCCGCTGGTTGCGCAGATCCAGCCGCGCGAACAGCTCATTGCCCGCCACGATGCGCAGCTTGCGCCGGAAATCCGCCGCCCCCTTGCTGTCCAGCTTGTCGTCGGGGCGCGCGATCCCGTCGACCCGGCCATCGCGGATTTCGATATACATGTCGTAATTCTCGGGATGCTCGAACTGGTCTTCCATAAAAATCATCGTCGTCTGGGGCAGCAGCTCGCGCAGCCGGTCGCGGGTGCGCGTGCGGCTCGGGCTGTCGTGGCTGGCCAGCGCATGGTCGATCACCAGGATATCGGGCCGCTTGATCGCCGCACGGCTGAAGGCCGCGCGCTCCTGCAGGATGGTAGGCAGGTTGTTGCCCCCCAGCCCTGCCGGCAGGTCATACAGCGTGACCGCCGCCGCCTGCCGCAGCCCGTGTTCGGACAGCACCTCGCCCACCAGCTTCTCGACCGCCTCGGCCCGCGCGCCGGCCATCACCGAAATGCGCCCGTAGATCGCATTCTCGGTCAGGGTCAGCCGCGGCACATAAGTATCCGGCGACAGTGGCGTGAACATATCCCCGGCGAAACGGCGCAGCATGTCGGCGCTGCTGTGGCGCAGCGCGACGATCTCGGACTTGAAATGGTCCGGGAAGGTCGGCCCGATCTGTTCCGCCGTCAGCAGGAAGGGCACCGTCAGCAACAGCGCGATCTCCTCGCGCGTCAGGCCCGCGTCGCCCACATGCGCGCGCTTCTCCGCGATATCGCTCAGCCGGTGATAGACCTCCTCCTCGATCCCCAGCTTGCGGAACAGCGGGTTGTCGGTATCGTCGCGCCCGAAGGTCTGGCGCAGCGTATCCACCACACCCTGGCTGATGTTCAGCCCCTCGTCGGCCAGCCCCGTGTCGATCAGCATCTTCAGAAAGGCACTGTCCGAGGCCAGCGCCTGCTGCGAAATCTCGCGGCTCGGCGCGGCATACAGCAGGTTGCCCCCCAGCGGCACCGCCGGGTTGAAGGTTGTCGGATCGAACCGGTGGATCGCCCCCTCCAGACCCTTCTCCTTGAGCCGCCGCGCGATCTCGGGGCGCAGCTCGACGATCCGGCGCGCCAGCTCCGGGTGACGTTCGGGATCGAAGCGCGACCGCAGCGTCCGGCGGAAATACTGCTCGTCGATCCCCATCGCCTCGACCAGCTGGAACCACCAGTCGCGGATGTCCTCGCCGTCGGTCAGCCCGGCCAGCCCCGGATCGACCCAGTTCGCATCCAGCATGTCGGTCGAATTGCCCGACCGCCGCGCCTCGCGCGCGCGGTTGTCGCGCTCGCCCGGATCCCATTTGACCGTCTGCGGCTTGATCCGCAGCGGCATCAGCAGGTTGTCCCCCAGGGTCCCGTCGAACAGATAGGGCCGCGAATGGGCATAGCCGACCCGCGCCGCGATCACCGCCTGATGCAGGCTCTCGATCGGCCGTCCGCCCAGCATGACATGACCGCTCCGCGCCAGAACCTCGCGCGTCAGCAGCTGGCCCAGCGCCGCCCGTTCGTTCGGCTTGGTCGCCTTGATCGCCACCCGCGACCCCGGCGGGATGGTCATCGTCAGGTCTTCCAGCACGACGTTGCCGTCCTGGTCCAGAACGGTCACGTCCCTGAACTCGATCGTGCCCCTCAAATGGGGAATCTCCTCGGGTTCGCTGTCGAACAGCTCGGCCGGGATCATGCCGCGCGGCGCGAAACGCTCGGTCACCACCTGCCAGCGCAGCGACATGTCCTGCACCTCGTTGTAGTAATCCAGCAATTCCTTCCACGGGCTCGCCAGATCCTTGTAGGCCGCCAGCGCCGCCACCAGCGCCCCCACCGTGATCTGCCCCCGGATCGCCAGATAGCCGCCCACCGAATAGAACAGGAACGGCGTCATCTGGGTAATCAGATTGTTCAGAAACTTCATGAAGAACTTTTTCTGATAAATCCGGAAACGGATTTCGAACAGCCGTCCCAGCCGGTCGGTGAACTGCGCCAGCCGATACCGCCATCCGCCATTGGCGCGCAGATCGGAAATGCCCGCCGCACTTTCGCCGATCTCCGACGAAAGATGGCGGATTTCCTTGATCCGGTCCTTGTTCAGCAGGTTGATCTGCCGCTGCAGCCGCGGGATCAGCCAGGCCTGCAGCGGGATCAGCGCGATCGAGGCCAGCCCGAACCAGACGCTCTGCATGAACAGGAAGAACAGGATGGTCATCATCTGGCCGAACTGGAACGCCGGCTGCGCCACCGCGTCGCCCATCAGACCGCCCATCGGCTCGGCCTCCGAGGTGATCATCGACACCAGCTCGCCCTGCGAGGTGGTGCGGAAATAGGTGACCGGAAACCGCATCGACCGCGAGATCAGCGTATAGCGCAGCCGCCGCAGCATCCGTTCGGCCAGAACGCCCTTCATCGTGTTCAGCCGCATCTTCATCAGCCCGCCGATCAGCACCGTGGCCAGGAAGGCCAGGCACAGCACCAGCAGGAACTGCACCTGCGTCAGCTCATAACCATAGACATCCACCAGCTCGGACCGCGCGCCGATGGCGTCGTTGATGATCCGCTTGGGCAATTCCAGACTGGCGTAAAGGAACGGGAAGGTCAGCAGCGTCAGCGCGAAAAGCGCAATCTGCTGTCTGGCCGAATACTTCCAGATGAAGCCAAACAGCGTGCGTTCCATAAGCGTCTCTATTGTCGGGGCCGTGCCGTTTGGCAGGAAAGGAAGCCTAATCATTGCCCGCGCAAATGCAAGGTGCACCAGCTCACATAGGCCGTTCGCCCTTGTTAAGGCTGGGGCGGCGGTCTATTCAGCCTCGACAGATTTCTGGAGGGAAGCCAGCCATGCTCAAGCGTAAGTTCGACAAGTCGAAATTGCCCAGCCGCCACGTGACCGAAGGCCCCGAAAGGGCGCCGCACCGGTCCTACCTCTACGCCATGGGCATCAGCGACGTCGAAATTCACCAGCCGCTGGTCGGCGTGGCCACCTGCTGGAACGAGGCGGCGCCCTGCAACATCGCGCTGAACCGGCAGGCGCAGGCGGTCAAGATGGGCGTCAAGGCGGCCAATGGCACCCCGCGCGAATTCACCACCATCACCGTCACCGACGGCATCGCGATGGGCCACGAAGGCATGCGCTCCTCTCTCGCCTCGCGCGAGGCCATCGCCGACACCGTCGAACTGACGATGCGCGGCCACTGCTACGACGCGCTGGTCGGTCTCGCCGGCTGCGACAAATCGCTGCCCGGCATGATGATGGCCATGGTCCGCCTCAACGTGCCCAGCGTTTTCATCTACGGCGGCTCGATCCTGCCGGGCCGCGCCCCGATGGGCGCTGACGTGCCCGAGGATTTCGCAAGCCGCGACCTCACCGTCCAGGACATGTTCGAAGCGGTCGGCCGTCACCAGAACGGCACGATGAGCGACGCCGCCCTCGACATCCTCGAACGCGTCGCCTGCCCCTCCTCGGGCGCCTGCGGCGGCCAGTTCACCGCCAACACCATGGCCTGCGTCTCCGAGGCGATCGGCCTCGCGCTGTTCAACTCCTCCGGCATGCCCGCCCCCTACGAGTCGCGCGACCAGTATGGCGAGGCCTCGGGTCAGGCCGTCATGAACCTGATCGAGAAGAACATCCGCGCCCGCGACATCGTCACCCGCAAGAGCCTCGAGAACGCGGCCCGCATCGTCGCCTGCACCGGCGGCTCGACCAACGGCGGCCTGCACCTGCCCGCCATCGCCCATGAGGCCGGCATCGACTTCGACCTGATGGACGTCTGCGACATCTTCCGCGACACCCCCTATTTCGTCGACCTCAAGCCCGGCGGCCAGTTCGTCGCCAAGGATCTCTACGAGGCCGGCGGCGTGCCCGTCGTGCTGAAGGAACTGCGCAAGGCCGGCCTGATCCACGAGGATTGCGTCACCGCCAGCGGCAATTCCATCGGCGAGGAGCTCGACAAGATCACCCGCGAGGCCGACGGCAAGGTGATCCACTCGGTCGCCACCCCGATCACCAAGACCGGCGGCGTCGTCGGCCTGAAAGGCAACCTCGCCCCCGAAGGCGCCATCGTGAAGGTCGCGGGCATCGAACTCCAGCACCAGATCTTCACCGGCCCCGCCCGCGTCTTCGAATGCGAGGAAGAGGCCTTCGAGGCCGTGCAGAAGCGCACCTACAAGGAAGGCGAGGTTCTCGTCATCCGCAACGAGGGCCCCGCAGGCGGCCCCGGCATGCGCGAAATGCTGGCCACCACCGCCGCGCTCTCGGGTCAGGGCATGGGCAAGAAGGTCGCGCTGATCACCGACGGCCGCTTCTCGGGCGCGACCCGCGGCTTCTGCGTCGGCCACGTCGGCCCCGAGGCGGCCCACGGCGGCCCCATCGCGCTGATCAAGACCGGCGACGTGATCACCATCAACGCCATCGAGGGCACCATCTCGGTCGCGCTGACGGACGAGGAACTGGGAGAGCGCAAGGCCGCATGGCCCGGACCGTGCAAGACCGACTATGCCTCGGGCGCGCTGTGGAAATACGCCCAGCTCGTCGGCAAGACCAACAAGGGCGCCGTGACCCACCCGGGCGCCAAGGCCGAGACCCATGTCTACATGGACCTGTAGAGTCGCGGCCCTCGGTCTGGCGGGGCTCACCCTGGCCGGTTGCGACGAAGCGACCGGCCTGCCCTTCGCCGGCGAGTTGGGCGGCTCAGCCGCGCAATCCGCACCGCGCATGGCGCAGGTGGCACTTGGCGGCGGCGAGATCGTGCTCGCCGCGCCCGAAGGCTTCTGCTTCGACCGCAGTTCGGTGCGCCGCACGCCCAAGGGCGGTTTCGCCGTCATGGCGCGCTGCGACACGCTCGGCGTAGGTGGCTTCTACGGCGTGCACCCGCTCGCCATCGTCACCGTGACCACCTCGCCGCAGGACGCCGGCACCCCCCTGCCCACGCCCGAGGACGTCGCCCGCTCGGCCGGCAGCGCCCGGTTGCTCGACAGCGCACGCGGCAAGGGCCTGTCGCTGGCCCAGCTCTCTGACGGCGCGCAGCGGCTGGAAGGGGTCAGCGCCCGGCACTGGCGCGGGGTCTTCTCGGTCGGTCGCCATCTCGTGGCCGTCAGCCTCTATGCGCCGGAAGGCAGCCGCGCGCTCGGCCGCGACGGCGCGCGCCTTCTCACCACCCTCTCCGCCCGCACCCAGAGCGCCAGCGCCCAGGTTGCGGCAGGCAAGACCCAGGCGGTGAAACAGTAGCGCGAAATGCGCCCGCCCCCGCAGTTGGCGGTTTATTTGCCGGGCCTCATCCCGTTAAATGCGCGAAAGACCGGCGCGCACCGCCGGCAACGGGGACGGAATGGTCAAACTGATCGAGCGGCTGGTTCAGGCGCGCACCCTGCGCCGATGGCGCAAGGCGGCCGCCATGGCGCACGACATGCCGCTCGGCCTGCTGCGCCTGCGCCGCAATCAGGCGCGCGCCCTGCGCAGCCAGCTGAACCATCTGATCCACGTCGCCGACGGGCGGCTGGCGCTGCCCAAGTCCGGCACCAGCTATTTCCCCCGCCCGCATGGCACCGACTGGGCCTGGCGCCCCGACGCCTGGCGCGGGCCGCTGCCGGTGCCCGGCATTTCCTCGGCCCCCACGCGCTCGGCGCTCGGCGACAAGGTCACCCTGTTCCACGATTGCACCGTCTCCGAACTCACCCTGCGCCAGCTACGCAACCAGCGAGAGGCCGATCTCGCACCCTACGGCCTGCGCATGGACGTGTTTAGGTTCGACGGCTCGTTCCTGTCGCTGGTGATCGACCTGCCCGAAGACGCGGTCAAGGGGCTGACCCGCTCCCACCTGCTGCGTGTCAGCAGCATCGTCGAAACCGAGAAGCCGCTGGAAATCTTCGCCCGCCTCAACATCCGCCACGGCCCCAACACCGAACAGATCGTGCGCGAGCTGCCGCTGAACGCCAGCGAGGTGGTGGTCGACTTCGACCTCGCCTATTCCAGACTGAACGAGAAGCGGATCGAACATATCTGGCTCGACCTGATCTTCGAGGCCCCCGAGATGAACCAGGTCGTCCTGCGCGACCTGACCTTCTGCCGCCACCCGCGCGCCGCGCTCTGAGAAAAGAACCGATGACCCAGCTCACCCTCACCAAGACCCGGCTGGCGAATGGCCTCTGGGAAGGCCGCATAACCGGCACGACCGCCCGCCCCGACATCGAGGTCACCCTGCACGACCGCCCGGTCGAGGGCGTCGGCATCACCGAAACCGAAGAATCCGGCGCATGGGCACTGACCATCCCGGTCCCCCCCGAGGCCATCGCGGATGGCATCCAGACCTTCCTGATCGCCGATGCCGCCAGCGATGTCACGCTCGGCCATTTCACCCTGATCGCCGGCGAAACCGACCCCGACGACCTGCGCGGCGAGGTCGAACTGCTGCGCGCCGAGCTCGACATGCTCAAACGCGCCTTCCGCCGGCACTGCGTGGAAACGCTCTAGCGGGTCACTCCAGACCCAGCGACAGGAACCTGTCGCCCGGCGACAGGGTGAAGATATCCACCCCCGTCGCGGTCACGCCCACCGAATGCTCGAACTGCGACGACAGCGTCTTGTCCCGCGTGATCGCGGTCCAGTCGTCGTCCAGCGTCTTCGTCTCGGGCCGCCCCAGGTTCACCATCGGCTCGATGGTGAAGAACATCCCCTCCTCCAGCACCGCGCCGGTGCCGGGACGCCCGTAATGCAGCACGTTCGGCGGCGCATGGAACACGCGCCCCAGCCCGTGCCCGCAGAAATCGCGCACCACGCTCATCTTGTGGGATTCCACGAAGGTCTGGATCGCATGGCCGATGTCGCCGAAGGTATTGCCCGGCTTCACCTGCTCGATCCCCAGCATCAGCGCGTCATGCGTCACCTGGATCAGCCGCTGCGCAAAGGGCTTCAGCTTGCCCGCCACATACATCCGGCTGGTATCGCCGAACCAGCCATCGACGATCACCGTCACGTCGACGTTCAGGATATCGCCGTCCTTCAGCACGTCATTGGCACGCCCCGGGATCTTGTTGCCCGGAATGCCGTGGCAAACGACATGGTTCACGCTGATGCAGCTGCCGTGCTGATACCCCTTGTATCCAATGGTGGCCGAAGTCGCGCCCGACGCCTCCACCATCTCGGTGATCAGCCGGTCGATCTCGCCCGTGGTCTGCCCGACAAATACATGCTCGCCGATATCATCGAGGATTTTCGCCGCCAGAGCGCCGGCGGCATGCATTCCGGCAAAGTCGCCGGACTCGTAGATGCGGATGCCGTCCTTTGTCAGCCGGCCACGGAAATCGTTGTTCAAACCCTTGCCTCGTCAGTCGTCGGGGGACGGTGCCCTATGTAGGACGCTTTGGCGCAAAGGGCCAGAGGGGGGCGGACATTCGCCGCGCCGCGTCCCCTAAGCTGCACGATCCGCAAGCACCGGCACCGGCGCGGCCAGCGCGATCCCCTCGGGCGTGATCGCGGTGGTCAGGGCAATCGCCTCCACCCCGGCGGCCTGCGCGGCGGCAAAGGCACGGGCATAGCCCGGGTCGATATCGCCCGCCAGCGCGAACCGGTCGCAATCCGTCCGCTGGATCAGATACAGCATCACCGCCCGCTGCCCGGCGCGCGCCACCTCGGCCAGCTCGGCCAGATGTTTCGTCCCGCGCGCCGTCACGCTGTCGGGAAACTCGGCCAGCCCCGCCTGCCGGCTCAGCGTCACCGACTTCACCTCGACATAGGCATCCGCCCGCCCCGGCCCGCCCAGCAGGAAATCGACCCGGCTGTTCGCCCCATAGGGCACCTCGGCGCGCAGCGTCGCATAGCCCTCCAGCCCCGGCACCCGCCCCTCGGCCAGCGCCGCCCGCAGCGCCCGGTTCGGCACCGACGTATCCACTCCGGTGAAATGCCCGTTCTCATGGTCGATCAGCCGCAGCCCGAACTTCAGCTTTTTCTTCGGATCGTCATTGGGCTCCAGCCAGACCTTCATCCCCGGATCCGCCAGCCCCATCATCGACCCGGGATTGGCACAATGGGCGGTGATCTCCCGCCCGTCCTCCAGCCGGCAATCAGCAAGGAAGCGTTTGTAACGCCGGATCAGCCGGCCCGGCACGAGAGGGGTTTCAAACCGCATGGGCCTGCGCCTATACCGTCGCAGAGGGGCAAGCAAGGGAGCCGGAGATGCCGAACCCAACCGCCGCCATGCTGGTAATCGGTGACGAGATCCTGTCGGGCCGCACGCGCGATTCCAACATGTATTACCTGGCCGGCGCGCTGACGCGCCACGGCATCGACCTGAAAGAGGCCCGCGTCGTCAGCGACCATGCGCCCTCTATCGTCGCCGCCGTGCGCGCGCTGTCGGACGCCTACGACCACGTCTTTACCTCCGGCGGCATCGGCCCGACCCATGACGACATCACCGCCGACTGCATCGCCGAGGCCTTCGGCGCCCATATCGACGTGCGCGCCGACGCCCGCGCCCTGCTCGAGGCGCATTACGCCCGCACCGGAACCGAGTTGAACGCCGCCCGCCTGCGCATGGCGCGCATCCCCGACGGCGCAGCGCTGATCGAAAACCCGGTCTCCACCGCGCCGGGCTTCACCATCGCCAACGTCCACGTCATGGCCGGGGTGCCCGCCGTCTTCGAGGCGATGGTCGCCAGCGTCCTGCCCACCCTGACCGGCGGCGCGCCGCTGATCTCGGAAACCCTCCGCGTCGACCGCCCCGAGGGCGAGATCGCAGCGCCCCTCGGCGATCTCGCCGCGCGCTACCCCGACCTCTCGATCGGCTGTTACCCCTTCCTTCAGAACGGCCGCCCCGGCGCCAATGTGGTGATCCGCGGCGCCGAGGCGGCGCAGGTCTCGGCGGCGATGGCCGAACTGGTGACGGCGGTCGGCAAATGAGCCTGCGCGCCTTCTTCGACGCCCTCGACGGCACCTGGCCCGCCGCCAGCTACCGCCAGCTCGGCCCCGTCACCCTGCGCGAGGGTCAGGGCGGCGGCAGCCGCGTCTCGGCCGCAACCATCGAGGGCGACTGGACCCCCGCCGATCTCGACGCCGCCGAGGCGGCCATGCGCGACATGGGCCAGAAACCCATCTTCCAGCTGCGCCCCGGCCAGCAAACGCTCGACGCGGCTCTCGCCGACCGCGGCTACAGCGTGCTCGACCCGGTGAACCTCTACACCTGCCCGGTCGACCTGCTCTGCGACATTCCCCTGCCCCGCGTCACCGTGCTCGCCGTCTGGGAGCCCCTTGCCCTGATGCTGGAAATCTGGGCCGAGGGCGGCATCGGCCCCGCCCGCATCGCGATCATGGAGCGCGTGAAAGGCCCCAAGACCGGCCTGCTCGGCCGCCACGCCGACAAACCCGCCGGCTGCGCCTTCGTCGCGATCCACGACGGCATCGCCATGGTCCACGCGGTCGAGGTGCTGCCCCACCAGCGCCGCTCGGGCATGGGCCGCTGGTTCATGCGCGCCGCCGCCCTCTGGGCGCGCGACAACGGCGCGCATACTCTGGCGCTGATGTGCACCAAGGCCAACGTCGCCGCCAACGGCCTCTATTCTTCCCTCAACATGGAGGTTGTGGGAGAGTACCACTACCGCCACCTGACTTCGGAGACGACCGCATGACCGACCAGCCCACCGCCCTGAACCTGCCGATGGTCGATCCGCTGCCGCCGGCGACGCAGAAATACTTCGACATCTGCACCCAGAAGCTCGGGATGATCCCGAACGTGCTCAAGGCCAATGCCTTCGACATCGACAAGCTCAACGCCTTCACCGCGATGTATAACGACCTGATGCTCGCCAACAGCGGCCTCTCCAAGCTCGAACGCGAGATGATCGCGGTGGTCGTCTCCTCCATCAACAAGTGTTTCTACTGCCTCGTTGCCCATGGTGCCGCCGTGCGCCAGCTCTCGGGCGACCCCAAGCTCGGCGAGATGCTGGTGATGAACTGGCGCGTCGCGCCGCTCGACGCCCGCCAGCGCGCCATGCTCGCCTTCGCCGAAAAGGTCACGATGGCCAGCGCCACCGTCGAGGAGGCCGACCGTCAGGCGCTGCGCGAGGTCGGCTTCAGCGACCGCGACATCTGGGACATCGCCAACGTGACCGGCTTCTTCAACATGTCGAACCGCGTCGCCAGCGCCACCGGCATGCGCCCGAACGACGAGTATCACGCGCAAAACAGATGAAACTCCGCTTCGCCGCCTGCCTCGTCATCGGCCTCGCGCCGCTGCCCGGCGCGGCGGCGGAGCTGCAGCTCGCCCCCGGTGCGCGCCAGCTGACCGAACGCATCAACCCGGCCGACAGCTATGACCTGCCGACCGGCCCCTTTGCCGACGGCACCGTGCCCACGCGCCATTACGAAGGCCGGGTCGAACGCCTGGCCTGGCGCATCGACACCCCCGGCATGACCACGCTTCAGCTGCTGGCCCCCCTGCGCGCGCAGCTCGAGGCACAGGGCTACAAAATCGTCTTCGAATGCGACGAACGCTCCTGCGGCGGCTTCGACTTCCGCTTCCGCACCGAAGTCGTGCCCGCGCCCGACATGTATGTCGACATCCGCAACTACCGCTTCCTCGCCGCCACCCGCGGCGAGACCGAGGCGCTCAGCCTGCTGGTCAGCCGCTCGCGCAGCGCCGGATATGTCCAGATCGTGCGCGTGAACCCCGATCCCGGCACCGAGCCCGAGGCAACCGAAGCCCCCCCGCCAGAGGCCGCCACGCCCGAGGATCTGGGCGACAGGCTGCTCGCCCAGGGCCACGCCGTGCTGGGCGATCTGGTCTTCGACACCGGCGCCGATGCCCTCGACCCCGGCACCTACGATTCGCTGCGCCGGCTCTCCGAATTCCTCGCCGCCCATCCCGACATGATGGTCGCCGTCGTCGGCCATACCGACAGCATCGGCGCGCTCGATCAGAACATCTCGCTCTCCAAACGCCGCGCCGAGTCGGTGCGCGACCGCCTGATCAAGACCTGGGGCGTCGCCCCCGAGCGCATTCAGGCCGAAGGCATGGGCTACCTCGCCCCCATCGCCTCCAACCTCACCCCCGAAGGCCGCGAGGAAAACCGCCGCGTCGAGGTGATCCTGCTCCGGCAGGGCGGGTGAAACCCACCCTTCCCGCCAATCCGGACGATACCCCGCAACAAAAAACCCCCGCACCGAAGTGCGGGGGAGGTTTTGTTGCCAAGGGAAGCAACGAGATGAACTCTTACCAGTCGTCGGGGCCCTTGTCGGCAAAGGCGTTGACGAGGAAATCGATAAAGGCGCGCACCTTGGGCTGGGTGAACCGGCCCGGCGGATAGACGGCATAGATGCCCTGGGTCTCGACCGGCAGGGTCGGCATGGCGTATTCCACCAGCCCCTTCTCCATCGCCTCCGAAAACAGGAAGCTCGGCAGATAGGCGATCCCGAGGCCCGAGATGGCGGCGTTCAGCAGCGACTGCCCGTCGTTCACGCTCAGCCACCCGGCCGTGCGCACCTGACGCTTCTCGCCCGAGGGCGCGGTCAGCTTCCAGACGTTGCCCGAGGACTGGTTGGAATAATGCAGCAGCTTGTGTTCGTTCAGGTCGTCGATCTTCTGCGGCCGCCCGTATTTGGCGAAATACATCGGGCTCGCGATCATCGCCTTGGTCGTATCGGTCAGCTTGCGCGCCCGCAGCGTCGAATCTTCCAGCTCGCCGATCCGCACCGCCATGTCGAAGCCTTCCGAAATCAGCTCCACATACCGGTTGTTCAGCACCATGTTGACGGTGATCTCGGGATACTCGGCAAGAAACTCCGACAGGACCGGCGAGAGATGATTGACGCCAAAGTCCGTCGCCACCGAAATCCGCAGCAGGCCCGAAGGCGCCGATTGCATCGACGTCACCAGCGCATCCGCCTCTCCGGCGTCGTTCAGCACCCGGCGGGCGCGGTCGTAATAGGCCAGGCCAATCTCGGTCGGCGAGACGCGGCGCGTGGTGCGGTTCAGCAGACGCGCACCCAGGCGGGCTTCGAGGCTCGACACATGCTTCGAGACGGCGGACTTGGAAATGCCCATCTTCTTCGCCGCATCGGTAAAGCCGCCCTGATCCACCACATTGGCGAAGGCCTCCATTTCGGTCAGACGGTCCATTCAATATCCCTCGAAGTCAGTCAGGCTTGGGTTGACCCCCTGTATCCGGGTGAATCTGGGCAAGAACGGGGCGAGCTTGCGATAATATCGCGGTTTTGTCGGCATCGTTGAAGGCATGGAAACGGGGTGGGGTCAAACCGCCGCGGGACCGAACCGCGCATCGAAGGCGGCCTGCCCCGCAGCGGTAAACCGCAGGATTCGGGTATTTGGAAGGCGCGACAGCCATCCCTGCGTTTCCATCGCGCCCAGCATGGCCCGGCCCAGCCGCCCGCCCAGATGCGACCGCCGCACCGACCAGTCCAGACACTCCCGCGCCAGCGGCGCGCGCGAGGGCGGCAGCGCGTCGGGATCGACACCAAAATCTCCGATCAGCGCGCGGCCCGTCGCGGTCAGCGTCAGCCCCTCTTCGGCGGCGGCAAAGGCGCCCTGCCCCTGCAACGCGCGGAACATGCGCACGCCGGTTTCCCCGGCCAGGTGGTTGTAGCACACCCGCGCGTGCCGCAGCTCGGCATCCTTCGGCCCCGGCCGCGTGCGCAGATATCCCTTGCCGGCCGCCAACCCCATCAGCGCCTCCAGCGCCCGCGCCACCTCCGACCCGGCCAGGGTGAAATAGTTGTGCCGCCCCTGCACCCGCCGCGCGATCAGCCCGCCGTCCTCCAGCTTGCGCAGATGCGCGCTGGCCGTCTGCGCGGTGATTCCCGCCTCGGCCGCCAGCTCCGCGGCGGTCAGCGCCGTGCCGGTCATCAGCGCGCTCAGGATATTGGCCCGCGCCGGATCGCCGATCAGGCTGGCCAGGGCGGCAATGTCGGGTCCGTGTCGCATGGTTCGATCATGGCCGAAGCATTCGCGCATCACAACCGGTTATCCCCTCCGGGCAACCGGAAGGAGACACCCCATGCTGACCTGCATCATCCGCTACCACATCGACCCGACGAAAAAGGATCAGTTCGCCCAATACGCCCGCACCTGGGGCCAGGCGATCCCGCGCTGCGGCGCCGACCTCATCGGCTATTTCGCCCCGCACGAAGGCTCCAGCACGCTGGCCTACGGGATCTACACCATCGAAAGCCTCGCCGCCTACGAGGCCTATCGCGAAAGGCTCGCCAACGACCCGCTGGGCCAGGAAAACTATGCCTTGGCCCAGCGCGAGCGGTTTCTTTTGCGCGAGGACCGCACATGGCTCAAGCTGGTCTCGACACCGCACGGGAGACGCGCATGATCGCAGTCATCTTCGAGGTCGAACCCGCCGAGGGCCAGACCGACCATTATCTGAATATCGCCGCGCAGATGCGCCCGCTGGCCGAGGCGACCGAAGGCTTCCTCTCGGTGGAACGCTTCCAGAGCCTCACCAACCCGGGCAAACTGCTCTCGGTCTCCTTCTTCGAGGACGAGGCGGCGGTCGAGCGCTGGCGCAAGCTGGCGCAGCACCGGGGCGCGCAAGCCAAGGGGCGCGGCGGGGTCTTCAGGGACTACCGCCTGCGGGTGGCCGAGGTGATCCGCGACTACGGGATGAACGACCGGGCCGAAGCGCCTCAGGACAGCTGCGCCCAGCACGGCTGAGGTCAGGGCACCCGCCGCCCACAGCGCGCATGGGTCTGGAAACAGGCAGCGACGCCTTCCAGATCCTGCGCCTTGGGGGCCGGGAAATGCGTATCGCCGCAGGGCGACAGGACCAGCGCATAGCCGCTCGCCCGGCGTTCCAGATACATCAGGTACTCGCCCCCGCTGATCATGTCGCCGCACCACGGCCCAAGGCACAGCGCGTCGATCGTCACCGCCGCGTCGAAGGGGTTGAGAAAGCCGTTGGTATCCAGCGACCGCCCCTTGATGCGCGCCGCAATCTCGTTGTGGGCGGGCAGGTTCTCGTTCTCCGGATACCGTCTGCGAGGCAACTGATCGCTGTCGAAGGCCGCGACCCCCGCCACAACCACATAGCTCTTCTCGCTGTTCGCGGCGAGGTCATAGCCCTCTTTCGGCCCCACCGGCAGGCAGGACAGCGCCTGCGCCGGGCCCGCCAGAAGGACCAGCGCCAGCGCCCGGATCACGAAAGGTGCTCCGCAAACTCCTCCAGCACCCGCTCGTACACAGCCCGCTTGAACGGCACGATGGCCTCGACCAGCTGACCCACCGGCTGCCAGCGCCAGGTCGAGAATTCCGGGTGTTCGGTCGCGATGTTGACCTGATCGTCGGTGCCAAGGAACCGCATCAGGAACCACTTCTGCTCCTGCCCGCGATACCGCCCCTTCCAGATCTGCGGCACGATGTCATGCGGCAGGTCGTAGGGCAGCCAGTCCCTTGTCTCGGCAACGATCTCGACCAGATCCGCCGTCACCCCGGTCTCTTCCCACAGCTCGCGCAGCGCGGCGTCGCGCGCTGCCTCGCCCTTGTCCACCCCGCCCTGCGGCATCTGCCAGGCCTCGGTGAACCGGTCGCGGCGCTGGCCGACAAAGACATCGCCCTCCGCGTTCATCAGCATCACGCCGACGCAGGGACGGTAGGGCAGTCTGGCGATCTCTTCGGGGGTCATGGGCAACGTCCTTTTGACCCAGGTTCTGTCACGCTCCCCGCCCCCCGCGCAAGCCCATGACGCGGCGTTGGGGGTGACAAGCGGCCCATGGCCCGCAAAGCTGCGCCCAACCACATCAGGGAGCGACTCATGGCCACCTATCCGCATCTTCTGGCACCGCTGGACCTCGGCTTTACCACCCTGAAGAACCGGGTGCTGATGGGGTCGATGCACACCGGGCTGGAGGAAACCCGCGACTGGAACCGGGTGGCCGAATTTTACGCCGAACGCGCGCGCGGCGGCGTCGGGCTGATGGTGACCGGCGGCATCGGCCCCAACCTCGAAGGCTCGGTGCTGCCCGGCGCTTCGATGATGACCACCGACAAGGACGTCGCGAACCATCGCGTCATCACCGACCGGGTACACGAGGCAGACGGCAAGATCGCCATGCAGATCCTGCACGCCGGCCGCTACGCCTACGGCCCCAAATGCGTCGCCCCCTCGCCGGTGAAATCGCCCATTTCCCCCTTCCCCCCGACCGAGCTCGACGAGGACGGCATCGAGAAACAGATCGCCGACATCGCCAACGCCGCCCGGCTGGCCCGGCAGGCCGGCTATGACGGGGTCGAGATCATGGGCTCCGAGGGTTACCTGCTGAACCAGTTCCTCGTCACCCACACGAACAAGCGCACCGATCGCTGGGGCGGCGCCTACGAGAACCGGATGCGCTTCCCGCTCGAAGTCGTGCGCCGCACCCGCGCCGCCGTGGGGCACGACTTCATCATCATCTACCGCCTGTCGATGATCGACCTCGTCCCCAACGGCTCGACCCACGACGAGATCGTGCAGCTGGCGCAAGAGGTCGAAAAGGCCGGCGCCACCATCATCAACACCGGCATCGGCTGGCACGAGGCGCGAATCCCGACGATTGCGACAAGCGTCCCCCGCGCCGCCTTCGCCTGGGTCACGAAAAAGCTCATGGGCAAGGTCTCGATCCCCGTCATCACCTCGAACCGCATCAACACGCCCGAAGTGGCCGAACAGGTGCTGGCCGAGGGCTGCGCCGACATGGTCTCGATGGCCCGCCCCTTCCTCGCCGATCCCCATTTCGTCGCCAAGGCGGCGGCAGGCGAAGGTGCGAAAATCGCGCCCTGCATCGGCTGCAATCAGGCCTGCCTCGATCATACCTTTGGCGGCAAGCTCACCACCTGCCTCGTCAACCCCCAGGCCTGCAACGAGACCGAGCTCGTGATCACCCCCGCCGAAGTGAAAAAGACCGTGGCCGTGGTCGGCGCCGGCCCGGCAGGGCTCTCCACCGCGATCACCGCCGCCCGGCGCGGCCACGCGGTCACGCTCTTCGACGCGGCGGACGAGATCGGCGGCCAGCTCAACATGGCCAAGGTCATCCCCGGCAAGGAGGAATTCCGCGGCCTGGTCGACTGGTATCGCACCATGGTCGCCGACGCGGGCATCGACCTGCGCCTCGGCACCCGCGCCGGGGCCGGGGATCTGGCGGGCTTTGACGAGGTGGTGATCGCCACCGGAGTCATCCCGCGCGATCCCGCCATCGCGGGCGAGGACGCGCCCAACGTGCTCAGCTACATCGACGTGCTGCGCGGCAAGGCCCCGGTCGGCAAGCGGGTCGCGGTCATCGGCGCGGGCGGCATCGGCTTCGACGTGGCCGAATACCTCGCCCACGAGGGCACCAGCCCGACCGAGGATCTGCCGCTCTGGATGAAGGAATGGGGCGTCACCGACCCCGCCGAACACCGCGCCGGCCTCGCCCCCGAAGGCCCCCAGCCCGAACCGCCCGCGCGCGAGATCACGCTCTTGCAGCGCAAGACCACCAAGCACGGGCGCGACCTCGGCAAGACCACCGGCTGGATCCACCGCGCGGCTCTGCAGATGAAGGATGTGAATTTCGTCGGCGGCGTGAACTACGAACGCATCGACGCCGAGGGCCTGCACGTCAGCTTCGGCGCGGCGCGGGAGAATCCCTCGGTGATCGCGGTGGACACCATCGTGCTCTGCGCCGGCCAGCTGTCCGAACGCAGCCTCGCCGACGCGCTGATCGCGCAGGGCCTCACCCCGCATGTGATCGGCGGTGCCGACGTGGCGGCCGAACTCGACGCCAAGCGCGCCATCGACCAGGGCACCCGGCTGGCGGCGGCGCTCTAGCGCCCCTCCGAGGATCAGATCGCGGCGCTGTGGCGGGTCCGGTCCATTCCGTAGGCATCGAACCCGCGCGCCACGATCCGCGTCAGCGGGCGCAGTTCGGCCGGGATCTCCAGACCCCGGTCGTCATGCCGCAGCATCCCGTCGAACCCGCGGTTCACCTCCTGGAACATCGCATCCAGAGCCGCCCGGCTCACCGGAAACCGCCCCAGAATCTCCCCCGCGTCGATCCGGAAATCGCACATCAGCGCCTCGATCAGCCGCGCCCGCAGCGCGTCCTCCCCCGCAAAGGCATGCCCCCGCGCCGTCGCGAACCGTCCCTCGCGCACCGCCCCGATATAGGCCGAGGTCGCCGCCGCGTTCTGCGCATAGCCCTGCGGAAAGCGCGAGATCGACGAGGCGCCCAGCCCGATCAGCACCTCCGACGGATCGTCGGTATAGCCCTGGAAATTCCTCCGCAGCCGCCCGGCCTTCTGCGCCACCGCCAGCCCGTCGCTCGGCAGCGCGAAATGGTCGATGCCGATCTCGTCATATCCATCCCAGACGAACAGCTGCTGCGCCGTCTCGAACAGCTCCAGCCGCGACTCGGGCGTCGGCAGCGCGTCCGAAGGGATCATCGTCTGCCGCCGCGCCACCCATGGCACATGCGCATAGCCATAGAGCGCCACCCGTTCGGGACCGAGCGACAGCAGCTTCTGCACGCTCTCGGTGATCTTCGCGTTGTTCTGGTGCGGCAGCCCGAACAGGATATCGGCGTTCAGGCTGCCGACGCCCTGCGCCCGGATCATCTCGACCGCCGCGCGCGTCACCTCATAGCTCTGGTCGCGCCCGATGATCTGCTGGATCGACGGATCGAAATCCTGCACCCCGATCGAGGCCCGGTTCATCCCCGCCCCCGCCAGCGCATCCAGCCGCGCCGCGTCAATCTCGTTCGGGTCGATCTCGACCGAAAACTCCGCCCCCTCGGCCAGCGGCGCGACCTCGGCAATTGCCCCCGCCAGATCCCGAATCATGGAGGCGTCCAGCAGGGTCGGCGTACCGCCGCCCCAGTGCAGACGCGACAACGTGACACCCTTGGGCAAAATCTCTCCCAAAAGCCCGATTTCCTGCCGCAGCGCCTCCAGATACCCCGCCACCGGAGCCAGCGACTGGGTGCCCTGGGTACGGCAGGCGCAGAACCAGCAAAGCCTGCGACAGAAGGGAATATGCACGTATAAGGAGATCTTGGCATCCGCGGGAATACCCGCGATCCAGTCGTGAAATTCCCCCGCCCCGACCTGCGTCCCGAATTGCGGCGCGGTCGGATAGCTGGTGTAGCGGGGTACCCGTGTGTCAAACAGGCCCAGACTTGCGAGTTGCGTTTTCGGTATCATTCCTTCACATTAACGACCAGCCGAGGCCCGCGACCTTGACACAGATCAACCGGATGCCAGCGTGAATGTGCTTGCCAAAAATACCCAGGTAAAATGCGGCGATTGCCCGATAAGGCATCGCGCCGTTTGCGCACGCTGTGAAACGGACGAATTGGAACGTCTGGAAGAGATCAAGTATTACCGGAATTTCGAACCCGGCCAGACGATTGTCTGGTCGAATGACAAGATGGATTTTGTCGGCTCGGTCGTGAAAGGCGTCGCTACCCTGACCCAGACGATGGAAGACGGGCGCACCCAGATGGTCGGCCTGCTGCTGCCCTCCGATTTCGTCGGCCGCCCCGGCCGCGACGGCTCGGCCTATGACGTGACCGCGACAACGCAGGTCGTCATGTGCTGCTTCCGCAAGAAGCCCTTTGAAAAATTGATGGCCGACACCCCGCATATCGCCCACCGCCTGCTGGAAATGACGCTCGACGAACTCGACGCGGCGCGCGAATGGATGCTGGTGCTGGGCCGCAAGACCGCGCGCGAGAAGATCGCGAGCCTGCTCGCGATCATCGCCCGCCGCGACCCCCGCCCCGACCTGCCCTCCGGGATCGAGGCCAGCTTCGACCTGCCCCTGACCCGCGAGGCGATGGCCGATTACCTCGGCCTCACGCTGGAAACCGTCAGCCGCCAGATCTCGGCGCTGAAACGCGACCGGGTGATCGTGCTCGACGGCAAGCGGCACATCCTCGTGCCCGACATCGGCCGCCTGCTGGAAGAAGCGGGCGACGACAGCGACGGCGGCTATCTGGTCTGACTTCAGAGACTTGCACGAAGCCAGCGCGCCACCCGCGCGGCGGGCGTCCCCGGGCGCAGGGGGCGCGGGCTGAACATCCTCAGCCCCCCGGGCAGCCGCACCGACGCACCAAAGGGCGCCACCAGCGCCCCGCTGGCCAGATGCCCCGCGATCAGCGCGCGATGCCCGATCAGCGCCCCCGCCCCGTTCACTGTCTCCTCGACCGCCAGCGCGTAGAGCGAGAACACCGGCCCGCGCGGCACCAGCCGCATCCCCGGCGCGGCAACCCGCGCCCACAGCTGCCAGTCCTCGGCCCAGACGCTGTCGGTCAGGCAGGGCACGCGGTTCAGATCCTCGGGGTTGCTCAGCTGCGCCGCCAGCGCCGGCGCGCAGACCGGCAGGATCTCGTCTTGCACCAGCCGCCCCTCCGGGTCCGGCCCGAAGAACAGGCACAGATCGTAGGGCGCACGCTTCAGGTTCGGCGGCGCCTCCATCGCGGTGATCGAAATCTCGATCTCCGGCGCCTCGGCCCGCAGACGCGGCAGCCGGGGCGACAGCCAAAGCTGCGCCACCGAGGGCAGCGCTGCGACATGCACGACATTCGGCGCGGCCTCGGCCCGCAGGCTCTGGCTCGCCAGCGCCAGACGGTCGAAGGCCTCGGTAAACCCCGGCAGCGCCCGCGCGCCAAGGCGGGTCAGGCTCAGCCCCCGTGCGCCACGGGTGAACAGCGGCGCGCCCAGATCGGCCTCCAGCGCCTTCACATGCGCCGACACCGCGCCCGGCGTGACGTTCAGCTCTTCCGCCGCCGCCGCGAACCCGCCCAGCCGCGCTGCCGCCTCGAAGGCGCGCAGGGCGTTCAGTGGCGGCTGGCGGGGACCGGGCGGTTTGACGGGCATGAAAGACTCAGATTTCCTGAGCCTAGTTTTCAGCAAAACTCATTTGTGCGCAATCCCGCCCGGTGATCTTCTTGCATTGTCACAGGAGTTTGCCCCATGCCCCATCTCGCCCCCCGCCCCTGGGTGCCCGCCCCCTGCGAGGCCCGTGTCCAGTCCATCGCCGCCGAAACCGCCGCCGCCCCGACGGCGGCCACCAACGCCCGCATCGCCGCGCTGATCGACCGCAACCGCGAGATCCACGACCTGGACTGCTTCAACCTCAACCCGGCCACCAACGTGATGAACCCCCGCGCCGAGGCGGCACTCGCGGCAGGCTTGGGCAGCCGCCCCTCGCTCGGCTATCCCGGCGACAAATACGAGATGGGGCTCGAAGCCATCGAAGAGATCGAGGTCATCGCCGCCGAACTCGCCGCCAAGGTCTTCGGGGCGACCCATGCCGAGATCCGCGTCGGCTCGGGCGCGCTGGCCAATCTCTACGGTTTCATGGCGCTGGCCCGCCCCGGCGATGCGATCATCGCGCCGCCCGGCACCATCGGCGGCCATGTCACGCACCACAAGGCGGGCTGCGCCGGGCTCTACGGTCTGGAAACCCACGCCGCGCCGATCAATGGCGACGACTACACCATCGACCTCCCCGCCCTGCGCGCGCTGGCGCAGCAGGTGCGCCCCAAGGTCATCACCATCGGCGGCAGCCTGAACCTCGTGCCCCATCCGGTCGCCGAGATCCGCGCGATTGCCGACGAGGTGGGCGCAAAGGTCCTTTTCGACGCCGCCCACCAATGCGGCATCATCGCCGGCGGCGCCTGGCCCAATCCGCTGACCGAGGGCGCCCACCTGATGACGATGAGCACCTACAAGAGCCTCGGCGGCCCCGCCGGCGGGCTGATCGTCACCAATGATGCCGAGATCGCCGAGCGGCTCGACCACATCGCCTTCCCCGGCATGACTGCCAATTTCGACGCGGCCAAATCGGCGGCGCTCGCCATCTCCCTGCTCGACTGGGTCGACCACGGCGCGGCCTACGCCCGGGCGATGGTCGATCTCGCCGCCGCGCTGGCCGACGCGCTCGAACAGCAGGGCCTGCCGGTCTTCAAGGCCGGCGGCGCGGCAACCCGTTCGCACCAGTTCGCGCTGCTCGCGGCGGAATTCGGCGGCGGTCAGGCGGCGTCAAAGACGCTGCGCAAGGCGGGCTTCCTCGCCTGCGGCATTGGCCTGCCTGCCGCGCCGGTCGAAGGCGACCTAAACGGCCTGCGCATCGGCACCCCGGAACTCGTGCGCCGCGGCGTCACCCCCGCCGATGCCCCCGCCCTCGCCGCCCTGATCGCCGAGGGTCTGCGCGCCAACGACCCCACAGGCGTCGCCGCCCGCACCAAAACGCTCAGGGCAAGGTTCCAGGCGATGCACTACGTCACCCCGTGACCAGAGCGATGTCGCACCCCTGTCACGCGATATTCAGATAACTTTTTCAAATCCTTGACGGTCCCGTGATCTTGGAGGGCTACTGCCCCCTTACGGCCACACTCCGGCCGCAATCTTGCCAATATCCAAGACAGGACCTCCCATGTACCGTTCCCTCCTCGCCGGCGCCGCCGTGGCCCTTGCCCTCAGCACGCCGGCCTTCGCGGCCTCGTACAACACCCTCTCCGGCGAGACCCCGCTGGTCATCGCTCACCGCGGTGCCAGCGGCTATCTGCCCGAACACACGCTGGCGGCCTACGAACTCGCCATCAAGATGGGCGCCGACATCGTCGAGCCCGATCTGCAGACCACCAAGGACGGCGTGCTGATCGCGATGCACGACAGCACCCTGAACCGCACCACCGACGTCGAGTCGGTGCTGGGCATGCGCAACGGCGGCTACAAGGTCTCCGACTACACCTATGCCGAGATCCAGCAGCTGACCGTCGAACCGGCCTCCTCGACCGCCTCGACCAGCTATGCGGGCTATACCCCCTCGATGGCCGACCCGTTCAAGGTGCCGACCTTCGCCGAAGTCATGGCCTTCGTGAACGCCCACAACAGCGCCGCCAGCGACGACATCGGCATCTATCCCGAAGCCAAGACGCCGAACAGCACCGCGATGAACCAGCAGATCCTGAACGAGATGAAGGCCGCCGGTTTCGACGCGCCCGAGGATCACGCCATCCTGCAGACCTTCAGCCACGAAGGCGCGCGCGAACTGGCAGAGCTTCAGGCGCTGATGGGCATGGACAACACCATCGCGGCTCTGGGCTATGCCCGCCTGACCGCCGATGGCTTCGGCCTGCTCGACGCGACCACCAACACGATCAGCCTGCTCAGCGATCTGGCCCTCTTCGCCGACGGACTCGGCGTCAGTCTCTCGGGCAGCGCGATGAACGCGGACTTCATCAAGGCCGCCCATGACCTCGGCATGACGGTCCACGGCTGGACCTTCAACAAGAGCGACCGCGACGCTGCCTATGCCCAGTACGAACAGTGGGTCGACGCCGGCATGGACGGCATCTTCACCAACTACACCGACCTCGCCGTCGACTACCTGGCCGAGCGCAACGAAGCCTCCCCGGTCCCGCTGCCGGCTGGCCTGCCGCTGCTGCTCGCCGGTCTCGGCGGTTTCGCCGTCCTGCGCCGCCGCAAGGCCTGAGCCTGACGACACGAAAAACGGCCGCCCCCTCCGGGGCGGCCGACCTCTTTCCCAAGACCAAAAGGCCTAATGCGCCAGCAAAACCGGCACCGCGGCCTTTTCCAGCATGTTGCGCGTGGCGCCCCCCAGAATGGCCTCGCGGAACCGCGAATGCCCATAGGCCCCCATCACCACCATGTCCGCGTCGGTATCCGTCGCATGCCGGTTCAGCACGTCCGACACCCGGTTCAGCGTCTTGGACAGCACGTCGATCTCGCATTTGACCCCATGCCGCGCCAGCATCTGCCCCAGCAGCCCGCCCGGGTCCGACCGCTCGGGACCATGCGTCGGCGGGTCGATCACCACGATCCGCACATTCTCGGCCTGCTGCAGGAAGGGCATCGCCTTGCGCACCGCGTTCATCGCCTCCGCGCTTTCGTTCCAGGCCACCAGCACCGTGCCGGGCGCCGCCTTCACCGCACCGGTATCGGGCACGACGAGAACCGGCGCGCTGCCCTCGAACAGCGCGGATTCGACCACCGCCTCAAGCTCTGGCCCACGGTCCTTGCCATAGGGGCGCGCCAGCACCACCAGATCGGCAAAGCGCGCGTGAAAGCCGACATGCCGCCCGATATCGGCCAGCTGGACAACCCCGCTGTCGCTCGACCAGCGCGCGCCGGTGCGGCCCAGGAAGTCGTTCACATGGCCCTGCACCTCCTTGGCCTCGGCATGGGCGCGCTCCAGCGTTTCCTGCAGCACCATCGCATTGGCGCCGGCGTAGTAATACCCGGTCTGGGTCCGGTCCACGCCCAGGCAAAGGGCCTCGGCATGGGCATCGTTCGCCTCCGCCAGGGCCGCCATGGCCGCCAGCGGCGCATCGGCGAACCGAAGATCGGTGATCACACTCAAAAGCGATTTGTAAGCCATTTTGGTCCTCGCAGCTCTTCAGGTTCCGGACAGGAGAACGCTCCCCGGCCCGTGATGACAGGATGAATCTCGCACGGCGAAGGCCCGGATGTCTTGATGCAGATCAAGGTTTTGCCGGCCGAGGTCCGGCATCAACCCACCATTCCGAATCCGTCCGGAGCGACGAAAGAATCGCACGCGACAAGGTCAGGGGACGTACTATGTCTAATACACTCAAGCTGATTGCGCTGGGTCTCATCACGCTGGTGGCGATGATGGGCATCAACTACGCGCGCGATCTGGCCTATATGGTCCACGCCATCATCATCATGCTGGTGGCCGGTGGGCTGTTCATCTACACGCTCCGCCACGCGGAAGAACCGGCCCTTCCCGTGCCGGTCCATGAGTACTTCGACTCCGTGGTGCGCGCCGGCGTCATCGCCACCGCCTTCTGGGGCGTGGTCGGCTTCCTTGTGGGCGTCGTCATCGCCTTCCAGCTCGCCTTCCCCGAGCTGAACTTCGATGTCCTCCAGGGCTACGGCAACTTCGGGCGCCTGCGCCCGCTGCACACCTCGGCGGTGATCTTCGCATTCGGCGGCAACGCCCTGATCGCCACCTCCTTCTACGTCGTGCAGCGCACCAGCGCCGCCCGGCTCTGGGGCGGCAACCTGGCCTGGTTCGTCTTCTGGGGCTACCAGCTCTTCATCGTGCTGGCGGCAACCGGCTACCTGCTGGGCGCGACCCAGTCCAAGGAATACGCCGAGCCGGAATGGCACGTCGACCTCTGGCTGACGATCGTCTGGGTGGCCTATCTGGCCGTCTTCCTCGGCACGATCATCAAGCGGAAAGAGCCGCATATCTACGTCGCCAACTGGTTCTACCTGTCCTTCATCGTGACGGTGGCCATGCTGCACGTGGTCAACAACCTCGCCATCCCGGTCTCCTTCTGGGGCTCGCGCTCGGTCTCTGCCTTTGCAGGGGTCCAGGACGCGATGACGCAGTGGTGGTATGGCCACAACGCCGTGGGCTTCTTCCTGACCGCCGGCTTCCTCGGCATGATGTATTACTTCGTGCCGAAACAGGCCGGCCGCCCGGTCTACAGCTACAAGCTGTCGATCATCCACTTCTGGGCGCTGATCTTCCTCTACATCTGGGCCGGTCCGCACCACCTGCACTACACCGCCCTGCCCGACTGGGCCTCGACGCTCGGCATGGTCTTCTCGGTGATCCTCTGGATGCCCTCCTGGGGAGGCATGATCAACGGCCTGATGACCCTCTCCGGCGCCTGGGACAAGCTGCGCACAGACCCGGTGATCCGCATGATGGTGATCTCGATCGGCTTCTACGGCATGTCCACCTTCGAAGGCCCGATGATGTCGATCCGCGCGGTCAACAGCCTCAGCCACTACACAGACTGGACCATCGGCCACGTGCACTCCGGTGCCCTCGGCTGGAACGGCATGATCACCTTCGGCGCGCTCTACTTCCTGGTGCCGGTGCTGTGGAAACGGGAACGGCTCTACAGCCTCAGCCTGGTCTCCTGGCACTTCTGGCTCGCCACCATCGGGATCGTGCTCTACGCCGCCTCCATGTGGGTGACCGGTATCCTCGAAGGCCTGATGTGGCGCGAGGTCGATGCAAACGGGTTCTTGGTGAACTCCTTCGCCGACACCGTGGCCGCCAAGTTCCCGATGTATGTGGTGCGCGCGCTTGGAGGGGTCATGTTCCTCGGCGGTGCTCTCATCATGTGCTACAACCTCTGGATGACTGTCCGGGGCGCCCCTGCCAAAGAGCAGAGCCTCGCCACAGCCGTCCCGGCCGAATAAGGGGGGCCGAGACAGATGGCACTTCTCGACAAACACAAGATCATCGAGACCAACGCGACCCTTCTGCTGGTGCTCAGCTTCCTGGTCGTGACCATCGGCGGGCTGGTGCAGATCGTGCCGCTCTTCTACCTGGAGAACACCATCGAGAAGGTGGAGGGCATGCGCCCCTACTCGCCGCTGGAGCTCACCGGGCGCGAGATCTACATCCGCGAGGGCTGCTACGTCTGCCACAGCCAGATGATCCGCCCGATGCGCGACGAGGTCGAACGCTACGGCCACTACAGCCTCGCGGCCGAGTCGATGTATGACCACCCCTTCCAGTGGGGCTCCAAGCGGACGGGGCCCGACCTCGCCCGCGTCGGCGGCCGCTACTCGGACGAATGGCATCTCGACCACCTGCGCAACCCGCAGTCCGTGGTGCCGGAATCGGTGATGCCCAAATACGGCTTCCTCGAACACCGGATGATCGAGCCCGAGCACGTGGCCGACCTGATGGCGACACATCGCATGGTGGGCGTGCCCTACAGCGACGAGATGATCGCCAGCGCCTCGGCCGACTTCACCGCCCAGGCCGATCCCGACAGCGACTACGACGCGCTGCTCGCCCGCTATCCCGGCGCCCAGGTGCGCAACTTCGACGGTCAGCCCGGCGTCTCGGAAATGGATGCGCTGATCTCCTATCTCCAGATGCTCGGCACGCTGGTCGATTTCTCGACCTTCACGCCCGACGCAAGCCGGTAAGGGAGCGAAACCAATGGAACTCTATTCACTCCTGCGCGAATTCGCCGACAGCTGGATGCTGCTTGCGCTCTTCGCCTTCTTCATCGGCGTGATCGTCTGGGTCTTCCGCCCCGGCAGCACCCGGACATACGCGGACACGGCCGACATCCCGTTCCGCCACGATGACAGACCGGCCCCCGTGGCCGTGACCCAGAAACCCGCCGATCAGAAGGAGGCGCGGACATGAGCAAAGCACCTCCCAAACTCTCGGGCGATCCCGAAACAACCGGCCACAGCTGGGACGGGATCGAAGAGTTCAACAACCCGCTGCCGCGCTGGTGGGTCTGGGTCTTCTACCTGACCATCGTCTGGGGCGTGGCCTATTCCATCGCCTACCCCGCCTGGCCGATGATCCACAGCGCCACCGCCGGCGTGCTGGGTTACTCGACCCGGGCGCAGGTCGCCGAAGAGATCGCGGCCGCCAACGCCGCCAATCAGGCGATCAACGACAAGCTGGCCTCGTCCGAGCTGACCGCCATCTCCGCCGACCCCCAGCTGAACGGCTATGCCGTCTCGGCCGGCGCGGCGGTCTTCAAGACCTGGTGCGCCCAGTGCCACGGCGCCGGCGCGGCGGGGGCCAAGGGCTACCCGAACCTGCTGGACGACGACTGGCTCTGGGGTGGCGACATCGAGGCGATCCACCAGACCATCAGCCACGGCATCCGCAACACGGAAGACGACGAGGCGCGCTATTCGCAGATGCCCGCCTTCGGACGTGACGAGCTGCTGACGCCCGCGGAAATCGACGAGGTGGCGAACTTCGTGCAAAGCCTCTCGGGCACGCCGGACGACGCCTCCAAGGTGGCCGCGGGGGCGACGCTCTTCGCCGACAACTGCGCCTCCTGCCACGGCGAGAACGGCGAAGGCGACCGCGCCCAGGGCGCGCCAAACCTTTCGGACGCGATCTGGCTCTACGGCGGCGATCACGCCACGCTGGTCCAGACCATCACCAATGCGCGCTTCGGCGTCATGCCGGCCTGGTCGGGCCGACTGACCGAGGCGCAGGTGCGGGCGGTGGCGGCCTACGTCCACCAGCTCGGCGGCGGGGAATAACCCCTGCCCCAAGGCTTTCCCGGCTCCTCGGTGCCGGGAAAGGTGCCGGCCCTTCGATCTGTTCGCGCGTTTCCAAAGGGACCGGCACCAGAAAACGAAACACCCCGCAGCGCCGCTGCGGGGTGTTTTGCTGTCAAAGGTCGTGCGGATTGACCGCGCGCGACCGGTCGATCCACCAATGCCCGATGGGCAGCCAGCGCCGCTTGCGGGGCGGCAGGGGTCGCAGGCGGACGCCATGGATCCGGGTGGCCGTCAGGTAGGTATGGGCGAGAATTCCAAGCATCTTGGGGCTCCTTTCAGGGCGTGCCGATGCTCACAGTCTTGACCGGATACCCCCGAAATGCGACTCAATCAGAAAACCCATATGTAAGCCTGGATGACATATGATCTGGAAGGACATGCCCCCGCTCGCCGCCCTGCGCGCCTTTTCGGCCTTCGCCGAAACCGGGAATGTCGTCAAGGCGGGCGAGGCGATCAATGTAACCCACGCTGCCATCAGCCAGCACCTGCGCGCGCTTGAACGCGACCTGGGCACCGCCCTCTTCGACCGCTCGGGCCGCGCGCTGGCCCTGACGCCCGAGGGGCGGCGGCTCGCCGATGCGCTGACCGCGGGCTTTGGCGGCATCGCAGCCGCCGTGCGCGAACTCAGCCAGCGCGACGCCGCGCGCCCGGTGCATGTCTCGGCCACCCCCTCCTTCGCCGCCATGTGGCTGATGCCGCGCCTCTCGTCCTTCCGCCTCGCCCATCCCGACATCAGCCTGACCATCGACCCGACCCCCGCCCTGGCCAACCTGACGCCTGGCGGAATTGACGTCGCATTGCGCTTCGGCCGGGGCAACTGGCCGGGGCTCGACAGCACCCTGCTGATAGAGACCGGCATCGTGCTGGTCGGTGCGCCCGCGCTGGTCGGGCATCTGCCGGAAATCACCCCCGCCGATCTGGTCGACCTGCCCTGGCTCGAGGAACTGGGCACCACCGAGGCCACGCAGTGGCTGCGCGACCGCGGCGTCAGCGAGGACAAGGCCCGTCACCGCGTGCAGGTGCCCGGCAACCTGGTGCTGCAAGGCGCCCGCGACGCCCAGGGCGTGGCGGTGACGACGCGGCTCTTTGTCGAGGCCGATGTTGCCGCCGGCCGGCTGGTCGTGCTCTTCGAGGAACCCCGAGACAGCCGCACAGGCTATTACCTGGTCACCCGGCCGGGCGTCCAGCGGCCCGCCGTGCGCGCCTTCACCACCTGGCTCCGGCGCGCGGTGCGCGAGGCCGAGGCGATGCATGCCACCCGGTGACCAATGGCTGCCGCGTCGCGCGGCCGGTCACACGATGGACAGAACGCTCTGCAGGCCCGCGACGTCGGTGTAATGTTCAAGCCGCAGCGTATTGCCGCTGCCGAAGTCGAAGATCGTGTCGAGTCCGGTGACCGACGCGAAACCCAGCACCTCGACCTTGGTCGCGGCAAGACCGCCCCACAGGATATCGTCGATCCACAGAACATCCCCGTCGAAGTCGGTTATGGTGTCCGCACCGCCGTTATAGATGAACGTGTCCTGCTTGATCCCGCCGGTCAGGATGTCGTTGCCATTGCCGCCGTTCAGCTTGTCGACGCCGCCCTCGCCGAACAGCTGGTCGTCGCCATCGCCCCCCAGGAGCGAATCGTCCCCGTTGCCGCCCTTCAGCTTGTCCTTGCCGTTGCCGCCGATCAGCTTGTCGCCGCCGTAGCCGCCAAAAAGAAAGTCGTTGCCGTTGCGCCCGTCCAGCTTGTCGCCGCCGGCGCCGCCGGTGAACATGTTGCTCTGTCCGTTGCCTTCGAAGATGTCGCGGAAGCTGGACCCATAAAGGTTCTCGACCCGCTCCAGCGTGTCGCCGGCGGCATCGCCCCGGTTCTTCGCACTGTTCGTCATATCGACGCGGGTAAGGGAGCTCGCCGTCGAATAATCCGCCGTATCGCGCCCGTCTCCGCCGATCAGCCGGTCGCCCCCGGCGCCGCCCTGCAGCCAGTCGTCGCCCGCATCGCCGATCATAGTGTCGTTGCCGCCGTTGCCGATCAGCACGTTGTCCGCACTGTTGCCCTGCACCCAGTCGCTGCCCGACCCCGCGCGGAACTCCTCGATCACGGTGCCGCGCGCGATCACCATATTCCCAATGCGCCCGCTCACATCCGAAATCGCCTCGGCGCGCAGATCGACCCGCTGCGCCGCCGTCTCGTTCGAGAAGTCGATGATGTCATGGCCGCCCCGGTCCCAGATGGTAAAGGCGGTGGCGCCGAAATCATAGACCGACGCATCGCCGGTGCCGTTGATCGCGCTGTACATCTGGCCCAGCCAGCTGTCGCCCAGCGTGTGGTTGACGCCGTAAACGGTGTCGCCATCGGTCAGCGACCCCGTGTCCGCCGCCCCGTACAGCGACTGGATCGCGGCGATATCGACCAGCATGGCCGAGACCACATGGGCCTTGGTGGCGGTGATCGAGGTATTCTCCATCTGGTCGAAATAGGACATGACCGACAATTGCCAGCTGTCCTCGACATAGACGTTGTTGGTCCCGTAGACCGCACCGCCATTGTAATTGCCCTGATGGCCCAGGCCCAGCGCATGACCGATCTCGTGGATATAGGTCTGGAGCGAATAAGACCCGATATCGCTGCCGTAGGTGCCGATCCAGCTGGTGCCGATGTTCACGGTTGCCGAATAGGTATAGCCGCCCGACCAGCTCGCGTTGGCCACGGCGCCGCTGGACGTATCGTCGAAGGTGATTTTCGCCGACCCCGTGGTCTCGACGAACTCCAGATCGGCGACCGCCTCCCAGGCCTCCAGCGCCCAGCGGGCCAGCTGTTGGCCCTCAGGCGTCAGCGCGGTCAGGTTGACGGTAAGCTGGTTGCTGGGATTGGTGTTGAAGCGGTGGGGAGACGAGCCGGTATCGAGCCAGTAGCCCCGGGTCAGATAGGCCGCCATCGTGTCCGTGCTGGCGCTGACCGCGCCGCCGTCCCCGTCTGCCGAGGTATCAACCATCGTCATCTGATAGGTTCCGGTCGCCCCGGCATAGCCGCGGCCCATGATGTAATGGATGCCGGAATAGGCGGCGGTATAGGTCAGATGCGCTTCGCCGTCATAGCCGCCGTCGTCATTGGTCTGCAGGTAGGTGCCAGCGCTGTCATAGATCGAGGTGATGGGATCGGACAGGGTGCCGACACCGCTCGGCGCGCCCTTGACGTCAAGCTCGTAGATATGGCCGGCGATCAGCTCGACCGCGACCCAGTCGTAATCCCCCGCCCTGTCGACCAGACCAACCCAGGTATCGCCGGGGGCCATCGCGTAGAACGTCGATGTGTCGCTTGCCGCGTCGCTCGTTTCGGTGATCGTGGCGGGTTCGCCGAAGGCTAGGTCACAGGCATCCGTATAGGGGCGCAATGCAGCGCAAATCTCACACATGAAGCGGCAGCCTCCAGTCAACAGCACCCGCGGTTATCCGGGCCAAGTGTGGCGACAGCTTGCCGCCGAACGAGCCAAATCGTGGCAAAAGTAAGGTCCGGTCCCCCCGGCTTCGGCGCGGAATAGCTCAGGATCGCCCGGGCGGGTCAAGACCGGATGCCCGCACCCCCGGCAGCGCGGCGGATTTCCGGCGCGTTCGGCGATTATCTGCGCAGGTTCGGGCCATGCTGTTCGCAGGTGCGGCAAAATGTGCCTTCGGGATGCGCTTTTGACCCATGTCAAAGTTGCACCGGCGGGTATCTGTGAAAAGGCATCAGCAACCCGGACTCCGCGAGGAGCCCTAAGACCATGTGAGCCAGATGTCCGAGTCCAGTCCTGCCCCCCTCTATGCCGCGCGCGAACCGATCTTCCCCAAGCGGGTCTATGGCAAGTTCCGCAACCTGAAGTGGGTCATCCTGGCGGTGACGCTGGGCATCTACTACCTCACCCCCTGGATTCGCTGGGACCGCGGCCCGAACCTGCCCGATCAGGCCGTGCTGCTCGACATGGCCAACCGGCGATTCTATTTCTTCTGGATCGAAATCTGGCCGCACGAATTCTACTTCGTCGCCGGCCTGCTGATCATGGCGGGCCTTGGCCTCTTCCTCTTTACCTCCGCGCTGGGACGCGTCTGGTGCGGCTATGCCTGCCCCCAGACCGTCTGGACCGACCTCTACATTCTCGTCGAGCGCTGGATCGAGGGCGACCGCAACGCCCGCCTGCGCCTGCACCGGCAGAAATGGGACCTGCGCAAGGCCCGGCTGCGGCTAACGAAGTGGATCGTCTGGCTGCTGATCGGCCTGGCCACCGGCGGTGCCTGGGTTTTCTACTTCGCCGACGCCCCGACGCTGGCCCATGACCTGATCACCGGCAACGCCCACCCCATCGCCTATACGACCATGGCGGTGCTCACCGCGACCACCTTCATCTTCGGCGGCTTCGCCCGCGAGCAGATCTGCATCTACGCCTGCCCCTGGCCCCGCATCCAGGCCGCGATGATGGACGAGGACACGCTTGTCGTCGGCTACCGCGAATGGCGGGGCGAGCCGCGCAAGCACTCCGAGGCGGTCAAGGCCGGCGCACCGCAGGGCGACTGCATCGACTGCATGGCCTGCGTCAACGTCTGCCCGATGGGCATCGACATCCGCAACGGCCAGCAGCTCGAATGCATCACCTGCGCCCTCTGCATCGACGCCTGCGACGACATCATGGCCAAGACGGGCAAGCCACGCGGCCTGATCGACTACATGGCCCTCTCGGACGAGCAGAACGAACGCGCGGGCAAACCGCCGAAATCGATCTGGAAGCACGTGCTGCGCCCGCGCACCACCATGTATACCGTGCTCTGGTCGCTGGTCGGCTTCGGTCTGGTCTTCGCCCTCTTCATTCGCCCCGACATCGAGATGACGGTGGCCCAGGTCCGCAACCCGGTCTTTGTCCGCCTCTCCGACGGCTCGATCCGCAACACCTACGACCTGCGCCTGCGCAACAAGCATGGCGAGCCGCGCGACTTCGCGGTCAGCCTGATCGGCGATCTCGGCCTGCGGGTCGAACTGGAAGGCGTGCAGGGCAATGTGATCGAGGTGCCCGCCGACACCGCCCTGCCCCAGCGCGCCTATGTCATCACGCCCCCGGGCTCTGCCCCGGCCGAGGCCGAGCGCAGCGAATTCCGCTTCTGGGTGGTTGACCAGACCAGCGGCGAGCGGGCCTACAAGGACACCACCTTCAGCGGAGCAGGAGCCCGGCCATGAGCGAAAGACAACTGACCGGCCGCCATGTCGCGGCGATCTTCGTCGGCGCCTTCGGGGTCATCATCGCGGTCAACGTCGCCCTCGCCGTCAGCGCGGTGGAAACCTTCCCGGGGCTCGAGGTGAAAAATTCCTACGTCGCCAGCCAGGAATTCAACACCCGACTGCACGAACAGACCGCGCTCGGCTGGACCGTCTACGCCGACACCCGCGGCGAAGAGGTGATCCTGTCGATCACCGACCGCACCGGCGCGCCGGTGCAGGTGGCCGAGCTTCAGGCCACCGTCGGCCGGGCCACCCATGTGCGCGACGACGTGACGCCCGACTTCACCTTCGACGGCACCCATTACGTCGCCCCGGTCAAGCTCGGTGCCGGCAACTGGAACATCCGCATGACCGCCCGCGCCAAGGATGGTACAGAGTTCACACAGCGGGTGATCCTGCACGTCAAGGAATAAGCCATGTCCGCGCTTGCGCGTCCGATGTCCGCCGCCTGCCCCGGGTGCCTCGCCACACCGGTCGACATGCCCGAGCCAAAGGTCGAGGACGCCCGCATCGCGCTCTCGCTGCCCGGCATCCACTGTTCCGCCTGCATCTCGACGGTCGAGCGCACGCTGAACGCCGTCCCCGGCGTCCACCAGGCGCGCGTCAACCTCACGCTGAAACGCGCGATGATCGAGGCCGCGCCCGAGGTCCGCGCGACCGACCTCGCCGACCTCCTCCAGCGCACCGGCTTCGAGGCGCACGAACTCGACCCCGGCGCCCTGGCCGCCACCTCCACCGATGCGGCCGGCCGCGCCCTGCTGGTCCGCCTCGCCGTCGCCGGCTTCGCCGCGATGAACGTCATGCTGCTCTCGGTCTCGGTCTGGTCGGGGGCCAGCGACGCAACGCGCGACATGTTCCACTGGATTTCGGCCGCCATCGCCCTGCCCGCCATCGCCTATGCCGGCCAGCCCTTCTTTGCCGGCGCCTGGGCCGCCCTGCGCGCGCGCCGCCTCAACATGGACGTGCCCATCTCGCTCGGGATCACCCTCGCGCTGCTCACCTCCTTCTGGGAAACCACGCTCTCGGGCCATCACGCCTGGTTCGACGCCGCGCTGACCCTGACCTTCTTCCTGCTCGCCGGACGCTATCTCGACCACCGCTCGCGCGCCATCGCCCGCTCCGCGGCCGAGGAGCTGACCGCGCTCGAAGTCCCCCGCGCCACCCGCATCACCGACGGCATTGAGACCGAGGTGCCCGTGGCCCAGCTCGCCGTCGGCGACCTCGTGCTGGTGCGCCCCGGCGGGCGGATGCCCGTCGATGGCGAGGTGGTGCAGGGCCGCTCCGAAATCGACCGCTCGCTGCTCACGGGCGAAACCCTGCCGGTCTTCGCCGCCCCCGGCCTCGTGGTCAGCGCGGGCGAGGTGAACCTGACCGGCCCGCTCACCGTGCGGGCCAGCGCCGTGGGACAGGACACCTCGCTGCACCGCATGGCCGATCTGGTGGCCGTCGCCGAATCGGGCCGCGCCAATTACACGCCGCTCGCCGATACCATGGCGCGCGCCTATGCGCCCGCGGTCCACGTGCTCTCGGGGGCCAGCTTCCTCGGCTGGTATCTCTTCACCGGCGACCTGCGCCTGGCGCTGAACATCGCGGCGGCGGTGCTCATCATCACCTGCCCCTGCGCCCTGGGTCTGGCCGTGCCGGCGGTGACCACCGCCGCCTCGGGCCGGCTCTTCCGCAAGGGCCTGCTCATCAAGGACGCCACCGCCCTCGAACGCCTCGCCGCCGCCGATACCGTCGTCTTCGACAAGACCGGCACGCTCACTGCCGGCACGCCCGAAGTCACCAACCTGATGGACTACCCCGACGACCTGCCGCTGGCCCTCGCCCTTGCACAGGGCTCGCGCCACCCGCTCTCGGTCGCCCTGACCCGCGCCGCCCGCGCCGCCGGCATCACCCCGGCCGAGGTCGATGACCTGCGCGAGGTCCCGGGCTTCGGCACCGAGGCCACCTATCAGGGCCGCACCCTCCGCCTGGGCCGCGCCGCCTGGACCGGCGCGCCCGAGGACGCCCGCACCACGGCCTGGCTCTCGACCGGCACCGGCGCGCCCCGCCCCTTCCACTTTGCCGACGCCCTGCGCCCCGGCGCCGCCGAAACCATCGCCGCGCTCAAGGCCTCCGGCAAACGGGTGATGCTGCTCTCGGGCGACGGCGAAGGCCCGGTGCGGGCACTCGCCGACCGGCTCGCCATCGCCGAATGGCAGGCGGGCGCGCTCCCCGCCGACAAGGCCGCGCTGGTCCACCAGCTCGCCCGGCAGGGCCACCGCGTGCTGATGGTCGGCGACGGGCTCAACGACACCGCCGCGCTCGCCGCCGCCCATGTCTCGATCTCGCCGGCCTCCGCCCTCGACGCCGCCCGCACCGCCTCGGACATGGTGCTGCTGGGCGCCAGCCTCGCCCCCATCGCCGAGGCCTGCGCCGTCGCCCGTTCGGCCACCGCCCGCATCCGCGAGAATTTCGCCATCGCGATCCTCTACAACTGCGTCGCCGTGCCGCTCGCCATCGCGGGCCTCGCCACGCCGCTGATCGCCGCCCTGGCGATGTCGGCCTCCTCGATCACCGTCTCGCTGAACGCGCTGCGCCTGAAAGGCACGTCATGAGCGTCCTGACCTACCTGATCCCGATCTCCCTGACGCTGGGCGCCGTCGGCCTGCTGGCCTTCATCTACACCGTCCGCTCCAACCAGTATGACGACCCCGAAGGCGACAGCCGCCGCATCCTCTCGGACGAATGGGACGACCACCCGAAACCATGAGGGCGGCCCTGTCCGGGACCGCCCCCATCGCTTCTTCTCATTAAAAATACTTCGGGGTCCGGGCCAACCTCAGGACGACGGCCCGACCATGAAGCACGACACGTTCCGCGCCGCCAGCCTGCGGCAGGCGAGGTCGGCGTTCTCGCGCGTCATGCCCAGGAAATTCGCCTCGAACCCGCGGTTGGTCTTGGCCACCTTGCGCAAGGTCCCGTCCAGCGTCGCCATCTCCGACAGCGCCGTGCGCAGCAGCACCTTCTCGGCGTCATAGCGGCTGGGATAGCGGCCCAGGTTGATGCCCCAGAGATGCCCGCCCGAGGTGGACAGCCGGGTGACGATCTCCTCCTCCGGCTCGCTCGCCGCCACAGGCGCCGTGGGGTTGGTCGAGGCCAGCACCAGATCCGCCGGCCGCGCGGTGGGGCGCAGCGCCGCGGTCAGGCCGGTCTCGCCCGCCTCGGCGACGACAGCGGCGACCACGGTCTCCTCGTCCTCTTCCGTCGCCTCGGCGGTCGCCGTGGCGGTCGTGGTTGTGCTGACGGTCGGAGGCGCGGCCACCTCGGCCACCAGCGCCGCGATATCGGCGCTGATCTGCCCCGAATTCTCGCGCGCGGTCGCCACCACGGCCTGCGTCACCCCCGGCCGGGCCTTGGGCCGCAGGCTGGTCTGCACCGTGCCGGCCACCCGGATGGTCTTGCCGGCGGCAACCCGGTCCGATGTCGGCGCCGTCTCGGGGTCGGCGCTGGCCACATAGGCGGGCCCATCGGGCATCCGCAGCGGCGCCTTCGACGGCGCGCGGCGGAACCCGAGATCCAGCAGTTCCGCCACCTTCGCGTTGCGCGACACGGTCGAGCTGCCGCCAAAGACGGTCGCAATGATGCGTTCGTTGCCCCGCTGGGCCGAGGCGACAAGGTTGAAACCCGCCGCGCGGGTGTATCCGGTCTTGATCCCGTCCGCGCCCTCGTATTCCGACAGCAGCCGGCGGTTGGTATTGGCCACCGTCTTGCCGCCGGCATCGGTCGAGCGGCGCGAGAACAGGTTGTAATACTGCGGGTAATCATACAGCAGATGCCGCCCCAGCGTGGTCATGTCCCGCGCGGTCGACAGGTGCCCCTCTTCCGTGAGCCCGTTGGCGTTCTTGAAGGTCGTGCGGGTCATGCCCAGTGCCTTGGCCGTGCGGTTCATCCGGCGCGCAAAGGCGGCCTCGCTGCCACCCACCGCCTCGCCCAGTGCGGTGGCGGCGTCATTGGCCGACTTCACCGCCGCGGCGCGGATCAGATAGCGCACGGCGATCTTCTGACCGGACTTCAGCCCCAGCTTGGACGGAGGCTCCGAGGCGGCATTCTGAGACACGGTCACCAGCGTATCCAGCGTGATCTCGCCGTTCTTGATCGCCTCGAAGGTGATGTAGAGCGTCATCATCTTGGTTAGTGACGCGGGGTGAAGACGGGTGTCGGCGTTCTGCGAATGCAGCACTTCCCCCGTCCGCGCGTCGATCACATGATCGGCATAGGGCGCGGCCGCAACGGACAGCGGCAGCAACACGAGGAGCCACAAAAGAGTGAATACATAGATTGCCCAACGGGCAGGGCTGATGCGCCGTACCTGCACGATTGCTCGCCTTTTATTACTGCCTCGCGCCGCCGGTTTTCCGGCTGGCTTTCTTGATTTTCAGCGTAACGCTAACACAGGGAAAACCCAAAATAAACCCGGCGCTTGCCAGCGAAAGTTGAATTTGTTGCAAGCCTGTCGCCCATATTTTGTGCCGGGCGGAATGCCGCCTGCCACTTGTTCGATTGTGGCAAAACTGTGGCGAAAACGCTCAGCCGATTTCGGCGACAAGTGCGGCCAGCGAGGCGAGATCGGGCAGCGCATGGAATCGCTCCGTGCCGCCGGGTGCCTCGGCATGTTCCAGGTCCCAGGCCAGGTCGTGAGGCACATGCACACCCCAGCCCCCGGCCTCGATCATCGGCACCACGTCGGACTTCATCGAATTGCCCACCATCATGCCCGGCCCGGCCCCGTCGCCATGGCGCGCAAAGATCGCGTCATAGCGCGCGGCGGTCTTGTCCGACACGATCTCGACCGCGTCGAAGAGGTCGCCCAGACCCGATTGCGCCAGCTTGCGCTCCTGATGCAGCAGGTCGCCCTTGGTGATCAGCACGACCCTGTGACTTTCCGACACCGCCGCCACCGCCTCGGCCGCGTGGGGCAGAAGGTCGATGGGATGGGCCAGCATCTCGCGCCCGGCCTCCAGAAGCTGGGCAATCACCTCTGCCGGCACCCGCGCCTCGGTCACCTCGATGGCGGTCTCGATCATCGACAGGACGAACCCCTTGATCCCAAAGCCATATTGCCCGATGTTGCGCCGCTCGGTGGCCAGCAGCCGTTCGGCCAGATGATCGGGCGCCGCGTGTTCGGCCAGCAATTCGGCGAACCGTGCCTGGGTCAGCTTGAAGAAGCGTTCGTTGTGCCAAAGCGTGTCGTCGGCATCGAACCCCACTGTGGTCAGAATCCGCATCCGATCATCTTCCTGTTAACCTGGTCTTTCCGAATCCCGCTATGAGGATATATAAGCTATGAACTCCGAAACTTTGCGAGACCCGGTCCGTTGCGCGCCATGCTGCCTTTTGCCCTGACGATGTCGAACCCGCCCGATGACGGCGGACGCGATACCTCGACCCTTGTGGAACCCAAGGCCAAGACCAAGCGCCCGCCCCTCTACAAGGTTCTCCTGCTCAACGACGACTATACCCCAATGGAATTTGTCGTCCACGTGCTGGAACGCTTCTTCCACCTCTCGCACGCCCATTCCTTCGAGATCATGCTGACCGTGCACAAGAAGGGCGTCGCCGTCGTCGGCGTCTTCAGCCACGAGATCGCCGAGACCAAGGTGGGTCAGGTGATGGACTTTGCCCGCCGGCATCAGCATCCGCTGCAATGCACGATGGAAAAGGAAGAATAACCCCGACATGTCGCAGCGCCTGACCCTGGCCCTTCAGGGCGGTGGCCTCGGGCTGCCGTCCGAGGGCCGTATCGCCGTGATGCATCCCGGGGCCGAGGCCGACCTGGGCGCCCTGCCCCGCGACCGCACGGTGGTGGTCCAGCCGATCTACCCCGATCACGCCGCCCTCGCCGCCGCCGGATGGACCTGCGCCACCGCCCTGCCCGACGGCCCGCTCGCCGCCGCTCTGGTCGTGGTGCCCCGCGCCAAGGCCCTGGCCCGCGACCTGATCGCGCGGGCCGCCGCCGCCGCGCCGCTGGTCATCGTCGACGGCGCCAAGACCGATGGCATCGACGCGCTCCTGAAAGAGGTGCGCGCCCGGCTCGCCGTCGAAGGCCCCATCGTCAAGGCCCACGGCAAGCTCTTCTGGTTCACCCCCACGCCCGGCGCCTTCGACGACTGGCTTGCCCCGGAACCTTCCCCGGTCGAAGGCTTCGTCACCGCCCCCGGCGTCTTCTCGGCCGACGGCATCGACCCCGCCTCGCGCCTTCTGGGCGACAGCCTGCCCGCCGACCTCGGCCGCCGCGTCGTCGATCTGGGCGCCGGCTGGGGCTATCTCGCCGCCCGCGTGCTCGAACGCCCCCGCGTCGAACGGCTCGATCTGGTCGAGGCCGACCATGCCGCGCTCGACTGCGCCCGCCGCAACGTCACCGACCCGCGCGCGCACTTCCACTGGGCCGACGCGCGCAGCTGGGCCGGGGTCGAACGCGTGGATTGCGTCGTCATGAACCCGCCCTTCCACTCCGGCCGCGCCGCCGACGCCGGTCTGGGCCGCGCCTTCATTCAGGCTGCCGCCCGCCTGCTGTCCCCCTCGGGGCAACTCTGGATGGTGGCAAACCGCCATTTGCCCTATGAATCGGCCCTGAAGCACAGCTTCGGCGAGGTACGCGAGGCGGCAGGAGACACCCGCTTCAAGGTGCACCACGCGACCCGCCCCCGCCGCGAGCGGACCGGCTGATCCCAGGCGCAACCACAACAGGAGACGCCCATGTCCTTTTCCATCGCCGGCAAGACCGCCATCGTCACCGGCTCGGCCAATGGCATCGGCCTCGCCATCGGACGGACCTTCGCCGCCAAGGGCGCCAACGTGATGTTCGTCGATGCCGACGAAAAGGCGCTGGTCGCGGAACTCGGCGAACAGCCCGAAGACGGCAACATCCGCTGGTTCGCCGGCGACCTGCGCGAACGGCTGACCATCGCCAACCTGGTCTCGGCCACGCTCGACAGCTTCGACCAGATCGACATCCTGATCAACGGCGCCCGCCAGATCACGCTCGCCGATCCGCTGGACTCCGAGGACGACACCGTACTCGCCTCGCTGCAGCTCAACCTGCTCCCCGCCCTGCGCCTCAGCCAGGTGGTGGCACGGCGGATGATCAAGCAGAGCGAGGGCCAGACCGAAGGCAGCGCCGGCACTATCGTCAACCTCACCTCGATCGCCGCGCGGCGCACCCATGCCGACATGATGGCCTATTCCGTGGCCACCGCCGCACTCGACCAGTCCACCCGCTCGCTGGCCCTCGCGCTCGCGCCGCACCGCATCCGCGTCAACGGCCTCGCCCTCGGCTCGGTGATGAGCGCCTCGCTCATGCAGGTGCTGAAGGACAACCGCGAATACCGCGCCCGGATCGAATCCTTCACCCCCATGGGCCGGATCGCCGCCGCCGCCGAGGTCACCGAGGCCGCGCAGTTCCTCGCCTCCGACGCCTCGGGCTTCATGACCGGCCAGATCCTGACGCTCGACGGCGGCCGCACCCTGCTCGACCCGGTCGCCGCACCCACGCCGCCCGCTTGACCAATCGGCCGCCTCGGCGCAGTAAGCGGCCATGAGCGAAGAATTCACCACCGAAAAAGCCACCGCCTCAGCCTGGTTCCGCGAGCTGCGCGACCGCATCGTCGCCGCCTTCGAAGGTCTCGAGGACAGCCACGCCACCGGCCCCCTCTCCGACGCCGCCCCGGGCCGGTTCGAGGTCACCGAAACCCGCCGCACGGCCGAAGATGGCGGCGACGCGGGCGGCGGCCTGATGAGCGTGATGCGCGGCGGCCGCGTCTTCGAAAAGGTCGGCGTCAACGTCTCCACCGTCTACGGCACGCTGGGTGCACGCGCGCAACAGGCGATGGCCGCACGCAAGGGCATCCCCGGCATGGCCGAGGATCCGCGCTTTTGGGCCTCGGGCATCAGCCTCGTCGCCCACATGCAGAACCCGCATGTGCCCGCTGTTCACATGAACACCCGCATGTTCTGGACCCCACACGCCTGGTGGTTCGGCGGCGGATCGGACCTCAACCCCTGCCTCGAATACGCCGAGGACACCGCCCATTTCCACGCCACCCAACAGGCGCACCTGGACCCGCACGGGGCGGACATTTACCCCCGCCTCAAGGCCTGGGCGGATGAGTATTTCTACATCCCCCACCGCAAGCGCGCGCGCGGCGTCGGCGGCATCTTCCTCGACGATCACTGCACCGGCGACTGGGCAACCGATTTCGCCCTGATCCGCGACATCGGCCTCGCCTTCCTCCCGGCCTTCCAGCCGCTGGTCGAAAAGCGCCGCACGATGGACTGGTCCGCCGCCGACAAGGACGCCCAGCTGGTCCACCGCGGCCTCTACGCCGAATACAACCTGGTCTACGACCGCGGCACCAAGTTCGGCCTGGAAACCGGCCACGACGCCAACGCCGTGCTGATGAGCCTGCCGCCCCTGGCCAAATGGGTCTGACCTAGGGGCGGCGGAAGCCCGTTATCGCCCGCGCACTGTCCTCATCCGCGCGCTTCAACCGCCGGAACGAGGGGCTGCGCCCCTCGCGCAGGTCAAAGTCGGACGTCAGCACCGGCAGGTCCAGCGGCTCCCGCGACAGCAGGACCGCCCGCGCCCCGGTCGAGCCATCGAAACGGTGGATGTGCAGGCTGTCCCAGGACAGATGCCCGCCATCGGCCAGCATCTGCAGGTCGGCGACAAAGTTATGGCACTCGTGATTCTCCATCAGCAGCACGTATTTCGAGGCCTGTCGCACCATGTTCGACAGCGCGACGAAATGGCTGACGGCGGTATGGATATGCATGATCACCGCCTGCGAATAGACCAGCTCGGCCTCTGGCCATCGGTGGCTGTAGGGCATGGTGATGTCCTGCAGGCCCAGCCGGTCCTTCAGCCCGGGATGCCGCCGCAGAGCAAGGGCCAGCTGCGTCTTGCCCCGGTCGCCGCCGCTCACGCGGACCTCGGGAAACAGGCCCGCAACGGTCGAGATATGATCCCCGCCGCCGCAGCCGACCTCGTGAACCGACGCCGGACCAAGCCGCCCGACTGCCTCAAGGATCAGCTGCTGGTTGGGATGGATCGGCACCCCATCCGAAAGCACCGTCCCCTTGGCGGCGTCAAAGCGCAGCTGCCCCGCCCTCGAGACCGCTCGATAGCTGGTTTCGACATCGCCCTCCAGCCGGCGCTGGTAGCTGTCGGCGGTGTAGTTGCTCCAGTCGAAGTCGTCGTCGTAGAACTTGCGCTTCTTGTAGAAGATGCGCCGCCAGAGTTTCATCCTGCTCTCCCAGCTTCCTGCCCTGCGCTCCCTGAAGCACTCCGGCGATTCGCGCCAGCGTCTTGCGCCCGCGCAGCGGGCAGGAAAAGCGGTCCTTCTACCCCTAGCGCAGCACCCAGTCGCCCTGCGGCGGCAGAAACACCTCGACCGCCGCCGAAGCGATCACGATCTTTGTCCCGGCCTCGGCATTCTCGACGTCCAGCCCGCCCTTGACCGCGCGCACGCTCACACGCCCATGCGGCAGGCAGGCGACCAGCGCCTCGGTGTCCACCTGCCCGGGCTCCTGCACCCCGATGGTCACCTCGACCCGCATCTGCTCTCCGCTCAGGCCCAGCGCCTTGACGATCGGCAGCGAGGAATGGCGGATCGCGTCCTCGATCGCGCGGCTGGCGGCCTTGGTGTAATCCTGCCCATACTGCACGTTGCCCATGCCCATCTCGATGATCACGCGTTGGTCAGCCATCCGCCCGCTCCATGTCGAAACTCACCGACAGCGCGGCATTTGCGATGATCGTCGGGTTGCCGCTGCCTTCGGGCCTCGGAATGTCCAGCCCGCCCTCGACCACGTGAATGTCGGGCGTGCCATAGGGAAAGACGGCGCCCAGCCGCGACGTATCCACCGCGCCGGGATTCTGCACCCCGATCTCGACCTTGATCCGCATGGCGGATTTGTCGAACCCGAACAGCTCGGCCATGTTGATCGAATTGTGCCACAGCGCGTCCATGATCGCGCGGCGGGCGGCCTCGGTATAATCCCCGCGCCGCAGCGAGGTGCCCATGCCGAATTGGGTCAGCACACGTGTCATTCCGTCTCCTGTCGTGGGTTGCCGGTCAGGCGGTCTTCCAACCCGCCTCGGCCAGGGCCGCGCCATAGCCCGGCGCCAGCCGCATCTGATCACGCAGACCCTTCGAGATCAACAGGCGGTGCATCCGCGGCAGCCGCCAGCAGGGCACATGCATCACCATGTGATGCTCCAGGTGATAGTTCACCCAATAGGGCGCCACGAACAGCCGCGCCAGCGGCCCCGCCCGCGTGGTGCGCACGTTCTGCAACGGGTTCTCCGACACCTCGGTCGCGCCATGTTCGGCAATGTTGCGCACCCGCAGCACGAACTGGAACCAGGTCAGATAGGGCAGCAGCCAGAAGGCAAAGCCATACCACCACGCCCCGGCCAGCCCCATAGCCACCATCACCGCCAGGAACACCGGCAAGGACAGCCACAGATCGCGCGCCTTGAACGCCTGCGCGAAATCCGAGGCGGCGGCCTTCTTCGCATCGTCGTCCCCGGCCAGACGAAACGACATCATCACCTGCGCCGCCAGCTGCCGGTATCCCGTCTGCCCGGTCAGATCGCGCAGGAACTTCCGCCGAAGCGAGGCGCGCGTGGTGGGAAACTTCGACGACAGCACCAGATCGGGGTCCTTCTCGGTCTGCGTGAAGCGGTGGTGCGTCAGGTGGTAATGCCGATAGGCCGCCAGCTCTGCCAGAATCGGCCGCCCGCACAGCCACTCGCCCGCGACCTCGTTCCAGGCCCGGTTGCGGAACAGCGCGTTATGCGCCGCCTCATGCATCAGGATCGCCAGCCCCAGCTGGCGCGAGCCGATCACCATCACGGCCAAAACAAAGCTCACGGGATTGGGCCACAGCGCGAACAGCCCCACCGCCAGCGCGATGGTGCCCCAGCAATGCAGCACCAGCCAGGCGCCCATCAGGTTGGACCGTTCGGCCAGCGGACGAATCTCGGCGCTGGTCAGATAGGACTTGCCCGGTGTCATGCGGCTTTCCTCCCGGCCGCCAGTCTCCGCCCGCCCGGCGCGACCTGTCAACCAGAGCGCGGCGTCACTCCGGCACGTGCAGGCCCGTCGGCAGCCCGTCCATGCTGGTCCGGTTGTTGGCCTCCCAATAGTCCCGGATGCCCTCCGGCCCCTTGGCGTTGTGCCAGTTCTCGATGGCCGCGCGCTCGCCCGTATAGTCGAACAGCGGCACGCCATAGCCGCAGGAGGTCTGCACCAGATCGAAATGCAGCTTCATGATCTGCCGCGTTCCCAACGGCACCTCACCGCCATAGTGGCGATCGATCAGCGCCCGGAACTCCTCCGTATCCCAGCCCACCGATTCGCCCCGGCCATAGAGCCGCAGGATCTGCGGCGGCCCCTCGAAGGCGCAGACCATGATGGTCAGCCGACCGTCGGCCAGCATATGCGCCGCCGTCTCGTTGCCGCTGCCGGTCCGGTCGAGATAGCAGGCGGTGTTGTCATCCAGCAGCCGCAGCGCCCCGATCTCGCGCGGCGAGACGTTCACCCGGCTGTCCGCCGTCGCCGAGGCGGTAAAGAAGATGTGCTGGCGCAGGATGAACTCCCGCAGCGTGTCATTCAGCGCGTCATATTGCTTGGCCATGAGTCCCTCCGCTTTGCGCGCAGAACTCCACAGAGCCGGGGAAAGTGCAACTACCCGCGCCAGTCGAAGAACCCCGGCCCCGCCCGCTCCAGCAGATCCGCCGCCATCTCGCGCCCCAGCGCCGCGCCATCCGCCACCGGACATGTGCGGTCGTCGGAAATCGCCTCGGACCCGTCCGGGCGCAGCACCTGCCCGCGCAGTCGCAGCGTCCCGCCTGTGACCTCGGCCAGCCCGGCAATGGGCGTCTCGCAGGAACCGTCCAGCGCTGCCAGCAGCGCCCGTTCCGCCGTCAGCCGCTCGGCCGTCGCCGCGTCGTGGATCGCCGCCAGCATCCCGGCGACGCGCGCATCGTCCAGCCGCCGCTCGATCCCGATCGCCCCCTGCGCGATGGCCGGCAGCATGTCGTCCGGCGCAATTGGCGTCGCCGGCACATCCGTCCGCCCCAGCCGGTTCAGCCCCGCCATGGCGAGGAAGGTGCAGACCGCCACGCCATCGGCCAGCTTGCGCAGCCGCGTCTGCACGTTGCCGCGGAACTCCACCACCTGCAGATCGGGCCGCCGGTGCAGCAGCTGCGCCCGCCGCCGCAGGCTCGACGTGCCGACCACCGCGCCCTCGGGCAGCTCCGCCAGGCCCCGCGCAGCGGGCGACACAAAGGCATCCCGCACATCCTCGCGCGGCAGATAGCAGTCCAGCACCAGCCCCTCGGGCTGCAGCACCGGCATGTCCTTCATCGAATGCACCGCGATGTCGATCCGGCCCGCCAGCAGGTCGGCCTCGATCTCGCGCGTGAACAGCCCCTTGCCGCCCAGCTCCTTCAGCGCCCGGTCCTGCACCCGGTCGCCCGTGGTCAGGATCGTCACGATCTCGAAGGCGTCGCCCGGCAGGTCAAAGGCGGCGGCCAGCCGGTCGCGGGTTTCATGCGCCTGCGCCAGCGCCAGGGGCGAGCCACGGGTGCCGATCTTCAGCGGGGTGTCAGGGGAAGGAAGCTGTGTCATGCCGATGTCTTTAGTCGCGTCAGATTGCCCTGACAACGCCCCCGGCGCTTGACATTTCGCCCGCCGCCCGTGACCCATCGCCCCAGCCGGGACAGGCCCGGGGCGGGAAGGAACGAGCATGGCCAAGAAACTGATGCGGGCGCTGGCGGGCGAGGTTCAGCACACGCCGCCGATCTGGATGATGCGCCAGGCGGGCCGCTACCTGCCCGAATACCGCGCCACCCGCGCGCAGGCCGGCGATTTCCTCTCGCTCTGCTACAATCCCGACCTCGCCGCCGAGGTCACGCTGCAACCGATCCGCCGCTACGGCTTCGACGCGGCGATTCTCTTCGCCGACATCCTGCTGGTGCCCCAGGCGCTGGGGGCCGACCTCTGGTTCGTCACCGGCGAGGGCCCGCGCCTCTCGACCGTGACCGCCCAGGCCGATTTCGACGCCCTGAAACCGGCCGGGGCGATTCACGAAACCCTCGCCCCCGTCTACGAGACGCTGCGCATCCTCACCCGCGAACTGCCCCAGGAAACCGCGCTCATAGGGTTCGCCGGCGCGCCCTGGACCGTCGCCACCTACATGATCGCCGGGCGCGGCACGCCCGACCAGGCCCCGGCCCATGCGCTCAAGGCCGAGAATCGCGCCCTCTTCGAGGCCCTGCTCGACCGGATCACCGAGGCGACGATTCTCTACCTCTCCGCCCAGATCGAGGCCGGCGCCGAGGTGGTGAAGCTCTTCGACAGCTGGGCCGGCTCGCTGAAAGGCGCCGATTTCGACACCTACGCCGTTGCCCCCGCGAAACGCATCATCGCCGCGCTGAAGGCACGCCACCCGGGCGTGCCGATCATCGCCTTCCCGCGCGAAGCCGGCCCCGCCTACGAGGGTTTCGCCCGCGCCACCGGCGCCGACTGCGTCGCGCTCGACAACTCCGTCGACGCCGCCTGGGCCGCCGCCCATGTGCAAAAGGACGGCTGCGTGCAGGGCAACCTCGCCCCCGGCCATATGGTCACCGGCGGCCCCGAGCTCGACGCCGCCGCCCGCGCCATCGTCGAGGCCTTCCGGGGAGGCCCCCACATCTTCAACCTCGGCCACGGCATCACCCCCGACGCCGACCCCGACAACGTGCAACGCATGATCGACGCAGTTCGCAGCGCATGACGCACATTGCCCCTTGACGCCCCCCGCCACCTGCCTTACCTCCGCCCTCGCCTGTGGCGGAGTAGCTCAGTTGGTTAGAGCAGCGGAATCATAATCCGCGTGTCGGGGGTTCAAGTCCCTCCTCCGCTACCATAATTCCCGGATCGTCATGTCGAGAAGACCCGGCGCGCCCCGCCGGGGGCTTATGCCGCATTGCCTGCGGCCGACACCCATCCCTAATACGCAGGGACGCCCCAAGGATCCGGCTGACATGACCATCCCCGCCCCGACCCACAGCCTGCGCCCCGCGCTCACCGCGGAAATTTCCGCCCGCACCGGCCTGACCGAACAGGTCATCGAAACCCTGGTGCACCGCTTCTACGGCAAGATCGCCGCCGACCCCGTGCTCGGCCCGATCTTTGCCGAACGCATCACCGACTGGCCGCCGCATCTTGCGCGGATGACCGCCTTCTGGTCCTCGGTCGCGCTGATGACCGGCCGCTATCACGGCGCGCCGGTCCCCAAGCACATGAACCTGCCCGTCACCTGGGACCATTTCGACCGCTGGCTCGACATCTTCCGCGCCACCGCGCTTGAAACCTGCACGCCCGAAGGGGCGGCCCTCGTGATCGACCGGGCCGAACGCATCGCCCGCTCCCTGCACATGGCCACGCAGGACGCGCAGCGCGCGGGCGTTCCCGTCCTGCGCTGACAGCGGGTCATCTTCCCCCCAAAAGCTCCTAGCAACGCCGCCTCACGCGGGCGCGCGCCGGAGCGTGCTGCCCTCAAAAAAGGCGCCAGCAAATACCCAACCAATTCACTCAGGTTGATCCTTGACATATCCGACTCTTTCAGTAAATTTTGCCCCACATCCACGCCACCCATTTCCGAGGCAGCCGGGACCGTACGACATCAATGGAGATCATCCGTGACCGACCCGACTGACCCCGATTCCGGAAAGGCAGGGTATGTTCGCCCTTTGGACCGCGTGGAGCCCAGAACATGACCATGTCTTCCCCTATCCAGACCACCACCTCCCTGCCCGCCTATGACGCGCGGGCCCTCACCCAGGACGGCAACCAGGCCCAGATCGTGCTCGACGGTCAGGTCTACACCCTGCGCATCACCCGCGCCGGCAAGCTGATCCTGACCAAATGAGAATGCGCTTCGACTTTCCCGATCCCGAACCGGCCACGCCCCGCGGCGGCGCGCCGGTGGGGTATCTGCGAGAGATGAGCGCGCTGGAACAGGCGGCGATCCTCTGCCTGCGCGGCTGGTGCGACAGCACGGCCAAGGGCCAGATCGCCAACAGCTTCCGACTCTCCATGGAACCCGACGCCGCCGAGGACGCCATCGCCGATCTCGACGCACTGATGTCGACCGCCGTCGGCGCCGCCCGCCGCCCGCTGATGCGGCACGACCTCACCTGCCGCTGCGTCGGCGGCGACGAATGCGCCTTCGCCCAGCTGATGGCCGCCGCCGCCCAGCAGGACCGCGAAGAGGCGACGCTCTTCGCCTGCACCCTCATGCGCGGTCCCGCCGCCTTCGAGGTGGTGCGTCTGGCCGGGTCCTTCGGCCCCGCGCTGATGCGCATGGCCCACACTCCGGCGACGGGGCTGTCGTCTCCCTCGCCCTCCGCCTTCAAGCACTGAAAGGACTCCTATGACCCGCACGCTCCTGGCAGCCTTCGCCACCACGGCGTTGACCGCCCTCCCCGCCTTCGCGGTGGAAAAATCGGCCGTCCTCGACACCTATGCCGATATCGCCGAGGCCGCCTATGGCGACAGCCTGACCGCCGCGAAGACCCTTCGCGCGGCCGTGCAGGTGCTGGTCGAAACCCCCTCGCCCGAGGCGCTGGAGGCCGCGAAAGCTGCCTGGAAGGCCGCCCGCGTTCCCTACCAGCAGACCGAGGCCTTCCGCTTCGGCAACCCGATCGTCGACGACTGGGAAGGCCGCGTGAACGCCTGGCCACTGGACGAAGGCCTGATCGACTACGTCGACCTCTCCTATGGCGGCGCGACGGATGAAAACGAATACGCTGCGCTGAACGTGATCGCCAACCCGAAGTTCACCCTCTCGGGCACCGATGTGGATGCAACCGAGATCACCCCCGACCTGATCTCCGGCACCCTGCACGAGGCCGACGAGGTCGAGGCCAATGTCGCCAGCGGCTATCACGCCATCGAATTCCTGCTCTGGGGCCAGGATCTGAACGGCACCGGCCCCGGTGCCGGCGCCCGCCCCTGGACCGACTACGCCAAGGGCGAAACCTGCACCAACGCCAACTGCGACCGCCGCGGCGCCTATCTGATCGCGGCCTCCGACCTGCTGGTCACCGACCTGGAAGAGATGGCCGGCAACTGGGCCGACGACGGCGCCGCCCGCGCGGCCGTGCTGGCCGACCAGAACGCCGGCCTCAACGCCATGCTCACCGGCATGGGCTCGCTCTCCTACGGCGAACTGGCGGGCGAACGGATGAAGCTCGGCGTGCTGCTGAACGACCCCGAGGAAGAGCACGACTGCTTCTCGGACAACACCTACAACAGCCATTACTACGACGGCATGGGCATCCGGAACGTCTATCTGGGCCAGTATGTCCGCATCGATGGCACCCTGGTCAGCGGCCCCTCGCTCTCCGACCTGGTGGCCGAGGCCGATCCGGCGGTCGATGCCGGGCTCAAGACCTCGCTCAACGACACGATGATGAAACTCGGACGGATCAAGACCGCCGCCGAGGCGGGCTTTGCCTATGACCAGATGCTGGCGCGCGGAAATGCTGCGGGCGAGGCTCTGGTGCTCGGCGCGGTCGACGCACTGGTCGCCCAGACCCGCGACATCGAACGCGCGGTGACCACGCTGGGCCTCGACCAGATCGCCTTTGAAGGCTCCGACAGCCTGGATAACCCCAACGGCGTCTTCAAATAGGTCAGACCGCCGGGGCGGCCCCGCCCGCCCCGGCCCCCTTTTGCGAGGCACCGCGATGATCGTCTGTCACTGCAACACCATATCCGACCACGAGATTCGCGCCGCCGTGGACTGGATGCGCGCCGCCGACCCTGCTACGCTGATCACGCCCGGCAAGGTCTATCGCGCGCTGGGCAAACGACCGGACTGCGGCGGGTGCCTGCCGCTGTTCCTGGACACGATGCGGGGCTGCGACAGCCTTGGCGTACCCATGCAATTGCGCGGCCTGCGCCGCGCCGCCACACAGGGAAAGAACCATGAAGGGCGACACGAAAGTCATCGAATATCTCAATAGCGCCCTGCGCAGCGAGTTGACGGCGGTCAACCAGTACTGGCTGCACTACCGTCTGCAAGAAGACTGGGGCTATGGCCTGATCGCCGCGAAATCCCGGGCGGAAAGCATCGAAGAGATGCACCACGCCGACAAGCTGATCTCGCGGATCATCTTCCTGGAAGGCCACCCCAACCTGCAAAAGCTCGACGCCCTGCGCATCGGCCAGACCCTGCGCGAGACCCTGGAATGCGACCTGGCAGGCGAACACGATGCCCGCAATCTCTATATCGAGGCCCGCAAGCACTGCGACTCGGTCGGCGATTTCGTCTCGAAGAACCTCTTCGAAGAGCTGATCTCGGACGAGGAAGGTCATATCGACTTTCTCGAAACCCAGCTGGCCCTGTTCGACAGCCTGGGCGAGGCCCGCTATGGCCAGTTGAACGCCAAACCCGCAAACGAGGCCGAGTAACCACGTATCTGCACCTGATCCTGCGCGCCGCGCTGGCCGGACTGGTTCCGGCCAGCCTGGCCATGACCGCCGCCGGCGCCGAGCTGGCACAGCCGCACCTCGCGCCCCAGCCGCGCACCCCGGCCGAGGCCGCCCGCATCGCGCGCGTCACCGCGCCCGCCACCGATTTCACCCGCCCCGAACCCTTCGAGGACAATCCCGGCGGCGCCGCCACCGTGCCCCTGCGCACCAATGCCGACGCCTTCTCCCAGCCCTCCGCCAACATGAGCTTCGAGCGGGAACTCGATTTCCGCCTCGGCAACGGGCTGTTCAAGAAGCTCTGGGTCTCCTCCCCCTCCTCCACGCTGGCCTCTGACGGTCTCGGCCCGCTCTACAACGCCCGCTCCTGCCAGCGCTGCCACCTGAAGGACGGGCGCGGCCACCCGCCCGAAGGCCCCGACGACGGCGCGATCTCGCTCCTGCTGCGCGTCTCGGTCCCCGCCCCGGCCGACGCGCCGATGACCGAGATCGAAATCTACCTCGCCCGCCTCGGCGACACCCCCGACCGCACCCGCCCCGATCCGGTCTATGGCGCACAGATCCAGGATCTCGCCATCGCCGGCCACGCCGCCGAGGCGCGCGTCCGCGTGTCCTACAGCGAAACCACCGTCACGCTGAACGGCGGCGAAACCGTCACCCTGCAAAAACCGCTCTACAGCCTCGACCGCCTCGGCTACGGCCCCCTGGCCGCCGACGCCATGCTCTCCCCCCGCATCGCGCCGCAGATGATCGGCCTAGGTCTGATCGAGGCGATCCCCGCCGCCGACATCCTCGCCCTCGCCGATCCCGACGATCGCGACGGCGACGGCATCTCGGGCCGCGCCCAGATCGTCTGGTCCGACGACCAGAACCGCCCCATGCTCGGCCGCTTCGGCCACAAGGCCGGCATGGCGACGATCCGCGACCAGTCCGCCGCCGCCTTCTCCAGCGATATCGGCATCTCGACGCCCCTGCACCCCGCCCCCTCGGGCGACTGCACCCCCGCGCAGGGCGCCTGCCGCACCGCCCCCAACGGCGCCGGCGACGCGCGCGGCACCGAAATCGACGCCGCGGCCTTCGACCTCGTGACCTTCTACAGCCGCAACCTCGCCGTCCCGGCCCGCCGCGACAGCGCGGAACCGCAAGTGCTGCGCGGCAAACAGGCCTTCTACGCATCCGGCTGCGCCGCCTGCCACCAGCCGAAATTCGTCACCGACCGCCTGCCCGACCAGCCCGAGCAAAGCTTCCAGCTCATCTGGCCGTACTCCGACTTCCTGCTGCACGACATGGGCGAGGGCCTCGCCGACAACCGCCCCGAAGGCCGCGCCACGGGACGGGAATGGCGCACCGCGCCGCTCTGGGGGATCGGCCTGACATTCCAGGTAAACGGGCATACAAGGTTCCTGCATGACGGGCGCGCGCGCTCGCTTCTCGAGGCCATCCTCTGGCACGGCGGCGAATCCGCCCCCGCCCGCCAACGGGTGATCGACATGCCCCAGGACACGCGCGCCGCCCTGATCCGATTTCTGGAGTCCCTCTGATGCGCCTGACGCTTGCCGCCCTCTTCCTCTCCCTCGCCACCCCCGCGCTGGCCGATACCGAGACGGTCATCCGACTGCACATCCTGCCCGCCGAGGCCGGTTTCGCCGCCAAGACGCAGCTACTTGCCGATTCCGCGCAGGCCGATTGCACCCCCGCCGCCCTGCGCCCCGCCTATCAGGACGCCTTCGATGCCTGGATGGGCGTCAGCCACCTGCGTCTCGGCCCGGTCGAAGAGGCGGGGCGCTATCAGGCCATCGCCTTCTGGCCCGATGCCCGCGGCCTGACCGAAAAGACCCTCCGCCGCCTGATCGCCGCGTCTGACCCGGTGGTGAACACCCCCGGCGCCTACAGCGAAGTCTCGGTCGCCGCACGCGGCCTCTTCGCGCTCGACCTGATGCTCTACGACGACGATTTCGCCAGTTACGCCAAGGACAGCTATTCCTGCGCCCTGGTCCAGGCCATCGCCGCCGACCTCGCCGGCATGGCCGCCGCCATCAACGACGCGTGGAAGGACAGCTTCACCAACACGCTCCTGACCGCGGGAGAGCCCGGCAACACCACCTACCTCGCCCCGCGCGAGGTGACGCAGGCGCTCTTCACCCAGCTCACCACCGCGCTCGAATTCAACGCCGACCAGCGGCTCGGCCAGCCGATGGGCACCTTCGACCGCCCCCGCCCGAAACGCGCCGAGGCCCGCCGCTCCGACCGCCCCCTGCGCGACGTCCAACTCGCGCTCGTCGCGCTGCGCCAGATGGCCGCGCTGCTGACAGACCCGCGCCCGGCGGAAACGCTCAAGGCCTTCGACCACGCGCTCGACGTGGCCGCCAAACTCGACGATCCGGTCTTCGCCGGCGTCGAGACCCCGCAGGGCCGGCTCAAGGTCGAGGTGTTGCAACAGGCGATCCGCGCGGCCCGCACCGCCGCCATCGAGGAAATCGGCCCCCGCCTCGGCGTCTCGGCCGGGTTCAACTCAGCAGACGGAGACTGACATGACCTCGCGCCGCGGCTTTCTCGCCGGACTCTTCGCCGCCTCCTCCTGGCCCGCGCTCAGCTGGGCGGATGCCGGCAACCCCGCCTTCCTCGCCGCCGCGAAAGAGCCCGACGGCGCCTATGCGCTCTTCGGCCTCTCGGCCGAAGGCGCTGACCTCTTCCGCATCCCTCTGCCCGCGCGCGGCCACGCCGCCACCGCCCATCCCACCGCGCCCGAGGCCGTGGCCTTCGCCCGCCGCCCCGGCACCTTCGCGCTGGTCATCGACTGCGTCTCGGGCGCCCTTATCCAGCGGCTCGAGGCGCCGCAGGGCCGCCATTTCTACGGCCACGGCGCCTTTCTCCAGGACGGCGACCTGCTCTGCACCTCCGAGAACGAGATCGAGACCGGCGAGGGCCGCATCGGCCTCTGGTCCCGCTCCAAGGGCTACGCCCGCATCGGCGAGCTCGCCTCGGGCGGCATCGGCCCGCATGACATCAAGGCCCTGCCCAGCGACGCACTGGTGATCGCCAACGGCGGCATCCGCACCCATCCCGACCACGGCCGCGACAAGCTCAACATTCCCACCATGCGGCCCAACCTCACTTATCTCGACGCCGCGGGGCAGATCGCCGAACAGATCGAACTCGACCCCGCCCTGCACCAGAACTCGCTGCGCCACCTCGCGCTCGGCCCCGACGGGCTGGTCGCCTTTGCCCTGCAATGGGAAGGCGACACCACCGAGGTGCCGCCCCTGCTCGGCCTGCACCGGCGCGGCGAACCCGCGCGGCTGCTCTCGGCCGACCTCTCCGAACAGATCGCGATGAAGGGCTACGCCGGCAGCATCGCCGTCGACCATGCCAACGAATGCGTCGCCATCACCTCGCCCAAAGGCGGGCGCGTCCACCTCTTCGGCTTTGACGGCACCTTCCGCGACAGCATCCGCCGCGCCGATGTCTGCGGCATCGGGGCCGGCGCCGAAGGCTTTGTTGCCACCGACGGGCTGGGCGGCATCCTTGCACTTTCGGGCGGGGCGGTGCATCCCCTCGCCGCACGTCCCCGCGCCTGGGACAACCACCTTATCGCGATCTGACGACCCGGAGCGTTCCATGACCCTGACCCGCCGACAGTCCCTGGGCCTGCTGGGCGCCGCCGCCCTGACACCCGGCTTTGCCGCGCTGGCCAGCACGGAAACCCGAATCTCGCTCCGCATCCAGTCCGCCAGCGCCGAGCTGCTCAAGGGCGTCATGACCCAGGGCATGGTCTCAACCCGCCCCGACGGCCCGCCCCCGGTGATCCGGATGAAACAGGGCCGCCCCTTCACCGCAAAGGTCGAAAACGCCACGCCCGATTTCACGACGATGCACTGGCACGGGCTCCGCCTGCCCAACAAGATGGACGGCGTGCCCTACCTGACCCAGTTCCCCATCGGCCAGGGCGAAACCTTCGACTATGAATTTACCCCGCAGGACGCGGGCACCTACTGGTATCACCCCCACTGCATGACGATGGAACAGATGGCCCTCGGCCTGACCGGCATCATCGTGGTGGAAGAGGCCGAAGCCCCCGGCTTCGACGCCGATATCGCGCTCAACCTGCGCGACTTCCGGCTCGGCAGCGACGGCCAGTTTATCGACCTCTGGACCGCGCGCGGCGCCGCCCGCGCCGGCACCTTCGGCACCGTGATGACCGCCAACTGGGCGGTCGAGCCGGTGGAAGAGGCCCCCGCCGGCGGCCTCGTCCGCCTGCGCATCGCCGCCACCGACACCGCCCGCATCTACAAGCTGTTCCTGCCCGGCGCCACCGGCCAGATCATCGCGCTCGACGGCCACCCGCTGATCGCGCCCCTGCCGCTGCCGCAGTCCGAGGACACCGCCCTCCTCCTTGCCCCCGGCCAGCGCGCCGACCTCGCCATCGCCATGCCGGTGACCGAGGGCGAGACCATCGACCTCATGACCCACGCCCCCGGCGCGCCCCGCCGCCTCGCCCGCCTGCGCGCCACCGGCGGCACCCTCAAGCGCGAGCTGTCCGAGCTGAAGCCCCTGACCGCCAACGCCATCCCCGAACCCGACCTCGCCAAGGCCCGGATCGAAGAACTGGTCTTCGGCTGGTCGCCCGAAGGCGATCTGCCCAACGACGGCCTCTGCGGCACCCTCGGCTATACCTTCTGGTCGATCAACCGCACCCCCTGGCCGGGCGACGCCGCCGGCTCCGGCCCGCTGGTCACGCTCAAGCACGGCGAGTCGGTGATCCTGCGCCTGCGCAACGAAAGCCCGAACGACCACCCGATCCACCTGCACGGCCTCGCCTTCCGCGTGATCGCCTCGAACCGGCGCGAGGTCTCGCCGCACTGGACCGACACCGCCCTGCTGCTGGAAAAGGAAGTGCTCGACATCGCCTTCGTCGCCGACAATCCGGGCGACTGGGCCTTCCACTGCCACGTGATCGAGCATCAGAAGACCGGGCTGGCGGGCTATATCCGCATCGCCTGAGGCAACAAAAAGGGGCCCCGCAGGGCCCCTTCGCACGTCTCGGCCAAAGCTCACTTCGCGTTCGGAAAGAACAGCTCCTGGCCGTCCAGCTTGAACCCCGCGATGGCCGCCTGCCCCTCGGGTCCGATCAGCCAGTCGATGAACGTCTGCCCCGCCTCGGCCTTGACCGAAGGATGCTTCTGGGGATTGACCAGGATCACCCCATACTGGTTGAACAGCCGCTCGTCGCCCTCGACCGCGATCTCCATCCCGTCCTTGTTGCCGAAGGAAATCCAGGTGCCCCGGTCGGTCAGCGCATAGGCGCCCATGCCCTGCGCGGCGTTCAGCGTCGCGCCCATGCCGCTGCCGGTCTCGCGATACCACCCGCCCGAGGCCGCCTTGACATCGACCCCCGCCTCTTTCCAGAACTTCAGCTCGGCCTTGTGCGTGCCGCTGTCATCCCCGCGCGAGGCAAAGGGCGCCCCGGCCGCCGCAATCGCCTGAAACGCCGCAACCACATCGGTGCCGCCCTTCACCCCGGCCGGATCCGCCGTCGGCCCCACCACGACGAAATCGTTGTACATCACGTCGAAGCGCTGCACGCCCCAGCCATCGGCGACGAATTTCTCCTCCGCCGGCTTGGCATGGACCAGCAGCACGTCGCCGTCGCCGTTCTCGGCGTTCTTGATCGCCTGCCCCGTGCCCACCGCGACCACCCGCACCTCGATGCCGGTCTTCTCGGTGAATTGCGGCAGGATCGCGTCCAGCAGGCCCGAATTGGCGGTCGAGGTCGTGGATTGCACCACGATGAACTCATCCGCCGCCTGCGCGGCGCCGCTCAGGGCAAGGGCGAGGGTCGCGCCCGCAAGGGTGGCCCGGAAGGCTGTGCCGATCATGTCTTTCTCCTAAATTCCAGTCGTTTCAGATCACCAGCGCCCCGGCCAGATACCGCCGCGCCGCCGCCGATTCGGGGTCGGTGAAAAAGCGCTCCGCCGGCCCGTGTTCGGCCACCCCCCCGCCCTGCATCAGCACGATATCCGCGCCCATCCGGCGGGCCTGTCCGATGTCATGCGTCACCATCACGATCTGAGTCCCCTGCCGCGCCGCCGCCAGGATCAGCGCCTCGATCGCCAGCGTCGCCGCGGGGTCGAGCGCGCTGGTGGGCTCGTCCAGGAACAGGATCTCGGGCTCGGTCGCCAGCGCCCGCAGGATCGCCAGCCGCTGCGCCTCTCCGCCCGACAGGCTCGCCGCCGACTGCCGCGCCTTCGCGGCCAGCCCGCCCTCGGCGAGCAGTTCGGCCGCCCGATCGCGGCGCGCGCGCCAGCCCAGGCCGCGCCGGCGCAGCACATAGGTCAGGTTCGCCAGCACCGACCGGCGCAGCAGCACCGGCTTCTGGAACACCATCGCCTGCCGCGCGCGATGCCCCGCCGACAGCGGCGCGCCATCCAGCAGCACCCGCCCCGCATCCGGCACGATCAGCCCGTGCAGGCAGCGTAGCAGCAGGCTTTTCCCCGCCCCGTTCGGCCCCAGAATCAGTGTCGGCCCCGGCCCGTCCAGATCCAGCCGCGCGACATCCAGCAGCACCGCGCCATCTCGGCTGATCTGCAGGTCCCGCGCCTCGATCCGCGCATGGCAACGGGCGAAATCACGCATGGCGCATCTCCGCCACCCGCTCGCGCGGGGCCAGCAGGCTGACCGCCGCCGTGACCCCGACCGCGATGGCGATCAGGATGGTGCCCAGCGCCAGCGCCAGCGCCAGATTGCCCTTCGAGGTCTCGAGCGCGATGGTCGTCGTCATCACCCGCGTCACGTGGTTGATATTGCCGCCCACCATGATCACTGCCCCGACCTCGGCAATCGCCCGTCCGAATCCGGCCAGCAGCGCCGTCAGCAGCGCCAGCCGCGCGTCCCACAGCAGCGTCGGCACCGAGGCCAGCCGCGACACGCCCAGACTGCGCAGCTGTTCGGCATATTCGCCGTCCAGCGTCTCGATGGTCTGCCGCGTCAGCGCGGTGATGATCGGCGTCACCAGCACGACCTGCGCGATGATCATCGCCGTCGGCGTGTACAGCAGCTGCAGCACGCCCAGCGGACCGCTGCGCGACAGCGCCAGATAGACCAGCAGCCCCACGACCACCGGCGGCAGCCCCATCAGCGCATTGACCAGGATCACCACCGCCCGCCGGCCGGGAAAGCGTGCCACGCCCAAAGCCGCGCCCAGCGGCATCCCGATGGCGGCCGCGATCAGGACGGCCATCAAAGACACCCGCAGCGACAGCAGCACGATCTCCCAAAGCGCGGGATCGCCAGAAAGGATCAGCCATAAAGCCGCCCCGAGTTCTTGCGAAAAATCATGCAATTTCTACGAAATCTCCCTCTTTTCGTAGCCTGTGCTATTAATTGCACAAAATCAGAGCCGGGTCACGTCAATTTCCCGCGCCCGTCTGGGTCTCGCCCTTTGCAATTTCCGCGCCTCCTCTGCGTCCGATCTACCAGCTGAAGCCCCGGCTATGCCGCGGCCACCGTCTCCACAGTGGTTACTGTCTCCGCAACAGCCGCCGTCCCCGCATCCATTAGCCAAATCCCGTCGCTATCCGGGACAGGGTCGAGCCTGCCTCCACTGGTCCATCGCTGGACCGGCCTCGCCAATCTCTGTCCACCCTTGGAAAGAACCGCACCGTTCCCGGCATCCCCTCTCGGCGCCGCCTGGAACCGGCGCCGCCCGGGGCCAACGCCGCCCGCGCCTATCCTCCGCGCGCACCAGCTGTCCGAAGCCGGTCATCCCCAGGCAGCTCCGCCCCCGCCCTGACCAACCGCGGACAGCTTCGCGCCCGCCCTGTCCAACCGCGGAGAGCCCCGCCGCACCCTGTCCAACCACGGACAGCTTCGCCCCGAGCCTGTCCACCGAAGGACAGCTTCGCACGGCAAAGAAAAAGGCCGGCGCCCCGCGGCACCGGCCCTCCTTCAATCCGCAATGAAGCGCTTACTTCAGCGCCTTGTCGGTGATCTCATGCGTCCAGGCGCCCTCAGGCTCCTTCGAGATCACCGGGTCCGAGCCGCCGCCCAGCAGCGTGTCGACCGTGCGCTGATAATCGGCCTCGTCCAGCGCCCCGTTCGATCCGGCGGTCAGTTTGGCGATCTCGCCCATCATCCGCACCTGATGCGCCTCGGTCTGGGCGCCCGTGGCATCGTTGTCCAGCACGATGCCAGCCGCCTCCTCCGGGTGCTCCTCGGCATATTTCCAGCCCTTCATCGAGGCGCGCACGAACTTGACCATCTTCTCGGCAAAGGCCGGATCCTTGAGGTTGTCCTCCAGCACATAGATGCCGTCCTCCAGCGTGGCGACCCCCATGTCCTCATACTTGAAGGTCACCAGCTCCTCGGGCTTCACGCCCGCATCCAGCACCTGACCGTATTCGTTATAGGTCATGGTGCTGATGCAATCGGCCTGCCGCTGGATCAGCGGATCGACGTTGAACCCCTGCTTCAGCACCGTCACCCCGTCCGGGCCGCCATCGGTCGGGATGCCTTCCTTGCTCATCCAGCTCAGGAAGGGATATTCGTTGCCGAAGAACCAGACCCCGATGGTCTTGCCCTTGAAATCCTGCGGTCCGGTGATCCCGGTGTCCTTCCAGCAGGTCAGCATCAGCCCCGACGATTTGAACGGCTGGGCGATGTTCACCACCGGCAGGCCCTTTTCCCGCGCCGCCAGCGCCGAGGGCATCCAGTTGAGCATCGCATCGGCCCCGCCGCCCGCCAGCACCTGCGGCGGCGCGATGTCCGGGCCGCCGGGCAGAATGGTGACGTCCAGCCCCTCCTCGGCATAATAGCCCTTGTCCAGCGCCACATAGTAGCCCGCGAACTGGGCCTGCGTGACCCACTGCAGCTGCAGCTTGACGCTCTCGTTCGCCATCGCCTGGCCCGCCATCAGTGTCGAGGCCAGCGCCAGTCCCGTCATCATCCGTTTCATCGTCTTCCACTCCTTGTTGTCAGTTGTTTTTCCCGGAGTCGCCCGGTTTCTTCCCTATCGCCGCTGCGACGGATGCCAGAAGGTCACCGTCCGCTCCGCCAGCGCCACGATCCCATAGAACACCGACCCGGCAATCGCCGCCACGACAATTTCCGCCCAGACCATGTCCAGCGCAAGCTGCCCCACCGAGGTCGAGATGCGAAACCCCATCCCCACGGTGGGAGAGCCGAAAAACTCGGCGACGATGGCCCCGATCAGCGCCAGCGTGGTCGAGATCTTCAGCCCGTTGAAGACAAAGGGCATCGCCGCCGGCAGCCGCAGCTTGACCAGCGCCTGCCAATAGCTCGCGCCATAGGTCTGCATCAGGTCGCGCTGCATCGCCGTCGCCTCGCGCAGCCCCGCCACCGTGTTCACCAGCATCGGAAAGAACACCATGACCACGACCACCGCCGCCTTCGACTGCCAGTCGAAGCCGAACCACATCACCAGGATCGGCGCGGTGCCGACAATCGGCAGGGCGGCCACGAAGTTGCCCACCGGCAGCAGGCCGCGGCGCAGGAAATCCCACCGGTCGACCAGCACCGCCACCAGGAAGGCCGCGCCGCAGCCGATCACATAGCCCGACAGCGCGCCCTTGAGGATGGTCTGCGCGAAGTCCTGCCAGAGGATCGGCAGGGTGTCTGCGAACCGTGCGGCGATCACCGAAGGCGCCGGCAGGATCACCAGCGGCACGTTCAGCCCGCGCACCACCAGCTCCCAGACCGCGAGCAGGGTCACGCCAAAGATCAGCGGCACCGCCAGCTGCACCGCCCGGCTCCCGGCCATGGGCCCGCGCGCCAGCCAGGCGTTCAGCACCCAGCCCAGCCCCCAGATCAGCAGCGCCGCAATCACCCAGATCATCGCGCCCCCGCCTTCCTCTTGCCGGAAATATCCCGGGGGAGTCGCCGCAGGCGACGGGGGCAGCGCCCCCCGGAACCGCACGCCCTCATCGCGCCATCCCCATACGGCGCAGCAGCACCCGCTCGACCAGGCCCAGCAGCCCGACCAGGCAGGCCGCCAGAATCGCCGCGCCGAACAGCGCCGACCAGATCTGCACCGTCTGCCCGTAGTAACTCCCCGCCAGCAGCCGCGCGCCCAGGCCCGCCACCGCGCCGGTCGGCAGCTCGCCGACAATCGCCCCGACCAGCGAAGCCGAGATGCCGATCTTCAGCGACGCGAAGAGATAGGGCATCGAGGCCGGCAGCCGCAGCTTCCAGAACCCCTGCGCCGAACTCGCGTTGTAGGTGCGCAGCAGGTCAAGCTGCATCGCATCCGGGCTGCGCAGCCCCTTCACCATGCCGACCACCACCGGGAAAAAGCTCAGATAGGCCGAGATCACCGCCTTGGGCACCAGCCCCTGCACGCCAACGGAATACAGCACCACGATGATCATCGGCGCCAGTGCGATGATCGGGATGGTCTGGCTGACGATGGCCCAGGGCATCACGCTCATGTCCATCACCCGGGAATGCACGATGCCCACCGCCAGCAGGATGCCAAGCCCGGTGCCGAAGGCAAAGCCGACCAGCGTGGCCGACAGCGTGACCCAGGCGTGATAGACCAGGCTCCGCTTCGAGGTCACCTTCATCAGGACGGTTGTGTTCCAGAGTTCCGCCGCCACCTGATGCGGCGAGGGCAGCCGCGGCCGCTCCTGTTCCCAGGTCGCCGGGATCGCGAAGGTGTTCCGCGCGGCCAGCACGACCGGAGAGGTCGCCCGCCGCTCGGCCCCGTCCGCCGGGGTGACAACCGCCCCCGCCCGCTCCGCCTCGGTCAGGACGCCGGCGATGTTCATCGGGATGCAGGCCAGATACCAGAGCGCTACCAGCACGGCGACCACGACGGCGACGGGCAGCAGATTACGCATCGGGCCGCGCTCCGGTGCACGGGTTGTGCACGGGTTGTGCACGGGGTGTGCCCCCCTGTTTTTGCCCCTCAGTCATCGACATGCCCCGCCCGAAGCCCCTCGCGCACCCGGTGGGCGATGGCGATGAATTCCGCCGAATCGCGGATGTCGAGCGGCCGCTCCTTCGGCAGCGGGCTGTCGATCACATCGGTGATCCGCCCCGGCCGAGGCGACATGACGACGATCTTGGTCGACAGGTAAACCGCCTCGGGAATCGAATGGGTGACAAAGCCGATGGTCTTCCCCGTCCGCGCCCAAAGCGCCAGCAATTGCTCGTTCAGGTGATCGCGCACGATCTCGTCCAGTGCGCCAAATGGCTCGTCCATCAAAAGGATGTCGGCATCGAAGGCCAGCGCCCGGGCGATGCTGGCCCGCTGCTGCATCCCGCCCGACAGCTGCCAGGGGTATTTCTTGCCGAACCCTTCCAGATCAACCAGTTGCAACACGCTGTTGATACGCTTTTCCTGCTCGGCCCGGGGAAAGCCCATGATCTCCAGCGGCAGCCGGATATTGCCGGCGATGGTCCGCCAGGGATAAAGCCCCGCCGCCTGGAAGACATAGCCATAGGCCCGCGCCCGCCGCGCCTCTTCCGGCGAGACACCGTTGACCGTCAGAGTGCCCCCGGTCGGCTGTTCGAGGGCCGCGATGCAGCGCAGGAAGGTCGTCTTGCCACAGCCGGACGGCCCGATGAAGCTGACGAATTCGCCCTTGCCGATCGACAGGTCGACATCCTTCAGGGCGTGCACCGGCCCGTCGCTGGTCTGGAAGGTCAGGTTCAGCCCGCGGGCTTCGATCACGCTCACAGTCGGTGTTTTCCCTTCGGTTTCGGTGTGTTGCAGAGCGTTGTTCTCATACCGATCGCGTGATGCCCCCGTCGACCCGCAGGTTCTGCCCGGTGATATACCCCGCACCCTCGCTCGCCAGGAAAGCCACCGTCGCCGCGATCTCCTCCGCATGGCCATAGCGGCCCATCGGAATGCTTTTCCGCCGCTCTTCCTTCTCGGGCAGACTGTCGATGAAACCGGGCAGCACGTTGTTCATCCGAACGTTGTCCGCCGCATAGCGATCCGCGAAAAGCTTCGTGTAAGCGGCCAGCCCGGCACGGAAAACGCCGCTGGTCGGAAAGGCCGGGTCCGGCTCGAAGGTGGCATAGGTCGAGATGTTAACGATGGCTCCACCCTTTTGCGCGACCATGATGGGCGCGACAATGCGCGTCGCCCGAACCACGTTCATCAGGTAGAACTCCATGCCCAGGTGCCAGTCCTCGTCCGTCAGCTCCAGCAGCGCGCCCTTGGGTCCGTGCCCGGCGGAATTGACCAGCACATCGATCCGTCCCCAGCGGTCCATGACTTTCGAAACAACGGCTTGCAGGTCGTCGTTGCTCTGATTGCTGCCGGTATGGCCAACCCCGTGCAGCTGCAGGCCCAGCGCCTCGCCCTTGCCGGATGAGGACATGACCCCCACCTCGAACCCGTCCTTCCGCAACCGCCGCGCCGCAGCCGCGCCCATGCCGGACCCGCCGCCGATGATGAGGGCTACTTTGGTCATGCCATCACACCCCCGTCGCCGGAATGCCGCTGCGCTGCACCGGGCGCGGCGCGGTCAGTTCCTTCCAGGACGACAGCGCCTTGTTCACCGCCATGTTGGGCTCGCGCTTGACGAACTTGCCATGGCCCTCCTCGGTGCGGATTTCGCCGTCATGCACCGCCACCTTGCCCCGCGTCAGGGTGAACCGCGGCAGACCCTTCACCTTCTGCCCCTCGAAGACGTTGTAATCGATGGCAGACTGCTGCGACTTGGCGCTGATCGTCTTCTCCTTCGCCGGATCCCAGACGACAAGGTCCGCATCCGCCCCCACCAGCACCGCCCCCTTCTTTGGATAACAGTTCAGGATTTTTGCGATATTGGTTGAGGTTACGGCCACAAATTCATTCGGCGTCAGCCGCCCCGTCGCCACTCCATGGGTCCAGAGCATCGGCATCCGGTCCTCCAGCCCGCCGGTGCCATTCGGGATCTTGGTGAAGTCGCCGACGCCATAGCGCTTCTGCTCGGTGGTAAAGGCGCAATGGTCCGTCGCCACCACGCTCAGCGACCCCGACTGCAACCCGGCCCAGAGCGACTCCTGATGCTGCTTGTTGCGGAACGGCGGCGACATCACCCGCCGCGCGGCATGATCCCAGTCGGGGTTGAAATACTCGCTCTCGTCCAGCGTCAGATGCTGGATCAGCGGCTCGCCCCAGACCCGCTTGCCCTGCATCCGCGCCCGCCGGATCGCCTCGTGGCTCTCCTCGCAGGAGGTATGCACGACATACAGCGGCACGCCGGCCATGTCGGCGATCATGATCGCCCGGTTGGTCGCTTCGCCCTCCACCTGAGGCGGACGAGAATAGGCATGCGCCTCGGGCCCGGTATTGCCCTGCGCCAACAGCTTGGCCGAAAGCTCCGCCACCACGTCGCCATTCTCGGCATGCACCATGGCAATGCCACCAAGCTCCGCAAGCCGTTGAAACGACGCATACATTTCGTCGTCATTCACCATCAGCGCGCCCTTGTAGGCCATGAAGTGCTTGAAGGTGGTGATCCCGCGCTCCTCGATTACGGTCTTCATCTCGTTGAAGACCTGCTCGCCCCACCAGGTCACCGCCATGTGGAAGGAATAGTCGCAGTTGGCCCGCGTCGACTTGTTGTCCCACATCTGCAGCGCGTCCAGCAGCCCCTGCTGCGGATTGGGCAGGGCAAAGTCGATCACCATCGTTGTCCCTCCCGCCAGCGCCGCCCGCGTGCCGCTCTCGAAATCATCGCTGGAATAGGTGCCCATGAAGGGCATCTCCAGATGGGTATGCGGATCGATCCCGCCGGGCATGACATAGCAACCGGTCGCATCCAGCTCCGTGTCCCCCTTCAGACCGGGGCCGATCTGCGCGATCACCCCGCCCTCGATCAGCACATCGGCTTTGTAGGTCAGGTCGGCGGTGACGATGGTGCCGTTCTTGATGACTGTGGACATGTCCTTGTCTCCCATATCAGACCGAGTCGAAACACCCGATCGCATTGCCATGCACCCCAATATCCAGAGGCCCGAACGGTCCCTCGACACAGAGCGAGAAATACCCCGCGCTCGGCAGGTAGATCACCCGGTAAGGCCCCTTGCGCGCCGTCACGGTCCAGCAGGTCATCATGATCCCGCCCGCGAACTGCACCTCGACCTCTTCCGGCTCCACCAGCGCCGCGCGCAATTCCTCCGCTGCCACCGGATCGGCGGGGTCGCGCAGCTCCGCGGCGATCAGCGCATGGATGGTCGCGCTCAGGTCATCTCCCATGCGCCGCGCCCCCTGTTTCCTCTTGCCGGAAATATCCCGGGGGTATGGGGGCAGAGCCCCCATGTCAGGCCACGATCTCCGCCGTCTCGACCACCGCGTGGAAGAGCACATTCGCCCCCGCCGCCGCCCATTCCGGCGAAATCTCCTCGGCCTCGTTATGCGACAGCCCGTCGACGCAGGGGCACATCACCATGGCCGTGGGATACAACCTGTTGATCCAGCAGGCATCGTGCCCCGCACCCGAGATGATGTTCAGATGCGAATAGCCCAGCCGATCGGCCGCGTTGCGCACCGCGCTGACACAGCCCTCGTCGAAGGTGACCGGGTCGAAATGCCCCACCGCCTCGATCTCGATGCCAAGGCCGAGATCGGCGGCGATCTTCGGCGCCTCGGCCTCCAGCCGTGCGCGCATCCCGTCCAGCTTGGCGAGGTCGGGCGAGCGGAAATCTATGGTGAAGACGGCGCGCCCCGGGATCACGTTGCGCGAGTTCGGATAGACATTGGCCTGCCCCACCGCCCCCACGGCGCCCGGCTGGTTATCCATCGCGATGGTATGCACCAGCTCGATGATCCGGGCCATGCCAAGCCCCGCGTTCACCCGCATGTCCATGGGGGTCGAACCGGTGTGCGCGTCCTTGCCCGTCAGCGTCACCTGCAGCCACCAGAGACCCTGCCCATGGGTGACCACGCCAATATCCTTGCCCTCGGCCTCCAGGATCGGCCCCTGCTCGATATGCAGTTCGAAAAAGGCCTTCATCCGGCGTTCGCCCACCGGCTCCTCGCCACGCCAACCGATCCGCTTGAGCTCATCCCCAAAGGACTTGCCGTCGGCATCGGTGCGGGCATAGGCCCAGTCCTGCGTGTGGATGCCGGCAAAGACGCCCGAGGACAGCATGGCCGGGGCAAAACGCGTGCCCTCCTCGTTGGTCCAGTTGGTCACGACGATCGGATGTTTCGTGCGAATGCCCAGGTCGTTCAGCGACCGGATCACCTCCAGCCCGCCCAGCACGCCCAACACACCGTCATACTTGCCGCCCGTCGGCTGGGTATCGAGATGGCTGCCGACATAGACCGGCAGCGCCTCGGGGTCCGTCCCCTCACGGCGCGCGAACATGTTGCCCATGGTGTCGAGGCCCATGGTGCAGCCCGCCGCCTCGCACCACTTCTGGAACAGCGCCCGCCCCTCGCCGTCGGCGTCGGTCAGGGTCTGGCGATTGTTGCCGCCCGCCACGCCCGGGCCGATCTTCGCCATCTCCATCAGGCTGTCCCAAAGCCGTTCGCCGTTGATCTTCAGGTTCTGCCCCGGTTCGGCCATCTCGCGCCCCCTATTTCAGCTCGACTTCGACAAAGGCCATCGGCCCCGTGCCGCCATTGACCACGTTATGCTCCACCCCGGCCTGCCGCGCATAGCTTTCCCCGGCCGGGATCGTGACGCTGCGCGTCGCCCCGCCCGCTTCCGCAAGGGTCATGTGGCAGTCGGTCACCGCGACGATGACATAATCCAGCCCATGTCGGTGCCAGCCGGTTTCGGCGCCCGGATCGAAATCGAACCGGGTGACGCGCACCCGCGCGTCGTCGATCATCTGGCTGGCCAAGGCGGCGGGTCGCTGCATCGTTCCGGACTGGCAATTATCTTTTGACCATCTGGTCAAGATCACGCTAGCAGAGGACGGAGGGCAGTCAAGGATTTCACCGCACCTTCGACCGCCGCCGCAGGAGATGCCCGCAAAGTGGACAGCAAGCCCACCCCGACCCGGATCCAGGCCCGCAACCGCGCCGCGATACTCGAGGCAGCGCTGGACGTCTTCTCCGCCCAGGGCTTCCGCGGCGCCACCGTGGACGAGATCGCCGCCGCGGCCGGGCTGTCCAAGCCCAACTTGCTCTACTACTTCCCCTCCAAGGAGGCGATCCACGAGGCGCTGCTGGCTGGTCTGCTCGACACATGGCTCGACCCGCTGAAGGCGCTCAATGCCGGCGGCGTGCCACTCGAGGAACTGCTCGCCTACATGCGTCGCAAGCTGGAGATGAGCCGCGAGATGCCGCGCGAAAGCCGGCTCTTCGCCAACGAGATCGTCCAGGGCGCGCCCCGGATCGCGGCGGTGCTCTCAACCGATCTCAAGGCGCTGGTCGATGCCAAGTCGAAGGTGATCGCGCGCTGGGTGGCCGAGGGGCATATCGCCCCCGTGCATCCCTATCACCTGATCTTCTCGATCTGGTCGCTGACCCAGCATTACGCCGATTTCGACGTTCAGGTCCGCGCCGTCCTGGGCGCCGAGGATCCGTTCGAACACGCCCCCGACTTTCTCGAAACGCTCTATCGCCGGCTGCTGACCCCGCCCGGTTGAAACCGCCCGCCCTTTCTCTGGTTTTCAAATACCTTGGGGGAGTCGCCCGAAGGGCGGCGGGGGCAAAGCCCCCATGACCCGCGCATCACAGGGCGGCGAACTGCGCCTTCTGGCGCTGGGTCCAGTTGACAGTGATGTCGTAGCCGTCCTCGCCCTGGGTCTCGGCCTGCACCAGCTCCTGCTCGAACAGCCAGGCGCGGCGGCGGCCCTCGCCGAAGGGCAGATGCAGCACCTCTTCGCTGCGCGCGTCCTGCACCTGCTGCGCCACGGCCGCGCACAATGTATCCAGCCCCTCGCCCGTCAGCGCGGAGATGGCGAAGATGCCGGCCTTGCGGTCGGCGCGGGCGCGCATGGCGTCGCGCTCGTCCTCGGGCAGGGCATCGATCTTGTTCCAGACCTCCAGCCGCGGCGTCGACTGGTCGACCCCCAGCGAGGCGAGGATGGTTTCCACATCCCGGGCCTGCGCCGCCGAATCGACATGCGATATGTCACGAACATGCAGGATCAGGTCGGCCGACAGCACCTCTTCCAGCGTCGCGCGGAAGGCGGCGACCAGCTGCGTCGGCAGGTTCGAGATGAAGCCCACCGTATCCGACAGGATCACCTCGGTGCCCTCGGGCAGGCGCAGGCGGCGCATGGTGGGATCGAGCGTCGCGAAAAGCATGTCCTTGGCCAGCACCTCGGCGCCGGTCAGGCGATTGAACAGCGTCGACTTGCCCGCGTTGGTGTAACCCACCAGCGCGACGATGGGGTATGGAACCTTGGCCCGCGCCGCGCGGTGCAGCCCGCGCGTCTTGGCCACCTTGTCGAGCTGCTTTTTCAGCGCCAGAAGCTGGGTGTCGATGGCGCGGCGGTCCGCTTCCATCTGCGTCTCGCCGGGGCCACCGACAAAACCGAGCCCGCCGCGCTGACGTTCCAGGTGGGTCCAGGCCCGCACCAGGCGCGTGCGCTGGTAGGACAGCGCCGCCATCTCGACCTGCAGCACGCCTTCCCGCGTGCGCGCGCGGTCCGAGAAGATCTCGAGAATGAGACCCGTCCGGTCGAGGATCTTGACGCCCCATTCCTTTTCCAGATTGCGCTGCTGCACGGGCGAAACCGGCCCGTCGATCAGCACCAGCTCGACCTCCTGGGCGGCGAAGGTCGCCTTCAGCTCGGCAATCTTGCCCGAGCCGAACAGAAGTCCGGCGTGGGCCTTGGGCAGAGGGACGACGGCAGAACCGACGACCTCGAGATTCGGCAAGGCTGCCGCAAGCGAGACAGCCTCCTCCAGCGCGGGCTTCGGCGCGCGGCGGTGGTCGTCGGACTTGAGGTCAGGATGCAGCACCCATGCCCGGGTGGGCAACCGGTCGTGATCCATCAGGAGGCGTCTTCACCCTCGTACAGGTTGATTGGCTGGGCCGGCATGATGGTCGAGATCGCATGCTTGTAGACCAGCTGCGATTGACCGTCGCGGCGCAGAAGGACACAGAAGTTATCAAACCAGGTGATGACGCCCTGCAGCTTGACGCCGTTGATCAGGAAGATCGTCACCGGAACCTTCGTCTTGCGCACATGATTCAGGAAGGCATCCTGAAGGTTTTGTCTGTCTGAAGCCATTTTTGCGTAATCTCGCTATGTTCTTGCCGAGCGCTTTGCGGCAGCGCGCCTCTTGCAACAAGTATGAAGCGTGGCGTTGGGAGATTCCACCCAAAAAAATCAGACTGTTACTCAGCTGCATCGCGACCGAGGTCAGTTCCGCCACAGATCCGGCGTCAGAAGCGCGATGATGGCAAGCATTTCAAGCCGCCCCAGCACCATCGCGCCCGCGAAGACCGCCTTGGCCATCGCGTTCAGCTCGATCAGCGAGATCGGGTCGGCAGCGCCGAATTCGGTCAGCGGCCCTGTCGTCGACAGCGCGGCGACGGCCAGCACCAGCGCGCTTTCGAAATCCGAACCGAGTGCCGCCAGGGCCGCGGCAATGACCGCCAGGGAAATCGCGAAGAGCATGAAGAAGATAAAGGCGTTCAGCGCGCCATGCCTCTGGATGCGGCTCGACTCCATCCCTTCGGCCGCGACCGACGACGGATGTACCAGGCGCTGCATCTCGCGCGTTCCGTTCAGATAGAGCGCGAAGACCCGCAGCAGCTTGACGCCGCCTGCCGTGGTCGCCACCCCGCCCCCGATCACCGCCAGCCCGAGCAGGATCATGCCCGGGGTCGCCAGCCCCGACCATTGCTGCGCCTCGGTCCAGTCGGCGCTGGCAAATCCCGTGGTGGTCAGGAAGGACAGCACGGTGAAGGTGGCCCCCCAATAGGCGCGCAGCGCCGACACGGCGTCTTCCGCCTCATTCGCCTCCAGCGCGCCGATCCAGTGACGCAGGAACAGCAGGATCGGCAAGACCAGCACCAGCAGAAGACCGATGCGGAATTCAGGGTCGCGGTCCAGCCGGGCATGGCCGCGCGCCACCGTATCGCTGGAGAAGGTCAGCCGCGATAGCGCGAAGAACATGAACAGGAACAGGATCGACTCGCCCGTCATGCCGGCACGGGCGCCTTCCATCCCGTCGACCGGCGATATGCCCGAGGTGGCCATCACCGACATCGCATGGCAGAGCGCCACCAGCGATCGTTCGCCAGCGATCAGCAGCAGGACCCAGACCGTCGCGGTCAGGCCGATGTAGATCGGCGCCAGCGTCAGCGTCGTGCGCGCCAGGCGATGTCTCGGATCGGCCCCCGGCCCGCGCATCGGGCCCGAAACCGCCCGCCCCGGCGCACCCTGCGAGGTCACCTCGAAGCCGCCAAGGCTGAGCGGTGCCAGAACCGCCGAGGCCGCGACCCACATCAGGAACCCACCCAGCCAGCCGACCTCGGCCCGCCACAGGTGCAGCGAGTCGTTCAGGCGCGAAGGCTCGAACAGGGTGGCCCCCGTGGTGGTCACGGCGCTCACCATCTCGACATAGGCGTTGAAGAAGGTGGTGGTCTTCAGCGCGTCATGAAAGGGCACGGCCAGAAACGCCGGCAGCAGCACGAAGGTGGCAAAGAGCGACAGCAACTGGCTGAGCGGGCTGTGCCGCGACGGGCGGCTGGCCATGGCCAGCGCGATCAGAGTCACCACGATAAGGCCCATCAGCCCGCCATAGAAGAACGAGCGCGCGGTGTCGTGATTGCGCTGGACCAGCGCATGCACCGCCGGCAGCCACATGGCAAGCGAGGATACGGCGCAAACCTGCAGAAACAGCGGCATCCGCAGCAGGGGTCCGGGTATGTACTGCCGCCGCATCCCTAGAAGAAGTCGATCGAGACCTGCAACAGGCGCTCGACCTCGCGCACGTCGTCGGCCATCGCAAACAGCGCGATCACGTCGCCCGCCTCGATCTTGAGCGTGCCAAGCGGACGCATCACCTCGCCGTTCTTCATCACGGCGCCGATCAGCACGCCCTCGGGAAAGTCGATGTCGCGCATGGTCTGACCCGCCAGCGGCGAGGTCGACATCACCTCGGCCTCGATCATCTCGGCCTCGGCGTCGCCGATGGAATAGACCTGACGCACGCGACCGTGGCGGATGTGGCGCAGGATCGAACTGACCGTGGTGGCGCGCGGGTTGATATAGGCGTCGATGCCCAGCGGCGCCATCAGCGGCACCAGCGTGGGATCGTTGATAAGAGCGATGGCAAAGGGGCAGCCCTCGGCCTTGGCGCGCACGGCGGCCAGCATGTTGGTCTTGTCGTCGTCGGTCACCGCCAGCATGGCGTCCGCCCGCGCGACACCCGCCTCGTTCAGCAGCGCGCTGTCCAGACCGTCGCCGTTCAGCACGATGGTGCGTTCCAGCGCTTCGGCCGCGCGTTCGGCGATGGCGCGGTTCATCTCGATGATCTTCGTCCGGGTCCGGCCCTGCCGCTGCTCCAACGCGCGGGCCACAGTCAGCCCGACATTGCCGCCGCCGACGATCACCACGCGGTCCTGCTTCTTCTGGGTCTTGCCGAAGATCTCCAGTGTGCGGGCCACGTCATCGGACTGGCAGAAGATATAGCAGTTGTCGCCCACGAAGATCTGGTCATCGGGTTCCGGCGCGAACAGCGTGCCGTCGCGGCGGATGCCCACGACAATCGAGCGCAGGGTCGAGAACAGATCGGTCAGCTGGCGCAGGGCGGTGTTCACCACCGGGCAGCTTTCGTCGATGGTAATGCCCAGCAGCTGGGCCTTGCCATCCATGAAGACCTCGGTGTCGAAGGCCGCCGGCGCGGCGAGCCGGCGCATCGCGGCCGCGGCGACTTCACGCTCGGGCGAGATCACCACATCGATCGGCAGGTGATCGCGGCGGTACAGGTCGGAATAGATCGCGTCGAGATAGGACTGGCTGCGCAGGCGGGCAATCTTGCGGTTCACCGAGAACACCGAGTGCGCCACCTGGCAGGTCACCATATTGACCTCGTCCGAATGGGTGGCGGCGATGATCATGTCGGCGTCGCGCGCCCCGGCCCGCTCCAGCACATTCGGATAGGAGGCAAAGCCGGCAATCCCCTGCACGTCCAGCGTTTCGGTGGCGCGGCGGACCAGATCGGCGTTGCTGTCCACGACGGTGACGTCGTTTCTTTCGCCCGACAGGTGCCTGGCGATCTGCCATCCCACCTGCCCCGCGCCGCAAATGATGACCTTCATGCCGTCCCGCCTCGTGGCTCCGGTTGTGGTGTCCTCCGCCGGAACCTTTGAATGACAGATGGGTTGAACAGGGTCAATTCAATTGTCAGAGCGCCGGGAAGGGTGCAGACTGCGATCATGAAAGCCGCTAAATCCCTTGTTCTTCTGTTTGCACTGGCCGCCTGCGCGCCTCTGTCGCTGTATTATCGTCCCGGGGTCAGCGTCGCCAAGCTCGAGACTGACCGCACCGCCTGTGAGGTCTCGGCGCTTCGCGATGCGCCGGTTGCGAACCAGATCCGGCAGGAACCTCCGATCTTCGTTCCAGGGCGCCAGGTCTGCGTACCCAACCGCGGCTGCGTCACGCAGCCAGGACACTGGCGCCAGGGCAGCATCTATACCGTCGACGTCAACAAGGGCCTGCGCGCGCGGGTGATGGACCATTGCATGGCGCAGAAGGGCTATCAGCCCGTGACCATCCCGCGCTGCGAAGGCGCCGTCGCCCAGGCGGCGCCCCAAGGGACGACCCGGGTACTGCCGAAACTCGACGAAAAGTCCTGCGCGGTCATGAACCGCGACGGAACCTGGCAGATCGTCACCACCCGCTAAACGCAGGTTTTTTTGCTAAGGAAAGGGTCCGAATTCCTCGCAGGAATTCGGCTCGTGTGTGATCGAAGCATATCCGGGGCGAATTCCCTGAAGGAATCCGCCTTAATCCGATTATTCCGCGGCTTCCGGGCTCATCTCGTCCAGATAGGCGATGCGCGCGCCCGATTTCGTCGTGGTCACCACCCCCAGCGACTTCAGCTTGCGATGCAACGCAGACCGCTCCATCCCGACAAAGCTGGCCGTGCGGCTGATGTTGCCGCCAAAGCGGTTGATCTGGGTCAGCAGATACTCCCGCTCGAAGGCCTCGCGCGCTTCGCGCAGCGGCAGGGTCGCCAGCGCGCCCGAGAGGACAACACGCCCCTCCTCGCTGCCGCCCTCGTGATCGGCCGGCAGTTCGCGCGCCTCGATGGGGCCGTGGCCCTCGCCCAGGATCAGAACGCGCTCGACCAGATTCTTGAGCTGGCGCACGTTGCCGGGCCAGGCCATCGTCTGCATCAGCGCCACCGCCTCGTCGCTCAGCGGCCGGATCGGCAGGCCCTGCGACGCGTTGCACTGGGCGATGAAAGCCTCGGCCAGCAACGGGATATCGTCGCGCCGTTCTTCCAGAGAGGGCACCGCGATCGGGACCACGTTCAGGCGGTGGAACAGTTCCTGCCGGAACCGGCCGGCGCGGATTTCCTCTTCCAGATCGCGGTTGGTCGACGAAATCACCCGCAGATCGACGCGCACCTTGTCATTGCCGCCGACGCGCTGGAACTGCTGGTCGACCAGCACCCGCAGGATCTTGGACTGGGTGCCGGTCGGCATGTCGGCCACCTCGTCGAAATAGACCACACCGCCATGCGCCTGTTCCAGCAGGCCCGGCTCGACGCCGCGCTCGGGCGATTCCCTGCCGAACAGCACTTCTTCCATCCGCGCCGGTTCGACGCCGGCGCAATTCACAGTGACGAAAGGCGCATTGGCGCGGTTCGAATGGGCGTGGATATAGCGTGCCGCGATCTCCTTGCCCGACCCCGCCGGCCCCGACAGCATGACCCGCCCGTTCGACTTGGTCACCTTGTCGAGCTGGCCGATCAGCGTGCGGAAGGCCGCGCTCTGCCCGATCATTTCGGCGGTCGTGACCTCGCGCCGCTTCAGTGAAGAGTTTTCGCGGCGCAGGCGCGAGGCCTCCATCGCGCGGCGGATCACCACCATGAGCTGGTCGATGTTGAAGGGTTTTTCGATGAAGTCGTAGGCGCCCTGCTTGATCGCGGCCACCGCGATCTCGATGTTGCCGTGGCCTGAAATGATGACCACCGGCACATCCGGGTTGTCGCGTTTCACCGCCTTGAGGATATCGATACCATCCATCCGGCTGTCCTTCAGCCAGATGTCCAGGATCATCAGCGCGGGCGGCTCGGTATTGATCGCCGCCATGCACTCGTCAGAATTGCCCGCAAGCCGGGTGGCGTATCCCTCGTCTTCCAGGATGTCCGAGACCAGTTCGCGGATGTCGCGTTCGTCGTCAACGATCAGTATATCACTCATGTCAATCCTGCTTCTTTTTCTAGTTTATTTGCCTCGTCTTTGACGGCCCCGGGCGATTTGGCGTCCCGGGCGGGTCCGGTCGGCAGCCGGATCACGGCCATCGCGCCGTGATGATGGTTGCCATCAAATACCGGAGCATCCTCGAGGGCGAGGCTGCCGCCATGTTCCTCGATGATCTTCTTTACGATGGGCAGGCCCAGGCCCGTCCCCTCGTTGCGTGTGGTCACATAGGGTTCGAACAGCCGCGCCCGGTCTTCGGGAAGGCCGATGCCGTTGTCCGCGATCGTGATCTCGCAATCGCTCGCACGCGGCTTCAGGGTCACCCGAATCTCGGGCACAAAGCCCTCGGGCGCACCCTTCTCGCGCAGGGTGCCGATGGCCTCGCCCGCGTTCTTGATCAGGTTGGTCAGCGCCTGACCGATCATCGTGGCGTCAAGATCGGCGACCAGCGGCCCTTCGGGCAGATCAGAGCGGAAGACGACATCGGGCTGGCCGGTCTGCTGCAAAAGCACGGCATCCCGCACCAGCCGGGCCAGATCTTCGCTGCGCCGGTCGGGTTCGGGCATCCGGGCGAACTTGGAGAACTCGTCAACGATGCGGCGCAAGTCGCCGGTCTGGCGGATGATGACATCGGTCATCGCTTCCAGCCGGTCGCTGTCGTCACCTACCATCGGACCGAACTTGCGCCGGATCCGCTCGGCCGAGAGCTGGATCGGCGTCAGCGGGTTCTTGATCTCATGCGCGATCCGCCGGGCCACGTCGCCCCAGGCCGCCATCCGCTGGGCGCTGACCAGATCGGTCACGTCGTCAAAGGCCACCACATAGCCTTCCAGCCGCCCGTCCTCGTTGCGCCGGGTCGCCATGCGCACCAGCAGGTTTTCCAGCCGTCCATTGCGCGACACCTTGACCTCGCCCTGCGCCACCTCCGTGCCCCCCGCGCGCAGAGACTGGAACAGCGGCCCGAATTCCGGGATCGCCACGGACAGCGCCAGCAACTGGCCCTCGCCCGACCAGTCCAGCAACCGTTCGGCCGAGCGATTGACGAAGGTCACGCGGCCCTCGGGATCGAGACCGACAACCCCCGACGTGACCGAGGACAGCACGGAATCGAACAGCCGCCGCCGACGCTCGATCTGGCGGGTGTTGTCCAGCAGCGTCTCGCGCTGGCCTTTCAGTTGCCGGGTCATCTGATTGAAGTAGCGCCCGAGCATGGAAATCTCGTCGTCGCCCTCTTCCTCGATGACCTGCACGTCCAGATCGCCGCCGCCGACCCTTTGCGCCGCCATCGTCAGCTGCCCGACCGGGCGCGACAGACGTTCGGCGAACCAGAGGCCCAGCCAGATCGCGGCCAGGATGAGGATCACCGCGAAACCGAGGTACAAGAGGCCGAATTCAAAGACGACGCGGCCCCGTTCGCTTTCCAGCTGCTGGTAAAGGCGAATGGTTTCCTTGGTCTCGTCCAGCAGGCTCAGGATCTGCCCATCGACCAGGCGGCTGACATAAAGAAAGCGGTCGACGAAGGCATCAAGCCGCACCAAAGCGCGGAATTCGTTGTTGCCCCAGTCCTGGATGATCGAGACGCCCTGATCGTTGGCCTCGGCGATCTGCTCCGGCGAGGGGTGCTCAAAGTCGAAGAGATACGACCCCTCGCCCCGCGCCCGGATTTCGCCGGTACCGTCGATCACATAGGCCTCTTTCAAGCCTCGCTGGATTTGCGGCTGGGCCTGGGTCAGCACCACGCGCAGTTCGGCATCCGACATGAAGACCGTGGAACGCCGCGCGGAATCGAGAAAACGGGCCAGCGCGGTCGCATCCTCGACCAGATCGTGTTGCTGTTCCGCTTCATAGGCCTGCGCCGCCGCGAGCGAGGAACCGACCACCCGGCTCACCCGATCCGAGAACCAGCCTTCGAGACCGATGTTGACGGTCATCCCGGCGAAGACAGCGACCGTGACTGTCGGGATCAATGCCAGCAGCGCAAAAACGCCAATAAGACGCAGGTGCAGGCGACTGCCGGCAGACTTGGCCCGCCGGGCCGCGATGATCCGGCCGAGATGGCCCAGGACCAACGTCGCAACGACAAGGATATAGACAAGATCGGCCAGCAGGACGAAGCGGAGGCCCATCGCCGAGGGGCCCCGGTCGAACACGCCGATGGCAAGGAAAGTGACAAAGGCCAGCACCGGCCCCAGGACGACCAGCCCGAGGGTTGCCGCGTTCTGGACACGGCGCGTCCGGCGCCACCGATTGAACGCCGGAATCATGCGATTATGCGACCGGGATACCACCCGCCGTCCTCATCCTGATGTGCTGCTCGAGCAGCGAGACCGCCAAAACGTCGTGGTCGGCACCGGCAAATCACCCGGCCGCCACGCTTCTGTGGCCTTTTTACATCAATTTACGGCGCCGTGTCACCTGAATATCGAGATCAGTGATCTTCTTGCGCAAAGTATTGCGGTTGATGCCAAGCAGATCGGCGCATTTCGCCTGATTTCCGCCCGTGGCCTCAAGCGCGATTTCGATGAGCGGGATCTCCATTTCCTTGAGGATCCGTCCGTAAAGCCCTGGCGGAGGAAGCATATTTCCGTGCAGGTCGAAATAGCGCTGAAGATGGCGCGCGACCGAGGCCGACAGCTTTTCGCCCTCGCCCTTGCCCAGCACCGGCTCGACCTCGGGCTGGTTCCCCAGCACCTGCTCTACCTCGGCACGGGTGATTTCTTCGGCGCGGCTGGTCAGGACCAGCCGACGGATGGCGTTTTCCAGCTGACGGACGTTGCCGGGCCAGCTGTAGACGCGGAACAGCTCCTCGGCCTGCGCGCCGAGGCGCCGCTTGGGCGCGCCTTCGCGTTCGGCGCGGGCCAGGAAGTGCTGCGCGAGCAGCGGAACGTCATCGACCCGTTCCCGCAGGGCCGGCACATGCAGCGTTGCGCCGCTGAGGCGGTAATAGAGATCGCGGCGCACATGCCCCGCCTCCATCGCCTGGGCAAGGTTGGTCTGGCTGGTTGCCATGAAGCGCGGGACGTGGTCCCCCGGCACATCCATCATGCGCACGATACGGGCCTGGATTTCGTCGTCGATGTCGGAAATCTCGTCGATGAGAAGCGAGCCGCCCTTGACCCGCGCCAACACGCGGGCCGGTCCTTCGAGCTCGCGCAGATCGGCCGCCGTGACGGTCACATAGGGCAAGGTCCGGCGGTCCGAGAAATCGTGAATCGCGCGTGCGATCAGGGACTTGCCCGTCCCGCTTTCACCCGAGATCAGGACCGGCAGGTCGGTGTTCATCACCCGCGCCACCAACCGGTAGAGCGCTTGCATCACGGGCGTGCGGCCAACCAGCGGCAGATCGTCCGGGCGTTCGTCCACCTCGACCCGCTTTTCGGCCGGGCGGTGGCGTTTCAGTTCCAGCGCGCGCGCCGTGCGTTTCATCAGGTCGGGCAGGTCGAAGGGCTTGGGCAGATAGTCATAGGCCTCGGCCTCGGCCGCCTGAATAGCGGTCATGATGGTGTTCTGAGCCGAAATCACGATCACCGGCAGGCCGGGACGGTCCTTTGCGATTTTCGGCAGCATTTCCAGGCCGTTGCCGTCCGGCATCATGACGTCAGAAATGACCACGTCGCCCTTCCCCTCGCCGACCCAGCGCATCAGCGTGGTCAGCGAACTGGTCGCATGCACCTTGCATCCCGCGCGGGTGAGCGCCTGGGTCAGAACCGTGCGGATCGTGCGGTCGTCATCAGCGACCAGAACAGTGCCGTCCATCAGGGGGCCTCCTCGGTAATCGTCCCCCGCGGCACACGCGGAAGGGACAGACGAAATACGGTGCGTCCGGGCTGCGAGGTGACGGAAATCCATCCCCCGTGGTCCGAGACGATCTTGCTGACCAGCGCCAGGCCCAGCCCGGTGCCGTTTTCGCGCCCCGACACGAAGGGGTCGAAAATCTCTTCACGGATGGTCTCGGGAATCCCGGGGCCGTCGTCGATGATCTCGATCTGGAGCGGCAGAGACTGGCCCGTCCCATCGGCCCGGCGCAGGCTGAAGGAATGTTCGAAGAAGGTATGAATCCGGATCGTTCCGCCCTTTGGGTCAGCGGCTTCGGAGGCGTTCTTCAGCAGGTTCAGCACCACCTGCAACAGCTGGTCGGGATCGCCATGGGCAAGCGGCAGCGAGGGGTCGTAATCCTCGATGATCTTCATATGGGCACCGAAACCCAACAGCGCCGACCGGCGCGCGCGGTCGAGAACGTCGTGGATGTTGACCGGTTTCAGGTCGGGCGTCAGCAGATTGCCGAACTGCTCGACCTGCTCCAGCAGCTTCACGATCCGGCGACTTTCGGCGACGATGAGATCCGTGAGTTCAAGATCTTCGGGTCCGAGGTTCATGCTGAGCAGTTGCGCCGCGCCGGTGATCCCTGCGAGCGGATTCTTGATTTCATGCGCCAGCATCTCGGCCATGCCGATGGCGGACTGCGCGGCGGATTTCACCGAATGGCTCTGGGTCATTCGCCCTGCCAGTTCACGCGGCGTGACCAGCAGGATCATCTGCCCCTCGGCGCCACTGAGCGGCGCGACCTGAAGCGCGCATTGCAGCGGCTCGCGCCCGCCTGCCGTGACGTTGACGTCATTCACGAAGAGCGGCGTGCTGCTGTCCCGCGCACGGGCAAAAGCGCCCTGGGTGGCCAGATCGACGTCGATCAGATGCCAGACCAGCCGCCCCGCCGCGCTGCGCATCGAGGTGTTCACGAACCCCTCGGCCGCCGGGTTGAGGCTGATCACATGGTCGTCCTGATCCACCAGCAGGGCCGGAACCGGAAGCGAGGCCCAAATTGTCGAATCCTCGGTCATGCCGCCACCGACGGGGTTTGGGTGACGGGCGCGTTCAGCGCTTCGGCGATCAGGCGCAGAACATCTGCCGGTGCCCGCGCCGTCAGAACCGCGCGGCGCAGACCGGCGGGCGTTCCGGCGGCGTCCATATACCAGCCGAGGTGTTTGCGCGCGACGCGCACCCCCAGATCGGCGCCGTAAAACCCAAGCATCGCCTCGTAATGCGCGCTCACCATCGCCGCCAGCGCAGCGCCTTCCGGCACGTCCGGCAACGGCGCGCCAAAGAGATCGGCAGCGATGCGCGCCAGTTGCCAGGGCCGACCTTGCGCGCCCCGCCCTATCATCACGCCCGCCGCTCCCGAGGCGGCCAGTGCCGCGCGGGCCGACTCGGTCCCCGTGATGTCGCCATTCGCAATGACCGGCACCGACACCGCCTCGACCACGCCCCGGATGGCCGCCCAGTCGGCGCGGCCGGTGTAGAACTGGCAGCGGGTGCGCCCGTGCACGGTGATCATCCGCACGCCGGCAGACTCGGCCCGCGCTGCGATCGCAGGCGCATTCAGCGCGTCGTGGTCCCAGCCCAGCCGCATCTTCAGCGTCACCGGCACCGAGACCGCGCCGACCACTGCCTCGATCAGCCGCAGCGCGTGGTCCGGCGTCTTCATCAGCGCCGATCCGGAATATCCGTTGGTTACCTTCTTGGCCGGGCATCCCATGTTGATGTCGATGATCGCCGCGCCGCTGTCCTCGACCAGCCGCGCGGCCTCGGCCATCCAGTGCGCCTCGCGCCCGGCGAGTTGGACCGCTGTATTCGCCACCTGCGCGCCCAGCTCGGCCTTTTCGCGGGTGCCGGGGCGCGCCTGGACCATCTCTTGGCTCGCCACCATCTCGGAGACGACCAGACCGGCCCAGAACCGCGAGACGAGATCCCGGAACGGACGGTCGGTGATCCCGGCCATGGGAGCGAGGAAGACCGGCGGATCGAGCTGATGGCTTCCGATGGTGACGTTCAACTGCCTAAACCTTGTGCATGAGTGATCCCTATCCAGCGCATCGGTCGGGCACAATGTCAGCCACCGGATTCGCGGACGCCGAATAGGCAACTGCCTGTTTTTTGGGCAGGCCGCAACGGGCAATTGCCTCGCGTGGTGGCAGCCCTTAGAGAGATGCGCAGAGACAGGCCGTTGCAAGGGACCAGACCGCCGATGACCACCGCCGCCCTGATCGTCGCCGCGGGACGCGGTCTGCGTGCCGGCGGCGGTCAGCCGAAACAGTGGCGGATGCTGGCCGGGCGACCGCTGGCCGAGCATACCATCGCCGCCTTCGAGGCCGCGCCCGGCATCGCGCGGATCGCCCTGGTGCTCCACCCCGACGACATGGCCGAGCGTCGCGCCGCATTCGAGGCGCGCGGCCTGATCGTGGCCGCCGGCGGTGCCGAACGCGCCGCATCGGTGCGGGCCGGGCTGGACGCGCTGGCCGCGGCCGGCGCGACACGGGTGCTGATTCACGACGCCGCGCGGCCCTGTGTCAGCCAGACGCTGATCGCCACGGTGATTGCGGCGCTGGAAGGCGGTGCGGCGGCGGCGGCCCCGGCGCTGGCGGTGAGCGATGCGCTCTGGACCGGCGCCGAGGGGCGGGTCACCGGCACGCGCGACCGTGACGGATTGTTCCGCGCGCAGACCCCGCAGGGATTCGATCTGGCCGCGATCCGCGCCGCGCATGATGCCCATCCGGGCGGTGCCGCCGACGATGTGGAGGTGGCACGGGCCCACGGCCTGGACGTGGCGATTCTGCCGGGCGAAGAAGACAATCTGAAAGTGACGCTGGCGCAGGATTTTTCCCGTGCCGAGAACATATTGCGAGGCAAAATGGATATCAGGCTGGGCAATGGATACGACGTGCACGCCTTCGGCCCGGGCGACCACGTGACGCTGTGCGGCGTGACCGTCCCCCATGGCCAAGGGCTGGTGGGCCATTCCGACGCCGATGTTGGAATGCATGCGGTGACCGATGCGATCTATGGCGCGCTGGCGCAGGGGGATATCGGCCGCCACTTTCCGCCCAGCGATCCGCAGTGGAAAGGAGCGGACAGCCGGGTCTTCCTGCGACATGCCGCCGAGCTTGCCCGCGAGATGGGTTTCACGCTCAGCAACGTTGATTGCACCCTGATCTGCGAAGCCCCCAAGATCGCCCCCCATGCCGAGGCGATGCGGGAAGCGATGGCCGCCGGGCTGGGAATCGAGCCGGCGCGCGTCTCGGTCAAGGCGACGACCTCCGAGCGGTTGGGCTTTACCGGCCGGGGCGAGGGCATCGCCGCCATCGCCACCGCCACGCTGGTGGCGGCATGAACGGCCTCGCGCAGGCCATCGCGACTGTCTTTGGCATCGGCTATCTGCGGCCTGCCCCCGGCACCTGGGGGGCGCTCGCCGCGCTGCCGCTGGTCTGGGCGCTGCATACTTTGGGCGGGTTCCCCGCGCTGCTGGCCGCGACGGCCGTAATTCTTGTGCTTGGCATCTGGGCGACTGCGGTCATGACGCGGGGCAGCGGCAATCACGACCCCTCCGAGATCGTCGTGGACGAGGTCGCGGGCCAGTTCATTGCGCTGCTGCCGGTGTCCTGGGCGGCTTGGCGAATGGGGTTGCCGGTCACCACGCTCTGGCCCGGCTGGGTCGCCGCCTTCGTGCTGTTCCGCCTGTTCGACATCTGGAAGCCGGGCCCGGTGGGCTGGGCCGACCGGCGCAACGACGCGACGGGCGTGATGCTGGACGACGTGATCGCAGGGGCACTGGCGGCGGCCGGGATGATGCTGCTCGCCGGCCTCTGGCACGGAGTGATGGGCCGATGAACGTCGCCTCCCTCCTGGAGGCCGCCCGCGCGAAGGGAATCCGCATCGCCACCGCCGAAAGCTGCACCGGCGGCATGGTTGCCGCCGCTCTGACCGATATCCCCGGTTCCTCCGATGTGGTCGAGCGCGGGTTCGTTACCTATTCCAACGCCGCGAAGATGGACCTGCTGGGCGTAATGAAGGCGACGCTCGACGCCCATGGCGCCGTGTCGGAAGAGGTCGCCCGCGAAATGGCCGAGGGGGCGCTGGCCCATGCCCCGGTGCAGCTCGCCGTGTCGATCACCGGCATCGCCGGCCCGGGCGGGTCGGAGTTCAAGCCCGAAGGGCGGGTTTGCTTCGGCCTTGCCGCGCGTGGCCGGCCCACGCAGGTGGAAACGGTGGAGTTCGGGGCCATCGGCCGGGCCCAGGTGCGGGCCGCAGCGCGAGACCACGCGCTGGACCTTCTCGTGAAGGCACTGACGCGCCCTTAGGCCAGAAAGTCAGCGAAGTCCGAGGCTTGCCCACCGCCGTTCAACCGAAGCCAGGCTTCTTCCGCATGGGATGGGCCGATCAGCGCTGCGGCTTTCGCCCGGATACGCGCCTCTCGGTCGGCAAGGCTCATCGGGGCGTCCAGATCGTGGCGCGCCTCAAGCCTCTGGCCATCGCGGCGCAGCACGCGCACCACGGATTCGGTCTCGCCCAGGCCCTCATCCTCGCGCACGCTGACCTTCCTCCGCGTCTCAATCAGGCGCGGATCGGCACAGGTGGCGTCGGCGTAGGAGGATAGATTCGCGGTATCGATGCCCAGAGCGCTCATTGCCATGACAGTCGTATAGCTGAACTTGGCGCCCAGACCGGTGGTGGGCGCGGGCTGGTTGCAGACGCTCATCCAGCGCGGATGGGTTGTCACCTCCAGTTCGGAGATTTCGGGCGCGGCGATATCCAGATCGCGCGCCGCCTCGAGCGCGGCGTGCAGCCCGTGACAGCAGGCATGAAACTTGTGGCTGACCGTTTCGAACAGCCATTCGTCGCCGAGACCGTCCAGGGCCTCATCGTCGGCCGAGCCATGGTGCGTCGCGCCGAAGCCGTAGGGGCCTTCCAGTGCGCCGGGATTTGCCACAAACCCCCGCGCCGCCAGCAGCGCGCATTCAAGCCCGCTCGCGGCTGCGATCCCGGCGTTATAGGGTTTGCCCATCGTGCCGAACTGCGCCTTCAGACCTGCCGCGCGGGTTGCCGTCAGCCCTAGGGCATGGGCCATGCGATCGGGCGTCAGGCCCAGCAGACGCCCCGCCGCCGCCGCCGCGCCAAAGGCGCCGGCCGTCGCGGTCTGATGGAATCCGGTCTGATAGTGGCTCCGCCCCAGCCACATGCCCACGCGAACCGACAACTCCATGCCGACCAGCGCCACGTCCAGCATTTCGGCCAGTGTCGCCCCGCGCAGCTCGGCCGCCGCCAGCGCCGCCGGAAAGACGCCAACCGACGGGTGGCCGATATGGGCGAAATGGGTGTCGTCGTAATCGAGCGCATGCGAAGTCGCGCCGTTGACCAGCGCCGCCGCCCGCGCGGGCAGCCGCGTCATGGTGCCAAAGACCGCCGCCTGCGATGCGCCTCCCTCTTCGAGCACCATCTCACGGGTGATGCGCGCCACCGGCTCTGTGCTGCCCGCGCGGCCGACGGCCAGCCAGTCGAGCGCCGACAGCCGGGCGACATGGCGCGCGGACGACGTAGGAGAAACCGGCAGGGCGGCGAAGCGGGACAGGGCATCGGTAAGTGTCATGGCGCCACACTACCGCCGCCGTGCGCGGCGACAAGGGGTCATCCGGCAGCGTCGGCGCAGGGCTTCTCGCCCGGCCAATAGAGCCAGCCCGCGCTGCGAAAGGCGCCCCAGACCGGCGCATAGGTCGTGACATAGATCCAGTCGCCCACATTCTCGTAGGCAAAGCTGACATAATCGCCCGGTCCGACCTGGCCGATGGCGTGGAACGGCTCGTAATAACCGGCGTAAAGCGGCGCCGCCGCGCCCGTCCATCCGAGACAGCCCCATTCCCCTTCGGTGCGGATCGGCAGAACGGTCAGCGCCTTGCGAAAAGCCATGTCCGGCATGTCCATCCAGGTGCGGTTCGTATCGACCTGGCAGCCGTGCTGCGCCTCGAGCGCGCGGATGCGCGCAACCTGCGCCTGGGCCGCCGGATCGAGCGAGATCTGGGTGCCAGTGCAGTCCGAATTGTCGAACAGCGCCGCGCCGAGCGGCGAGGAAAAGCAATAGCCGGCCCGGTCCATGATCAGGTTGCGGGTAAACCAGATGTCTTCACAGCCCGACTCGGCCATCAGCGGGCCGGGCAGAAACAGCAGGGTCAAGGCAAGCAAGCGCATGGCCAAAGTGTTGCCACGCCGCGCGCTTGCGTCAAGCGTTACCGTACAGTTGCGCTGCGCGGGTCTCGAAGGCCCGCACGATGCGCGTCATCGCCTCGTTGAAAACGACGCCGATCACCTTTTGCAGGATGGCGTTGCGGAATTCGAAATCGACATCGAAGGCAACCCTGCAGCCGCCCGTCTCGGGCGCGAAATCCCACCGCGACTTCAGATACTTGAACGGCCCGTCGAGATATTCCGTATCGATCCGCAGATCCTTGGGCCAGAGCGTCACCCGGCTGCCGAACCGCTCGCGGAACACCTTGAAGGAAATCACCAGGTCCGCCTCCATCACCTCGCGCTCCTCTTCCGCGCGGGTCGAGCGGATGCGCGCGGCGGCGCACCAGGGCAGGAATTCAGGGTATTTCGCGACATCAGCCACCAGGTCGTACATCTGTTCCGGCGTATAGGGCAGATGGCGGGTTTCGGCGTGGCGGGTCATGGGCGGCAGCGTTTTCTTTCCGTGACAGTGGCGCGTCATCTCCTATGATCGCGCCAAAAGATCAAGGGGACGATATGCCGGACAGGGCTTATGTGATCGACGAGATGATCTCGGCAAAGGCGATTGCCGCACGGATCGAGGCGCTGAGCCGGGACATCAAGGCGGAATTCGCCGGCACCGACAAGCTGGTCGTGGTGGGCCTGCTGCGCGGCAGTTTCGTCTTCATTGCCGACCTCGTGCGCGAGCTGGATCTTCCGATCGAGGTCGATTTTCTCGAGGCCTCGTCTTACGGCAACGCGACGGAAAGCAGCCGCGAGGTGCGTATCCTCAAGGACCTGCGCGGCGCGATCGAAGGACGCGACGTGCTGGTCGTCGAGGATATCGTGGATACGGGACATACCCTCAAGCATGTGCTGGCGCTGCTGAAAAGCCGCAAACCGCGCAAACTGAAATCCATCGCCCTGCTCGACAAGCCGTCGCGGCGCGAGGCCGACGTTCGGGCTGACTGGATCGGCTTCGAAATCCCCGACGAATTCGTCGTCGGCTATGGCATCGACTTCGCGCAGCGCAACCGCAACCTCGCCCATATCGGCAAGGTGCGCTTTACCGAGTGACAAGGGACGGGTTTTCCCGGCACGCAAAACTTACCAAAATCCTTGCAGGATTTCGTGGTGACCCCATCTCGGTCACCTTTACGGCCTAGGGGGCTGGCGTTTTCTGCGCCTGCACTGTATGCGCCGCGCAACACATCCCACAAAAGGCCGAACCATGGATCTGCGCAACATCGCGATCATCGCACACGTCGACCACGGCAAGACCACCCTGGTCGATGCCATGCTCAAGCAATCCGGCGCGTTCCGGGAAAACCAGGCCGTCGCCGAACGGGCGATGGATTCCAACGACCTCGAACGTGAACGCGGCATCACCATTCTGGCCAAGGCGACCTCGGTCGAATGGAAGGGTGTGCGCATCAATATCGTCGACACGCCCGGCCACGCCGATTTCGGCGGCGAGGTGGAGCGCATCCTGTCGATGGTCGATGGCGTCGTCCTTCTGGTGGACGCGGCCGAAGGCCCGATGCCCCAGACCAAATTCGTCACCTCCAAGGCACTGGCCCTGGGCCTGCGCCCCATCGTCGTGCTGAACAAGGTCGACAAGCCCGATGCCGAGCCCGACCGGGCGCTGGACGAATGTTTCGACCTTTTCGCCAACCTCGGCGCCAACGACCAGCAGCTTGATTTTCCGCATCTCTACGCCTCCGGCCGTGCCGGCTGGGCCGATGACTCGCTGGAAGGTGCGCGCAAGGACCTGTCGGCCCTGTTCGACCTGATCCTTGAACATGTGCCTGCACCGTCGCAGGTCGCCCGACGGGACGAGCCCTTCTCGATGCTGGCGACCACGCTGGCCGCCGACCCCTTCATCGGTCGGATCCTGACCGGACGTGTCGAGACCGGCACGCTGCGCGCTGGCGCCAGCGTCAAGGCGCTCGGCCGGGACGGCGAGATCATCGAGACCTTCCGGGTCTCCAAGATCCTCGCCTTCCGCGGCTTGTCGCAAAGCGCCATCGACGTCGCCGAGGCCGGCGATATCGTCACTCTTGCCGGCATGAGCAAGGCGACCGTGGCCGATACCATCGCCGCCCCCGAGATCACCGTGCCGATCCCGGCCCAGCCGATCGACCCGCCGACCATCACCGTGACCTTCGGCATCAATGATTCGCCGCTGGCGGGACGGGACGGCAAGAAGGTGCAGTCGCGGGTGATCCGCGACCGGCTGATGAAGGAATCGGAAAGCAACGTCGCCATCCACGTCGCCGACACCCCCGGCGGCGAGGCGTTCGAAGTTTCGGGCCGCGGCGAACTTCAGATGGGCGTGTTGATCGAAAACATGCGCCGCGAAGGCTTCGAGTTGTCGATCTCGCGCCCGCAGGTGATCCTTCGCGACGAGGGCGGCCAGCGGATGGAGCCCATCGAGGAAGTCACCATTGACGTCGACGACGACTATTCGGGCGTGGTGATCGAAAAGATCACCGGCACCCGCAAGGGCGAACTGGTCGAGATGAAGCCCGCGGGCGTCGGCAAGACGCGGATCATCGCGCTGGTCCCGTCCCGTGGACTGATCGGCTATCACGGCGAATTCCTGACCGACACGCGTGGCACCGGCGTTCTGAACCGCGTCTTCCACAGCTGGGCGCCCTACAAGGGCGCCATCCCGGGCCGCCGTGCGGGCGTGCTGATCTCGATGGAGAACGGCGTTTCGGTGGCCTATGCGCTCTGGAACCTGGAAGAGCGTGGCCGGCTGTTCATCGGCGCGCAGGAACAGATCTACGAGGGCATGATCATCGGCGAGCATTCGCGCGACAACGATCTGGAAGTGAACCCGCTCAAGGGCAAGAAGCTGACCAACATCCGCGCCTCGGGCACGGACGAGGCAGTGCGCCTGACGACGCCGATCACCATGACGCTGGAACAGGCCATCGCCTATATCGACGACGACGAACTGGTCGAGGTCACGCCGAACTCGATCCGGCTGCGCAAGCGTCACCTGGACCCGCACGAACGCAAGCGGGCGTCCAAGGCAGCGTCCTGACAAGACAACAGGCCGGGGCATCGACCCCGGCCTTTCTCTTTAGCCCGCCTGCGGCTATTTACTCGCTGGTCTCGACGATCATCAGTTCACGCTCGGACGCGCCGCGGGCATGGTTCAACGCCGCCTGATACGTCTCTGACTTGTAACAGGCTTCCGCCGCCTCGACCGACGGGAAGGTCGCCACGACGTTACGCGGCCGCGCTCGGCCTTCGAGCTGAACAAAACGCCCGCCCCGCGCGATGAACTTGCCGCCGTGGGCCGCAATCGCCTCGGTCGCGAGTTTGGCGTATTTCGAATATGCCTCGTCATCCGTCACGGTGACATGGGCGATCCAGAGTGCCGGCATCCTATCCTCCGATGACCGCTTCGGCGGCCTTGATCGCTGCGTCGGCGTTCGCGGCATCTGCGCCGCCACCTTGCGCCATGTCGGGCCGCCCGCCGCCACCTTTGCCGCCCAGCTTCTCGACCGCGGCACGCACCAGGTCGACGGCCGAGACCTTGTCGGTCAGGTCGCCAGTGACACCCGCCGCCACGGCGGCCTTGCCGCCGGTATCGGCGATCAACAGAACCGCGCCCGACCCCAGCCGCGCCTTGTGCTCGTCGATCAGGGCCGGCAGGTCCTTGCCCGAGACGCCACTCAGCACTTGGGCATGGAAGGCCACGCCGTTGACCGTTTTCGCTTCGGGGCCGGTCGCGCTGCCGCCCATGGCCAGCTCGCGGCGCAGCTGCGCCACTTCGTTCGTCAGCGCGCGCCGTTCGTCCATCAACGCCTTGAGACGGCTCAGCACCTCGTCGCGACCGACCTTCAGCAGCGACTCGACCTCGGCCAGACGCGCATCGCGTGCGCGCAGCTCGCCCAGGGCCGCCTCGCCGGTCAGCGCCTCGATCCGCCGCACGCCGGCGGAAGAGGCCGATTCGGAGGTCAGGACAAAAGCGCCGATGTCGCCCGTTCGGACAACGTGAGTGCCGCCGCAAAGCTCCAGCGAATAGGTGTCGCGGTTGGCGCCCTTGCCGGTATCGGCGCGACCCATCGAGACCACGCGCACCTCGTCGCCGTATTTCTCGCCGAACAGCGCCTGAGCGCCAAGCGCCCGTGCGTCGTCGGGCGACATGATCCGGGTTTCGACCGGCGAATTCTGGCGGATATAGGTGTTCACCTCGCGCTCGACCCCGTCCAGCTCTTCACGGCTGAGCGCCTTGTTGTGGCTGAAGTCAAAGCGCAGACGGTCGGCCGCGTTGAGCGAGCCGCGTTGTGCGACGTGTTCGCCCAACGCCTGCCGCAGCGCCTCGTGCAGCAGGTGCGTGGCCGAATGGTTGGCCCGGATCGCCGTTCGCCGGGCGTGATCGACCTCCAGCGTTGCCGCCTGGCCCTTCGTGATCTGGCCCTCGGTCACTTCCGCGATGTGCACGAAGACGCCCGCCGCCTTCTTGGTGTCGCTCACCCGAGCCAGACCGGTTTCCGTGCGGATCAGACCGGTGTCGCCGACCTGCCCCCCGCTCTCGGCGTAGAAGGGCGTCTGGTTCAGCGCGATCATCACCGACTGCCCCTCGCCCGCCTTTTCGATACGCTCGCCGCCTGAAACCAGCGCCACGATCTGGCCCTCGGCCGTCTCGGTGTCATAGCCCAGGAAATCGGTGGTGCCGGCGGTCTCGGCCACGTCGTACCAGACGGTCGATTCCGCCGCCTCGCCCGACCCAGCCCAGGCCGCGCGCGCCTGCGCTTTCTGGGCTGCCATCGCGGCATCAAAACCGGCGGTCGCCACGGTCATGCCCTTCTCGCGCAGCGCATCCTGCGTGAGGTCGAGCGGGAAACCATAGGTGTCATACAGCTTGAACGCCGTTTCGCCCGGAAGCTCCTTGCCATCCAGCGCCGCGACCTCGTCATCAAGCAGCTTAAGCCCGCGGTCGAGCGTCGCCTTGAAACGGGTTTCCTCCAGCTTCAGCGTTTCCTCGATCAGCGCCTGGGCGCGGCTGAGTTCCGGATAGGCGGCCCCCATCTGGCGCACGAGCGCGGGGACCAGCCGGTACATCAGCGGATCCTTGGCGCCCAGCAGGTGCGCGTGACGCATCGCACGCCGCATGATCCGGCGCAGCACATAGCCGCGCCCGTCGTTGCTTGGCATGACACCATCGGCCATCAGGAAAGAGGTCGACCGCAGGTGGTCGGCAATCACCCGGTGGTGCACCTTGCCCGGCCCGTCCGGATCGGTCGATGTGGCATTTGCGCTGGCCTCGATCAGCGAGCGGATCAGGTCGGTGGCATAGTTGTCGTTCGTGCCCTGCAACAGCGCGGCCACCCGTTCGATCCCCATGCCGGTGTCGATGCTCTGCGCCGCCAGTTCGCGGCGGCTGCCATCCTCGAACTGCTCGTATTGCATGAAGACCAGGTTCCAGATCTCGACAAAGCGGTCACCGTCCTCTTCCGGCGTCCCCGGAGGGCCGCCCCAGTATTTGTCGCCGTGGTCATAGAAGATTTCGGTGCAGGGGCCGCAGGGACCGGTCGGCCCCATCATCCAGAAGTTGTCATTGGTGGCGATGCGGATGATCCGGCTTTCGGGCACGCCAACCTTCTTCCAGATCTCGGCCGCCTCGTCATCGGTGTGATAGACGGTGACATAAAGCCGGCTCTTGTCGATGCCGAAATCCTTGGTGATCAGCTCCCAGGCGAAGGGGATCGCTTCGGACTTGAAATAATCCCCGAACGAGAAGTTCCCGAGCATCTCGAAGAAGGTGTGATGGCGCGCGGTATAGCCGACGTTGTCGAGGTCATTGTGCTTGCCCCCGGCGCGCACGCACTTCTGCGCCGTGGTCGCACGCTTGTAGTCGCGTGTCTCCACCCCGGTGAACAGGTTCTTGAACTGCACCATGCCGGAGTTGGTGAACATCAGCGTCGGGTCGTTGCGCGGCACCAGCGGGCTGCTGGCCACGACCCGGTGACCCTGGCGTTCAAAATAGCCAAGGAAGGTGGACCGGATGTCGTTCAGGGTGATCATTTGGCTCGGGCTCTGGATTGCGGGTTGGTGTGGTTTATCCCCCCGCCCCGGCCCTGTCCACAGGCAGGCGCGGCAACCTCGCAAAACGCAGCGGGCAGGCCCCGAGGCCTGCCCTTCGCGTCACGCCGGCATGTGCGGAGCCTGTCAGGCCTCCATCACGTCTTCGTCCGCATCCTCGGGCCCGCCCATCATGTCGAAGTCGAGCCCGTGGCTGGCACGGATCTTGTCCTCGATCTCGTTTGCGATCGCCGGATTGTCGCGCAGGAACTGCTTGGCGTTCTCCCGGCCCTGGCCAATGCGTTCATCGCCATAGGAATACCAGGCGCCGGATTTGTTGACCACGCCGGCGATCACGCCGAGGTCGAGCAGTTCACCGGTCTTGGAGATGCCATCGCCATACATGATGTCGAAATCGACCTGCTTGAACGGCGCGGCAACCTTGTTCTTGACCACCCGCACGCGGGTTGCGTTTCCGACAACCTCGTCGCGGTCCTTGACCGAGCCGATGCGGCGGATGTCAAGCCGCACGGAGGAATAGAACTTGAGCGCGTTGCCGCCCGTGGTCGTTTCGGGGCTGCCGAACATGACGCCGATCTTCATCCGGATCTGGTTGATGAAGATCACCATGCAATGCGACTTGCTGATCGAGCCGGTCAGCTTGCGCATCGCCTTGCTCATCAGACGCGCCTGCACGCCGACGCTCGAATCGGCCATGTCGCCCTCGAGTTCGGACTTCGGCGTGAGCGCGGCAACGGAATCGACGATCACCATGTTGACCGCGCCCGAGCGCACCAGCGTATCGGTGATCTCCAGCGCCTGCTCGCCCGTATCGGGCTGAGAAATCAGCAATTCGTCGATATCGACGCCCAGCCTCTTGGCATATTGCGGATCGAGCGCGTGCTCGGCATCGACGAAAGCGCAGACGCCACCCTTTTTCTGCTGTTCCGCGATGCAGTGCAGCGTCAGCGTCGTCTTGCCCGAACTCTCCGGACCGTAGATTTCGATGATCCGCCCCATCGGCAGGCCGCCAATCCCCAGCGCGATGTCGAGCCCCAGCGAGCCCGTCGAACTGGCCTCGATCTCCTGGATTGCGCCCGGCGCGCCCAGCTTCATGATCGAGCCCTTGCCGAACTGCCGTTCGATCTGCGCCAGAGCGCTGTCGAGAGCCTTCTGCTTGTCGGAATTCTTCCGGTTGTCCATCGAGAGTAGATCCGCCATGTCCTGTTCCGTCCTTATTGTCATACCCCGCGCGGGGCGGCAATCGCTGCTTTGTTCGCCTCTTGTTCCAATTAGGACCAAAAGGAGAACATTTCAATCGAAATCTTCCCGTCGCCACTCTTGCGCGTCGAGGTTAAGAAGTGGTGTACATCCGCGGGTCAGCGGAAAAATGCGGAAGGATGGCCGAATTGCTGGTTTTTTTTGCCGAACGGCTGGTGTTCTTGTCGGTGCCCAAGACCGGCACCACCGCCTATGAGAACGCGTTGAAGGCGCGCGCCGACATCGCTGTGACGAACCCGCCCGAACTCAAGCACGCGCCCGTCTACCGCTACAACCGCTTCTTCCGCCCGATGTTCGAGAAGGCCTGCAAGGTCGAGATGGAGACCCTGGCGGTGATGCGCGAACCGATCAGCTGGCTGGGCAGCTGGTACCGCTATCGCCGCCGGCCCTTCATGCAGGGCAAGCCGAATTCCACCGATGCGGTCAGCTTCGACGATTTCGTCTCGGCCTATGCCCAGGGCATGCCGCCCGGTTTCGCCGATGTCGGCAGCCAGGCCCGCTTTCTGGAGAGCCGGCCGAATGGCACCGGCGTCACCCATCTGTTCCGCTACGAGACGCCCGAGCGTCTGGATGCCTTTCTGGAAGACCGCCTCGGCGTTCGCCCCGAAACCCGGCGCGAGAATGTCTCACCGGTCATGGACCTGACACTGTCGCCGCGGACCGAATCCAAGCTGCGCCGCAAATGCGCCGCGGAATTCGCTCTCTACGACTCGATCCCCTGAGGTCAGTGCAGCTGTTGATGCACCGTCTCCGTCAGCTGGCTCAGCGAGAAGGGCTTGGACAGGAACACTGAATTCGGCACCGCCACCTCCCCGCCGTCAAAAGCCCCTTCGGCATAGCCCGAGACAAAGACCACCCGGACATTCGGCCGCGCCTTCAGCGCCTCGCGCACCCAGCTCGGTCCGTCCATGCCGGGCATCACCACATCGGTGACAAAGATATCGACGGCCAGGGTGGGATCTTCCAGCGTGCGCAGCGCATCCTCGGCCGATTCCGCCTCGAGCACCGTGTAGCCGCGCAGCCGCAAGGCACGGCTGGCGAAGGCGCGCACCGGTGCCTCGTCCTCGACCAGCAACACCACCCCTTCCCCATGCTTCGGGGCCATCGGTTCCCGTATCCTGGCCTCGGGCTGCGGTTGCTCTGCCTGCCCGGCATGCGCCGGGAAATACATCGTGAAAACAGACCCCTGATCCGGCACGCTGTCGACGAAGATATATCCGCCGGTCTGCTTGACGATGCCATAGGCCGTCGACAGGCCCAGCCCCGTCCCCTCGCCCGTCCGTTTGGTCGTATAGAACGGCTCGAACACCTTCGACAACTTGTCCGCCGCGATGCCGATTCCCTCGTCACTGACACGCACGCAGACATAATCACCCGGCGGCACCGTCGCGCGGTCACGCTGAAGCGGCTCGACCAGCGTGGCGATCTCGGTCTCGATACAGATTTCGCCGCCCTCGGGCATGGCGTCCCGCGCGTTGACCACCAGGTTCATCAGCACCTGTTCCAGCTGCCGCTTGTCGGCACGGATCGGACTGAGCACGGCATCGTGTTTCAGCGTCAGCGTTACCCGTTCTCCCACCAGCCGGTTCAGCAGATGCGTCAGATCGGACAGGGTGTCCCGCAGGTCGATCACCTCGGGGCGCAGGGTCTGCTTGCGCGAAAAGGCCAGAAGCTGACTGACCAAAGCCGCCGCGCGATTGGCGTTCTGGTTGATCTGCACAAGGTCGCCATAATCCTGATCACCCTGATCGTGTCGCAGCAACAACAGGTCGCAATGTCCTGAAATCGCGGTAAGAAGGTTGTTGAAGTCATGCGCGACACCGCCCGCCAGCTGACCGATGGCCTGCATCTTCTGGCTCTGCACGAACTGCGCCTCCAGCGTCTTCAGCTCGGTCGCGTCGTTCAGCACGGCGATCAGCAGCGGCTCGCCCTGTTCGCTGACGCAGCTCAGGGCGACCTGCACGAAGACTTCCTTGTCGGCCCGCCGAAGCCGCAGGAATTCAGAATTCTTGGTCACTGTCCCCTGCAACGTGGCTTCCAGCCAGTCGTCGATGGGCCGGCCCAGGCCTTCCATGACCTCGTTCAGATGCGTGCTTGCACCGATCTCGGCCCCGATCAATGCCTGCGCAAGCAGGTTCGCCGCCAGAACCTGCCCGGACGGCGCGATCTTGAGCATCGGCACCGGCAGGGTTTCGAAGACCGCGCTGTGGTCCGTTCCGCTGCCGCCTTCGATCGGGACGAGGAAGATCTCGCGCCTTCCGGAGCGGGTGGGGATTTCGGTCACCACCGCGTCGCAGGTGCCCCCGGCAGTGCGAATCCTGTTCACCCTCCGCGGCATCACCGGCAGGCGGGTGAACAGCGCCTCGAGCGATTTGACCCGCCCGCCCGCGAGGCTGCGCGCCGCGTCGTTCATGAAAAGGACCGCGCCGGATCGGCCCACCGTCAGCATGGGCACCGGCAGCGTCTGCGGGGTGTAGGCCGCGCCGGGACGGTCGGCAATTTCTTCGATGCGCCAGAGAAATCCCAGGTCTGCGCGCTGCACCGCGATCCGCGCCTGGCCGGCGCCGGCCGCCACCTCCTCGCGCGCCCCGCCATGGCGCTCGGCCACGGCCTGCAACCGATAGATCGCGGCGGCGGGATTGGCGAAAAGGCCGCGCAGGGTGTCGGCAAGTGCAGCGCCGCCGCTGTCGCAAAAGCGCTCTTCCGCAGCAGGATTGCGGGCGACAATCGCTCCCTTCGGGTCCACGATCAGGCAGGGCACCGGGTCATGGACGATCAGGCTGCGCAGCACGCGTGCCGCATTCCGCCGCCGGCACGCCAACACTCCGCGCCATAGGGCCAGGCCGCCTGCCACCAGACCCAGCGTCAGCGCGACCGTCGTGCCAAGGCGCGCCCAGGGTTCGGGCGGATTCAGCCCGACCACGGCCAGACCCAGCGCCGCAGCCAACGCGACCAGCCAGACGCCCCGCAGGGCCAGGGGCATCGGCGCTCTGAACGCTGATGGCCACAGGGTTAGTCGAGGGCTCACTAGGACAGATCTCCCGAAAAGGGATTCGTTCGATGACACCTTCCGGCCAAATTGGTTAAATAGTGATTAACGCCCCCTTAACGGTGTAAAGAGGTCGCTCCGACCGTGCGGTCAGGTGAGCTGGGCCGTGTAGAACCCATCGGTATCACCCGTCAGCGGCCAACGCTGTTCATACACCAGCGCGAAAGATGAATGACCCGCCATAAACGCCTGAACCTGCGACTCATTTTCCTCGGTCAGCACAGAGCAAGTCGCATAGGCCAGCACACCGCCCGGCGTCAACAAGCCTGCCGCCGCGTCGAGAATATCGCGCTGAACTTCCCGAAGCGCATCAAGCCGCTCGGCGGTCAGGCGCCACTTGCCATCCGGAGCCCGCCGCCACGATCCGCTGCCTGAACAGGGCACGTCGCACAGGATCAGATCGAACCGACTCGCCCGTTTCAACGCAGCACCGTCCAGAAGTGCAACCTGTGCGCCGGCCCTGTCGGCCCGCGCCGGCAGATCCGCAAGCCGTTGCGGCGCGGCGTCATGCGCAAAAACCGACACGCCGCCGCGCGCCGCGATCGCCAGCGTCTTGCCGCCCCCTCCGGCGCAGTAGTCCAGAACGCGCATCCCCCGCCGCAGCGGCAGCGCCTCGACCACCGCCTGCGAAGCGGCGTCCTGCAATTCAACCAGACCGTCGATATAGGCCGCCGCATTGCGCAGCCTGCGCGCGCCGTCCGTGACCTCAAGGGCTGTCGCGGCGGCCGGATGCGGTCGCGCTTCGACGCCGTCCCGTGCCAGCGCCGCGATGGCGCCGTCTCGGTCGGTGCGGGCGATGTTCACCCGCAGATGCACCGGCGCACGATGTCTCAGCGCTTCGGCAGCGGCGACGGCCTGATGGCCCAGACTGGAAACGAACCGGGGCCAGAGCCAGTCGGGTACATCCGCCGCCTCCGCCCCCGGTTCCGGGTCGTGTCCCGCCGCCCGCTCGATGTCCGACATCACCTCTGGCCCGTAACCGCCTCCGGTGAAAAGGGAATCGGGGTCCTGCCCTCTGCGCCGCAGCAGCCCCAGCAGAATGCCGCGTCCGGTCTCGGCGCCGCCCAGCGCCGCAAGCGAACGCCGCGCGCGCAGCCCGTCGAAGACCAGATCACGCACCGCCGCCCGGTCACCAGACCCGGCGAAGCGGCTGGCGCGGGCCCAGGAGGTCAGAACCTTCTCGGCGGGCGCGCCGTCCAGAATGCGGTCCAGGCAGTCGATCGCCGCCTGCACCCGCGCGGCAGGCGTCATTACATCACCCGGTAGTTCGGGCTTTCGCGCGTGATCGTCACGTCGTGCACGTGGCTTTCCTTCAGCCCGGCGCCGGTGATCTTCACGAACTGACAGTTCTGGCGCATCTCGTCGACCGTGGCGCAGCCGGTATAGCCCATCGCCGCGCGCAGGCCGCCAACCAGCTGGTGAATGACCGCTGCTGCCGAACCCTTGTAGGGCACCTGGCCTTCGATCCCTTCCGGGACCAGTTTGTCGCTGGCCGCATCCTTCTGGAAATAGCGGTCAGCCGATCCGCGTGCCATCGCGCCGAGACTTCCCATGCCACGGTAACTCTTGAAGCTACGTCCTTGATACAGAATGACTTCCCCCGGAGATTCATCCGTTCCGGCGATCATGCTGCCGACCATCGCGCAGGAGGCCCCCGCCGCGATCGCCTTGGCGAAGTCACCCGAGAACTTGATGCCCCCGTCCGCGATGACGGGCACATCGCCCGCCGCGGCGGCACAATCCATGATCGCCGTCAGCTGCGGCACACCGACACCGGCGACGATCCGCGTGGTGCAGATCGAGCCGGGGCCGATCCCCACCTTGATCGCATCAGCCCCTGCACCGATCAGAGCGCGCGTGGCTTCGCCCGTGGCGACGTTGCCGGCCACCACCTGCACCTCATTCGACAGCTTCTTGGCGCGCTCCACCGCCTTGGCGACGCCTTCGCTGTGGCCGTGGGCGGTGTCGATCACGATCATGTCCACGCCCGCGTCCACCAGCGCCTCGGCCCGCTCGAATCCCGCGTCTCCCACGGTCGAGGCGGCGGCGACCCGCAGCCGCCCCAATTGGTCCTTGCAGGCGGTCGGGTTCAGCACGGCCTGTTCGGTGTCCTTCAGCGTCAGCAGGCCGGTCAACTTGCCATTCTTGTCGGTGACCAGCAGCTTTTCGATCCGCCGCGCTTTCATCAGGCTGATCGCTTCGTCGCGGTCCGCCGGTTCGGTCAGGACCGCCAGATTGTCGCTGGTCATCATCACCCGCACCGGCGTGCGGTCGTCGCTGGCAAAGCGCATGTCGCGGTTGGTAACGATCCCGACCACGCGGCCGCTTTCATCGACCACCGGGAAGCCTGTAACGTTGTAGCGTTCCTGCAGGGCCTTAGCATCGGCCAGCGTCTGATCCGCGCGCAGGGTGATCGGGTTATAGACGATGCCGGATTCGAACCGCTTTACCCGGCGGATTTCCTCGGCCTGTTTCAGGATGTCGAGGTTGCGGTGCACGACCCCGATGCCGCCGGCCTGCGCCATGGCAATGGCCATCCGCGCCTCGGTCACCGTATCCATCGCGCTGGAAAGCAGCGGAATGTTCATGCTGATGCTGCGCGTCACGCGGGTGCGCGTGTCGGCTGTCGATGGCAGGACAGAGCTTGCCGCCGGCACCAGAAGAACGTCGTCGAATGTGAGCGCCTCACGAATCTGCATACCCGAATCCTCAAGCAGTGTCCCGTTGGCGGCAACCCTATCGCACGGTTTGTCACCGGGGAAAAGGGGGGCACAATATCTGGCGAAAACCGGTCGATCCGCACTCGACCCCCGCCCGGAAGACAGGCAGATTGCGCCGACTCGACGGCCATCGGAGACCGCCCGGATGCTGGAAACCACCCTCGCTCGCCTGCAGGCCCTCGCCGACCCCGAGCGCGCGGCCCACAATGCCGACTATCACAAGGCCCCGCGGGTGTATCTGGGGGTTGCGGTGCCAGTGCTGACGGACCTTGCGAAAGACCTGCGCAGCGAGCTGAACCTCGACGCCGATGTCGATCGGCGTATCGCGCTGGCCGACGGCCTCTGGCAGACCGATATCCACGAGGCGCGCCTGCTGGCAGCCAAGCTTCTGGCCCAGGCCCGCATCCGGCCCGACGAGGGCGTCTGGCGGCTGATCGCCTCCTGGGTCCCGACTTTCGACGCCTGGGCCATCGCCGATCACGCCTGCGACGCCGGCCAGCGCCGGGTTGTCGCCGACCCGTCGCGGCTGGACGAGGTCGAGACCTGGACAAGCTCCGACCACATGTGGTCGCGCCGGGCCGCGCTTGTCATCACCCTGCCCTGGACCAAGCAGAACCACCCCTCGCCCGAGGATCTTGCCACCCGCGACCGGGTTCTGGGCTGGGCCGCCACCTATGTCGACGACCGCGACTGGTTCATCCAGAAGGCCGTCGGCTGGTGGCTGCGCGAACTGTCCAAGCACGACCCAGATCGGACCCGCGCCTTCATCGCGACCTATGGCGAGCGGATGAAGCCCTTTGCCCGCAAGGAAGCCCTGCGCCACCTGCGCTGACGCCGTTCCCCCTTGTCGCCCACACCGGCGCGCTTTACGTATAGCGGCATGACCCCTGCACCGCTCATCGACCCGTTTGCCCGCGCGATCACCTATCTGCGCGTCTCGGTCACCGACCGCTGCGACTTCCGCTGCGTCTACTGCATGTCCGAGAACATGACCTTCCTGCCCAAGAAGGACCTCCTGACGCTGGAAGAGCTGGACCGCATGTGCACGACCTTCATCGGTCTCGGCGTGCAGAAGCTGCGCATCACCGGCGGCGAGCCGCTGGTGCGCAAGGGCATCATGACCTATTTCCGCGCCATGACCCGCCATCTGGAATCGGGCGCCCTGAAAGAGCTGACGCTGACGACCAACGGTTCGCAGCTCGAGAAATACGCGACCGATCTCTTTGATGCCGGGGTGCGGCGTATAAACATCTCGCTCGACACGCTGGACGAGAAGAAGTTCGCCGACATCACACGCTGGGGCCGCCTGCCCCAGGTGCTGCGCGGGATCGACGCGGCCCAGGCGGCGGGCCTGCGGATCAAGATCAACGCCGTGGCGCTCAAGGGCTTCAACGAGGACGAGCTGCCGCGCATGACCGAATGGTGCGCCGAGCGCGGCATGGACCTGACCTGGATCGAGGTCATGCCGATGGGCGACATCGGCAACGAGAACCGGCTTGGCCAGTTCTGGTCGCTGAAGGACGTGCGCGCGGCCTACGCGCAGAATTACACCGTCACCGATCTCGCCGAACGCACCGGCGGCCCGGCGCGCTATGTGCGGCTGGAAGAGACCGGGCAGAAGATCGGCTTCATCACGCCCCTGTCCCACAATTTCTGTGAAAGCTGTAACCGTGTGCGGCTGACCTGCACGGGTAAACTCTACATGTGCCTCGGGCAGGAAGACATGGCTGACCTGCGCGCCCCGCTGCGCGCCCATCCCGACAGCGACATCCCGCTGCAGGAGGCGATCCGCGCAGCGATTTCGCACAAGCCCAAGGGCCACGACTTCGACTATTCGCGTCAGCGGCTCGACGGGCAGATGTCGCGCCACATGAGCCATACGGGCGGCTGATGTCGGCGCCCTTGGCCGGCGAGCCGCTGTCGCTGCGCGGCTACCGCTGGCTTACCTCCGCCGCACTGCCATTCTTCCTGCGCTCGACCACCGCCAAGCTGCGCGAGGCCCATGTGGACGAAGTTCGTCTCGGCGAAAAGGACGGCCGCGCCAGCCTGCCCCGTCCGGCTGCACCGCTGGTCTGGTTCCATGCCGCCAGCGTCGGGGAAAGCCTGCTGGTGCTGACCCTGCTCGCCAAGCTGGCCGCCCGGTTGCCCGGTCACGAGTTCCTCATCACCTCGGGCACCGCCACCTCGGCCGAGATGCTGGCCCGCCGGATGCCGCAACGGTGCCGCCATCAGTTTGCGCCGCTCGATGCGCCGGGTCCGGTCGCCCGCTTTCTCGACCACTGGCGCCCAGACGCGGGGATATTTGTGGAAAGCGAGCTCTGGCCGCTGCTGCTGACAGAGGCGGGCCGGCGCGCGATCCCCATGGCGCTGCTGAACGCGCGGCTTTCGGCGAAATCGGTCAAGGGCTGGGCCCGCTTTCCCGCCGCTGCGGCGCGTGTGCTCTCCGTATTTCGCCTGATGATCGCCCAGAACGACGAAGCCGCCCAGAACCTGCGCGCCTTGGGCGCAGACCCGGCCCGCGTCAGTACGGGCGGCAATCTCAAGTCCTTCTCCCCTCCGCCGCCGGTCGACTCGGGAACTTTGGCGCAGTTGCGCGATGCGCTTGGGACCCGCCCGGTCTGGGCCGCGAGTTCGACCCACCCGGGCGAAGAGGCGGTCGCGCTTGCCGCCCACTCGACGCTGCTCGCCCGCTGGCCCGACCTCTGCCTGATCCTCATCCCCCGCCACCCCTCCCGCGGCGGCGAGGTGGCGCGGCTGATCCGCGAGAGCGGGCTAACCGTCGCCCGGCGCAGCCTTGGCGAATGGCCCGACACGGCGCAGGTGTTTCTCGCCGACACGCTGGGAGAGACGGGTACCTGGTATGCCGCCGCGCCCATCGTCTTTCTCGGCGGCTCGCTGCAGCCGATCGGCGGGCACAATCCCTTCGAGCCTGCCCAGGCTGGCGCCGCGGTATTGACCGGGCCACATGTGACGAACTTCACCGAGACCTTCACGCCGCTGGTGGCGTCGGGTGCCGCGCGCGAGGTGCAGGATGCCGCCAGCCTGGCCGGGGCCGTCGCCGCGTGGCTGGACGAGCCCGATAAGCTGGCGCAGGCCCGCGACGCCGCGCGTCGGTTTGCGGCCGACAGTCGTGCGTCGCTCGACGGTCTGGCCGACCGACTTTGCGCGGCGCTGGAACTCGCGCAATGACCGAGCTGTTTGTCACCAACCTCAATCCCAATTTCACAGGCGTTTCGGCAACCGCGGCCAATGTCATTCGTCAGCAGACCGCGCGCCATGACCTGTCGCTGGTGGGCTATCCCCTGCCCGGCTGTCCCGCGCCGATCTCGGTCGCCGAGGCGCGGAGAAACAGCCGTCTACCGCCTCCGGGGCGGCCCTTCGCTATCTGGCATGTCCGCCGCAACCCCGAGATGCGCGCCGGGATCTGGGCGCGCGACGTGCTGCGCCTGCCGATCCGGCTGGTCTTCACATCGGCTGCGCAACGGCGGCATTCGGCCTTCCCGCGCTGGTTGATCTCGCGGATGGATGCGGTGATCGCGACGACCGAGGCGGCGGCGCGCTTCGTTCCGCATGTCCGCGCCGTGGTTCCGCATGGCGTCGATACCGACCTGTTCCGCCCGGCGTCCGACCGCGCCGCCGCCTGGGCTGCGCTGGGATACGGCGGCACGATGGGCATAGCCACCGTGGGTCGCGTGCGCCCGGAAAAGGGCACCGACCTCTTTGTCGAGGCGATGCTGCGCCTGCTGCCCGACCTGCCCGGCGTCACTGCCCTGGTGGTCGGACGCGCCGGGCGCGAGCATCAGAAATTCGACCTCACCCTGAAGGACCGGGTGCAGCGCGCCGGTCTGGCCGACCGCATCCGCTTTGTCGGCGAACTGCCGCCCGAGCGGTTGGCCGCGCTGATGCCGGCGCTGTCGCTGGTGATGCAGCTGCCGCGATACGAGGGCTACGGAATGGTGCCGCTGGAGGGAATGGCCGCCGGGACCCCCTTCGTCGCCTCGGAGGCGGGCTATTACACCGCCTTCTCGGCGCAGGGCCGCACCGGCACTGTGGTTCCGCAGGAGGCCGCCACCGCGGCCGCCGAGGCCGCCCGCGCCCTGCTGGGCGACCCCGCCCGCTACGGCGCCGCCGCCCGCGCCGCGCGCGAGGTGGCCGAGGCGCAGTTCAGTGCCCGCGCCGAGGCCGATGGCATCGGCGCGGTCTACGACCAGCTCTGGGGCTGAGGGGACTCCAGGCGGGGCGATCTGCGCGCGCAGGAACGCCGTTACGCCGCCGGCATCCGCCGCTCGACGATCTCGGCCCACCAGGAACAGCCCGCCGGAATCGCCTCGTCGTTGAAGTTGTATTTCGGGTGGTGCACCATCGCCGTGTCGCCGTTGCCGACCAGGATATAAGCCCCGGGCCGCTCCTCGAGCATGAAGGCGAAATCCTCGCCCCCCATGACCAGCGGCGCCTCGTCACAGCCGCCTGAAACGGCGCGGGCCACCTCGGCGGCGAATGCGGTCTGTTCCTCGTGGTTCACCATGACCGGATAGCCGCGATTGTATTTCACCTCGACCGATCCGCCGAAGGTCGCGGCGATGCCGGCGCAGATCTCCTTGATCCGACGCTCGGCCAGGTCGCGCATCTCCTTGCTCATCGTGCGCACCGTGCCCTTCATCTGCACCTTCTGCGGGATCACGTTGAAGGCTTTCGAGGAGGTCTCGAATGAAGTCACCGAGACCACCACCTTGTCGATCGGATCGGCGTTGCGGCTGGCGATGGTCTGCAGCGCCAGCACCGCCTGCGCCGCCATCACCGTGGTGTCCACCGTCTCGTGCGGCTTGGCGGCGTGGCCGCCCCGGCCTTCCCAGGCGATGTCGAACTGGTCGGTCGCGGCAAAGAAGGCGCCGGGGCGGATCGAGAAGCTGCCCGCCGGGCGGCCTGGCCAGTTGTGCATCCCATAGACCTCCTGGATGCCCCAGCGCTCCATCATCCCGTCGTCGCACATCTCCTTGCCGCCACCGCCGCCCTCTTCGGCGGGCTGGAAGATCACCACGACGGTACCATCGAAATTGCGCGTCTCCGCCAGGTATTTGGCCGCGCCGAGCAGCATCGCGGTATGCCCGTCATGACCGCAGGCATGCATCGCATTGGCGGTCTTGCTGGCATAGGCCACGCCGGTCTGTTCGTGGATCGGCAGCGCATCCATGTCGGCGCGCAGGCCGATCACCTTGCCCGAGGTATTGCTCTTGCCCCGGATCACGCCGACGACCCCGGTCCGTCCGATGCCCGTCACAACTTCCTCGCAGCCGAACTCCTTCAGCTTCTCGGCCACCAGCGCCGAGGTGCGGTGCGTCTCGAACAGGATCTCGGGATGGGCGTGAATGTCCTGACGCCAGGCGGCGATTTCGGGCTGGAGTTCGGCAAAGCGGTTCTTGACGGGCATGATCGGTCCTTTCGGGGTTCTGACGTCGCCGGCATCTTCTGCCCGAAACCGCGGATGTGCAACGCCCCGCCGTGCGCGGCATTGCGACGGACAATCGGGGGCTCTGCCCCCGCCGCGCCTGCGGCGCGACTCCCCGGGATATTTCAGGCAAGAGGAAGGTGCAGGCGCCCCGTCAGGCGGGCAGCCGGGCGCGGACTTCGGCCATGAAATCCTCGCCGCGCTTCTCGAAGTTGTCGTATTGGTCGAAACTTGCGGCCGCCGGGGCCAGCAGGACCGTATCGCCTGGCTGGGCTTCGGCCATCGCGCGTTCGACCGCCCGCGCCATGGTGGTGCAGACCTCGTAGTCGACGTCGAGTTGCAGCGCGAAGGCCGCGGCCTCGCGCCCGATGACATAGGCCTTGGCCACCGCGCCGGTCTGGCCCTTCAGGGCGCCCAGGCCGCCTTCCTTCTCGAGCCCGCCGCAGATCCAGCGGATGCGCGGGAAGGCCGCCAGCGCCTTGATCGCGCTGTCCACATTGGTGGCCTTGGAATCGTTGACAAAGGTGACGCCCCCCGCCGCGGCGACGATCTGGCTGCGGTGCGGCAGGCCCGGATAGCTGTGCATCGCCCCCTCGATCACCTTGGGCGGCAGGCCCAGCGCACGCGCCACCGCATAGGCGGCGCAGGCGTTCTGGTGGTTGTGCGCACCCGGCAGGCCGGGGATGCCGCGCAGGTCGATCGCCGCGACCTGCCGGCCCTTGCGCCATTCCGCCAGGAACCCCTTGCGCGCGAAGACGGTCCACCCCGGTCCGCTCAGCTTCTGCCCGGAGGAGACCCGGATCACCCGGTCGTCCGCCGCACCCTCGGCCATCTGGTTGGCCAGGAACCGCCCTTCCACCTCGTCCACGCCGATCACAGCCCGGTCCGGTCCGCCCTCGGCGAACAGCCTCCGCTTGGCCGCGAAATACCCGCCCATGCCGGCGTGGCGGTCCAGGTGATCTGGCGAGAGATTGGTGAAGACCGCGATATCGGGTGTCAGCGAGCGGGCCAGATCGGTCTGATAGGACGACAGCTCCAGCACCACCACCTCGCCATCCGCCGCCGGCTCGAGGTCGAGCACGCCGCGTCCGATGTTGCCCGCCAGCTGTGTTGGCCGCCCGGACGAGTCCAGGATGTGATGGATCAGCGCCGAGGTCGTCGACTTGCCGTTCGAGCCGGTGACCGCCACCACACGCGGCGCAACATCGAAGCCCTCCCAGTCCTCCACCGCGAAGGAGCGGAAGAACAGCCCGATGTCATTGTCGACCGGCACGCCGGCGGCCAGCGCCGCCGCCACCACCGGATTCGGCGCGGGGTAGAGATGCGGGATGCCAGGCGAAACGATCAGGGAGGCGATGGCATCGAAGGCGCCGGCGCGCAGAAGATCGGTGCAGGCGAAGCCCTCGGCCTCGGCCTTCTCGCGCGCGGCCGGACTGTCGTCCCAGCAGATGGCCTCGGCCCCGCCCGCGACCAGCGCGCGCGCCGTAGCCAGGCCCGACCGGCCAAGACCCAGCACCGCCACTTTTTGCCCGTTGACACCCTGTACCGGAATCATGCCCGTCTCCTGCCTTGCGCCCGGCCGCACAATGCGGGCAAGCGCGGGCCGCCACAAGGTGCCCGGTTGCGTGCCTCACCCGCCCGTGGAACAAGCGCACCACGAGGAGCCGCACCATGACCGACCGACTGCAAGAGGTATTGACTGACGTCGACGCCGAACTGCGCGAAAGCGCGGACTGGGGCCATGTCGCCACCTATATCCCCGAACTTGCCCGCGTTCCGCTGCATCAGCTCGCCATCGCCGTCGCCACTGCCGACGGCCGCCTGATCACGGCGGGCGACGCCGATACCCGCTTTTCGATCCAGTCGGTCAGCAAGGTCTTTGCCCTTGCGCTGGCGCTGGGCCGGTCGGGCGACCAGCTCTGGACTCGAGTCGGGCGCGAACCCTCGGGCAGCGCCTTCAACTCGATCGTTCAGCTGGAATACGAGCGCGGTATCCCGCGCAATCCCTTCATCAACGCTGGCGCCATCGTTACCACCGACGAGATCCTCGGCGGCCGCCCCCCGCGCGAGGCGCTGGCCGAGTTGCTGACCTTCGTGCGCACCGCCGCCGGCGACGACGCGATCTACATCAACGAGGCGGTCGCCACCTCGGAAAAGGCGCATGGTCACCGCAACGCCGCGCTGGCGAATTTCCTCTACGCCTGCGGGAACCTCAAGAATCCGCCCGAGATGACGCTGGGCACCTATTTCCACCAATGCGCCATCGAGATGACAGCAAAACAACTGGCCCTCGCCGGCCGCTTCCTGATCGCCGCGCCAGGAATGCCGCGCCTGGTTTCGAAGGCGCGCCTGCGCCGGCTTTGCGCGGTGATGCTGACCTGCGGCCACTACGACGCCTCGGGCGATTTCGCCTTTCGCGTCGGTCTGCCCGGCAAGAGCGGGGTCGGCGGCGGGATCCTCGCCATCGTGCCCGGACAGGCCTCTGTCGCGGTCTGGTCGCCGGGACTGAACGCCAATGGCAACTCCAAGCTGGGCACCGAGGCGATGGAGCGCGTCGCGGCGCGGATGGACTGGTCGGTGTTCTGAGCGGCCAACGGTTCGGCATTGACCTCGCTCCGGCGATGGACGTCTATCGGCCATGACCCTTCGCAGAGCGACCCAGTCCGACGCTTCCAGCCTTGCCGCCATCGCGATCGAGGTCTGGATCGGCACCTATCTCAAGAAGGGCGTCAGCGCCTTTTTTGCCGATTATGCGCTGGAGAACTTCACACCGGCAAAGATGCGGGCGCTGCTGCGCGACCCCGGACAGTTCATTCTGGTTTCGGAGAACGACGAAGGCATTGACGGGTTCATCCGGGTGTCACGCGCTAGCCCGGCCCCGGTTCCCGGTTGCTCGGACGTGGAAATCGCGACCTTCTACGTGCAGCCGCGCCATCACGGCAAAGGGATCGGAAAGCGCCTGCTGGCCGCAGCGCTGGAGCATTGCGCCAAGATGAGCGCCGATTCGGTCTGGCTGACCACCAATGCGGAGAACGATCCGGCCATCGCCTTCTATCTCGCCCTCGGTTTCGAAAAGGTTGGCGAGACGCATTTTCGCATTCAGGACCGGAGCTATCTGAACAACGTCTATGCGCTGACAGTGCCCTGATGTGGCGGCGTGAAAGGGCAGCCGCAGGGCCAGAAAATGCGGCAGAACAACCCCACCCCAGAAAAATCAAGCATTTTCAGCCACTTGACCCCCCGTCCTAGCTGGGACGCCCTAGCGGACCTTTAGCGTCGCCAGCCCGATCATCGCGAGGATCAGCGAAATGATCCAGAAGCGGATCACGATGGTCGGCTCGGCCCAGCCCTTCTTTTCATAGTGATGGTGGATCGGCGCCATCAGGAACACCCGCTTGCCGGTCCGCTTGAAGTAGAGAACCTGAATGATCACCGACAGAGCCTCGACCACGAACAGACCGCCAACGATGGCCAGCACGATCTCGTGCTTGGTCGACACCGCGATGGCACCCAGCGCCCCACCCAGCGCGAGGCTGCCGGTATCGCCCATGAAGACCGCCGCGGGCGGGGCGTTGTACCACAGGAACCCCAGCCCCCCGCCGAAGAGCGCCGCGGTGAAGATCAGGATTTCGCCCGTGCCGGGAACATAGTGAACGTCCAGATATTCCGAAAACACCGCATGGCCGACGGCGTAGGAGATCACCCCAAGCGTGGTCGAAGCGATCATCACCGGCATGATGGCCAGCCCGTCCAGCCCGTCGGTCAGGTTCACCGAATTGGCGGCTCCCACGATCACGCAGATCCCGAAGGGAATGTAGAGCAGACCCAGGTTGATCAGCGTGTTCTTGAACACCGGCAGGGCCAGTTGGCCCTGCAGCGCGGCCGGGTGATATTGCGCGGCCCAGAAGGTCGCGATACCCGCGATCAGGATACCGAGCAGCATCCGGACCTTGGCGGGCACGCCCTTGGTGTTCTGTTTCGAGACCTTCGCATAGTCGTCTGCGAAGCCGATCAGCGCATAGGCCAGCGTCACGAAAAGGACGAGCCAGATGAAGGGATTGTCAAGCCGCGCCCAGAGCAGTGTCGCCGTTGTCAGCGCGCCGACGATCAGCAGCCCGCCCATTGTCGGCGTGCCCGCCTTGACGAAGTGCCCCGCCGGACCATCGTCGCGGATCGGCTGGCCCTTGCCCTGCCGGCGGCGCAGCACCGCGATCAGCGGGCGGCCAAAGACAAAGCCGAACAGCAGCGCCGTCAGAAAGGCTCCACCCGCGCGGAACGTGATGTAGCGGAAGAGGTTGAAAAAGTCCCCGCCATCGCTGAGCGCGGTGAGCCAATAGAGCATGTTGAAGAGATCCTACTCATCATCGTCAGGGCCACCGGCCCCGGAATCGCCGGGCGCCCCATGACCCATTTTCCGGATCGCGTCAACGATCCGCGCCATCTGCATCGATAACGAGCCCTTGACCAGCACAACATCGCCGCTGTCGAGCTTGTGGCGCACGCCCTTGGCCATCTCCTCGGACGTGGCGCACCAGCCCCCGCGCCGCGCTTCCGGCAGCGCGTCGTAGAGGTGCCGCATCAGGGGGCCGATGCAATGCACCGTGTCGATGGAGACCATCGCGGGATGATCGGCCAGCGCGGAATGCAACGCGGCCGCATCGGGGCCGAGTTCCTTCATGTCGCCCAGAAAGGCGATCCTGCGCCCCTGCGAAACCCGCCCCGTATCGTGGCGCACACGCGCCGCAGCCAGCACCTCGAGCGAGGCGCCCGTCGAAGTGGGGTTGGCGTTGTAGGCGTCGTCATAAAGCTCCAGCGTCAGATCGGTCTCGACCGGGTCGAGACGGATCACTTCGCGAGTGCCCCGGCCCGAGACCGGCCGCCATCGTCCGATCGCCTGAAGGGCCAGCGCCAGGTCGGCGCCCAGCGCCTCGGCCGCGGCCAGGGCGCCCAGCGCATTCATGGCAAAGTGCTTGCCCGGTGTCGCCAGCTTGAACAGCACCGGTTCGCCCCGAGCCGTGGCTTGAACCACTGTGGTGTCCCCGGCCAGTTGCACGTCTTTCAGCACGTAGTCGTGTCCATGCCAGCCAAAGCCGATGTCGCGCATCCGCAGGTCAACTGCCTTGGCGGCGAGAATCGCAGCGGTTTCGATATCGTGGTTGATCACCGCGACGCCGCCCGGCTCGAGGCCTTCGAAGATCGCAGCTTTCTCCACCGCGATGGCCGGCACGTTCGGGAAGGCTTCGAGATGCACCGCAGCGACATTGGTGACCATGGCGACATGCGGCCGTGCCATACGCGCCAGCGGTGCAATCTCGCCCGGATGGTTCATGCCGATCTCGATCACCGCGAATTCGGTATCCGCGGGCATACGCGCCAGAGTCAGCGGCACACCCCAGTGATTGTTGTAACTGGCGACCGAGGCATGGGTGCGGCCCTGGTCGGACAGGATTTGCGCCAGCATCTCCTTGGTCGAGGTCTTGCCCACGCTGCCGGTGATCGCGACCACCTTGGCTCCGGTGCGCGCCCGACCCGCACGGCCCAGCGCTTCCAGCCCCGCCTGCACGTCCTTGACGATCAGCAAAGGCGCATCTGCCGCCACGCCTTCGGGCACATGTGTCACAAGTGCCGCCGCCGCGCCGCTGTCGAGCGCCTGGGCCACGAAGTCATGTCCATCGCGTGCGGCTTTGAGCGCGACGAAGAGATCGCCGGGCTGCAGCGTCCGCGTGTCAATGGATACACCGCTTGCCGTCCAATCTGCCTTAGTCTTCCCGCCGGTGGCGGCAGCGGCCTCGGCCGCGGTCCAGAGTGTCATGGCAGCCCCCCGTCCAGAACGCTAAGGGCCATGCTGGCCTGCTCCACATCATCGAAGGGCAGCACGTCGTCGCCAACGATCTGACCTGTCTCATGACCCTTCCCGCAGATCATAAGCGCGTCGCCGGGCTCCAGCATGTCGACCCCGCGCAGGATCGCCTCGGCCCGGTCGCCCACCTCGGTTGCGTGGGGCGCGCCGTCCATCACGGCGGCGCGGATCGTCGCCGGCACTTCGGAGCGGGGATTGTCGTCGGTGACGATCACGACATCGGCGTATTCCGTCGCGGCCTTGCCCATCAGCGGGCGCTTGGCCCTGTCTCGGTCGCCCCCGGCGCCGATGATCGCGATGAGCCGTCCCATAACATGCGGACGCGCCGCAGCGAGAGCGGTGGCGATGGCGTCGGGGGTATGGGCGAAATCCACGAAGACAGCGGCACCATTCTGACGCCTCCCGGCCAATTGCATCCGGCCCCGCACCGTCGTCAGATGCGGCAGGGTATTGAACACATCCGCCGGCTCGTCGCCGCAGGCGATGGCCAGAGCGCAGGCCGTCAGCACGTTCGACGCCTGGAAACCGCCGATCAGATCAAGTCGGCTCTGAAACGTCTTGCCGCCAAAGGAAAATCTCAGATCCTGCCCGGTCGCGTCAAACCGCTGCGCCAGCAGGCTCAGATCGCCGACGCCATGGCCCACGGTGATCACCCGCTGCCCGCGTGCGGCCGCGATGGCGCGCATTTCGGCACCGCGCGGGTCGTCGATATTGATGACAGCGGTGCCTTCCTCGGGCAGAACCCGTCGAAAAAGTCCCGCCTTTGCTGCAAAGTAGGCCTCGAAGCTCGTGTGATAGTCGAGGTGGTCCTGGGAGAAATTCGTAAACCCGGCGGCCGTCAGACTGACGCCATCAAGGCGACGCTGTTCCAACCCGTGGGACGACGCCTCCATTGCCGCATGGGTGACCCCCGCAGCGGCGGCCTGCGCCAGAACGCGATGCAGGGTGATCGGTTCGGGCGTCGTATGCTTGAGCGGCGCGCTCCAGGCGCCCTCGACGCCGGTGGTGCCGACATTGACCGCGCTATGACCCAGTTCCGCCCAGATCTGCCGGGTGAAGGTGGCCACCGAGGTCTTGCCGTTGGTGCCGGTCACGGCAACCATGGTGGCCGGCTGCGCGCCGAACCAGAGAGCCGCAGTGTAGGCCAGCGTCTGGCGCGGATCGTCGCTCACGATCAACGCGGCCTGCGAGTCGGCCAGCGCCTCGGCAGCGATTTTGGCGCCCTGGGCGTCTGTCAGGATTGCCGCCGCGCCCTTGCCGAGTGCAAAGGATATGAATTCGCCGCCGTGGACCTTCGTGCCGGGCAGAGCCGCGAAGAGGTGCCCAGGCCGGGTGTCGCGGCTGTCCACCGACAGGCCGGTGATCAGCGGATCCCGGCCGCCGATAGCGGTAAGGGCCAGCTGACGCAGCCGCTTGGAAGTTCCGTCCGACGCCATGCCCGCCCCCCGTTCAGTTCGACGTCAGCTTTACCTCAGCGAGACGGGCGGGTTCAATCTCTGGTCGCAGACCCAGCAGCGGCGCGATCCGGGCGATCATCTCGGCGGCGACGGGCACCGCGGTCCAGCCGGCGGTGCGCCGCGCCTCGGTGCCCGAGGTCTCGACCGCTTCGTCCAGAGTAACGATCAGGACATATTTCGGATCGCTCACCGGGAACATTGTCGCAAAAGTGGCAATAACCTTGTCTTCATAATATCCGCCCTGCGGCTTGGGCTTGTCGGCGGATCCAGTTTTTCCGGCCACCTGATAGCCCGGCACATCGCCAAAGCTGGCCGTTCCTTCGGTCACCACCTGGCGAAGCATGGTGCGCGAGGCCGCGGCGCTGGCTTCGGACATTACGCGCGGACCGTATTGGGGACCGGACTGCTTGAGAATCGTCGGGCTGACATAGTGACCGCCGTTGGCAATTGCCGCATAGGCGGCGGCCAGGTGCATCGGGCTGGCAGACAGGCCGTGCCCATAGGAAATCGTCATCGCGCTGAGTTCCGACCAATTCTTCGGCGTCAGCGGCTGCCCGCCGCGCGATTCGACCAGTTCCAGCGGAGTTGGCTCAAGAAGGCCGAGACCGCCCAGGAAGTCCTTTTGACGGTCGGCGCCGATCATCTGTGCAATACGGGCGGTACCGATGTTGGAAGACTTGACGATGATTTTCGAGACCGTCAACTCGCGCCCATAGTTGTGAAAGTCGGTGATCCGGAACTTGCCCCAGCGCAGCGGGCCGCGAATGTCGATCAGAGTGTCGGGTTGCACGAGGCCCAGGTCCATGGCCTGCGCCACTGCAAAGATCTTGAAAGTCGAGCCCAGCTCGTAAAGGCCCTGCACGGCCCGGTTGAACAACGGGCTGACCGACGGGTCGAATCCCGACGTCGGTGGCGCCGGGCGATCGTTCGGATCGAAATCGGGCAGGCTGACCATCGAGACGATCTCTCCCGTGTGCACGTCCATCAGGATCGATGTCGCGCCCTTGGCGTTCATCAGACGCATCCCGCCGTAAAGAACGCGTTCGGATGCGGCTTGAACCGTCAGGTCCAGCGAGAGCGTCAGCGGCTTGCCCGCATTCGACGGATCGGCGAGATAGCCGTCGAACTGCTTTTCCACGCCGGCGACGCCCACCAGCTGCGCGGTGGTGACATCCTCTTCGCCAAACCGCGCGCCGCCCAGCACATGTGAGGCCAGCTTTCCGTTTGGATAAAGCCGCATCTCACGGCCGCCAAACAGGAGGCCCGGATCGCCGATATCATGCACCGCCTGCTTCTGCTCGGGGCTGATGCGTTTCTTGATCCAGACGAATTTCCGTTTGCCGGTGAACTGCTTTATCAGGCGACCTTCATCCAGATCGGGGAAAATCTTGGCCAGCGCCTTGGCGGAATCGACCGGATCGATCAGCATGGGCGGCTGCGCATAAAGCGAGTTGGTCTCGAAATTGGTTGCCAGAATCCGGCCCTGGCGATCGACGATGTCGGCGCGTTGCGCCGCAATCGCGCTGCCGCCTGCACTGGCCAGAGGCTCGACAGGAACGGTCGTCGCCAGCACACCCATGCGAATCCCCACCACAGCAAAGGCCACGGTGAAGAAGGCACCCAGCATGAGAAGCCGACCTTCGGCCCGCACCCGGGCCCGATCGCGCATCTCGGCGTGGCGGTGGCGCAGGTTCTCGCGTTCGATCTCCTCGGGGTTCTCGCCCCGGTCCCGTGCGGGCAGGATTCGCGCTAGGGGGCGAAGCGGCGTGCGGATCATGGGTTCTGCTCCTGTCCGATATTCGACACGTCGACCCCGTTGACGATCTCGAGCGGCAAGGCGGATTCGGGCTCGGGCGGATAGGCCACCTCGTCGATCCGGCCGAATTGGTCGGCGCGCAGCGGCAGCAGACCAAGCCGGTCGAAGTTCAGTTCGGCCAGCTGCATCAGCCGCTCCGGCCGGTTGAGATAGGCCCATTCGGCCCGCAACACGCCCAGGCGCAATTGCGCGGTGCCGATCTCGCGCCGCAGCTGCTGAGTGTCTCGCAGCACCTGCTGGGTCGCATAATTCTCTCGATAGGCCCAGAAGGCCAGACCAAAGACCGACAGGGCTGTCAGCATGTAGATCAGGCTCTTCAAGACGGTCTCCTTTCGATTTCGGGCATGCCGATGTCACGGGCGGCGATGGGTCCCGCCGGCGCATCCGTGCGACGGCCTACACGCAGCCGCGCCGAGCGCGAGCGGGGATTGCTGGCCAGTTCCTCATCGTCCGCACCGATTGCCTTGCGGGTCACATCGGTGAAGCGTGGCGCCTCTTCGACCAGTTCGGGCGCATAGCGGTTGGCCCGCCCGGTCTGGCCGGCGCGTGCAGCGAAGAAGCGCTTGACCATGCGATCCTCGATGGAATGGAAGGTGACCACGGCCAGCATTCCCCCGGGCTTCAACGCCCGCTCGGCGGCCATGAGACCCTGGTGCAATTCGTCGTATTCAGCGTTCACGGCAATCCGCAGCGCCTGGAAGCTGCGTGTCGCCGGGTGTGACTGGCCGGGCTTGGCACGCGGCAGGCAGGATTCGACCAGCTTTGCCAATTCCAGCGTTCGGGTGATTGGCGCCTCTGCCCGGGCGCGCACGATCGCGCGCGCGATGCGGCGGCTGGCGCGTTCCTCGCCGAACTGGAACAGGATGTCGGCCAGATCCGCTTCGGACGCGGTATTCACGATATCGGCGGCAGATATGCCATCCTGCGACATGCGCATGTCGAGAGGGCCGTCGCGCAGAAAGGAGAATCCGCGTTCGGCCTGGTCGAGCTGCATCGAAGAAACCCCGAGGTCCAGCACCACGCCGTCGAGATCCTGCGCATAAGAGTCCATCTGCGAAAAGACTCCCGGCTGTTTTACCAGCCGCTCGCCATAGCGGTCGGCCCAGGACGCCGCCATTTCGAAGGCAAGCGGGTCGCGATCCACCGCGATGACCCGCTCTGCGCCCGCGTCGAGCAGCGCCCGGGTATAGCCTCCAGCACCAAAGGTGCCGTCAAGCCACGTGCCCGAAACCGGCGCGACTGCCGCCAGCAGAGGACGTAGCAGAACAGGGATGTGAGGATCAGTATCATGGCGGTCTCCCTTGTCATCCATTGCCTTCAGCCACCCTCTTGCGGGATGGGCTCGTCGAGCAGGCTCAGCGGATCGAAATCTTCGGGCAGATCGTCGAGGGTTTCCTCGATCAGCGGATTTTCCTCGGTGTCATAGGTCACCGGGTTCCAGATCTGGAAGGTGTCGCCGGCGGCGATGAAGAAGGCCTCGCCTTCCAGGCCGATCTTTTCGCGCTGGCGCTGCGGAATCACGATGCGGCCGGTGTCATCGACGGTGGCGTTGAGGCTCTGGCCGTTGAACAGCCGCTCCAGCAACTTGCGCTCTTTCGAGCCGCGCGGCTTGGCCTTGATCTTGGCGTCGACCTCTTCGATCGCCTCCATCGTGTAGCATTCGAGGTATTTGCGACGGTGGTCGCCATAGACAATGACAAACTCGGGGTTCTGTCCGGTCTGCCAGTTCGGATCGCAGGCTTCGATCACACGGCGAAACGAGGCCGGAATGGATACCCGCCCCTTGCCGTCGATCTTGTTATGGGCTTCGCCCCTGAAGCTGCGGCTCACGTTCGCCTGCCCTTTTGTCCGCGCCCCCGCGTCCAGTTAACCGGTCCCCAGAATGGAAAACGGCGAGTTGATCTGCTGCCACTGATCAACCCGCCGCCCTCGTCCCGCTTCGCGGGGTGTCCAGCTGCGCGTGCCACCTGGGGGGATGCTGCTCGCACACACGCCGGATCTCTGTTGTCTGATGAAGTCGATTTGCCTGTATGAAACCTTAGGTTTTTCTTTTTGTTATCGGGGCCTTGGGGTGACCCCGGTGTCGTCCTCATCCGATGAACAAGGGATGCCATGGGAATTTATGGAAATCAACGGGAAATTTTGCCAATCGGGCTTCAGGGCGCCCTTCCTCCACTTAAACAAGCCGCAATACCGGGACAAACCCCTCAACAACGGCACACAAATTGTTTCCTCGGCCGCGCCAACCACTACATGTAGAACAGTGGGAGCAAGGCCACTTTCTCCCATAATTTCCCGTAAAATTTCACCGGGCCGTGAGGTCTTCGCGATCGTTCATAATTTGTTCTCGTTCTTAGGCGCAGATTTGGCGCGACAGGGGCGCGAATCGTGACGAATCAAGGAAACCCGACGCCTCACCCGCGCATCAGAGAGAGCAGTGCCATGATTTCCCACTTTCCCCGCCCCGCATCTCGGAAGCGCCTGGATTTTGGGCGTGGAGGATCCGAACCGCCCAGCCCCTCATCGATTTCCTGCGTCCCAGCCACATCTTTCTCCGGCCATGCACTTTCTGCATAGCAGCATTGAGCATTTCTGTATTGTGCAGGTGCAGCATTCGATTATGTTGAGGATCAAGTTGAGGCGCTAACGCAAGCCTCCGGAAGAACCGAGAAGACCATGACGACCTACAGTGCCTTCATTCAACCCCGCGCCGGTATGGCGATGCAAATCGTCGAAGTTATCGACAGGTTTGCTGCCAAACTGGCCGCGACGCGGCGCTACCATGAAACGGTGGACGCGCTGTCGCAGTTGGACGACCGGGAGCTGGCGGACATCGGTCTGGACCGTATGGGCATCTGCTCGGCGGCCCGAAAAAGTGCTAACTGGTCGTAAAGACCGAGAATTCAGAGATCAGGCGTCTCTCTCCTCCTCCCTGAGGCGTCTGTAACCAGCGGCGGCATCATCCTCCTCCCCGATGCCGCCGCACCCCATACCACCGGCGAAAGCCGTGGGAACGACGCTTCCGGTTCGCTCCTCCTCCCTCGCGACCGGTTGCCGACAGAGACGGCGGCACCCCTCCTCCTCCCTGGTGCCGCCGTTTTCTTTTTTCCAGTCAAACAATATGCGAAATCATGCTGCGTGGCAGCATGCGCCAGGGCCGTGCATGGTATCGCCGGAAACGTGACCCGTCATGGATCAACACAGCCCCCTGCGCAACGCACGGCTCGCATGGGACGGCATGGCACTGCGGATCGAAACGGACGAACTAGAAGGGAATATTGTCAGCCGCGCTGACGAAACGGGCTACGACTTTCTTGGTGCCGGCTTTTTCGAAGTCGATTTCCAGCTTGTCACCCTCGATTGCCACAACCGCGCCATAGCCGAACTTCTGGTGGAAGACCCGCTCGCCCGTACTGAAGGCGCTCACGGCATCGAGATCGATCACCGTATTCCGGCTCTCCGACGGCTGCGACATCCCACGTTGCCCGGCCCGGGACTGCAACCGTTTCCAGCCCGGCGAGTTGTAGCCGTCCGCCGCGGCCACCCGGTCGGCCATCCCGTCCGAGGCACGGGGCGCCGCCGCACCGAAACCACCGCCGTAAAGACCCGGCGGAGTCAGCACCTCGACATGTTCGCTCGGCAGCTCATCGATGAACCGGGAGGGCAAGGCCGACTGCCACTGCCCGAACACCCGCCGGTTTCCGGCGAAAGAGATCGTGCACAGTTCTTCTGCACGGGTGATTCCCACATAGGCCAATCGCCGCTCTTCTTCCAACCCCTTGATTCCGCTCTCGTCCATGGAGCGCTGTGACGGAAACAACCCATCTTCCCAGCCTGGCAGGAAGACCGCCGGAAATTCGAGCCCCTTGGCCGCGTGCAGCGTCATGATCGATACCTTGGCGCCATCCTCGGCCTGATCGTTGTCCATGATCAGCGCGACATGCTCAAGGAATCCCTGGAGATTGTCGAAATTTTCCAGCGCCTTGACCAGTTCCTTGAGGTTTTCCAGCCGCCCCGGCGCCTCCGGTGTCTTTTCGTTCTGCCACATGGCCGTGTAGCCGGATTCGTCCAGAATGATCTCGGCCAGTTCCGTATGGGGGATGTTCCTGTCGCCGGCCATACGGCCCCAGCGGTCCAGGCTTTCGACCAGATAGCGCAGTTCGCCCGCGCCTTTTCCGCCGATGTCGCCATCCTGCAGCGCCAGGCGGGCACCATCTATAAGGGACACCCCGTGCTCGCGTGCCTTCACCTGAAGTTTCTGTTGTGCCTTGTCGCCCAGTCCGCGCTTGGGCGTATTCACGATCCGTTCGAAGGCCAGATCGTCCTCGGGAGAAACCACCAGCCGGAAATAGGCCATCGCATCGCGGATCTCGAGCCTCTCGTAGAAACGCGGACCGCCGATGACCTTGTAGGGCAGTCCGATGGTCAGGAACCTGTCCTCGAAGGCGCGCATCTGATGGCTGGCGCGCACCAGGATCGCCACGGCATCGAGGTCGAAGGGACGCATGCCGCGCGCGCCTCTCTGCATCGCCTCGATCTCTTCTCCGATCCAGCGCGCCTCTTCCTCGCCGTCCCAATGACCAATCAAGCGAACCTTTTCGCCCTCCGCGGCTTCGGTCCACAGTTCCTTGCCCAGCCGCCCGAGATTGCCCCGAATCACGCCGGAAGCGGCCGCAAGGATATGCGGGGTCGAGCGATAGTTCTGCTCGAGCCTCACCACATGTGCGCCCGGAAAATCCTTTTCGAACCGCAGGATGTTGCCGACTTCGGCACCGCGCCAGCCATAAATCGACTGGTCGTCATCACCGACGCAGCAGATGTTCTTGTGCGCCCCGGCCAGCAGGCGCAGCCAAAGATATTGCGCGACGTTGGTGTCCTGATATTCGTCCACGAGAATGTAGCGGAACCAGCGCTGGTATTGCTCCAGCACGTCCGGGTGGGTCTGGAAGATCGTCACCATATGCAACAGAAGATCGCCGAAATCGGTGGCGTTCAGCTCTTTCAGCCGCGCCTGATACTGCGCGTATATCTCTGTGCCGCGATGATTGAAGGCGCTGGCGTCCGACACCGGCACTTTCTCGGGTACGAGCGCGCGGTTCTTCCAGCCGTCGATCAGCGAGGCGATCATCCGCGCCGGCCAACGCTTCTCGTCAATGTTGTTGGCCAGAACCAGCTGTTTGAGCAGGCGAATCTGGTCGTCCGTATCGAGGATGGTAAAGTTCGACTTGAGCCCGACCAATTCCGCGTGTCGCCGCAAGAGCTTCACACAGATCGCGTGGAAGGTGCCAAGCCATGGCATCCCCTCGACCGCCTCGCCCAGCATCGAGCCGACGCGATTCTTCATCTCGCGCGCGGCCTTGTTGGTAAAGGTGACGGCCAGAATCTCGTTCGGCCGCGCCTTGCCCGTGGCCAGCAGGTGCACGATCCGCGCCGTCAGCGCCCGCGTCTTGCCCGTGCCCGCCCCGGCCAACATCAGCACCGGCCCATCCAGTTGCAGGACCGCAGCACGCTGTTCGTCGTTCAGGCCGTCAAGATAGGGGGCAGGCCGCGCCGCCATCGCGCGACGGGACAGCGGTTCCGCCGCAGGGGCGTCGATATCGTCGAAACTGCTCATGTCGGCACCTTAACAGCGCCCCTGACCAAGGGAAAGAGAGTTCGCGCTATGTTCCTTCGCTGCCCAGGTTGGCGATCTGGCTACCATAACGGCCGAGAAGTCGCGAGAAGGTGACGATTTCCTCTTCGCTCCAGTCCTCGAAGATCCGCACCATCCGCAGCCATTTGAACTGGAAGAAGTCGAACAGAAGTTCCCAGCCGGTTTCAGTCACCTCAAGCAAGGATTTGCGTCCGTCCTTCTGCGCCGCCACGCGCCTGATATACCCCTGTTCGATCAGTGCGGCAGTGATGCGCGAGGCGCGCGAGGGGTCAATGTTCAACTCTTCCGCAACCGCACCGACTGTCGGCTCGCCGGGCGCGGGCCGCCCAACCCCGTTGCCGATCCGCAGAACGGCGGCAAGCCCCTGAAAGACCGCCGGTTCCAGACCAGTATTTCCCTGCTTGAGAAAGGCCACGACAAGATCTGCTTTCACCGTATGCCGCATCAACTGGAACAGGGTCATGTCGAGCGACAGCAACGCATCGGCAGCGCCGGACGGCACCCGCGACGCCCGCAGGTTTTCCTCGAAGACGTCGAAGTAGGTCTTTCCTCGAAAGTTCTTTTTTGGGCGCGGTTCTGTCATGCCCCCAAGACTATGCCCGGATAATGACTTCGTCAATAAGTTGATAAACCCACATTATTGACATTGGCACATATTTTGCGCCATTGAGATCCCAACCCGATTCCAGGATCCGCAGATGACTCATCCAGACCCAGAACCGCACCATCCCCACGTCGATATTCACTCGGTTCGCCTGATCCTGTTCTCGATCGCCCTGCTCCTGCTGCTCGCTTCGCTGGACCAGACCATCGTTTCGACCGCGTTGCCGACCATCGTGTCTGATCTCGGCGGGGTGGAACACCTGAGCTGGGTCGTGACGGCCTATTTCCTCGCCTCCACCGTCGTGGCGCCGATCTATGGCAAACTGGGCGATCTCTACGGCCGTCGGAACACCATCTTCGTGTCGGTTACGATGTTCCTGCTCGGCTCGGCCCTCTGCGGGCTAGCCCAAAGCATGATGGGCCTTATCCTGGCGCGCGCGCTTCAGGGGCTGGGCGGCGGCGGGCTGTTCGTGCTGGCGCTTTCGGTCGTGGGCGAGGTGATCCCGCCACGCGAACGCGGCAAGGTGCAGGGCGTCTTCGCCGCGGTCTTCTCGCTCTCATCGGTGATTGGTCCCCTGATCGGCGGCTGGTTCGTCGATGTCTTCTCGTGGCACTGGATCTTTTACATCAACCTGCCGGTCGGGCTGATCGCCTTGGTGACATTCGCCATCTCCTTCAAACCGACAGGCCGGCGGGTCAGCCACAAGATCGACTGGGCCGGAGCGGCCTTCCTTACCATCGCGCTGGCAGCGCTGACGCTGGTGACAAGCCTTGGCGGACGCAGTTTCTCCTGGGCTTCGCCCCAGGCGATCGGCCTCGCGGCGCTATCACTGCTGGCGACGCTGGCCTTCCTGCGCGCCGAAACCCGCGCAGCCGAGCCAATCCTGCCACTGAGCCTGTTTCGCCTGAACGTTTTCTGGGTCACCAGCGTAGTCGGCTTCATCGCCGGGGCAGCAATGTTCGGTACCATCACCTTCCTGCCAGTCTACCTTCAGATCGCCCGAGGCGCCACGCCCACCGAATCGGGCCTGATGCTGATCCCGATGACCTTGGGAATCCTGACGGCTTCCACCTTTTCGGGCCAATATATGCGCCGTACCGGCCGATACGGCATTCTGCCGCGTATCGGCACCGCGCTGCTGACGCTGGGAATGCTGTTGCTGACCCAGATCGAGGCGGACTCGCCGGCGCTCTATGTCTTTGCCTCCATCGCTACAGTCGGACTTGGAATGGGGTGCATTTTTCCCGTCGTCACGACCTCGGTTCAGAACGCCGTGCCGCGGCCGCAGCTCGGAACCGCTACCGCCAGCGGCATCATGTTTCGCCAGGTCGGCGGCGCGCTGGCGGTTGCGGTGTTCGGCGCGCTTTTCGCCGCCGGACTGGGGATGGAGGCGGCCGGCCATGGCACACTTTCCCCCGAAACCATTACCACTCTGCCCGAGTCGGCGCGGCTCGCCTTTGGCTCCAAGGTCACGGCCGCCCTTCATCCGATCTTCTGGATCGCCGCGGCGCTTGGGTTTGTCGGTCTCTGCTTCTCGTTCCTGCTGAAAGAGATACCCTTGTCCGGAATCGCACGTCCCGAACCGGCCTGACGGGCAACCGGGCTGGACAAGATGCCGGGCACTCCGCCACATACCGGAATGGATCTGCACAGCACATATCCCGGCGTGATGGACCTCAAGTGGCGGGCGCAAAAGCGCCTGCCCAAATTCGTCTGGGAATATCTGGACAGCGGCACCGGGGTCGAAGCAACAAAGGCCCGCAACCGCGCCGCGCTGGATCGGCTCGGCTTCATGCCCTCGATCCTGCATGGCCCACAGACTCCCGACCTGAGTTGCCGGTTTCTGGGGCAGAACTATCCCCTGCCCTTCGGTATCGCTCCGGTGGGCATGTCCGGACTGGTCTGGCCGGATGCTGAGGGGCATCTGGCCCGGGCCGCCGCCACCGCCGGCATCCCCTATTCGATGAGTACGGTGGCGACGCAGAGCCCCGAAGACATCGCCCGGCATCTTGGCGCGCAAGCCTGGTTTCAGATGTATCCCCCGAAAGACGAGGACATCCGCCGCGACATGCTGGCCCGTGCCCGCGCCGCCGGATTCACCGCGCTGATCCTGACCGTCGACGTGCCGGTGGCGTCGCGGCGCGAACGCCAGACGCGGTCCGGCCTGACCAGCCCGCCGAAGCTGACGCCGCGCCTGCTGGCACAGGTGGCCATGCGCCCGGCCTGGGCGCTTGGCATGGCTCGGAGCGGCCTGCCGCACATGCGCACGCTCGACAAGTATATTTCCGGCCCGCAGGCCAACCTGCCGCCTACCGCCCATGTCGGTTACCTGCTTCGTACCTCGCCCGACTGGGACTATGCCCGCTGGCTGCGCGACAATTGGGATGGGCCGTTTCTGATCAAGGGCGTCCTGCGTCCGGAGGACGCCGAACCGCTTGAAAGGATAGGGGCGGATGCGCTCTGGATCTCTAACCACGCGGGACGTCAGTTCGACGGCTCGCCGGCCACAGCGGAAGCGCTGCCGCTGGTCCGCGCGGCCACAAGGCTGCCGATCATCTTCGACAGCGGAGTCGAAAGCGGTCTCGACATCCTGCGCGCCCTCGCGCTCGGGGCCGATTTCGTGATGCTGGGCCGCGCCTTCCACTTCGCGCTGGCCGCTCTCGGCCCGACAGGACCGGCCCATCTGATCGACATCCTGGCCAAGGACATGATGGCCAACATGGGCCAGCTCGGCGCTTCAACGCTTTCCGGCCTGCCGCCGCCAATCCCGTTGCCGCATCTTGGCGGCGGGTCGTCCATGTAACGGAACGCTAACGTTTTCGACTTGCGCCGCGGTGCAGCGTGTCGTTTGTTCCGCGCAGGAAATCGTCGCCATTGCGCCGAGGGAGTGCTGCCAGATGACCGAGTTCTCGAAGATCCTCATCGCCAACCGGGGTGAGATCGCCATCCGCATCATGCGCGCGGCGAATGAGATGGGGAAAAAGACCGTCGCGGTCTATGCCGAGGAAGACAAGCTGGGTCTGCACCGCTTCAAGGCAGACGAAGCCTATCGCATCGGCGAAGGGCTGGGCCCGGTCGCGGCCTATCTCTCGATCCCCGAGATCATCCGTGTGGCCAAGCTCTCCGGCGCCGACGCCATCCATCCGGGCTATGGCCTGCTGTCAGAAAACCCGGATTTCGTCGATGCCTGCACTCAGGCAGGAATCACCTTCATCGGCCCCAAGGCCGAGACGATGCGCGCCCTTGGCGACAAGGCAAGCGCCCGGCGGGTGGCGATTGCCGCAGGCGTTCCGGTGATTCCGGCGACCGAGGTGCTGGGCGACGATATGGACGCGATCCGCAAGGAAGCCGCCGAAGTGGGATATCCGCTGATGCTCAAGGCCAGCTGGGGTGGAGGCGGGCGCGGCATGCGCCCGATCAACAACGAAAAGGAACTGGCTGAAAAGGTCATGGAGGGCCGGCGCGAGGCCGAGGCCGCCTTCGGCAACGGCGAGGGCTATCTCGAAAAGATGATCACCCGCGCCCGCCACGTCGAGGTGCAGATCCTCGGCGACAAGCATGGCAACATGTATCACCTGTTTGAACGCGACTGCTCGGTGCAGCGCAGGAACCAGAAGGTCGTCGAACGCGCGCCCGCGCCTTATCTGACCGAGGAACAGCGCGCCGAGATCTGCGAGCTGGGCTACCGTATCTGCAAGCACGTCAATTACGAATGCGCCGGCACTGTCGAGTTCCTGATGGATATGACCGACGGTAAGTTCTACTTTATCGAGGTCAACCCCCGCGTCCAGGTCGAACATACCGTCACCGAGGAAGTGACCGGGATCGACATCGTCCGCGCCCAGATCCTGATCGCTGAAGGCAAAACCATCGCCGAGGCCACCGGCAAGGCCAGCCAGGAGGATATCCGCCTCACCGGCCACGCCCTGCAATGCCGGGTGACGACTGAGGATCCGCAAAACAACTTCATTCCCGATTATGGTCGCATCACCGCATACCGCTCGGCAACCGGCATGGGCATCCGGCTTGACGGCGGCACCGCTTATGCCGGCGGTGTCATCACGCGGTATTACGACTCTCTTCTGACCAAGGTCACCGCAAAGGCGCCGACGCCCGAAATGGCCATTGCCCGCATGGACCGTGCCTTGCGCGAGTTCCGGATTCGCGGCGTCTCGACCAACATTGCCTTTGTCGAGAACCTGCTGAAGCATCCGACCTTCCTGTCGAATGAATATACTACGAAGTTCATCGACGAGACGCCCGAGCTTTTCACCTTCAGGAAGCGTCGCGACCGCGGCACGAAGGTGCTGACCTATATCGCCGACATCACGGTGAACGGCCACCCCGAGACCAAGGCCCGCCCCAAGCCGCCCGCCGACCTGAAGCCGCCGAAACCCCCGGCGCTGCGCACCGAAGAACCCCGCATGGGCACCCGTAACCTGCTGGAACAGAAGGGGCCGCAGGCCGTCGCCGACTGGATGAAGGCCCAGCGCCAGTTGCTGATCACCGACACCACCATGCGCGACGGCCATCAGTCGCTGCTCGCAACTCGGATGCGCAGCCTTGACATGATCAAGGTCGCCCCTGCCTATGCCGCCAACCTGCCGCAGTTGTTCAGCGTCGAATGTTGGGGCGGCGCGACGTTTGACGTGGCCTATCGCTTCCTTCAGGAATGCCCCTGGCAGCGCCTGCGCGACCTGCGCGAACGCATGCCGAACGTCATGACCCAGATGCTGCTGCGCGCCTCCAACGGTGTCGGCTATACCAACTATCCCGACAACGTGGTCCAATCCTTCGTCGCGCAAGCGGCGACCACGGGGGTCGACGTGTTCCGCGTCTTCGACAGCTTGAATTGGGTCGAGAACATGCGCGTCGCCATGGACGCCGTGGTTGAGGCGGGCAAAGTCTGCGAAGGGTCGATCTGCTATACCGGCGACATCAACGACCCCGCGCGCTCCAAATACAACCTCAAGTATTACGTCCAGATGGGCAAGGACCTGAAAGCCGCCGGCGCCCATGTGCTCGGCCTCAAGGACATGGCCGGTCTGCTGAAACCCGCTGCCGCGCGCGTGCTGATCCAGGCGCTGAAAGAGGAAGTGGGCCTGCCGATCCACTTCCACACTCATGACACGGCGGGGGTTGCTGTCGCCTCAATCCTCGCCGCCGCCGAGGCGGGCGTGGATGCCGTCGATTGTGCGATGGACGCCCTTTCCGGAAATACCAGCCAGGCCACCCTCGGCTCGGTCGTCGAGGCATTGCGCCACACCCCGCGCGACACCGGACTGGACATCGACGCCATCCGCGAAATCTCGGATTATTGGGAGGCCGTGCGCGGCCAGTATGCGGCCTTTGAGTCGGGCATGCAGGCGCCCTCGTCCGAAGTTTACCTGCACGAGATGCCCGGCGGCCAGTTCACCAATCTCAAGGCGCAGGCGCGCAGCCTCGGCCTCGAAGAGCGCTGGCATGAGGTCGCGCAGATGTATGCCGAGGTGAACATGATGTTCGGCGACATCGTCAAAGTCACGCCGTCGTCGAAGGTCGTCGGCGACATGGCGCTGATGATGGTCAGCCAGGGACTGACGCGAAGCCAGGTCGAAGATCCGAACGTCGAGGTGGCTTTCCCCGATTCCGTCATCGACATGATGAAGGGCAACCTTGGTCAGCCACCGGGCGGTTTCCCTGAAGCCATCGTGAGGAAGGTTCTGAAAGGCGAGGCGCCCAACCTCGAACGCCCCGGCAAGCACCTCGCGCCGGTGGATCTCGAAGAGGTAAGGGCCGAGGTCAGCAAGGAACTGGAAGGCAAGCCTGTCGATGACGAGGACCTGAATGGGTATCTGATGTATCCCAAGGTCTTTCTCGACTATATGGGACGCCATCGCATCTATGGGCCGGTACGGACCCTGCCGACCAAGACCTTTTTCTACGGCATGGAACCCGGCGAACAGATCAGCGCCGAGATCGACCCCGGCAAGACTCTTGAAATCCGCCTCCAGGCCGTTGGCGAGACCGGCGAAGACGGCGAGGTCAGGGTGTTCTTCGAACTGAACGGCCAGCCCCGGGTGATCCGCGTGCCCAACCGCGCGGTCAAGGCGCAGACCGCCGCCCGCCCCAAGGCGGCGACCGGCAATCCCAACCACGTCGGCGCTCCGATGCCAGGCGTGGTGGCCAGTGTCGGCGCCCAGGTCGGACAGAAGGTCAAGGCGGGAGACCTGCTGCTGACCATCGAGGCGATGAAGATGGAGACCGGCATTCACGCCGACCGCGACGCCACAATCCAGGCCGTGCATGTGACCCCCGGCGCCCAGATCGACGCCAAGGACCTGCTGGTGGAGCTGGAATAGCGACCGACTGCGCAGGCACCGACTTCCCAAGACGCAAAGCGCCCTGTCCAAAACCGGCCAGGGCGCTTTTAATTTTGTCCACGAATGGACAAGGTTGAACTGAACCAGCGATCCCTGTTCAGCGACGGACATTCAGGAAAGAATCCGTTCCGACATCCAACACTTTCGTCAGGTTCCCCCGCCGCGAAAGCGCCGCATTTGAATTGTTAATAGTTTATATGATCAATTAAGGTTTTATTAACGATTAAAGATGCAATGGGAGACGCGCCCATGAAATGGCTATTCTGGATCTGGGTGGCGGCGCTTATCCTGTTCCTCGGCTTCGGGCCAGGGGAAACGATGAAAAACCGTGGCCCGGAGGGGACTACAGTTGCCCGTGTCGCAAGGCCGCTGTCCACGACTCCAAAGCAGGAACTTTTCGAAACCGCACCCCAGCCCGCTTCGCTGAATTCCCCCGCGACGCTGCCGCAGAGCGAGGACAAGCGGGCAGCTTTCGCGGCGCCAGAAATGCTGTTTGTCACCGGCGATCACGTCAATATGCGTACCGGACCTGGAACGGAATTCAAAGTCATCGGCAAATTCTCGAAAGGTGACAGGCTTTACCTTCTCGAAACTCAGGGCGACTGGGCAAGATTGAACGGAAATGGGGCGCAGGGGACTGTTTCTGGCTGGATGCATCGCGACTTTCTCGCCAGCGCACGCACAGCCCCACAGGCTGCAGTAGCAGCTGCACCCAGGCGTCAGGTGGCCCGGCCCACCCGCGCCGAGATTGCCCGCGCGCAGCAGGAGATCATCCGTCAGAGCATCGCGGCCTATCCGGGGTCTTGCCCCTGCCCGTTCAGCCACGACCGGGCAGGTCGCCGCTGCGGCGGGCGCAGCGCCTGGTCGCGACCAGGAGGATATGCGCCGGTCTGCTATGAAAGCGACATATCTCAAAGCCGCCTGAGCAGCTATCTTGTCGGCAACAGCGCCCGCAACTGAACTCGCCGAAGGACCCCACATGACCGTTGCCATCACCCCGATCTATGCCGCCCTGCTGGCCCTGCTATATGTCTGGCTCAGCGCTCGTGTCATTGGCGGGCGCTTCAAATATAAGACTTCACTCGGCGATGCCGGCCAGCCGGAACTGCTGACGCGTATCCGCGGGCAGGCCAATTGCGCGGAATACGCGCCGATCGGCCTGATTCTTCTGCTGCTTGCGGAGCTTCAGGGCGCGCCCGCGATGGCGGTGCACGTGCTGGGCCTCATGCTCCTGGCCGGCCGGGTGCTCCATGCCGTGGCCTTCATGAGCGATGTGCCGCGACAGTCCCTGCGCGGCCCCGGCATGATTCTCACCTTCGCAATGATCGTCTTCGCGGCCCTCGGGCTGCTCGGTCATGCGGTGGTGTGACCGCCCAAGGACACCACGTCTCCCTGTTGCGCAGAATAAACGTCTCCGGGAGGAACACTCTGCTGATGCCCGAGCTGCTCGCGCCCGGCATGTCGCTGAGCTGGCAGAAGCTCGCACCCGGTAAACTTGTTCTGGCCGAGTCCGCTGGCTATCAGCTCGCGCCGGGGAGAATCGGGCGTTCGTGCCCGGCCACATGGCTCGAGCGGGTTCTTGGCACAGCGGTCACCGGTCGCAATTTGCGCACCGCACAGGCCATATCAGCCTTGCTGGACTGAAGGCACAGAAATCTTTGCCGAGGGCGCGTTTTTCCCCTTGCGAAGCCGCGCGCATATTTATATCTCGCACCCCACGGATGCGGGCGTAGCTCAGGGGTAGAGCATAACCTTGCCAAGGTTAGGGTCGTGAGTTCGAATCTCATCGCCCGCTCCAATGAAACAACAACCCATTGTTTCGACACTTGCCAGACAGATAGCCAGATCGAAGATACGCCGGGGCGCGCGAAGTTCGCCGGTAGCTAACCCTGTGGCACCAGCGCAATCGCGCGGATCGGGCTGCCGGTGCCCTTGACGATCTTCAGCGGCGTGGCGATCAGGATCGCACCCTTGGGCGGCAGCTGATCCAGATTGCAGAGGCTGGCGAGTCCGAAGCAGTTGTCGCGGTGCAGGAAGTTGTGCGCCGGATAAGGCGGACTGAACTTGCCCGCCATGCCCGCATCTGTGCCGATGCATTGTGTGCCCCAGCCGACGATTCCTCTACCCAACAGGTAGTCGATGCAGTCAGTGCTGGGCCCGGGGCTGTGCGATCCGTCCTCATAGGGATCCGGATCCTCGTTCAGAAACCGCTCCTCATCCCCGGCGCGCGCATCCCAGTCGGTTCGCATCACGACCCATTCGCCGGGTCGGATCTCGCCATGTCGCGCCTCCCAGGCTTTTACCGCCTCTGCCGTCAACAGGTAATCGGGGTCACACGCCGCTTCGGCCGAACAGTCGATCACGTTCACCGGTGCGATCAGGCGCTGCACGTCGAGCGTGTCGGTGGAGCCGTCGGCGAAATCCTTGCCCGTCAACCAGTGATGCGGCGCGTCGAAATGGGTGCCCGAATGCTCGCCCAGCTCCAGCCAGTTCCAGGCCCAGAACGGGCCGTCCTGATCGTATTCGCTGATCTTGTGCACGACCACGCGCGGCGTGTTGCGGGCCAGATCCTTCGGAAGGCGCAACAAGGGTGTGGCGGGGCCAAGCTCGGCCGTCAGATCTACGACCTTTACCGAACTGCTGAGCAGCGCGCCACCCAGCTGGCGCAGGAGGTCGCCCTGCCCGGCCCCCGGGCTCGCGGCGGCGCCCCGCGCGGCAAAGCGCGCCTTGCGGCGCCGCATCACCTGTTCGGCAATATCGAAAACGGTTCCAATCGCGTCTTCCTCGGTGACGATCCCCGGAGACAGCCGGAGAATCGCCCCGCGAAAGTCGACCGAATACCCTTCGACGCCCAGCGCACCGGTCAGCGCCGCCGCTTCGGCCTTGTCCTGAAGGCGCAGCATAACGGATCCGCCGCGGCGCGCGGGGTCGCGCGGAGAGAGCAATGGCAGGTCAAGCCGGTCGGCGGCCGCGATGATCTGGTCGACCATCCGTCGGTTGCGTGCGCCAATCGCCTGGACATCCTGAGTGATGAACCAGTCGAGCGCCGGCAGCGAGGCGACGGCTGCGACCGATCCCGGCGTTCCGGTATCAAAGCGGCGAGCGTCCGGCGCATAGGCGAATTTGTCGAAATCCCAGTTGAACGGATTGTTCTGGCTGAACCAGCCGCGGGTTTCGGGCTGAAGCTCGGGCAAGAGCGCCTTGTTGGTATAGAGTATCCCCGCCCCCGGCGTGCCGCACATCCACTTGAGACTGGTCGACAGCACAAAGTCGATCTTCGGCGCCATCACGTCAAAGGGCAGCAAGCCGGCGGCCTGCGTGATATCGGCCACCATAAGACTGCCCATCTCTCGCCCCTGCGCCACAAGGGCTGGATAATCCATCCGGGAGGAGGCCGTCGACGTGACCCAGGTCAGCAGGGCGAGCCCCACGTCGCGGCCCCAGCGTGCCAGGAAATCCTCGGTCTCGACCCATGACGCCCCGTCGCGCAGGGGGACGGTATCGAGCGTGAAGCCCATCTTGGGCGCGAGCCCGGCCAGCAGGAAGTGGATCGAGGGAAAGCAGTCGCCGGCGACCAGAACCCGTTTGCCGCGAAGCAGCCCCTCAGGCAAAGCCCGCATCAGCTTCTGCATCCCCTCAGTCACATTATCGACCGCGGTAATCGATCCCTTCGGCGCGTTGATCAGGCGGCCCCAGCGTTCCAGGAAATCCTGCCGTTTGCGCAGGACATAGCCCCATTGCTTGTCATCGGGCGTCGCCCAGACCTGCGCGAAATCGCCCATGGCGCGGGCCAGATCTTCTTCCTTGCCCGGGTACATGCCGATGGAATGATAGAGGAAATAGCCGCCGGCCCTGCTATTGGATTGCATCTGTGCCTCTTGTCGCTCGCCTGCCCATAGCATACTGCCCGCCAAAGCGACGGCAAGGCGGCGGTCAGCTTGTCAGGTAGCCCGCAGCCGCAACCGACAGATGCGCAGAGGCGGCGACTCCGTCGATCAGCGCAACGCCGGTGCGGGCGGCAAGGTCTCCCCGCAGCGGCGCCATGCCCGCACAGCCCAGCACCACCGCCTGCGCGCCGCTTTCCTGCGCTTCCAGGATGCCGGCCGCTAACCGGGCGCGCACCGGCTCTGTCCCCGCGTCGATGTCCAGAACCGCGAGTCCACTGGCCCGCACACCCGCGCACTGACCGGCAAAACCCATGGCGGCGATATTCCTCTCGATCACCGGCACAGCGGCCGCGACAGAGGTGAGCACGGCGAACCGCCGGCCCAGCAGCACAGCCATCAGATAGGCACTCTGCCCGATACCCAGAACCGGACAGCGCGCGGCAGCCTGCGCCGCAGCCAGCCCGGTATCGTCGAAACAGGCGATGACGATGGCATCGGCGCGTGCCGCCTCGACCAGCGCCAGAACGCCCGGCACGGCCCGCTCGCCGTCTGCTGGCCCCTCGATGGCGGGCGGGCCGTCGATATTGGTCACTCCGTGGATCTCGGTGCCGGGACAGGCCGCGCGCGCTGCCGCCACAATTCCTTCGGTCATCGAAACCGTCGCATTCGGGTTGATATAGACGAGTCGCATTACACCCCCCTGCCGGCATCCGACCCGCGCCGCGCCCGCCGACGCGCCATCACCCAAGCCGACAGCAGGAAGACCCCGATGATCGCGAACGAGAAGATCGTCGTCAGCGTGCCCAGAGCATAGATCACCGGCGACGTCACGTTGGTGGTCATCCCGAAGACCTCGAGCGGCAGCGTGTTGTAGCTCCCGGCCGTCAGCAGCGTCCGCGCGAACTCGTCGTAGGACAGCGTGAAACCGAACAGCGCCACCCCGATCAGAGAGGGCGCGATGATCGGCAGCACCACATGCCGGATCGTCTGCCAGCTTGTCGCGCCCTGGTCGCGCGCCGCCTCCTCGAAGCTCTTGTCGAACCGGTTGAAGACCGCGAACATGATCAGCAGACCGAAAGGCAGGGTCCAGGTCAGCTGCGACCCGAAACCGCTGGTGGCCCAATGCACCTTCAGCCCCAACTGATTGAAGATCAGCCCGACCCCCAGCGAGATCAGGATCGACGGGATCACGAGGGACGTGATGGCGAGATAGAACAGCGCACCCGAACCAAGGAACCGCTTGCGGAACGCCAGCCCGGCCATCACCGAAAACACGACCGTCGCCACCATCACCATCAGTCCCAGAGCGAGAGACCGTCCGAACGCCCCCCAGATATCGCCCACGGCCTGCTCTTGAAACAGGTCTCGGAACCAGTGCAGCGAGACGCCGCGCATCGGAAACGTCAGGCCGCCCTGCGGGCCCTGAAAGCTTAGGATGCCAATGGTGATCGTCGGGCCGTAGAGGAACAGCACGAAAAGCGCGAAGAACGCCGCGAGCGCGTAGAAACTGAAGGGGCGCTTCTCCATAATCACAGCTCCTTGCGAATGTTGACGAAGCGCAAAAGCAGTCCGATGACGATGAGCACCGTCAGCAGCAGGACCACCGCCGTCGCCGCGGCCGAAGGGTATTGCAACAGCCCGATATCGTTCGAGATCAGCCGCCCCACGTTGGCCCGTTGGGATCCGGACATGAAGCGCACGGTGATGAAGTCGCCCATCACCAGCGTGACGACAAAGATCGTGCCAATCATGATGCCGGGCTTGGTCAGCGGCAGGATCACATGCACCAGCGTCTGGAACCCGCTCGCCCCGCCATCCCGCGCCGCTTCCAGCAGCGAACGATCGATGCGCATCATCGTGTTGAAGATCGGCACCACCATGAACAGCGTGTACAGATGGACGAAGGCGAGGATCACAGAGAAATCGGAATAGAGCAGCCATTCCAGCGGCTGGTCGATCAGCCCCCAGTCGATCAGCGTCTGGTTGGCGATGCCATTGCGGCCCAGAAATGGAATCCACGAGATCATGCGGATGATGTTCGAGGTCCAGAACGGGATGGTGCAGACCAGGAACAGCGCGATCTGCCAGGTCTGCGAGCGGACGTGAAAAGCAAGGAAATAGGCCACCGTAAAGCCGATGGCGAGGGTGAGCGCCCAGGTGATGAGTGCGTAGCGGAAGGTGGCCCAGAACACCCGGTAGGTCACCTCCGATCCGAAGAGGAAGGCATAGTTGTCGAACTGGAAGTCGGGGAAGATCGCAAATTCGTTGGCGCCCCAGAAACTGACCACGACGATCATGCCGATGGGCGCAAGCAGGAAGGCCAGCAGCACCAGCGTCAGCGGCGCCGCCTGCAGCCATCCGATCAGATCCTTCCCCGGCCGCCATCCCGATTTTGGCGCCGCCTTCGTAATGCCATCGGACAAGGCCCTGCCCCTTCCTCTTGCCTGAAATATCCTCGGGGGGTGCGGGGGGGCAGACAGCCCCCCGCGCGCGCTCATGCCGCGATGAATTCGTTCCACTTGCGCACCATATACTGGTTCTCGTCCATGACGGCGTTCCAGCAGGCCACCCGGCCCATGCGCTCGTAGAAATCTCCGCCGTCGCGGGTTTCGCCCGCGCCGGCCAGCTTGTCGCCAGTGGGCGAGGTGATGTCGCCCTCGGCCGGCTTGCCCTCGAACCAGTACCCCCATTCATCGGCGGTCATGAAGTCCTTCGAGGTCTCCGGCACTGCCGAGTAATAGCCCTGGCGCATCAGATAGCCGCCGACCCAGCCCGAGAGATACCAGTTGATGTATTCATAAGCCGCCTCCAGCGGCAGCCCGGTCAGCGACTTCGACAGGCCGATCCCACCGCCCCAGCTGCGATAGCCTTCCTTCAGCGGCTGGTAGACGCACGGAATGCCGCGCGACTTCACGGCAGTGATGGCCGGCGACCACATGGACTGGATCACCACCTCGCCGCTTGCCATCAGGTTCACCGATTCATCGAAGGTTTTCCAGAAGGCGCGGAACTGCCCGGCTTTCTTGGCCTCGGTGAAGATCGCCATCGTCTTGTCGATCTCCTCGCGGGTCATGTTCCCCTTGTCGACATATTTGATTTCGCCCATCGCCTCGCAGACCATGGCCATGTCCATGATCCCGATCGACGAGATGTCTAGGATCGACGCCTTGCCCTTGAACTCGGGGTTCAGCAGCTCGGCCCAGCTCTCAATCGGCCGGCCGATCAGGTCGGGACGGATGCCCAGCGTGTCAGCGTTGTAGATCGTCGGGATGAGGGTCATCCAGCCGGTCTCTTCCTTGGCGAAGGTCTTGCCGTCCGGTCCCTCCACAAAGCCAACCGTGTGCGGCGCGGTGCCTTGGGCAATGACGCTCTCGGGTGTCAGCTTGCCCGAGCGGAAGATGCCCACGATCTTATCGTAGTTCTTGATCTTGCTGGTATCCATCGCCTGCAGGTTGCCCGTCGGCCACACCTTCTTGCAGATCCAGTATTCGATATCGGCGATGTCGAAGGAATCCGGCTGCGTTGCTGCCCTCTGGGTAACGCTGTCGGAATCCAGAGCGGTCATCTCCAATGTGAAGCCCAGGTCCTCCTTAACCTTCTTGGCCACATCGTTGAGGTTCGAAACGCCCGTGCCGAACTGGCGCAGCGTGATGTTCTTGATGTCCTGCGCCCAAACCATCGGCGCCGGAAACGCAGTGGCGGCGACTGTGGCGACCCCGCCTTTGAGGATCGTGCGACGGCTGTATCTCATCTTGGACATGATTCTGTTTCCCCTGTTGTCAGTTATGTTCAGGCTTGGAGGCGGTGCATCCGCCCCTCATCCCAGGCAAGCGTCACGCCCTCGCCCGGCGATTTCGGTGACTTGAAATAGGCGTCTTCGGGCAGGATCGCGAAGATCTCCTCCCCGGCTTCGGTGCGGGCCGAAACGGCGACCGTCGCACCCTGGTATTCGACCGAGGTCAGCGTCGCCGGAATGCCGGTCTCGGCCAGCCGCACCTCGTCAGCGCGCACCGCAACCTTGCCGGTGCCGAAGGTGATGACGTTGTGTCCGCCCATGAAGCGCGCGACAAATTCGGTCCTCGGCGCGCCCCAGACCTCGCGCGGCGGACCCGCCTGTTCGATGACGGCGTTGTTCATCACAACGACTTCATCGGCAAGCGCGAGCGCCTCGTCCTGACCATGCGTCACGTGCAGGAAAATGATGCCAAGCTCCCGCTGCAACCGCTTGAGTTCCGCCCGCATCCGGATGCGCAGGAACGGATCGAGCGCCGAAAGCGGTTCATCCAGCAGCAGCACCTTCGGCTTGGCGATCAGCGCGCGCGCCAGCGCGACCCTCTGTTGCTGACCGCCCGACAGCTGCGCTGGCAGGCGTTCGGCAAATTGCGTCATGTGGACAAGCGCCAGCAGCTCATCGGCGCTCCGGTGCCGGGTTTCGCGGTCCACCCCCTTCATCCGCAGGGAGAAGGCCACGTTGTCCCTCACGTTCAGATGCGGAAAAAGCGCATAATTCTGGAACATCATCGCCGTGCCCCGCTGGGCCGGGGGCATGGCAGAAATGTCGGATTTGTCGAGCAGGATCGCCCCATCGCTGACACTCTCGTGTCCGGCGATCATCCGCAGCGTCGAGGATTTCCCGCAACCCGACGGCCCGAGCAGGCAGACATAGCTTGCCGGCGCGAAGACGTGGTTGAGGTCATTCACCGCCACCGTCTCGCCATAGCGCTTGGTCAGATGCACGAGTTCCAGATCGTTTCCTGTCCGCATGTTCGCCCCGCTGCCAAGTGCCTTCAAGTCTGTGGCGAGGGTTTGCGAAGTGATGAGATAATTCCAACGCACCGGGTTCGAGAATCCGCGTCTGCCCGGCTTTTACGCAGACACAGCACGCCTGTGCGCAATATTAGGCACATTAATGTATACAATATTGTGCCAAATCACTCCCGTCTGCTCCGGCTTGCCCTCATCCGTCGTTTCAACGCAGAATCAGGCGCAACGGAGCAAACGTAATGAACAATCTGGAAGTGTCGCCCTGGACGGCGGAAACGGTGGCGACAGACCTAGAACGGGCCATCCATGAACACCGCCTTCCGCCCGGCACCAAGCTTGGCGAAGACGAACTGGGGGAGGTCTACGGCATCAGCCGCACCCTTGTACGCGCGGCACTGCAAAGCCTTGGCCACCGGCGACTGGTCGAACATCGACGCAACCGGGGCGCCTTTGTCGCACAGCCGACGGTGCGGGAGGCGCGCGAGGTATTCGAGGCGCGATCCCTGCTCGAGCCGCGTACCGCCCGCTCTGCCGCCGAGCGCAGCACGCCCCAGAGCATCGCCACTCTGCGCGAGCACATCCGGGCCGAGCAAGAGGCCCTGGCGGCGGGCGAACACGGCAAGGCCCTGCATCTTTCGGGCCGATTCCATATCGAGATCGCCCGGATGGCCGATCAGGCCACCATCGAAGCCTTCATTTCCGAACTCGTCGCAAGGTCGTCGCTGATCATTGCGCTTTACTGGCATCGCCGCGCCGCGATGTGCGAAAGCCATGCCCATATCGCGCTGGTTTCAGCTTTCGAGCAAAAGGACGGCGATCTGGCCGAAGACTTGATGAAACACCATCTGCTCGATCTCCTGACATCGCTCGACCTGCGGAACGTGACGTCGATGCCGACCTCGCTGCGCGAGGCGCTGAACCCATGAAAACAAACTTCCGCACCGCCAGAGCTGAGGAGATTGCAGCGATTCTTGACTGGGCTGCAGAAGAGGGTTGGAATCCCGGTCTGGACGACGCCCCGGCCTTCCATGCCGCAGATCCGGAGGGGTTCTTTCTCGCTGAAGTCGGGGGCCAGCCGGTCGCTTCGATTTCGGTCGTGAACCACTCCAAGACCTTCGCTTTCCTCGGACTCTACCTCTGCCGCCCGGATTTCCGGGGCCAGGGAATCGGTTTGGCGTTGTGGAAGCACGCGCTCGATCACGCCGGCACACGCACCGTGGGACTCGACGGAGTGGCCGCGCAGCAGGCAAATTATGCTCGGTCGGGTTTCATTCGGGCCGGAGCGACACGTCGTTTCGAGGGGCATCTCGACGGCGCGGCGCATGGACAAATCAGTCCTGCCAGGCCCGAAGACCTGGAGAATCTCGCCCGCCTTGACCGCACCGCCAATGGGGTCAGCCGGCCGGGTTTCACGGCTGCCTGGTTTGCCCCTGCTCCCGACCGCACCACGCTCGTGTGGCGGAATCTCACCGACATCCTCGGCGTCGCCACCATCCGCCGCTGCCGCGAGGGTGCAAAGATCGGACCTCTGATCGGAGAAACCGCAGAGGATGCGGTTACTCTGGCGCGGGCCTGCCTTGGCGCCATGCCGGCGGGTCGGGTGATCGTGGATGTCCCGTCCGAAAACGTCGCCCTGGCTGCCCGCCTGCGCAATCTGGGATTCGAGATGACATTCGAAACGGCGCGGATGTTTCGCGGCCCGGCACCCGAAACCGACGACACGCTTCAGGCCATTGCAACCATGGAACTCGGTTAGGCTTTTCAGTGCCAATGTGAGTTATACAGCGGAAGTCGCTCGAAAAATTGGGATATCGGGATTTGCCCACAGACTTCTCCCCAAACCGCCGATGACCGGCCTCCGACCGCACTCCGACTCATCGCAGCAGCTTCGCCGCCAAGAACCCCTTGCAGTGCCGCATGAGCCACGGAATTGCGCGCCGAAACGGCAACTGAAGCGATCCACCCATCGCCCCGATGACGTCACTTCAACATCACATCGAAATCCGCCATTTCAGGTCTTGCACAGCCGCGCGTGTCGGAATAACTAGCCCAGCAAGTTGGGGAGTGGCGCAACGGTAGCGCAACGGTTTTTGGTACCGCAGGTTGCAGGTTCGAATCCTGCCTCCCCAGCCAACCACTTTCAGGTTTGCAGACCATCCAAGGTGTGTCGCAGATAGTCGCGACATTTCCGCTGCTTGCGCGTGCCGTCCCACTTGGCAGACCAGGAATGGTCGCAGCTTTGGCCCGCAAACCGGCCGGTGTCTGCGATTGGCTTTTTCGCCATCCGAGGTGTGGGAAGGTGCGATCAGAGGGTGGCGAGCAGCTTGCGCAGGTCGGACCAGTCCGACGGCAGGGAATGGCGTACGCACCATTCGGAAGTGAAGCCGACTGGCTGACGGCCTTCCATGACATCGCGCAGCAGGTCCGGTGCGAGGAAGGCCAGGCCAATCATGCGCTGGATCCGGCTCTTCGAGACGCCGGAGGACATCGCGTTATGGCTGAATGATTGACCTGATCTGATCGAACCACTTTTGGGCCAAAGCAATGTTGCGGATCAAGACGTCGTCGCGGTCTGCGGGAACATCGCCCAGCGTCAGCCGGGTCTCCACACCGCGCTTGCGAAGCTGAAACGGAGATGTGAAGTGGAGTGTCTCTGGCTCGATTAAGTGAGCTACCCCCCGAAATTCGGACAGTGACGTAAGCTACGATCTGACGTCTGTTGGTCTCCAAGAACGAGGAGATCAGAACATGTCGAAACGCAGAAACCATGACGCGGGCTTCAAGGCTCGCGTGGCGCTGGAAGCCGTGAAGGGCGAGCGCACCGCGTCGGAGCTGGCCGCGGAATACGGTGTGCATCCGACGATGATTCATCAGTGGAGCGAGCCATAGTCCGCCATTGGTCCGAGGACAATGGCGAGCGCGCTGCTCGAGGGGGCATCGGACATCTTCGAGCGCGGCGGGAAAGAGAAGGCCGAGGTCGACGAGGAGACGGTTCGGTCGCTGCACGCGAAGATCGGAGAGCTGGCAGTCGCCAACGATTTTTTGTCCAGAAAGCTCAAACCTTGGACCGGCAAGTGAGGCTCGTGATGATCGAGCGCTCTCACCCTGCGCTTTCGGTCGGGGCGCAATGCCGCCTGCGGTCGATCTCGCGGTCGTCGTTCTACTACGCACCGTTGGGCGAGACCGAGATGAACCTGACGCTCATGCGGCTGATCGACCGGCAGTTTCTGGAAACCCCGTTCTCCGGCGTCCAGCAGATGACCTGGCACCTGCAGAACGAGTGCCACGCCGTGAACGTGAAGCGCATCCGGCGGCTGATGCGGCTCATGCCGATCTACCAGAAGCCCAAAACCAGCAAGCCCGCGAAGGCACAAGACCTACCCCTACCCGGCTCGGGTGGCCTGCGGGTCGATCGGCCCAATCAGGTCTGGTGCGCCGACATCACCTATATGCCGATGCGACGAGGCTTCCTCTATCTGGTTGCCATCATGGACTGGTTCACACGCAAAGTGCTGGCCTGGCGCATCTCGAACACGCTCGAAGCCGACTTCTGCGTCGAGGAGCTGAACGAGGCGGTCCACCGCTTCGGCCCGCCCGAGATCATGAATACCGATCAGGGGTCGCAGTTCACGTCCTTCGCCTGGAGCGACAGGCTGAAGCGGATCGGCACCCGGATCTCGATGGACAGCAAGGGCCGGTGTCTCGACAACATCTTCATCGAACGGTCCGAAGGACGGCGGTCCCTGAAGTATGAGTGCGTCTACCTGCAAGCCTGGGAAACCGGTCCGCAGGCGAAGGCCGGGGTTGGCCGGTGGATCACTTTCTACAACCACCAGCCCCACGCCGCCCATGGCGGACAGCCGCCCACCGTGGTCTACTTCAACCAGATAAAAACCGACCAGCAGGGCCAGAGAGTAGCTTAAATCACCCCGGAAACTGTCCAAGAGACGGGGTGTAGCTCACTGCTGCCGGTTTCGTGGACACTAAGTTAGGATGTCATAGCTCCGGCATCGAACGCCAGCGGGCTTAGATACCGAGACAAGAATGACTCTGCTTCGAAGTGTAGAAGCGATTGTACATCAGGGCTGGTAGGCGAATAATCTCGGGCCTCGTCGATGTTCAGCCGCCTACTACGGTAAGCAAGAGCTCGGCTCCGCCGGCGCCTGCGCTGACCAGATGACGCATGTGTCCAGGAAACTCCAGGAAGTCTCCCGCTTCTAAGACGACTTTCCTTCCATCAAGGTTAACTGTCACGACGCCGCGCAAAACGAACATCGCTTCGCAACCGGAATGGAAAGCTTCGGATTTGTGGGCCACTCCTTCCGGACAGGTCAAGACAAAGGCTTCATAAGGCGGGCGCCCAAGTGTGGAGCTGTTCAGGGACTGCAAAATGACGCCTTCATTGGCTGCATCTGCGGCCAAGAGCTTGCGCTCAGACCGGCGTACGATGTGGACGTCTTCCTTGTCATGGTCTTCGCCCACAAGGGTTGCGACTGACATCTGCAATGCTTCCGTCAGGCGGAGCAGCGCGGCCATGCTGAGGGATTTTTCGCCACGCTCGAAACGGGACAGGTGCCCTTTGCTCAACGAGGCGGCACTGGCCAGCTCATCAAGCGTCAAGTTCCGGCGGCGCCGCATTTCGCGGGCCCGGAGACCAATCTGGATCAGTGGTTCATTGGTATCCATGGTGCCTCGTCGACTTCGGTTGCCCATAAGGTAAACGAGTTGCCCTGTGAAAGGGAACATACAAGCCACCCGTTTGGGCGTTTTTTGTGCGTTCCCGAGTGAAGCTCAATCTGCCGTGCAAATTTTCATTGCCCATTGGGCAACAAGTTGTCTAAATCAGCAAGTGAGACAACATCGCGCCGACGGAACGAGCCGGCCAGACATAAAGACAGGAGAGGGTTCATGAAACGAAGAGAATTTCTCGGGCGTGCAGCGGTGGTGCCCGCAGCTTTGGCCGTGCCGTCGATAGCCCAAGCGCAGACCAAGGTGAAATGGCGCATGCCGAGCAGCTTCCCGAGCAGCCTGTCGACGGTTCAGGGTGGCGCGGTTCGTCTTGCCGAAAAGGTGGCCGAACTCACTGACGGCGGTTTCGAGATTCAGGCCTATGCCGCCGGCGAACTCGTTCCGCCGCTTGGCGTGCTCGAGGCGGTACAGTCTGGAACGACCGAGGCCGGCTATTCGCCTGGTTTCTTCTATGTCGGCAAGAAGCCGGCTTTGGCCTTCGATGCCGGCGTTCCATTCGGAATGACGCCACGGCAGCATTTCTCCTGGTTCCACCATGGGGGCGGCAAGGAACTGCTCGATGAAGTCTACGATGCCTTCAACATGGTCTCGATCCCCGCTGGCAACACCGGGGCGCAGATGGGCGGATGGTTCCGCAAGCCGATCGACAGCATTACCGATCTCAAGGGGCTGCGCATTCGCGCCGCTGGGTATCTCGGCTATATCTACTCCGATCTGGGTGCGGTACCTCAGCAGATCGCGATCGGTGATCTGTACCCTGCCATGGAGCGCGGCACGCTGGACGCAGTTGAGTTCACCAGCCCAACCGATGATGAAACCCTGGGTCTCAACAAGGTCGCGAAATACTACTATGCGCCCGGCATCCTGGAACTGGGTGCGTCGCTTGGGTTGATGATCAACAAGGACGCCATGGCGTCGCTGTCCCCAGCCTACAAGGCCGCGCTCGAAATGGCTTGTGCCTGGACGTATTCGGACATGCTGGCGCGATATGACAGCCTCAATGTGGCCGCACTGCGCAGGCTCATCGCCGGTGGAGCCGAGTTGCGGGCTTGGCCCGATGAAGTCATGTCGGCGATGCGCAAGAGCGCGGACAAGCTCTTCACTGAGCAGGGCGAGGCCGATCCCGACTTCAAGCGCATCCATGAGCATTGGCGAGCGTTCCTCGATGACCAACTCCGCTGGATGTCGGTCAACGATGTCGCAGCCGAGAACGTGCTCATTCGCGGCTGATGGCGACGTGAACCCGTTGCTTCTTATCGAGCGGCTAACTCGCGGTATCGGCCGGGCGGCAGCCTGGCTGATGCTCGCGGCAGCCGTGCTGAGTGCGGGCAACGCACTGATGCGCAAGGTTTTTGCCATCAGCTCGAATGCCATGCTCGAGGCGCAGTGGTATCTTGTGGGAACCGCCGTCATGCTCGCCGCAGCATGGGTCCTCCAGGAAAACGGGCATGTGCGTATCGAACTGATCTCGTCCCGCTTTCCACGTGGACTGAGGCGCGGGATCGAGATTTTCGGGCATTTGTGTCTTCTCCTGCCGTTTTCTTCGCTGATGCTGTGGCTCAGTTGGCCATATTTCATGCGGTCATGGTCGCAGAACGAAACCTCGATCAATACGGGCGGACTGCTGGTCTGGCCGATGCGGGGGATCATCGTGCTCGGGTTCCTTCTGCTCTGTCTTCAATCCCTTGTTGCGCTCTTGCGTCTGTTGCGAGGTGGTGACGCACCGTCTCCATCAGATGACGATGCGCGACCCATCGAGTGAGCCGAAGCCGTGCTGCATTTCGTCGCTCAGAACCTGGCACCATTGATGTTCCTGAGCATCATGTTGCTTTTGATGATGGGATTCCCGGTGGCTTTCACGCTTGCCGCCGGTGGCTTGGCATTCTTTGCTGTCGGCACTCTTGTGTCGGAGTTGGCGCCAGGCGACATCACTCTGGCGTGGCCGTTGTTGCAGGCCCAGCCGGACCGGATATTTGGTATCATCAGCAACGATGTCCTGCTGGCTGTGCCGTTCTTTACCCTCATGGGCGCGATCTTCGAGAAGACGGGCATCGCCGAAGAGCTCCTCGGGGTGGTCGCCCGCCTGTTCGGACGCATGCGTGGCGGTCTATGCTATGCGGTGATCCTGGTTGGTTCGTTGCTGGCCGCGACCACCGGAGTCGTATCGGCATCAGTTATGACCATGGGCCTGATCGCCCTGCCGATCATGCTGCGCAGCGGGTACAATCCGCATTTCGCCGCCGGAACCATAACCGCCGCCGGCACCCTGTCGCAGATCGTGCCGCCGTCTCTGGTGCTCATCGTCATGGCGGACCAGGTTATGGTTCCCGTCGGCGAGATCTATCGTGGCGCTTTGGTTCCTTCCGCTCTGTTGATCGGGGCCTATCTTTTGGCAATTGCAGCCATTTCGCTGCTGTTCCCGCGAATGCTCCCGGCCTCGACCGAGACACCGCCGGCACCGCGCGACTACTTCGGGCTGATCTTTCTGGTAGCGGTCGGTGCCGTCGCGGGCTGGATCGCGCAATTCGCGCTGGGTTTCATGGAGCCGGCCGGCCGGATCATTTCTTCGATAGCAGTTGCGGCGGCAGTTGTCGTAGCGCTTGCCGCTTTCGATGGTGGGCGGGGCCGCCTGGGCGTGTCACCCTTTGCTCGTCGGACTGTCATGGCACTGGTTCCGACACTGGGTCTGATCTTCCTGGTGCTGGGCACAATTTTCCTGGGCGTTGCCACTCCGACTGAAAGTGGCGCCTTGGGTGCGGTGGGCGCACTGCTTCTTGCGATGCTGAGACGACGCCTGTCATTGGCAGATCTGGCCAGTATCGTCGAGCGGACAACGCGGTTGACGGTCTTCGTCTTCTTCATCCTGATCGGAGCAAAGATGTTCAGCCTGACCTTTTACGGTTTGGGCGGAGACGAGTGGCTCCATCAACTGCTCACTACTCTACCCGGTGGCGAAATCGGGTTTGTCGTCTTCTCGATGGTGCTGATCTTCATCCTGGGATGCTTCCTGGATTTCTTCGAGATCGCCTTCATCGTCATTCCTTTGCTGCTGCCTGCGGCGAATGCCCTGGGGATCGATCCCCTCTGGTTCGCACTACTCATCTCGATCAACCTGCAAACCTCCTTCCTGACGCCGCCGTTCGGATTTGCCCTGTTCTATCTCCGATCGGTCGCTCCGACGCAGGGTGCAACCCGTCTTTCGAACGAAGCCGTCTACTATGGGGCGCTCAGCTTCATCTGCATCAACGTGCTGGTGATGGGCTTTCTCATCGCTTTCCCCGATCTGATCTCCCGCCCAGAGCCTGACTTTGCCGTGGGCACCGACAAGTCAGTCGATTTCGGAACCCGCGACAGTGGTTTCGGCGCTCCCGCTGGGGGGCAGAACAAGAACCTCAACGATCTTTTCAAGTAGGACACCATGCCAGACTTTTTGCTTTACGATCACCCGCTCTCGGGCAACTGTCACAAAATCCGACTGTTGTGCGCCATGATCGGCAAACCACTGGAATTGCTTCCGGTCGCAGTCCTCGAAGGGGAAACCCGGACCGAGGAGTTTGCCAAACTCAATCCAGTGCAACAGATCCCGGTCTTGAAGGATGGCGATTTTGTCGTTCAGGACAGTCAGGCGATCCTCTTGTATCTTGCAATGAAATATGCACCGGAATGGATCGACGCTTCTCCGGAAGGCATGGCGGCGATAGCCGAATGGCTTTCCTATGGCGCCAAAGAGGTGTCTAACGGTCCGCAATTGGCACGGCTGCACTTCCTCGATCCGCACAAGTCGATCGACATTGACCGTGCGCAAGCCATCGGCCGAAAGGTTCTGGCGCTGCTTGAGCGGGTTCTTGGCGGGCGTGAATGGCTCTGCTTGGGCCGGCCGACCATCGCCGACCTGGCGGTGTTCCCCTATGTCGGTCTGGCCCGACAGGGAAAACTGCCCTTGGACGAATGCCCAAATGTTCTGGCATGGATCGATCGCATCCGGGCGCTACCCGGGTACCATCCGATGCCCGGACTGCCGGAGGCGCTGTGATGACGAGCTGGATTGGACGGGTCGAACACCTCCACATCGCCCCACGCTCGTTTCTGCCGATGCGGAGCATGCAACGGCTAGAGTTGGTTGCCGGGCGCGGCATCACCGGTGACCGCTATTCAACTGGAGAGGGTTTCTACTCGGATCGCCCGGAGGAGGGGCGACAGGTCACGCTCTTCGAAGCCGAAACCCTTGAGGCGCTGTTGCGTGACCACAAAGTGACGCTGGTCCCTTCCGATCATCGGCGCAACGTCACGGTCCGGGACGTGCCACTGAACCATCTTGTCGGCCGCCGCTTTCGGATCGGTGAAGTCCTGCTCGAGGGCACGCGCTTGTCGACCCCATGCCGGCACATCGAGCAGATCACCGGGCAGGACATTTTCACGATCCTTATCAATCGTTCGGGCTTGCATGCCCGCATCCTGACTGGCGGCGAGATCGCGCTCGACGACATTGTCAGGCCGGAGTAGCGCAATGGCAAAATCCATTCACCGAGTTTCCGTTGAAATCCGCCGGATCGAAGCACTTCCCGGGAATGTTCGCCTGATCGAACTCGCCGACCATGATGATTGGGAACTGCCGCCCTTCACATCGGGTGCCCACGTCGATGTTCACCTGCCCAGCGGACGCATCCGGCAATATTCCCTGTGCGGCAGTCCGGACGAGCCGACACGGTATTTGATCGCCGTTGCAAGGGACGCGGCCGGGCGCGGTGGCTCGGCCGAAGTGCATGACGCATTGGCGCCCGGAATGCCTTTGCTGCTCTCTCTGCCGCGGAACCACTTTCCGCTGATCTCCGAAGGTCGCGTTGTGCTTGTTGCCGGCGGCATCGGCATTACACCGTTCCTGTCGATGTTGCCCGAGCTTCTTCGAACCGGAAGAAACTTCGAGCTTCACGTTTGCACGCCCTCCGCGCAGCATGACGGGTTTTCGAGATTTCTCGGCGACGTTCCGGCCGATCGTCTGAAGGTTCACTATAGCGACGATGGTTCGCGTTTAGATCTTTCGGGGCTGATTGATGGTCTGGGGCCTGAAGATCACATCTATGTTTGTGGCCCGGGGAGAATGATCTCCGAGGCACGCGAGTTCGAGGATCGCTTGGGTGAAAGATTGCACATCGAGCTATTCGGCGCTGGTGAGACAGGTCAGCAAGCGGCATACGTCGTCGAATTGGCCAACAGTGGCCAGATCGTGCCAGTAGGGGCGGGCGAGACAATGCTCGAAGCCTTGCGTGCTGCCGGTGTGGAGGTTCCATCCTCATGCGAAGGCGGTGTATGCCTCGACTGCAAGACTCGCTACCTCGAAGGCACACCTGTTCATCGCGATCTTGTTTTGCCGGCGCATGAACGGGGAACTCATTTGACGCCTTGCGTTTCGGGTTGCGCAGGTGATCGGATCGTGCTGGACCTGCCCCAAAGTAATTGATCGCGGGTACGGGGGCATGAGCCGGGATCAGTTGGCCGAGGCTGCACGGGATTACGGACCAACCTGCCGGCTCTCCCGGTTGGTGGATAATCTCGGGCCTCGTCCGGAAATACTTGAAAAGGCCATCTTTCGTCATCCCGACAAGCTTCTCGATCGCGTCGAGAAGCTTATCGCCCGGCTAGCTCCGGAACCGAGCGTTCGCCTTTCAAGGCTTTCTGGACCTGTCGCGGTTTGATGCCGTTCCTTTGATAGCATTTACTGCAACAAAGGAGACTGACTATGGGAGATGGAAGAACGGACGCATTCCGCAAAGATGCGGTGCGTATTGCGCTAACCAGTGGGCTGACGCGCAAACAGTTGGCTGACGATCTGGGTGTCGGGATGTCGACGCTGAACAAATGGATCACGGCACACCGAGACACGGATGTGGTGGCGAAAGAGGATCTGAGCCTTGCCCAAGAGAATGATCGACTTCGGCGCGAGAACCGCATTCTCAAGGAGGAGCGGGAAATCTTAAAAAAGGCCACGGTGTTCTTCGCGAGCCCAAAGCCGTGAGGTTTAGGCTCCAGACTCATTGATCTTCAAAGCTAGAACATGACGGTTGCGGCGAGGGCGACGGCGGAGAG
>NZ_JBHSGI010000006.1:0-10247 GCF_042654245.1 Seohaeicola nanhaiensis
GCGCCTCCACATCCAGAACCGCGTGGATTTCATCCTCCCCGACGCCGATCCGGTCGCCGATGCGCGGCAGGTCGATATCATCGAGGCGCTTGGCTTTTCCCTTGAAGTTCATCACTTCTCTCCCAGCTTGGCGCGGCGATAGATGGTCAAAAGCAGCGTCGTTCCGAGAGCGGCCTTTGTCAGAACGACAAGCCAGGCCACGGCAACGCCGGTCTCGATGGCAAGATTTCGGACCATCATCGTGAACAGCACGCTGATGCCGACCAGCGCATAGCCCGCCGCCACCGCGCGCCCAGGCGGCACTGCCTTCGCGTTGATGTGCGCCAGCCACCAGCAGGCCAGAATGACAACCGCAGAGGTCAGATTGTTTGCGAACAGCAGGCTCATTTTGCTGCCCTTTCCAGGATCAGCTTTCGAACCCCGCGGATCGCGGCGATCCCGCCCTCGCCCATGATGAAACCTGCGGCCAGATACGACCACGATCCGCCGCCGGTCAGGCTGTCGAGCATGTGGCCGACCAGGCCGCCGAGAAAGATCGCACCGCAAGCGCCGGCGAGACCTTCGACCATGCGCCGCTTCCACGATGCCTCGGGCGCGAACACAGCGCGCACGTATGCGCCAGCCGCGCCCGAGACGACAAGCGCGCCGATCTGTTCCGGCATCGAGCCGATCAGGCGGGACATGATGTCGGGGTATTGATCCTGCATCCTGCAGCTCCTCACGCGCCGTTGTCGGCACGTGCGACCTCGGCCCAGAAGCTGCCGCGCTTCCGTATGGTCAGAGTGTCGTACAATCCGTCCATGCTGAAATCTCCGGCCAGCTTGAGGTTTCCGACAGCATCTTTCGCCACGATAGTCCTGCCATCGTTCACCGGGAAAATCGTCGTCACCCACCCATCGGGAATACCTGCGGTAGCGATGTTTACCAGGTCGGATGAAAGAGCCGCCGCTTCGGTGTCGACGGCATGCGCGCCATGGGTGATCGATATCGCACCCGATGCGATCGTCAGGTTCGGGCCTTGCTCATGCGGCACGAGGCCCGAGATTTCCGGGTTGGGATTGCCTTCGATCCGCCAGTCGGTGATGTTGAAGGCAAAGGCGGCATCGTTGTTGCCGCCCCCCGCGAAGAAGGTCGGGACAAACCATTTGGCACCAGCGGTGAAAATGCCATCCGCGCCACTTCCCGCGCGGCCAACGGTCCCGGTCACGACAACCCGGCCATCGGCAAAGGCCAGCGGGCTTTGCGGCGGCGTGAAGTTCTGGAAGCCGAGATAATTCCGATCCTCGTCCCACTCATACACCGTAATCCGGCAATCAGCGGTCCCCGGGCTGCCGATGACGACAGCAGGATCGTCCAGGACCTTCATCTCGAAGGTGGATCGGAAGACGCCGTTTTCAGGAACCCGGTAGATGCGACGCGACGGCAGAATGATCTGGTCGTTGGCCGGTTGAGAGTAGCACCAGCCCAGGTCGGCATCCTCGATGATCGCCGGGACACCATTCAGAACGCGCGGAAGGCGGGAGGCATAGTCAAAATTGGTGGTGTTGGTGGAACCGCCGCTGGTCGCCCAGGCCAGACCGGCGTCGACTGAGAGGTCGCCCCCGATCGCTTCGATTTCATGCGGCTCCTGAGCGGTCATTGCCGCATCGGCATATCGCGCGCCGAACCTCGCCAGGCTCTCCCCCGAGAAGTGGACATTTGCCGCCGCGAAGGAAGTCAAGCCGACAGAGCGCGCGATCTTCACGTTGGGCCAGTCCATCTGGATGCGACGCAGGGCGTTCAGATGCCGGAGGGCATAGGTGTTCTCCGGCACCGGGCAGAGCTCACCGAACACGATGACCGTCTGCTCGTTGATCCACCCGGTATCTTTCAGGTCTTGAAGAACGACGATCCATTTCCGGGCGAACAGTTCGACCTGTTCGCCGAGATTTGCCTCGCCCTGATGGATGATGACCGCATTCAGCTTGGTCGGCGCACCTGGCACTTGCGGCATGGCGGCAGCCAGCGCCGCCTTCATCGCCGCGTTCAGGTTTTCATCGCTGACGTCGCGGGTCCAGCCGTTGGTCGACAGATCGGTGTTCCGGATGAACGCCTCGACCGCATGCCCCCCCATGGCGACCTGGATCTGGTATTGGCGGTTGCCCGTGCGCTCGCCCATTGCCTTGGCAAAATGAAAGCCGAGGTTGTTGGCCCAGGCGCCGGACGATCCGATGTTCAGGGGCGCCGTGCCGAAGGCCGCGACGTTGAACGCATTGCCCTGCGCGTATGTCGATCCGGATGCGTTCGAATTCCACAGCTCGACAAGCGGGCTTGCGGACTGATCGCCGCCAGTCGATCCCCCGATTCCGCGCGCATTGGACTGCCCCAGCACCAGCGACGTGAAAACCCGCCCCTGAGCCTCGGCTGCGGTCTCCTCGAGAAACACCTTCAGCTCGCTCTTTTTCGGCTTGTAGGAGTCCGAAGGCGGATTGCCAAAGAGCACCTGTTCGGCGGTTTGCGTCGTCATGCTGTCCTCGCTGATGTTCGGTGGATCGGTCGGGCGTTACGGGCCGGGCGGGCTCAAGGTGACGGACTCCGGACCCGTGAGCGGGGCCGCAATTCCGCTCGAATTGATCGGGGCCGCCCAATAGTAGAAAGTGCCGTAGCCCGCCGCGTCGGTGTAGCTGTCGCCGGCGCTGGGGATGCCATATTCGGTGTGCACCAGAGCGGCCGATCCGAAAGTCGAGGTGGTGCCGCGCCAGATGCGCGTCCCGAAATACTGGCCGTCATTCGGCGCGGTGAAGCTCACCAGCGCCTGCCCGTCGCCGGCCGGAGCGACCGCGAAATCGCTCAAGGCGCCCGGGGGCGTGGGGTTGACCACGACAACCGTCTGGATGGCCGTCTCCGGCCCCCAGGGCGATGCCCCCGCCCCGGCCGTCCGATTGCGCACCTGCGCCTCGACCGTCGCCCCATCCGCCAGGCCGGTGACCTGCAGGACCTCCGCGCTCTCCGAGGTGCGGGCGGTCAGCCAGTGCGTGTCGCCGACGATCCGGTAGCGGACCTCTTGCGTGAACGCCGCATCCTGCGCCGGCCAGGCGTATTGAATGGTGCCCTGCGGCAGCGCGGTGCCGGTCAGGCTGGCCGGCACCGGCACGCTGCCGTCCGAGACGACCGTCACGCCGTAGGAGGGGCGCTCCGGCTCTTCCGTCGCCGCGTCGAAGGCGAAGTCTTCCTGGTTGACCGAATTCGCGGTCAGCGAAAAGACCGTGAAGGTCTCGAACGTCAAATTTCCGACCTCATAGGCCTGAACGGCGCCCGTCAGCGGGTCGCGTACCCCGAAGAACCGGTGCCCCCGTCCTCCACCGCGCGGGCCCTCACGCCCGCCCAGCATTTCGAAACCGATTGCATCTATGGTCCCGGAGAGCTGGAACTGCGCCCGTTTCGTTCTGGCGAGCCGCTTGTTGATCCGGCTCGCCTGATTGTGGTTCGTGACCAGGAAGACCTGCGGGGTATCCCGCAGCGGTCTCGGCACCTCTTCCTCGATCCAGCTGCCCGAGGGCGTCTCGCGCCAGGCGTTGTCCGGTTCGGTGTAGACGATCGCCACCTCATCGGGGGCGTCTTCTCCCCACTGGCCCTCGACGTCTTCGACCGAGAAAAAATCCTGCTCGAGGTCAAGGATGATTTCGGGCTCCATCCAGCGTCCGACGATGAAGCCGACCTTGCCGTCTGTCCGCTCGTAGAAATAGACATCGGCAGCCGCGGCGAGCTGCGCACGCTGATCCTCGTAGTCCGTCGCATCCGAGAGCGTGCCGTTGATTGTCCAGCGCGGTTGCGGGTCGCCTTCGGCGTTGATCACGATTTCGTCGCAGACATCCGCCTCGTCTGCGACCTCATCCCAATCGACTTCTTCGCCCAGGCTGGTGACGATCCAGTCGGCGATCACCAGCGCCGCGTTGTTGGTCCAGCCACTGCTGCCGTCGCGCGGGTCATAGATATCATTCTTGCCGTCGAGGACCGGCGTATAGGCCCATTGCCGGCTTTCCGGATAAATCTCGGTGATCTTGTCCTGCGGTGGTCGCTTGGCCCAGAGAACCGCAACAGCCAGACCAGCAAAGTCGAATTCCTCGGTGACTTCCTCGAAGGCGGCGACGAGACCGGCGTTTGCCACCTGTCCTTCCGCTCCCGTCATCACGTCGATCCGGCCATATCCGGCCATAGGGGCGGTCGCGATATTGCTGAGGTTCGGGTCTGCCTCTGCGGTCAGGGTTGCGGATCGCTCGTCGAGGAAGTGCTCGACAATACCCTGAATAGGATGCGCAGCCAGGATCGGCACATAATATCGCCGGTTGTTGCCGAAGGCGGTATAGGCCAGCGGCCCCCCTTTGCGGGTGCGCCCATAGACCCGCTCGGCAAAGCTGATGGTCTGGGCATAATTCACCATCTGTGCCGCCGGCGTCGGGATCGGCGGCTTCGGGGCCAGCTTGGCGGCGATTGCCGAGAGGCCCAGCGAAAGCACAGCCCGCACAGCGAACCCGCCTAACACACTGCCTGTCGCAAAGCTCAACCCCGCCTGAAACGCGGTGGCAAAGGCGCCGGTCGCAATTCCACTGGCCGCGCTGACACCCGTCGCACCAGCAACCCATGCCACCACTGGCCCGGCATCCGAACGGGTTGGCGTTAACGCCGTCGAGGCCAGCAGAGTGGCGACCAGCACACTACGGCGCATAACCCACCCCCCAGACCGCCAGCACATCACGAACCATCCGCGTATTCAGCACGGTCGCCCCGCGCGGGCCCTTGCAGCCCCAGGCCTCGCCCAGCCAGAGCGCGCCGCAGGGCGTCAGCCCACCGGCAGGCCCATGCGCCATGATTACCGCGACATCGCCCTCGGCAGGCGTCTCTACGCGCGGCAACCCTCCGATGGTGGCGAGGCAGGCCTCAACAGCCGCGATCGGGTCGCGCAGGAACCCGGTCTGGCGCTGGCAGCTGGCCGCGCTGTCATAGGTCATTCGGATATGTGCCGCCGGATCGACGCCTCGCACCCGCAGCACCCAATCGGCCAGACAGGTCATGCAATCGGTCTCGCCCCAGACGAACGGCAGCGCACGCCAGCGGTGCATCTCGACATAGACATCTCTCACGATGCCGGCCCCCAGAGCTTTTCTTCTTCGGTGTTGCTGGTCGGGATGAAGGTCAGAGACGGATTCGGCGCGCCTATCAGCCGGGCATGGCCCTCCGTATTCATCACGATCCGACGCGCGCCTCGCCGTTTCTCGGACCAAGCCTCGAACGTCAGGCTGATCGATCGATCTTGCGGCCCGTTGCGCCTGGTCTGGATAGTCTTTGCCGTCCGGGTCAGCCAGCGAAGCGGCGCGACCGCCGGGGCATAAAACTCCTCCATCGTCGCGAAGGGCTGGACGTAGAAGGTCACCGAACGACCGGCCACATAGTCCAGGCCAAGCGCCTTGACCTGCGCCACCAGGTCGGGTGCGCGAGGATCCTGAAAAAACGACAGGGTCAGGCTGCCCTCCGGCGCTTCGCCGCCGATGGCACTGCCGAGACTCGACACATTGCCCAGGACCGACCCGACCCAGGTGTTGCCGTTGAGATCGGTAAACGCCCCGTCCGCGCCGATGATGAACCGGACGGGCCCGGCCGGGGTGTCAATCTCGCAGAGGTGAAACCCGCCAACGGTGGCGCCCCGATAGTATCGCTCGGAGGGAAAGAAGCTCATCGGGTCAGCACCTCCCGGAACCGGAACACGGGGCGCGCCTCGTGCTTGAATTCATAGGACAGGTCACCTCCCCCTTCCTCGGCCACCTCAAACAATCCGACGCCCTCGTGCAGGATCATGTCGCCCGCCGCGATGGCGGCGCGAAGCGGCATCTGAATGCGCAGGTCGTAGACGCCGGCGGAGACCATCGAGACCGCGACCACCGCAAACGGCCAGTCACCATGCCCCATGATCTGACCCACCCGCGGCACGATGCCGGCTGGCGTGATATTGACCCGCAGCTGCGTCGCTCCCGCCGCCGCGCCGTTTACGGCCGTGCAGGTCGGCTGGAAGTCGAAACCGACACCCTCATCGAAGGTGACGCCCTCATCAAAAGGGATACCCTCCGCACCAATCCCGGCGCCCCAGACAGCTCCCTGAAAATCGAACCCGATCGGATCGATCATCGAGAGCCTGTAGATGTTGACCTGCCCCTGCGCCGCCAGCTTCAGCGCGCGCCAGGACAGGATGGTTTCCCGCCGCAGGTAGAGGCTGGGGGCGCCCATCCAGCGCGGGAAGGCGGTGAAAACGGTGCGGTTCATGCCGCCCGTGGTTTCGCCCATGGACTGACCGCGCCAGTCGATATCCCACGACGAATTCATGACCCGCATCAGCTCGCGCGGGACGGTGATGATCTGACGGTCCATCTCAGCCCTGCCGCTTGGTGTAATTCGCGAGCGACTGCGGGGTGCGCCGTTCCTGCGCCGCCATGCCCGCGCTCATGATTTGCACGCTGTCGTTACGCGCCTCGCCCAGCCAGGATGCGCGCAGACCCGGCTCCAGCGAGATGTGCAACGATCCGTTCATCTGGCCCGACTGCCCGCGCGCAACCTCGGCCCGCGACTGGACCCGCTCGCCGCGCTGCAGGATGGCCGGTATCTCGTCATGCCGCAGAATATCCGCGCCGCCATGCAGTCGCGGCGCGCTCATGAACAGCGCCGCGGGCACGTTGCGGGTTGTGCCCGGTGCCCCCACGTCGCCGCCGCCGTGCAGGACGCCGGCCTTTACATCGCCACCCTTACCGCCCCCAAACAGGCCACCCAACCAGTCGGCTACCGGCGCCAGAAACGTGCGCCGAACTGCGATCATGGCCATATCCGCGATGATGGAGCGGACGAACTCCTTGAACTCGAACTTGCCGCCGTCCAGGAAGTTGCGGAACTGTTGCTCCGCCCCCTTGAATGCGCCGACCAGGGCATCGCCGATGGCCTTGCCGGTCTGCATGCCCTCCTGCGCATAGTTCTTCAGGGCGATGCCGATCGATTCCCAGCCGGTCTTCGCGCCTTCCAGCGCGGTCACCAGGTCGAAGACCTCCTTTTTCTCGGCCATCGTGGCATCGGCCAGCTTTTCCGAGTATTCCAGCATCTTCGCCTTCACCGGATCAGTCTCGCGCAAGACGGCCAATTCCCGTTGCAGCGACTTCACCAGCTCGTCGACCTGATCCTTTTCCTTCCCGCCACCGCCGGCCTTCTTACCGTCGCGGGAATTCCTGATCGCCTGCCGGCGGACGGAGTTGTAGAAATCTCCCATCGGGTCTTCGTCTGCCGTTTTCGATGCCCGGGCAGCGAAATCATCCCATTCCTTGCCGTATCGCTTTTCGGCAGCCAACTTGCGTTCTTCCGAAGACTTCCGGTCAACCTCAAATCCGCCGACACCCGGGATGAAAACCGGTCCAAAGTTCGTTCCGAAAACGGAATTGAACCCCTCTCCGACACCGGTGAGAAACACCTCGATGGCGGTGCCCATCTTGTAGAGCGCTTCGAAAACCTTTGCGGCCGCGCCATTGAAACCGGCTTCAAAAAGGTCGGGCACTGTCGAGATCGCCGTGCCGATGCCGTCGACCGATATTTTGATGCCATTTATGATCCCGTTGCCGACCCATTTGACACCGGCGATGACCGCATCCCAGGCAGCCGAGAACCACTCGCCGATTTTGTCAACGGCAGGCTTGATCCACGAATAAATTCCGCGACCGATCACCTGGAATACCGCCAGAGCGGTATCACCGAATCCGACCGTGACGCCCTTGGTCTCGTTGATCTCATGGCGCAGCCCAGCAACGGCAACGGCGCCGACAGCAAGGGCGGCACTGACTTGCGGAAATCGCGTGACAACGCCACCGATCATCCGCCCGAGATCGCGCATCGCGCCACCGACGCCACCGCTGCCCGGTCCGTAAATTTGCGCGATCTGCGAGCCCTGCTGCGCGAAGACCATCATCGGGTTCATGCCGCCCGCCAGCGACACGATCACATCGTTGACCTGATAGCCGAGCATCTGGAGCCGCATCGCCGTCATGCGGCTGGCCTTGCCCATGTCCTCGATGCCACGCGCCCGACCGCGCAGGGCGGCAATGCTGTCCAGCGATGCGCTGCGCGAGCGATTGATCGCCGCCGTCATCTCATCGGCCGAAATCGCGCCCTCGAGGTGCGCGGCCTTGATCGCGGACACCTCGGAGCGATAGGTGCGGATCGCCGCGAACACGGGGTTATACTTGGCCCGCAGATCATCCAGCGCCTGCCCTTGGGCGATGTATTCCGCCGCTGACATGCCCCCGGCCGAGGTGACGCCGGTGGCCCTGTTGATCCGGTCGACCAGCGGGGAAGAGGCCTGCGACTGCGCCCGCATCGCCGCCAGCGCGGCGGTGGACTTGGCGACGATCGACTCAAGCTTGGCCTGCGCCTGCGCCGCGGCGTCGCCGACCCGATCGAGACCAGCCGCCGCAGGCCCTGCCCCGTCGCGCAGGTTCTCCATGGCCTCCCGGCCGGCCGCGCCGACGCCGCGCAGCTCGGCCTTGACGGTGTCACCGCCGGCGGCCGAGATGCGAACGGAAAACCTCTTTTCACGCGTCATCGGAGCTTGGTGCCCTTTTGTTCATGTGGTAGACCGCGACGGCCTCGATGTCAGGAAGCAGCTCGGCGATGGCGAAGGGGTGGACCCCCATCGCATCGCCCAGCCGGAAGGCGACATTCAGGTCCCAGCCCAGGATCCTGACGGCCACACCCGAAGCCACGCGGAGCTGGCCGCGCAACTTCAGGACCAGCGACCAGATCAGCTTGCCTTCTTCGCTTTGCGGACCGAGCGACCGGCGCGGGCACTCCGCGCAGAAGCTTTCGCAGTAGCCGCAGTAGTCCGCGCCCTCGCCGAAGTGCCATTCCGCGAGGGCGCAGAGACGTTTTTTTCCCGCTGCACCAACAGCCAGCGCGCGAGGTATTTTTCGGTGAAGGCGTCGTAGATCGGCGCCACATCCAGGAAGGCATCGATGTTCTGCGGGGTCACCGCCGCCGGGCTGTCGTCTTCTCCTTCGACACCTTCCCAGCTGTCGATCACGCGCCGCGCCACAGCCTTGGCGAACATGAGACCAACCCGCCCCTTGGACCGGATCATCTCAGCGGATGCGGCAGCATCGTCGCCCGCATCCGCCAGCGCGCGGATTTCGTCGGCATAGTCCAGCAGGCTGTCATCCGCCTTGGCATCCTCGATCACGGACGTGAGCGCCGGACGCGCCGTGATCGTGATGCCAGGGTCATTTTCACCCCCGGGGATCAGCTCATACCGCTCGGGGGCGGCGTTCAGGTGCAGCTTCATGAGGTCTCCGCTCAGCTGGGGTTGTTGAAATCGGCCATGTCGTTGATCAGCGTGGCCGTGCACATGACGCCTTCGGCGCTGTTCAGCGCGGCCTGCCAGGCGAAGGTCGCCTGCATGCCGCCCGGGCCGGTGATCGGCAGGCGCGGGACCGGCAGATAGACCTCGTGCGCGGTCAGGGTGAACTTGACGCCAGCCGAGATCGTGTAATCGAACTTCAGCTCGCAGGGCGTGCCGTTCGTCGCCTGGTCCAGCAGCGTGGTATTGGCGAACCGGCTGACAATGCTGCCCGTCAGCGCGCCAATCGACTCATCGGCACCGTCGATCTTGCCATCCGCGCGAATGACTTCCACCCGGTCGAGGTTGTTGGAATAGGTGATCTCGCCCGAGACGATGTTGCCGAGCGCAGCTCCCTCGCGGCTGATGGAGCCGTTGAACGACCCGAAGCGGGTCAGCACCAGCTCCTCCAGCGTTCCTGCAGCGCTCGAAGTGGCCTTGGCTTCGCCCTGCGCGATCAGGTTCATGGTCGCCGTCACCAGGCCCGAACGCTGCATCGTCCAGTTGATCGAGTTGGCCTTGACGCCAGTCAGCATCCGGTAGGACGGGACATCCGGGTTGCCAACCTCGATCGCCGCGCTTGGCAATGCCCAGCTGCCCGAGGTGAACTCGTGTGTGTAGGGCGCCGACGCCCCGGTGGTCGTAGGTGCGCCCATCAGCAGCTTCAGCCAGATGCCGAGGAACCGGGCGTCGATTGGCACGGCCACATCGCCATCGGCGGTGATCGCATCCTTGACCGGGGCGAGCGGGTCGCGGCCATAACCCAGCAGCTCGTTGTTGAGCAGCGGCTGTTCGCTGCCAAGCGTCGTGCTGGCAAAAGGCATCTTCCAGAAGCTGTCCGCAGCCGGGGCGG
>NZ_JBHSGI010000007.1:0-9981 GCF_042654245.1 Seohaeicola nanhaiensis
GCGCCTCCACATCCAGAACCGCGTGGATTTCATCCTCCCCGACGCCGATCCGGTCGCCGATGCGCGGGAGGTCGATATCATCGAGGCGCTTTGCCTTTCCCTTGAAGTTCATCAGCGTTTGCCTTCCAGCCGGAGGAGCGATGCCTTGATCTCTGATAGGGTCTCGATGATGCCGAGCTGCCGCTGATCCTGCCGGGCAACGCTCAGGTCGATAATGCGGATCGCGCTATCCTGCGCGGCGTTCACCATCCGGTTCCGATCCACCTCGAGCGAAACGGTTTCCACCGTCTTTGCAAGGGTAGCGAGCATCCAGACCACGCCGCCAAACTGCACCGCCAAGACGATCAGCGTGGCAACCGGTATGCGCTTGTCGAGATGCCACGGCTCTCTTTCAGGGGTTTCAGCCATGGGGCCTCCCAAGTTCAAAGTTTCAGATTTGAAGGATTGGTGGGTTACGCGCCGTTGTCGGCACGTGCGACCTCGACCCAGAAGCCATCGCGCAGGATCAGGGTCAGCGAGTCGTAGAAGTTATCCATGATGAAATCCCCGGCCAGCTTGAGATTTCCGACACCGTCTTTCGCCACGACAGTCCTGGTATCGTTCGATGGGAAGATGGTCAGCCGCGCGCCATTCGGAATGCCGGTAGTCCCGATGGTCTCAAGATCGTCGGACGCGGCGGCGGCTTCGGTGTTGATGGCGTGCGCGCCATGCGTAACGGTGATTGCGCCGGAGGCGATAGTCAGGTTTGCGCCCTGCGCATGAGGCTCGAAGCCCTCAATCACCGGGCTGGGGTCTCCCTCGATCCGCATGTCGAGGACGTTGAAGGCAAAGGCGGCATCATTGCTGCCGCCGCCGGCAAAGAAGGTCGGGACAAACCACTTGGCCCCTGCCGTGAAAATGCCATCCGCGCCGCTTCCCGCGCGGCCAACGGTCCCGGTCACGACAACCCGGCCATCGGCAAAGGCCAGCGGGCTTTGCGGCGGCGTGAAGTTCTGGAAGCCGAGATAATTCCGATCCTCGTCCCACTCATACACGGTGATGCGGCAGTCAGCGGTGCCGGGGCTGCCGATCACAACGGCTGGATCGTCCAGAACCTTCATCTCGAAGGTGGACCGAAACACACCGTTTTCCGGCACCCGGTAAATCCGACGCGACGGCAGAATGATCTGGTCGTTGGCCGGCTGAGAGTAGCACCAGCCCAGGTCGGCATCCTCGATGATCGCCGGAACGCCGTTGAGAACGCGCGGAAGACGAGACGCATAGTCGAAATTGGTGGTGTTCGTGGAGCCTCCGCTTGTCGCCCAGGCCAGACCGGCGTCGACCGAGAGGTCGCCCCCTATCGCTTCGATTTCATGCGGCTCCTGAGCCGTCATTGCCGCGTCCGCATAGCGCGCGCCGAACTTCGCCAGGCTCTCGCCGGAGAAATGGACATTTGCCGCCTCGAAGGAAGTCAGGCCAACAGAACGCGCGATCTTCACGTTGGGCCAGTCCATCTGGATGCGACGCAGGGCGTTCAGATGCCGGAGGGCATAGGTGTTCTCCGGCACCGGGCAGAGCTCACCGAACACGATGACGGTCTGCTCGTCGATCCAGCCGGTATCCTTGAGGTCCTGAAGAACGACGATCCATTTCCGGGCGAACAGCTCGACCTGTTCGCCAAGATTTGCTTCGCCCTGGTGGATGATGACCGCATTCAGCTTGGTCGGCGCGCCCGGCACTTGCGGCATGGCGGCGGCCAGCGCCGTCTTCATCGCCGCGTTGAGGTTTTCATCGCTGACGTCGCGGGTCCAGCCGTTGGTCGACAGATCGGTGTTCCGGATGAACGCCTCGACCGCATGCCCCCCCATGGCGACCTGGATCTGGTATTGGCGGTTGCCCGTGCGCTCGCCCATTGCCTTGGCAAAATGAAAGCCGAGGTTGTTGGCCCAGGCGCCGGACGATCCGATGTTCAGGGGCGCCGTGCCGAAGGCGGCGACGTTGAACGCATTGCCCTGCGCGTATGTCGATCCGGATGCGTTCGAATTCCACAGCTCGACAAGCGGGCTTGCGGACTGATCGCCGCCAGTCGATCCCCCGATCCCGCGCGCATTGGACTGCCCCAGCACCAGCGACGTGAAGACCCGCCCCTGAGCCTCGGCTGCGGTCTCCTCAAGAAACACCTTCAGCTCGCTCTTTTTCGGCTTGTAGGAGTCCGAAGGCGGATTGCCAAAGAGCACCTGTTCGGCGGTTTGCGTCGTCATGCTGTCCTCGCTGATGTTCGGTGGATCGGTCGGGCGTTACGGCCCGGGCGCGCTCAGGGTGACCGGCTCGGGCCCCGCGATCGTGCCGGCGATCCCGCTCGAATTGATCGGGGCCGCCCAATAGTAGAAAGTGCCGTAGCCCGCCGCGTCGGTGTAGCTGTCGCCGGCGCTGGGGATGCCATATTCGGTGTGCACCAGAGCGGCCGATCCAAAGGTCGCGGTGGTGCCGCGCCAGATGCGCGTCCCGAAATACTGGCCATCGTTCGGGGCGGTGAACTCGACCAGGGCCTGCCCGTCTCCGGCCTCGGTGACATCGAAGTCGGTCAGATCGCCGGGTGGCGTGGGGTTGACCACGACAACCGTCTCGATAGGCGGCTCAGGCCCCCAGGGCGATGCCCCCGCCCCGGCCGTCCGATTGCGCACCTGCGCCTCGACCGTCGCCCCATCCGCCAGGCCGGTGACCTGCAGGACCTCCGCGCTCTCCGAGGTGCGGGCGGTCAGCCAGTGCGTGTCGCCGACGATCCGGTAGCGGACCTCTTGCGTGAACGCCGCATCCTGCGCCGGCCAGGCGTATTGAATGGTGCCCTGCGGCAGCGCGGTGCCGGTCAGGCTGGCCGGCACCGGCACGCTGCCGTCCGAGACGACCGTCACGCCGTAGGACGGCCGTTCCGGCTCTTCCGTCGCCGCGTCGAAGGCGAAGTCTTCCGGCTCAACGGAATTTGCCGTCAGGGTGAACATGCCGAAGGATTCACGCGACAACATGCCCACCTCGAAAGCCTGGTCGATCCCCAGCGGCGGATGCAGCACCCGAATAATCCGGTGTGCTCCACCGCCTTCACGACCGCCAAGGATTTCATATCCGGCCATGCCGATCGTGCCGGTGAGCTGGTATTTTGCGCGCTTGGACCGGGCGAGCCGTTTTGCGACTCGGGCGCCCTGATTGTGGTTCGAAATCATGAAGACGCGCGGCTCTTCCTTCACCGGCTTTGCAACCGCATTCTCGACCCAGCTGCCGGTCGGCGTCTCGCGCCAGGCATTGGCGGGTTCGGTGTAGACAACTGCGACCTCATCCGGCGCATCCGCACCCCACTGCCCCTCGGTCAGCTGAAGGTCGTAAAAGTCATCGATGTCGAGCGTCAGGGTCGGCTCCTCCCAGCGGCCAACCCGAAATCCGACCTTCCCATCCGTGCGCTCGTAGAAATAGACATCGGCCGCCGCAGCGAGCTGGACCCGGTGGTCCTCGTAATCCTGCTCGTCTGAAATTGTGCCATTCAAGGTCCAGCGCGGCTGCGGGTCGCCCTCGGCGTTGATGACGATTTCGTCGCTGGTGTCGGCCTCCTCCGCCACCTCATCCCAGTCCACCTCGCTGCCGCGGATATTCACGATCCAGTCGGCAATCACCCTGGCGGCGTTCCCGCTGAACCCACTGGTGCTGTCGCGCGGGTCAAAGAGATCGTTCTTGCCGTCGATCACCGGTGCATAGGCCCACTGCCGCCCGGAGGGATAAATCTCGGTGAATGACGCCTCCGGAGGCCGCGCCGCCCAGATGGTTGCGCCGCTCAGCCCCTTGAAGTCGTGGGCGGCCGTCATTTCGGTGAAGGCCGAAACCAGACCCGGATTTGCCACCTGAGCAGGTCCGCCGGTCATGACATCGATTCGTCCATAACCGGCGATAGGCGATGTCGCGATGTTGCTCTTCTCGGGGTCAGCCTCTGTCGTCAGGGTGACGGTCCGTTCATCCAACCAGTGTTCCACTACCCCTTCAATTGGATGAGCCGCCAGGATCGGCACATAGTATCGCCGCCCGTTTTTGAACCCGGTGAAGCCGATCGGCCCGCCCTTGCGCGTGCGCCCGTATGCCCACTCCGCATACGCGATCGCCTGCGCGAAATTTACCATCCGGGACGCCGGCGGTGCGACAGCCGGTTTTGGGGCCAACTGCCGCGCCACCGCCGAAAGGCCAATCGCCAGAACGGTGCGCACCACAAATCCACCGATTGCCGTGCCGGCGAATGTCACTCCCGCTGCGAAGCCAGACGTCGCGCCAACGGCGACGCCCAGTCCGGCGGCGGCGCCGGAGCTGACACCAATCGATCCGAGAAAGAACCCGGTCACGGGATCGGCCTTGGCCTCAACCGGCGTCAGTGCCGTTGAGGCCAGGAGCGCGGCGAGCAGCAAACTACGCCGCATAACCAACCCCCCAGATTGCCGGGCCCGTCGAGTCGCTGACAACAGTCACAAGACGCTGGTTCAGGGTCGTGGCGCCGGTGGGCCCCTTGCACCCCCAGGCCTCGCCCAGCCAGATCGCACCGCAAGGCGTCGAGCGGGCACCCACCGAGCGCGCCAGGATCACCGCGACGTCGCCTGCGTTTGGCTCAGGCACGCGTGGCAATCCACCGATGGTGGCAAGGCATCGCTCCACGGCCTGCACAGGCGCAGTCATGAACCCGGTCTGGCGCTGGCAACTGGCGGCACTGTCGTAGGTCAGCCGGATATGCGCCGCGGGATCGACCCCGCGCACCCGCAGAACCCAGTCGGCGAGGCATGTCATGCAATCCATCTCGCCCCAGATAAAGGGCGCGGACATCCAGCGATGCATCTCCTGATAGAGCGGCGTCATCCGAACAGCTTCTCTTCTTCGAAATCGGTTGTCGGGATGTGTTCCAGCGACGGGTTCGGCTCGCCAATCAGGCGTGCGTGCCCTTCGGTGTTCAGCGCGATCCGGCGTGCCGCCCGCCGCTTTTCGGACCAGGCCTCGAAGCTCAAAGTTATCGATCGATCCTGCGCACCGTTTGCCGAGAATGTCAGAGACCGAGCGATGCGCCGAAGCCACCGCAAAGGTGGGCAGACCGGCGCATAGAGCTCTTCCATGGTCGCGAAGGGCTGAATGTAGAAGGTCACGGGGCGGTCCCGAATGTAGTCCAGCCCCAGCGCCTTCACCTGCGCCACCAGGTCGGGTGCCCGAGGATCCTGAAAGAAGGATAGCGTCATGCTGCCCTCCGGAGCCTCCCCGCCGATGGCGCTGCCAAGGCTGGAAACGCTGCCGAGGGACGACCCGACCCAGGTGTTTCCGTTGACATCGGTAAACACCCCATCGGCACCGATGATGAACCGCGCTGGCCCGCCGGCGGTGTCGATCTCGCACAGGTCGAGACCGCCAATGATGTCACCGCGGCGATAACTCTCAGACGGAAAGAAGCTCATCGGGTGAGCACCTCCCGGAACTGGAACACGGGGCGCGCCTCGTGCTTGAATTCATAGGTCAGGTCTCCTCCCCCCGCCTCGGCCACCTCAAACAATCCGACGCCCTCGTGCAGGATCATGTCGCCCGCCGCGATGGCGGCGCGCAGCGGCATCTGAACGCGCAGGTCGTAGACGCCGGCGGAGACCATCGAGACCGCGACCACCGCAAACGGCCAGTCACCATGCCCCATGATCTGACCCACCCGCGGCACGATGCCGGCTGGCGTGATATTGACCCGCAGCTGCGTCGCTCCCGCCGCCGCGCCGTTCACGGCAGTGCAGGTCGGCTGGAAGTCGAAACCGACACCCTCATCGAAGGTGACGCCCTCATCAAAAGGGATACCCTCCGCACCAATCCCGGCGCCCCAGACAGCTCCCTGAAAATCGAACCCGATCGGATCGATCATCGAGAGCCTGTAGATGTTGACCTGCCCTTGCGCCGCCAGCTTCAGCGCGCGCCAGGACAGGATGGTTTCCCGTCGCAGGTAGAGGCTGGGCGCCCCGATCCAGCGTGGAAAGGCGTTGAACACGGTGCGGTTCATGCCTCCCGTGGTTTCGCCCATGGACTGACCGCGCCAGTCGATATCCCACGACGAATTCATGACCCGCATCAGCTCGCGCGGGACGGTGATGATCTGACGGTCCATCTCAGCCCTGCCGCTTGGTGTAATTCGCGAGAGACTGCGGGGTGCGCCGTTCCTGCGCCGCCATGCCCGCGCTCACGATCTGCAGACTGTCGTTGCGCGCCTCACCCAGCCAGGACGCGCGCAGACCCGGCTCCAGCGAGATGTGCAACGATCCGTTCATCTGGCCCGACTGCCCGCGCGCAACCTCGGCCCGCGACTGGACCCGCTCGCCGCGCTGCAGGATCGCCGGTATCTCGTCATGCCGCAGAATATCCGCGCCGCCATGCAGTCGCGGCGCGCTCATGAACAGCGCCGCGGGCACGTTGCGCGTTGTGCCCGGTGACCCGACATCGCCGCCACCATGCAGGATGCTGGCCCCGACACCGGCCCCACCGCCCTTACCGCCCCCAAACAGGCCCCCGAACCAGTCGGCAATTGGTGTCAAAAAGGTGCGGCGCACCGCAATCATGGCCATATCGGCGATGATCGAACGGGTGAATTCCTTGAACTCAAACTTGCCGCCGTCCAGGAAGTTGCGGAACTGTTGCTCCCCACTTTTGAACGCGCCGACCAAGGCTTCGCCGATGGCCTTGCCGGTCTGCATGCCCTCCTGCGCATAGTTCTTCAGGGCGATGCCGATCGATTCCCAGCCAGTCTTCGCGCCTTCCAGCGCAGTCACCAGATCGAAGACCTCCTTTTTCTCGGCCATCGTGGCATCGGCCAGCTTTTCCGAGTATTCCAGCATTTTCGCCTTGACCGGATCGGTCTCGCGCAGGACGGCCAATTCCCGTTGCAGCGACTTCACCAGCTCGTCGACCTGGTCCTTTTCCTTCCCGCCGCCGGCCTTCTTACCGCCGCGGGAGTTCCTGATCGCCTGCCGGCGGACGGAGTTGTAGAAATCTCCCATCGGGTCTTCGTCTGCCGTTTTCGATGCCCGGGCAGCGAAATCATCCCATTCCTTGCCGTATCGCTTTTCGGCAGCCAACTTGCGTTCTTCCGAAGACTTCCGGTCAACCTCAAATCCGCCGACACCCGGGATGAAAACCGGTCCAAAGTTCGTTCCGAAAACGGAATTGAACCCCTCTCCTACACCAGTGAGAAACACCTCGATGGCGGTGCCCATCTTGTAGAGCGCTTCGAAAACCTTCGCGGCAGCACCATTGAAGCCGGCTTCAAAAAGGTCGGGCACAGTCGAGATCGCCGTGCCGATGCCGTCGACCGAGATTTTGATGCCGTTTATGATCCCGTTGCCGACCCATTTGACTCCGGCGATCACCCCGTCCCAGGCAGCCGAGAACCACTCGCCTATCATGTCGACGGCAGGCTTGATCCACGAGTAGATTCCGCGACCGATCACCTGAAAGATCGCAAGGGCCGTGTCGCCAAACCCGACCGTCACCCCCTTGGTCTCATTGATCTCGTGGCGCAGCCCTCCGACGATGATGCCGATACCGGCCAGCGCGCCCGTCAGGACCGGCACCCTGGTGACCAGGCCACCGATCATCCGCCCCACATCGCGCAGCGCGCCGCCGACGCCGCCGCTCCCCGGCCCGTAGATTTGCGCGATCTGCGAGCCCTGCTGCGCGAAGACCATCATCGGGTTCATGCCGCCCGCCAGCGACACGATCACATCGTTGACCTGATAGCCGAGCATCTGGAGCCGCATCGCCGTCATGCGGCTGGCCTTGCCCATGTCCTCGATGCCACGCGCCCGACCGCGCAGGGCGGCAATGCTGTCCAGCGATGCGCTGCGCGAGCGATTGATCGCCGCCGTCATCTCATCGGCCGAGATCGCGCCCTCGAGGTGCGCGGCCTTGATGGCAGACACCTCGGAGCGATAGGTGCGGATCGCCGCGAACACGGGGTTATACTTGGCCCGCAGATCATCCAGCGCCTGCCCTTGGGCGATGTATTCCGCCGCCGACATGCCCCCGGCCGAGGTGACGCCCGTGGCGCGGTTGATCCGGTCGACCAGCGGCGAAGAGGCCTGCGACTGCGCCCGCATCGCCGCCAGCGCGGCGGTGGACTTGGCGACGATCGACTCAAGCTTGGCCTGCGCCTGCGCCGCGGCGTCGCCGACCCGATCGAGACCAGCCGCCGCAGGCCCTGCCCCGTCGCGCAGGTTCTCCATGGCCTCCCGGCCGGCTGCGCCGACGCCGCGCAGCTCGGCCTTGACGGTGTCACCGCCGGCGGCCGAGATGCGAACGGAGAACCTCTTTTCACGCGTCATCGGAGCTTGGTGCCCTTTTGTTCATGTGGTAGACCGCGACGGCCTCGATGTCAGGAAGCAGCTCGGCGATGGCGAACGGGTCGATCCCCATCGCATCGCCCAGCCGGAAGGCGACATTCAGGTCCCAGCCCAGGATCCTGACGGCCACGCCCGAAGCCACGCGGAGCTGGCCGCGCAGCTTCAGGACCAGTGACCAGATCAGCTTGCCTTCTTCGCTTTGCGGACCGAGCGACCGGCGCGGGCACTCCGCGCAGAAGCTTTCGCAGTAGCCGCAGTAGTCCGCGCCCTCGCCGAAGTGCCATTCCGCGAGGGCGCAGAGACGTTTTTTTCCCGCTGCACCAACAGCCAGCGCGCGAGGTATTTTTCGGTGAAGGCATCGTAGATCGGCGCCACATCCAGGAAGGCGTCGATGTTCTGCGGGGTCACCGCCGCCGGGCTGTCGTCTTCTCCTTCGACACCTTCCCAGCTGTCGATCACGCGTCGCGCCACGGCCTTGGCGAACATGAGACCAACCCGCCCCTTGGACCGGATCAACTCGGCCGAGGCTGCGGCATCATCGCCGGCCTCTGCCAGCGCGCGGATTTCGTCGGCATAGTCCAGCAGGCTGTCATCCGCCTTGGCATCCTCGATCACGGACGTGAGCGCCGGACGCGCCGTGATCGTGATGCCAGGGTCATTTTCACCCCCGGGGATCAGCTCATACCGCTCGGGGGCGGCGTTCAGGTGCAGCTTCATGAGGTCTCCGCTCAGCTGGGATTGTTGAAATCGGCCATGTCGTTGATCAGCGTGGCCGTACACATGACGCCCTCAGCGCTGTTCAGCGCGGCCTGCCAGGCGAAGGTCGCCTGCATGCCGCCCGGGCCGGTGATCGGCAGGCGCGGGACCGGCAGATAGACCTCGTGCGCGGTCAGGGTGAACTTGACGCCGGCCGAGATGGTGTAATCGAACTCCAGCTCGCAGGGCGTGCCGTTCGTTGCCTGGTCCAGCAGCGTGGTATTGGCGAACCGGCTGACAATGCTGCCGGTCAGCGCGCCAATCGACTCGTCAGCACCGTCGATCTTGCCATCCGCGCGAATGACTTCCACCCGGTCCAGATTGTTGGAATAGGTGATTTCGCCCGAGACGATGTTGCCGAGTGTGCTGCCCTCTCGGCTGATCGAACCGTTGAACGACCCGAAGCGGGTCAGCACCAGCTCCTCCAGCGTTCCTGCAGCGCTCGAAGTGGCCTTGGCTTCGCCCTGCGCGATCAGGTTCATGGTCGCCGTCACCAGGCCCGAACGCTGCATCGTCCAGTTGATCGAGTTGGCCTTGACGCCAGTCAGCATCCGGTAGGATGGGACATCCGGGTTGCCAACCTCGATCGCCGCACTTGGCAGTGCCCAGCTGCCCGAGGTGAACTCGTGCGTGTAGGGCGCCGACGCCCCGGTGGTCGTAGGTGCGCCCATCAGCAGCTTCAGCCAGATGCCGAGGAACCGGGCGTCGATCGGCACGGCCACATCGCCATCGGCGGTGATCGCATCCTTGACCGGCGGAAGCGGGTCGCGCCCATAGCCCAGAAGCTCATTGTTGAGCAGAGGCTGTTCGCTGCCAAGCGTCGTGCTGGCAAAAGGCATCTTCCAGAAGCTGTCCGCAGCCGGGGCGG
>NZ_JBHSGI010000008.1:0-11221 GCF_042654245.1 Seohaeicola nanhaiensis
TCGGCGATCCAGACATCATCGCACGCGTCAAGGACATGCCACTGCGGTAACTATCGGGCGCTTACGATGTTCCCGCAGCCACAGCGTGCCCGTGAGACACGAGTCACATATATCCGCGGTATCCCCACCAAGGCCTCAAACATCAGAGGTGTGCCCCATGAGCCTCCGCACGTCATCGCCGGTTCGACAGGATCCGGAACCCGAGCGCCTTCCGCCCTGCAATCGGGAACATGACAGCCAAGGCAGGTGTTACTTCCCAAGTGGCCCGCGAGGGGTGATCCCCGAGGCCGGCAAAGCGAAAGGAACCCCTATGAAAACGCCCCTCCTACTATCGGCACTCGCCGTGGTAATCGCCGCCGGTCAGGCTTCCGCGGCCACCAGCACCGCACAGGTGAAGGACCGCGATGGCAACGACCTGGGAACCGTCGAGGTGCAGGACACCCCATCGGGCATGGCCATCATCCGGCTGAATCTGAAAGGACTGCCCCCCGGAAACCACGCGATCCACCTGCACGAGACCGGCGACTGTTTGGCCCCCGACTTCAAGTCGGCGGGTGGCCACATCGCCGGAGACCGCCAGCACGGCGCCCTGAATCCGGATGGCCCTCACCCCGGTGACATGCCGAACCTCACGGTTCCGGACTCGGGCGCGGTGATGGCCGACGGTTTCCTGCCGTTCCTCAGCGTTGGCGAAATGCTCCAGGATGGTGACGGCGCCGCCTTCGTGATGCACGATGGAACCGACGACTACCAAAGCCAGCCAGCGGGGGATGCCGGCGACCGGATCGCCTGCGGCGTATTCGAAGCGCGCCAGTGACCGAACGGACGGGTGCTTTGTCACCCGTCCAACCGCACCAAATACCGCTGAACGTGACAAACCCGGCCACCGGCGCAATACAGCTTGCGGGGCTCTGCCCACTATAGATAGGACTCAGACCACCCGAAGTCGCAGCCTGAAATTACGCCACGCCAGCCTGCTTGAAATTCCCTCGCCGTGTTGATGTTCTGGAACGATCGGAAAGACTCCGGAAAATGGAAGGACGGGTGTTGTTGGAACAAGTCACCGTGAGTGAATCCCCGATACTCCGACCGGGCCAAACCTGTTGGCGGATCGAACAGGCTGATTTGGCTGCTGTCATCATCGATGCAGCGCATTATTTCCGGATCGTTCGCGACGCGATGCAACAAGCTCGACACAGCATCCTGCTCATTGGCTGGGACTTTGACACGCGCATTGAGCTGGACCCAGAGGATCGCGAGAGCGCCGTTCCGAACACGCTCGGCAGTTTCCTCAAATGGGTGGTCAAGAATAATCCCGAACTGCATGTGCACCTGCTCAAGTGGAACCTCGGCGCATTGCAGAGCCTTGGACGCGGCGAAACGCCGATTGTTCTGCTCAATTGGCTGATGAGTTCGAGGGTGCACTTTCGCCTCGACAATGCGCATCCGACCGCGGCAGCGCACCATCAGAAGATCGTGGTGATAGACGATGCACTTGCATTCTGCGGTGGCATAGACATGACAGCTGACCGTTGGGACACGCGCGCACATGCAGACGACGATCCGCGGCGCCGCCGACCAACGACGCACCGCCGCTATAAACCCTGGCACGATGTGACGACGGCGGCGACCGGCGACGCGGCCCGAGCCCTGGGAGACCTGGCGCGGGATCGGTGGGAACGCGCGACAGGTGAGAAGCTCGATCCGCCACCTCCGGTCGAGCCACCCTCGCTGAAGGGGCTGGAGCCATTTGCCAGACGCGTGCCAGTCGCGATCTCGCGGACCATGCCCGAATACGCGGGCCGAAAGGCGATCCACGAGATCGAGGCGCTCTACCTCTCCGCAATCAGGACGGTCGAGCGCGTGCTGTACATAGAAAGCCAGTATTTCGCTTCGCGCACCCTGGCCGAGGCAATGGCAGCCCGCCTTTCCGAACCCGACGGACCGGAAATCGTTGTGATCAACCCGGATAGCGCGGACGGCTGGCTCGAGGAAGAGGTGATGGGCTCTTCCCGCGCGCGCCTCCTGCGTCTTGTCCGGCAGGCCGACGTCCACGGTCGGTTCCGGCTCTACACTCCGGTCACCGAAGGCGGCGCCGACATCTATGTGCACGCCAAGGTGCTGGTGATGGATGACCGCTTGCTCAAAGTCGGCTCATCTAACATCAACAACCGGTCCATGGGCTTTGATACCGAGTGCGATCTGACCATCGAAGCCGCGCCGGAAGACAAGGACCTGCGGAAGCGGATCGTGACACTGAGGCATGACCTCCTGTCCGAACATCTGGGGGTCTCGATCGCAACGTTCGAAGAGGCCGTTCGCTCGGCCAATGGCTCGCTGATCAAGGCAATCGAGACGCTGCAATCCGATGGCCGTTCCCTGGTATCTTTCGAGCCGCCGGAGCTGAATATGCTCGAAAGCGAGGTTCTGGCCGAGAACGAACTCCTCGATCCGGAACGAACCTCCCGCCGAAACAAAGCCCTGCGCTTCCTCCGCTGGCTTCCGTGGGCAGGTTAGGAGTCACGGATCCTGATTTCCCAAAGCCTCTGACCTGCGGCGTCGATTGGTGCGCCGCAGAATCGGCAAGACATGCCGCGCGACCCTTTGGGCGGCATCGCTCGGGCCTCCGCGCTGCCCGAGCGATACCTGCCTGCTGCAATGATGCGTCCGATTCCTCCGTCTAAGATAGACCGTCACGCAAAGAAGAAGTTCAGCGACGTCAGCTCATCAAAGGTCACGCCCGGGATGGTCAGCGTGTGCAGGCCGACTTCAATGACCAGATTGCCGGCTCGGTCGGCGCTCTGGTTCACTGCGGCGGCGACCTCTTCGAGATTGTGGAAACTTGCAATCGAGTCGCCGCCCGAAACGTCGATCCGGTCGTTGATGCCAAGTCGGTTGTCGAACTCGAAATCGAGAATGGTGTCCTTGCCCCTGGAAAAGACAAATACATCCTCGCCATTGCCGCCAAAAAGTCTGTCGTTGCCGTTGCCGCCATTCAGCGTGTCCACGCCATCCTGCCCAAGCAGGGTGTCGTTATTGCCGCCGCCGAAAAGCTGGTCCTTGCCGGCCCCGCCTTTCAGGGTGTCGCGGCCCGCATGGCCATCGCGGCTGGTCTTGTCGGTATCGCCTTCCAGGATATCGTCGCCGTCGCCTCCGATAATCAGATCGTTGCCGGCACCGCCATAGAGCGTATCCTTGCCGCCCCCGCCGAAAAGCCTGTCGTTGCCGCCGGAACCGGAGAAATACTCCTTGGCGCCGCTGCCCTGAATGACGTCATCGAAATCGACGGCAAAGACCATCTCGATGTTCTTCACGGTGTTTCGGCCGAATCCGCCCCCGGTCGCGATACCGGTTTCAAGATTGACCTTCACCCCGCTGGTTGCATCGATCATGGAGATCGAGTCGCGGTTGCCCCGCCCTCCGTCGATCTCGTCATTACCGGCGCCCATCTGAATTCGGTCGTTGCCGCCATTCCCGTTCATGACGTCGTTCCCGTCGCCGCCATCCAGGTTGTCGCCCCCCGCACCGCCGTTCAGAAAGTCCCTGTCGGCACCGCCAATCAGCGTGTCGTCGCCGTCGCCACCATTCAGCCGATCGGTCTGGGTTCCGCCGTCAAGCGTATCGTCGCCGTCATCGCCGTTCAGCGTGTCCCGTCCTTGTCCGCCTTCCAGGATATCGTCGCCATCGCCGCCATACAGCGTGTCGCCGTGGAACTGGCCCTGCAGCAGGTCATTCCCGCCCAGGCCCGATATCTCGTCCGCACCATGGCCGCCCTTGATGACGTTCCGGATCGCCGAGCCCTCGATCTCGTCATCGAAAGAGCTGCCATAAACGTTCTCCACCTCGTCATAGGTGTCGCGGCCGCCGCTTCCATCGGTGCCATGGCCCTTGGCCAGCGAAATATCGATGCCGGTGCCATCAAGACGGTAATCGGCCCAGTCCAGCCCCGCGCCGCCGAAAAGCTCGTCGTCACCAACCCCGCCTTCCAGGGTGTCGGAATGGCCGCCACCGAACAACCTGTCGTCGCCCGATTGACCGCGCAGCAGGTCGGATCCCGCGCCGCCCCTCAGGGTGTCGTCGTCGTTGCCGCCCGCCAGGTCATCGCTGCGCTTGCCACCGATCAAGGTGTCATCGCCACTGCCGCCCTCCACCTTGATCTGCTTGTTCCCGACATCGATCACATCGCCGAAATACGATCCGATGATCCACTCGAAGCCGGAAAAGGTCATCACGGCCCCGTCCCCCAGCGCGATTGTCCCTGCACCCGCATGAACCGTGACGCCGACGAAATCTGTGCCGTTGCTCGCCCCGGAGTTGTACAGATCCAGAATGTCCTCACCGCCGCCGCCGTCCAGCTTGTCGGCCCCTGTCTTGGGCTGGACCCGCTCGGCGGCCTTGGTCCCGACAAAGGTATCGGCACCGCTCGACAGCACGAATTCCTCGATATTGCTGAATTTGCTCGTCTTGCCGTCCAGCCCCAGCCAGGTTCCGGCGCCGACATCGACGTCGACCCCGTCGCGGATCCAGTTGTGCAGACTGGACCGATTGTAGCCGACCTCGAGAGCATCCCAGCCGCCGCGGCCATCGATCGTATCGGCCCCCGAGGCAATCCGGAAAACCTCTCCCCGCTTGCGCCCACCCGAATAGACAACCTCGAATCCGCTGCCCAACAGGATATCGTCGCCGACGCTGTCCTCGATGATCTCGAAGTTCCGGATCTGCCCGGACGACGTTATGAACACCTCGCCCTTGCCGGAGAGAAAATCCTCCAGATTGCTGTAGTCGCGCCACTGAACCGAATAGGTCCCTGCGCGCAGGTCCACGGAAAGCGCCTGCGAGAAGGTCAGGTCTTCTTCAATCTTCCCGTCGCTGCCTTCGTGTTTCAGGGTGATGAAGCTCGACGCACGAAAGGTGTCGAAATCGCCTGCCCCGCCGTCGTAGAGGTCCGATCCCGCACTGAGCTCGACAAAGTCGAACCCGCTCCCGCCGATATAGGTATCGTTGTCCTTGGCGCCGAGGTCGTCGTATTTTTCGCTGATGTGCGCTGGCGTCGTGTTCGAGTAACTGTTGGACTCGTTCGCCGCATTGGTCTTGGTCGGACCGTCCAGATTGAAATAATCTGCCATATCGCTTCCCTTCAAAATACCACTCCCGGAAATAAGCCCGGGGAGATAGAAATTATCCTGATCTCAACAGCTTGCCGACCGGCGGCACCCATATCATCAGGCTGAAAAAGTCGTTGGTTCAAAAGATATTATGCAGAGTATTGCGCGGACACGGGGTGCCGTCAAGGAACCGAAGCGACCCGATGGCAGGGTCGCGCGAGACGGATCGGGTCAACCGAGAGGGCGGTTGCACGCAGCCTCGTCCCCACCACCTTCAGCCGCGCCCTGCCCGGTCCGGGACCGCCCCAACGCCAGAACCTCCGGAACGCCCGCGTCCGGTTCCAACCGCAAACCTGGAAAAGGCGCGTTGAGGGGATGCGATCGAACCGCTAGCGCTGGCACGTGGACGAAGTATTCGTGAAAATCAACGGCGAACGGCACTACCTTTGGCGGGCGGTCGATCGTGCGGAGAATTCGTATCAACCATTCCGAAGGCGCGAACGAGCGATGCGCCGCTTCCGCCGCATGCGAACGTTACAGTTGTTCGCCGCCGTCCACGCGTCGGTTCACAATCTCTTCAACCAGGAACGCAACCTCTCTTCCCGCACCATCTTCAAGCAGAACCGTGCCGCCGCTTTCGACGACTGGCGCGGTCTCTGCGCGGAATAGGGACGCCTTCCTCCTGCGATGCGGAGACTGGTTCGCATTTGTCTGCCAGCACCGCGGTGTTGCTGCGGCTCGCAAAAATGCCGACTTAGAGGCGTCGTACCGAGTTTCCACCGGCAATGATCGCGTTGATGACGCCTGCGACGGATCTGTGGTCCTGCATTTCCTCTTTCGTACCGGTAGCGTTTTCATGGGTCGCCGCTGCGTCACGCAAAATGCCAAGGATCTCGTGCTCTGGCAGCAGCCCGCGATCGTTCATGGCAAGCAGGAGCGCCTCGCAGATCGATAAGGCGGCCTGGCCTGCGTGTTTGCTCGCGATGGACATCCGGATTCCCTTCCGTGGCATCTTGAACCTGGGGGAAGGCACGGTTCAAATGCATCCGTACTTCTCGCATGAAGTGCTTTATGCTGGACTGATCCAAAGCAGTGTCCGGACTGAACACTGCGGGTCGCGACACACCGGGAAGCCCCATGACATCAGCTGGACACAGCCCTCTTGCGCGAAAGCTTTCGGCCTTCGTCACCCTGTCTGAAGCCGAACTGGCTGTGCTGGAACGGCTGCACCAACGTCGCCGCACATTTGTCGCTGGGCGTGACTTGGTGCATCAGGGTCAGTCGGCTCAGGCCGCCTATATTCTATCGGTAGGTTGGGTCTGTTCCTACAAGCTGCAGACCGACGGAGCGCGGCAGATCGTGGATTTCCAGGTGCCTGGGGATTTTCTGGGGCTGCGCAGCGTGCTCTTGCGCACGTCGGACCACAGCTTTGAGCCCGTCGTCGACATCGAGGCTGCCGAAGTGCTGGAAAGCGACTTGCTTGATGCGTTCGCGCATACCCCGCGCCTTGCGACCGCCATACTCTGGGCTGCGTCGAGGGACGAGGCCATGGTGGTGGAACATCTCGTCGGGATCGGCAGGCGTGACGCGCAAGCCCGCATGGCGCATTTCCTGCTGGAACTCGGATCGAGGCTTGCACTGGTCGGCATCGGCAGCAAGGAAGGGTTCGACTGTCCGCTGACGCAGTACCATCTCGCCGATACGCTGGGTTTGAGCGCGGTCCATGTAAACCGCATCCTGCGGCAACTGCGCGAGAGCGGACTGGTGACGTTTCGGGACGGCCATGTGACATTTCACGACCATCGCGGGCTGGTGAGCCTTGCCGACTTCGATCCGGCATATCTGGATCAGACCGGGCCTCTCCTGAAATAGCGAAGGCCGCCCTCCTTTGCTCGGCAGGCGACCCCGGTGATCAAGTCAGAAGCTGGAGATCACGCAAGAGCGTGAGTCGCCGCATCCAGTTCCTTGTTCGTCTCGGCGTCGTTCCGCGCCGTATTCGCCTTCTCGGCGGCCTGGTAGTGTTTGAGCGCCGCATCCTTCTTCGGGCCTGCGGGCGCCTTGTCCCATGCGGCCTTCACGGTCGTCATCTTCTCTGCAGTCTTATTCTGTTCGGGAGTCATTGGCTTTGTCCTTTCCTGGACGTTCCGAGAAAAGACGCGCGCCGACATGCCCACCTCATTAAGGGCAAGCATGCCCATGCGCTTCTCGGGTACTCGGAAAAATGCCCACTAAACACTCAGCGGGCTAGTCTTGCATAGCCTGGCGGGCCGCCGCTTGGCACTGATGCAGGTTAGCCCTTGCCGCTGCAGCGAGGCGATCTGTGCTTTCGCACTCATGTCGCCGCGGTTTGCTGGTGGGAAATCCTCAGCCAGGTGTGGTCGTCGTTGATATAGGTCGAGGAGCAGAGGGCCTTGTAGATCGGAACGTCGGCCTTCTCCGCCGAGACGCGGTAGGTCAAGATGGCGATGTCGCCGCAGCGGGTCACTCGCCGTTCGGCCAAAAGAACCGAGCGCCAGCCGATCCTCTGTCGAAGATGGTCCCAGATCTGGTCTCCCTGCAGGATGCCGGGCGGATAGGGAAAGACCATGACGGCATTGGTCGCCGTCGTCGCCCGCGCGCTTTCGGCGCCACTGGTCCAGCAGTTTTCCTCGATGTCCCACAGAGGCCCCTGTTCGCGTGGCGATATCGTCCCGGAGGTGTGGGCCGCATGATCGCGAGCATCTGCGGTCCCGCTTGGAACTGTCATTCGCCTGACCCCGCTCCGCCAATGAAGATCGTCTTAAACAGCAAGAGGATGATCGCGAGCACGGCCCAGACCGCTCCACTTGTACCCGAACAGCGGTCGGCGACCGTCAAGTCGGCTCGCTTCAGGGTGGCCGACATTTGGGCTTCTGGAAGCAACTGGCTCAGGTCTTGCGCGACCCTGCCATGATCGGTTGCGAGCGCGGGAACATCGCGAAATCGCGCAAGCAGCGTTCCCAGCCACGCGCGGGCGGCGTCGTGCCCCAGTGCGACCAGATCATTGGTCTCCTTCCATGGATCGAGGCCCAGCCGTGCAAGCGTTGAGAGGACAGTCACGACGTAACCGTTCCTGTCTTCGCCGACCGAAGCATAGAGAAATCGCTCGAATTCGCGCGGGTGCGGGTTGAGAATACCGGTTTGGGGCATCTTCTTTCCAATCCTTCCTGGAGGGGACGCAAATTGTCCCTGGACCCTGGAATGTACGAGAGCTCCAGTCCTGGCGCCCTTACCCAGGTCAGTGCAGGAACCCGGCCCAGGGCCGCTCGCAGCCCGTTCTTTACGCGGGACTAACATGTGTCAGCGCCAGTCCGGACGTTCCATCGTACAAGGGAAGAAATCGTTCGACAGCAGAGGCCTGCAATCCGGACGGCCAACTGAAATGTCGGGCGAAGGATCTGCCTGGGTCACGGAGTACTTAGATGGACATGCGTTCGACCAGATCGACGGTGACGTTTTCACACCCGTTCACCTTGGCGGATTATCCGGTCGAATTGCCCGCGGGAGACTACGAGGTTCTTGTCGAAGAAGAGCTGATCCAGGGGCTGAGCTTCGAGGCCTATCGGCGGACGGCGACCTACTTGGAAGTGTGCGGAAGGGGCAGTCATGCTGGACGCACCGAGTTGCGCGCGATATCCGACCGCGCCCTGAACGAGGCGGTGAGCCGGGATCTGATGACAAGCGAAACGAACATTCATAGCGACGCGGCGCTTTCTCCGCAGGAGGATATATAATGAATACTCCCGAATGGCTGAAACCCGGCCTCTATGGCGCAGTGATTGGCGCCGTCTTCGTCGGCATCGTCGGCTTCGCCTGGGGCGGCTGGGTGACCGGCGGAACGGCGCATGACAGGGCGATGGCGATGTCCCATGACAACGTCGTCTCGGCCATGGTGCCGGTCTGCCTGGACATGGCTCGATCCGATCCGGCACAGGCAGAGAAGCTGGAAACCATCCGGGCCGCCTCGACCTATAAGAAGCGCGACGCAGTAATGGCGGCCGGCTGGGCGACGGTTCCCGGAACCGATGCCCCGGACCGCGACATCGCGCAAGCCTGTCTCGCGGCCCTCGAGCTTTGAGCGATATTCGCTTTTGCCATGTCAGTCACGGAGGAAGGGGCCATGGACCACACGGGAATTCCGCCGGCACCGTCGCCGAAGACACCCAATCCTGCAAGACGTGCAGGCGGTAAGAGACCGACCAAACATCCGCTGAGACGACTGATCTCAAAGCTGGCTTTTGTCGCTGGTTTGATCGCGCCCGTGGCTTTCCCGGTGTTTGCCCAGGATGGCACCGGCCCGGTGCCTCCGAATGCTCAGGCGCGCAGTTATGGTAGCGGATGGGTCTGCGATCTTGGTTACCGGTTAGAGGCCGCCGAATGCCTTGCGCTCGACATCCCCGCGCATGCCTATCCAACCGGGCGCTCCTATGGGACGGGATGGGAGTGCGACCGAGGGTACGAGGAGGTGGACTGGACGTCGTGCAATCCCATCCCGGTGCCCGCCAATGCCTTCCTGCGGGCTTCCGGCTACGGTTGGCAGTGCGAACGTGGGTTCCGGCAGGAGAACAAGGCATGCATGGCCATCGTTGTTCCCGAACGTGCCTACCTGACAGACGAAGACTCGGGGACGGGATGGACCTGTGATCGTGGCTATGAGGCCGCTGGCGGGACATGTTTGCCGATCGCTGTGCCAGCGAACGCGTATCTGACCAACGCCGATTATGGCGCAGCTTGGACTTGCGAGAGAGGTTTCGTCAAAATCGACGACCGATGCGACGCCGTTGTCGTGCCAGTGAATGCCTATCTGGACGAGTCATCCTATGGGCCAGGCTGGAGCTGCGAGCGTGGATACGAGCCGCTGAACGGCGCCTGCGTCGCCATCGATCTGCCTGAGAACGCCTATCTCGACCGATCCGGCAACAGGTGGAGTTGCAATCTCGGTTTCCAGCTCTCCGACGGCGCGTGCATCCTTGGAAGATGATGCTGATAGAACGATGCGCGGCTGTGTTTCCGGAATGCGCGTCAGAATAGGGTGTCGTCTGAGATACAGCTTCGCTCGACCAACGCCAATGATCGCGCTGCTGAATGTGCACTACTCTCGGTTTGGCGACTTGGAGCGTGCCGATTATCTTGTGACGTCACCGAGCGTGCCACTCGAAAGTTACCGGGATGCATTCGGCAACTGGTGTACGCGCCTCCTGGCTCCTGCGGGCGACTTCTGTCTGTCGACAGATGGTGTATTCCGCGACACGGGCCGGCCTGATCCCTCGTTTCCCGACGCGCAGCAGCATAAGGTTCAGGATCTGCCATTCGATGTGCTCGTGTTTCTGCAGGGCAGCCGGTATTGCGATACCGACCTTCTGTCGGAGGAGGCGTGGCGTCTCTTCGAAACCACTGAGCCCGGCTGGTTACGCGTCCAGGCGATCTGTGATTTCGTGCATGGGCATGTGCGCTTCGACTACATGCAGGCGAAGTCGACGCGTACCGCATCACAGACCCTGGCAGAGCGACAGGGTGTCTGCCGCGATTTTGCTCATCTTGCCATCGCTCTGTGTCGATGCATGAACATTCCGGCCCGCTACTGCACCGGATACCTGAGCGACATCGGTGAACCTCTGCCCCATCCGCCTGGGGATTTCGCCGCGTGGATGGAAGTATTCCTTTCTGGAGAATGGCACATGTTCGACCCGCGCAACAACAAGCCCAGGTTTGCGAGAATTCTGATCGCGCGCGGTCGCGATGCCGCCGATGTCCCTCTAACCCAAACCTTCGGCGAAAACACTTTAACGGAGTTCAAGGTCTGGACGGATGAATTGGCCTGACTGACCTTGGTTTCCTTTCCTGCGCGTCATCGTAATTCGGGTTGCCAGTCCCGATATATGTACTGCTGATGCCAAGTATCCCGGTCCGACATGGATGAGGTATTGGCGCCGGCCAATCAAAGGATCGATGACATGTCCCTCAAGGATCTGACCGCCAGGGCTGCGGCCATGCTGAAGCCGAAGCCGGCGAAAACACCGGCGCCCCCTGCTAGGCTCCAGACTCATTGATCTTCAAAGCTAGAACATGACGGTTGCGGCGAGGGCGACGGCGGAGAG
>NZ_JBHSGI010000009.1:0-489939 GCF_042654245.1 Seohaeicola nanhaiensis
ACAACGGCGGCGCGCATAACGACGACCGGCTGGGCACGATCACCGTCTACGGCGACCTGGTGAAGCGCTCCGACATCGAACACACCGCCGCCCCGGCCTATGGCATCGTCACCTCCATCGAGGACCTGGGCGAGGCCGTCAAACCGACGGACATGGGCGAAGACACCGGCCGGATCCGCCCGCCGAAGGACATCGCACGCCCTGGCGACCTTGGCCTGACCGCCGGCCTGACCCCGGTGCTGGCGGTGGCGGGCAGCCACGACTTCTCGCCGGACGACCGCGCCCCGCTGGTGATCGATCACGAGGCCGATCTCGCCCTGGCCGCCGGAACCATCGCCTTTACCTTCGAAGCGGCGGATACCGGCGAATTCCAGGTGCTGTTCTCGAAGGACGCCACGGGCGACTCCGACGGCCACATTGCCGCCTATGTCAACGAGATCGGCAGCCTGACCGTCCGCATCCAGAGTGACGGCGGCTCGCACTACATGACGGTCGATCACGCGGTGAAACCGGGAGATACACATCAGTTCGCGCTGAACTTCGGACGCGAGGGGCTGGAACTCTGGCTCGACGGCGCCAGGGTCGCCTACGAGAAGGACATCACAATCGACCTGACCGGCAACGCTGAATCCCTCGTGGTCGGTGCCACCGGTTGGGGCAGCACGCCCGGCACCGCCGACATGATCTACAGCCACTTCGACGGGACGATCACCGACTTCATGATCTTCGATCGCCAGCTTGAGGGTTCCGAGGTCTTCGGCACCGCACCGCGCGACGACACTCTGTATCTCGACAAGGTGGTCGGAGGTTACGACTTCGCCCGGGGCTCCGACGATCTGGTCATCAGCACCAGGGGCAGCGCAGACGTGACGGCGGGAAAGGATATCGACTATCTGCACTTCGCAAACCTTTCGGTCCGAGTCAGCGAGGTTCAGTTCGGCACCCGTCTGAACGACGCTCTCACCGGGCGCGACGGTGCCGACGTGTTGCTCGGCTATGCCGGAAACGACGACCTGCGCGGATACGACAACGACGATGTCCTGCGCGGCGGCGATGGCGATGACAGCCTGTTCGGCGGAAACGGAGAGGACATGCTGGAAGGGGACAATGGCAACGACCGGCTGTTCGGCGGCAATGACGCCGACATCATCTTTGGCGGCTCGGGCGATGACGAAATCTATGGCGAGGACGGCAACGACCGGATCTATGGAGGCGTCGGCGACGACCGGATCTATGGCCATGTCTGGAACAGCGGCGGGGCTGCCCGGAACGACCGGGTCTACTATGACGGAAACCGCGCCGACTACAGCTTTGCCACCGCGCGCTGGTTCGATAGCAACCGGGGCGGAGAGGTCACCCAGCTGACGATCACGGACTCTGCCGATGGCGGGCGCGACGGCTATTACGAAGGCAAGGACCGGCTGATCGACATCGACTTTGTGGTCTTCGCCGACCAGACGGTGGCCTTTTCCGATCTGCTCTGAGACCGGCGGTCAGCCGTTGCTGGCCGCCCAGTCCCAATACATCTCGCGCACCCGCCGCGTGACCGGCCCCACCTGATACTGCCGCTCGTCAAAGGCGCTGACCGGCGTCACCTTGTTCATGTTGCCCGACATGAACACTTCGTCCGCTGCCTCGAAATCGGCAAAGCTCAGCACCGTTTCGTGCACCTTAATCCCGTCCGCGCGCATGTTGCTCATGTGACGGGCGCGGGTGATCCCGGCCAGAAAGGTGCCATTGGCGATCGGCGTGAAGACCTCGCCGTCCTTGACCATGAAGATATTGGCCGTGGCGGTTTCGGCGACATTGCCCATCGCATCGGCCACCAGGGCATTCGAAAAGCCCTTCGAGCGGGCCTCGACCAGCATCCGCGCGTTGTTCGGGTAAAGGCACCCGGCCTTGGCGTTCACCACCGCGTCCTCCAGCACCGGCCGGCGAAACCGCGTGCGGGTCAGCGTCGCAGCGGCCGTCGGCGCGGCCATCGGGATCTCTTCAAGGCAGACCGCAAACCCGGTCGTATCGGCATTCGGCACGATGGCCGTGACATCGCCATCTATCCCCCAATACATCGGACGGATATAGACGGCCGTGTCGCGGCTGAACGCCGTCAGCCCATCGCGCACGATTTCGACCATCGCCGCGGTGGTGACCGTGGACGTCAGCATCAGCGCCTCGGCCGAACGATTGACGCGGGCGCAATGCGCATCGAGATCGGGCGCCAGCCCGTCGACATATCGTGCCCCGTCGAAAACGCCCGACCCCAGCCAGGCGCCATGATCCGCCGCCCGCATGATCGGCACGTCGCCGTCGTGCCAGCGTCCTTCGAAATAGGTGCGGATGTTCTTGCCGGTTGCCATCGTCGGTTCTCCTTTTCTCCGCCCCGACCCTAGGACCGAAGCGGCCACGGGGTCCAGTGCTCAGCGCCGGTCCCCGCGCTGGCGCAACCGCGTCTCACGCAGCGTTTCGACCAGCATCGCGGTCAAAAGCCCGAAGATCAGCAACCCGTTGGCCGCCGCCATGCCGCCCAGCAGGCGCCATTCGATGGGCAGAAGGATGTCACCAAACCCAAGCGTCGTGAAAGCGACCAGGGCGAAATAGACCGACGCCTCGAGCGTGATGAAGATATCCAGCGTCCAAAGTGCGAGCGCCCAGATCCAGACAGATGCGGTCATCACCATCAGCGTCCAGAGCATGGCCAGCGACAAGATCGCGATCAGGCGCGGCCCGTGCGGGCGGCGCGTCACCCAGCCATGCGAGCGGATCAGGAACACCTCCAGTCCCCACCAGCTCATCGTGGCAGCGATGGATGTCGTGCCGATCAGGATACTGCCCAGAATCAGCTGGATCAGCATTCGCCGGCCGCTCTGGTCTTGCTGATGCGCACGCGGGGATCCTTGCTCTCGCCCCCTGCAGCCTATGTCAGGTGACCCGGCGCCGTCCAGCCGGACGGGTCACAGACCGGTTCGCAGATGCCAGAGCTCCGGGAACAGTTCGACCTCCAGCATCCGCTTCAGATAGCTGACGCCGCCGGTGCCGCCGGTGCCGCGCTTGAACCCGATCACCCTTTCCACCGTGGTGACATGGTTGAAGCGCCAGCGGCGGAAGTAGTCCTCCAGATCCACAAGCTTTTCGGCCAGCTCATAGAGGCTCCAGTATTTCTGTGGCGCGCGATAGACCTCGGTCCAGGCCGCCATCACCGCCTCGTTTTCGGTGTGGGTGCTGGCCGGGTCGCGGTCCAGCACCTCGGCCGGCAGCGGGATCGCCGCATTGAGCGCCCGCAGGGCGACATCATAGACCGAAGGCCGCGCCAGTTCGGCCTGCAACAGGGCCATGACCTGCGGGCGATGCGCATGGGGCCGGATCATTGCGGCGTTACGGTTGCCCAGGATGAATTCGATCTGACGATACTGGTGGGACTGGAACCCCGAGGACTGCCCCAGCGATCCGCGGAATGTGGTGTAGTCGCTGGGCGTCATCGTTCGCAACACGTCCCAGGCGCTGTTCAGCTGCTCGAAGATCCGGCTGACCCGCGCCAGCATCTTGAAGGCCGGCCGCACATCGGTTTCCCCCAGCGCCGCCCGCGCCGCCGAGAGTTCATGGATCGCCAGCCGCATCCACAGCTCCGAGGACTGGTGCTGGATGATGAACAGCATCTCGTCATGCGCATCCGACAGCGGCGCCTGCGCGCTCAGCAGCTTGTCGATCTGCAAATAATCGCCATAGGACATGCGGCCGTCGAAGGCCATCTGCGCGCCCTCGCGGGCCGGATCGTAGGGATCGCTCATGCGGTCAGTTCCAGGGACATGGCGAAGCGCTCGATCGCAACGCCGTTGCGGGTGACGGTTTCGGGATGATCCACCTGCCAGCCGTTGCGGGCCAGAAACGCGCGGGCAAAGTGGCTCGCGTGCGAGGTCATGCGGGTCACGCCACGCGCCCGCGCATTGGCAAGAATGACGCTGTACAGAGTCTGCGCCAGACCCTTGCCCATCCAACGCGGGTGTACGAAGGCCATGTCGAGATAGCCCTCCTGCGTCGCCGCCATGAATCCGGCGACCCCTGCCTCGTCCTCGGCCACCTGCGTGTCCATCCCCGCCAGCCAGTCGGGCCATGACTCGGGCATCTCGTCCTGCGCGGCCCAGGCCATGCGCTGCGCTGCGTCATAGCGGGTGGCCGCGCCCTCGCGCACCGCCGCGCGGAACACCGCATGAACGGCCGGCGCATCTTCGCGCCGGTAGGGGCGCACGGCCGGAATCATGTGACCGCCCAGCGCACCTGGAATTCGGGGCGCTCATATGCCCTCGCGGTCATCACCTCGACAATGATGCGGGCGGCGGCGCGGATATCGTCGTCGTCCAGATACAGCGGCGTGATCCCGAACCGCATGATGTCGGGCGCACGGAAATCGCCGATTACACCGCGCGAGATCAGCGCCTGCATCGCCGCATATCCCTGATCGAAGCGGAACGAGACCTGGCTGCCGCGCAGGGCACCGTCGCGCGGGCTCGCCAGCCTCAGATCCGGGCAGGCGGTCTCGACCTCGGCGATGAACAGATCGGACAGAGCAATGCATCGCGCCCGCAGCGCCTGCATGTCGACCTGATCCCAGATGTCCAGTGCCGCGGCCAGCGCTGTCATCTGCACGACCGGCGGCGTGCCCACCCGCATCCGTTCGATCCCCGCGCCCGGGCGATAGTCGAGATCGAAGGCGAAGGGCGACTCGTGCCCCAGCCAGCCCGAAAGCGCCGGCACCGCCTTGCCCGCGTGGCGCGGCGACACATAGATGAAGGCCGGCGCGCCGGGGCCCCCGTTCAGGAACTTGTAGGTGCAGCCCATGGCGAAATCCGCACCCGCACCCGCCAGATCCACCGGCAGCGCCCCGGCGGAATGCGCCAGATCCCAGACCGCCAGTGCCCCCGCTGCATGGGCCTTGGCGGTCAGCGCCGCCATGTCGTGCTTGCGCCCGGTGCGATAATCCACCTCGGTCAGCATCATCGCCGCGACCTCTTCGGTGATCGCCCCGGCCACCGCTTCGGGATCGACGACGCGCAGCTCGTATCCCGCACCCAGTAACTTCACCAGCCCCGAGGCCATGTAGAGATCGGAGGGGAAGTTGCCGTTGTCGGACAGGATCACCTTACGCTCGGGCCGCAGCATCAGCGCGGCCGCCAGCGCCTGATAGACCTTGATCGACAGCGTGTCGCCCACCGTCACATGCCCGGGCTCGGCGCCGATCAGCCGCCCGATCCGGTCGCCCAGCGCCATCGGCATCTGCATCCAGCCGCCGCGGTTCCAGCCGGTGATCAGCATTTCGCCCCATTGATCCGTCAGCATCTCGGCGACCCGGGCTGGCGCAGCCTTGGGCAACGGCCCAAGGGAATTGCCGTCGAGGTAGATCACCCCTTCGGGCAGGTGGAACATCGACTTGGTGGCGGCGAAATCGGTCATCGGCACTCTCCGGCGGGCGCTGGGAATACTTTAAGCATAAAGCAAATCCGGTCTACACCGCAATTTGCGACCTGTCCAGCGCCGCGCCACTGCGCTTCTCTGGTTCCAAAATACCTCCGCCGGAGGCAGCCGCGCGCCTCGCGCGGCTTCGGTCCGGCGGTTCGGACTACATCTGCCCGCCGGCGATCTCGATGGTCTGGCCGTTCACGCTCTGGCTGCCAGGGCCGACCAGCCACATCGCGGCGGCGGCGATCTCTTCCGGTTCGATCAGCCGCTTGTGACGATTGGAGTTGATCATGATGTCGCGCGCCGCATCCGCGCTGATCCCGGCGCGCTCGGAAATGCTCGCCGTATTGCGCGTGACGATCGGCGTATCGACATAGCCCGGGCAGATCGCATTGAAGGTAAACGGCTGGCCCAGATAGTCCTCGGCCAGCGACCGCGTCAGCCCGATCATGCCGTGCTTGGAGGCCGAATAGCAGGCCGCTCCCTGCAGGCCGCGTACGCCGGCCATCGAGGCGATGGTGATCACCCGTCCCCACCCGGTCGGCCGCATCGAGGTCAGGCACTCGCGGATCGTCAGGAACGCGCCATCGAGGTTGGTCGCCATCATGTTGCGCCAGAACTCCATCGAGGTCTTGTGGACCGCCCGCCCCTCGGCAACGCCGGCATTGGCCACACAGATCTGCACCGGTCCGCGCGCCTCGACCGAGGAGGCGACCTTGGCCACCACATCCGCTTCGTCCCGCACATCCATGGCCAGACCGGTGATGCCCTCGCCTGCCACCTCGTCCAGCACCTCCTGCCGGCGTCCGGTGATCGTGACGCTGGCGCCCTCTTTGGCGAAAGCGCGGGCAATGGCCAGGCCGATGCCGGTACCGCCGCCGGTGATGAACGCGTGTTTGCCCTGAAGTGTCATATGTCTCTCCTCGATGTTGCGCAGACCCTTACCGGCTTTGCCCGGACAGGCAAGCCCTGCGACTCTTCGCGCCGCGGCGTCGCTTTACAAACGCATTCAGACAGCCGAATGTTTTACTGGAAACGGAGGAGCCGCATGAAACATCTCGTCGCCCTGCTGATGCTGGTCGCCACGGCCGCCGCGGCCAGCGAAGATATCGCCGACCAGTATCCTCAATCCGAACTCTACTCCAAACCCGTGGAATTCATCCCCCATGTCTTCACGGCCATCGGGGCGACGGCGCCGCCGACCTACGAGAATGCGGGCCACAACAACAACCTCTCCTTCATCGTCACCTCCGAAGGCGTGGTGGTGGTGAATGCCGGTGCGTCGAACCGACTGGCGGCGGCGCTTCACGATGAGATCCGCCGTGTCACCGACCAGCCCGTCGTGCTGGTGATCAACGAAAATGGCCAGGGCCACGCCATGCTGGGCAACGGCTACTGGCGCGATCAGGGCGTCGATGTGCTGGCCCATGTCGATGCGGTCGAAGAGACACGCAAGAACGGCGACTTCATGCTTCAGGGCATGCACGCCTATAACCGCGACCGCGCCGAGGGTACCCGCGTCGAACATGCCAACCTGACCTTCAAGGATCGCCATGAACTGACACTGGGAGGGGTGCGCATAGAGGTCCTGCATCTCGGCCCGGCGCACGATCCGGGCGACGCCCAGGTCTGGCTGCCCGACCTCGGCCTCATGCTGACCGGCGACATGGCCTTTCACGAACGCATGCTCCCGATCTTCGAAGGCACCTGCACCAAATGCTGGATCGAAACCTGGGAGACCAAGCTTGAACCGCTGGCGCCCACCTATGTGATCCCAGGTCACGGCCACCCGACCAACCTTGCCCAGGTCCGCCGGTATACCCATGACTACCTCGTCGATCTGCGCGAAAAGATAGCAGCACACATCGACGCGGGCGGCGATCTTGCCAGCGCCTATTATGTCGATCAGTCTGCCTGGGCTCATCTCGACACCTTCGAGGAACTGGCCACCAAGAACGCCGGACGGGTTTTTGCCGAGATGGAGTGGGAATGAGCTCCTCGTCGCTGCCGTTGACGAAATGGATCGACATGCCCCCGGTCTGGCTCGCGGGGTTCATCGCGATCGCCTGGGCTCAGGCGCGCTACTGGCCGGTGGGTCTCAGCCTCGCCAGCCCTCTGACCGACCTGCTCGCCGGCCTTCTGATCGGCGGCGGCGTCCTGCTGATGCTACTGGCCTTCGCTGAATTTCGCAGGCAGCGCACCACCGTGATCCCGCACCGGACGCCGGAGCGGCTGATCCAGTCGGGCATCTTCACCCGCACCCGCAACCCGATCTATCTGGGCGATGCCATGATCCTTGCCGGTGCGGTCCTGCTGGTAGACGCCGTACCCTCGCTGGTGCTGGTGCCCCTCTTCGTCTGGCTGATAGAGCGCCGCTTCATCGTGCCGGAAGAGAATCGCCTGCGCCGTAGCTTTCACGCCGACTTTGCACGCTACGAACGAAAAGTTCGCCGCTGGCTGTAAATCTTTTCAAAAGTTGCCCTACCTGTGCAACCCGTGCGCTTGCGCATTGCTGGGCCGCGGGTTAGTGGATTCACGACTTGCCGCATGGGTATGCCCAGTGCGGGGGATGAGGATAAGGGGACCAATCGGTGAGAATAGGCACTCCCACGGAAGTATTTGAGGGCGAAAACCGCGTCGCCATGACTCCGGACAGCGCAACCGCCCTGCAGAAGCTCGGCCACACCTGCCTGATCCAGTCCGGAGCGGGCCTGAAAGCCGGATTTTCCGACGCGGCCTACGAAGCCGCGGGTGTCGAGGTCGTCAAGACCGCTGCCGATCTCTGGGCCAAGGCCGAGGTTGTCGCCAAGGTGCGCCCGCCCAGCGAAGCCGAAGTGGCGATGCTGAAGGACGGCCAGACGCTGATCTCCTTCTTCTACCCCGGCTCTAACGAAGCGCTGATGAAGCAGGCCGCCGACACCGGCGCCAGCGTCATCGCCATGGACATGGTGCCGCGTATTTCCCGCGCCCAGAAGATGGACGCGCTGTCGTCGATGGCCAATATCGCCGGCTATCGCGCCGTGATCGAGGCCGGCAACAACTTCGGACGCTTCTTCACCGGGCAGGTGACCGCTGCCGGCAAGGTTCCCCCGGCCAAGGTGCTGGTGATCGGTGCCGGTGTGGCGGGTCTTGCCGCCATCGGCACCTCCACTTCGCTCGGCGCCATCACGCTCGCCTTCGACGTGCGCCCTGAGGTCGCCGAACAGATCGAGTCGATGGGCGCGGAATTCGTCTATCTCGATTTCGAAGGCCCGGCCCAGGACGGCGCCGCCACCGGGGGCTATGCCGCGCCCTCTTCGCCGGAGTTCCGCGAGGCACAGCTCAAAAAGTTCCGCGAACTGGCCCCGCAGGTCGATATCGTCATCTCCACCGCCCTGATCCCGAACCGGCCCGCGCCGGTGCTCTGGACCAGGGACATGGTCGAAATGATGAAGCCCGGCTCGGTCATCGTCGACCTTGCCGCCGAACGCGGCGGCAACTGCGAACTGACAGTGCCCGACCAGAAGATCGTCACCGACAATGGCGTGACCATCGTCGGCTATACCGATTTCCCCAGCCGCATGGCGGCCCAGGCCTCGACGCTCTATGCCACCAACATCCGTCACATGATGACGGACCTGACCCCGGGCAAGGACGGCGTCGTCAATCACAACATGGAAGACGACGTGATCCGCGGGGCGACCGTCACCCACGCCAAGGCCGTCACCTTCCCGCCGCCGCCGCCCAAGGTTCAGGCCATTGCCGCGCAGAAGCCAAAGGAAAAGGCCAAGGAACTGACCCCGGAAGAGCGCAAGGCCCAGGACATCGCGGCCTTCAAGGCGCAGACCCGCAGCCAGGTCGGCGTCTTGCTGGTTGGCGGCCTGCTGATGCTGCTGATCGGCGCCTATGCGCCCGAAAGCTTCATGAGCCACTTCATCGTCTTCGCGCTGGCCTGCTTCGTCGGCTTCCAGGTGATCTGGAACGTCAGCCATGCGCTGCACACCCCGCTCATGGCCGTGACCAACGCGATCTCGGGCATCGTCATCCTTGGCGCCCTGCTCCAGATCGGCGCGGGCAACTGGCTGGTGGTCATCCTGAGCTTTGTCTCGGTGCTCATCGCCTCCATCAACATCGTCGGCGGGTTCCTCGTGACCCGGCGCATGTTGGCCATGTTCCAGAAGTCGTAAGGGGCCCGCCATGTTCTCTATCGGAATCACCTCGGCGGCCTATATCGCGGCGGCTGTCCTCTTCATCCTCTCGCTGGGTGGCCTCTCGAACCAGGAAAACGCCAAGCGCGCGGTCTGGTACGGCATCGCCGGCATGGCGCTGGCCGTCATCGCCACCGTCTTCGGCCCCGGCGTCTACAACGTCTGGCTGATCCTGATCGCCGTCGCGGCGGGCGCGTTTGCCGGACAGTATGTCGCCGCCCGCGTGCAGATGACAGAAATGCCCCAGCTGGTCGCGGCGCTGCACAGCTTCGTCGGCCTCGCCGCCGTCTTCATCGGCCTGAACGCCGACATCATGCTGTCCTCCGTGCTCGACCTGAAGGCCGCCGGCATCGACGAGGCAGCGGCCCAGCTGACCGGCTTCGGCAAGAAGCTCTGGCACAAGGACGCGGTGGAAATCGCGATCCTCAAGGTCGAGGTCTTCCTTGGCATCTTCATCGGCGCCGTGACCTTCACCGGCTCGGTCGTCGCCTTCGGCAAGCTGGCCGGCAAGGTCGACGGCAAGCCGTCACAGATGCCCGGCGGCCACATGCTGAACGCCGCCGCGCTGGCCGCCTGCATCGTGCTCGGCCTGCTCTACATGACTGGCTCGGGCATCTGGACCATGGTGCTGGTGACGCTGATCGCAGGCTTCATCGGCTGGCACCTCATCATGGGCATCGGCGGCGCAGACATGCCGGTCGTGGTCTCGATGCTGAACAGCTATTCCGGCTGGGCCGCGGCCGCCATCGGCTTTACCCTCGGCAATGACCTGCTGATCGTCACCGGCGCGCTGGTCGGCTCCTCGGGCGCGATCCTGTCCTACATCATGTGCAAGGCGATGAACCGCAAGTTCGTCAACGTGATCCTCGGCGGCTTCGGCGGCACCTCGGGGCCGGCGCAGGACATCGAGGGCGAGATGATCGCCATCGACGCCGACGGCGTCGCTGCGGCACTGAACGATGCCGACTCGGTCATCATCATCCCGGGCTACGGCATGGCCGTGGCGCAGGCCCAGCAGGCGGTGGCCGAACTCACCCGCAAGCTGCGCGCCCGCGGGAAAGAGGTGCGCTTTGCCATCCACCCGGTGGCGGGCCGCCTGCCCGGCCACATGAACGTGCTGCTGGCCGAGGCCAAGGTGCCCTACGACATTGTGCTGGAAATGGACGAGATCAACGAGGACTTCCCGAACACCGACGTCGCCATCGTCATCGGCTCGAACGACATCGTGAACCCGGCGGCGCAGGAAGACCCGAACTCGCCCATCGCCGGGATGCCGGTGCTGGAGTGCTGGAAGGCCAAGCAGGTTTTCGTCTCCAAGCGCGGCCAGGGCACGGGATACTCGGGCATCGAGAACCCGCTGTTCTACAAGGAGAACACGCGCATGTTCTACGGCGATGCCAAGGCAAGCCTCGACAAGCTGATCCCGATGATCGACTGACCCGGAGATTCCGGACAAATGCAAAGGGCGGCGCACAACGCGCCGCCCTTTTTGTTTCGCCGCGCTCTGCGCGCCGACCGGCCGGGGGGCTCTGCCCCCCGGACCCCCCGAGGGTATTTGTGAACCAGAGAAAGGCAAATGCACCGCGCCCCTGATCTTCTCTGGTTTCCAAATTTCCTCGGGGGAGTCGCGCCGCAGGCGCGGCGGGGGCAGAGCCCCCTTCCCGGCCGCGACCGGCGCTACATCCGCACCCTTTCGCCGTCAGGGTCGTACATCGGCCGGGACGAGGCCAGCGCCGGCACCCGCACACCCGCCACGTCCACCTCCCAGCGGGAGGCCAGCAGGTCGGCCAGCGCTTCGCCGCGGCAAGGCACATAACCCATGCCGATGGCCGCGCCCAGATGGTGGCCATAGGCCCCTGATGATAGATGCCCGACGATCTTGCCGTCGCGCAGCAGCGGTTCGTTGTGGTAGAGCAGCGGTTCGGGATCGGTCAGGCGGAACTGCAACATGCGCCGGTCGAGGCCCGCCTCCTTCTTGCGCAGCACCGCCTCGCGGCCGATGAATTTTGGCTTGGCCGTCTTCACTGCGAACCCCAGCCCGGCTTCCAGGACATGATCCTCGCAGGTGATGTCGTGCCCGAAATGACGGAAGCCTTTCTCGATCCGCGCGCAGTCCATCATGTGCATTCCGCAGAGCCGAAGGCCAAGGCCCTGCCCGGCCTCCCACAGCGTCTCGAAGGCATGGCCCGCCATATCGGCCGAGACGTAGATTTCCCAGCCCAACTCGCCCACGTAGGACACCCGGTGCGCCCGCGCGAGGCCAAGGCCGAGCTCGATGTCCTGCATGGTGCCGAAGGGATTGGCCGCGTTCGAGAAATCGTTGGGCGAGACCAGCTGCATTAGCTCGCGCGCGCGCGGTCCCATCACCGCCAGCACGCCTTCGCCCGCCGTCACGTCGGTGATGACGACCCGCCGGTCGCCCAGGGCCCGGCGCAGCCAGGTCTCGTCCGCCAGCCGTGTCGCGGCCGGGGTCACCACCAGATAGGCGGTTTCGGACAGCCGGGTCACCGTCACGTCGGCCTCGATCCCGCCTCTGGCGTTCAGGAACTGGGTGTAGACGATCTTGCCCATCGGCACCGCCATCTCGGCGCCGCAGACATGGTTGAGGAAGGATTCAGCGTCCGGTCCCTCGACCCGCAGCTTGCCGAAGGACGACATGTCATACATGCCCACCCCGCCGCGCACCGCCGCCAGTTCGGCCGCGACATTGGGAAAGAAGCTCTGCCGCCCCCAGGTATAGGTGTATTCCGCCGCCTGCCCGGGCCGCACGAACCAGTTGGCCCGCTCCCAGCCCGCCAGTTCGCCGAAGACCGCGCCGCGCTCGGCCAGATGCGCGTGGAAGGGCGTGCGCCGCACGCCGCGCGCGCTCGCCTTCTGGCGGAACGGGAAGTGGTCGGCGTAGAGCAATCCCAGCGTCTCGGAGGCGCGCTCCCGAAGGTAGCGCGCATTGCCCTGGAAGGGCTGCGCCCGCGCGATGTCCACGTCGCCCAGATCGAAGGGTCGGGCGCCGTCCTCCATCCACTGCGCCAACGCCATGCCCGCGCCGCCCGCCGACTGGATGCCGATGGAGTTGAATCCAGCCGCGATCCAGACGTTGTCCATCTCGGGCGCCAGACCCAGGTGATAGGCGTTGTCGGGCGTGAAGCTCTCGGGCCCGTTGAAGAAGGTGTGGATCCCCGCCTGCCCCAGGATCGGCATCCGGTTCACCGCCATTTCCAGGATGGGTTCGAAATGGTCGAAATCCTCGGGCAGCTGGTCGAACTCGAAATCCGGGCGCGGCGGGCCCCAGGGCTTGCCCTTCGGCTCGAAGGCGCCAAGCATCAGCTTGCCGGCGTCGACCTTGAAATAGGCGCATTCGTCCGGCACGCGCAGGACGGGAAGCTGGTCCAGCCCCGCGATGGGTTCGGAGACGATGTAGAAGTGCTCGCAGGCCTGCAGGGGGACGTTCACCCCGGCCATGCGCCCAACATCGCGGCCCCAGAGACCGCCGCAGTTCACCACCATCTCGCAGGCAATATGCCCCGGCCCCTCGGCCGAAACGTAATCGACCCCGGTGATCCGGCGGCCCGCCTTGGTGAAACCCGTCACGGCCGTATGCTCGGCGATCAGCGCCCCGCGCTGCCGCGCGCCCTTCGCAAGGGACAGCGCGATATTGCCGGGGTCGCCCTGTCCGTCCTTCGGCAGATAGACGCCCGCCACCACCCCGTCGAGATTCAGATGCGGATAGCGCGCGCCGATTTCCTCCGGCGTGATCTCCTCGATCTCGACCCCGAAGGCCCGCGCCATGGCGGCCGAGCGGAAGATCTCTTCCCGCCGCTCGGGCGTCAGCGCGGCGGTAATCGACCCTACACGGCGGAACCCGGTTGCAACGCCGGTTTCCGCCTCGAGCCCGCCGTAAAGCTCCTGGCTGTATTTCGCGAGCCGCGTCATGTTCGAGGTCGCCCGCAGCTGTGCGATCAGACCGGCGGCATGCCAGGTCGTGCCCGAGGTCAACTGCTTGCGTTCCAGCAGCACCACGTCGGTCCAGCCGAGTTTGGTCAGGTGGTAGGCGACGGAACAGCCGACGATACCGCCGCCGATGATGACGACGCGGGCCTTGTCAGGAAGTGCTGGCATTCGGGAAACCTTTCAGGTTTCGGATCGCCGGCGCGATCCGACCGGGGCGGGGGGCGCTGCCCCCCGAGCCCCCCGGAGTATTGGCAAAGAGAAGAAGCAGGGGGTCAGACAATGCGATGGCCCGCCGCGCGCAGACGCCGCGCGAGTTCCGCGATATGGGCCGGCCCGACCTCGCAGCAGCCGCCGAGGATCGTCGCGCCATGGTCGATCCAGGTCATCGCCTGATCCGCATAGGCCGCGGGCGTCAGGTCGCTCCGCCGTTCCAGCGAAGCGACAGTTGGCGCATCCTTGAGGAAGTCCTCTGAGATGCGGGTAAAGCCGTTGGCATAGGCACCGAAGGGCAGACCCATGGGCGCGAGGATGTCGAGCGCCGCGGCAATGACCTCGGGCGGCGAGCAGTTGATCAGGACCGCCTCGGGCGCGAAGTCCCGCAGCAGCGGCGCGATTTCGGCCAGCGGCTCGCCCGAGCGCAGGCGCGTTCCGTCGGCATCTGTGACCGTGAAGCCGATCCAGACCGGTTTGCCCAGATCCGAGACGCCCTTCAGCGCCCCCTCGGCCTCGCGCAGCGAGGAGACGGTCTCGATCAGCAGGATATCCACCCGGGGTGCCATCACTGCGGCGACTTCGTGAAATCTGGGCGCGGCGATCCCGGGATCGGGATCCAGATCGGGGCGGTAGCTGGCCAGCAGCGGCCCCAACGCGCCGGCGATGCGCCCGCTGCCATGGTCAGCGCGGGCCGTTTCGGCCTGGGTCAGGGCGCTGTCCAGCAACGCGGGCAGGTCGCCCTCCATCCCCAGCGGCGCCAGCCGCGAGCGGTGCAGCGCATAGGAGTTGGCCGTCGCGATGGTCGCGCCGGCAGCGAAATACTCGCGATGCAGCGCGCCCACCATCTCGGGGTGGTCGATCAGCACCCGCGTCGACCACAGCCGCTGGTCCATCACATCCGCGCGGCGTACCAGCTCCTGGCCGATGGAGCCGTCGAGAAGGGTAATGTCGCTCATGCCCTCAGCCTTTCGTTCTTCGGATCCCAGACCGGCCCGTCCGGCATGACCTCGGCGGCGCGTCGGTGGCCAAAGATGTCAACCTCGATCTGGGTGCCCGGCACCGCCAGATCGGCCCGCAGCATTCCCAGCGCCAGGGAGGCATTGACGCGATAGCCCCAGGCGCCGGAGGTCGTCTCGCCCACCACCTCGCCGTCGTGCCAGAGCGTCGACATATAGGGCGCATCCACGGCGCCGGCATCGACCTTCAGGGTCACGAACCGCTTTTTCGTTCCGGCCTGTTTCTCTTGGAGCAGAGTCGCTTTTCCGGGGAATTCCTTGTCGAAGCGCACGAAGCGGTCCAGCCCGCCTTCCAGCAGCGAATAGTCGGTGGACAGGTCGCCCTTCCAGGCGCGATAGCCCTTTTCGATCCGCAGCGCGTTCAGCGCCCACATGCCGAAGGGTCGCGCCCCGGCGGCCGCAACCGCGTCCCAGATCGCCGGCGCATCCTCGGGGGCGCAATGCAGCTCCCAGCCGAGTTCACCGGCGAAGGAGACCCGGATCAGGGCGCAAGGCCGGCCTGCCACATGGGTGTCGTATTGCACCGACAGCCAGGGCAGCGAAAGGTCGGCGTCGGTGAGCGGCGCCAGGATCTCCCGCGCCTTCGGCCCCGTGACCAGCAGGCATTCCACCGCGTCGGAATGATCGCTGACGGTCACTCCCGGCGGCGCCTTGCGCGAAAGCAGTTCGCCGTCGTGCCATTGCGCCACCCCGGCGGTGATCAGCCCGACCTCGTCCTCGCCATGCACAAGACAGGACATCTCGGTCAGGATCCGGCCGCGGCTGTCGGGGAAATAGACAAGGCCGATCTTGCCCTCGGCCGGCAGGCGAGAGCAGGTCAGGCTGTCGACAAAGGCGCGCGCGCCCGGCCCTTCGACCTTGAGCCGGGTAAAGCCGGAGATGGCCAGAATGCCGCAACTGTCCCGTACAGACTCGCATTCGGCCTTGATCCGCGACTCCCAGGGGCCGGCTCGGTTCCAGGTCTGCGTGGTCTCTTCCGACAGGTCATCGCCGGGCCCGGCAAACCAGTTCGCCCGTTCCCAGCCATTATAGGCCCCGAACTGCGCGCCGGCTGCCTCCAGCCGGGAATGCAGCGTGGACCGCCGCTTGCCGCGCCCGGCCGGCCAGGTATGCCAGGGGAAATGCATCGCGTATTCGTGGCCATAGGTCTCGATCCCCTTGGCGACGCAATAGTCTTGATCGGCATAACCGGTGAAACGGCGCGGATCGCACGACCACATGTCCCATTCGGTCTGCCCCTCGGTCACCCATTCCGCCAGCACCTTGCCCGCACCGCCCGCCTGGGCGATGCCGAAGGTAAAGACGCAGGCCTCGAAGGCGTTCGGAACACCCGGCATCGGCCCGATCAGGGGCAGGCCGTCCGGCGCATAGGGGATCGGGCCGTTGATCACCTTGTTCACCCCGACCGAACCCAGCAGCGGCACGCGCGCGATGGCATCCTCGATATACCACTCCAGCCGCTCCAGGTCGTCGGGATAGAGCTGGAACGAGAAGTCCTCGGGCATCGGATCGTCCGGGCGGACCCAATGCGCCCGGCAGTTGCGCTCGTAGGGGCCAAGGTTCAGACCGGTCTTTTCCTGACGCAGGTAGTAGGAGGAATCCACGTCGCGCAGCAGCGGCAGCTTGTGACCCTGTTCGCGGGTCCAGGCGCTCAGTTCGGGGATTTCGTCGGTCAGCATGTATTGATGGCTCATCACCATCATCGGCAGGCGCCGCCCGCCAAAAGGACGGAACCACTCTGCCACCCGCTGCGCGTAATAGCCGGCGGCATTCACCACGATCTCGCAGCGGATCTCGCCCTTGGGCGTCTCCACGATCCATTCGCCGTTTTCGCGCCGCACGCCTGTTGCCGGGCAGAACCGCTCGATCCGCGCGCCCATCTCGCGGGCGCCCTTGGCCAGCGCCTGGGTCAACTGCGCCGGGTCGATGTCTCCGTCCGACGGGTCGTACAGCGCGCCCTTCAGGTCATGCGGCTCTATGAAAGGGTATTTGCCCCTGATCTCATCCAGGCCGAGGATGTCGATCTCCATCCCCTGATACCGTCCCATCCCGCGCGCCCGGGCGAATTCCATCATCCGCGCGTCGGAATGCGCCAGCCGGATCGATCCGGTGACGTGGTAGTTCATCGGGTAATCCACCGCCGCGCCCAGTCCGCGATACAGCTCGGTGGAATAGCGCTGCATGTTCATGATCGACCACGAGGTCGAAAAGGTCGGCACATTACCCGCCGCGTGCCAGGTCGACCCGGCGGTCAGTTCGTTCTTTTCCAGCAGCACAGAGTCGGTCCAGCCCGCCTTGGCGAGGTGGTAAAGCGAAGAGGTGCCAACCGCACCGCCGCCGATGATGACCACGCGGGCCTGGGACGGAAAGGTCATCTACTGCGCCCGCTTCGGCAGATCGTCGTTCAGGTCGTAATAATCGCCCTTGTCGGCCACGAAGATATGGCGCGAGAGGGCAAGCCCGGTGGGCTTTTCCAGCGCCCCGAGCGCGACCGAAGTATGCGACTCATCCGGGTTCTTCCAGAACAGGAAGGCACCGCAGGTTCCGCAGAAGCCCCGCTTTGCAAAATCGCTGGCGGCATACCAGCGCAGGCTGCCGGCGTCGTTCACCGTCAGCACATCGTTCTCGGCGCGGGCCGAGGCCCAGAAGTGGCCGGACTGCTTGCGGCACTGGCCGCAGTGACAGGCCGAGGGCGGCGCGAGATCGCCCGCCACGGTGAAGGTCACGCCGCCACAGTTGCAGCTTCCTTTGTACATGTCGTCCTCCTCAGTAGACCGGCGGGGCGATCACCCAGATCGCCACGGCCGGTTCGTCATAGGGGTTGATCCATTCGAAGGGCTCGCCGCGGATGCGGAAGCTGTCGCCCGGATGGATGGTGAAGGATTTGCCGGAGATCACCAGATCGAGCTTGCCCGACACGAGATAGCCGACCTCTTGCGTCGGACGGGTCACCATCTCGCCGATGCGACTGTGGGGCTCGAAGGTCGAATGCACCATCTCGAAGGCATCGGTGAGATCGGGCGAGAGCAGTTCCTCGACCAGCCCGGCGGCGCCCGAACCTATGGTCCGCCGCGCGCCGCGGCGCACGATATATCCCGATTCTTCGGCCGGCGCCGGCGCCTGACCGAACAGCATCGACACCGAGACGCCCAGCCGCGCCGCGATATGGCGCAGGTCGGTGATCGAGGGCTGCGACAGGTCGCGCTCCACCTGGGACAGCCAGCCGACCGAGCGGCCCAGATCGCCGGCCAGTTCGGCCAGAGTGACCCCCCGCGCCTTGCGCAGGGCGCGCAGGTCGGCGCCGAGCGATCCGGACAGGGGAGCAGTCTGGAACATGGGCGGTCTCGTGAAAAATTGCGGGTGAATTTCATACTGATCCGAGTCGATGAAATTTCCAAGACAAATTTCACGCATTGCCTGGGGGACACGACCAGGTGTTTGACCAAGCCTTCACCATTTTCGGCGAGACTGCCCGCCGTAAGGGCAAAAGGGGGCCGGAACGGCCGTGGGGCTTCGATGCCACCTCCCGGAATTCCGGGCACCCGATACCCTGACCCATGAAGTGCCGGAGGACACTTTGCCAAACCGACGCAAGGAGCCGTCCTCATGTGCCTGACTGCCGAAGCCCTCGCCCTCTTCCTCAACATGCTCGATCCCGCCATCATCGAAAGCCAGGCGCAGAAGATCACCGTTCACGCCGCCCTGCAGGATACTGTCTGGGTCCAGTCCGCCGATCTCTGGTGCACCGACGCGCGCCACCCCGAACGCCTGGTCGAGGCCGACTGAGGCTTGACCTCGCCCCGCCTTTTCGGGTCACTCGGCACCGGCACTGCAAGGGGGCGCGAGATGGATATCGACGGAACGCGGGCACTGGTGACTGGCGGCGGCGGCGGACTGGGGCGCCACATCAGCCTGGCCCTGGCCCGCGCGGGGGCGGATGTGGCGGTGACCTGGCTGTCGCGCGACGGGGAGGCCAGAAAGGTCTGCGCCGAGATCGAGGCGCTGGGACGCCGCGCCATGGCGGTGCAAATGGACATCACCGACGCCGCGGCCATCGAAACGGCGGTGCGCACCGTGGCCGAGGCCTGGCACGGGCTCGATATCCTGGTCAACAACGCCGGGCGTGGCCGCCCGACCCTGCCGGGAGAGGACAGCCCGCGCGTGGTGCCCTTTGGCGATATCGCCGCCCTGACGCCCGAGCTGTACGATCATCTCATGGCGATCAACATGCGCGGGCCCTTCCTTGCCGCGCGCGCCGCCGCGCCCTGGCTGCGCGCCTCGGGGCGCGGCAGGATCGTCAACATAGGCTCTACCATCGGGTTTTCGCCGCGCGATGCCGGGCTGTCCTTTGCCATGGCCAAGGCCGGCGCGATCCCGCTGACCCGCTATCTTGCCGCGACGCTGGCGCCCGAGGTGCTGGTCAACTGCGTCGCGCCCGGCCTGATCGAGGGCACCGGCCTGACCGGCGCCGCGGAGCAGACCTATATCGACAGCTGGCGCGACAAGGCGATCCTGAACAGAACCACCGCGCCCGAGGATGTGGCGGCCCAGGTGCTGGCCCTCGTGCAAAGCACATCGACCACCGGGCAAACGGTGGTGGTGGACGGCGGGATCTCCTTCAACTGAAAGCGCCTGCGGCGGGCGGGCAAGGGGGGCTGTCTGCCCCCCTCTGGGCCTTGCGGCCCATTCACCCCCCGAGGAATATTTGAAGCAAGAGGAAGATCAGGCCCGTTCGATGGCGATGGCCGTTCCCTCGCCGCCGCCGATGCAGATTGCGGCGACGCCGCGCTTGAGGCCGCGGGTTTCCAGCGCGTTGAGCAGCGTCACCATGATCCGCGCGCCCGAGGCGCCGATGGGATGCCCCAGCGCGCAGGCGCCGCCGTTGACGTTGACCTGGTCGCGATGCACCCGCATTTCGCGCATGAAGGCCATCGGCACCACGGCGAAGGCCTCGTTCACCTCCCAGAGGTCGACGTCGTCGACATGCCAGCCGAGCCGCTCCAGCAGCTTGCGGGCGGCAGGCACCGGCGCGGTCGGGAACTGCGAGGGCGCCTGGGCGTGGCTGGCGTGGCCGAGAATGCGGGCGCGCACCTTCAGGCCGCGCGCCTCGGCCGCCTCGGCACTGGCCAGCACCAGCGCGGCGGCGCCGTCGGAGATCGAGGAGGAGTTGGCCGCCGTCACCGTGCCGTCCTTGCGGAAGGCGGGTTTGAGCAGAGGGATCTTCTCGGGCCGCGCTTTGCCCGGTTGTTCGTCGGTGGTGATCACCGCCTCGCCCGAACGGCCATGCACCGTCACCGGGGCGATTTCGGTACGGAAGGCACCGCTGCGCTCGGCCTCGAGCGCGTTGGACAGCGAGGCCAGCGCATATTGATCCTGTGCCTCGCGGGTGAACTGGAAGGCCTCGGCGCAGTCCTCGGCGAAGGTGCCCATCAGGCGGCCCTTGTCATAGGCGTCTTCCAGCCCGTCGAGGAACATGTGGTCGATCACCTGTTGGTGACCGATCCGTGCGCCACCGCGCATCTTGGGCAGCAGGTAGGGGGCGTTCGACATGCTCTCCATGCCCCCGGTCACCATCACCTCCGCATGGCCCAGCGCGATCTGGTCGAAGCCGATCATCGCCGCCTTCATCCCCGAGCCGCACATCTTGTTCAGCGTGGTCGCCGGCACCTCTTCGCCCAGCCCCGCGTCGAACAGGGCCTGACGCGCCGGCGCCTGGCCCTGGCCGGCTGGCAGGACGCAGCCCATCAGCACCTCGTCCACGGTGGAGGCCCCCGCATCCTTCAGCGCGGCGCGAATCGCGACCCCGCCCAGATGCGCGGCGGTGATCCCGTCGAAAACACCCTGGAATCCGCCCATCGGCGTACGCGCCGCCCCGGCGATGACAACCTGTTTCATCTCGACCTCCGCTATTTGACGTGTCCTGCATACCGAAAGGTAAGGATTGCCGTCTAGCGTAGAGCCTCATGATTGGCCACGGGGCGCTTATGATGCTGAGCAGCACACTGACCAACGGCGCGCAGGTCGTGACCGTCAAGGCGTCGCGAATCGATGCCGCCGTGGCGATCCGGTTCAAGGAGGACATGCGCGCCGAAACCGACTCCGGCCCGGCCCGGGTGATCCTCGACCTGTCTCGCGTCGGGTTCATCGATTCCAGCGGTCTTGGCGCCATCGTCGCCGCGATGAAGCAGCTGGGCAACGACCGCCGGCTGGAGCTTGCCGGCCTGACGCCCACGGTCGACAAGGTCTTCCGGCTGACCCGGATGGATACGGTCTTTCGCCTGCACCGCACGCTCGATGACGCGTTGGGTGACGACCGGGACTGACCGTCTGGCCCGGCCCTACCGGCCCCGGGCGCAGGGCGGCGCGGAGCGGTTCCGGGCCACGGGCCCTGCCGCGCGCGCCGCAATCACGCGGGTCGTCGATGCCCTGCGGCCGCGCGGCTGGACGGACGATTATCTCGGGTCGGTGGAAATCGTCCTGGCCGAGATCGTCAACAACGTGGTTGAACATGCCTATCACGGCCAGTCCCCGGGATTCGTCGGCATCCGTTATTCCGTGGGTCCGCGCGGGCTGTGCCTGGTCGTCTCGGACTGGGGCCAGGGTTTCAGCGCCGGGCGCCTGCCGCCGGGAGCGCCGATGGATTTCGCCGTGCCCCCGGCCGATCTGCCCGAGGGCGGGTTCGGCTGGCTGCTGATCCGCAGCCTGGCGCCGAATGTGCGCTATCGCCGCGACAAGGGCGTCAACCGTCTGCGCGTCCGATTCCCTCTGCCGGACTAACGCGGCCTCGGACAGGGATTGTTCGCATTTTCCGAATGCGCCCCAAAGCTGCCGCAATCCCTCCTAACTGATGCCCCAGTGAACCACGACATTTGAAACCGTAGCTGCATATGGCTTCCCTCGGTGCCGCGCGTCATAGCCCCCACCCAGTGCGTGGCACCGAGGAATTCTCTCCCGCAAAATCAGGTTTTACCTCCCGCCGTTGCCGTCTAGGGTCTGCCCTGACGACACAAGGGAGAGCTGTCAGATGCGCGATTTCCAGGCCCCGGGCCGTTCGGTCACATTTGGCACCGAAGCGATGTGCGCCACCTCACACCCGCTTGGCGCGCAGGTCGCTCTGGATGTGCTCAAGCGCGGCGGCAACGCGATGGACGCGGCCATCGCCGGCGCCGTGGTGCTGGGGATTTGCGAGCCGCAGATGACCGGGATCGGCGGAGACTGCTTCGTGCTCTGGACCCCGCCCGGCAGCAACGAGATCAAGGCCCTGAACGGTTCGGGCCGTGCCCCCGCGGCGGCCAGCGCCGCAAGCCTGCGCGCCGCCGGGCACAGCGCGGTGCCGGTGCACGGGGTCGAAGCGGTGACCGTTCCCGGCGCCATCGACGCCTTCTGCCACCTGGCCGAGACGGTCGGAAAGATCGGCATCGACGCGATCCTGCAACCGGCGATCCACCATGCCGAGACCGGGGTGCCTGTTGCGCCGCGCGTGGCCTTCGACTGGATCGGCGAATCCGCCTGCCTGCAGGGCCGCGCACGCGAGCTGTTCCTGCGCGACGACAAACCCCTCAGCGCCGGCCAGATCTTCCGTGCGCCCGGTCAGGCGGAGGTGCTGCGCCGGATCGCCCGCGAGGGGCGCGACGGATTCTATGTCGGTGAGGTCGCCCAGGACATGGTCGATTCGCTCAACGCGCTCGGGGGTCTGCACACGCTCGACGATTTCGCCGCCACCGCCTGCACGCCGACCGATCCGGTCGCCGGCCCGTACCGCGATGTCGAACTGGTCGAACATGCGCCGAACGGTCAGGGGGCGACGGCCATCCTGCTGCTCAACATCCTGTCGCATTTCGATATGGGCGGTATGGATCCGCTGGGCGCAAAGCGTCTGCATATCGAGACCGAGGCCTCGAAGCTGGCCTATGACGCGCGCAACCGCTTTATCGCGGATGCCGATCACACGACCCGTCTGGCGCATATGCTGGCGCCCGAGACGGCGGCCAGGCTGGCGGCGCTGATCGACCCGAACAAGGCGATGGAACAGGCCGCGCCGCTGACCGAGGCGATCCACAAGGACACGATCTATATCACCGTGGTCGATCGCGACCGCATGGCCGTGTCGCTGATCTATTCGATCTTCCACGGCTTCGGCTCGGGTCTCGCCTCGGACAAGTTCGGGATTCTCTTTCAGAACCGCGGCGCGGGCTTCACGCTCGAGGCCGGTCACCCGAACGAGATGGGCGGCGGCAAGCGGCCGATGCACACCATCATCCCCGGCATGATCCGCCGCAATGGCCGGGTCGAGATGCCCTTTGGCGTGATGGGCGGCGCCTATCAGCCGACGGGTCACGCGCGGCTGGTCAGCAATCTGGTCGACTATGGCATGGAGATGCAGGCCGCCGTCGATGCCCCACGCGGCTTCCCGGAAGCCGGCGTGCTGCGGATGGAGCGTGGCTTCAGCGAGCAAACCCGCGCCGAACTGGCCGACCTTGGCCACAGGATCGATATCGCGACCAAGCCTCTGGGCGGGGCGCAGGCAATCCGTATCCGGGAAGACGGGGTGCTGGAAGGCGCGAGCGATCCGCGCAAGGACGGCTGCGCGCTCGGCTACTGACGGGCGCTCAGTTCAGGTTGAAGTGCAGGGGGTACGAGCCGTCCTGGAACGGGCCGAACATGTCGCCGATATCGGGATGGTCCACGGGCTCGCCAGAGTAGTCGGCGATCAGGTTCTGTTCCGAGACATAGGCCACGTAGTAGGTCTGATCGTTTTCGGCCAGCAGATGGTAGAATGGCTGCCCCTTGGCCGGGCGGCTTTCCTCGGGAATCGCCTCGTACCACTCGTCGGTGTTCGAGAATTCGGGGTCCACGTCAAACACGACACCCCGGAAGGGGTGCTTCCGGTGACGGACGATCTGTCCTAGGTTATATTTGGCACGCGTCTTTAACATTTTTACTGGCCCCTACCTGCTAAATAACGCCTTAGGCGGCGCCTTGTCCAATATTTGGACGCTCTTCGCAAGAAACAGTTTGTGAAGCTGAACGGCACAGTTAACATGCGGTTCCCTGCTTTTCGATAGGTCTTTGCCTGCGCCGCGCGATGCTGTAAACTTGCCCTAAAAAAGGCAGAGGCAGATGAGCAGAACCCTCGGCGCAATGATTCTGACGCTTGTTCTGGCGTCCTGTGGCGGTGGCTATTCCACCTCGCCATCGGCGTTGGATGACGCCTGCATGATTGCGCGGCAACAACCCAAATACGTGCGCGCCTTCAAGGCGACCGAACGCCGTTGGGGTGTGCCGACCGCGGTGCAGATGGCGACGATCTATCAGGAAAGCCGCTTCCGCAGCGATGCGCGCACGCCCTTCCGCTATGCCCTTGGCATCATCCCGATGGGTCGGCAAAGCAGCGCCTATGGCTACAGCCAGGCGCTCGACGGCACCTGGGACGAATACCGCAAGGACACCGGCCGCCGCGGCGCGCGTCGTGACGATATCCGCGACGCGACCGATTTCATGGGATGGTACATGAACCGCAGCCGAGAAAAGAACGGCATCCAGCTGACCGACGCGCGCAACCAGTATCTGGCCTATCACGAAGGTCACAGCGGGTTCTCGCGCGGCAGCCACAACGCCAAGAGCTGGCTGCTGCGCACCGCCTCGGAGGTCGAGGCCCGCGCGGTGCTGTACGAAAATCAGCTGCGCGGCTGCCGCGCCTACTGACTCAGCGGTTGCTCGACCGGCCGCTGACCGTCGTCTGGAACATGCTGTCCGGCAGGGTGACGCCGGGCGTCAGCCCGTTCAGCACGACGGCCGTGCGGGTGCCCTGTTCGTTCGTGATTACCCATTGCTTCAGCGCGATGGGGTTGGCGCTGAACATCAGGTCGATGAAGCCGATCTCGGGGTCTTTCGGATCCTGCGCGCGCACGACGGTGAACGTGCCGTCGAAGGAATGCGACATGACCATCTTGGCCTGCCCCAGATCCACCTTGCGCGCCAGGATCAGGTTCAGCGGCGTGCGTTTCAGCGGATAGGTCTCGGGCGGCTGGTTCGACTTCTTGTCATGCAGGATCACCGCCCCGCTGCCGGCGATCACCACGCCCGAATTCGGCGGCGCATATTCGAACCGCATCCGCCCGGGCCGCTTGATATACAGCATGCCCGTAGATTTCGACCCGTCCTCGTTGAACTGGGTGAACTCGGACTGGGCGGTCTGGATCGTGTTCAGATAGGCCGAAAGCGCGTCCAGAGACAGCTTATCCTCCGCCAGGGCGGGGGAGAGGGTGGAAAGCAGGGCCAGGCCGCCCGCAAAGGCACGTCGTGTAATCATGAATTCCATATAGTCTGCCCATGGCCGCTCTGCACGGCGGATCGCATCACAACGGCATGATCCCCCCGCCGGTTCCGGGGCAGAGGGGCCGCAGCGTGACTCAGTGCTGTTCCGGCACCAGGATTTCGCGCTTGCCGACGTGGTTCGCCGGCGTGACCAGACCCTCGTCCTCCATCTGCTCCACAAGGCGCGCCGCCTTGTTATAGCCGATGGCCAGCTTGCGCTGGATGTAGGAGGTCGAGCATTTGCGGTCCTTGATCACCACCTGCACGGCCATGTCATAGAGCGCGTCCTCGCCGTCGGTGTTCCCGCCCAGGCCCAGCACCATGTCGATGTCGCCGGCGCTTTCTTCATCCGGGCCTTCCAGCACGGTGTTGACGTATTCCGGCGGACCGAAGCCCTTGAGATGGTTGACGACCTCTTCGACCTCTTCGTCCGAAACAAAGGGCCCGTGGCAGCGCGTGATCTTGGCGCCGCCCGCCATGTAGAGCATGTCGCCCATGCCCAGCAGCTGTTCGGCGCCCATCTCGCCCAGGATCGTGCGCGAGTCGATCTTCGACGTCACCTGGAAGGAGATCCGCGTCGGGAAGTTCGCCTTGATCGTGCCGGTGATCACATCGACCGAGGGGCGCTGCGTCGCCATGATCAGGTGAATCCCCGAAGCCCGCGCCATCTGCGCCAGCCGCTGGATGCAGGCCTCGATCTCTTTGCCCGCCACCATCATCAGGTCGGCCATCTCGTCGACGATGACCACGATGAAGGGCATCGCCTCGGGCGCGAATTCCTCGGTCTCGAAGACGGGTTCACCGGTCTCGTCGTCAAAGCCGGTCTGGACGGTGCGCGAGAACATCTCGCCCTTGGCCAGCGCATCCTTCACCCGGCCGTTGTAACCCTCGATATTGCGCACGCCCATCTTGGACATCTTGCGATAGCGGTCTTCCATCTCGCCCACGACCCACTTCAGCGCGACAACCGCCTTCTTGGGGTCGGTGACCACGGGGGACAGCAGGTGCGGAATGCCGTCATAGACGGAGAGTTCCAGCATCTTCGGGTCGATCATAATCAGCCGGCATTCTTCCGGCGTCAGCTTGTAGAGCAGCGACAGGATCATCGTGTTGATCGCCACCGACTTGCCCGAACCGGTGGTCCCGGCGATCAGCAGGTGGGGCATCTTGGCCAGGTTGGCGACCACCGGGTCGCCGCCGATGTTCTTGCCCAGCGCCAGCGGCAGGCTCATCGTGCTGTCGCCGAAATCGCGGCTGGCGAGGATCTCGCGCAGCACGACCTTCTCGCGGTTTTCGTTGGGCAGTTCGATCCCGATCACCGACCGGCCCGGCACGGTGGAGACACGGGCCGACAGCGCCATCATCGAACGCGCGATGTCGTCGGCCAGGCCGATGACACGGCTGGCCTTGAGGCCCGGCGCGGGTTCGAGTTCGTACATGGTGACCACGGGGCCGGGGCGGACCGAGACGATCTCGCCCTTGACTCCATAATCGTCGAGCACGTTCTCCAGCATCCGCGCATTCTCGGCCAGGGCCTCGTCGGAGAGATGATGGCGGGTGATACCCGCCGGGTTCATCAGCAGGTTCAGCGGGGGCAGCTCGAATTCACTGCCATCGCCGTCGAAGTTCAGCGCCGGCTGCGCCTCGGCCTGGGCGCGGCGCGACGGCGCTGGCGGCTTGCGGGTCGGGTGCTGCACGACCTTCTTCGGCTCGGCCACCGGGATCTGCATGGCCGGGGCCTCGGGTTCCTCCAGCGGCAGATAGTCGTCCTCGTCCAGCTCGACTTCAGGCTCGATTTCCGCAACCTGCGCCCGCGTCAGCGGCGGTTCGACCCGGCGCGCGCCGGTCAGCGGCGGCTCGGGCGGCAGTTCGGCCGGGCCACGGCGGTTCAGGATCAGCGGGTCGGGACCACGGCCCCGGCCCTTGGTCAGCGGACGCGCCGGATCGGGCTCGGGCTCGGCCACCACCTGCTTGCGGGTGCGGATCACGTCGGCGATCTTGGCCCGGATTCGGTCATCGCCCGGCATCTCGGCGTCAAAGTCCAGCGCCTCGGGTTCGACCAGTTCCGGAAGCGGATCGGCGCGCCGGATCAGGCCCGGCATCCGCGACAGGAAGCCCTGACGCTCGCCCGCCTCGGATTTGCGCGACACGATGCGGATCGGCTCGAAATCGTCGTCGTCATCCATCAGGTCCGAGCGCATCACCGCAGTTTCGTTCCGCGCCAGCGCCGCGGCTTCTCGGCGTTCGGCCAGCCGCAGCCGCTGTTCGCGCAGCGCCGCACCCGAGGCGCGGGCGGTCATGCCCAGCAGGTTGAGCAGGCCGCCATAGGCCATGATCAGCCCGATCATCGCAAACCGCAGCCCGCGCGAAATCTCGACCCGCGTGAACCCCATCACGAAGGCGCCCAGCGCCAGCATCCCCACCGCCAGCAACAGCGAGGACAGCTTGAGCGCGAGGTGCGACCCGAAGGGCAGCAGCGTCAGCAGCGCGCCCATCACCGTATCGCCGAAGAGCCCGCCCAGCCCGAAGCTGTGCGTCGCGCGCCATTCCGCCCCCGGCACCAGCGTCGCCGCATAGACCGAGGCCAGCGCAATTGCGATCGGCGCAAAGATCAGCCGGTTCATCGCCCGCTCTTCACCGTAGTGCGCGGCAAAACGCAGACCCCATACCCCAAGGATCAGCGCAATGCCCCAGCTGCCCCAGCCCACGATCATGAACAGCGGTGCGGCCACGGTCGCCCCGATCCGGCCCATCCAGTTCTGCACCGGGGCATCGGTCGAGACCATCCAGTTCGGATCGTCCGGCGTATAGGACCCGATCATCGCCGCGGCGGCGATGGCCAGACCGATCAGCGCGATCCCGATCAGCTCCTTGCCGCGTTTCTCGATGGCCGCCTGCATGGTGCTGTCCAGAAAGGGATCTCGGCTGCGTGTTTGATATGCCATGCTGTCCTCGGTCTTTTCTTACTTGTAGAGACAGTCGCGCAGCCGGGTCAGGCCCTGCGCCATCTCGTCTTTTGGGGCCACCATGGCGACCCGGATAAATCCTTCGCCCGGATTCTGCCCGGGCTTGCCCTGCGCCAGATAGGCGCCCGGAAGCACCCGCACGCCGGTCTCTTTCCACAGCTTCAGCGCTGCCTGCTCGCCATCGTCGACGGGCATCCAGAGGAAAAACCCGGCCTCAGGCGCGCGATAGCCCTGCACGTCGGCGAATATCTCGTCGGCGACGCGGTATTTCTCCTGATAGAGCGCACGGTTCTCGATCACATGCGCCTCGTCCGACCAGACGGCGGCGGCGGCGGCCTGCAACGGTCCCGGCAGCGGCGCACCGGAATAGGCCCGCAGCTGCTTCATCGCGGCAATCGTCTTGGGACCGCCGGCGACAAAGCCCGACCGCAGACCCGGCAAGTTCGACCGCTTGGACAGCGAATGGAAGGCGATGACCCGCTCGGGGTCGGCCCCAACGTCGCGCGCGACGCTCAGCACACCCGGAGGCGCGTCGTCGCGGTAGATCTCGCTGTAGCACTCGTCGGCGAAGACGCGGAAATCGTATTGCTCGGCCAGCGCCAGCAGGTTCGCCCAGTAATCGCGCGAGGCGACGGCGCCCTGCGGGTTGGCGGGCGAACAGATATAGGCCGCGGCCGTGCGGTTCAGCACGTCCTTGGACAGCGCTCCGAAATCCGGCAGGTGGCCGGTGGCGTCTGTGGCCGAAACGAAAACCGGCTCGGCCGCGACCGAAATCGCCGCGATCATGTAGACCTGATAGAACGGGTTCGGCGACAGGATCACCGGCTTCTGCCCGTTCTTCGTCTCCGGCACCAGCGCCATGGCTGCGTTGTACAGCCCCTCGCGCGTGCCGTTCAGCACCATCACGTTGCGGCCCGGATCCAGATCGACGCCATAGCGCCGGCCGATCCAGTCGGTGATCGCGCCACGCAGAGCGTCGGTGCCCTCGTTCTGGGGATAGCTGTTGAAGCCGTCCGCGTTCCTGACGATCACGTCCACCACCCATTGGGGGAAGGCGTGCTTGGGCTCGCCAATCGTCATGTGAACGACATCGCCACCGGGCTCGTGCGAGTCCAGAAGGTTCCGCAGACGCGGAAACGCATAAGGCGGCAGGTTTGCAAACCGCTCGGGAAAATTCATTGTCACTGCCTCTGTCGGGGTCATTTCGCCCCGTTTCCCGAACGTTAGCCGCGCCTCACGCCTGCGTCCAGCCGCGTTGACCTAAGAAGGCGCAATTGTGGCTTTCAGGCCAAAGCTTTTTCGGCCGCCGCCCCTAGCCTGAGCAGCCCGGCCTCGTCGAAGGGGCGCCCGAAGAACATGATGCCGCAGCTCGGGTGCCCCGCCGGCAGGGTCAGCGCGCTGACCCCCAGCAGGTTGCCCGCCCGCGTGTTGCGCAGCGCCAGCAGATTGGCGCGCTTGTAATAGTCCGAATCCGTCTCGAGCCGCTTCGCATTGGGCGGCAGGATCGGCGAGGTCGGCAGCAGGATGGCGTCATACCCCGCCGTCGCCGCCGCGTATTCCCGCCGGGCCGCTTCAAGCTGCAACTGGGCTGCCGCGAGATCGGGGGCCGAGAAGGTCTGCCCGCTGCGGAACCGCGCGAGGATCTCGGCATACATCAGGTCCGGGTTGGCCTCGATCACTTCGCGCCACTGGCCATAGGCCTGCCCGCTGAACAGCACTGCCGAGGTGGCAAAGGCGTCGAGTACGGCCGGCACTTCGATCTCCTCGATCTGCGCGCCCGCCGCCGACAGCTGGTCGACCGCCCCGGCAAAGGCCTGCGCCGGACGGTCCTCGAGTTCGTCCAGCCCCAGCGTCTTCAGCACTGCCAGCCGTCGCCCCTTCAGGGAGGCGCCGCGCAGGTCGGGGGCCGGGCGGCCCTCCATGGCGCCCAGCAACAGACCCGCATCCTCGACGCTGCGCGTCAGCGGGCCCACCGTGTCGAACTGGGAGATCAGCGGCACCGCCCCCTCAAGGCTCAACCGCCCCGAGGTAGTCTTCAGCCCGACGAGATCGTTCCAGACCGCCGGGGCCCGCACCGATCCGCCGGTGTCCGACCCGATGCCCGCCGCAGCGAGGCCAAAGGCGACAGAGGTCGCCGCGCCCGAAGACGATCCGCCCGGCACCGCCTCGGGGTCGTTCACGCAGGGTGGCGTCGCCGTCACCGGGTTCAAGCCCAGACCGGAAAAGGCCAATTCGCTCATATGCGTCTTGCCAAGGCAGACGAGCCCCTCCTCGGTCGCGTTGCGCAGGACCACGGCATCGCGCTCGGGCACCCGGTCCTTCAACAGGGCCGACCCTGCCTCGGTTGCCACGCCGGCGGTGTCGAAAAGATCCTTCCAGCTGATCGGCACACCGTCCAGCAGCGACCGGCGCCGCCCCGACTTGGCCCGGTCGTGCGCCGCGATCGCCTCGCTCATCGCGCGCTCTTCGGTCAGGCGGGCATAGATGCGGTCGCGCAGCTCATGCGCCTTGACCGCGTCCAGATAGGCCTCGGCCAGCGCCACCGGGTCGATCTTGCCCTCGCCGATACCGCGCCCGAGATCCGCCGCCGTCATCCAAAGCCAATCCTGCATCGCATACCCCTGATCCATGTCGCCGCGACGGTAGCGACGCTGTCGCGCATGGACAATCCCGAAGCGCGCCCCATAGTGCAGCCTATGAGCGATACTTCCGATATCCTGATCGTCGGCGGAGGCCTGAACGGCCCCGCGCTGGCCCTTGCCCTGGCCCGGGCGGGCTTTTCCGTGACCGTGATCGACGCGCTGGCCGAAGAGACCCGCGCCGATGCCGCCTTTGACGGGCGCGCCTATGCGCTGGCGCTGACCTCGCAGCGGTTGCTCTCTGCCATCGGCATCTGGGACTCGGTGGCCGATCACGCGCAGCCGATGCTGGAAATTCGGGTCAGCGACGGCCACGCCGGCCTTGGCCCCTCGCCTCTGGTGATGATGTTCGACCATGGCGAGATCGAGGAAGGCCCGATGGGCTATATGGTCGAGGACCGCCATCTGCGCCGCGCCTTTCTGGAGGCGATGGCGGCCGAACCGGGAGTCACCACGCTGTCGGGCCTGCGCGTCACCGCCCAGCAGACCGGACCGGACCTGGTCAGCGTCACCCTGTCGGACGGCAGCCAGCGGCACGCCCGACTGCTGGTCGGCTGCGACGGCCGCGCCAGCGGCACGGCGGAACGCGCCGGCATCCGCCGCACCGGCCACGGCTATGGCCAGACCGCGCTGGTCTGCGCCATCGCGCACGAGTTGCCCCACCACGGCATCGCGCATCAGTTCTTCATGCCGCCCGGACCGCTGGCGATCCTGCCGCTGACCGGCAACCGCAGTTCTATCGTCTGGAGCGAAACCACCGCTCATGCCGCCGAGATCGCGGCGATGGATGAGGAAAGCTATCTGGCCGTCCTGCGCCCACGCTTTGGCGATTTCCTGGGGGAGATCGCTCTGGCCGGGCGGCGGTTCAGCTATCCGCTGGGCCTGACGCTGGCCAAGAGTTTCATCGGCCCGCGCCTCGCGCTGGTCGGCGACGCGGCCCATGGTCTGCACCCGATCGCCGGACAGGGGCTGAATGCCGGCCTGCGCGACGTCGCCGCGCTGGCCGAGGTGGTGACGCTGGCCGCCCGCCGTGGCGAGGACATCGCCGGCCCCGGCGTGCTGGACCGCTACCAGCAGTGGCGCCGGTTCGACACAACCACGCTGGCGCTGGCCACCGACGCCTTCAACCGGCTGTTTTCGAACGACAATCCGGTTCTGCGCCTTGGTCGCAACCTCGGCATGGGGCTGATCAACGCCACCCCTGCCCTGCGCCGCGGCTTCATCCGCGAGGCGGCGGGCCTGACCGGCGACCTGCCCCGCCTGATGACCGGCAACGCCCTTTGAGGGCGTCGAGCCGGGGGCTCTGCCCCCGGACCCCCGAGGGTATTTGAGAACCAGAGAAGAGGCGGGCGCGGCGCCTCAGTCGATCACGTGCGCCTCGTCGATCAGCATGATCGGGATGCCGTTGCGGATCGGAAAGGCCAGATGCGCCGAGCGCGAGATCAGCTCCTGCCGCTCGGCGTCGTAGTCGAGCGAGGCATGGGTGCGCGGACAGACCAGCGCCTCGAGCATGTGGCGGTCGAATTGCACCGAGGGCTCGTCCATCATTGCCAGACCTCCTGTCCGGGATCCCCGCCGCGCAGGGTGAATTCGATCAATGTCACCAGAGTCTCGCGCCGGGTCGGCAGCGAGGGCGCCTCGAGCAGGGCCTGCTTGTCCTCGGGGCTGAAGTCCAGCAGCATCGACAGCGAGTTGATCAGCAGCTCGTCATCGGCCTCTTTCAGCGTGTCCCAGTCGGTGTTCATGTTGCGCCGCTCGAACAGCTGGCGCAGCAGCGCGAGGAACCTGTCGCGGTCGAGTTCCGGGTCGGTCTCGGTCTTGCCGAGGTCCTGTCCGAACCCGTCCCAGGACACCTCGCAGCGCCGGTAGGGGCAGAAGCCGTCCAGCTCGCGGCTGATGCGGAACCGCGACTGCCCGGCCAAGGTGATCATATAACGCCCGTCCTCGGTTTCCGAGAACTGGGTGACCCGCCCGGCGCAGCCGATGGCGTGCAGCTGGGTCGCGCTGTTGGGCCGCGGATTGGGCTGGATCATGCCGATCAGCCGGTGCGGCGTCTTGAGCGTGTCTTCGAGCATCTGCAGGTAGCGCGGTTCGAAGATATGCAGCGGCAGCCGGGCGCGCGGCAGCAGCAGCGCCCCCGGCAGGGGGAATACCGAGATCGTGTCGGGCAGGTCCGCAGGTTTGAGCATGGGATGCAACCTAGCGCCCCGGTCCGGTCAGGCAAATATCATCGAGCTCAATTTGCGCCGCCCGGCCAGCACGACCGGATCGTTCGGCTTGAGCGCGTCGAAGATGGTGAACAGCTGCGCCTTTGCCGCGCCATCGTTCCATTCGCGGTCGCGCCGGAACAGGTCGAGCAGCTGGTCCACCGCCTCGCCCACCTGGCCGGAGGCGTGGAGCGCCAGCGCCAGGTCGAACCGCGCCTGCAGGTCGGCCGGATCGGCCTCGACCCTCGCGCGCAGCTCGGATACCGGGCCGGCGTTCGATGCCTGCCGCGCCAGCGCGATCTGGGCATGGGCCGCTTCCAACTCGGCCGTCTTCGAGATCCTGGCCGGCGCGCCGTTCAGGATCGCCTCGGCCTTGTCGAGTTCGCCCAGCGCGACATGGGCGCGCACCAGCCCGCCATAGGCGGCCGGGTTCTCGGGCTCTTCGCCCAGGATTGCCGCGAAGGTCTCGGCCGCGTCCACGGCGGCGCCTTCTTCCAGCATCGCCTCGGCCGCGGCGATGGCCTCGGCCAGTTCCTCGCCCGGGGCGGCGCCGCCGCCGGCCTTGGCCACGCGGTCGATGAAAGCCTTGACCTCGGATGCCGGAACGGCGCCCTGGAAGCCGTCAATGGGCTGGCCCTTGTGGAAGGCATAGACGGTCGGGATCGACTGGATGCGCAGCTGTCCGGCGATGTTCTGCGCCTCGTCGACGTTCACCTTGACCATGCGCACCGCGCCCTTGGCCGCGCGCACCGCATCCTCGAGCATCGGGCCCAGCGTCTTGCAGGGGCCGCACCAGGGCGCCCAGAAATCGACGACCACCGGCACCTCCTGCGAGGTGTCGATCACATCGGCCATGAAGGTCGCTTCGGTTGTATCCTTGATCAGATCCGCGCCGGTCGCGGCGCTCAGGTTCAGGTCCATCGTATCCACCCGTTCTACAGGTTCAGTGTTGCCTTTCATATGTGTGGCGCGGTCCCGGATGTCAAAGCCTGCCGGGACCCCGTCACCGCGAAAGGCGGCGGTTTCAGAGGTCGAAGGTCGCGAAGACCGGCGCGTGGTCGGAGGGCTGCTGCCAGCCGCGCGCCGCGCGCAGGATGCGGCTGGAATGCGCCGCGTTCGAGATGTCGGGCGTGGCCCAGACGTGGTCCAGCCGCCGCCCCTTGTCGGCCGCGTCCCAGTCGGCGGCGCGATAGGACCACCAGGAATAGAGGAGTCCCTCGGGCACATCCTGGCGCGTCACGTCCACCCATTTCCCGGCATCCTGCGTCTGCGCCAGATGTTCGACCTCGACCGGCGTATGGCTGACGATCTTCAGCAGCTTCTTGTGATCCCAGACATCGTCCTCGCGCGGGGCGATGTTGAGATCACCGACCAGGATCGCCTTTTCGGGGCGTTCGGCGTGGAAGGCGTCGCGCATGTCGGTGAGATAGTCGAGCTTTTGCCCGAACTTGTCGTTCACGTCGCGGTCGGGCACATCGCCCCCGGCCGGGACGTAGTAATTATGGATGGTCACGCCGTTCTCCAGCCGCCCGGCGATGTGACGGGCGTGGCCGAGGCGGGCGTGATCCGCCGCGCTGACCTCGGTGATCGGCAGGCGAGAAAAGATGGCGACGCCGTTGTAACCCTTCTGTCCGCGCCCGATCATATGGGTATAGCCCAGCGCGCGCATCCCCTCGAGCGGGAACTTCTCGACCGGGGACTTGCATTCCTGAAGGCACAGCACGTCGGGCCCTTCCTCGGCGAGAAGCTTCAGCACCAGCGGCTCGCGCAGGCGGACCGAATTGATGTTCCAGGTGGCGAGGGTGAAGGTCATGGGCAGTCTCCGGATTGCGGCGCAGCGACCTTAGTCCTGTTCGCGGGCGGGCGAAACCCGGTTCCCGCTCAAAGCGCCAGCAACACCACGACGCCGGCGACGGTCAACACGATCCCCAGGATGCCGCGCGGCGTCACGTCGCGCTGGCGCAGCAGCAGGCGGTTGATGGCGTAGGTGATCAGCGGATAGCAGGCAAAGACCGGCGCGACGAGGCTGACCGCGCCCAGCGACAGGGCCATGTAAAGCAGCAGCAGCGAGGTGCCGTTGGCCGTTCCCACCGCGACAAACCAAAGGATGCCCGGCAGCGTCCGCGCCGGTCCGCCGCGCCCGAGCAGCAGATAGGCCAGCAGGATCACGCTGGCCGAGACGGCATAGGCCAGCGTGGCCGCCGCAAAGGCATCGGGCCAGCCGGCGAGACCCGCCTTGACCAGCGGCTGCGCACCGCCTCGCAGAGCGGCCGCCAGCAGCGGCAGGCCCAGCAGCCAGAGGCTGGCGCCGGGATGGCTGCGCAGCCGGTCGGCGGCGATGGTGGCGAGCCCGAGGAACAGCAGCGCAATGCCCGCGGCCTGTTCCAGCCGCAGGGTTTCGCCCAGGAACAGGATCGCCAGCGCGATGGCGAACAGCGGGGTCACATTGCCCACCGCCGCGGTCAGGTTCGGCCCCAGCCGCCGGTTGCCGGCGAAGTTCAGCAGGGTGACGCCGGCCGGATAGAACAGCCCGCCCGCGGCGAAGATCGCCGCGCTGTGCGGGTCCCAGTGCTGCCAGTCTACCGTCAGGGGTGAGGCGGTCAGCAACAGGACCGCGCTGGTCGGCACGCTGACCGCGGCCCCCGACAGCGCGCTGAGGTGGCGCAGGCCAAAGGGAGCCAGCACAATTCCCACCGCGAAGCAGCTGGCCGAGGCCATGGCGAGCAGGAAGAGCTGCAGCGTCACCTTGCGGTGATCCGTAAGCCCGCCCGCTTGGCCAGCGCCTCCAGCACAACACGGAAAACCCATCGCAGCATCGGTCGCCCCCTCCCGATTGGTCTGGAAGAAAAAAAGGCCGGGAACAAGGCCCGGCCAGTCCAACAGGGAGGTGCATATCATGACCCGGATATGCGACGGGATGGGTCGAAACTATGCCTGATCCGATTCGCTTTCTGTGATCTTAATCACCAAGCGCGGCAATTTTTTGTCACCCTGGCAGGTCACGCAACCAGCCGATACCCCCCGCTTTCTGTGACCAGCAGCCGTGCGTTCGACGGGTCGGGTTCGATCTTCTGGCGCAGGCGGTAGATATGGGTTTCCAACGTATGGGTCGTGACCCCGGCGTTATAGCCCCAGACCTCGTGCAGCAGCACGTCCCGCGCGACCACGCCGTCGGACGACCGGTAGAGGAACTTGAGGATGTTCGTCTCTTTCTCGGTCAGGCGGATTTTCTTGTCCTCGGCCGTGATCAGCATCTTCATCGAGGGCTTGAACGTGTAAGGGCCAAGCTGGAACACCGCGTCCTCGCTCTGCTCGTGCTGGCGCAGCTGCGCGCGGATCCGCGCCAGCAGCACCGGGAACTTGAACGGCTTGGTGACATAGTCGTTGGCCCCGGCGTCCAGGCCCAGGATCGTGTCCGCGTCGCTGTCGTGACCGGTCAGCATCAGCACCGGCGCCTTCACGCCCTGCTTGCGCATCAGGCGGCACAGCTCGCGCCCGTCGGTGTCGGGCAGGCCCACGTCGAGGATGACAAGATCGTAAAGCGCCTCGCGCACACGCTCCAGCGCCTTGGCGCCGCTGCTGGCCTCGAAGACGTCGAAATCCTCGGTCATCACCAGCTGTTCGCTCAGCGCCTCACGCAGGTCGTCGTCGTCGTCCACCAGCAGAATTTTCTTCAGTTGCGCCATGATACGGGCCTCCGGTTCTTGTGGGTGAGATGTTCCCGCGTCACGCGATGAACAAGATTTGCTGCAAACTTTTCACGCCGTCGTGTCCGGAATGGGGGAAATGTTTCACATTGCTGCGAAATCCGCGTAGCAAGTGACCGATTCAGCCAGGACTTTGGCCGCCGATGACGTTCATGCCCGATATCACCGAACTGCTCGCGCGTGCGCGGGCCGATCTGCGCATGGGCCTGCCCGTGGTGTTGCAGGATGGCGCCAAGGGGATCGTCGCCGCCGCCGCCGAAACGCTGAGCGCCCAGAGGCTTGCGGATCTGCGCGCTTTGTCCCCCGACCTGACCGTGGCGATCACAGCCCGTCGGGCCGAAACGCTGAAGGCGCGCGCCTATGACGGCGATCTTGCCCGCATCCGGCTGCCGGACGACACCGGCCTCGCCTGGATCGCGGCGCTGGCCGATCCTGAAGACGATCTTGCCACGCCGATGAAGGGCCCGCTGGTCAGCCAGCGCGACGGGGACGCCGCCCTGCACCGGCTGGCGATCCAGCTGGCCAAGTCGGCGCGGCTGCTGCCGGCGATGGTGACGGCGCCTCTGGCCGATGCCGCGCGCTTTGCCGCCGACAACGGCCTGACCCGCATCTCGCTGGCCGCCGCGCGTGAACATCTGTTGGACCGCAGCCCGCTGCACCCCGTGGTCAACGCCCGCCTGCCGCTGTCGGTGTCCGAGGCCGGGCGGCTGCACATCTATCGCCCCGACGACGGCGGCGAAGAGCATTACGCGGTCGAAATCGGGCGCCCCGACCGCGCCAAGCCGGTGCTGGCCCGCCTGCACTCGGCCTGTTTTACCGGCGATCTGCTCGGGTCGCTCAAATGCGACTGCGGGCCGCAGCTGCGGGCGGCGCTGCAGCACATGGGCGACGAAGGCAGCGGCGTCCTGCTGTACCTCAATCAGGAGGGGCGCGGCATCGGGCTGGCCAACAAGATGCGCGCCTATGCGCTGCAGGATCAGGGGTTCGACACGGTCGAGGCCAATCACCGCCTTGGGTTCGAGGATGACGAACGCGACTTCCGCCTTGGCGCCGATATCCTGAAATCGATGGGGTTCTCTTCGGTCCGGCTGCTGACCAACAACCCGGCCAAGGTGGCGATGATGGAAAAGACCGGCATCGCCGTAGCCGAACGGGTGCCGCTCAAGGTCGGCCTCAACCCGCTGAACGCGAAGTATCTCGACACCAAGGCGAAGAAATCGGGGCATATCCTTTAAGTCTCCCGTTCTCCTTGGCGGTTGCTGAGGGTCAACGTGACGCTGCCTCCGGGGTTCCCGCCGGCGGGGATTTCGGGTGTAGTGGTGCTCAGCCTACAATTGGACAACCCTCGTGCCCCAGCCCTGGACCTATCGCCACGCCTCGCAGGAATACCGCGCCTTTCTCGACGATCTGCGGGACCGGATGAACCTTGTTTCCGACAACTCGGCCTATACTGCCGTCGACGGAGTGTTTCAGGTCTTTCGCCGGCGGCTGACAGCGGTGCAGGGTCTTGGCTTTGCGACCTATCTTCCGTCGATTCCCCGCGCGATTTTTGTGGCGGGCTGGCGCCCCGAAACCGCACCGCCGCCTTTCGCCGACCGCGCGACCATGACGCTTGAGGCCCAGCTTGTGCGCCAGAACCACAATCTGACCCCCGACAATTGCATCGAGGCCACCGCCTGGGCCGTCCGGCGCGCAATTCTGCCGCGCGATTTCGCCTTTGCGCTGGCGGAACTTCCGCCCGAAGGCCGCTGGTTCTGGGATGTGGACGTGACCGACCCCGCCGAACTGGAGCCCGGTTTCCGATGAGCCCGCACGACATGATCCTGACACCCACCGGCCTGCGTTTCCTTGGCAGGGTGTGGCCCTGCACCATCGGGCGCGGCGGCCTTTCCGGGACCAAGCGCGAGGGCGATGGCGCAACCCCGCGTGGGGTTCACCACATCGTCGGCATGTTCTATCGGCCCGACCGTCTGCCCGCCCCCGCGCCCTGGGCCATCCCCATCGGGCCACGCGATCTGTGGTCGGACGATATCCGCGATCCGGCTTACAACCAGCTTGTCCGGGCGCCGCACGGCTTCAGCCACGAGGCCATGCGCCGCGCCGATCCGATGTATGACCTGGTTCTGGTGACCGACTGGAACTGGCCCGAGGCCGAGCCCGGCCGCGGCTCGGCCATCTTCCTGCATCAGTGGCGCCGGCGCTGCTTCCCTACGGCCGGCTGCGTCGCATTCTCGCGCGCGGACCTGCATGCCATCGCGCCCAAGGCGGTGCCGGGGACGCGTGTGGTGGTGCGCTAGGAGAGGAGAGGAATTCCCTTACTTCCGCTCGCCGAAGATGGCCGATCCGACCCGAACGTGGGTCGCACCGAGGGCAATCGCGGACTCGAAATCGCCGCTCATCCCCATGGAAAGCCCCTCAAGCCCGTTCCGCGCGGCAATCTTGGCCAGCAGGGCGAAATGCATCGAGGGCTCCTCGTCCACCGGCGGAATGCACATCAGCCCGGCGACCGGCAGATCCATCCGCCGGCAGTCGGAGATGAACCCGTCCGCTCCGGCCGGCAGGATGCCTGCCTTCTGCATCTCTTCCCCGGTATTCACCTGGATGAACAGCTCCGGGCACGACCCCGTTTCCTGAGCCACGCGCGCGATGGCGCTGGCAAGCTTGGGCCGGTCCACCGAATGGATCGCCTGCGACAGCTCGATCGCCTGGCGCACCTTGTTGGTCTGCAGCGGTCCGATGATGTGCAGTTCGATGCCCTCGTAATGCTCCCGGAATGCCGGCCACTTGCCTGCCGCTTCCTGCACCCGGTTCTCGCCGAACACCCGCTGGCCTTCCAGCAGAACGGCCTCGACCCGTGCATTGGGTTGCATCTTCGACACGGCAATAAGCGTGACCGATCCGTCGCGCCGCCCCGCCTTCAGCTCTGCCGCGGAAATCCTGTCTTTTATCTCGCCAAGCGACATATCTTCGCCTCCTGTCTTTGCGGTGCAGGCAAACACCAGGACGCCGGAAAAGAAAAGGGCGGGTCCGAAGACCCGCCCAGATTCACGCGTCAAGCGTGTGTTTCAAGTTAGAACTTGAAGAACACACCGGCCTGAACTTGGGTCTGGTCGTTCGACGAACGGACAGCACCGGCTTCGAAGGAAGCGCCGCCGCCGAGGTCGTAGGCGTAGTGGATACCATACGATTCGCCTTCGCCACCGGTGTCGTTACCAGCGGTCGAGTCACGGTTGTCGCGGCCCTGTGCGATTGCACCGGCGTCAGCTGCGTCTTCCGAGGTCACGAACAGCAGGATGTTCGAGGCGGTGCCGATGTCCATGTTGCCATAGATACCGTACTTCTTGATGCCGTCGTTGTCAGCAGCTGCGAAGCGAACGCCGAACTGGCCGATGTTGCCTGCGATGGTGAAGACGGTCTTGTCTTCGCCGATACGGTCGGAGCTTTGAACGGCCAGAGCGGCAGTCCAGTCACCGAAGGTGTAGGCAACGTTGGCCGCGGTGCGGTTGGTGCGCGGGGTTGCAGGAACCGGAACGGCCAGACCGGTGGTCGGGTCAAAGCGGAAGGTTGCAGCACGTGCGTTCGTTTCCGAGTACGAGATGTGCGCTGCGAAGGCGCCCGACTTGTACAGGACTTCGATGCCGTTTGCGCCAGCGCCGACCGAGTCATACGCGTCCCAGTCGAAGAACGAGTTGTTGACGTTGGTCACGAGGCTGTGGAAGCCAGCGCCGTCGATGCCGATACCGGCCGAGTTGGTTTCCAGGTACAGGCCCGGCATACCTTCGATGGCGCCGATGATGTTGCCGACACCCAGGGTGAAGCCGCCGTAGCTTGCATAGAAGCGGGCGCCGTTGAAGCCAGCGGTGCCAGCGACGTTGTCACGGCTTTCGGCCTGTGCACGGAAACGGGCACCCAGGGTCACGCCACCGTCGGTTTCGGTCGACATGTCGAACTGCAGACGCAGACGGCTGGTGATGGTGGTTTCCGAGATACCGTTCGCAGGCGCGCCGATACCGTTGGTGCCGGAGACAGCGTTGCGATCGTTGTAATCCAGACCGAAACGGCCGTAGCCGCTGATCTTGACTTCGGCGGCGGCCATGCTCGCGGTAGCGATCAGCGCCGTCGTAGCGAAGAGAACCTTTTTCATAGTTTTTCCCTCGGTTTCAAATCATACGCCCAAACCAGAGAATCTGGTGTGGGTATATGCAGCGGTTTCGCTCTTTCACCCCTGTTTTGGCAAGGCTCGCGGACGGGATTGGGGCAAAGTCGTGGCGAATGGTGCAGCTTTGCCACAGTAAGTTCAACGCACCGGCACCAAAGGGTCTTTTCAGGCGCGGGGGATCGCGGGCACGCCCGATCTCCCCATGTTCTCCGGCGTTGCGCCCGCATCGCGCGAGGAACGGCCCCCCGTGCGCACGATACATCTTAATACCGGGCCAGATTCGCCAAAAGGCACATTGCCCTTGCCCCCTCAAGCGGGCTTGGGTAGGACATTTCATAGCGATAATGACCGGAAACCGTCATGACACTTGATAGGCCCCTGCGGGTGACCCTGATTTTGGCTCTGTGCCTCGCCGTGGCCGCCTGCGGCGCGCGACGGGGCGGCGAGCGTAGAGGCGGGCTGTTGGGTCCGGTCGTCGTGGGCTCGGAAGCGACCTATGCGGCAGAGCCCGGACGCGAGGGCAGCGCCGGCAGATATTCCAAGTCGTCCCTCTGGGATGCCTTCGGCCCGAACAAGGCCGATCAGTCCGTGAATGTGAACCGCTATATCTGGGCGGCCTCGCTGGATGTGCTGAACTTCCTGCCGGTCCAGTCGGTCGATCCCTTCACCGGCGTGATCGTGACAGGATACGGCAACCCGCCGGGCGGCGGACGGGCCTATCGGGCAACCGTCCATGTGCGCGATCCGGCGCTGGACGCGCGGTCGCTGAATGTCTCGCTGCACAGTCAGGGCGGCGGGACGGTCAACCCGGCCACCGCGCGGGCCATCGAAGACGCGATTCTGGCCCGTGCCCGGCAGCTGCGCATCCAGGACCGCAAGCTCTAGTCCGGGCTCTTTCGCCCAACAGGCCCCCAACGTGGCGCCGGGCCTTCTCGCCCGGCGCGTTCATTTCAAGGAACTGAACCGCATGTCGCGATATTCCGCAGCGGACATCGAAACCAAGTGGCAGCAGGCCTGGGACGAGGCCGGCCTGTTCCGCGCCAGGCTCGATCGCAGCAAGCCGAAATACTATGTGCTCGAGATGTTCCCCTATCCGTCGGGGCGCATCCATATGGGCCACGTGCGCAACTACACGATGGGCGACGTGATCGCGCGCTACAAGCTGTCGACCGGGCACAACGTGCTGCACCCGATGGGCTGGGATGCCTTCGGGATGCCGGCCGAGAACGCGGCGATGGCGATTGGCGGCCACCCCAAGGACTGGACCTACCAGAACATCGCCGACATGCGCGCGCAGATGAAGCCGCTGGGCCTGTCGATCGACTGGAGCCGCGAGTTCGCCACATGCGACCCGGAATACTACGGCCAGCAGCAGGCGCTGTTCATCGACATGCTGGAGGCCGGTCTCGTCGCCCGCAAGAACGCCGTGGTGAACTGGGACCCGGTCGACATGACGGTGCTTGCCAACGAACAGGTGATCGACGGCAAGGGCTGGCGATCCGGCGCCGAGGTCGAACGCCGCGAGCTGACCCAGTGGTTCTTCCGCATCTCCGACATGGCCGACGAACTTCTGGCCGCGCTCGACGGGCTGGACAACTGGCCCGCCAAGGTGCGCCTGATGCAGGAAAACTGGATCGGCAAGTCGCGCGGGCTGCAGATGGCCTTCCAGCCGGTTCAGGATTTCGACCCCATCGAGGTCTATACCACCCGCCCCGACACGCTGATGGGCGCGTCTTTCGTCGGCATCTCTCCCGACCACCCGCTGGCCAAGGCGCTGGCCGAGACGCGGCCAGAGGTCGAGGAGTTCCGCGCCCTTTGCCGCAAGGGCGGCACAACGGAAGAGGCGCTGGAGACGGCGGAGAAGCTGGGCTTCGACACCGGCCTGACCGTGCGCCATCCGCTGAACCCGGATTGGCAGCTGCCAGTCTGGATCGCCAATTTCATCCTGATGGACTATGGCACCGGGGCGATCTTTGGCTGTCCGGCCCATGACCAGCGCGACCTGGATTTCGTGCGGAAATACGACCTGCCGGTGATTTCCACCTTTGAATCGCTGTCCGATCCGCAGCCGGTCGGCGACACCGCCTATGTCCCGCCGAAGGAAGAAAAGGTGAAGTGGATCAACCACTTTGCCGGACTCGACGTGGCCAGCGGGCAAGAGGCGATCGACGCCACCATCGACTTTGCCGAGGCGCAGGGCTGGGGCAAGGGCGTCACCAAGTTCCGCCTGCGCGACTGGGGCCTTTCGCGGCAGCGCTACTGGGGCTGCCCGATTCCGGTGGTGCATTGCGCGGATTGCGGCGTGGTGCCCGAGAAGAAGGAGAACCTGCCGGTCAAGCTGCCCGACGATGTGACCTTCGACGTGCCCGGCAACCCGCTGGACCGGCATCCGACCTGGCGCGACGTGCCCTGCCCTGTCTGTGGCAAACCGGCCAAGCGCGAGACCGACACGATGGACACCTTCGTGGACTCGTCGTGGTATTTCGCCCGCTTCACAGCGCCCCATGCGGACACGCCGACCGAGATGGACGCGGCCGATTACTGGATGAACGTCGACCAGTATATCGGCGGGATCGAACACGCGATCCTGCACCTGCTCTATTCCCGCTTCTTCGCGCGGGCGATGCACATCACCGGCCACCTGCCGGCGAAATGCGCCGAGCCCTTCGATGCGCTGTTCACGCAGGGCATGGTGACGCACGAGATCTACCAGACCCGCGACGACAAGGGCCGCCCGGTCTATCACCTGCCCGAGGACGTCACCGACGGCAAGCTGGCCGATGGCACCCCGGTCGAGATCATCCCCTCGGCCAAGATGTCGAAGTCGAAGAAGAACGTGGTCGACCCGGTCAACATCATCCGTGACTTCGGCGCCGATACGGCGCGCTGGTTCGTGCTGTCCGACAGCCCGCCGGAACGCGACGTGGAATGGACCGCCTCGGGCGCCGAGGCGACGTCGAAGTTCCTCGCCCGGGTCTGGCGCATGGCGCGCGACCTGGCCGACCAGCGCGATCAGGGCGTCGGCGATATCGACGCCACCCTGCAAGAGGTGATGGACGCCCATCAGCTGGGCCAGAACCCTATGGACGACGAGCTGCTGCGCACCACGCACAAGATGATCGACGAGGTGACCAAGGGCATCGAAAGCTTCGGCTTCAACGCCGCCATCGCCCGCATCTATACCTTCGTCAACGCGCTGAACCGCTCCAAGGCCTCGGCCCGCGCGAAATGGAGCGCGATGCGGGTTCTGGCGCAGCTGATGTCGCCGATGACCCCGCACCTCTCGGAAGAGGTCTGGGCCATCCTGGGGGGCGAAGGGCTGGTGGCCGCCGCGCCCTGGCCCAAGGCCGATCCGGCGATGCTGCTCGACGATTCCGTGACGCTGCCGATCCAGATCAACGGCAAGCGGCGCGCGGAAATCAGCGTTCCGGCCGACATGCCCTTGGACGAGGTTGAAAAATCGGTGCTGGAAGTCGAAGCTGTGGTGAAGGCGCTGGATGGGGCCACGCCGCGCAAGATCATCGTTGTCCCCGGCCGGATCGTGAATGTCGTCGTATAGCCGCCGCTTTGTGATCGCCCTGCCGCTGGCGCTGGCCGCCTGCGGGTTTCGTCCCGTCTATGGACCGGGCGGCGCGGGGCGGGCGCTGGACGGCAAGGTCAGCATGGAGCCGGTCGATACCGAGGACGGCTATCTGATCGTACGCGCGCTGGAGGACAGGCTGGGCCGTGCCGGCACGCCGGCCTATCATCTGAGCGTCACCACTGAGGTCGAACCGCAGGGTCAGGCGGTGACGGCTTCGGGCGCGATCACGCGAATCAGCCTGGTCGGGCGTGCGACCTATGTTCTGACGCGCGCCGGCAGCGATGTGAAACTGGCCGAAGGCGATGTGCGCAACTTCACCGGCTATTCCGCCACCGGTTCGACCGTCGAGGCGCTGGCCGCCGAAACCGACGCGCGCGAGCGGCTGATGGTCATCCTGGCCGACCAGATCGTGACCCGGCTGTATGCGACGCCCGGCCTTGGGGCATGAAGCTTTCCACCCGTGACGCCGACGGCTATTTCGCGCGGCCCGAGCCGGAGCGTACCGGCCTGCTGATCTATGGCGGCGACGCGATGCGGGTGTCGCTGAAACGCCAGCAGGTTCTGGGCGCGCTGCTTGGCCCCGGCGCCGATGAAGAGATGCGGCTGACCCGGATGCCCGGCGCCGATCTGCGCAAGGACGCGGCGCTGCTGATCGACGCGGTCAAGGCGCAGGGGTTCTTCCCCGGCCAGCGCGCCGTCTTTGTTGAAGACGCCAATGACACGGCGGCCCCCGCAATCGAGGCCGCGCTGACCGACTGGAAGCCGGGCGATGCGCAAATCGTGGTGACCGCCGGTGCGCTCAAGGCGACGTCGAAACTGCGCAAGCTGTTCGAGGGCCATCGCAACGCCTATGCGGTCGGGCTGTATGACGATCCGCCCGGCCGGGCCGAGATCGAGCGGATGCTGGCGACCGCGGGCCTGGGCGCGGTGCCGAACGACAGCATGGCGGTGTTGACCGCGCTGGCCACCGATATCGGGCCGGGCGACTTTGCCCAGACGCTGGAAAAACTGTCGCTCTACAAGCTGGGCGATGCCTCGCCGGTGACGCTGGCCGAAATCGCGGCCTGCGCGCCGCAGTCCACCGAGGCCGCGCTGGATGACGTGCTGAACGTGGTGGCCGAGGGCAGAGACGGCGAGATCGGTCCGCTGATCCGCCGGCTGACGGCGCAGGGCACCACGGCGGTCTCGCTCTGCATCGGCGCGGCGCGGCATTTCCGCATTCTCTATACCATGGCCTCGGACCCCGGCGGGGCGTCCTCGGGCGCTGGCAAGGTGCGCCCGCCGCTGTTCGGCGCACGGCGCGACCGGCTGGTGCGGCAGGCGCAGAACTGGGGGCCGGACCGGCTTGAGATGGCACTGACCCATCTGACCGACACCGACCTTTTGCTGCGCTCGGCCGGGCAGCGGGCGCCGGCGATGGCGCTGGTCGAACGCGCGCTGATCCGCCTGGCCAAGCTGGGCGGCCGCCGCTGAATCGGGCTTGACCGGCCCGCGAGGCCGCGCGAACAGTCTGGCGAAACAATGGGAGTGACGCATGTACAAGGTCTATGGTCTGGTGGCGAGCAGGGCCTTTCGGGTGCTCTGGCTGCTTGAGGAACTGGGGGAGCCCTACGAGCTGATCGAGGCGGCGGCGCACAGCCCCGGGATCGCCGGCGTCAACCCGAGCGGGAAGATCCCGGCGCTACAGGTCGGCGAGGATGTGATCACCGATTCGACCGCGATCATGACCTATCTTGCCGACAAGCATGGCAAGCTGACCTTCCCCGCCGGGACGATCGCGCGCGCGCGGCAGGATGCGCTGACGAACCTGCTGCTGGATGAGTTCGACGCGGTGCTGTGGACCGTGGCGCGGATGACGCGGCTGTTGCCGGAAGAGCTGCGCGTGCCCAGCGTGCTGCCCGGGCTGCATGTGGAGTTCGAGCGCAACCTGAACCGGCTGGCCGACCGGTTCGAGGGGCCGTTCCTGATGGGCGACACGATGACGATTGCCGACATCCTGGCCGTGCATTGCCTGAACTGGGCGGCCATCGCCAAGTTTCCGGTGACCAACGAAGTGCTGCGCGCCTATGCCCGCGAGCTGAGCCAGCGCCCGGCTTACCTGCGCGCCAAGCAGGGCTGACCCGGCCGGTCGGAACGTGAAAAGGCCCCGGCAGTGCCGGGGCCTTTCCTTTTACTGTCCCTGAGCTTCGGCCGATCAGGCGGTATAGGCGGATTCGCCGTGGCTCGTCTGGTCGAGGCCCTGACGCTGGTCTTCTTCCGAGACCTTCAGGCCCATGATCGCGTCGACGATCTTGAACAGGATGAACGACACGACGCCACACCACACGATGGTCACCAGCACGGCCTTGATCTGGATCCAGGTCTGCGCCGCCATCACGTAGTCTTCGCCGCCGGTCCCGCCGAGGCCGGGCGCGGTGAAGATGCCGGTGCCGACAGCGCCGATGATGCCGCCGATGCCGTGGATGCCGAAGACGTCCAGGCTGTCGTCATACTTGAACTTGTTCTTCACCACCGCGACGAAGAAGTAGCAGACCGCCGAGGCAATCGCGCCCAGCACGATGGCGCCCACCGGGCCGACGGTGCCGCAGGCCGGGGTAATGGCGACGAGACCGGCGATCATGCCCGAGGCCGCGCCCAGCATGGACGAATGGCTGCGGGTGAACTTCTCGATCACGTTCCAGGCCAGGATCGCACCTGCGGTTGCCGCAAAGGTGTTGATCATCGCCAGAGCCGCGCCGCCGTTCGATTCGAGGTTCGAACCGGCGTTGAAGCCGAACCAGCCGACCCACAGGATGGCCGCGCCGACCAGCGTCAGCGTCATCGAGTGCGGCGCCATGTTCTCTTTGCCAAAGCCGACACGGGGGCCGATCACGATGCAACCGACCAGAGCGGCGATCCCGGCGTTGATGTGGACCACGGTGCCGCCGGCGAAGTCGATGGCGCCCCAGTTGAAGATCATGCCGTTCCCATCCCAGACCATATGGGCGATCGGGAAGTAGACGAAGGTGACCCAGAGGGCGCAGAACAGCATCAGCGCGCCGAACTTGATGCGTTCGGCAAAGGCGCCGATGATCAGCGCGGGCGTGATCGCGGCAAAGGTCATCTGGAACGCGATGAAGACATATTCCGGGATCACCACGCCATCGGTGAAGGTGGCCGCCATCGAATCGGCCGTCACGCCCTTCAGGAAGAGCTTGCCCAGACCGCCCCAGTAGGCGCTGTCGCTGCCGCCGAAGGCGAAGGAATAGCCATACAGAACCCAGATCACCATCATCAGCGCGCCAATCGAGGTGCACTGCATCAGGACCGACAGCATGTTCTTGGACCGCACGAGGCCGCCGTAGAACAGCGCCAGGCCCGGCAGCAGCATGAACAGCACCAGCAGCGTCGCGGTCATCATCCAGGCGACGTCGCCCTTGTCCATGGTCTCGGCGGCAACCTCGGTGACGGCGGCAGTGGAATCCTGCGCCATCGCCACAACCGGCATCAAGGCCGGAAGCGCCGCAAGCAAAAGAGTCTTCACGTTTTTCATATCTGTTTCCCTCAGTCTCTGCGGTGTCGGTTACAGCGCGTCTTCGCCGGTCTCGCCGGTGCGCACCCGAATGGCCTGTTCCACGTCCAGCACGAAGATCTTGCCATCGCCGATCTTGCCAGTGCGCGCGGTCTTGGTGATCGTCTCGACCACAGAGTCCGCCATCCCGGCGGAAACGATGATTTCCAGTTTGATTTTCGGAACGAAGTTCACGGCATATTCGGCGCCGCGATAGATTTCAGTGTGTCCGGACTGCGAACCAAAGCCCTTGATCTCGGTAACCATCATGCCACGCACGCCGGCGGTGGTCAGCGCCTCGCGGACCTCTTCCAGCTTGAACGGCTTGATTGTCGCTATGATGAGTTTCACCTCTGTCCCCTTCCATGACGCAGGCCCCACCTGCATTCTGTGGGGCCAGCAAGCGCTGCACCGCAGCTAAAGGAAACATTTTGCGCCCAATGTTCCGGCTACGAGTCCGACAAGTTGCACAATTTTTGCACGTTTATTTGTTGATGCTTAAAATTTAAGCTGAAAACGAATCCGTGTGCGGACGAACGGGCCTCAACAATCCCAACGAGAGAGAGTAGTCTCGCGCAAAATCCAAGAGGGCCGGGCAGGGCTGGAATGAGCGATAAATCGAGGCGCAACCCACCTCTGGTGGCCGACAAACGGTATGGTGCAGCGAAGGCGGTGCAGCCGGCGGCCTCGTCCAAGCCGAAATCAAAGGCCCCTGCCAAACCGGGCGCCCCGAAGGCCAAGACCGCGGGCCGCCGCACGGCAAAGCCGCGCAGTCGCAGCTCGGGCGGCGGGATCGGCGGGTTCTTCGGCGGGCTGATCGGCTGGATCCTGCGGCTGATCTGGCGGATCACCTGGCGGATCGCCGCGGTGGTGGCGATCATGCTGGGGCTGGCGGTCACCTATGTCTATTCGACGCTGCCCGACGCCTCGGCGCTGCTGGACGGGCGTGCGCGCGGATCGGTCACGCTGCAGGATTATGAGGGCAAGACCTTCGCCTGGCGCGGCGATCAGTTCGGGGGCGTCGTCACCGCGGATTCGGTATCGCCCTATCTGAAGAACGCGATCATCGCGACCGAGGACAAGCGGTTCTATCACCATCTCGGCGTCAGCCCGCGGGGCGTGGCCAGCGCGGTGCGCATCAACCTGTCAGAAGGGCGCGGGCCGCTGTCGGGGCATGGCGGGTCGACCATCACCCAGCAGACGGCCAAGCTGCTGTGTCTCGGGGTCGAATACGTGCCGAACGAGTGGAAGAACCAGGCGGAATACGAAGCCGACTGCCGCCGCGGCTCTCTGTGGCGCAAGGGCAAGGAAGCCGTCTATGCGCTGGCGATGGAGGCCAAGTATACCAAGGACGAGATCCTGGGCATCTATCTCAACCGCGCCTACATGGGCGGCGGCGCCTATGGGGCCGAGGCCGCAGCGAAACGCTTTTTCAACAAGCCGGCGGCCGAGCTGTCCCCGGCTGAGGGCGCGATGGTTGCCGGTCTGCTGACCGCGCCCACCTCTTTGGCGCCGACCAACAACCTGGAACGCTCGCAGAACCGGGCGGCGGTGGTCATCGGGCTTATGCGGGATCAGGGCTATATCACCGAGGCCCAGGCGCAGGACGCCATCGCCCATCCCGCCCAGCTGTCGGAAGCGGCGGAGGCGCGCGCCGGCGGCTATTTCGCCGATTGGGTGATGTCGAGCGGGCCGGAGTTCTTTACCCGCAACACGACCGAAGACGTGATCATCCGCACCACGCTGGACCCGCGCCTTCAAAAGGCGGCCGAGGATGCGATGCGGTTCATCTTCACCGAGAAGGTCAAGGAGGGGTCGAAGGCGCAGGCGGCGATTGTCGTCATGTCTGCCGATGGCGCGGTGCGGGCGATGGTCGGCGGACGCGACACCAAGGTGACCGGCGCCTTCAACCGGGCCACGCAGGCGCTGCGGCAGACCGGGTCGTCGTTCAAGCCCTTCGTCTATGCCACCGCGCTGGACCTCGGGCGGTCGCCGCTGGATACGGTTCTGGACGAACCCTTCTGCATGAACATCCCCGGATCGGGCCAATGGTGCCCCGACAACTATACCCGCCAGCACTACGGCCGGGTGACCCTGGCCCAGGCCCTGCGCGATTCGCTGAACGTGCCGGTGGTCAAGGTCTCGGAAAGCGTCGGGCGCGAGAACGTGCGCAAGGTGGCCGAAGGCTTTGGCATTCAGAGCGATCTGGCGCTGGGCCCCGCGCTGGCGCTGGGGGCGTCAGAAAGCACGCTGATCGAGATGACCGGCGCCTATGCCGGCATCCTGAACGGCGGCTCTTCGGTCAAGCCCTACGGGCTGATCGACCTGCGGCTGCTGGACGACAAGGAGCCGCTGATGGGCACAGAGGGCGGCATCGGCGAGCGGGTGATCCGCACCGAAGCCGCGCAGGAACTGATCTGGATGATGGAAAAGGTCGTGAGCGAAGGCACCGGACGCCGCGCCCAGATCCCGGGCTGGCAGGTGGCCGGCAAGACCGGCACCACGCAGGCGGCGCGCGATGCCTGGTTCATCGGCTTCACGGCGGATTACGTGGCCGGCGTCTGGATGGGATACGACGACAACACGCCGTTGTCGGGCGTCACCGGCTCGGGCCTTCCGGCGGAGATCTTCCACGAAACCATGGTGCGCGTGCACGAGGGGCTGACACCCAAGCCCCTGCCGATGATGGCGCCCACCGGTGCGTCGGACATGCTGGACCCGTCCGCGCAGGAGAACAACCCCGTCGGCTCGGGCGTGGAGCGGTTCCTGCAGAACCTGCTGGGCGGCGGCGGTCAGGGCAGCAACAACGCGGTCACCCAGCCACAGCGCTGAGCGCCGGAAACGAAAACGCCCTTCACCTGACGGGAAGGGCGTTTGACGTTTTGTGACAGCGCCGAGCGGTCAGCCCATGCGAGACAGGTCGGCGATCAGCTGGTCGATGTTGCCCTTGCGCTTGTCGAGCATGGCGCCGATCTCGGTCCGCTCGGTCAGCAGCATGTTCACGCCTTCGATGAACATGTTGAAGAACAGATCCTTGCCCGACTTGTCCGAGACCAGGAAGGTCACGTCAAACGGCGCCTGGCCCTGCAGATAGGCGGTCGACCGGATCTCGTAGCCGGCCTTGATCTGACGCGCCGACTTCACTTCGATCTTGCCCCCGATGAATTCGCGGAAGCGCTTGCCGTATTTGGTCGAGATGTAGCGCTGGAACGCCTTGGTAAAGGCATTGATCTGCGCCCCCGATGCACGGCGGGCGTCCGAGCCCAGCGCGTAGCGGGCCATGATCGGAACGTCGGCATAGCGCACGAAGATGCGCTCGAAGTCCTTGATCATCGCGGCCTCGGACTTGCCCGAGCTGATGACCTGGTTGATGTCGGCCACAAGCGTGTCGACCAGCTTGCGCGCTCCGGCTTCGGAGAGGGCCAGCACCGGCCTGGGCAGGAAGGCCACGGCCAGCGCGCCCAGCGCAGTTGCGGTGAAGGAACGGCGGGTGAAAAGATTACTCGGCATAGGGGTCCTCGTATGTGTCATCCGGAAACGCGTCGTCGTAGGGATCAGCATAGGTCTCGCCCCCTGCCCCGACCAGTTCGAAGCGCCGGTTCTGCAGGTAGATCACCCGCGCCTGGGCGTAGCTGTCTTCGCTTTCGTAGAGGATCGAGTCGACCGTATCGGCGAATTTGCCCCGGTCGCCCATGCGCTGGACGATCTCGGCATAGGTGGTGATGTTGTCGGCCGGCTGGTTGCGGGCATAGCCGATGGGGTTGAGGAAAAAGTCGACAAAGGTGCCCACCGCATCGCGTTCGGTCGAGGGACCAAGCACCGGCAGTTCGATATAGGCGCCTTCCTGCGCACCCCAGACGTAGAGTGTTTCGCCAAAGTCGGTCTGCGCCGTCGGCAGGCCGAATTCGGTGGCCGGATCGGCCAGCCCGGCAAAGCCGATGGTGGTGTTCATCAGGAAGCGTGCCAGCGCCTGGCCGAACAGCTTGGGATTGCCCTGCAACAGGGCGTTCACCATGTTCTTGGGCATCGACAGATTGTCGGCGAAGTTCGAGAAGCTTTCGACCATCGGATCGGGCACGATGGTGACATAGCCCTTGGACGCCGGGCGGAAGGCGACGCGATCGAGACCGACGTTCAGCGCGTGGATCTTGCGGTTTGTCCGCTCGTAGGGGTCGAAAACATCCCCTGACCCGCGCATGACACGATCTGGCGTGGTGCAGGCAGACACCAGCGCCAGAAGAACAGCGGCGATCGCGAGACGGGCAGGTTGCAACTTTGGATTCATACTATCAATTGTCCACTCGACAGATTCGACGCGACCGTTGGCTGTGTATGTAGGGCAAAGCCACGCGGTTCACAGTTATTGACTAGTCACTTAATGAATTTGTGGCGGGAATGAAACATACAGAGGCTGCCATCGGCGTCCTCATCCTGATAGAATCGCCGGATCGGGCGCAAGATGCACAAAAAACGAAGGGCCGAGTAGGTGGTTAAGCACAGTCCCGGACGGGAAGAATTGCGCAACGCGCGCCGGCAGGGGCGCGCGCTGTACTGGTTTGTCGGCCTGTTCAGTTTTGTCGCCAACATGCTGATGCTGACCGGACCGCTGTACATGCTGCAGGTCTATGACCGGGTGCTGGGCAGCCGGTCGGAGGCGACCCTGGTCGCGCTCTCGCTGCTGGTGGTGTTCCTTTACGGAATCATGGGGATCCTCGACCACACCCGCGGGCGAATCATGGCGCGCGTCGGCGCACGGTTTCAGGCCGCGCTGGACCAGCGGGTGTTCGACGCGATGATCCGCCGGTCGGCCGTGGCGCAGGATCCCGCGGCGCAGACCGGTCTGGCGGATCTCGAGGCGGTTCAGCGCCTGATCGCCTCGCCGGTGTTGATGGCAGCCTTCGATCTGCCCTGGACGCCGGTGTTCCTGGCCGGGATCATGCTGTTTCACCCCTGGCTCGGCTTTCTTGCGCTGGGCGGCGGGGCGCTGCTGGTCCTGATCACTTTTCTGAACCAGATTTTCTCGCGCCGGCCCATGATGCAGGCCAACATGACCTCGCACCGCGCCTCGCTCATGTCCGAGGAGATCCGGAACGAGGCCGAGATGATCCAGTCGATGGGTATGCGTGGCGCCGCCTTCCGCCGCTGGAAGGTCGCGCGCGACACGTCGCTGCAGCAGACGGTCGTGGCCAACGACGTGTCGGGGTCCTTTTCGTCGATGACCAAGACGCTGCGGCTGTTCCTCCAATCCGCGATGCTGGGCCTGGGCGCCTATCTGGTGCTGCAGAACGAGATGACCGGCGGCGCGATGATCGCCGGGTCGATCCTGATGGGCCGCGCGCTGGCCCCGATCGAGATGGCCATCGGCCAGTGGGCGCTGGTGCAGCGCGGCGTGAAGGGCTGGAACAGCCTGGCCGATCTGCTGGACAAGGTGCCGGCGGAACAGCCGCGCACCGCCCTGCCCAAGCCGCGCGCGCTGCTGGATGTGCAGTCGCTGACCATCGTGCCGCCGGGCGACAACCGCGCCTCTCTGAAGACCGTGAGTTTCCGCGTCGAACCGGGCCAGGCGGTGGGTGTGATCGGCCCCTCGGGCGCCGGGAAATCGACGCTGGCGCGGGCCCTGACCGGCGTCTGGCGACCGGCAGGGGGGATCGTTCGGCTGGATGGTGCTGCGCTGGATCAATATGCGCCCGACGTGCTGGGCACGCATATCGGTTATCTGCCGCAGCGGGTGCAGCTGTTCGACGGCACGGTGGCCGAGAACATCGCCCGGCTGAGCCCGACGCCCGACCCCGAGAAGGTGGTCGCCGCCGCCAAGAAGGCCGCCGCGCATGACATGATCCTGCGCCTGCCCGATGGCTATGACACCAAGGTGACGGCCGGTGGCGGGCGGCTGTCCGGCGGGCAGATGCAGCGGATCGCCCTGGCGCGCGCGCTGTACGACGATCCGGTGATCGTGATCCTGGACGAGCCGAACTCGAACCTCGACAACGAGGGGTCGCAGGCGCTGAACCATGCGATCCGCTCGCTCAAGGCCGAGGGCCGGTCCTGCCTGATCATGGCCCACCGGCCTGCCGCGATTCAGGAATGCGACACCCTGCTGATGCTTGACCAGGGCACCCGCGCCGCCTTTGGACCCAAGGAGAAGGTGCTGCGCGAGATGGTGGCCAACCACGAGGAACTGCAGAAATCCACGGCGATGGGGGGCGTGCGATGAGCGATACACCCTGGTCCGCCCGGCGTCAGGTTCTGACCGGCGTCATCGCCCTGCTGGTTCTGATCGGCGGGTTCGGGACATGGTCGGTGGTCTCGCAGATTTCCGGCGCCATCATCTCGTCGGGGCGGATCGAAGTGGACCGCAACCGCCAGGTGGTGCAGCACCCCGACGGCGGCGTGGTGGCCGAGATCCTGGTGAAGGAGGGCGATCAGGTCGAGGTCGGCCAGACGCTGATCCGACTCGATTCGCAGCTGCTGCATTCGGATCTGCTGATCGCCGAAGGCCAACTGTTCGAGCTGCGCGCCCGGCGCGGCCGGCTGGAGGCCGAGCGTGACGAGGCCGACACCATCGTCTTTGACAAGGAACTGATGGAGGCCGCCGCGAAGAACCCCGATGTGGCCGAACTGGTGGACGGCCAGCAGCGCCTGTTCGTCGCCCGCAAGGAATCGGTCGAGCGGGAAGTCGAGCAACTGGACAAGCGGCGCGGGCAGATCCGTGACCAGATCGTCGGGATCGGCGCGCAGCAGAAGTCGATGCGGCGGCAGCTGGAACTGATCGAGGTCGAACTGAACAACCAGCAGTCGCTGCTGAACCGCGGGCTGGCGCAGGCCGGAACCGTGCTGAACCTGCAGCGCACCGCCGCCAACCTGGAGGGTTCGCTGGGCGAGCTGATCGCCTCGCAGGCCCAGGCGGAGGGGCGGATCACCGAGATCGACATCGAGGTGCTCAAGATCGGCACCCGCCAGCGCGAGGATGCGATCACCCGCCTGCGCGACCTGCAATACCGCGAGCTTGAGCTGGCGGAACAGCGGCGGTCGCTGCAGGAACGGCTGTCGCGGCTGGATATCACGGCGCCGGTGTCGGGCATCGTCTATGGTTTGCAGGTGCACACCCCCCGCTCGGTCATCCGCGCGGCCGAGCCGGTGCTGTATCTGGTGCCGCAGGACCGCCCGCTGGTCATCGCCGCCCGGATCGAGGTGATTCACATCGACAAGATCTTTGTCGGCCAGGAGGTCGCGCTGCGGTTCTCGGCCTTCGACCAGCGCGAGACGCCGGAACTCTTCGGCACGGTCACGCAGATTTCGGCCGACGCCTTCGAGGACCAGGATCGCGGCCTGTCCTTCTATCGGGCCGAGATCAAGCTGAACGACGGCGAACAGGACCGTCTGCCCAAGGGCGCGACGCTGATTCCCGGGATGCCGGTCGAGGCGTTCCTGCGCACGCAGGATCGCTCGCCGCTGGGCTATCTGGTCAAACCGATGGCGGATTACTTCACCAAGGCGTTCCGGGAATAGGCTTAGGCCTTTTCCCGGCGGGCCCGGACGGGTAGGTTCCGCGCGACAGTCACGCGCAAGAAGGAGCCCACCCCATGAGCATCGCAAGCAAACTCGCCGATCTTGGCATCACCCTGCCCGAGGCATCGGCGCCGGCGGCGAACTATGTGTCCTACGTTCAGGTGGGCGACATGGTTTATGTCTCGGGGCAGGTTTCGACCAAGCCGGGCGGGTTCATCACCGGAAAACTGGGCGAGGACATGGATGTCGCGGCGGGCGCGGCGGCGGCGAAAAGCTGTGCGCTGAACCTGCTGGCGCAGGTCAAGGCGGCCTGCGGCGGCGACATCGACCGACTGGTCCGGGTGGTCAAGCTGACCGGCTTTGTCAACTCGACCCCGGATTTCAAGGACCAGCCCAAGGTGATCAACGGCGCGTCCGACTTCCTGGTCGAGGCGCTGGGCGACGCCGGGCGGCATTCGCGCTCGGCCGTGTCGGCGGCGGCGCTGCCGCTGGGCGTGGCAGTCGAGATCGAGGGGATTTTCCAGATCAAATGACGACGCTTCCCTCGGTTTTCCGGCAGCTTCCCATCGCCCATCGGGCGTTGCACGACAAAGCCGACAAGCGCCCCGAGAACAGCCGCGCGGCGATCCGCGCGGCCATCGCGGCAGGCTATGGCATCGAGATGGATCTGCAGCTGTCCGCCGACAGGCAGGCGATGGTTTTGCACGATTACGATCTGGAGCGGCTGACCGGGGAAAAGGGTGCGCTGCGCCTGCGCACCGCCGCCGAGCTGGGGCGCATTGCCCTTCTGCATAGCGATGGCGAGGGCATCCCGACACTGGCCGAGGTGCTGGAGCTGGTCGGGGGCCGCGTGCCGCTGCTGATTGAGCTGAAGGATCAGGACGGCGCGATGGGCCCGGATATCGGCGGGCTGGGCGCGGCCACGGCGGCGGCGCTGGCGGGCTATGACGGGCCGGTGGCGCTGATGTCGTTCAACCCGCATGCGGTGGCCGAGATGGCGGAGCTGTTGCCCGGCCTGCCCAGGGGCATCACCACATCGGATTATGACCCGGAGGACTGGCCGCTGGACAAGGCGACCTGTGACAGGCTGCGGGAAATCCCGGATTTCGAGCGCACGGGATCTTGTTTCATCAGCCATGAGGCGCGCGATCTGGGGCGGCCGCGGGTGGCCGAGCTGAAGGCGGCCGGCGTGCCGATCCTGTGCTGGACCATCAGATCGCCCGAAGCAGAGGCAGAGGCGCGCAAGATTGCCGACAACGTCACCTTTGAGGGGTATCTGGCGGCTCTTCCGGCTTGATCGCGGCGCGTGGCAACCCAGATAAGGAGGGGTGCGACGAGGACGGCATGGACCAGGCACAGATCGAAATCCGGGTGCTCGGCTCTCTCTCGCAGATCGAGGCGGAAGAGTGGGACGCCTGCGCCTGCCCCGAGGCCGCCGACGGCGGGCGGCCGGTTGATCCCTTCACCACGCACCGGTTTCTGAAGGCGCTGGAAGACAGCGGATCGGTCGGGCGCGGGACCGGGTGGCAGCCGCAATATCTGGTGGCCAGCGCCGATGGGATGACCGTGGCCTGCGCCCCGATGTATGCCAAGGGCCACAGCCAGGGCGAGTATATCTTCGACCATTCCTGGGCCCATGCCTTTGAGCGCGCCGGACGGCGATACTATCCCAAGCTGCAGATCGCCGTGCCCTTCACCCCCGCGACGGGGCGCCGGTTTCTGGTGCGTCCGGGATACGAGGCGATCGGGATGCCCGCCCTGCTGGAAGGCGCGGTGCGGGTGGCGGATGCCAATGACATCTCGACGATCCACGCGACCTTCTGCACCGAGGCAGAGGCCGAGGCGGGAGTCGCCATGGGCCTGATGGCGCGCGCCTCGCAGCAGTTCCACTGGGAGGACGAGGGCTATGGCGATTTCGACGGGTTCCTCGCCAGCCTGTCGTCGCGCAAGCGCAAGAACATCCGCAAGGAACGCGAGGGGGCGGCGGACTTCGGCGGCACCATCCGCACCCTGACCGGGGACGAGATCGAGCCCGAGCATTGGGATGCCTTCTGGCGGTTCTATCAGGACACCGGCTCGCGCAAATGGGGCACGCCCTACCTGACGCGCGCCTTCTTCGACATCGCGCACGAGACCCTGCGCGGGGATATCGCGCTGGTTCTGGCCGAGCGCGACGGGCGCGCGGTGGCCGGGGCGCTGAACTTCATCGGGCGCGAGACGCTGTTCGGGCGCTATTGGGGATGTGTGGAGCATCACCCCTTCCTGCATTTCGAACTGTGCTATTACCGCGCCATCGACTTTGCTCTGGCGCATGGGCTGGCCCGCGTCGAGGCCGGGGCGCAGGGTGAACACAAGCTGGCGCGGGGGTATCTGCCGACGCAGACGCATTCGCTGCACTGGATCGGCGATCCGGGCTTTGCCGAGGCGGTGGCCCGGTTTCTCGAGGCCGAGCGGGCCGCGGTGGAGGAGGAGATCGACGTGCTGACCAGTTACGGCCCGTTCAGGCATATTGAGGTAGAGGAACAGGAATAATGACCGAAAGACTGTCGGAAGAGACGCGTGGGCCCTTGCTCAAACCGCTCTTCCAAGCGGGATGGAAGATGGTGGACGGCCGCGACGCGATCACGAAAACCTATCATTTCAATGATTTCGTCGATGCCTTCGGCTGGATGACCCGCGTGGCCTTCTGGGCCGAGAAATGGAACCACCATCCCGAGTGGTTCAACGTCTACAAGTCGGTGAAGGTGGTCCTGGCGACCCATGACGTGAACGGGCTGAGCGCGCTGGACGCCAAGCTGGCCCGCAAGATGGACGCGCTCGCGCCGGTGGCGGAGGCGGTCGAGGAATGATGCAGCTGCAGCAGATCCGGTGATGCACAACCCGTGCACAGGGCGTGCACTTTGCGTGCACCGCCGCGATGCAGCATTCCTGCCGGATCGCGAAGAGGGACCCCGCGTGAACCGCGGGGTCCGGTAACAGGGATCAGAGTTCGGAGAGCATCGACTCGCCGCCCGAGACGTCGCACTGGCCCGGCGAGGGTTCTTCGTTCAGCACGCTGACCTTGCCGTCGTCCACCAGCATCGCATAGCGCTTGGACCGCGCGATCAGCCCGGCGGGCGGGGCGTCGAAATCCATGCCGATGGCCTTGGTGAAGGCGCTCGAGGGATCGCCCAGCATGGTGATGCCGGCGGCGGTCGCGCCGGTCGACTCGCCCCAGGCCTTCATCACGAAGGGGTCGTTGACCGAGACGCAGATGACCTCGTCGACGCCCTTGGCGGCCAGCTGGTCATGGGTGCGGATGAAGCTTGGCACATGGGCCATCGAGCAGGTCGGCGTATAGGCGCCGGGAACCGCGAAGATGACGACCTTGCGGCCCTTCACCTTGTCGGCCAGCGAAACGGCCTCGGGTCCCTTTTCGCCCAGCTGCACCAGCGTGGCGTCCGGCAGAGTGTCGCCCTTGGAAATAGGCATCTTGTCCCCCTTGATGGAATTGATGTTGCTGTTGTGGCGCATATAGTCGGCGTTCACAAGAAGACGAACGGAAAAGGAATGACGATGAGCGGAACCGTGGTGGTTGGGGCCGGACAGGCCGGGTCCTCGCTGGTGCTGAAGCTGCGCAAGGCGGGATATACCGATCCGATCACCCTGATCGGGGCCGAGCCGGTGGTGCCCTACCAGCGCCCGCCGCTGTCCAAGGCCTATCTGCTGGGCGACATGACGCTGGAGCGGCTGTTCCTGCGGCCCGAGGCGCTGTACGCCGAGAACGACATCACCCTGCGCCTCGGTGCGCCGGTGACGGCCATCGACCGCGCGGCGCAGACCGTCACGCTGGGGGGCGAGACGCTGGGCTATGACATGCTGGCGCTGACCACCGGATCCGATCCGCGCCGGTTGCCGGCGGCAATCGGCGGCGATCTGGGCGGCGTCTTCGTGGTACGCACGCTGGCCGATGTGGATGCGATGGCGCCCTATGTGACCGAGGGCAAGCGGGCGCTGATCGTCGGCGGGGGCTATATCGGTCTGGAGGCCGCCGCCGTCGCCGCCAAGCGCGGGGTGCAGGTGACGCTGGTCGAGATGGCGGACCGCATCCTGCAAAGGGTCGCCGCGCCCGAGACCTCGGAGTATTTCCGCAAGCTGCACCGGGGCCATGGCGTCGATATCCGCGAGGGCACAGGGCTGAAACGGCTGCTGGGCGCGGAGGGTCACGTGACCGGCGCGGAACTGGCGGACGGCACGCAGCTGGAGGCCGATTTCGTGGTGGTGGGCGTCGGCATCGCGCCCGCGACCACGCTGGCCGAACTGGCGGGGCTGAGCCTCGACAACGGCATCGCGGTCGACGCGCTGGGCCGCACGTCCGACCCGGCGATCTGGGCGGCGGGCGACTGTGCCTCGTTCCCCTATCGCGGCGGGCGGCTGCGGCTGGAAAGCGTGCCGAACGCCATCGACCATGCCGAATGCGTGGCGCACAACATGCTGGGGGGCACGGTGGACTATGTGCCGAAACCCTGGTTCTGGTCCGACCAGTATGACGTCAAGCTGCAGATCGCCGGGCTGAACACCGGCTATGACCGGATCGTGACGCGCCCGGGCGAAGGGCCGGCGATTTCGTTCTGGTACTACAGGGGCGCGACGCTGCTGGCGGTGGATGCGATGAACGATCCGCGCGGCTACATGATCGGCAAGCGCCTGATCGAGGCGGGCCGGTCGCCCGACCCCGAGGCCGTGGCCAACCCCGCGACCGACCTCAAGTCGCTGCTGGCGTGAGGATCATCGCCGGGCAGTTCCGCGGGCGGGCGCTGGCCTCGGTCGGCAAGGGCGATGCCGGGGCGCATCTGCGCCCGACCGCCGACCGGGTGCGCGAGAGCCTGTTCAGCGTGCTGACCCATCTCGACGTGATCGAGGGCGCGCAGGTGCTGGACCTCTTCGCCGGCACCGGTGCGCTGGGGCTGGAGGCCCTGTCGCGCGGCGCGGCCTTCGTGACCTTCGTGGACAGCGGGCGGGTGGCGGCGGGGCTGATCGGCAAGAACGTCGCGCTGACCGGCACCGGGGATCGCAGCACGCTGATCCGGCGCGAGGCGGCGCGGATCGGGCCGAACCCGGGCGCGCCCTGTTCGCTGGTCTTTCTCGATCCGCCCTATGGAAAGGGTCTGGGCGCCGCGGCGCTGGCGGCCGCCGTCGATGGCGGCTGGATCGCCCCCGGCGCGCTGGTCGTCTGGGAGGAAACCTCCGCGCAAGAGGCGCCGCCGGGCTTTGCGCTGCACGACGCGCGGCGTTATGGCGACACCCATGTCACGCTCTTGTGGCGGGACGGCGCCTGAGCGGGGCACGTGCCCCTGGCTTCTCTGGTTTGAAAATACCTCCGCCGGAGGCAGCCGCGCGTCCCGCGCGGCTTCGCGCCGGCAGGGCGCAAAAGAAAAGGGCACCCGCAGGCGCCCCCTTCCCCGAGGTAACTGGCAGGCTTACCTGGTCGGCGAGAAGGCCGACAGGCCCTTGAGGATGTCGATGGCATAGGCCAGCTGATAGTCCGACTCGCGCAGTTCGGCGGATTTCTCGGCCTTGGCGCGGTCTTCCTCGATCTGGCGGATTTCGTCGGGCGTCAGGCTGTCGTTGTTCAGCCGTCCGCGCAGGTCGGCCTCGGAGCGCGAGCGCGAGACGGCGCTCTTGGCTTCGGGCTCTTCCGTCTCGGTCGCGGGTTTCTTGGGCTGTTCGACGACGATGTCGGGCGAGACGCCCAGCGCCTGGATCGAGCGGCCCGAGGGGGTGTAGTAGCGCGCGGTGGTCAGGCGCATCGCACCGTCGCCGCGCAGCTGCATCACCGTCTGGACCGAGCCCTTGCCGAAGGACTTGGTGCCCACGACGATGGCGCGGCGGTGGTCCTGCAGGGCGCCGGCGACGATTTCCGAGGCCGAGGCCGAGCCGCCGTTGATCAGCACCACGATGGGCTTGCCGCCGGCGAGGTCGCCGGGGGTGGCGTTGAAGCGTTCGCCGTCTTCCGGGTTGCGGCCGCGGGTCGAGACGATCTCGCCCGATTCGAGGAAGGAGTCGGCCACCTTGATCGCCTGGTTCAGCAGCCCGCCGGGGTTGTTGCGCAGGTCGAGCACGATGCCGTCGATCTTGTCGAGCCCGCCGGCGGCCTCGAGCTGTTCTTTCAGGCCGGATTCGAGGTTGGGCGTGGTCTGTTCGTTGAAGGTGGTGATGCGAAGCACCACGGCCTTGCCTTCCGAGCGCGAGCGCACGGCGGTCAGCTTGATCGTGTCGCGGATGATCGAGACGTCGAAGGGTTCGTCCTCGCCCTTGCGGACGACGGTGATGACGATTTCCGACCCGACCGGCCCGCGCATCAGCTCCACCGCCTTGTCGAGCGTGAGGCCCAGGACGCTTTCGCCGTTGACGTGGGTGATGAAGTCGCCCGCCTCGATCCCGGCGGCGGCGGCGGGGGTGCCGTCGATGGGCGAGACGACCTTGACGAAGCCTTCTTCCTGCGAGACCTCGATGCCCAGGCCACCGAATTCGCCACGGGTCTGCACCCGCATGGCGGCGGCGTCATCGGGCGACAGGTAGCTGGAGTGCGGGTCGAGCGAGGTGAGCATCCCGGCGATGGCGGCTTCGATCAGCTTGGACGGATCGACCTCTTCGACGTATTGGGCGCGGATGCGTTCGAAGATATCGCCGAACAGGTCGAGCTGTTCGTAGACGTTCGAGTTCTTCGCGCTCTCCTGGGCCAGAAGCGGTCCGGCGATCTGAGTCGTGGCGATTATGCCCGCCAGCGATCCGCCCAGCGCGGCCATCACGAATTTTCTCATGTTCTGTTATCCATCCTTGTCGGTTTGGAACCACGTCTCCGGATCCACCGGGGCGCCACCCTGTCTGACCTCAATATAGAGCGTTTCTGAATGATCAGTTCCAGTGCCATCACTGCTTAGTGACAGAATCGCTCCGTTTTCGGGCGTCTGGCCGCCCATCAGCCCCACCGGGGAGCCGGCGGGGACCACTTCGCCGGCTTCGCCGAAGACTTCGGCGAGGCCGGAAAAGACGAACAGCGTATCGCGCTGCGGTTCGAGAATCACCACGTTGCCAAGGTCGAGCAGCGGCCCGCGATAGCGGATCGTGGCGGCCGTGGGCGAGGTGACGAGCGCGCGGGGCCGGGTCGCGACGATCATGCCCGCGCGGCGGATCCCGGCGGCGTCGGCCTGGCGCGCGCGGTGCAGCAGCACGCCCTGCACCGGCAGGGGCAGCGCGCCCTTGTCGGCGCTGATGTCGGCCTCGGTCTCGGGGATCGGCGTGTCGGCCATTTCGGACAGGCCGCTGGCGAAGGCGTCGAGCGTTTCGGTCGACCCCAGCAGGATCGCGGTGCGCACCGGATCCTCGGTGAAGCGGCGCGGCAGGTCGGTGCGTTCGGCCACCGCCTGGCTGAGATTGGTGCGCGCCTGCTGGATGCCGGCGAGCGCGGATTGCAATGTGTCGGCGGCATTGGCCTGGAGCGTGCGCAGGGTGCGCACCTCTTCGACATCGCGGCGCAGCTCGGCGGCCTGGGCGTTCAGACCCGGCGTCACATCGGCCAGCATCATCGCCGAGCGGGCGCTGCCGAGCGGGCCGGAGGGGTGCAGCAGCAGCACGGGCGGCGGCGCGGTTTCGATCACCTGCAGCACGCCGATCAGTCGGGCGACATCCTGTTCGCGGGCGGCGAGGCGGCGGCTGAGCGTGGCTTCGCGGGTGGCGGCGCGGCGCATGCCTTCGCGCATCGCGGCCAGCCCGGCCTCGTAGGCCTGAACCGTTTCGGTCAGGGCGCGCACCCGGTCGCGGGCGGTGGCGGCGGCGTCGAGCGACTGCGCAGCGCGTTCGAGCTGGCGCGCGGCGGCGCTGGCGGCCTTGCCCGGGTCGTCCTGCGCCGCGGCCGCGCCGGTGGCGAACAGAGCAATCGCGAGGGCGAGGACCGGGCGCAGCATCATGCCAGCAGGCTTTCCCCGGTCATCTCGGGCGGCTTGGGCAGGCCCATCAGGGCCAGAAGCGTCGGCGCCAGATCGGCGAGGCGGCCGTTGCGCAGGGTGGCCCCCGCCGGGCCGCCGACCAGCGCGACGGGCACGAGGTTGGTGGTATGGGCGGTGTGCGGCCCGCCGGTTTCCGGGTCGATCATCAGTTCGGAATTGCCGTGGTCGGCGGTGACGATCATCACGCCCCCGGCCTTGTTCAGAGCCTGAACCACCCTTGCCAGACCCTGATCCACCGCCTCGCAGGCCTTGATCGTTGCGGCGAGGCTTCCGGTGTGGCCGACCATGTCGGGGTTGGCGTAGTTGGTCACGATCAGGTCGTAGCCGGCCTCGATCGCCTCGACGAACTTGTCGGTGACTTCGGCGGCCGACATCTCGGGTTTGAGGTCATAGGTGGCGACCTTGGGCGAGGGCGGCATGTGGCGGTCTTCGCCTTCCTCGGGCACTTCCTGACCGCCGTTGAGGAAGAAGGTCACGTGCGGGTATTTCTCGGTTTCGGCCAGGCGGAACTGGCGTTTGCCCTGTTTGGAGACCCATGCACCCAGGGTGTTCACGATCTTGCTCTTGGGGAAGGCCGTGGTCATGAATGTCTCGTGCGCGTCGGAATAGGGCGACATGCCGAGCAGGCCGGCCCATTTCGGGCGCGGGCCGGTGTCGAAGCTGTCGAAACCCGGTGCGCCGAAGGCGGCCATGATCTCGCGCGCGCGGTCCGAGCGGAAGTTGAGGCAGAAGACGCCATCGCCGTCGCGGGCCCCGGCATAGTCGCCGATGATCGTGGGGGCGGTGAATTCGTCGCTTTCGCCGCGGGCGACGGCGCCTTCCATCGCTTCGGCGGCGGTGGCGGTCTGGTATTCGCCCTGGCCCTTGACGATGGCGTCATAGGCCTTGGCGATCCGTTCCCACCGGTTGTCGCGGTCGAGCGCCCAGTAGCGGCCGATCACGGTGACGATCTTCGCACCTTCGGGCAGGCGCTGTTCCAGTTCGGCGACATAGCGGGTGGCGGAGCCCGGCACCACGTCGCGCCCGTCGGTGATTGCATGGACCAGAACGGGGACGCCCGCGCGGGTCAGCATTTCGGCCGCCGCGATGGTGTGGTTCATGGTGCCATGCACGCCGCCGTTGGAGGCGAGGCCGAAGAGATGCGCCGCGCCGCCGCTGGCCTTGATCGCCTCGGCGAAGGCGACGAGGCGGGGGTTGGTGAAAAAGCTGCCGTCCTCGATCGCGAGGTCGATCTGGCCGAGATCCATCGCCACCACGCGGCCGGCGCCGATATTGGTGTGCCCGACCTCGGAGTTGCCCATCTGTCCGCGCGGCAGGCCGACATCGGGGCCATGCGTCACCAGCGTGGCATGCGGGCCCTGCATGATCGCGTCATAGGTCGGGGTATGGGCGAGATAGGGCGCGTTGGCTGCGGTAGCATCCGACAGGCCCCAGCCGTCGAGGATGCAAAGGACCACCGGTTTCGGGGCGCTCATGGTTGCGGTCTCCGCCATTGTCTGCTCGCGGGCGTTCTAGCCCTTTGGGCCGGTCGGGGAAACCCCTGCCATTGCCGCAGGTCGCGGGCCGGTTTGCCGCGCCTTCGGCTTTGGCCTAGGGTGCGGCGCAATTCCGACAGGAGGCTGACCGATGGCTCACAGTTATGTAATCTGCGGCACCCCGCGCAGCGGCAGCACGCTGTTGTGCGGCCTGCTGGCCGATGCCGGGGCGGGCGCGCCGGATTCCTTCTTTCGCCGGCAGTCGGTGGGCGACTGGGCGGAAGAGTGGGGGCTGACCCCGGGAGCGGACGGGTTCGAGCGGGACTATGTCGATGCGGCGATCCGGGAGGGCAAGGGCGGCACGGAGGTCTTCGGGCTGCGGCTGATGCGGGAGAACCTGGAGGAGATGCTGGAGCTGCTCGACAGGCTCTACCCGGGGCATCCGACGGGGCGGGGACGGATCGAGGCGGCCTTCGGGCCGACGCTGTTCCTGCATCTGTCGCGGCGGGACAGGGTGGCGCAGGCGATTTCGCGGGTGAAGGCCGAGCAGACCGGGCTGTGGCACATCGCGCCGGACGGGCGCGAGGTGGAGCGGCTGGCCCCGCCGGCCGAGCCGCGTTACGACTTCGCGCGGATCCGGGCGGAGGTGGACAAGCTGGAGCGGTTCGGCGCGGCCTGGGAGGAGTGGTTCGCGGCGGAGGGGATCGCGCCGCTGCGGCTGGTCTACGAGGACTTTTCGGCCGATCCGGGGGCGGCGATGGCCCGCATCTGCGCGGCACTGGGCCTGCCCGCGCCCGGGGAGCTGCGCCCCGGTGTGGCGCGGCTGTCGGATGCGGTGAGCGCGGAATGGGCGCGGCGGTACCGGGCCGAGGCCGGCTGAGCGGTCAGGCGAAGCTGCCCTGGCAGAACCAGCCGGGCGAGAGCGCCGCGCCGTGGGCGTAGAACAGCCAGAGCCGCGCGCCCTCGGCCGTGGTGACAACCCAGTAGTCGCGCAGGCCGCTGCGCCATTCGGGGTCGTCGAGCCACCATTCGGGGGCGATGCGTTCGGGGCCGCGCGCCTCGGCCAGGTGCCAGAGGCGCCCGCGCCAGCGGAATTCGGCGGGCACCTCGGGGCGTTCGGGCGCCTGCACCATCTCGGGGCGGCAGAGCGTCAGGGGCCGGGGCGCGGGCGGCGGCGGCCAGTCGCGCGCCGGTTCCGACCATGCGGCGGCCAGCGTCTTGGAGGTCTTTTCGGGGATATGGGTGTCGACCGGATGGCGGCGGGTGATCGCCTCGAGCCCGATGCGCACGCCCAGCCGGCCGACCAGATCGTCGAGCGTCGGACGTTCGGCGGCGGGGCGTCCGGGGTGGAACATGCCATCGGTGCCGCGCTTGTCCAGCGGTTCGGTGACCACCGCCGTCAGCCGCAACATGTCGATGCCGTAGCCGGAGTCGATGTCGGCGACTTTCAGCTCTAACAAGGGCCTCATGCGGGTGATGTCGTGGCCCGGCGCGGCGAGGCCGACCGTGACTACCTCGGGCGGCTGGTCGATGCGATGCGCCTCCAGCCGCAGGCTGCGGGCGCCGCGCCCCCGCTCTTCCAGCCGGGCGCAGAGGTGGGGCAGCAGGCGGTCGAGCGCGGCCATCAGATCGTCGGTCAGGCCGATGGGTTCGGGCAGGCGCAGGCTGACCGCGAAGGGATCGGGCGGCGGGGCGGGCGAGATCGGCTCGGCCACATGGCCCATGGCCTGGTCGAGCCGCAGCACGAGGCCGGTGCCAAAGCGGCGGGCCAGCCCCTCGCGCGGCTGGCCGAGCAGGTCGCCGATGCGGCGCAGGCCAAGGCGGGCAAGCTGGGCGGTGATCTTCGGGTCGATCCGCAGCGCCGCCACCGGCAGCGGGCTGAGCGCGCTGTAGGTGCGGCCGGGCGGCGCGATGCGGGCGAGATGATCGGGCACCGCCACCCGCTGCGGCGCGGTTCCGCCGCGCGTCCAGTGCCGTTTGGCGGCGCGCGAGCGGGTCGCCCGCGCCTCCTGGTCGATGCTGTCGCCGCTGCGCGCCACCGCCACCGGCTGGCCGGCGTAGCGGGCAAGCGCCCAGGCGGCGCCCTTGGTGTCGGCGATGCCGCTCGTCACCGTGAGGCCCATGCCGGCGCAGTCGGAGTCGACCGCCGCCATCACCGCCGCCTCGCCGCCGAAGAGATGGGCGCATCCGGTGAGGTCGATGGCCAGCGCGTCGGGCGGCTCTTCCGCCACGGCGGGGCTGAACTTGCCCGCCCAGCGCCGGAGCCGGGCGAGAAAGGCAGCCTCGGCCAGCGGGTCCGCGGACTGGGTGACGAGGCCCTGGCAGAGCGCATTGGCCTCGCCCAGGGTCTGGCCCACGCGCAGCCCGGCGGCCAGACCGGCGCCGTTCAGCGAGGTGATGACCTGGGTGTTCGACTGCGGGGCCACCACCGCCAGCGGGCCTTGGACGGCAAGGTTGCGGGCGCGAATCAGCCGTTCGGCCGCAAGGCACGGAAACCACAGGGAAAGGATGCGTCTGTCGGGCATGAGTCGGATGTTCTTGTTTTGTTCAAGATACACCGGCCGCGATGGACGAGTCGAGCGGCGGCGCGCGGCCGTCCTGCGGGAACGTTCAGAGAGGCTTTACCCCCCGGCTCAGGCCGAGTGGGCGCCGTCGGCGAGGGAGCGGACGAAGTCCAGGATTTCGGGCACCGGTTTGCCGGCCTCGATCTGGGCGACGATGGCCGAGCCGACCACGGTGCCGTCGGCCACGCCGGCGATGGCGCGGGCGGTGTCGGGGGTCTTGACGCCAAAGCCGACGATCACGGGCAGGTCGCTTACCGCCTTGATGCGGGCGACCTCGGGGCCGACATCGGCCGCCTGTGCCTCGGCCGCGCCGGTGATGCCGGTGATCGAGACGTAATAGACGAAGCCCGAGGTGTTCTGCATCACGCGCGGCAGGCGTTCGTCGTCGGTGGTGGGCGTGGCGAGGCGGATGAAGTTCAGCCCGGCCTTCTGGGCCGGGATGCAGAGTTCGTCATCCTCTTCGGGGGGCAGGTCGACCACGATCAGCCCGTCGATGCCGGCATCAGTGGCCTGCTTGAGGAAGGTTTCGACCCCGCGGGAATAGATCGGGTTGTAATAGCCCATCATCACGATGGGGGTCTTCTGGTCGGTCACGCGGAAGGCCCGGGCGAGGCCCAGGGTCTTGTCGAGCGTCATGCCGCCGGCAAGCGCGCGCTGGCCTGCCAGCTGGATCGTCGGGCCGTCGGCCATCGGGTCGGTGAAGGGCACGCCCAGTTCGATGATGTCGACGCCGGCGCCGGGCAGGCCCTTGACCAGTTCCAGCGAGGTGTCGAAGTCCGGATCTCCCGCCATCACATAGGCCACGAAGGCCTTGCGCTTTTGCGACTTGAGTTCGTGAAAGCGGGCGTCGATGCGGCTCATGCTGCGGGTGTCCTTCGGTTGTTCCGACTGCCATGCCAAATGTGCCCGTGGAAATCAATGCGCCACGTTTGGGGGACGGGTCGCCCTCAGCTCCAGTGGACGTCGCCGAGGAAGATGTAGCCGGCGCCGTAGATCGTCTTGATCAGGCGCGGGTTCTTGGGGTCTTCGCGCAGTTTGGTGCGCAGGCGCGAGATGCGCACGTCCATCGCGCGGTCAAAGCTTTCGCCCGCCGCGCCGCCGAGGGTTTCCTGCATCTGCTGGCGGCTGATGAGACGTTTGGGACTTTCCAGGAAGAGGCGCAGCACCTCGCCCTCGGCATGGCTGAAGGGAGTTTCGGCGCCGCTGTCGTCTTCGAGCGCGTAGCGGTCGAAATGGGCGGTCCAGCCGTTGAAGCGGGCGGTGTTGCCGGTCGGGTGCACCGGGCGGGAGGAACGGATGCGGGCGCGGACGCGGGCCACGACCTCGGCCGGTTCGAAGGGTTTGGTGATATAGTCGTCGGCCCCGAGCTCCAGGCCGGTGATGCGGTCCTGCACCTGCGCGCGGCCCGAGATGATGATGACCGCCGCGCCGCGTTCGAGCGCGAGGCGGTGCACCAGGGCGAGACCGTCGGAGCCGGGCAGCGAGAGGTCGACCAGGCAGACATCGGGGGCGACGTGGTTCAGCGCGGCCTCGAATTCGCGGGCGCGGGCGAAGGACTGGGTGCGGAAGCCGGCCTCTTCCAGCACCTCGGTGAGCATCTGGCGGATGTCGGCATCGTCGTCGAGGATGGTCACAAGCGGTGCGGTCATTCGGCGGCCTTGGGACGGAGCAGCGCCGCGAGCTGTTCGGCGGCGAAGGGTTTCTTGAGCACCGGCACGCGGGCGCGCGCGGCGCGGTGCAGCGGATCGGAAGACGGCAGCGAGGTCATCAGCACGCAGGGCAGCCCGGTGCCCTGCACCCGGTCGAGCAGGTCGAGACCGGTGCCGGAGCCGGCGAGCTGGATGTCGGAGAGGACGAAGGCGATGTCGGGAATGTCGGCGGCGAGCGCCGCCGCCTCGTCGGCCGACGTGGCCTCGATCACGGAGAATCCGAGGCCGACCAGCATGTCGCGGAACATGGCGCGCAGGTCTTCGCTGTCCTCGACCAGCAGGGCCAGGCCGCCGGTGCCCGCCGGGGCGGCGCGGTAGGGCAGGCGCAGCGTGACGCTGGCCCCGCCGGCGGTATTGTTGGCGAGGCGCAGGTCGCCGCCGGCCATCTTGACCATGTCGTAGACCATGGGCAGGCCGAGGCCCGAGCCTTCGCCGCCCTTGGTGGTGAAGAAGGGTTCGGTCGCGCGGGCCAGCGCCTCGGGCGAGAAGCCGGGGCCGGTGTCGGAGACGGTGAGGTCGAGCCAGGTCTGGCCGACCGCATTGGCGCTGATCGTGATCAGGCCGGAGGTGCCGCAGGCGTCGCGGGCGTTCAGGATCAGGTTCAGCAGCGCATCCTGCAGGATGCCGGGGTCGAGCATCAGGGGGGTGTCCGGCGCGGTGTCGACGATCGACAGGCCCATGTCGCGCGGCAGGCTGGGGGTGGCCAGCAGCGTCAGGTCGGAGAGCAGCGCGTGGATGTCGGTGGGCTGCGGGCGCAGCGTGCGGTTGCCGGTCATGTCGGCGATGCGGTTCAGCAGGCGGCCGCCACGGCGGGCGGTGGTCAGCGTTGCCTCGATCAGCGCGGCGGGTTCGGGGCCGAGGTCCATCTTGGCGAGCTTGGACTGCATCCCGAGGATGATGGTCAGCAGGTTCGAGAAGTCATGGGCGAGGCCGTTGGTCAGCTGCGCGGCCATCGCCCGGCGGCGGGTCTGTTGCAGGGCGGCGCGGGCCTGGGTTTCCTCGGTGACGTCCATCGAGAGGATGAAGACGCCCGCCGCGCCATCGGGCGTCAGCGCCACCCGGATGCGGCGCGAGGCGGTGTTTTCGGTGAACTCGAACGTCGCGCTGCCGCCGTTGTAGGCCATCTCGAGATGCGGCGCGATGCGGCTGAAGTTGACCGGGCCGAGCACCTCGTCGATGGGGCGGCCGACGATGTCGGAGGGGCAGCCGGGGATGACCGAGGAGAGGCGGCGGTTGGAATAGACATAGCGCCCGCCGGCATCGACGTGGGAAATGTGGGCCGGCATCATCTCGGCGGTGACGCGGGCGCGGGCCTCGAGTTCGGTCAGGTAGCGCTTGGCCTCCTGAAGCGCTGAGTTGGTCGCGGCCAGTTCGCGGTTGGTGGCCGAGAGTTCGTCGGTATGGGCGAGCAGCTGGTCGGAGAGTTCCTCCGAGCGGATGCGCAGCAGCGTCTCGATCCGCTTGGTGCGGGTGATGTCGGTGTAGACGGTGATCCAGCCGCCCTCGGGCAGCGGCGAGCCTTCGACCGAGATGGTACGGCCGTTGGCGCGGGTGCGCTCCATGTAGTGCGGCTCGAAGGCCATCGCCTGTTTCACCCGGTTGAGCACGAAGCTTTCGATATCGTCGACCGGGCCGTAATCGCCGGTTTCGGCGAGATGGCGGATGGTGTCCTCGAAATGCGCGCCGGGGGTGACGAGCGACTGGGGCAGGTCGAACATGGTGCGGAAGGGGCGGTTGCAGATCACCAGCCGCAGATCGCGGTCGTAGATCGAGAGCGCCTGACCGATCAGGTTCAGCCCCGAGGTCATCATGCCTTGTTTCTGCCGTTCGCCGATTGCCACGCCGCCCTCGCTGTTGGTCGCCCCTGTTCTTAGCGCCGGGAGTGGCCCCCTGTCGATCACCTGACGATCCGGGGCGCGCTGTAACAATTCGTTAGATTTGGGAAACGCTGAGGAAAAAGTTGACGCCGATGGTCACAGTCGCTTGGCTAGGGGTCAGAATCGCGGACAGCGATCAGCACGACAGCCGAACCAGGCTGAAGGGGAGGAGACTAATTTGGCCCAGACGCTTTCCGGCGTCGGAGGACTTCGGTCCGTTCCGGCGCTTCTTCGTCGCAACGCCGCCGAGTTCGGCGCGGCGCCTGCCTATCGGGAGAAGGAATTCGGGATCTGGCAGAGCTGGACCTGGGCCGAGACGCTGGACGAGATCGAGACGCTGGCGCTGGGGATGATCGATCTGGGCGTGCAGGAAGGCGATTTCGTCGCCATCATCGGGCGCAACCGGCCGTATCTCTACTGGGCGATGACCGCCGCGCAGATGGCGGGCGCGGTGCCGGTGCCGATGTATCAGGACGCGGTGGCCGAGGAGATGGCCTATGTTCTGGAGCATTGCGGCGCGCGGTTCGCGGTGGTCAGCGATCAGGAGCAGGTCGACAAGGTGATCGAGGTGAAGGACCGCCTGCCGGTCTTCGAACACCTGATCTATCTCGATCCGCGGGGGTTGCGGAAATATGACCACGGCCACCTGCACCAGTACAGCCAGGTGCAGGACAAGGGCCGCGCGGTGCGGGACAAGCTGCAGGCCGAGCTGGCGGCGCGCGAGGCCAAGCTGGATTACGACAGCCGGGCGGTGATGCTATATACCTCGGGCACCACGGGCAAGCCCAAGGGCGTGGTGCTGTCCAACCGCAACGTGATCGAAAGCGCGAAGGCCTCGTCCGAGTTCGACAAGCTGGCGCGCACGGATGACGTGCTGGCCTATCTGCCGATGGCCTGGGTGGGCGATTTCATCTTTTCCATCGGTCAGGCCTACTGGACCGGGTTCTGCGTGAACTGCCCCGAGAACGCCGAGACGATGATGCAGGATCTGCGCGAGATCGCGCCGACCTATTTCTTTGCCCCGCCGCGCGTGTTCGAGACGCTGCTGACGCAGGTCATGATCCGGATGGAGGATGCGGGGCGGTTCAAGAAGCGGATGTTCGACCGCTACATGGCGCTGGCGCGCCGGGTCGGGCCGGCGATCCTGGACGGCAAGGAGGTCGGTCTGGGCGACCGGATCGGCTATGCCATCGGGTCGCTGCTGGTATACGGGCCGCTGAAGAACCGGATGGGGTTTTCGCGGGTGCGCGTCGGATATACGGCGGGCGAGGCGATCGGGCCGGAGATCTTCGAGTTCTACCGCTCGCTGGGGATCAACCTGAAGCAGCTCTACGGCCAGACCGAGGCGACGGTGTTCATCACCGCGCAGCCCGATGGCGAGGTGCGCTCGGACACGGTGGGCGTGCCGAGCCCGGGGGTGGAGCTGAAGATCGCCGAGAACGGCGAGGTCTTCTATCGCTCGCCCGGGGTCTTCGTCGAATATTACAAGAACCCGGAAAGCACCGCCTCGACCAAGGATGCCGAGGGCTGGGTGGCGACGGGGGATGCCGGGTTCATCGAAGAGGGCACCGGGCACCTGCGGATCATCGACCGCGCGAAGGACGTGGGCAAGATGGCCGACGGGTCGATGTTTGCGCCGAAATACGTCGAGAACAAGCTGAAGTTCTATCCGAATATCCTGGAGGCCGTGCTGTTCGGCAACAACCGCGACCGCTGCTGTGCCTTCATCAACATCGACCTGTCGGCGGTCAGCAGCTGGGCCGAGCGCAACAATATCGCCTATGCGAGCTATCAGGAGCTGGCGGGGCATCCTCGGGTGCTGGAGGCGGTGCAGGCGCATGTCGAGGAGGTCAACCGGTCGGTGGCCGAGGACGAGATGCTGGCCGGCTGCCAGGTGCATCGGTTCGTGGTGCTGCACAAGGAGCTGGATGCGGACGACGGCGAGCTGACGCGCACCCGCAAGGTGCGCCGGCGGATAATAGAGGAGAAATACGCCGACATCATCGGGGCGCTGTACGACGGGTCGAAGACCGTCAGCACGCGGACCGAGGTGACCTATGAGGACGGCCGCAAGGGGCACATCAGCGCGACGCTGGAGATCCGCGACGCGAAGGTGATGCCGGTGGCGCAGCGGATGGCGGCGGAATGAGCGGCGCGCGCCCCCTCACCCTGACCCTCTCCCCCGGGGGGAGAGGGGAAAAGCGCGATTGCCGGGCGGCGGCGCGTGTGGTGCCTGCGGGAGCCTCCGGCGGGAGTATTTTTGAAGAAGAGAAGCGGGGGGCGGCATGAAGGACCAGATCGAGGGATACACGACCGCCGATGGCCGCAAGATCGGCGCGGTGGTGATGGAGATGAAGAACATCACGCTGCGCTTTGGCGGGGTGGTGGCGATCCAGGACATTTCCTTCGACATCCGCGAGGGCGAGATCCGGGCGATCATCGGGCCGAACGGTGCGGGCAAGTCGTCGATGCTGAATGTGATCTCGGGGTTCTATACGCCGTCCGAGGGCGAGGTCTGGTACAAGGGCAGCAAGCGGCCGCCGATGAAGCCCTATGAGGTGGCCCGGCAGGGGATCGCGCGGACGTTCCAGAACATCGCGCTGTTCGAGGGCATGTCGGTGCTGGACAACGTGATGACCGGGCGGCTGACCCATATGCACGCGGGCATCCTGCCGCAGATGATCTGGAAGGGCAAAGCCGAGGCCGAGGAGACCGCCAACCGGGTGATCGCCGAGAAGGTCATCGACTTCCTCGAGATCCAGCACATCCGCAAGACTCCGGTCGCCCGCCTGCCCTATGGCCTGAAGAAGCGGGTCGAGCTGGCCCGCGCGCTGGCGGCGGAGCCGACGATCCTGCTGCTGGACGAGCCGATGGCGGGCATGAACGTCGAGGAGAAGGAGGACATGTGCCGCTTCATCCTCGACGTGAACGACGAGTTCGGCACCACCATCGCGCTGATCGAGCACGACATGGGCGTGGTCATGGATCTGAGCGACCGGGTGGTCGTGATGGATTACGGCAAGAAGATCGGCGACGGCACCCCGGACGAGGTGCGCAACAATCAGGACGTGATCGACGCCTATCTCGGCGTGCAGCACTAGGGAACCGACAATGCTCCACGATATCTTCATCGCGCCGTTTCAGGACATGTTCGCGGCCCCCGATTTCCTGTTGCAGGTGCTGTGGGAGGGGCTGGTTTCGGGCATCCTCTATGCGCTGATCGCGCTGGGCTTCGTTCTGATCTACCGGTCGTCGCGGATCTTCAACTTTGCCCAGGGCATCATGGTGGTCTTTGCCGCGCTGACGCTGGTGGGGCTGCATGCGATGGGCGTGCCCGCCTGGATCTGCGTGCTGCTGACGCTGGGCGTGATGTTCGTGCTGGCGGTGGCGATCGAGCGGGTGGTGCTGCGCCCGCTGGTGGGGCAGCCGGACATCATCCTGTTCATGGCCACCATCGGGATCACGCTGTTCCTGATCGGGCTGGGCGAGATCATCTTCGGCGGCGAGAACAAGGTGATGATCACCGAGGAGCTGGGCATTCCGACCGGATCCTGGACGCTGGAGCCCTTTGGCGGGCTGCTGATCCTTGAGCAGAAGGACGTGACCGCCGTGGTGGTCGCCGCGCTGCTGGTGGTCGGGCTGCTGGTCTTCCTGAGCCGCACGCAGATGGGCCGGGCGATCCGGGCGCTGGGCGACGACAGCCAGGCGGCGCTGTCGGTCGGCATCTCGCTGCACACGATCTGGGTGCTGGTCTGGTTCATCGCCGGGATCATCGCGCTGGTCACGGGCATCGCCTGGGGCGCGCGGGCCGGTGTGTCCTTTGCGCTGGAGGTGATCGCCTACAAGGCGCTGCCGGTGCTGATGCTGGGCGGACTGGAGAGCATCGCGGGGGCGATCATCGGCGGGCTGATGATCGGGCTGCTGGAGAAGCTGTTCGAGATCTACTGGGGCCAGCCGCTGATGGGCGGCAATACCGAGACCTGGTTCGCCTTCGTGCTGGCGCTGCTGGTGCTGCTGTTCCGGCCGCAGGGGCTGTTCGGGGAAAAGATCATCGAACGGGTCTGAGGCAGCGCGGGGCGCGCTGCCGGAACGCGGGCTGACGGGGTCCGGACAGGAAATCGCGGCGGGGAAGGGCCCGCCCACGGGAAGGAAGAGACGAGATGCTGTATCGTACAGCCGGCCAATACAAGACCTCCTATGCCAGCGATCAGGCGGTGTTTCCGGTGCGGCAGGACGCGATCCTGCTGGGGATCATCCTGGTGCTGGCCTGGGTCGTCTTCCCGCTGACGGCGAACGAATTCACCTTTCAGACGTTGCTGATCCCGGTGCTGATCTATTCGCTGGCCGCGCTGGGGCTGAACGTGCTGACCGGCTATGCCGGGCAGCTCTCGCTCGGGACCGCCGCCTTCATGGGCGTGGGCGCCTATGCCTGCTACAAGATGGTGACGCTGATGCCCTGGATGAATCCGGTGGTGGCGATCCTTCTGTCGGGCTTTTTCAGCGCCGGGATCGGCGTGGCCTTCGGCATCCCCAGCCTGCGGATCAAGGGGTTCTACCTCGCCATCGCGACGCTGGCGGCGCAGTTCTTCCTGGTCTGGCTGTTCGAGAAGTGGGGCTGGCTGTACAACTACAATTCGAGCGGCGCGATCCAGGTGCCGAACCTGACGATGTTCGGCATCTATGTTGCCGGGCCGCAGGCCGCGTCGATCGTGCAGTATTACGTGGTGCTGGCGATCGTGACGCTGATCACCTGGCTGACGATCAACCTGACGCGCGGCACGCTGGGGCGGACCTGGAAGGCGACGCGGGACATGGATTTCGCGGCCGAGCTGATCGGCATCAACCTGATGAAGTCCAAGCTGACCGCCTTCGCCATCTCGTCCTATATCGTCGGGGTCTCGGGGGCGCTGTTCGTCTTCATGTGGCGCGGCGCGGCCGAGCCGAACCTGTTCGACATTCCGCTGAGCTTCCGCATCCTGTTCATCGCCATCATCGGCGGGCTGGGGTCGATCATGGGCAACTATCTGGGGGCGATCCTGATCGTCGGCCTGCCGGTGATGCTGAACATCGTGCCCGAGGCGCTGGGCATCCACATCGACTCGTCGCTGGTCGAACATCTCAACATCATGATCGTCGGGTCGCTGATCATCTTCTTTCTGATCATCGAGCCGCACGGGCTGGCCCGGCTCTGGGCGCTGATCCGGGAAAAACTGGTCATCTGGCCGTTCCCGCACTGAGCGGGGCGGTCGGCAGAAGGCAAGCAGACTACCAACGGGAGGAACCCTTTATGAAGCACTTTACCAAAATGGCACTCGCCGCGACGGTCGCGGCCGGGCTTTGCGGCAGCGCGTCGGCTGACATCTACGCGCCGAACCTCAGCTATCGGACCGGACCCTTCGCCGCGACCGGCATTCCGCTGATGAATGGTCAGAAAGACTATTTCACCATGATCAACGAGCGCGATGGCGGCATCGGCGGCGTGAAGATCCAGTTCGATGAATGCGAGACCGGCTATTCCACCGAAAAGGGCGTGGAATGCTATGAAAAGACCAAGGGCAGCGCGGTGGTGACCCAGCCCTGGTCGACCGGCATCACGCTGCAGGTGCTGCCGAAGACCAACGTCGACAAGATCCCGATCCTGGCGCCGGGCTATGGCTTTTCGCCGATGGCCGACGGCAAGGTCTTCCAGTGGGCCTTCAACACGCCCGGATCCTATTGGGATGCGGCCTCGATGATCCTGAAGTTCATCAGCGAGGACAATCTCGACAACCTCAAGGGCAAGAAGATCGCCTTCCTGCACCTGGACCATCCCTTCGGGAAAGAGCCGCTGCCCTTCCTGGAAGCCAAGGCCGCCCAGCACGGGTTCGAACTGCTGCCGATTCCGGTTGGTCTGAAGGAGATGCAGAACCAGTCGGCGCAATGGCTGCAGATCCGCCGCGAGCGTCCGGACTATGTGATCATGTGGGGCTGGGGCGCGATGAACGCCGGGGCCATCACCGAGGCGGTCAAGACCAAGTTCCGGATGGAGAACTTCATCGGCACCTGGTGGTCGGGGCATGACGCCGACCTGAGGATCGTCGGCGAGGACGGCAAGGGCTACAAGTCGATCAGCTTCTCGCGTCCGATGCTGGATGCGGCGGTTCAGGCCGACATCAAGAAATACGTGGTCGATGCGGGCAAGAGCCAGTCGAACCCCGAGGAAATGTCGGGCGTCTTCTACAACCGCGGCCTGGTGATCTCGATGATCCTGGCCGAGGGGATCAAGTCGGCGCAGGATCACTTCAAGGTGGGCGAGATCAACGCGGAACAGCTGCGCTGGGGTCTCGAGAACCTGAACGTGACCGAAGAGCGTCTGGCCGAGCTGGGCATGACCGGCATGGTCGCGCCGTTCAAGACGAGCTGCGCCGATCACACCGGCCACTCGGGTGGCTGGATCCTGGAATGGGACGGCAAGGCCTTTGTCGAAGCCTCGGACCACCTGACGCCGGATTCGGCCTCGATCCAGCCGCTGGAGGCGGAGAAGGCCGCGGAATATGCCGCCGCCAACGCGCCCTGGCCGATGAACGAAGAGTGCAAGTAACCACAAACCCCTCCCCCGGCGGCGCGTCCGCCGGGGGACCATTCGGACCATCGGGAAACACCGCCATGCTGGACACCGCCACCGCAGCCCCGACCACGCAGGACACCCTGCTCGACGTGAACAACGTCGAAGTGATCTATAACCACGTGATCCTCGTGCTGAAGGGCGTGAGCCTGAAGGTGCCCAAGGGTGGCATCACCGCCCTGCTGGGCGGCAATGGCGCCGGCAAGACGACGACGCTGAAGGCGATTTCGGGGCTGCTGGCCTCGGAGCGGGGCGAAGTCACCAAGGGGTCGATCAAGTATCGCGACGCCAGCATCCAGCATGCCGATCCGGCGGCGATCGTGCGCAAGGGCGTAATCCAGGTGATGGAAGGGCGGCACTGTTTTTCCCACCTGACGGTGGAAGAAAACCTGCTGACCGGGTTCTATACTCGCAAGATGAACAAGGCCGAGATGGCCGCCGACCTCGAGAAGGTCTATACCTATTTCCCGCGGCTGCGCGAGCGCCGCAAGAGCCAGGCGGGCTATACCTCGGGCGGCGAGCAGCAGATGTGCGCCATAGGGCGCGCGATGATGGCCAAGCCCGAGACGATCCTGCTGGACGAGCCGTCGATGGGCCTGGCGCCGCAGCTGGTCGAAGAGATCTTTGGCATCGTGAAGGATCTGAACGAGAAGGAGGGCGTGTCCTTCCTGCTGGCCGAGCAGAACACCAACGTGGCGCTGCGGTTCGCGCATTACGGCTATATCCTGGAATCCGGCCGCGTGGTGATGGACGGCCCCGCCGCCGACCTGCGCGAGAACCCGGACGTGAAGGAATTCTACCTCGGCATGTCCGACGATGGGCGCAAGTCGTTCCGCGACGTGCGGTCGTACCGGCGCCGCAAGCGGTGGCTGAGCTAGGGGGTTACGCCTTGCAACCGCGCCGCATACATTCCGGCAATCCGGTCCAAAGCTTCTTCACGGGTGTTGCAGAGGTTCGGATCGAAGCCCTGGCTTTCGGCCCGCAGCCGGATGTCGGTTTCGGTCTGCGCCCCGGCGGCAAAGCGCACCGTGCCAAGCGAGGCCGCGGTGTTCAGCCGCTTGCCGCGATGGGCGTATTGCACCCAGGCGGCCGGCAGGATTTCGCAGCCGTTGAGGTTGACCAGGAAGAACCAGCGCTTGTCGGTCTCGCGGATGCGGCCCTCGATGTAGTCGTAGAACTCGTTCACGTCGCGGCTGTTGTTGAAGGTGAAATGCGAGAAATCGACCTCCATGATGCGCCGCGCCTCGTCGAAGGCGAGCCGGCGCACGTAGTCGGTGAAGGCGTGCGAGCGGTCGTGCACCACGCGCGGACGGCGGGTGTTGGGCATCGTGGCGATGCGCGCCAGTGCCTCGTCGCGGGTGGCGAAGAGGTTGGGGTCGAAGGCCTCGGTATCGGCGGCGCGCAGGATCTGCGCGCGGGTGATCTCGGATCCGTCAAAGCGCACCGAGCCCATGGAATGGGCGTGGTTCAGCGCCCGGCCCCGGCGGGAATAGGCCAGCCAGGCATTCGGGTCGATGCGCATGTCGTGCAGGTTGACCAGGAAGAACCAGAGGTCTTCGCCGGTCGCGGCGATACGCTCTTCGATGCGGTCGTAGAAGGCGTTGACCCGGGCCGAGCTGTCGAACACGAAGCCCGAGAAATCGACCTCCATGATCGCGCGGGCGTCGTCGAAACGGATGCGGCGGTCGTGGTCGCGGTGCGGCATGAGGGTTCCTCCCCTGGCATGTGGCTGTCTTATCTATCACCGGCCCGCCGCGGCCGGCCTTGTTCCAGATCAATGCGCGCGTTGCCGCGCCGACCCGCAGGGAGGGGAAGATGACCCGCTATTTCGACGCGCTTGAAACCCGCAGCGCCGATGAGAGGGCCGCCGACCTGGCCCGCGCCCTGCCCGCGCAGATCGCCCGGGCCAAGGCCCTGCCCGGCTATGCCGAGAGTCTGAAGGACGTCGATCCGGCCACGATCACCTCGGCCGCCGATCTGGTCGCCCTGCCGGTGCTGCGCAAGTCGGATCTGAGCAAGGCCCAGGCCGCGCGCCCGCCCTTCGGCGGCTATGCGGCGCGCCCGGCCTCGGGGTTTGCGCATGTCTTCCAGTCGCCCGGGCCGATCTACGAGCCGGGCGGCGGCGACTGCGACTGGTGGCGCTTCGGGCGGGTGCTGCATGCCGCCGGCATCGGGCCGGGCGACATCGTGCAGAACTGTTTCGGCTATCACCTGACCCCGGCGGGGATGCTGTTCGAGAACGGCGCCCGCGCGGTGGGGGCCGCCGTGCTGCCCGCCGGCACCGGGCAGACCGAGCTGCAGGTGATCGCCGCGCGCGACGTGGGGACGACGGCCTATGCCGGCACGCCGGATTTCCTGAAGGTGATCCTAGACAAGGCCGAGGAGATGGGCATTTCGCTCGCCATCACCAAGGCGACCGTGGGCGGCGGCGCGCTGTTCCCCTCGCTGCGCCAGCATTACAAGGATCACGGGATCCTCTGCCTGCAGTCCTATGCCACCGCCGACATCGGCAACATCGCCTATGAAAGCCCAGCGATGGAGGGGATGATCCTGGACGAGCAGGTGGTGGTCGAGATCGTCACCCCCGGCACCGGCACCCCCGTGGCGCCGGGCGACGTGGGCGAGGTATTGGTCACCACGCTGAACCCCGACTATCCGCTGATCCGCTTCGCCACCGGCGACATGAGCGCGGTGATGGAGGGTCCGTCCCCCTGCGGGCGCACCAACCAGCGCATCCGGGGCTGGATGGGCCGGGCCGACCAGACCACCAAGATCAAGGGCATGTTCATCCGCCCCGAGCAGGTCGCCGCCCTGGTCGCGCGCCATTCTGAGGTGGTCAAGGCCCGCGTCATCGCCCGGCGCGAGGGCGAGATGGACACGATGACGGTGCAGCTCGAGGCGCCCGGCAGCGACGGTTCGGTCTATCTGCGCTCGGTGGCCGAGGTGCTGAAGCTGAAGGGCGCGGTCGAGGTCGTCGCCCCCGGCACCCTGCCGCGGGACGGCCTGGTGATCGAGGACCAGCGGCGGTATGATTGAGGGGGGTGGTTGGGGCGCCACTTCTATGGTTCAAAATCCCGACCCACTATGAAATGCCACGAACCTAATGGAGGAAGAATGAGGGAATCTATGTCCTGCCTTCAGTCTTAGTTTCGATGTTTGGTTTCGGTAGTGATTTGAGTAAGTTTGAACACGTCGTCACTCTTCTTTTCCAGCGAGCCAACAAATTCACCGCCCTCGAGTATCTTTTGTCCCTGTCTCGCGAACACATCGGCGTACTGGATCCAAATAAATAGCCTAACTACTGTCTTAAGATCTGGATTCTCGAAGAACATGACGTTTTTTCCGGGAAGCTGAGTCGAGTAATCTATCACGTTGTACGTCATTCCGGAAGCAAGGTCTCCCATGACCGGCCCGCTACTTTGACTTGCATCCTTCTCCCATGCAAATTGCACGTTGACCCCCCGAGCCGGAGATTGTCCGCTATTTCTTACAGTTAGACTGAACACACCAATGAAAACTCCGTCTTTTTCGGAAATATCTACTGTGGCTTCATCTATGGATACGTAGGCCCTGACTTGCGCTTCCCCAATTTCTCTAGTGTCCTTGGCCATCTTTTGCGTCTCGATAAGTGTGAGGCGCACATAAATTAGCGCGAGCACAGCAGTCCCAGTCGTCACCACCGTAAGAATCAGAAGAGATTTGGCCCAAAGTGCCATGCCTTTCTGAGCCGCGAGGTCTTCGCTTCTGCCGTAATCGTCGCTATAGGATTCCAGCTTTTTTGCTATGCAATCCGGAACCAAAACACCGGATGCTCTGATGCACTCGCGCTCTATGCTCTGTGCGGCTTCATATTTATGTAGTTCAGCTCTGTCGTCGTGCTCCAGCTCCAAGTTGCTTTCCAAGCCTTGTGAGTAGCCGATCATCCCAACTACCAAGGTGATGATGATAAGAGCGAAAGCTATAATTGGAGTGTCGTTACGCCCATCGACATTTGACATTGCAGCATGAACTCCGCCTTGGATTTACCTCTTCTCACAATATTGCGAAAATTTCTTTTCCTGTCTTGCACGCCGATAGCGCGAGTGTCGGCTACATAGGCCTCATCCGAACTTCACAAAGGCCCAGGCCATCGCCACGTAGGTGAGCTGGTGCAGGGCCTGGTCGAAGCCGTTGGCGCGCCAGTAGCCGGCCTCGTGGGGGCCGTAGCCCTTGATCTCGCTGTAGCGCGCCTTGCCCCAGTCGATGTTGAAATGGACGATCCATTCCAGCACGGCGATCACCGCGATGAAGGGAATCGGCGCGCCGACCAGCAGGAAGGCGAGGACCGAGCCGAGCACGTGGACGCCGGCGTGCTGTGCGCGGCCGAGGTGCCAGTAGGTGCCCCGCCCTTCGAGCATCCGGGGCGTCTGCAGGAAGTAATCGGCAAACATGTGCTTGATCTGCAGGAGGCAGAGCAGGATCAGAACGGTGCTGACAGTCACGGCCAATGGGGCCTCCGGCATCGTTGCGCCGGATCAGCTTAGGGCCTTCGCCGCCGCCCTGCAATCCACCGCCCCGGGGCGGCGCGGTGTTTTACCATTTGCACCACAGGGCACGGCGTTGTTACCATCGGCGGCAACTGCAAAGCAGTGCGGGACGGACTTCGGGGCAAAGCCATAGATTCTTCGCTTTTCCAATTCATCTGGAAATACTCGAAGCGCGACCAGCTGATCCTGCTGGGCGTGACGACGACGCTGTTTCCGCTGCTCTACCTGACTCTGGAGCTGCCCAAGCGGATCATCAACGACGCCATCGGGCCGAAATCCTCGGTGATCGACGTGTTTGGCTATCAGGTCAGTCAGGTCACCTTCCTGGCGATCCTCTGCGGCGCCTTCCTGGCATCGGTGCTGGCGCATGGCCTTGTGAAGATGCGCATCAACACGATGAAGGGCGTGCTGTCGGAACGGATGCTGCGGCGCTTCCGCTATCAGCTGATCTCGCGCATCCTGCTGTTTCCTCAGCCCTATTTCGAGCGGGTGAGCCAGGGCGAGCTGGTCTCGATGATCACCGCCGAGAGCGAGCCGATGGGCGGGCTGATGGGCGATGCGATCAGCCAGCCGGTGCTGCAGGCCGGGCAGATGGCGACGATCCTGGGGTTCCTGTTCTTCCAGAGCTTCTGGTTCGGGCTGGCGGCCTGTGCGCTGATCCCGCTGCAGGCCTGGCTGATCCCGCGTCTGCAGCGGCAGATCAACCAGCTGAACAAGAAGCGGATCCAGCAGGTGCGGGTGCTGGCCGCCTCGATCGGGGAGAGCGCAGCGGGGGTGACGGCGATCCGGGCGAATGGCGGCTGGCGGTATCGGCTGGCCGAGATCACCGAGATGCTGGGGCGGAATTTCGACATCCGTTTCGAGATCTACCAGAAGAAGTTCTTCATGAAGTTCATCAACAACTTCATCGGCCAACTGACGCCGTTCTTCTTCTTCTCGATCGGCGGCTATCTGGTGTTGCAGGGCGCGGTGTCGCTGGGCGCGCTGGTGGCAGCGCTGGCGGCCTACAAGGATCTGTCGAGCCCGTGGAAGGAGCTGCTGGATTACTACAACCAGACCCAGGACATGAGCCTGCGCTGGGAGGTTGTGACCGAGCGCTTTGCCCCGGCGGGGCTGATGGACGAGAGCCTGTTCCAGGGCGCGCCCGAGACGCTGCCGCGACTGGCCGGCGACATCACGCTGGACCATGTGACGGTGCGCGACGCGGATGGCAACGCGGTGCTGGAGGATCTGAACGTGGTGCTGCCGGGGGGCGGGACCATCGGGATCGTCGCGCCGAGTTCCGAGGACCGGCGGGCGCTGTCGGAACTGCTGAGCCGCGAGGTTCTGCCCGCGGCGGGCAAGGTGCGCATCGGGCAGACCGATCTGACCGGCCTGCACCATGCGGCGATTGCCGGGCGGATCGGGCTGGCCTCGTCGCGGCCGCTGCTGTTTCTGGGCAGTTTCGCCGACAACGTGCTGATGCCGATCCGGCGCCGCCCGGTGAGCGCGGCGGGCGACCCGGCGCGGCATGCGGAATCCGAGCGGGCGGGGAACAGCTCCGATCCCTTCGACGCCGACTGGCTGGACGTGCAGGCGGGCGGGTTCACCGATCGCGAGGAGCTGCGCGACTGGTGGCTGCATCTGATCGAGGGGATGGGGCCGGGCAATGCGCTGTTCCGGCGCGGGCTGGACCAGAGTTTCGACCCCGACCGGCACCCCGATCTGGCGCGGCGGCTGGTGGACCAGCGGGTGGCGGTGCGGATCGCCATCGAGGAGGCGGGGCTGGGCCGGTACGTGCATTTCTTCGACGTGCGGCATTACAACCCGGCGCTGCCGCTGGCGGAAAACCTGCTGTTCGCCACCGCGCGGCGGCCGATCACCGCGGATCTGATGGCGGGCCAGAGCGCCTTTCTGCGGCAGCTGCGCAAGCTGGATCTGCAGGAGCCGCTGATCGCGCTGAACCGCGAGATCATCGACATGCTGCGCCAGATCTTCGGGATGGATGGCACGGAGCATCCGCTGTTCCGCAATCTGGGGCTGGATGCGGAGAGTTACGAGGCCGCCGTGGCGCTGGTCGAGAAGACGCGCAACGCCGCCGCGACCGCGCTGAGCGACGAGGAGCTGGCGACGCTGCTGACGGTGCCTTTGCGGGTGTCGGCGGAACAGATCGGCCCGGCCTTTCCCGACAGCATCAAGGCGCGGGTGCTGGAGCTGCGCAAGAGCCATTCGGGGATGCTGGTCGGCACCTTCGGCGATCTCTTCGCGCCGCTGGATCCGCGCAGGTTCGCGCCGGGGCTGACGGTGCTGGAGAACGCGCTGTTCGGGATCATCTCGAAGGATGCCGGGGGCAAGACCGAGGAGATCCAGCGGCAGGTCGCGCAGGTGCTGATCGCGGGCGGGGCGCAGGAAGGCGTGGTGCAGCTGATCTATGACATGCCGGTGGCGCTGAGCGGGGCCAACCTGCCCGCGCTGATCGCCGAGCCGCTGGTTCTGTCGCGGGCGGCGATCAAGCGGCCGGATGTCCTGATCCTGGATCAGGTGCTGGCCAGCTATCCGGTGGAGACCCGCGTCTCGGTCCTGGCCAGACTGCGCGCGCTGCTGCCGGGGACGACGATCATCCATCTGGCGGAATCGCTGGAGGACGAGAAGGCCTATGATGTGATATTCGAGTTGCAGCAGGGCCGCATCCTGAGCGACGACATGGACCAGTCATCGGAAGACGATACCGCCGCAAGCGCCGACCTGGGCCGCAAGATGCGGGCGCTGGAACAGACCGAGATGTTTTCGACCCTCAGCCGCAAGCAGTTGCGCCTGCTGGCCTTCGGCGCGCGCTGGTACGATGCGAAGAAGGGCGAGGTGGTGTTCCTGAAGAACGATCCGCCGACCGACGGGGCCTTTCTGGTGCTGGAGGGCGAGGCCGGGCTTTATCTGCCGCGCGAGGGGGAGGACGACCTGCTGATCGCCACCGCCGGGCCCGGCAAGCTGGTGGGCGAGCTGGGGCTGATCCGCAACGAGCCGCGCGCGCTGTCGATGGTGGCCGATACCGACCTGCGCTGCCTGCGGATCGGGGCGGCCGAGTTCCTGGGCGTGGTCGAGAACGACGCGGCGATGGCCTTCAAGCTGTTGCAGGTCGTGGCGAAATACGTGTCGAACTAGAGCTCCAGACGGCGCAGGCGCCGGGCGAGAACACCCTCACAACAATTTTCTGCATCGCCGCCAAGGATTGACGCCCGGCGCGCGTCCAAGGATCGTGATGCGCATGGTGACAAGCGAAGAGGATCTTGCCCGGGCGGCGGCGGGGGGTGATGCGGCGGCCTTTGGGGCGCTGCTGGAGCTGCGCTATGACGGGCTGTTCCGCCTCGCCTTTCGCCTGACCGGGAGCCGTGCCGAGGCGGAGGATCTGACGCAGGACATCTGCGCGGCGCTTCCCGCCAAGCTGGCCGGGTACCGCAGCGAGGCGCGGTTCGGCACCTGGCTGTATCGTGTCGCGGTGAATGCGGCGCATGACCGGAGGCGGCGGCAGGCCAGTGCGCGCAAGGCGGCGGACGGCTGGGGCGACTGGGAGCTGGCGCGGCAGGCCGAGATGGCCGAGACGGCGGCGCAGATCGACTGGCTGACCGCCGCGATGCGCGCCCTGCCCGATGACCTGCGCGACACGCTGGCGCTGGTGCTGGACGACATGAGCCACCGCGAGGCGGGCGAGGTACTGGGCATCAGCGAAGGCACGGTCAGCTGGCGGGTCTCGGAGGCCCGCAAACATCTGCGCGCCCTGCGCGCGACGGAGGATCAGCGATGAGCGACGATCTTGACGACCTGAAGGCGGCGATGAAGGCCGCGACGCCGGCCCCGGATGCCGCGAGGAAGGCTGCGCATCTGGCGCTGGCGCAGAAAAATTTTGCCGATCTCCAAGGATCGCGGGAGGAGGCGCGTCCTAAGTCCGATCGCCCCGGTTGGGGCCTCTGGACAGGAGCACGTCAGATGTTGAATTTCATGACCACCCGCGGCGGATTGACCGCAACCACCGCCCTTGTCGCCATCGGGTTCGTTTCGCTGACCCCGCTGGGCGAGCGGCTGCTGACCCCGCGCGATGTGTCCGAGGTGATCGGCACGCGGAGCGCGCCGGAAGTGGAACCTGTCGCAGCCAAGCCCGAGGCGGCGCGCGCCCGGGAAGAGGTGCAGGCGCTGGCGGACAGCGACTCGGCGGTGGAATCGGCCCCCGTCATGGGCGGCGCGGTCAGCGCCGAGGCGCCGCCGCCGCCCGCAGCCGCGCCGATGCCGGGGCGGCTGGCCAATCCGTCGGACCGCATGTCGCGCGGGGTGCAGCTGAACGTGGCGCCGATGGCGGAATACGCCCGGCCGATGCCGGGCGACATGATCGCGCCGCCCGAGCAGGATACCGAAGCCTTCGCCAATGCGAAGCAGAACCCGCTGAAGATCACGGCGGAGGAGCCGGTTTCGACCTTCTCGATCGACGTCGACACGGCCTCGTATTCAGTGGTGCGCAATTCGCTGACCAACGGGATGCTGCCGCCGCCGGATGCGGTGCGGGTCGAGGAGATGGTGAACTATTTCCCCTATGACTATGCCGCGCCGGAGGCCGGGCAGGCGTTCCGGCCGACGGTTTCCGTCAGCCCGACGCCCTGGAATGCGGGCACGAAGATCGTGCAGATCGGCATTCAGGGGGCAATGCCCGCCATTGCCGACCGCCCGGCGCTGAACCTGGTGTTCCTGGTCGACACCTCGGGGTCGATGGAGGCGCAGGACAAGCTGCCGCTGCTCAAGCAGTCTTTCGCGCTTATGCTGGGCCAGCTGCGGCCCGAGGATCAGGTGGCCATCGTCGCCTATGCCGGGAGCGCGGGCGAGGTGCTGGCGCCGACGAAGGCGAGCGAGCGGGACACGATCCTGGCGGCGCTGAACCGGCTGTCGTCGGGCGGGTCGACCGCCGGGCAGGAAGGGTTGCAGCAGGCCTATGCCGTGGCCGAGAGCATGAAGGCCGAGGGGGAGGTGAGCCGGGTGATCCTGGCGACGGATGGCGATTTCAACGTGGGGCTGTCGGACCCCGAGGCGCTGAAGACCTATATCGAGGGCAAGCGGAAGAGCGGCACCTATCTCAGCGTGCTGGGCTTCGGGCGCGGCAATCTGGACGATGCGACGATGCAGGCCTTGGCGCAGAACGGCAACGGCACGGCGGCCTATATCGACACGCTGTCGGAGGCGCAGAAGGTGCTGGTGGATCAGCTGTCGGGCGCGCTGTTCCCGATTGCGGATGATGTGAAGATCCAGGTGGAGTTCAACCCGGCGACGGTCGCCGAATACCGGCTGATCGGCTATGAGACCCGCGCGCTGAACCGCGAGGATTTCAACAACGACAGGGTGGACGCCGGCGATATCGGCGCGGGCACTTCGGTGACGGCGCTCTATGAGATCACGCCGGTGGGGTCGCCCGCGCAGCTGACCGAGCCGCTGCGCTATCAGCCGGCGGGTGTGGCGCAGGGCGATGCAGAGGAACTGGGGTTCCTGCGGCTGCGCTACAAGGCGCCGGGCGAGGCGACCAGCCAGCTGATCGAGATGCCGATCACCGCCGATCTGCCGCCCCAGGGCGACGCCGGCTTTGCCATCGCCATCGCCGGGTTCGGGCAGCTGCTGCGCGGGTCGTCCTATCTGGGCGACTGGAGCTGGGGCGACGCGATTGCGCTGGCCAATGCGAACAAGGGGGCGGACCCCTACGGCTATCGCGCCGAGGCGGTGCAGCTGATGCGCCTCGCGCAGAGCCTTTCGGCGCGGTAACCTCCCCAGCCGCGACGGAAGGCCGAGGCCCGGACGCCACCCCGTCCGGGCCTTTTTCCGTTTGCGCGGCGATTCCGTGCGGTTGCGGTGGGGGTTGCATTACCGAACGATCAGTATAAAACTCCTGCACGTGATCCAAAGGAGGTGCCTACGATGGCCCGGCCCCGCACAATCGAGGAACCCGACCTGATCGCCGCTCTGGCGCGGGTCTTTGCGACCTATGGCTATGACGGCGCCTCGCTGGCGCATCTGGCGCAGGGGACGGGGTTGCAGCGGGCGAGCCTGTATCACCGGTTTCCCGGCGGCAAGGCGCAGATGGCGGAAGAGGTGCTGAAGGCGGTGGGCGACTGGGTGGAGGCCGAGGTTGTCGCGCCCCTGTGTGGCGCGGGGCCGCCGCGCGAGCGGCTGACGCGGGCGCTGGGAGCGTTCAACAGGCTCTATGAAGGCGGAACGCGGGCCTGCCTGCTGAACATGCTGTCGGCGCCGGGGGCGGGTGACGAACCGCTGCGCCCGGCCATCGGCGCGGCCTTTGACACCCTGACGGCGGCCTTTGCCCATCTGGCCCGCGATGCCGGGCAGCCGGTCGCGGCGGCGCAGGCCTTTGGCGAGCGGGCGGTGATGCTGGTGCAGGGCAGTCTGGTGATGTGCCGGGGCACCGGGCGGACCGCGCCGTTTGCAAACGCCCTAACCCGGATCGAGGGCGATCTTTTCCCCCGGATGGAGGCCCTGTCATGACCGAGAGATACCGCGCGACCCTGTTCGGACCCGATGTGCGGGCGGCGCAGAGCGACATGGGCACCGCCCATCTGTGGACCCGCGACCTGGAGGCGCGGGGCGACCAGACCGACCGGCTGGGCGAGAACGAGGCTGCCTTCATTGCCGCGCGGGACAGTTTCTATATCGCCAGCAACGGCAATGACGGCTGGCCCTATCTGCAGCATCGGGGCGGGCCGGTCGGTTTTCTCAAGGTGCTGGATCCGGGCACGCTGGGGTTCGCGGACTATCGCGGCAACCGGCAGTATGTAAGCCTGGGCAATGTCGTGCGGGACGACCGGGTGTCGCTGTTCTTCATGGATTACGTGCGCAAGGCGCGGCTGAAGCTGCTGGGGCACATGCGCGCGGTGGATCTGGCGGGTGACGAGGCGCTGCGCGAAAGGCTGCGGGATCCGGACTATCCCGGCCGGGCCGAGCGGGGGTTCGTGATCGCGGTCGATGCCTTCGAGTGGAACTGCCCGCAGCACATCGCCCAGCGGTTCACGGTGGAGGAGATGATGCCGGTGCTGGCGCCGATGCAGCAACGGATCGACGAGCTGGAGGCGCAGCTGGCGGCACTGGCGCCCGGCTGACGTGAAAAGGCCCGGGCGGATGCTCCCGGGCCTTGTACTATTTACCAACCTATGCGGTTCAGTTGACGGCCTTGGCCTCGACCACGTCCTTTTCGAGCGCCTTCTGGCTGGCGATCTCGATGCGGCGGGGTTTCAGGGCCTCGGGCACTTCGCGCTCGAGGTCGATGTGGAGCATCCCGTCGGCATGGGTCGCGCCGGTGACCTTCACATGGTCGGCCAGGTGGAAGCGACGCTCGAACGCGCGGGTGGCGATGCCACGGTGGAGGTAGGTGCGCGGGGTCTCGTCCTCGGCCTTGCGGGCAGAGACGACGAGAGCGTTTTCCTTGACCTCGACCATCAGGTCGGCCTCGGAGAAACCGGCGACCGCGATGGTGATGCGATAGGCATCGGCGGCGGTCTTTTCGATGTTATAGGGCGGGTAGGTCGGCTGGCTGACCTCGGTGGTCAGGATCCGGTCCATCAGGTCGGCGAACTGGTCAAAGCCGACGGTGGCACGGTGCAGCGGAGCAAAATCGAAGGTACGCATGAGTGATCCTCTTTCTAGAGCGATATCTGGTTTGCCCTCCGGACTCGGACGGGCGGTTTTGCGGTGACGGGGCCCTGCAGAGGCACCCCGACAGCCTTCAGATGGGAAAGGCGCGGACGGGTTTCAAGACCCCGTTCGCGCGCCCTTACGGCTTGACGAATTTCGCGCCTGTGGCGTGGCGGCCGTCGCCCACGGTCACCCGCGCGGTGCGCGGCGGCGGGGCGGTGTTGAACCCGGCCCCGGCGGCGAGATCGGCCATCAGGGTGGCCAGCGGCTGTTCCAGTTCGGTGCCGAGCGAGACGCGCTGGCCCTTGACCTCGGCCTTGGCCGAAACGACCGAGACGATGCGCGGCTCGCCCTGTTCGAAGCTGAAGATCGGCGCGCCGGACGAGCCGAAATCGACGTTGCAGGACATGACCAGAACGCCCTGCTGGCGGGCCATGACGTTGCAGACCTCTTGCAGGGCCGGGGCATCGGCGCGGTCGTGGGCGTAGGAGACGATGCCGATGCGGTCGCCCTTGGCGGGGCGGGTCGCGGTCTTGAACGGCACGACGGTGGTGTTGCGGATCGGGTGCTGGAGTTCGAGCAGGGCGACGTCGTTCCGCACCCGGTCGGGCGAGACGTCGCCGTCGAAGACATAGGCCGGATGCACCACGGCGCGGCGGACCTGGCGATAGGCAGAGGCGCGGCCATTCCGCCAGCCGGCGAGGAATTCGACGCTGGCCGGGTCGATCCGGGCCTTGGTGCGCTTGTCGAACAGGCAGTGCGCGGCGGTCAGCACGAGATCGGGCGCGATCAGCGCGCCGGTGCAGAAGCCGGTGCCGTTGATGTCGAGCCGGCCTACCGCCTCCCAGGCGCGCCCGGCCTCGGTGGTTTCCAGGCTTTCCAGCCGTGAATCTGCGCCCGCCGTCATGGGCAGGGCCATCGCCAGCAAGATCGCGAACAGTCGCCGCACTGTCATTCCTTCGATGCCGTTCCTGACCGCCTTGCGTAGCCACGCCTTGGGGCGAAAATGCGGCGTGTTTCGGGTTTAGCTTTGAAGGCCGTCCAGGGCACGCGGTTTCGGCCCGCCGGTCGCCCAGTCGAGCAGTTCGACCGTGTGGACGATGGGGGTCTGAGTGCCCGCCCCGATCTGCATCATGCAGCCGATATTGCCGGCGGCGATCACATCGGGCTGTTTCGCCTCGAGCGTCTGCACCTTGCGGTCGCGCAGCTGGGCCGAAATCTGGGGCTGGAGCAGGTTGTAGGTGCCGGCCGAGCCGCAGCAGAGGTGGCTGTCGGCGGGTTCGACGACGCGGAAGCCGGCGCGTTTCAGCAGGTCCTTCGGGTGCGACTTGATCTTCTGCCCGTGCTGGAGCGAGCAGGCCGCGTGATAGGCGACGGTCAGGCCCTTGTCGGCGCCCTCGGGAAGGCCCAGCGCCACCAGCACCTCGGAAATGTCGCGGGCGATGGAGGAGACGCGCGCGGCCTCGGGCGCGAGCGGCGTGGTGCGGAACATGTGGCCGTAATCCTTGACCGTGGTGCCGCAGCCCGAGGTATTGATGACGATGGCGTCGAGCCCGCGCTCCATCTCGGCAGTCCAGGCGCGGATATTCCTTTCGGCCGTGGCGCGGCTTTCATCGCTGCGGCCCATGTGATGGGTCAGCGCACCGCAGCAGCCGGCGCCCTGCGCCACCACCACCTCGGCGCCCAGTCGGGTCAGCAGGCGGATGGTGGCGTCGTTGATGTCGGTATTCAGCGCCTTCTGGGCGCAACCGGTCATCAGGGCGACGCGCATCCGCGTCCCGTCCTTGGCGGCGAAGGTCTGGGGGTCGTCGTTGCGGCTGACCGGCGGAATGCGTTTCGGCGCCATGTCGAGCATCGCGCGCAGGCGCGGGTCGGGCAGGAAACGGCGGAACGGGCGGCCGATCTTCGCGCCCAGCAGCGCCAGGCGGAAGCGGCCCGGGTAGGGCAGGATTCGCGCCAGCAGCCAGCGCAGGGCGCGGTCGGCGAGCGGCCTCTGGTAGCGTTCCTCGATATAGGCGCGGGCGTGGTCGACGAGGTGCATGTAATGCACGCCGCTGGGACAGGTGGTCATGCAGGCGAGGCAGGACAGGCAGCGGTCGATGTGCTTGACGGTTTTCTCGTCCGGCACCCGCTCGTTCTCCAGCATGTCCTTGATCAGGTAGATGCGGCCGCGGGGGCTGTCGAGTTCGTCGCCCAGCACCTGATAGGTCGGGCAGGTGGCGGTGCAGAAGCCGCAGTGCACGCAGGCGCGCAGGATCTCGTTGGCGCGGGCGGTGGCCGGATCGGTCAGCTGGGCCGGGGTGAAGGTCGTCTGCATCGGGTGTCCTGTCAGGTAAAGAACGCGGGGACGATCAGGGCTGTGACGCCGGCCGCGATCAGGAAGGCGAGCAGGCGCGCGCCGATCCCGGCCTGCGCGCCCGCGAACAGCCGCCAGCCCAGCGCGGCCAGCGCGCCGCAGCCGAGCGGCGCGGCGGCGGAGAAGAGGATCAGCGCCTCGAACCCGCGCGACATGCCGCAGCCGGCGGCATCGCTGGTGCAGGGCGTGGTGCTCCATCCGTAGAACAGCGCGGCGAGCAGCGCGGCCCCCGCCGCGAAGAGGGCCAGCGCAACCCAGGCGCGGCGCACCAGCGCCACGGCAAGGCCCGCGGCCAGCCCGAGCCCGCCCGCGCCCAGCATGCCGACGATCAGGTCCATGCGGCGGAGGCCATCAGGCCGGGGTTGAGGATGCCCCTGGGGTCGAACCTCTGGCGCAGGCCGCGGGCCAGTGCGGCGAGCGGGGCGGGTTCTGGGTGGAAGCGGGGAATGCCGTTGCCGCTGCCACGCACCCGCATGGGATGTCCCGGGAAGGGGCCGAGATGGGCGCGCAGGTCGGTGCCCTGCGGCACCATGGCCCAGATCAGCGCGCCGCCCCAGTCGAGCATGACCTGCGCGCCCTCGGGCAGTCGGGCGACCAGTCCGGGCGCGTCCGAGGGTTTGACGTGCAGCCGCCAGACGTCCCCTGCCCCGCCGGCAAAGCGCTCCACATCGCGGAACCAGGGCCAGTCGGTGGTTTCGCTGGTGGCGGTGTCGACCGCGCCGAAACGGGCGAGGTGGTCTTTCAGCCGGCCGAGGCGATAGGTGACGCTCTCGGCCATCCCCTCGATCCGCAGCTGCGTCGACGGCTGGTCGTTCGACGACAGGTCGGTGTGGCAGGCCGCCGTCACCTCCCAGGGCGTGCCCAGCGCGGCGCTCATCGCCTGCACGGCCTGGGCGACGTTCAGCCCGTCGATGGAGAGCACGCCGGCGACCTCGGGCCGGGGCAGCACCTTCAGCGAAACCTCGGTCAGCACGCCGAGGGTGCCGTGGCTGCCGGCCATCAGCTTCACCAGGTCATAGCCGGTGACGTTCTTCATCACCCGCCCGCCGTTCTTCACCACATGCCCCGCGCCATCGACGAAGCGCACGCCCAGCAGGCTGTCGCGGCAGGCCCCGAAAAAGCTGACGCGCCGAGGGCCGCTGGCGTTGGTGGCGACGACGCCGCCGATGGTGCTGGTGCCACGGGTGCCCAGCAGGGCGCGCAGGTCGGGCGGCTCGAAGGCGAGGCGCTGGCCTTCGGCGGCCAGCGCGGCCTCGATCTCGGCCAGCGGGGTGCCGGCGCGGGCCACCAGAGTCAGCGCGCCGGGTTCGTAGAGCGTGATGCCGGAAAGCCCCGTGGTGTCGAGCGCCTCGCCCGCCACCGACAGGCCGCGCGTGCCGCCGCCGCGGATCGCCAGCGGCCCCTGCGCCGCCTTCAACAGTTCGCTCAGATCGTCTTCTGTCTCTGGCCGCATGGTCTTCTCTGGTTTCCAAATACCTCGGGGGGGCCGCCCGACGGGCGGCGGGGGCAGAGCCCCCTACTCTGCCGCCATCCGCAGGGCGCGCCGTGCCTCTGACGCGGCAAGCGGGAAGACCTTCGCCGGGTTCAGCAGCCAGGCGGGGTCGAAGACGTCTTTCACCGCCATCTGCGCCTCGAGATCCGCGGGCGCGTATTGATGCACCATCAGGTCGCGCTTTTCGATCCCCACGCCATGTTCGCCGGTCAGGCAGCCGCCCGCCTCGACGCAGAGTTTCAGGATCTCGGCGCCGAAGGCCTCGCAGGTTTCCAGGTCGCCGGGTTTGTTGGCGTCGAAGAGGATCAGCGGGTGCATGTTGCCGTCGCCGGCGTGAAAGACGTTGGCGACCTTGAGGCCGAAGGTCTCGCTCATCTCGCCGATCCGGCGCAGGACCATCGGCAGCGAGGACACGGGAATGGTGCCGTCTAGGCACATGTAGTCGTTGATCTGGCCCATCGCGCCGAAGGCGCTCTTGCGGCCGAGCCAGATGCGGCCGGCCTCGTCGGCGTCCTTCGCCTCGCGCAGTTCCACCGGGTTGTGGCGGAGGGCGATGTCCTTGATCAGAGCCAGTTGCGCGTCGATCTCGGCCGGGCTGCCTTCGACCTCGACGATCAGCAGCGCCTCGCACATCGGATAGCCGGCGTGGGCGAAGGCCTCGCAGGCCTCGATACAGGGGCGGTCCATGAATTCGATGGCCACGGGCAGGACGCCGGCCTTGATGATGTCGGAGACGCAGGCGCCCGCAACCTCGTTGCTGTCATAGCCGATCAGCACGGGGCGCGCGCCTTCGGGTTTGGGCAGGATGCGCAGGGTCGCCTCGGTCACGACGCCGAGTTGCCCTTCCGATCCGCAGATCACGCCCAGCAGGTCGAGCCCCGGGGCGTCGAGATGGGCGCCGCCGATCTCGACCACGGTGCCGTCCATCAGCACCAGCGTGACGCCCATCAGGTTGTTGGTGGTGACGCCGTATTTCAGGCAATGCGCCCCGCCCGAGTTCATCGCGATGTTCCCCGCGATGGCGCAGGCGAGCTGCGACGAGGGATCGGGGGCGTAGAAGAAGCGTTCTTCCTCGACCGCGCCGGTGACCGAGAGGTTGGTGCGCCCGGTCTGCACCCGGATGAAACGGTTGTCGTAATCGGTTTCCAGCACCGCATTCATGCGGGCGACGCCGAGGATGACAGAGTCTGCCGTCGGCAGCGCGCCCCCGGCCAGCGAGGTGCCCGAGCCGCGCGGCACGACCGGCACGCCCATCTCGTGACAGATGCGGAGGATGTCCGAGACCTGTTGCGTCGTCGTGGGCAGCACCGCCAGCAACGGCGGGCAGCGGTAGGCGGTGAGCGCGTCGCATTCATAGGCCCGCGTCTCGGCGACATCGGAAATCACCGCCTCGCGGGGCAGGACCTTCAGCAAACGCTCGACCAGGGCGGATTTCCTGGCAAGAATGGCTGCATTGGGGATGGGCATGTCCATGACGCTCTCTCCCGATGTTGCGCCAGATTTGGTAAAGTTTTATGACCAGTTTCCCGGTTTAGCAAGCTGGACGCGAAGGGAATGGAGTATTTCTAGCATGACCTGGGCCGAACGGCTGAGCATTTTTTCCGCCGCAGACCTGGCCGCGCTGGGGCTGCTGGCCGTGCTGTGGCTGTGGATCGACTGGCGGATCGAGAACCACGGGGCCAAACGGGTGTCGGTCTCGGTGCTGATGGAGGGGTTCCGGCGCGAGTGGATGCGGGTGATGCTGGCGCGCAATCCGCGCATTCTGGATTCGCAGATGCTGGGCATCCTGCGGCAGGGCACGGCGTTCTTCGCCTCGGCCGCGATGATCGCGATTGGCGGCGGGCTGGCGCTGATCGGCAATACCGAGCAGCTGGCGGGCGTCGCCGCCGATCTGACGGCCGCGCGGGTGCCGGCGATCGTCTGGGAGGTCAAGATCATCGTGATCCTGCTGTTCCTGGCCAATTCCTTTCTGAAATACGTCTGGGCGCACCGGCTGTTCGGCTATTGCGCCGTGCTGATGGCGGCGGTGCCGAACGAGGTGGACGACCCGATGGCGGTGACGCGGGCGGAACAGACGGCGGCGCTGTCGAATACCGCCGCGCGCAGCTTCAACAAGGGGATGCGGTCGACCTATTTCGCACTGGCCTCGGTGGCCTGGCTGCTGGGGCCGCTGGCGCTGGCACTGGCGGCGGTGACGACCGCCGGGCTGCTGTGGCGACGCGAGCTGGGGTCGCAGTCGCGCGCAATCCTGCTCAAATCGCCTCCGTCCACGCGAGTGTGATGCCGCGAGGTGCCCGGATCGGCTAGACTGCGCCCATGCTTTGCCGAATTGCGTTCATGGCCTCGGTTGCCGCCTGCCCCGCCCTTGCCGATGCGCCGGTGATCCGTGCGGTCAAGGCCGAGCACAAGGGGACCAGCTGGCGGTTCGATGTGACGGTGACGCATCCCGATACGGGGTGGGCGCATTACGCGGATGCTTGGCGGATCGTCGATGCCGCGGGAAACGAGCTGGGCCTGCGGATCCTGGCGCATCCGCATGAGACGGAGCAGCCCTTCACGCGGTCGCTGTCGGGGGTGGAGATCCCGGAGGGCACGACCGAGGTCTGGGTCGAGGGGCGCTGTCTGGTCGACGGATGGAGCGGCGAGCGGTTTCCGGTCCGGCTGAAGTAGCGTCAGGCCCGGTGATAGGGGCCGCCGGCGAGGATCGTCGCGGCGCGGTAGAGCTGTTCGGAGAGCATCACGCGCACCAGCATGTGCGGCCAGACCATCGCGCCGAAGGAGAGCGCGAAATCGGCCTCGGCGCGCAGGGCGGGGTCGAGTCCGTCGGCGCCGCCGATCAGGATGGCCACGTCCTGGCGGCCGGTGTCACGCCAGCCGGCGAGCGTTTCGGCGAATTTCGGGGAGGTCAGGGTCTTGCCGCGTTCGTCGAGGACGCAGAGCAGCGCGCCTTGGGGCGCGGCGCGGCGCAGGAGGTCGGCCTCGGCCGTCATACCGCCGCCCTTGCGGTCGTCCACCTCGGCCAGTTTCGCCGGGCCAAGGCCAAGCGGCCGCCCGGTCCGGTCGAAGCGGGTGAGGTAATCGTCGATGAGAGTCTTTTCGGGTCCGGCACGCAAACGGCCGACCGCGCAGATGGTCATGCGCATTCAATCAGGCCCTTCCCACCGCGCGGGGGCGGTGCCGGCGGATGGGTCAGGCGTTGGGCGCCTTTGGCATCCACATCTTTTCCAGCTGGTAGAACTCGCGTACTTCCGGCCGGAAGATGTGGACGATCACATCGTCCGCGTCGATGAGGACCCAGTCCCCGATGTCCTTGCCCTCGACCCGGCAGATCAGGCCGAAGTCCTGCTTGAGACGGTCGGTCATGTTCTGCGCGATGGCCGCGACCTGACGGGTGGACCGGCCCGAGGCGATCACCATGTAGTCGCCAATGGACGACTTGCCGCGCAGGTCGATCTGCACGATGTCTTCGGCCTTGTCGTCATCGAGGGAAGAGAGGATGTGCGCCAGAAGCGTCTCGCTGTCGGGTGCGGTTTCGGCCGCCAGATATGCGGCCCGATCGTCAGCGGCAGGTGCCGCCAGGGTGTTGAGTGTCAGAACGTCGTCCTCCTTTGGGGTGCGCCGAATGACAACCCGCGGCGCCGGGTATGGCTTCAACTTAGCAATTCCGATGTGTCATTTCAATGAAACGGTCGAATGTCCCCGCGGTTCCGCGGGAATTGGCACGTGGCGTCAATCCGCGACCTCGCCGCGGCGCGGGCGGGTTTCGAGGGTGGAGCCTTCGAGCACGCGCACCTCGCGCTGGGGGAAGGGGATCGAGATCTCGTTCGCCTTGAAGGCGTCCCAGAGCGCCAGATAGACCTGCCCCTTGATGTTGGTCAGACCGCCGGCCGGGTCGGCGATCCAGAAACGCAGCACGTAGTCGATGCTGCTGTCGCCGAAACCGGTGATGTGACAGACGGGCCGCGCGGGGTGAGACAGGACGCGGCCGACGCTTTCGGCCGCCTCCACCGCGATCTTGCGCACGGCGTGGGGATCGTCGGCGTAGGAGGTGCCGAAGAACAGGTCGAGCCGGACGTAGGCGTCGGAGTAGGACCAGTTCACCACCTGGGAGGTGATCAGATCCTCGTTCGGGATCAGGTATTCCTTGCCGTCGCGGGTGACGACCGAGACATAGCGCGCGCCGAGGCTGCCGATCCAGCCGAAGGTGTCGCCGAGCGAGATCACGTCGCCCGGCTTGATGGACTTGTCGAGCAGGATGATGATGCCGCTGACCAGGTTCGAGACGACCTTTTGCAGGCCGAAGCCGATGCCGACGCCGATGGCGCCCGAGAGCACGGCGAAACCGGTGAGGTCGACGCCCAGCGCGCGGATCGCCACCAGCGCGACGATGCCGTAGACCAGCACCTGCACCGCCTTGGTGGCGAGCACGGCCATCGAGGGGGAGATATCCTCGTTGCGGGTAAAGGCGCGGCCGGCGCGGTTGGTGATCAGCCGCGCGAGGGCCAGCAGGACGGTGATCAGCACCGCCGCCTGAAGCAAGGTCAGCAGCGAGAGGGAGACCTTGCCGACCGTCAGCGAGGCGTCGTCCAGGATGCGCGCGAAATCGTCGGCGAGGCCGAGGGCGAAGAGCGTGCCGTAGATCCAGAGGCCCCAGGCGATGATCCGGCGCAGCGTGGTGTTGCGCACGAAGCGGGTGAGCAGGCCGACCAGCACCCAGACGGTGACGATGGAGGCCGCGACGCCGACCAGGTAGCTGCGCGAGGGCCAGGTGACGTATTGCATGACCCCGTAGACGGCCCAGGCGAGAAGGGCGTAGAAGATCAGGCCGAGCCGCTGGCGGATCTGCACCAGCAGGCGCAGGCGCCACTTGGGCCAGCCTTCGCGGCTGCGGGCCCAGGCCTCGAGCCGGGGGCGGGCGATCCTTTGCAGAAGCCAGGCCACGGCGATCAGGCCGAGGATGATGGCCAGCTGGTATTGCCGCCAGCCGGGCAGCAGGATCAGCTCGAACTGGGTCACGAGCAGCGACCACACATCGCCGAGCAGGGTCGAGATCGTGGTCTGTCCGAAGAATTCGTCCATGCGCCTCCTGCCTTTGGGTCAGGATGCACCGGATGGGGAGGCCGGGCAAGATGGCGGTTTTTGCGGTGGTTTTCCCGGTATTGCGGTGAAGCGCGCAACCTTGGTGGTCGGCGCGTATGTGAACCTGAATGCGTCGGTCGGCACCGTCCCGGTTTCCGCCTCGCTGCTGTTGCCGGTGGCGGGTGTCGGCGCGATGGCGCAAGCGGGCCTGAGGCCTTCGTCCGGGCTTTGAAGGCCGCCCTGACCCGGGCGGCCTTTTTCGTGGGGCGCTGACGGCTCTTGATCGGCGGGCGGGACAGGCGTATCTGCCCTTGTCATGAGCCGTGTATTCGACATTGCCGATCATTCGCGCCTGCCCTGGCGCTTTTATGGTGCGACCCGCGCCATTCTGGCGCGCGGCTGACGCGCCTGCTTCCCTGACGGGACCGCCACCGGCTTGCGCCGGAAAGCCATTGCTTCCGACATTCGAGGAAAGAACCGATGTCCCCCAAGACGCTCTACGACAAGATCTGGGATGCCCACGTTGCCCATGAGGCCGACGACGGCACCTGCCTTCTGTATATCGACCGCCATCTGGTGCATGAAGTCACCAGCCCGCAGGCCTTCGAGGGTCTGCGCATGGCGGGCCGCAAGGTGCATGCGCCCGACAAGACCATCGCGGTGCCGGACCACAACGTGCCGACCACGCTGGACCGCGCCAATGCCAAGACCATGACCGAGGACAGCCGTATCCAGGTCGAGGCGCTGGACAAGAACGCGAAGGACTTCGGGATCCACTATTACCCGGTTTCGGACATCCGTCAGGGGATCGTCCATATCGTCGGGCCCGAACAGGGCTGGACCCTGCCCGGCATGACCGTGGTTTGCGGCGACTCGCATACCGCGACGCATGGCGCATTCGGCGCGCTGGCGCATGGGATCGGGACCAGCGAGGTCGAGCACGTGCTGGCCACGCAGACGCTGATCCAGAAGAAATCGAAGAACATGAAGGTCGAGATCACCGGCAAGCTGCGCCCGGGTGTGACCGCCAAGGACATCACCCTGTCGGTGATCGGCGCCACCGGCACGGCCGGCGGCACCGGTTACGTCATCGAGTATTGCGGCGAGGCGATCCGCGATCTGTCGATGGAAGGCCGCATGACCGTCTGCAACATGGCGATCGAAGGCGGCGCCCGCGCCGGCCTGATCGCGCCGGACGAAAAGACCTATGAGTATGTGAAGGGCCGCCCCCATGCGCCGACCGGCGACCAGTGGGAGGCCGCGCTGGCGTGGTGGAAGACGCTTTATTCCGATGACGACGCGCATTGGGACAAGGTCGTGACGCTGAAGGGCGAGGATATTGCGCCCGTCGTGACCTGGGGCACCTCGCCCGAGGACGTGCTGCCGATCACCGCCAAGGTGCCCTCGCCCGAGGATTTCCAGGGCGGCAAGGTCGGCGCGGCGCAGCGCTCGCTGGACTACATGGGGCTGACGCCGGGAATGCCGTTGTCGGATGTCACCATCGACACGGTGTTCATCGGCTCCTGCACCAACGGGCGGATCGAGGATCTCCGCGCCGCGGCCGAGGTGCTGAAGGGCAAGAAGATCAAGGTCAAGCGGGCCATGGTCGTTCCCGGCTCGGGCCTCGTGCGGGCGCAAGCCGAGGAAGAGGGCCTGGCCGAGATCTTCAAGGAGGCCGGGTTCGAATGGCGTCTGGCCGGATGCTCGATGTGCCTGGCGATGAACCCGGACCAGCTGGCGCCGGGCGAGCGCTGTGCCTCGACCTCGAACCGCAACTTCGAGGGGCGTCAGGGCTACAAGGGCCGCACGCACCTGATGTCGCCCGCGATGGCGGCGGCGGCGGCGGTGACCGGCAAGCTGACCGACGTGCGCGAGATGATGTGAAACGGGGGCGTGGGGGAGACCCCGCGCCCTTCCCTTGATCAGGAGATCGGAACATGAAGGCATCCACGGCACTTTTGGTAATCGGCGTCCTGCTGATTTTCGGCGGCATTCTGGCCCTGGCCAACCCGCTGGCGGCCTCGATCGCGGTGACCACGCTGGTGGGCGCGATGTTCCTGGCCTCGGGCGTGCTGCAGGCCTGGTTCCTGTTCCGCGATCCGGGCGCGCAGCACCGGCTGTGGAACGGACTTGTCGCGCTGCTGACCATCGTGGCGGGCGTCTGGCTGCTGACCAATCCGCTGGAGGGCACCGTCTCGCTGACGCTGATCCTGGGCGTGGTCTTCCTGATCATGGGCGTCATGCGCCTGCTGATCTCGTCGCGGCTGTCGGGCACGCCGTTCTTCTGGCTGATGCTGCTGTCGGGGCTGGCTTCGGTCGCCATCGGCCTGCTGGTCTTCACCGACTTCCAGAGCGCGGCGACATCGCTGCTTGGCATCCTGCTGGGCATCCAGCTTCTGGCGGAGGGCGCGGGCCTTGCCGCCATCGGCCTCTTCAGCCGCCGGCTCGACCGCTAGGTCGGGCGCTTCCCTTAACCCCAGTCGACGGGTACGAACCCGGAGACAAGGAGACTGAACCATGGAAAAATTCACCAAACTGACCGGGATTGCGGCGCCGATGCCGCTGGTCAATATCGACACCGACATGATCATCCCGAAGCAGTTCCTGAAGACGATCAAGCGCTCGGGTCTGGGCGTGAACCTGTTCGACGAGATGCGCTACGACCGCGAGGGCAACGAGATCCCGGATTTCGTGCTGAACAAGCCGCAGTATCGCGAGGCGCAGATCCTCGTCGCGGGCGACAACTTCGGCTGCGGGTCGTCGCGCGAGCACGCGCCCTGGGCGCTGGCCGACTTCGGGATCAAGTCGGTGATCTCGACCAGTTTTGCCGACATCTTCTATAACAACTGCTTCAAGAACGGCATTCTGCCCATCGTGCTGCCGAAAGAGGCGGTGGATGTGCTGATGAAGGACGCCGAGAAGGGCGCGAATGCGCGCATCACGGTGGATCTGGAAGCGCAGACAGTCAGCACCTCGGACGGCGAGGTGTTCCACTTCGAGCTGGACAGCTTCAAGAAGCACTGCCTGCTGAACGGTCTGGACGATATCGGCCTGACGCTGGAAAAGGCCGCGTCGATCGACGCTTTCGAGGCCAAGGCGGCGGCGGCCCGTCCCTGGGTGTGATTTTCCGGCGGGCCGGACCTGTCCGGCCCGTTGCCCCGCTCAGGTGACGCGGAAAGCGCGCCTGATATCGTCCAGTGCCTCGCGGTGCTTCTGGTTCAGTCCGGATTCGCCGAGGGTGGACTGGACCAGCCGCAACAGCGGCTCGAACGCCGACGCCCCGGACATCTTGTAGAGCTTGCGTGACATCCGGGTGATCGCCGGCGCCGCGCCGCCACATTCGTTCATCAGCCAGCGGCCCAGCACGACCATTTCGCCGACATCGGTTTCGCCGAGTCCCAGCACCGATTGCGCCTGCACGACCAGAGCGTTGCGCTGCTGCTGCGTGGGCAGGTCGTCCAGTTCGAGGAAGGCCGTGGCAATCGCGACGGTGGCAAGGTTGGGGTCTTCGATGCATTCGACCGGGTGCACGTTGGTCTTGCGCCGGAACCCGAACCGCCGGGCCGCGAGGCGGACGTCGTTTGCCACATCCATCAGTTCGGTCGCGACATGGGCCGCATTGCGCGCCCGGAGGATGAAAAACGCGGCGGCGGCTATGGAGCCCAACAGGGCAATTATGAACGGCATCGGTAAATCCGCGACATCAGAATATCCGGCAAACTATGGCGCCGACGCGGATGTCGTCCAGATCAAATGATGGGACGGGCCTCCGGTGATCCGGGGGCCCGTTTTCTTCGATCAGCCGAGCCGGCGCTTGCGGGCGGCGAGCAGGCGGAGGCGCAGGGCGTTGAGCTGGATGAAGCCCTGGGCATCCTTCTGGTCGTAGGCGCCGAAGTCTTCCTCGAAGGTCACGTGCTTTTCGGAATAGAGCGAGCGGTCGGACCAGCGGGCGACGGTGCGGGCAGAGCCCTTGTAGAGTTTCAGGCGGACGGTGCCGTAGACGTTTTCCTGGCTCTTGTCGATCAGCGCCTGGAGCATCTCGCGTTCCGGGGAGAACCAGAAGCCGTTGTAGATCAGCTCGGCATAGCGCGGCATGATCGAGTCCTTGAGGTGGCCCGAGCCGGAGTCCAGTGTGATCTGTTCGATGCCACGGTGCGCCTCGAGCAGGATGGTGCCTCCGGGGGTTTCGTAGAGGCCGCGGGACTTCATGCCGACGAAGCGGTTTTCGACCAAGTCGAGAATGCCGATGCCGTGCTTGCCGCCCAGTTCGTTCAGGCGGGTCAGGATCGTGGCGGGCGACATCGCCTCGCCGTTCAGCGCGACGGCATCGCCCTTTTCGAAAGTGATCTCGATCATCTCGGGCGCGTCGGGCGCGTCTTCGGGGCGGGTGATGCGCTGGAGCACGTAATCGGGCGCTTCCTCGGCCGGGTTTTCCAGCACGCGGCCTTCGGAGGAGGTGTGCAGCAAGTTGGCGTCGACCGAGAAGGGCGCCTCGCCGCGTTTGTCCTTGGCGATCGGGATCTGGTTCTGTTCGGCAAATTCCAGAAGCTTGGTGCGGCTGGTCAGATCCCACAGCCGCCAGGGGGCGATGACCTTGATTTCGGGGTTCAGCGCGGCGGCGGCGAGTTCGAAGCGGACCTGGTCGTTGCCCTTGCCGGTCGCACCGTGGGCCACTGCGTCGGCGCCGGTTTCGGCGGCAATCTCAACCAGCCGCTTGGAGATCAGCGGGCGGGCGATGGAGGTGCCGAGCAGGTATTGCCCTTCGTAGAGCGCGTTGGCGCGGAACATCGGGAAGACGAAATCGCGCACGAATTCCTCGCGCACGTCTTCGATGTAGATGTTCTCGGGCGCAATGCCCATCAGCTCGGCCTTTTTGCGGGCCGGTTCCAGTTCCTCGCCCTGGCCGAGGTCGGCGGTGAAAGTCACCACCTCGCAACCGTATTCGGTTTGCAGCCATTTCAGGATGATCGACGTATCGAGGCCACCGGAATAGGCCAGCACGACTTTTTTGGGCGCGGACATGCAACGTTCCTTGGATAACGGGTCGGCAGCGGGTTATCCGGTTTTGCCCAGCGGGGCAAGCATCGCCCGCAGCGCCTAGCCGGCCAGCTGTGACGGCAGTTCGGCGAGGAAGAGGGCGCGCGACAGTTCGAACCCGGTGAGGATTTCGTGCAGGTTCACCTCGGCCGGGCGGCCCGTGGCGGCGCAGCGTTCGCCCTGCTGGCAGAGGGCGGAGAAATGGGCGAAGCCGAGGTTCATCGCGCTGCCCTTGAGGAAATGCAGGTCGGATTCCAGCCGCGCCGGATCGGGGTCGGCGCGCAGGCGGGTTGCCACCTCTTCCACCTCGGCGAGGAAGAGGTCGACGACCTCGGAAAAGTCGTCTTCCCCGATCTCGTCGCGCAGCTGGTGGACCCGGACCCATTCGATCATGCGCCGGAGTCTGGCCTGGGATCCGTGAAGGTGGCGTTAAGCGCAGCCCGGTGGCGCGGACAATTTTAGGGTTCAGCCGGTGTTAAGATTGCTGAGCGATGACATGGGCACTGCAACCCTTGTCACGGCGGTGCGCGCGCCTTGCGATCCAACAAGCCATCACGGGCCCGGGCGGGGGCTGAAACAGGCTCGGTCCGGTCTGTGCTGGTGGTGGATGACAGCCGCCTGCAACGGCGCATCCTCGCGAGCCTCTTGCAGAAATGGGGGCTGTCGGTGATCGAGGCGGAAAGCGGCACCGACGCGCTGGCGATCTGCGAGGTCGCGCCGCCGGATCTGGTGCTGTCGGACTGGATGATGCCGGGGATGGACGGGCTGGATTTCTGCCGCGCCTTCCGGCGGCTGCCGGCGGAAGCCTATGGTTATTTCATCCTGCTGACCTCGAAGAGCGAGAAGATCGAGATCGCGCAGGGGCTGGACGCGGGGGCGGACGATTTCCTGACCAAGCCGGTCAACCCCGAGGAGCTGCGCGCCCGGATTTCCGCCGGTGACCGCATTCTGGCGATGCAGCGCGAGCTGTCGGAGAAGAACCGCATCATCCGCGACACGCTGGAACGGTTGCAGGCGGTGTACGATTCCATCGACCGGGATCTGAAGCAGGCGCGCAAAATCCAGCAATCGCTGGTGCCACGCCTGTCGCAGGAGTTTGGTAGCTCGCATGTCGGGCTGCTGTTGAAACCGTGCGGCCATATCGGCGGCGATCTGGTGGGCATGTTCTCGCCGCGGGCGGGGCAGCTGGCGGTCTATTCCATCGACGTATCGGGGCACGGGATCACCTCGGCGATGATGACGGCGCGGATCGGCAACTATCTGAGCGCGGTCTACTTCGACCAGAACCTGGGGGTCGAGCCGGGGGACGGCGGGTACGTCCTGCGCCCGCCCGCCGCCGTAGCGGCAGAGCTGAACGCGCGGCTGATGGCCGATACGGGGATCGAGGAGTATTTCACCATGGCCTATGCCACGGTCGATCTGGAGAGCGGGCGGCTGTCGCTGGTGCAGGCGGGGCATCCGCATCCCCTGCTGATCCGGGGGGATGGGCGGGCCGAGTTCGTCGGGACGGGCGGGCTGCCCATCGGGCTGCTGGCCGACGCGCCCTTTGCGCAGACCGAGCTGACGCTGGCGCCGGGCGACCGCCTGCTGCTGTATTCCGACGGCTTCACCGAGGCGCGGGTGCGCGGCGGCGGGATGCTGGATGCGCAGGGGCTGGTCGACATGGTGGCGCGCTGCCCGCCGAACGGGTCGGGTCAGGAGTGGCTGGAGGATCTGTTCTGGGATCTGACGGCGCAGATGGATCCGGACTGCGAGATGGAAGACGACGTTTCGGCCGCTTTGTTCGAATTCAACGCCGGTTGAGCCGGTCGAAGAGCGCGGTGAAATGCGCGTCGCCCGGATTGCCCAGCAGGGCGACGGCCTGTTCAGGCGTGGCCCAGAGCGCCTCGTGCCCCGGCTCCGAAGGCGGACCCATGCAGGCGATGGGGCGGGCGACGTAGATGGTACAGAGCTTCTCGGCCCAGAGATCGTATTCGGGCATGTAGGCAAAGCGGCGGAAGGCGGCGAAGCGGCGGGGCGTGGCGATGCGCCAGCCGGTTTCCTCGAACACCTCGCGGTGCAGCGCCGCGAGGGGCGATTCGCCCGGGTCGATGCCGCCGCCGGGCAGCTGCACCTCGGGTTCCGGTTCGGACTGATGGGTCAGCAGAAGCTGCCCGTCGAGCGGCAGAATCGCATAGGCCCCGGCGCGCCGGATATAGCGCTGGCCCGGCTCCGGCCTGTCCCCAAAACGCCTGATCATGGCCAAAACCCTTTATCCGCGGCTTGTCGCGCCTATATAGCGGCGGTATGCCAAGCCTTGGCGCTTAAGGAAACCCCATGACGTTTGGACAAAAACTCGCGTGGGACGATACCGTCCTGCCCTTTCAACTTGATGCCAGCGACATCCGCGGCCGGGTCGCCCGGCTGGATGGCGTGCTGGACGGCATCCTGAAACAGCACAACTACCCGCTTCAGGTCGAGGCGCTGGTGGCCGAGATGGCCTTGCTGACCGCGCTGATCGGCCAGACGATGAAGCTGCGCTGGAAGCTGTCGCTGCAGGTGCAGTCCGATGGCCCGGTGCGCATGATCGCGACCGACTACTATGCCCCCGAGGCCGAGGGCGAGGCCGCGCGCATCCGCGCCTATGCCAGCTATGACGCCGACCGCCTGACCGATGGCGGCGCGATGGACCAGCTGGGCAAGGGCTATTTCGCCGTGCTGATCGACCAGGGCGAGGGCACGACGCCCTATCAGGGGATCACCCCGCTGAACGGGGTCAGCCTTGCGGAATCGGCGGGCGCCTATTTCGCGCAGTCGGAACAGCTGCCGACGCGGTTCTCGCTGAGTTTCGGGCGCGCCTCGTTTCCCGGGGGCGCCGAGAGCTGGCGCGCGGGCGGGATCATGATCCAGCACATGCCCAAGGCCTCGCCCTTCGTGGCCAAGGCCAAGGCCGAGGCCGAGGGCGCGGTTCTGGCTGCGGCTGATCTGGTCGATGGCGAGGAAGGCGAGAACTGGAACCGGGTCAACATCCTGCTGGATACGGTGGAAGAGTTGGAGCTGATCGGCCCCTCGGTGCCGCCGACCGACCTGCTGGTGCGGCTGTTCCACGAGGAAGGTCCGCGCGTGTTCGATTCGACCACGGTGCGCTTTGGCTGCACCTGTTCGGAAGAGCGCGTGCGCCAGAGCCTGTCGATTTATTCGGCCAAGGACATCGCGCGGATGACCACGGACGAGGGGCTGGTGACGGCGGATTGCCAGTTCTGTTCGGCGCATTACGAGCTGGACCCGACGACGGTCGGGTTCGAGGCCAAGGAGGCCAGCAATGGCTGACGTGGCGGCGCGCCTGCGCGCGGCGGTTGCGCGCGCGGGTGCGCCCTCTTCGGATTTCGACCTGAACCCGGCCGCGCCGCGGCCGGAGGGGCATCAGCTGCGCCCGGCCGGGGTGCTGATCGGCATCGACGTGAGCGGGGCCGAACCGCGGGTGCTGTTGACCAAGCGCGCCTCGGGGCTGCTGCACCATCCCGGGCAGATCGCCTTTCCGGGCGGCAAGGCCGAGCCGGACGACGCCGACGTGATCGCCACCGCGCTGCGCGAGGCGCGCGAGGAGATCGGACTGCCGGAATCGCTGCCTGAGGTGATCGGGGCGATGCCCTCGCACGAGACGGTTACGGGGTTTCACGTGACGCCGGTGGTGGCGCTGGTGCACGAGCCTTTCGAGATCAACCTCGACCCGAGCGAGGTGGACGAGGTCTTTGCGACGCCGCTGTCGCATCTGATGGACCCGGCCCGCTATCTGATCGAGTCGCGGCGCTGGCGCGGGATGCGGCGCAGTTATTACGTGGTGCCCTGGGGGCCCTATTACATCTGGGGCGCGACGGCGCGGATGCTGCGGGCCCTGGCGGCGCAGATGCAGCCGTGACCCGCGTCGATGGCGCATGGCGGCGCACTCCGGCCACGCAGGCCGTCTGTGCCGCCATCGCCCGTGACGGCGCGCAGACCCTGTTCGTGGGCGGCTGCGTGCGCAATGCGCTGCTGGAGACGGCGGTTTCCGATATCGACATCGCCACCGACGCGACACCGCAGCAGGTGATCGCGCTGGCCGGGGCCGCCGGGATCAAGGCGGTGCCCACGGGGATCGCGCATGGCACGGTGACGCTGGTGGCCGAGGGTATCCCGCATGAGGTCACGACCTTTCGCCGCGACGTGGAGACCGATGGCCGCCGGGCGGTGGTAGCCTTTTCCAAGCGGGTCGAGGAGGACGCCGCGCGGCGCGATTTCACGATGAACGCGCTGTATGCGCGCCCCGACGGCACGCTGGTCGATCCGCTGGGCGGGCTGGCCGATCTGCGCGCGCGGCATGTGCGCTTCATCGGCAGCGCAGAGGACCGGATCCGCGAGGATTACCTGCGCTCGCTGCGGTTCTTCCGGTTTCATGCCTGGTATGGCGATGCGGCCAACGGGATGGACGCGGATGCGATTGCCGCGATTGCGGCCAATCTGGACGGGCTGGAGCGGCTGTCGCGCGAACGGGTGGGCGCGGAGACGCTGAAGCTGCTGGCGGCGCCCGACCCGGCGCCGGCGGTGGCGGGGCTGCGCAGTACCGGCGCGCTGGCGCGGCTGCTGCCGGGCGCGGATGACACCGCGCTGGGGCCTTTGGTGCATCTGGAAGCGCAGGCCGGGGTTGCGCCGGATCCGCTGCGGCGGCTGGCCGTGCTGGGCGGCGACCTGGCCGAGTCGCTGCGGCTGAGCCGCGCGCAGGCGGCGCGGCTGGAGCGGCTGCGCGAGGCGATTGGCGATGTGGCGCAGGCGGGCGAGCTGGGCTATCGGCTTGGCGTCGAGGAGGCGCGCGAGGTTCTGTTGCTGCGCCATGCGCTGATGGGCGCGCCCTGGGAGGCCGACGCGATGGCCCTGGCCGAGGCGGGGGCGCAGGCGCGGTTTCCGGTCAAGGCGCGCGACCTGATGCCGGGGCTGGAGGGCGCCGCGCTGGGCCGCCGGCTGGCCGAGCTGGAATCGCGCTGGATCGCCTCGGGATTCCGGCTGGGGCGCGACGACCTGCTGGGCGGGTCCGCGCAGGGGTGACAAGGGCGGAATTATCGGCTATCGGACGGTCATGACACGTCGGAAGGAACAGGGAATGTACCGCGGGATCTGGTTGCACTGACCTCACCCCCCGCCTTGGGGTGATCGGTCGTCTTCACCTCACAGTACATCTGCGTTCTTTTGCTCGTCAGGAGCCCCGACATGTTCCGCTATTTCGAATCCCTCGTTAACCCCTATGTCGATTATGTCGAAAAGGATGTGCCGCCGAACCGGCTCTGGCCCTTCCTGCGCGACTATTGCCAGCCGTTCTGGCGGGTCTTCTTCTGGACCGGGCTGCTGTCGGTCGTCGTGGCCGGCGTCGAGGTCTGGCTGATCTGGTACATGGGCCGGCTGATCGACCTGCTGAAGGGCGAGCCGGCGGAGGTCTGGGCGGCCCATGCGGTCGAGCTTTTCGCGGTGGGGCTGTTCGTGGTGCTGCTGCGGCCGATGCTGCATACCGTGGACGTGCTGCTGCTGAACAACGCGGTGCTGCCGAACTTTGCCACGCTGATTCGCTGGCGGGCGCACAGGCATGTGCTGCGCCAGTCGGTCGGCTGGTTCGAAAGCGATTTCGCGGGGCGGATCGCCAACCGGATCATGCAGACTCCGCCCGCCGCGGGCGAGGTGGTGTTTCACGTCTTCGACGCGATTTCCTATTCGCTGGCCTATCTGATCGGCGCGGCGGTGCTGCTGTCGACGGCCGAAACCCGGCTGCTGATCCCGCTGGCGATCTGGTTCCTGCTCTATGCGGTGCTGATCCGCTGGACCGTGCGCAAGGTCGGCCCGGCGTCGGAGGCGGCGTCGAATGCGCGGTCGCTGGTGACGGGACGCGTGGTGGACGCGTATTCGAATATTTCGACGGTCAAGATGTTCGCCGATGACGAACAGGAGCTGGGCTATGCCCGTGAGGCCATCGAGGAGGCGCGCACGACCTTCCAGGCCGAGATGCGCATCTATACCACGATGGATCTGGCGCTGGTGACGCTGAACGGGCTGCTGATCGCGGGGGTGGTCGGCTGGGGCATCGCGCTGTGGATGCAGGGCATCACCAGCGTGGGCGTGATCGCCGCCGCCTCGGCCCTTGTGCTGCGGCTGAACGCGATGACGGGCTGGATCATGTGGGCGCTGACCACCTTCTTCCGCGAACTGGGCGTGGTGGCCGAGGGGATGCGCACCATCGCGCAGCCGATCGACCTGCTGGACGCGCCGGATGCCAAGCCTCTGGAGCTGACCGAAGGGCGGATCGAGCTGCGCGAGCTGTCGCACCATTACGGGCGCGGCGCTGGCGGTCTGGACCGGATCAGCCTGACCATCGAACCGGGCGAGAAGATCGGCCTTGTCGGGCGGTCGGGCGCCGGGAAATCAACGCTGGTGAAGCTGCTGCTGCGGTTCTACGACGCGGAAACCGGGGCGATCCTGATCGACGGGCAGGACATCCGCGGCGTGACGCAGGTCAGCCTGCGCCATCAGATCGGCATGGTTCAGCAGGACAGCACGCTGCTGCACCGGTCAGTGCGGGCCAACCTGCTGTATGGCCGCCCGGATGCAAGCGAGGATCAGATGATCGCCGCCGCGAAGAAGGCCGAGGCGCATGACTTTATCCTGACGCTGCAGGATTCGGCCGGGCGCACGGGCTATGACGCCTTTGTCGGCGAGCGCGGCGTGAAGCTGTCGGGCGGGCAGCGGCAGCGGATCGCGCTGGCGCGGGTGATCCTGAAGGACGCGCCGATCCTGATGCTGGACGAGGCGACCAGCGCGCTGGATTCCGAGGTCGAGGCCTCGATCCAGGCGACGCTGTACAGCATGATGGAGGGCAAGACCGTCATCGCCATCGCGCACCGGCTGTCGACCATCGCGCAGATGGACCGCATTCTGGTGCTGGAAGACGGCCGGATTGCCGAAGATGGCGATCACGAGGCGCTTTTGGCGAAGGGCGGGCTATATGCAAGGTTCTGGGCCCGGCAGTCGGGCGGATTCCTGAACACCGACACCGAGGCGGCAGAATGAAGTTTGGCGACATGATCGACCCGTTCCGGGCGGCGGAAGGCCCGCCACCGCAGACGCTGGTCGCGTTTCTGCGGTGGAGCCTGTCCGGCGCCTGGGGCGCGTTGTGGCTGGCGACGATCCTGTCGGTGCTGGCGGGCGCGCTGGAGGCGGGAACGGCCTATATTCTGGGGAAGGTCATCGACTCGGCTGTGGCGACGGGACCGGAGGCGTTTTTCGACGGGTCGAACACGGCGGTTCTGGTGGCTTCGGTCGCGTTCTTCCTGATCGCGCGGCCGGTGCTGTTCGGGCTGTCGTCGGCATCGAACGCCATCATCGTCTTTCCGAACGTCAATCCGCTGGTGCTGTCGCGGCTGAACCGCTGGACGCTGGGGCAGTCGGTGCGGTTCTTCGACGACGATTTCGCGGGGCGGATCGCACAGAAGCAGATGCAATGCGCCCGCGCCGTGACCGATGTGGCGGTCGAGACGATCAACGTGGTGGCCTTTGCGCTGGCCTCGCTGGCGGGGTCGCTGGCGCTGCTGGCGGCGATCAACGGGGTGATGACGCTGGTGTTTCTGGGCTGGCTGGTGCTGTATTTCCTGCTGATCGCGCTGTTCCTGCCGCGCATCCGCCGGCTTGCCGCCGGGCGGGCCGGGGCGCGGGCGATGGTTTCGGGGCAGATCGTCGACACGATCACCAATATCAAGACGGTCAAGCTGTTCGCCCATGCCGAGTTCGAGGACCGGGCCGCGCTGGGGGCGCTGGCGACCTTCCGCGAGCGGGCGCTGGCGTTCGGGCATACTTCGGCGATGTTCCGGTTCTGCCTGATGACGCTGGCGGGGCTGCTGCCGGTGATACTGATCGGCGGCACGCTGTTCCTGTGGCAGCGCGGCAGCGCGACCGAGGGCGATATCGTGGCCGCCGGGGCGGTGGCGATCCGCATCGCGCAGATGACCGGCTGGGTCAGTTTCACCCTGATGGCGATCTATTCCAACATCGGCGAGGTCGAGGACGGGATGCGCACCCTGACGCCGCGCAACCGGCTGGAGGACGTTCCGGGCGCGCCGGATCTGCAGGTGCCGGGCGGGCGGATCGAATTCGATCACGTGAGCTTTGCCTATGGGCGCGAGACGGGCGGGATTCAGGACATCGACCTGACGATCGAGGCGGGCGAGAAGCTGGGGATCGTCGGGGCCTCGGGGGCCGGGAAATCGACCTTGGTGTCGCTGCTGCTCAGGCTCTACAAGGGCGAAGATGGCCAGATCCGCATCGACGGGCAGGACATCGGCGGCGTTACGCAGGAAAGCCTGCGCCGCCAGATCGGGATGGTCACGCAGGAGACGGCGATGTTCAACCGCTCGGCGCGGGAGAATATCCTGTACGGGCGGCCCGATGCGACGGACGAAGAGCTGTTCGCCGCCGCGCGCAAGGCCGAGGCGCATGAGTTCATCCTGAACCTGAGGGATCACAAGGGGCGCACGGGATACGAGGCGCATCTGGGCGAGCGGGGCGTCAAGCTGTCGGGCGGGCAGCGGCAACGGATTGCGCTGGCCCGCGCCATCCTGAAGGACGCGCCGATCCTGGTGCTGGACGAGGCGACGAGCGCGCTGGATTCGGAGGTCGAAGCCTCGATCCAGACGGCGCTGCACCGGGTGATGGAGGGCAAGACCGTGCTGGCCATCGCGCACCGGCTGTCGACGCTGTCCGAGATGGACCGGATCGTGGTGCTGGACGCCGGGCGGATCGTGGAGATCGGCACGCATGACGATCTGCTGGAGCGGAACGGGCTGTATGCCAAGTTCTGGGACAGGCAATCGGGCGGGTTCATTCAGGCCGAGGCCGCGGAATAGCGTGGTGCCGCAGCAGTTTACCATCGAGCGGCTGGGCCACATGGGCGACGGCATCGCGCCGGGGCCGTATTTCGCGCCGCGCACCCTGCCGGGCGAGGTGATCCAGGCGCGGGCCGATGGGACGCAGCTGGAGGATATCCGGATCGTCACGCCCTCGGCGGAGCGGGTCGCGCCGCCCTGCCGGCATTATCGCGGCTGCGGCGGCTGTCAGCTGCAACATGCCTCGGACGGGTTTGTCGCCGGGTGGAAGCAGGACGTGGTGCGCCACGCGCTGGCCGCGCAGGGGATCGAGACGGCATTTCGGCCGCTGGTGACATCGCCGCCGCAGTCGCGGCGGCGGGCGACGCTGGCGGTGCGCCGGACGAAGAAGGGCGCGCTGGCCGGGTTTCACGGGCGCGCCTCGGGCACCGTCGTCGAGATTCCGGACTGTCTTCTGCTGGATCCGGCGCTGCTGGCGGCGCTACCGCTGGCCGAAGCGCTGGCGCAGGCGGGGGCCAGCCGCAAGGGCGAGATGGACGTGACGCTGACGGTCACGCGGAACGGGCTGGACGTGCTGGTGACCGGCGGCAAGCCGGCGGATACGCCACTGCGCATGGTGCTGGCGGGGCTGGCGGAACAGTATCGGCTGGCCCGGATGGCCTGGGACGACGAGGTGATCGCCCTGCGCGCGCCGCCGCTGCAGGTCTTCGGTGCGGCGCAGGTCGCGCCGCCGCCGGGCGCGTTTCTGCAGGCCACGCCGCAGGGCGAGGCGGCGCTGCTGGCGGCGGTGACCGAGATCGTGGGCGATGCGCGGCGGGTGGCGGATCTGTTCGCCGGCTGCGGCACCTTTGCCTTGCCGCTGGCCCGGACCGCCGAGGTGCACGCTGTCGAGGGCGAGGCGGCGATGACCCGGGCGCTGGACGCGGGCTGGCGGCAGGCCGAGGGGCTGAAGCGGGTCACGACCGAGGCGCGCGACCTGTTCCGGCGGCCGCTGATGCCGGACGAGCTGCGCCGGTTCGACGCCGTGGTGATCGACCCGCCGCGCGCCGGGGCCGAGGCGCAGACCGCCGAGCTGGCCCGCGCGCGGGTGCCGGCGATCGCCCATGTGTCGTGTAATCCGGTGACCTTTGCCCGCGACGCGCGGGTTCTGATCGAGGCCGGTTATCGCCTGGATTGGGTGCAGGTGGTCGATCAGTTCCGCTGGTCTGTGCATATCGAGCTGGCAGCCGCCTTTCGCCTGGGCGATTGAGCGGCATTTGCCCGACCCCGCGCGAATTTGATTTTGCATGACGGGGCGCGCGAGGGTATTGCTCGCGCAAAACACGAGGGCAGAAGAGAATGAAACGCCGCACTTTCGGCCTGGGGCTTGTCGCATTGGCATTGTCGGCCTGCGCCAGCAAGTTCAGAACCTATCGCGGACCGGCCGTGACCGGCATCGTTGTCAACAAGTCATCGTCGATGATGTATCTGTTGAACGAGAGGGACGTGCTGAAGGCCTACAAGGTGAACTTCGGGTTCGCGCCAGCCGGGCCGAAGCAGTTCGAGGGCGACGGCAAGACGCCCGAGGGCGCCTATTTCATCAACCGCCGCAACCCGAACAGCGCGTTTCACCTGTCGCTGGGCATTTCCTATCCGAACGAAGCGGATGTCGAGTTTGCCAAGGCTCAGGGCAAGCGGCCGGGGGGCGATATCTTTATCCACGGGCAGCCGAACACCAACAAGAAGGCGTCGCGGCAGAAGAACTGGACCGCCGGCTGCATCGCTGTGAAGAACCGCGAGATCGAGGATATCTACGCGATGGTGCGCGACGGCACGCCGATCACGATCTATGCCTGATCGGGCCTAGTCGCCCAGAACCAGCGTCCACCAGATCTTGCCGTTGGGTTCCTGAAACCAGGAAAAGCCCATGTTGCGCGCGCGCGGCTCGAGGATGACGGCGCGGGTGCCCGGCTCTTCCATCCAGGCGCCCAGCGTTTCGAGCTCGGTCTCGTAGGTTTCCGAGATCGCCTCGCCCAGCATGGTGCCGGGGAAGCCCGCGCGGCGGACCCGGTCGATGGGCGAGGAGCCGTCCGAGCCGAAGTGCCAGGGGCGGTTCTGCACCGACATGTCGCGCGAGTGGGTGGCGGCGGCGGCGGTAAGCTGGGCGTTCATCTGCACCGGAGCCGCGCCCGAGGCGCCGCGCAGGGCGTTGATGGCGTCGAGCATGCGGAACTGGATCTTGCTCTGGTCGGCGGGGCGGATGGTGTAGACCTGCGGCAGCGCCCGGCCATCGGGGGCGATCTGGCGGGTGGGCTCGGCGCATCCGGCCAGCGTGATCGCCAGTGCCAGAAGAATCGAAACCTGCCGAACCATGTCAACGCCCCCTTAGCCGACCCGAGGCGGGATGTATCGCGCCCGCAAGGGCACCGCAAACGCACAACGGCAAAAAGATGCCATCCGGGGGTGGTTTGATTTGCGACTGAGGCATTCGGGCAATATTCAGGCAGGTGAAGTCGACGTGGCATCACGGGGACGATCACAGACCATGAAAAAGCGGCCCGAATTCACCCCTTCGCGGCGCGGTTTCATCGGTGGACTGGCCGCAATGGCCGCCGCCGGACCGACGCTGGCGCGGCAGGGGGTCAACAACGCCGAGACCACCGAGGTGGAACGCGACATCTCGCATTCGGTGCGGCACAATATCTCGAGCTTCCGGTCGCTGGAGTGGCAGCCGCATTTCAGCACCCTGTCCAAGGGTGCGATTCTTGTCGATATCACCTCGCGCGCGCTGCACTTCTGGACCGAGGAGGGCACCTATTACCTGTTCCCCTCCAGCGTGCCGCTGACCGAGGATCTGACGCGGCGCGGGCGGACGAGCATCGTGCGCAAGGTCGAGGGGCCGGAGTGGCGGCCGACGCCGTCGATGCTGGAGCGCAATCCGGAATGGCCGAAGTATATCCCGCCGGGGCCGGACAACCCATTGGGAACGCATGCGCTTTACCTTAGCTGGCAGTACTACCGGATTCACGGCACGCATGACACGCGCAAGATCGGGCGGCGGTCGTCGAATGGCTGTATCGGGCTGTATAACGAGCATATCGCCCGGCTGTACGGCATGACCTCGGTCGGAACGCAGGTGTTGCTGATTTGACGCGATTCCGGCGCCTTGCAGAGCGCGGCGTCATGCTCCGCTTTGGGGCCGGGGGATGGGGGTCGCTATACTTGCCGGTACCCGCGCTCGGGTGCGTCATCTGGATGGTCAGGTGGCGCCACACTTGGAGGTCACCATGAAGAAGCTCGCTCTTGCCGCCACCCTGGCGGCTGCCGCCACCACCGCCAGCGCCGGCGGCATGGCCACGCCGGTCGTTCCGGCGCCGGTCGTCGTCAGCAACACCCAGGGGTCGTCCAGCGGCATCCTTCTCCCCCTGATTCTGCTGGTTCTCGTGGCGGCTGCCGTCGCCTCGAACTGACGTTTTCGCGCAGGTCCCTTCCCGGACGGCGGGCTGTCTGCCGTCCGGGTGATCATCGCGCCCCAGAGTGTTGCCAAATTGACGACATTTGCCACGCGCTGTGTGATCGGCCATGAACAACCATTTGCAATCCCTCCGTTTTGCTGGTTAGAAAATCCATACGAGGTACGTCTATGTACGCGATTCAGGATGCTGTTTTCGCGTCGAAACTGGAGGTTAACATGAAGAAACTCGTTCTCGCCGCCACTCTGGCAACCGCCGCATCGACCGCAACTGCTGGTTCGATGGCACCGGTCGTCGTTGAGCCCGTCGTCGTTGCAGAAACCAAGGGTTCGTCGAGCGGCATCCTGCTGCCGCTGATCCTGCTGGTTCTGGTGGCAGCTGCCGTCGCTTCGAACTAAGAAGCACGACAGACCAAAACTAAAGGCGGTGGGTCAAACCACCGCCTTTTACTTTTTCAGGGTGTCGGCACCTTCAGCCGACCCAGCCCTGCAGGTTTTCCGCGATCACCTGCGTCAGCGCCGCGACATGGGCGTCGTCGTCGTTGAGACAGGGAATATAGGTGAAGGACTCGCCCCCGGCGTGTTCGAAGCTTTCGCGGATCTCGCCGTTGATCTCTTCCAGCGTCTCGATGCAATCGGCCGAAAAGGCGGGCGCGATGACGGCGATGCGTTTGGTTCCGGCCTTTGCCAGGCGCGCGACCTCTTCGACGGTATAGGGTTTCAGCCACTCTTCGGGGCCGAATTTCGACTGGAAGGTGGTGGCGAGATCGCCTGACTGCCATCCCAGACGCTCTTTCAGGAGGCGCGTCGTTTTCTGGCATTGACAGTGATAGGGGTCGCCTTCGGTCAGATAGCGTTCGGGCATCCCGTGGTAGGAGCAGACCAGGAGGTCGGGCCGCTGGTCGAGCGCCGCGTAGGCGCGTTCGACCGATTGCGCGAGGGCGTCGATATAGGCGGGATGGTCGAAATAGGCAGGCACCGTGCGGCTGGCCGGCTGCCATTTCTCGGCCATCAGGGCGCGGAAGAAGGCATCGTTGGCGGTGGCGGTCGTCGCGCCGGCATATTGCGGATAGAGCGGGAAGAACAGGATGCGGCTGCAGCCCTGCGCGACCATCTCGCGCACCTTGGCCTTGGTGGCGGGGTTGCCGTAGCGCATGCAGAAGTCGACCTGCACCTGATCGCCGAATCGCTGCGAGACGGCCTGCGCGATCTTGGCCGTCTGCGCCTTGGTGATGGTCATGAGCGGACTTTCGCCGGCCTCGTGGTTCCAGATCAGCTTGTAATTCGCGCCGCTGGAGAAGGGTCGTTTTGTCAGGATGACGGTCTGGAGCAGCGGCTGCCATTTCCACGGCGCATAGTCGATCACCCGGCGGTCCGAGAGAAACTCGTTCAGATAGCGGCGCATCGACCAGTAGTCGTAATTGTCCGGAGTGCCGAGGTTGGCGAGAAGGACGCCGATCTTCTGGCGTGGCAGGGCGGGGTGGGTCTGTGGCGCGTGGGCCGGTCGCTGTGCATCGGGCATCGAAAGAGGGTCCTCGTGTCCGTGGGGATGGGGGTCAGATATCCGGTTCTGGGGTCGCGTCAATCGGGCAGCCGCGTTTCCGGCACGCGCAGGGCGTCGGCAAGCCGGGCCTTGGCGGAACCGGGCCGGAGCGGTTTGGGCTGGCTGTCGTCGGGGGCCCAGCCGGTGAGGCAGATCAGGTCGAAGGTGGCGGGCAGACGGCCCTGCGGGTCGGCGAAATGGTCGGTGTAGAGCCTTTGCGCCAGATCGAAGACCGCGCGCCGGGTCGGGCTGCGGCGGCGCGCGGCGAGCACATTGGTTTCGGCCATGGCGCGCAGGTCGTGCATGAGGTGGGTCAGGTCGCGGTAGGAGGCGGTGAGCGGCACGCTGTCGGCCACGGGAAGTGCGAGGCCCGCGCGTTGCAGCAGCGCGCCGAGGTCGCGGATCTCGGCCATCGGCGCGACGCGGGGGGAGAGGCCGCCGGTCAGGCGCGACTCGGCCTCGCCCAGCGCGGCGCGCAGCTGGTGCAGGGTCTGGCCGCCGAGCAGCACGGCGAGGAAGAGGCCATCGGGGCGGAGCGCGCGGCGACACTGGATGATCTGGCCGACGGGATCGTTGGCCCAGTGCAGGCACATGGCGTGGACGACGAGATCGTGGCTGGCGGGCTGAAGGTCGAGCACATCGCCGTCGGGCACCAGCGCCGCGCCGGGCAGGGCGTCGTCCCAGATCGCTGGGAAGGGCGTCACCACGGCGGGGGACGTAAACGACCTGTTAACCATCGACAGGCGATCCTGAACCTCGTCGCGGGCGGCCTCGTGCAGGAACAGCGCCTCGGGGCGCGCGCGGGCGCGGCGGGTGGTCAGGGCGGGCCGGTCGAACAGGGCGGGGGGCGTGGTCATGGCGGGAACCTAGGCGCATGCGCGCGATCTTTCAAACGGCGACGCGGCTTTTGTTTCCCTCACGCTGCGTCGGCTGCGGCGCGCTGGTTGAAAGCGACTTTGCGCTTTGCCCAAGCTGCTGGCGCGCCACGCCTTTCATCGGCGGCACGGTCTGCGACGCCTGCGGCGCGCCGCTGCTCGGGGCGGGTGATTCGCACCGGGTTGAATGCGACGACTGCATGCGGACGTCCCGGCCCTGGGCGCAGGGGCGGTCGGTGCTGATCTATCGCGACAAGGCCCGCGAGCTGGTGCTGGCACTGAAACATGGGGACCGGCCCGAAGTGGCGCGGCTGGCCGGGCCCTGGCTGGCGCTGGCGGCGCGGCCCCTGCTGCGGCCCGATCTGCTGGTCGCACCGGTGCCGCTGCATCGGTTCAAGCTGCTGCGGCGGCGGTATAATCAGTCGGCCCTGCTGAGCCGGGAGCTGGCGGCGCGCGGGATGGCGCATTGCCCGGACCTGCTGGTGCGGCGGCGGGCGACGGCCAGCCAGGACGGCAAGAGTGCCGACGAACGGTTCGCCAACCTGGAGGAGGCCATCGCGGTGCATCCCCGCCGCCGCGCCCTGCTGGAGGGGCGGCCAGTGCTGATCGTCGACGACGTGATGACCTCGGGCGCGACCCTTGCGGCCTGCGCGCGGGCCTGTCTGGCGGCCGGATCGGGCGACATCTTTGTCCTGGCACTGGCGCGCGTGACCAAGGAACACTAGGTTCCGTCGTGAACAGGACCAGATACCGGGGTCGGATATGAAAAACGTTGAAATCTACACCACGCAGCTGTGCGGATATTGCCATGCGGCCAAGCGGCTGCTGTCGCAGAAGGGCGTGAGCTTTGCCGAGGTCGATGTCGGCGCGGATCCGCAGCGGCGGGCCGAGATGACGCAGCGCTCGAACGGCGGGCGCACGGTGCCGCAGATCTTCATCGGCGGGACGCATGTGGGCGGCTGTGACGATCTGTACGAGCTGGAACGCGCCGGCAAGCTTGACGCGATGCTGGCGAACTGATGCGGACGGCGCTGATCCAGCTGTCGTCGGGCGACGATCCGGTGGCCAATCTGGACTCTGTGCTGGGCTATATGGACCGCGCCCATGCCGAGGGCGCGCGGTTCATGCTGACGCCCGAGGTGACGAACTGTGTGTCGACCAGCCGGGCGCGGCAGAAGGAGGTCCTGCAGAGCGAAGCCGAGGACATCACGCTGAAGGGGCTGAGCCAGCGCGCCGGGGAGCTGGGCGTGTGGCTGCTGATCGGGTCGCTGGCGCTGAAGACGGACGATCCTGACGGGCGCTTTGCCAACCGGTCGTTCCTGATCGGGCCGGACGGGACGGTGCGCGCGCGCTATGACAAGATCCACATGTTCGACGTGGAGGTGACGCCGGAAGAGACCTATCGCGAATCGGCCGGATTCCGGCCCGGGACGCGGGCGGTTCTGGCCGAGACAGATTTTGCCAAGGTCGGCATGACGGTCTGCTACGACATCCGGTTTCCGGCGCTCTATCAGGCGCTGGCGCAGGCGGGGGCGACGGTGATGACCGTTCCGGCGGCGTTTTCGCCGGTGACGGGCGCGGCGCACTGGCACAGCCTGCTGCGCGCGCGGGCCATCGAGACCGGGTGTTTCGTGCTGGCCCCCGCGCAATGCGGCGAGCACCCGGCCACCGAGGGCAAGACGCGACGGACTTACGGGCACAGCCTGGCGGTGTCGCCCTGGGGCGAGGTTCTGATCGACGGCGGCACCGCGCCGGGTTTTCATATTCTCGATCTGGATGCTACGCTGGTGGACGAAGCGCGCAGAAAGGTTCCGTCCCTGTCCCATGTCAGGAAGTTCGACGGCCCCTGACAGGGAATAGCGGATGTCCGACGATTACAATACGCTGGCCGTGGCGCTGTTCAGCGAGATCCTGACGGCCGACCAGCTGATGCGGAACCGGCTGAGCAAGGTGCTTCCGAAGGGCATGGAGATCTCGCATTTCTCGGTGCTGAACCATCTGGCCTTTTCCGGGGGCGAGCGCAGCCCGGCGCAGCTGGCCGAGACGTTCCATGTGATGCGCGGGGCGATGACCAATACGCTGAACAAGCTGGAGTGGGCGGGGTATGTGCACATTCGCCCCGATTGGGACGACGCGCGGCGCAAGGCAGTGGCGATCAGCCCGGCGGGACGGCAGGCACGCGATTATGCCGTCGCCTCGCTGGCGCCGATGATCAACGAAGTGGTGGGCGATCTGGGCGCCGAGAAGGTGCGCACCGTTCTGCCGGTGCTGCGCGAGCTGCGGGCGCGGCTGGAGCGCAAGGACTGAGCTATTCGGGCCGAAGGCTGGCGGTGACGTAGTTCACCGAGAGGTCGCGGTCGGAGAGCCGCCAATTCCACGACAACGGGTTGAAGACAAAGCCCTTGCGGTCGACCGGGCGCAGACCGGCCTGTTCGAGCAGGGCGAAGAGTTCGTCGGGGGTGATGAACTTGGACCAGTCGTGGGTGCCGCGCGGGAGCCAGCGCATCACCACCTCGGCCCCGACGATCGCCATGGCATAGGACTTGGGATTTCGGTTGATCGTCGAACAGATGTGCAGCCCGCCGGGTTTCAGCAGGTCGTGGCAGGCGGTAAGATAGGCGAGCGGGTCGGCGACATGTTCGACCACTTCCATGTTCAGCACGACGTCGAAGCGTTCGCCGGCCTGCGCCAGCGCCTCGGCCGTGGTGTTGCGATAGTCGATGGTCAGGCCCATCTGCGCGGCGTGGACCTGGGCCACGGGAATGTTGCGCTCGGCCGCGTCGGCGCCGACCACCTCGGCGCCGAGACGCGCCATCGGTTCGGACAGGAGCCCGCCGCCGCAGCCGATGTCGAGCAGGCGCAGACCGGCGAAGGGCGTTTTCGTGGTCAGGTCACGGTCGTATTCGGCGGCGATCTGGGCGCAGATATAGTCCAGCCGGCAGGGGTTCAGCATGTGCAGCGGCTTGAACTTGCCCGTCGGATCCCACCAATCGGCGGCCATCGCCTCGAATTTCGCGATTTCGGCGGGATCGACGGTCGTTTGTGACATTGGCATTGCGGACTCCGCGTGATCTTTTGTTTGCAGACGACTATATAGGGCTTTGATGGACAGACACCCGGATCAAAAGCGCGCAGTACAGTATCTTTACCCGCCGGTCGATCCGTTCGACCAGCGGATGCTGGACGTGGGCGACAGCCATCACATCTATGTCGAGCAATGCGGCAACCCCGATGGCGCGCCTGTCGTCATCCTGCATGGCGGCCCCGGCGGCGGGTGCAGCCCGGCGATGCGGCGGTATTTCGACCCGAGCGTCTATCGCATCGTGCTGTTCGATCAGCGCGGCTGCGGGCGGTCGCGGCCCCATGCCTCGGTCGAGAACAACACCACCTGGCATCTGGTGGCGGATATCGAGGCGATTCGCGCGGTGCTGGGCATCGAGCGCTGGATCGTCTTCGGCGGCAGCTGGGGCGCGACGCTGGCGCTGATCTATGCGCAGACGCATCCGGACCATGTGACCAACCTGATCCTGCGCGGCGTCTTCCTGATGACGCAGTCCGAGCTCGACTGGTTCTATGGCGGCGGCGCGGGGCGGTTCTGGCCGGAGACCTGGGAGCGTTTTGTCGCGCCGATCCCGGAGGAGGAGCGGGGCGACCTGATCGCCGCCTATCACCGGCGGCTGTTTTCCGGGAACATGGTGCAGGAAACCCAGTTCGGGCGCGCCTGGTCGGCCTGGGAGAATGCGCTGGCCTCGATCCATTCGAGCGGGTCTTCGGGGGAAAGCCCGGGGGATTATGCCCGGGCCTTCGCGCGGCTGGAGAACCACTATTTCACCAACCGGGGGTTCCTGGAGTTCGACGGCCAGATCCTGGCGCATATGGACCGGATCGCCCATATCCCCGGCGTCATCGTGCAGGGGCGCTACGACATGATCTGCCCGCCCAAGGGGGCGTATGATCTGGCGAAGCTGTGGCCGAAGGCCGAGCTGAAGATGGTGCGCAATGCCGGGCACGCGCTGAGCGAGCCGGGGATCAGTGCCGAGCTGGTGCGGGCGATGGACCAGATCGCCGAAGCGCGGGGGCTGAAATGACCCGGCTGGATCGCCGTGCTCTGTTCACCTCGGGCGCCGCCGCGGCGCTGCTGGCGGCCTCGGGCCTATCGGCGGATGCGCGGCCGCGGGCGGGCGGGACATTGAAGCTGGCGGTGCCGCGCGATGGCAGCCTGGCGCGGGTGGCCGAGGGCGCGGCGTTCGACCAGCTGACCGAGATCGCGCCGGATGGCACGCTGCGGGGCGAGCTGGCGCTGTCGTGGCGGGGCAGCGAGGATGCGCGGCGGTTCAGCTTCCGGCTGCGGCGCGACGCGCGGTTTCACGACGGAACGGTCTTTGCCGCGCGCCATGCGACCGAGATGCTGGGCGCTGTGCCCGGCGTGCGGGCGGTGCACCTCGAGTCGGCCTTCGATCTGACGGTGGAGCTGTCGGCGGCGAATTTTCAACTGCCGCTGGATCTGGCCGACCCGGCCCACGCGATCCGCCGCGATGGCATGGGGACCGGGGCCTATCGCATCGCGCGCATGGACGAGGCGCGACATCTGCTGGCGCTACGGGTCGAGGATCACTACAAGGCCGGCGCCGCAGGCTGGGCCGACCGGATCGAGGTGATCGTGATCCCGGATGCGCGGGTGCGGGCCGAGGCGCTGCGCGGCGGCTATGTCGATCTGGCCTATCTGCCGGAGGCCTCGGGGCTGATCGGGCAGGGCGAGTTCCGCTATCATCCGAGCGCCGACGATATCGCCATCGCGGCGCGGGCCGGTGTGGGCATTCCGCGCCAGATCGGCAATCGCGCGCCGCTGGACGACGGCCGCATCGCCGAACGGTGGTGGGTGGCCTGAAGGCCTAGGTTTTTGCGGCGAGCAGGCCTTCGGCCAGCAGGTCCCACACCCGCCGGATGCGTGGGGTCTGGCGCATGACTGGATGGGCGGAGAGCCAGATTTCCAGCGGGGGTATTGCGATGTTGAGGTCGATTTCCTCGACCGAGGGGTCGGAGCGGCCCACGGAGCGCTGGGCAAAGCCGATCCCGCAGCCGGCGCGGACCAGTTCCCAGTAGGTGGCCTGGTTGTCGCAGCGGACGGCAAAGCTGTCGAGCGTGACGGGCCAGCCAAGGGCGCGCATGGCGCGCACCATCAGTTCGTTGGTGTCATAGCCGACCATGTCGAGGTCGAGCACATCCTGGGGCGTGGCGGGCCGACCGACGCGGTCAAGATAGGATTTGGCGGCGAAGATGCCGATGGGGAGGTCGGTCACATGCCGTGTGACGATATCCATCTGGGTCGGGCGGAACATGCGCAGGGCGATGTCGGCCTCGCGGAAGAGCAGGTTTTCGCTGCGGTCCGAGGGGACCAGCACCAGCGAGATGGCGGGCTCGGCCGCGCGGATCCGGGCGAGGATCGGCGGCAGCAGGTAGTGCGAGACGAAGACCGAGGCGGTGAGGCGCACGGTGCCTTCGAGGCGCTGGCTTTGCCCCGCCGCGCGCAGGGTGAGGGCGTTCATCGCGCCGTGCATCTCTTGCGCTAGCGGCAAGAGGGACTCGCCCAGCGCGCTGAGCCGCAGGCCACGGGCATGGCGTTCGAAGAGCTTGGCGTCGAGCGCCTGTTCCAGCGCCTGGACCTGACGGCCAAGCGTCGGCTGGCTGCGCCCCAGACGCGCCGCGGCGGCGGAGAGCGATCCGGTCTCGGCCACGGCGACAAAGACCTGGATCAAGGACCAGTCGAGGGAGGACAGGGTATTATCCATTCGCAGATGAATAGCAGGCCTGCGGATTCGGGCAATATCCCCGGGGTTGGTGAATAGCTATCTGTCTTGCATCACGGACTGGAAAGGACCTCACCATGACCCACACCGTTCTCATCCTTGGCGCCACGGGGCGTTTCGGGTCGGCCGCCGCCGAGGCCTTTGCCGCGGCCGGCTGGAGCGTGCGCCCCTATGACCGCGCCTCGGGCGATCTAACCCGCGCGGCCTGGGGCGCCGATGTGATCGTCAACGCCTGGAACCCGGCCTATCCGGACTGGCCGAGCCAGGTGCCGGGGCTGACCGACAAGGTGATCAAGGTCGCGCGGCAGACCGGGGCGGCTGTCATCATCCCGGGCAACGTCTATGTCTTTGGCGAGCAGACTCCCGCGCCCTGGTCGGAAGAGACGCCGCACGCCGCCGCCAACGAGCTGGGCCGCATCCGCGTTGCATTGGAGGCGGCCTATCGCGCGGCGGGTGTGCGCACCATCGTCCTGCGCGCGGGGGACTTCATCGACATCGGCGCGACGGGCAACTGGTTCGACCGGGTGGTGACGGCGAAACTGGCGCGGGGGGTGGTGCAGTATCCGGGCAATCCCGAGATCCCGCACGCATGGGCCTATCTGCCCGACATGGCCCGCGCCGCTGTGATGCTGGCGGAGATGCGCGAGACGCTGCCAGCCTTTGCCGATATCCCGTTTCCGGGGTTCACCCTGACCGGCACCGAACTGGCGGCCGCGCTGTCGCGTACGCTGGGCCGACCGCTGCGGCTGAAACGCTATCCGCTGCTGCCGCCGCGCCTCCTGTCGCCGCTCTGGCCGATGGCGCGGCGGCTGGTCGAGATGAGCTATCTCTGGCGCACGCCGCACTGGCTGGACCGTGCGCGGTTCGACGCGTTGCTGCCGGAGTTCCGCGCGACCCAGCTGGAGGCGGCACTGGCCACGGCGGTGGGGTCGGAGGCGGTGGAGCGGCCGGGTGCCGGTGTGGGCAGCGAGGCTTAGGCGGTCTGCATCGCCTCGGCGCTGGCGTAGACCCGGCGGCGCTTTTCCTCGATCAGCTCGGCAATCCGCGCCATCGCCATGCCGCGCATGATCATGCTGGCCGGGAGGAAGGCCCAGGCACTGAGCAGCCAGATGCGGGTTTTCGGATCGACCATCGACAGCGGTTCGAAGGAATCCGAAAACAGCTTGATCGCGGCCGGCACAATGAAGGGCGCGAGGAAACCGACGATGATGTTGATCTTGCCGTCACGGTGGAGGCGGCGGACCACATCGCCGCCCGTTGTCGGATCGAACAGCGGCAGGTTCACCCAGACATTGAAGGCGCCGCTGCTGGTGGGCCAGCCCATCACGCGCACGGCGAAGAGGAAGGCGAGAACGGTCAGCACGGCGATCACATAGCAGACACCGGCGGCGACGCGCACGCTGTCGACCGTATGCGCCAGTGCGTCCGAAGGCAGCATGAGCACGGCCAGACGCACCGGCGAGTAGGGGAAATCGGCCAGATGCCCGATCAGCCCGCCCAAGCCGGCGAGGAAGGTGGTGAGGCCGGTCGGCGCAAAGCTGTTGCGGGTGATTAGCGTCACGATCAGCAGCATCGACAGGAGCGCGATGAAGCGCAGCCGGTTCAGCGGCGGGGCGTCGCGGAATTCGATGAAGCTGGGAAATTCGGTATTGTATTCGGCGAAGGTGAGCGCGCCGGCGAGGATGGCCAGAAGGGCGATCATCTCGGAAGGATCCGCAATTCCACCGGGCAACAGCAGGGATGGCGTCGCCACCAGCATTGCCACCAGCAGCCCGCGAACGGCTGCGCCTGCGATCCTTGCGATCACTGTCCGATCCCCTCAATCTGGACGGTTCCGGTGCTTTGCCGACCCCTGTACCAGTTGAATCCACCCGAATTAGGGCGGTATGCCTCATTTTGGCCTTATTTGTGCCGTTATTCGAATGGTTCCTCAAGTCGTGCTGGCAGGTCACCGCAGCTTTGGGGCAAAAACATGGACAAACTGGTGCGTCTTTGCATCAATTTGCGAGCATCCTAGGTGACTGTCCCGATCCGGGCACCAAATCTGGTAAATGGCTGGTTGGTCCTGTGACGCTCGCGCATCCGGACCTCGCGCGATTGTTCCCGCTTGCGGGGCGATCGCGGGACCGGCGCGGCGATTGATCGGACCGCAGGGTCAACCTCTGCGGAAATGTGGCGAAGGCGTGGCCGCGATCCGGGCCGCTCTCGGCGGCTGGGTGGCCGGGTCACGAAGATGCTGCAAAAGCGCCATCGCGGCTCAGTCCAGAACGATGATGCCGGAATGTTTCTGCTTGTGCTCGGGTTCGACGTGAATGGTGATTTTCGACCCCTGGATTTCCTTCTTCAGCACGGCTTCGACCCGGTCGCAGATCTCATGGGCGTCAAACACCGTCATGTCGCCCGGCACGACGAGGTGAAAGTCGATGAAGGTCGCCTTGCCCGCATGCCGGGTGCGCAGGTCATGGGCCTCGACCGCGCCACCGGCCTCGGCCGAGATGATGCCGCGGATCGCATCCAGCGTCTTTTGCGGGACCGCCTCATCCATCAGACCGCTGAGCGACTCGCGCACCACCTTTGAGCCCGACCAGAGGATGTTGACCGCGACGACCGCCGCCATCAGCGGGTCGAGGATCCACCAGCCGGTGACGATGGCGACCAGCAGGCCCAGCGCCACCCCCGCCGAGGTGACCACATCGGTAAACAGGTGCCGCCCGTCCGCCACCAGCGCAGGCGAGCGCAGCCGGCGCCCGCGCGTGACCAGCACCCAGGCCCAGAGCGCGTTGATCACCGTCGCGCCGCCGTTGACGATCAGCCCCTCGACCGGCAGGTCCAGCGACACCGGGTGCAGCAGGTTCAGATAGGCCTCGCGCAGGATCAGCAGGGCTGCGACGATGATCATCACGCCTTCCAGCACCGCGCTGAAGAACTCGGCCTTGTGGTGGCCATAGGGATGTTCGGCATCGGCCGGCCGCGCCGCGATGCGGATCGCGATCAGCGCGGCAATGGCGGTGGCGACATTGACCGTGCTTTCCAGCGCATCCGAATAGAGCGCCACCGACCCGGTGATCCACCAGGCCAGGAACTTGATCCCGAGCACGAGAATGCCGACGAAGACGCTGCCGATGGCGAGCCGGATGGTGGTGGACACGGCGCACTCCCGCATGGACCGGAAAGGTCTGTCTAGTCCCCGGTCGGGAGTTTGACAACCGTGGGCGGCCGGGGGGATCCATTACGGAGGGTGGTCAAAGGGATGCGCCACAGGCCCGGCTGATGGGTTTGGGAACAGGTGGTGCCGCTGAAGGGACTCGAACCCCCGACCCCATCATTACGAATGACGTGCTCTACCAGCTGAGCTACAGCGGCGTCCCGGTGCAGCGTTTAAGCTTTCACCGGAAACAACGCAAGCTGAAACTCCGCTAGACCGTTGCCGCTCGCATTGATCGGTCAACGTTCTCTTGAAGACGGCAGAAGTGGACCGAGAGTTTGAAGACAAAAAGATAGAAGCCGGCCATGCTTAGGGTGAAGACCTTTTCTGCCGCCTGCCGGTGGGCTTCGACCGGCATCGAATGGAGGTCGTCAAGTAGTGCGACGTACTCTTCCTCGAGCGGACCGCTTGCCGGAAGATAGAAGATACTCGTGACAGACTGTGCCCGGATCGCTTGAAGGCGCCCTTCAATCTGCTCCGCTCTCAGTCCGTGTTCCTCGAAGCGAGCCTTGATCCTCGCCAACTTGACGAGCGGTGCGAAGGTCACTTTCGGTGGCAACACGCGCTCGTTTTCGGGGGAAATGTCGCAGGAATTCGAGAGAACTATGCCGCGCGTAAGATTTTGCGCTCCTGACGTGAAAGAGAACACCTGAAAGCCGCGCCAACCGTCACCCTGAAGCATAGTATTTGCGTGCGGGTCACCGCCTGCCGGGAAGAAGTACCCGTCAGTAGCACCTTCGCTCAGCGCCTTGAGCCCCTCGACTAGCTCCTTACGGGCCGGTTCGGCCGTGAGGTAGTAGGGAATTTGTTGACGAAGTGCTTCCGGGTCTAAGGCCATCTTAGGGATTATGCCTCGTAGAGGCTTTCGACATCGCTAAAGATCGCGGCCTCGAACTCAGCACCGAGACGCTCTTGTCGTTGTGCAAAGACATCATAAAGCGCGCCGATTTGCCGCGCAAAGTCGTCAATCGCTGCCGTTCGGGGAAGATTCGCCATGAAGTCACTGTAGGTGCCACCCACTTGGTAGACTTGATACGCCTCCGTTCGCGGGGGATATTGAACCTGCCCGGCGAACATAATCGCGCCAACTGCGGCTGCGAAGGTGGTCGTGGTTGGCTTGGTCGCCACTAAGTCAATCATATTTGGGCCCCATTTCATCGACCGTAGCTTCGGTCAAGCAACTGAAAAACTTGATTTTGTTTTCGGTTCGCAAAGTTTCAACGGCCTCGCCGAGGTTTTCGGCAAAGGTTCGGAAGTCAGGAAACTGTATTGGGCGGATAGAATCGATGTCGACTACAGCACCAGATACTAGTTTCCCATCTGCCATTTTGCCTTTTGCGCCCGTCACAACCGACATGATGTGCAAGGTTTCGCCTTCAGTCCTGTGAACCTGCACAGACACGTGGTCATCTTTGACGTCTACATCGCCCACTCGGATCGCGAGATTGATCTTTTGTATCTGCTCCGCCACTGTCGGGGCCTGGATCAGGTTGACGTACTTCAGGGAATAGCGCTCGATCGGGCCAGAAATCCCGACCTGAGAAACCTTGTCTACGATGTCCAAGATTGCATCTTTGAAGCGAGGCCACTTGGGATAGGGAAGTTTACAGGCAATCACCACGTTACGGCTCCCGAACGAAATCGCGAATTCCCGCCAATGAAGTCGTATAACTGGAGCAAAAGCTAGATTTGGCTCGCTTACTCTGATCGGTTCCGGAATGTCGGCAGTTGCGAGACGCTCAAGTGTTGGTCTTGGACCAAGCTGATTAAATAGGATGCCAGGCAGAAGGTCCGCCAAGTGGGGATTGCCACCTAAGCGGACTTCAAAAACCGCATCGACCAGTGGCTCGCGCTCAAGAATTGTCGGCAGTCTTCTTTCGGACACTTCGCCCTCCACTTCGAATCGCAATGTAGCCCCAGCCCGAATCACAGGCAAGGACTCAAGGCGCCCACTGAGTCAATACCGAAACTTTTTTAATTTTTTGACTCCCATGCGGTGAGCTATGTATGCTCCAACTTGGGGACCGCAATTGTGTAGACGTCGCCCACCAGCCATGCCTTGTCACATGAACCAATGGACGTATTTTTACAGGGTTTAGGGCTAATTTGCCGGGGGCTTCGGGGGTTCTTGGGAGTCGTCCTCGGGCATCAGTTCGGCGTCGGGGATATCGGGCACCGGGGCGACCGCCGGAGTGCCCGCGATCAGGGGCAGGACGGCGATGCCGGTGGCGGTGGCGACGTCGGAATGCTGCGGGGCGCGCCAGCTGAGCGTGTCGAGGCCGTGGCAGTTGTCGCAGATCGGCTGCCAGTCGGTGTGGATGTGCTGGCAGTTGTCACAGATCCATTGCGGGCCGCGCGGGGCGTTCAGCGCGCGGGCCAGCCAGCCGTTCACCACCGCGTCCGAGGCGCCCTCGCCGCGTTCGATGGCGGCCATCAGGGTGAGCGCGCGGGCATCGGCGCCCGGGGCGGTGGCCAGATCGCCCAGCGCGCGGCGGGCGGCGGGGAAATCTTCGGCCACGAGGTTCAGCTCGGCCAGGAGCAGCTTGGTTTCCGGGTTCTCGGGGTGAAGCTTGGTAAGCAGCTGGAACCGCTTGAGACGCGCCTCGGGGGTTTCTTCGGGTTCGATCCGGGCGAAGGCGGCGGCGAGGTCGGGGTGCGGCTGCGCCTCCCACGCCTTTTTCAGGATCCGCACGGCGTATTTCGGCTGGCCCTTGGCGACATAGCCGCGGGCGGCCAGTGCGGCGGCGGGGACGAGGTCGGGCGAAAGGCGGTTCGCCTCGATCACCTGTTCGCGCTTTTCCACGCTGGTCTGGTCGTCGAGCAGTTCGCGCGCCTCGGAAAGCGCCAGCACCGCCTCGCGGCGGGTGTAGACATCGCGCGGCAGGGTGCCCGATTTCAGCTTGGCGCTGAGCGTGCTGCGCGCGCCGGCCCAGTCATGGGCCTGGGCCTGAAGCCGCAGCAGGACGTCCTGCGTTTCTTCATGGCGCGGTTTCAGCTGGAATGCCTTTTCGGCGAGCTTGCGCGCGGTCTCGGTGTCGCCCTCGGCCAGTTTCTGGCGCAGGATGCCGCGCACGCCGACAAAGCGGGTCGCGTCGTCGGCGATCAGCTGCTTGTAGGTCTCGGCGGCCTTTTTGGTGTCTCCGGCCATCTCCGCCGCCTGGGCGGTCAGCAGGTTGGTCAGCTCGGGCTTGCGCAGGTATTTCTCGGCACGGGCGGCCTTGTGCATCGCCACGCGCCCTTCCCCCGAGGCGAGCGCCATGAGGCCATCGGCCAGCGCCTGATAGCCCTTGCGCTCGCGGCCGCGGTCGAAATAGCGCGAGACGGCGGTCTCGTCGCCGCTGAGAAAGCGCAGGACCGCCACGGTCAGCGACAGCAGCTTGAGCAGCAGCCAGAGCGCGACCAGCAGGGCCAGCAGGCCGATCACGGTTTGCAGCGGCCCGAGGGTGTATTCGATGCCCGCGAAGGTCACGCGCACGCCCCCGCCGGCCTCCATCAGATAGCCCGCGCCCAGCGTGAGGGCGGCGATCAGGGCGACGAAGACCAGAATCTTGATCAGCGACCAGAGCATGGGAGTCCCTTCACTTCGAGGTCAGCGATTGCGCGAGCGTGTCGGCGGCGGTCATGGCGGCCTGGCGGCGCTGGGCCTGGGCGATCCAGTCGGCCAGCGGCGCCTTGGCGACGTCGGGCAGCGCGTCGAGTTCGGTGAGCGCGGTGTCGATCCGCCCTTCGGTCACCGCGGCCTCGGCGCGCGACAGGATCGCGTCGGGGTCGTTGCCAGCGCGCGGTTCGACCGAGCGGGCGCCGAACTGGCGGGCGAGGAAGGCGCTGAAGCCGGGGGTGTCACCCTTGCTGGCCTCGCGGGCGGCGGCCAAAGCTTCCCGTGCGGCGTCGGGGAAGGCGGCGCGCAGGACCGCGAGCGTCGGGACGCCGGTTTCGGCGGAGTCGGCGAGCGGCGCGGGCACGTCGAGACCGGCGGCGCGCAGCGCGTCGAGCTGTTCGGCGTAGGGCGCGCCCTCGGTCAGGGCGGTCTGGAGGCGGGTCAGGGCGTTGCGCTGGGTGGCAAGCTGGCGCGACTGGTCTGCCTCGGCCTCCATGCTGCGGGCCTGGGAGATGTAATTGTCGACCTCGGCGCGCTGGGCTTCGAGCGAGTCCTTCATGCGGGTCAGCTCGCGTTCGTAGGCGTCGATGGCGCTTTGCGAGACGCCTTCGCTGATCGGGCGTTTTTCCAGTTCGTCGATGCGGGACTGGAGGTCGGACTGGGCCGAGGTGAGCGCCGTCATCTTGTCGGCAAGCGGCTCGACCTGGCCGGCGAGGCTGTCGATGCGGCTGTCGAGCGGGGCGATGTCTGGCATCTGCACCGCGCCGAGCTGGTCGCGCAAGGCGGCGATTTCGGCGGTCTGGTCGGACAGCCGGTTTTCGAGCGTGGCGAGCTGTGCAGAGTAATCCGGCTGGCGCCAGTCCGCGGGCAGCAGCGGGTCGAGCAAGCCGGCCTTGCCTGCGACGAAGCCGATCACGCCGGCAGCGACACCACCCAGAAGCGCCGCGCCAAAGCCGCCACGGGCGGGGGCGGGCTGGGCCGCGGCCACGGTTTCGGGGGCGGCTTCGGGCGGATGGTCCTCGACCCTGGGCCTTGCGTCCTCGACGGGGGGCTCGTCGTCAGGCTCGGTTGCGGAAACGTCGGGCATGGGCGGTCCGATCGCCGGCACATCCTCGACCAGCGGGGTATCCGCAGGCGTGTCCGTGCCGGACTCCGTGATCACCGGCTCGCTGCCGGCAATGGGCGCGTCGTCGATATCCGGTTTGGACTTTGGATCGTTTGCCACCTGAAAATCACCCCTTCGAATCTGAAATGCCCGATCCTGCTTCTGCAAACACTACTGTGGGGGCCGGGCACCCTCAACCCGGGTGATCCCGGCAAGGCAGGCTGCAATCGCCTCGACCATCGCCCCCGCGTCAGGCCGCAACGCAACATCAACGCGCGAAAAGCCTTTTGGTTTCAACGGTTCTGCGACGGATTCGCTGAGCGCTATGGCGTGCACCGCGGCGGGGCCGGTGGCCTGTTCGGCAAAGTGTCGCGCCGTGCGTGGTGAAAACAACGGCACGATCACGGGCATCTTGCCGACCAGCGCGCGCTGCGCCGCGTCGTCGAGCGGCTGCAGCGGTTGGGCATAGACGGCGGTTTCCGCCGTGGGCAGCCCAGCCGCGCACAGACGTGCCGCGACGTCGCCCCGGGTGTGCTCACCAGAGAGATGCAGAAGCGGGCCTTCGGGGCGGTCGCGCAGCAGTGCCGCAACCAGTTCGTCGGCCGTCGCCCCCAGTGCGTGGGCGTTCCAGCCGGCGTCACGGGCGGTGGCGGCCGTTTTTTCACCGACGCAGAATGAGGGGAGGAGGCGGTCTTCGGTCACCCCGGCGACCACGCGGACGGCATTGGCCGAGGTGAAGAGCAGGCCGCGAGCGGGGCCGAAATCAAGGCTCTGTACAAGCGGTTCGATGCAGATCAGGGGAGAAATGATCAGATCGACGCGGGCAAGAACATCCGGGGGCAGCTGGCTGGCAAAGCGTTCCGAGGCCTCGGCTGGCCGCGTCAAGAGCAGGACAGGTCGCAAGGCGCACATCGGATGGCCCGGGATTGTGAGCGGGGACTTTGGGTGATACCTCCGGACGCAAGGTGATGCAACCGCAGAGGCACATGAGCGACCCCCTTATCCTGCTGGGACTGGAGAGCAGCTGCGACGATACCGCCGCGGCTGTCGTGCGCCGTTTGGACGGGCGTTCGGAGGTGCTGTCCTCGGTCGTGATCGGGCAGAGCGGGCTGCACGATGCCTTTGGCGGCGTGGTGCCCGAGATCGCCGCGCGCGCCCATGCCGAAAAGCTGGATGTGGCGGTGCGGCAGGCGCTGGCCGAGGCGGGGTTGAGCCTTTCCGACATGGACGGGGTGGCCGTGACCGCCGGGCCGGGGCTGATCGGCGGCGTGCTGTCGGGCGTGATGTGCGCCAAGGGCATTTGCGCCGCGACCGGGCTGCCGCTGATCGGGGTGAACCATCTGGCGGGCCATGCACTGACGCCGCGGCTGACGGATGGGATCGCATACTCCTATCTGATGCTGCTGGTCTCGGGCGGGCATTGTCAGTTCCTGATCGTGCGCGGGCCCGAGGATTTCTCGCGGCTGGGCGGCACCATCGACGACGCACCGGGCGAGGCGTTTGACAAGGTGGCGCGACTGCTGGGCCTGGCGCAGCCCGGCGGGCCGGGGATCGAGGCCGAAGCGCACGGCGGGGATGCGAAGCGGTTCTCCCTGCCCCGCCCGCTGATCGACCGGGATGATTGCAACCTGTCGTTCTCGGGGCTGAAGACCGCCGTGCTGCGCACGCGGGACACCCTGGTGCAGGAGTTCGGCGGGCTGACCCGAGCGGATCGCGCCGATCTGTGCGCGGGGTTCCAGCAGGCGGTCTGCGATGTGCTGGCGGACCGGATGCGGCGTGCTTTGCGGCTCTATCTTGGGGAAAATCCCGCGCAGCCCTGCGTTGCGGTGGCCGGGGGCGTGGCCGCGAACATGCAGATCCGCGCGCGGCTGGAGCAGGTCGCGGGCGAGGCCGGTGCCCGGTTCGTCGCGCCGCCGCTGAAGCTGTGCACCGATAATGCGGCGATGATCGCCCATGCCGGGGCCGAGCTGTTCGAGACCGGGCTGCGCCATGACATGACGCTGTCGGCGCGGCCGCGCTGGCCGCTGGACACGACGCAGGCCGCGCTGGTCGGCGGCGGGCGCAAGGGGGCCAAGGCATGAGGGTCGGGGTTGCCGGAGCCGGAGCTTTCGGAACGGCGCTGGCTATCGCGCTGGGGCGCAAGGGGGCGGTCACGCTGTGGTCGCGGGATGAAGGTCAGGCGCGGGCGATGCGGGACAGCCGGCAGAACGCTGCCCGGCTGCCCGGCGCGGACCTGTCCGAAGGCGTGACGCCGAGTGCCGATGTTGGCGAACTGGACGATTGCGAGGTGGTTCTGCTGGCGATGCCGATGCAGCAGATGCGCGCCGCGCTGGCGGGGCCTTTGGCGCAGCTGGCCGACCGGCCGCTGGTGGCCTGTTGCAAGGGCATCGAGCTGGACACCGGGCTGGGGCCGACGGGCGTGATTGCCGAGGTCGCGCCGGGGGCGACCGCTGCGCTGCTGACGGGCCCGAGCTTTGCCGGGGAGATCGCGCGCGGGCTGCCAACTGCGCTGACGCTGGCCTGTGCGGATGCGGCGCGGGTCGAGACGCTGCAAAGGGCGCTGAGCACGGATGTCTTGCGGCTGTATCGCACGACGGATACCGCCGGGGCCGAGCTGGGCGGCGCTTTGAAGAACGTGATGGCCATCGCCTGCGGCGCGGTGATCGGCGCCGGGCTGGGCAACAGCGCCCGTGCCGCGCTGATGACGCGGGGCTATGCCGAGATGCTGCGCATCGCCGCCGCGCGGGGGGCGCGGCCCGAGACGCTGGCGGGTCTGTCGGGGTTCGGCGATCTGACGCTGAGCTGCACCTCGGACATGTCGCGCAACTATCAGCTGGGGCTTGCCATCGGGCGCGGCGCGGCATTCGATCCCGCCGTGACGGTAGAAGGCGCCGCCACCGCGCGGGCGATGGTGAAGGCCGAGGCCTATCGCGGGCTGGATCTGCCGATCACGCGGGCGGTCGCGGACCTGGTGGACGGGCGCGAAACCCTGCCCTCGGTCATGGCGCGTCTGCTGGCGCGCTCGCTCAAGGAAGAATGAAAGGACGTCGCATGGCTTACTGGCTGTTCAAATCCGAACCTGACACCTGGGGCTGGGACGACCAGCAGGCCAAGGGAGACGCCGGCCAGGAATGGGACGGCGTGCGCAACTATCAGGCGCGCAACTTCATGCGCGAGATGAAGGTGGGCGATAAGGGGTTCTTTTACCATTCGCAGACCGACAAGGCGGTGGTCGGCATTGTCGAGGTCTGCGCCGAGGCGCATCCCGACAGTTCGACCGATGATGCCCGCTGGGAATGCGTGGACATCAAGGCGGTTCGGCCCTTTGCAGAGCCTGTCACGCTGGAGCAGATCAAGGCCGAGCCGCGGCTGGCCGAGATGGTTCTGGTGAAGAATTCGCGCCTGTCGGTGCAGCCGGTCACCGAGGCGGAATGGACGCTGGTCTGCGAGATGGGCGCGACGAAACCCTGAGGGGCGGAGTTGGAGGGACCGGCACCACACCGGAACCCTCCCTCACCCGCGTGCTCCCAAGTCACCACACGCATCTGAATTCGGTTCCGGCCGTCCTGGCCGATGGCTGGTCATAGCGCGAAAAAGGCGGCGGAGCAAAGAAATTGCCCGCCGCCTTCTATTCAAATCAGCGCCAAATCAGTAGCGGTAGTGTTCGGCCTTGAACGGCCCTTCCGGCGTGACGCCGATGTAGGAGGCCTGATCCGAGCTGAGCTTGGTCAGCTTGACGCCGATCCGGCCCAGGTGCAGGCGCGCGACCTTTTCGTCGAGATGCTTGGGCAGGATGTAGACCTTGTTTTCGTATTGGTCGCCCTTGGTCCAGAGTTCGATCTGGGCCAGCACCTGGTTGGTGAACGACGCCGACATCACGAAGGACGGGTGCCCGGTGGCGTTGCCGAGGTTCAGCAGGCGGCCTTCGGAGAGCAGGATGATCTTGTTGCCCGAGGGCATCTCGATCATGTCGACCTGTTCCTTGATGTTGGTCCACTTGTGGTTCTTCAGCGCAGCGACCTGGATTTCGTTGTCGAAGTGGCCGATGTTGCCGACGATGGCCATGTTCTTCATCTCGCGCATATGCTCGATGCGGATCACGTCCTTGTTGCCGGTGGTGGTGATGAAGATATCGGCACTGGCGACTTCGTCTTCGAGCAGCGTCACCTCGTAGCCGTCCATCGCGGCCTGAAGCGCGCAGATCGGGTCGACCTCGGTAACCTTCACGCGGGCGCCCGCGCCGCGCAGCGAGGCGGCCGAGCCCTTGCCCACGTCGCCATAGCCGCAGACCACGGCGACCTTGCCGGCCATCATGGTGTCGGTGGCGCGGCGGATGCCGTCGACCAGCGATTCCTTGCAGCCGTATTTGTTGTCGAACTTCGACTTGGTGACCGAGTCGTTGACGTTGATCGCCGGGAAGGGCAGCTGGCCCTTCTTGTAGAGGTCGTAGAGGCGGTGCACGCCGGTGGTGGTTTCCTCGGACACGCCCTTGATCGCGTCGCGGGTTTTCGTGAACCAGCCGGGGCTTTCCTTCATCCGCTTGGCGATCTGCTTCTTGATCACCTCTTCTTCCTCGGACTGCGGCACGGGGATGATGTCCTCGCCCGCCTCGGCCCGCGCGCCCAGCAGGACGTAGAGGGTGGCGTCGCCACCGTCGTCGAGGATCATGTTCGCGCCGTCGGGGAACATGAAGGACTTGTCGAGGTAGTCCCAGTGCTCGGTCAGGGTCTGGCCCTTGACCGCGAAGACCGGGACGCCCGCCTTGGCGATCGCGGCGGCGGCGTGGTCCTGAGTCGAGAAGATGTTACACGACGCCCAGCGCACGTCGGCGCCAAGCGCGACCAGCGTTTCGATCAGAACGGCGGTCTGGATGGTCATGTGGAGCGAGCCGACGATGCGGGCGCCCTTCAGCGGTTTCTTGGTGCCGTATTCCTCGCGCAGGGCCATCAGGCCCGGCATTTCGGTTTCGGCGATATCCAGTTCCTTGCGGCCATAGTCGGCCAGATTGATATCCTTGACGACGTAATCCTGAGTCACGGTGAAAATTCTCCTGGAGTTTGACCGGCGTCTAGCATTCCAGCCGCTTTCGCGCAATGCGACTGGGCGGACGTGGTCAAGACGCGCTGTGGCCTTGCCGGACTCTGTGTGAAATAGGGGGCACGCCGGGAGGAAGAAACGTGCCCCCCAGTCGTCTCGAACCCACCGCGGCCGCGCCCCGGTCTTTTGACCTTTGGTCGTGTTGTCGCGTGGCAGCGCCTGTGGTTCGATGGGACAAGGCTGCGCGCGAAATGCGGCAAAAGAACGGCAAGTTCAGAGGAGTGTGTCCGCATGGCACCACAGGCACGGGCATGGCAGCGGATGCTGTCGGGGCGCAGGCTGGATCTGCTGGATCCGACCCCGGTGGATATCGAGGTGGAGGATATCGCCCACGGGCTGGCCTTTGTCGCACGCTGGAACGGCCAGACGCGGGGCGATTTCGCCTATTCGGTGGCGGAACATTCGCTGCTGGTGGAGGTGCTGTTCAGCCGGATCTGCGCGAAGCCGCCGGTGCGCTGGCAGCTGGCCGCGCTGCTGCACGACGCGCCGGAATATGTGATCGGGGACATGATCTCGCCCGTCAAGGCCGCGGTCGGGCCGAGCTATGGCGCGCTGGACGAGCGGCTGACGGCGGCGATCCACATCCGGTTCGGTCTGCCGGCGGTGCTGCCGGCGCAGGTCAAGAAGCAGATCAAGAAGGCCGACCGGATCAGCGCCTGGATGGAAGCGACGCAGCTGGCCGGGTTTTCCGAGGCCGAGGCGGATCGGTTCTTTGGAAAGCCTGAACAGAGCCTGATATCGGGATTGTCGCTGCACCTGCGGCCGCCGACCGAGGTGCGCGCCGCCTATACCGCGCGCCATGCCGAGCTGATGGCGACGCTGGACTAGAGCTTGACCGCTTCCAGCCTGCGATAATAGGGCAGCGCGGCTTCGGCGAGTTCCGCGGCTTCGCCGGTCAGGTCCGGCAGGGCGCCTTCGGCCCCGGCGAAACCGGTCGAGCGGTGGACGGCGCCATACCAGTGCGGCGCCCAGGCGCCGTCGGAGGGGTGGCCGCCGGCCGGCCAGTGCAGCATTCCGGGATCCCAGTCCAGATCAAGGGCGGCGCAAAGGCGGCGCAGCATCCCTTCGGGATCGGCGCGGATATCGTGGCTGTCGATCACGATGGGATTGTCGCCGGCGACGGTGTCGAAGATCTCGGCCTGCTGCACGAAGCCCAGCGCCTCGAGCGTGCGTTCGTCGTGTTTCTCGGAATAGCTGGCCACGACCCGCGCGGGGTGGCGGATCAGGAAAACGTTGCGCATTCCGCCGATCCAGTCGCGGGGAACGCCGTCGATCATGTGGTGGCACATGTGTTTCTGGTAGAAATGCGGCTTGTTGCCGGGAATTGGGCCTGTCAGAGCCTGAATTACAGTCTCGGGGTCGTCGGACTGCGCCGCCAGAACCTCGGCCCGCATCGGGTGGGCAAGGCCGGTGCGGGCGAGGTAGACGGCGTAAAAGGGTTCGTCCACGACGGCAAAGTCGGCGCGGTTGCCAAAGGCATACATCATCGCCGTGCTGAGGTTGCGTGGCCCCGACCACATGGCAATCCGCATGTCCGACCTCCTGTGTTGCGCACAGGCTAGCAGGACGGCGCGCCGGGCCAAGTGGTAAACACCTGTCACCAGCGCGTGATAATCGGTTTCGCCGGATTGTTCGGTGAACGCGTTGCGGCATGATGCGGGCGAAGGAGTGCCCATCATGACGCGCGACACCATCCGGACTATCACCCTTGTCCTGCTGATCGGCCTTGGCCTGATCGCGCGCGGCCACCCTGCCCGTGCGGCGGACAGCCAGGTGCTGACCGTGGCGGGCGGCTGTTTCTGGTGTGTCGAGGCCGATTTCGAATCGGTGCCTGGGGTTCTGGGCGTGGTGTCGGGCTATACCGGCGGGACGCTGAAGAACCCGAGTTACAAGCAGGTGTCAGCGGGCGGGACCGGGCATTACGAGGCGGTGCAGATCCGGTTCGATCCGGCCAGGGTGTCACGTGCGCAGTTGCTGCACATGTTCTTCCGCTCGGTCGATCCGACCGATGCGGGCGGACAGTTCTGCGACCGGGGAGACAGCTATCGCACGGCGATATTCGTCTCTGGCAAGGCCGAACGGGCCGAAGCGCAGGCGGCGAAGGCCGAAGCGCAGGGAGCGCTGAAACAGTCTGTCGTGACGCCGATCCTGCCCGCCGGCCGGTTCTATCCAGCCGAGGACTATCATCAGGATTACTACAAGGGCACCAATCTGGTGATCACCCGCGCGGGGCCCAAGCGGCAGTCGAGCGCCTATAACTTCTATCGCAAGTCCTGCGGCCGGGATCAGCGGGTGCGCCAGCTTTGGGGCGGTGAAGCGCCCTTTGCCGGCAAACACTCCTAGCCGATCTTGCAGGAGGCGAGGACAGCCATGTTGAGGATGTCGTTCGCCGTAGAGACGGTGGAGGCGATCTGAATCGGCTTGTCGACGCCGACCAGAATCGGACCGATCACCGTGGCGCCCGCCATTTCCTGCATCAGCTTGACCGAAATCGAAGCCGAGTGCCGCGCCGGGACGACGAGGATATTCGCCGGGCCGGTCAGGCGTGAGAAGGGATAGGAGGCCTGCGCCTTTTCGTTCAGCGCGACGTCGACCGTCATCTCGCCCTCATACTCGAAATCGGCCCCGCGCTGTTCCAGCACGGCGGGGGCGCGGTGCATCTTTTCGGCGCGTTCGGACATCGGGTAGCCGAAGTTCGAGAAGCTGACGAAGGCCACGCGCGGTTCCAGACCCATGTGGCGGGCGACCTGCGCGGCGCGTTCGGCGATGGTGGCGAGATCCTCGGCCTCGGGCCATTCGTGCACCAGCGTATCGCCGATCAGCACGATCCGGCCCTTGTGCAGCAGAGCGGTGATGCCGACGGCGCCGTGCGAGGCGTCGGCGTCGAAGACGTGGCAGATCCGTTCCAGCGCATGGGCCGACTTGCGCGTCGCCCCTGTCACCAGCCCGTCGCCGTGGCCATGGGCCAGCATCAGCGCGGCAAAGACGTGCCGGTCGCGGGCGGCGAGGCGGTGAATGTCCTGCGCGTCGAACCCCTTGCGGTTCAGGCGGTTGTAGAGAAAGTCCTTGTAGGTTGCGAGGTGGCTGGTGTTGGCGGCGTTGACGATTTCCAGCTCTCCCACCGCGTCGGCGAGGCCGGCGGCTTCCAGCTTGCGTTTCACGTCATCCTCGCGGCCGACGACCAGCGCGTGGCCGAGGCCCGATCGCTGGTACATCACCGCCGCGCGCAACACGCGGGGATCGTCGCCTTCGGCAAAGATCATGCGGGCCTGGGCCGCGCGGGCGCGGGTGTTGAGGCCGCGCAGGATGCTGGCGGTCGGGTCCATGCGCGATTTCAGCGAAAGCTCGTAGGCCTCCATGTCGATGATCGGCCGCCGCGCCGCGCCAGTGTCCATCCCGGCCCGCGCCACGGCGGGGGGAATGCGGTGGATCAGGCGGGGATCGAAGGGCGTCGGAATGATGTAGTCGCGCCCGAAGGTCAGGTTCTTGCCATAGGCCAGCGCCACCTCGTCGGGCACGTCCTCGCGCGCGAGACGGGCCAGCGCCTGGGCGCAGGCGATCTTCATCTCGTCGTTGATCGCGCGGGCGTGGATGTCGAGCGCACCCCGGAACAGGTAGGGGAACCCCAGCACGTTGTTGACCTGGTTCGGATAGTCCGAGCGCCCGGTCGCCACGATCGCGTCGGGGCGCACCTCATGTGCCTGTTCCGGCGTGATTTCGGGATCGGGGTTGGCCATGGCGAAGATCACCGGATCGGGCGCCATGTCGATGACCATCTGTTGGGTCACCGCGCCCTTGGCCGAGACGCCCAGGAAGACGTCGGCCCCCTTCATCGCCTCTTCCAGCGTGCGCAGCTCGGTCTTGACCGCATGGGCCGATTTCCACTGGTTCATGCCTTCGGTGCGGCCCTGGTAGATCACGCCCTTGGTGTCGCACATGATGCAGTTGTCATGCCGCGCGCCCATGCTTTTCAGCAGTTCGAGACAGGCGATGCCCGCCGCCCCGGCGCCGTTCAGGACGATCCTGACGTCCTCGATCTTCTTGCCGGTCAGGTGCAGCGCATTGATGAGGCCCGCTGCGCAGATCACGGCGGTGCCGTGCTGGTCGTCGTGGAAGACGGGAATGTCCATCTCTTCCTTGAGGCGCTGCTCGATGATGAAGCATTCGGGCGCCTTGATGTCTTCGAGGTTAATGCCGCCGAAGGTCGGGCCCATCAGCTTGACCGCCTGGCAGAAGGCATCCGGATCCTCGGTATCGAGTTCGATGTCGATGCTGTTGACGTCGGCGAAACGCTTGAACAGGACCGCCTTGCCCTCCATCACCGGCTTGGAGCCGAGCGCGCCGAGGTTGCCGAGACCCAGAACCGCGGTGCCGTTGGAGATGACCGCCACGAGGTTGCCCTTGTTGGTGTAGTCATAGGCGGTTTCCGGGTCCTTCGCGATGGCCTTGCAGGGCACGGCGACGCCGGGGGAATAGGCCAGGCTGAGGTCGCGCTGGGTGGTCATCGGCACCGTGGCGCGGATCTCGAACTTGCCCGGAGTCGGTTCAAGGTGAAAGGCCAGCGCCTCTTCGTCGGTTATCCTGATCCTGGTCATCTGGCGCCTCTCCTCCACTGCGGCCCCCGTCTTACACAAGGGCGGGCGGGGTCACAACGGATATGCGTTTTCGCCTTTCGCGGCGGTGCCCGGGTTTGTAAGGTCCGCCCGTTCAGAACAGCGGGGGTGCGGGTGTCGAACGTCACGCCGATGATGGCGCAATATCTCGAGATCAAGGACGGGCATAAGGACGCCCTGCTGTTCTATCGCATGGGCGATTTCTACGAGATGTTCTTCGACGATGCTGTCGCCGCCTCGGCCGCGCTGGACATCGCGCTGACCAAGCGCGGGCAGCACCTGGGGCAGGATATACCGATGTGCGGCGTGCCGGTGCATTCGGCCGAGGGGTATTTCCTGACGCTGATCCGCAAGGGGTTTCGCGTGGCTGTCTGCGAGCAGATGGAAGACCCGGCCGAGGCGAAGAAACGCGGCTCTAAATCGGTGGTTCGGCGCGAGGTGGTTCGGCTGGTCACGCCCGGGACGCTGACCGAGGATTCGCTGCTGGAGGCGCGGCGGCACAACTTTCTGGCCGCCTTCGCGCAGGTGCGGGACGATGCGGCGCTGGCCTGGGCCGATATCTCGACTGGGGATTTCCATGTGATGGAGATCGACGCGGCCCGCCTGTCGCCGGAACTGTCGCGGCTGGCGCCGTCGGAACTGGTGGTGGTCGACAGCCCCGATGCGCCCCACGCGCTGGCCGAGGATCTGGGCGTGGCGCTGTCGCAACTGGGACGCGCGAGTTTCGACAGCACCGCGGCGCAGGGGCGGCTGTGCAATCTGTTCGGTGTGGCCACACTGGACGCCTTCGGCACGTTTTCGCGGGCTGAGGTTTCGGCGATGGGGGCGCTGGTCGACTGGCTGGACATCACGCAGAAGGGCAAGCTGCCGCTGTTGCAGGTGCCCGTGCGCGAGGCGGCGTCGCGCGTGGTGCAGATCGACACGGCGACGCGGCGGAACCTGGAACTGACGCGGTCGCTGTCGGGCGGGCGCGAGGGGTCGCTGCTGTCGGTGATCGATCGGACGGTGACGCCGGGGGGCGCGCGGCTGCTCGAACAGCGGGTGTCCAGCCCCTCGCGCGATCTGGCGCTGATCCACGACCGGCTGGATGCGCTGGATTTCGCGGTGGCGGAGACGCGGTTGGCCGCCGATCTGCGCGAGGCGTTGAAGAAGACGCCCGATCTGGACCGCGCGCTGTCGCGGCTGGGGCTGGACCGGGGCGGCCCGCGCGATCTGGTGGCGGTGCGGTCGGCGCTGGAGCAGGCTCGCGCCATCGTCGCGCGCTGCGAGGGGTGCGAGCTGCCGCGCAGCCTGGCGCAGGGGGCGCGCGATCTGGTCGGGTTCGACGCGCTGACCGCCGAGCTGGATGCCGCGCTGGTGGCAGAACCGCCGCTGCTGGTGCGCGACGGCGGGTTCATCGCGCGCGGCTATCACGCCGAGCTGGACGAGGCGGTCGCCCTGCGGGACGAGGGCCGGTCGGTCATCGCGCAGATGCAGCAGGAGTATATACGCGACACCGGCATCAACTCGCTGAAGATCAAGCACAACAACGTGCTGGGCTATTTCATCGAGACGACGGCCACCCATGCGGAGAAAATGCTCTCTGCGCCGCTGAACGAGCGGTATATCCACCGGCAGACCACGGCCAACCAGGTGCGGTTCACCACGGTGAAGCTGTCCGAGATGGAGACCCGTATCCTGAATGCGGGGAACCATGCGCTGGAGCTGGAAAAGCGGCTCTACGAAGGGTTGAGGCAGCAGGTTCTGGCCGAGGCGCCGCGGCTGTTGCAGGCCTCGCGCGCGCTGGCCGAGCTGGATCTGACGACGGCGCTGGCGGATCTGTCGCGCGGCGAGAACTGGTGCCGGCCGAAGGTCGATACCTCGCGCGCGTTCCGGATCGAGGGCGGGCGGCATCCGGTGGTGGAGCGGGCGCTGCGCCGAGCGGGCGAGACCTTTGTCGCCAACGACTGCGATCTGTCGGCGAGCGACGGCGCGGCGATCTGGCTGCTGACCGGGCCGAACATGGCCGGTAAATCGACCTTCCTGCGGCAGAATGCGCTGATCGCGCTGCTGGCGCAGGCGGGCAGCCATGTTCCGGCGGATGCGGCGCATATCGGGCTGGTGAGCCAGCTGTTCAGCCGGGTCGGTGCCTCGGACGATCTGGCGCGAGGGCGGTCGACCTTCATGGTCGAGATGGTGGAGACGGCGGCGATCCTCAATCAGGCCGACGACCGTGCGCTGGTGATCCTGGACGAGATCGGGCGAGGGACGGCAACTTATGACGGGCTGTCCATCGCTTGGGCGACGCTGGAACATCTGCACGGCCAGAACCGCGCGCGAGCGCTGTTCGCGACGCATTACCACGAGCTGACCGCGCTGGCGGGCAAGCTGGAAGGCGTCGAGAACGCGACGGTCAGCGTGAAGGAATGGCAGGGCGAGGTGATCTTCCTGCACGAGGTCAAGCAGGGCGCGGCGGACCGGTCCTATGGCGTTCAGGTCGCGCAGCTGGCAGGGCTGCCGGCCTCGGTGGTCGCGCGGGCGCGCGTGGTGCTGGAGGCACTGGAGAAGGGCGAGCGCGAGGGCGGCGTGAAACCCAAGGCGCTGATCGACGATCTGCCGCTGTTCTCGGCGGCGGCGCGGGTCGAGCCGGTGAAGGAGAAACCCGCCGCCTCGCCCGCGCTCGACATGCTGGCGGCGCTGCATCCCGACGAGCTGACCCCGCGCGAGGCTTTGGAGGCTTTGTACCGGCTGAAGGATGCGGCCGGGGGCTGAGCGTTTCGCGTGAAACGCAAACGCCCGCCGGAGGACCGGCGGGCGCTGTTTCTTATCCGATTGCGCTCAGGACGCCGGGGTCGACGAAACGCCGACCTGGGCCGGGCGCAGCAGGCGGTCGTGCAGCAGGAAGCCTTCGGCCGCCACCTGGATGATGTCGCCGGCGCGGGTGCCGGGCAGCGGCGCCTCGAACATCGCCTGGTGCAGCTTGGGGTCGAAGCGGTCGCCGACCTGCGGCGCGATGACCTCGATCCCGTGCTTGGAGAAGACGTTGAGCAATTCGCGCATCGTCAGCTCGATCCCTTCGAACAGGGCGGCGTTGGCGGCGCGCTGTTCCTCGTTCGCGGCTTCCATCGCGCGCTTCATGTTGTCGAACACGGGCAGCATGTCGCGGGCCAGCTTGGTCCCGCCGTATTGTTCGGCTTCGCGGCGGTCCTTTTCCCAGCGCTTGCGCGCGTTCTCGGTCTCGGCCAGCGAGCGAATGAAGCGGTCGCGGTAGTCGTCCCGCTCGGCGCGGAGCGCTTCGAGTTCGGACTCGGACTCGTCGTCGCTGCTGCCAAAGCCGGCAAGTTCGTCGGCCAGTTGCTGGCTTTCGGCCTCGGTCATCGGCTCGTCAGCCTCGGTTTTCTTCGGTTCTGCCATTCTTCACCTCTCGCCGTGATCCGTCACCATGCGCCCGAGCAACTGCGCGGTGTAATCCACGATGGGCACGATCCGCCCATAATTCAGTCGGGTCGGGCCGATGACTCCCACGGCACCAATGATCTTACGGTCCGCGTTCATATAGGGAGAGACCACCAAAGAGGAACCCGAAAGTGAGAAAAGTTTGTTCTCTGACCCGATAAAAATGCGCACCCCGTCGCCCTGTTCCGTGAGGTCCAGAAAGGCGGCGATATCGCGCTTGCGTTCGAGGTCGTCGAACAGGCTGCGGATGCGTTCCAGTTCCTCGGCGTGATCGCCGCCGCTGAGCAGATTCGCCCTGCCCCGCACGATCAGCCGGCTGGTGTCGTCGCCCTGTGTCTCCCATGCGGCGAGGCCGCTTTCCACCATGGCGGCGGCCAGCGAATCAAGTTCCTGCCGGCGGGCGGAAATCTCGCGCTGGATCAGGTCGCGCGCCTCGGTCAGGGTGCGCCCGTCAATCAGGGCGTTGAGAAAGTTCGCCGCCTCGCGCATCGAGCTGGGGGTCTGGCCGGGGGGCGGCGAGAACAGGCGGTTTTCCACGTGGCCGTCCGAGAAGACCAGCACCACCAGCGCCCGGGTGGGATTGAGCGAGACGAATTCGATGTGCTTGAGCGCGGCCTCGTGTTTCGGGGTCAGCACCAGCGAGGCGCTGTGGGTCACACCGGAAAGCGCGGACCCGACTCTGTCGAGCAGGCTTTCGACATCGCGGGCGCCGTCGGTCACGGTGGATTCGATCCGGGTGCGGTCGGCTTCGGACAGATCGCCGATTTCGAGCAGGCCGTCCACGAACATGCGCAGGCCCAGCTGCGTGGGGATCCGCCCGGCACTGACGTGCGGGCTGTCGAGCAGGCCGAGAAATTCGAGATCCTGCATCACGTTGCGGATGGTCGCGGCGCTGACCTTTTCGTTCAGCGTGCGGGTCAGCGTACGGCTGCCCACCGGCTCGCCGCTGGCGAGATAGGATTCCACCACCCGGCGGAAGACCTCGCGCGAGCGGTCGTTCATCTGCTGCAGAAGTTGCGGAGCGTCGGGCATCGTCACATTTCCAAGGCCGGTGGGCAGTAGACCGGCTTGCCACGGAAAGGTCAATCGGACTTGCATCCAACGTCGTGCCGGGGGATATCCCGGCGCAGCCAAGCGAGGACTGACCGATGCGACCTTCCGGACGAGACTTAAGCCAAATGCGCAGCATTTCCATAGAGACGGGTGTGACCCGTCATGCGGAAGGCTCGTGCCTGATCAAGGTCGGGGACACGCATGTGCTGTGCACCGCCACGCTGGAGGAGCGGGTGCCGCCGTTCATCAAGGGCACCGGACTGGGTTGGGTCACTGCCGAATACGGGATGCTGCCGCGTGCGACGAATACGCGGATGCGCCGCGAGGCCGCGACCGGCAAGCAGGGCGGCCGCACGGTCGAGATCCAGCGGCTGATCGGCCGTTCGCTGCGCGCCGGCGTTGACCGGGTGGCGCTGGGCGAACGTCAGATCACCATCGACTGCGACGTGCTGCAGGCCGATGGCGGCACGCGCTGTGCCGCGATCACCGGCGGCTGGGTCGCGCTGCGGCTGGCGGTGCACAAGTTGATGAAGGCCGGGACCGTGATCAGCGACCCGCTGACCGACCATGTCGCTGCCGTCAGCTGTGGCATCTATGCCGGGCAGCCTGTGCTGGACCTCGATTACCCCGAGGACAGCGAGGCCGGCGTTGACGGCAACTTTATCCTGACCGGCGCGGGGCATCTGGTGGAAGTGCAGATGTCGGCCGAGGGTTCGGTCTTTTCGCGCAGCCAGATGAACACGCTGCTGGATCTCGCCGAGAAGGGTGTCGGCGAACTGGTCGCCGCGCAGAAGGCGGCGACGCAGTGAGCCGACGGTTTACCGGCGACCGGCTGCTGGTGGCGACGCATAACGCCGGCAAGCTGGAGGAGATGCGCGCCCTGCTCGCCCCCTTCGGCGTGCAGGTGGTGGGCGCGGCCGAGATGGGGCTGGCCGAGCCGGATGAGACGGAAGCCACCTTCGTCGGCAATGCGCGGATCAAGGCCCATGCCGCCGTTAAGGCAACCGGGCTGCCCGCGCTGGCCGACGACTCGGGCATCGAGATCGACGCGCTGGGTGGCGCGCCCGGGGTCTATACCGCCGATTGGGCCGAAACGCCGAACGGGCGCGATTTCGTCATGGCGATGGAGCGCACGCACCGCGAACTGGAGGCGATCAACGCGCCACAACCGCGCCACGCGCGGTTCTGCTGCACGCTGGTGCTGGCCTGGCCGGACGGACATGACGAGGTCTTTACCGGCGTGATGCCCGGCCGCGTGGTCTGGCCGATGCGGGGCGACAACGGGCACGGCTACGATCCGATCTTCATCCCGGCCGGTCACGATGTGACCTTTGCGGAAATGGAGACGGCCCAGAAGAACCGGATCAGCCACCGCGCCGACGCGGTGGCGAAGCTGGTGAAAGGCTGTTTTGGCTGAGGACTGGCGCAACGGGGGCTTTGGCCTTTACGTCCATTGGCCCTTTTGCGAAGCCAAATGCCCTTATTGCGACTTCAACTCGCATGTCGTGCGCCACATCGATCAGAACGCCTGGCGCGACGCTTATCTGAGCGAGATCGCCCGGGTTGCCGCGCTGACGCCCGACCGGGTGCTGAATTCGATCTTTTTTGGCGGTGGCACGCCCAGCCTGATGGCGCCCGAGACCGCCGCCGCGGTGATCGAGGCGGCGCGCGGGCACTGGCGCTTTGCCAATGACATCGAGGTCACGCTGGAGGCCAACCCCGGTTCGGTCGAGGCCGGGCGGTTTGCCGGCTATCGCGATGCCGGGGTCAACCGCATCTCGATGGGCATTCAGGCGCTGAACGATCCGGACCTGCGGCGGCTGGGGCGGATCCACACGCTGGCCGAGGCGCGCGCGGCGTTTGACGTGGCGCGCGGGCTGTTCGACAGGGTGAGTTTCGACCTGATCTATGCCCGGCAGGACCAGTCGCTGGAGGATTGGGAGCGCGAGCTGACCGAGGCGCTGGCGATGGCGGTGGATCACCTGTCGCTCTACCAACTGACGATCGAGCCCGGCACCGCCTTTGGCGACCGGCAGGCGCGGGGCGGGTTGCGCGGCTTGCCCGATGAAGATCTGGGCGCGGAGATGTATGACCTGACGCAAGAGATCTGCGAAGCCGCCGGGATGCCGCGCTATGAGGTGTCGAACCACGCACGGGACGGCGCGCAATCGCGGCACAACCTGATCTACTGGCGCTATGGCGATTACGCCGGGATCGGGCCCGGCGCGCATGGGCGGCTGACGCTGGGCGGTCAGCGCCACGCGACGGAATGCCCCCGGATGCCGCAGGCCTGGCTGGAGGCCGTGGCGCGCGGCAGCGGCGAAGATCTGCGCGAGGCGCTGAGCGGCGCGGAACAGGCCGAGGAATATCTGCTGATGGGGCTGCGGATTTCCGAAGGGATCGACCGTGCCCGCTATGCCGCGTTGGCCGGGCGGCCGCTGTCAGAGGCCGCCGTGGCCGAATTGGTCGAACTGGGTATGATCGAGGCCTCAGAAACCAGTATTTCCGTGACTTATCAAGGGTTTAACCTGTTGAACCGGGTGATCGCGCGGCTGGCCGGGGCCTAGTGACCCCCCAGCATCTGGCAGAGACGATCCAGCTCTTCCAGCGTGCCGTATTGGATCGTCAGCCTTCCCTTTTCGCCGCCCGGTTCGTGGTGCAGCGTGACTTTCATCGAGAGCGCCGCCGACAGATCGCCTTCGAGCGCGCGGGTGTCAGCGTCTTTTTCCGGATCGGGCCGCGCTTTGGGCGCCGTCGCCTGCGGTGCGGGCTGCTGGGACTTGCGCGCCAGTTCCTCGGTCGCGCGCACCGACAGGCCCTTGGCGATCACGATCTTGGCCAGTTCGAGCGGGTTCTGCGCGGTGATCAGGGCGCGGGCGTGACCGGCCGAGAGCTTGCCCTGCCGCAGCATCACCTGTACCTCGTCCGGCAGGTTCAGCAGGCGCAGCAGGTTGGCGATGTGGCTGCGGCTTTTGCCCAGGGCCTCGGCCATGCGTTCCTGCGTATGCCCGAACCGGTCCATCAGCTGCCGATAGCCGGCCGCCTCTTCCACCGCGTTCAGATCGGCGCGCTGGATGTTTTCGATGATCGCGACTTCGAGCACTTCGGTGTCGTCGAAATCGCGCACCAGGACAGGCACCTCGTGCAGCTGGGCCATCTGCGCCGCCCGCCAGCGGCGTTCGCCGGCGACGATCTCGAACTTGCCATCGGCGACGGCGCGCACGATGAGGGGCTGAATGATACCCTTTTCCTTGATCGAGGCCGACAGGTCGTTCAACGCATCGGGTTCGAAATCGCGCCGCGGCTGGTTCGGGTTGGCTACCAGCCGTTCGATGGGCACCAGGCGATCCGGTCGCGCCGGCGCGTTGGGGTTCGTGGAATCGTTCGGTGCGGAGATGTCACCCATGAGGGCCGACAGCCCCCGACCCAGCCCGCGCGGCTTTTTCTCTACCATCGGTCGTCCTCCTGTCGTCAGGCCGCGGCCTGGCTGCGTTTGTTCACCAGCTCTGCGGCCAGTTCGCGATAGGCCATCGCCCCCTGCGAGCGCGGGTCATAGGACAGCACCGGCATCGCAAAGGATGGTGCCTCGCTGACCCGGACGTTGCGCGGAATCACGGTCTGGAACACCAGATCGCCGAGATTGCTGCGCGCGTCTTGCTCGACCTGCTGCGACAGGTTGTTCCGCCGGTCATACATCGTCAGCACGATACCTTCGATTCGCAGCCCGGGGTTGGCGGTCTGGCGCACTTCGCGGACGGTCAGCATCAGCTGCGAGAGACCTTCGAGCGCAAAGAACTCGCTTTGCAGCGGCACCAGGACTGAGTGCGCCGCCACCATGGCGTTAACCGTAAGGATGTTCAGCGAGGGCGGGCAGTCGATCAGCACGTAATCGAAGGAGAAACTGTCGATGGCGACCTGGCGAAGGGCGTCATGCAGGAGAAAGCTGCGCTTTTCGTTCGAAATCAGTTCGATATCGGCCGAGCTGAGGTCCACCGTGGCCGGAACGATGCTGAGCCCGGCGATGGTGGTGGGGTGAATCACCTCGCTCAGCGGGGCGTCATCCAGCAGAAGATCGTAGGTTGTGTATTCGCGGTCGTCCCGTTCGATCCCGAGCCCGGTCGATGCATTGCCCTGCGGATCGAGATCCACCACCAGTACATGTCGCCCCAACTCGACCAGAGCGGCAGCCAGGTTGATGGCGGTGGTGGTCTTGCCAACGCCGCCCTTTTGATTGGCGACGGCGATGATTCTGGGCCCGGACGGGCGTGTGGGGTCAGACACGTTTCACTCCGGTGATGGACAGGATCGCAGCGGCGGGTTCTGTCTCACTCTTAATCGGAAGGCAGTCGAAAGACCATTCCTGCCGGGCAGCTTCGACCTCTTTTTTCCAACTGACCCCCTTCGGAAAGAGCGCGAGCCCTCCGGGCGCAAGATGGCGGTTGGCAAAGCCCAGGAGCGTAGACAGATCGGCCAGTGCGCGGGCAGAGAGGACTTGAGCTGCCTGCGGCGCGGCCTGTTCGATGCGTTCGCACAGGACCGTACAGTGAACGCCGGTTTCGCGAATCGCGGTTCTGAGGAAGGCCGCCTTGCGCTGATCGCTTTCGATCAGCGTCATTTGGCGCGGCTCAGGCGCTTCTGCGGCAAGAATGGCGGCGATCAAACCGGGGAAACCGCCGCCGCTGCCCAGGTCGCACCAATGGCCGTCCGGCGGGGCCAGCGTGTAAAGCTGAATGGAATCAGCGAAATGGCGGGTGCGGAGGTCCTGCAAGCTGTTGCGGGAGACCAGGTTGATCTTGGGATTCCACTTGATCAGCAGCGATTCGTAGATATCCAGCCGTTGCAATGTTTCACGTGAAACATTCGGCGCCCCCACCTGCCCCGTCATCACGCACGCCGCTGTGCGGTGCCGCGCCGCAGGTGCGCGAGGATCAAGGCCAGCGCCGCTGGTGTCATTCCATCGATCTTGGCCGCCTGGGCAAGGTTTTCTGGCCGACGAGCGGTGAGCTTGTGCTTCAGTTCGTTGGACAAGCCGGGAATTTCGGCGAAGGCGAAATCCGACGGAATGTCCCGCGCCTCGTCCCGCTTGAGCGCTTCGCTGTCTTTCTGCTGCCGCTCGATATAACTGGCATAGATGGCGTCTCGCTCGACCTGCTGGCGGATTTCATCGTCGAGGTTCGCAAGACCCGGCACGAGCGGTTCCAGATCGCGGCAGGTCAGCCCCGGAAAGGCCAGAACCTCCAGACCAGTACGGCGGTTGCCATCGTTGTTTACGCTCAGCCCGGCAGAAGAGATTTGCTTGGGCGTATAGCTTTCCGCGGTCAGCAATTCCCGCGCGATCGCGAGTCGCCCTGCCTTATCTTCGAACCGTGCATGGCGGTCGGGGCTCGCGCAGCCAAGTGCAATTGCAAGCGGCGTCAGGCGTTGATCGGCATTGTCGGCGCGTAGCGACAGCCGGAATTCCGCCCGCGAGGTGAACATGCGGTAGGGTTCGGTGACACCACGGCTGGTAAGATCGTCGATCATTACCCCAATATAGCTGGTCGAGCGGCTGAAAAGCACTGGATCCCGACCCATGGCAGAGAGAGCGGCATTCAGGCCGGCAACCAGCCCTTGCGCGCCGGCTTCTTCATATCCTGTCGTGCCATTGATCTGACCGGCGAGGAACAGACCGGGCACCGTCTTGACCGCAAGCGTCGCCGACAGTGCGCGCGGATCGACGTAATCGTATTCGATGGCATAGCCGGGCTGGAGGATCACCGCCTCTTCCAGACCTCGGATCGAATGGACGTAGTCGTGCTGCACCTCTTCCGGCAGCGACGTGGAAATGCCGTTGGGATAAACGGTGTGATCGTCCGCGCCCTCGGGTTCCAGGAAAACCTGATGCGAGGATTTGTCGGCAAAGCGCACCACCTTGTCCTCGATGGATGGGCAGTAACGGGGTCCGATCCCCTCGATATGCCCGCCATACATCGCAGACCGCTTGAGGTTTTCGGCAATGATCTGGTGGGTTCGTTCATTCGTATGGGTGATGCCGCAGGAGATTTGCGGGGCCGTTACGCCATGGGACAGGAACGAGAACAATACCGGCTCATCATCGCCCGGCTGCATTTCCAGCCCAGTCCAGTCGATGGTTCTGCCATCCAGGCGGGGCGGTGTGCCGGTTTTCAGCCGTCCGAGGGGCAGTCCGAACTGCGACATCCGGTCTGCCAGACGGACTGACGGCTTGTCGCCCATGCGGCCGCCGGGGCGCGAGACGTCGCCGATATGGATCACTCCGCGCAGGAAGGTGCCGGTCGTCAGGACCACGGCGGCGCTTTCGATCTCGCGACCGTCCTCGAGCAGCACGCCTGCGACGCGGTCGCCGTTCATGAGGAAGTCCACGACTTCGCCTTCTTCAATTTCGAGGTTTTCCTGTGACGAGAGCTCGTCCAGCATGGTCTCGCGATAGATCTTCCGGTCGGCCTGCGCGCGGGGCCCCTGCACCGCCGGGCCCTTGCGGCGGTTCAACAGGCGAAACTGGATGCCCGCCGCATCGGCAACGCGGCCCATTACGCCGTCCATGGCGTCTATCTCGCGCACAAGATGGCCCTTGCCCAGGCCTCCGATGGCCGGATTGCACGACATGACGCCGATGCCATCGCGGCGAAGGGTGACGAGGACGGTTGCCGCACCCATCCGGGCCGCGGCGCTGGCGGCTTCGGCGCCGGCGTGGCCGCCACCGATGACAACCACATCCACCTTTGAATGTTTCACGTGGAACACTCCTATTTGCCCAGACAGAAGCTGGCGAAGATTTCGTCCAGAAGATCCTCGACGTCGATCCGCCCGACCAGCGATTCGAGGGCGCGCACCGCGTGGCGAATGTCGTCCGCCACGATATCATACTGCTCCGGACCGTCCGACAGCAAGGTCAGCGCACGACCAAGCGCGGTTTGCGCGCGGGACATCGCGGCGCGGTGCCGTTCGCGGGTGGCCAACCCGGCCGAAGCCGAGCGTTCGGACAGCACATTGCCGATCCGGGAGATCAACACGTCTACGCCCTGCCCGGTCTTTCCGGACACCGTGTCCTCTTCCATTCCCAGCAGATCGCCTTTCGGCCGAAGGACGATATCCCCGGGCTGCACCGTCACCGGGAGCACCTCTCCTGGCTCCGCCAGGAACACCCGGAGGTCTGCCTGGTCCGCCCTTTCGCGCGCCAGTTCAATGCCCATGCGTTCCACCGTATCCTCGGCATCGCGCAAGCCGGCGGTATCGAGCACCGTGACCGCCAGGCCCTGAATGTCCATTCGCACCTCGATAACGTCGCGGGTGGTGCCGGCGATCTCGGAGGTCAGCGCCGCTTTTCGCCCAGCCAGTGCATTGAGCAAGGTGGATTTCCCGACATTCGGTGCACCGACTATTGCCACCTCAAAGCCGGAACGCACGCGCTCTGCCGCCGAAACCCCGCCGGCCATCCGGTCAAGTTCAGCCAGAACCGCAGTAATCAATCCGGTAACTTCGCCCGTCACATCTTCGGGCACGTCCTCATCGGCGAAGTCGATGGTTGCCTCGATCAGCGCGGCGGCGCGGATGAGTTTCTGGCGCCAGCCATCGGCAACGCGGCCCAGATCGCCGGACAGAACTTTCAGCGCCTGCCGCCGCTGCGCCTCGGTTTCGGCGTCGATCAGGTCGGCGAGACCTTCGACCTGCGCCAGATCGAGCCGGCCATTTTCCAGGGCACGACGGGTGAATTCACCCGGCTCTGCCATACGAAGCTCTTTGACGGCGCCAAGAGTGCGCAGGACCGCCGCCACCACTGCGGGGCTGCCATGCAGGTGAAGCTCCGCCACATCCTCGCCGGTAAAGCTGGCCGGGGCCGAAAAGGTGAGAACCAGCGCCTGGTCGAGACGCAAGCCTTCCGCGTCACGCAGGACCGCCAGTTTGCGACCGGCTGGGGGCAATGGCCCGCCGGCCAGCGACGTGGCGACAGAATGTGCCTCCGGACCGGAAAGGCGAACGATTGCGACACCGGCTTTCCCCGGTGCGCTGGCCAGCGCAAAGATCGTGTCCATCCCAGCCCCCGCTGCCCCGCGACGGGGCTTAGGTGTTCATCGAATCGAAGAATTCCGAGTTGGTCTTGGTCTGCTTCAGCTTCGAGATCAGGAATTCGATGGCGTCGGTCGTGCCCATCGGGTTCAGGATGCGGCGCAGGACGAAGGTTTTCTGCAGGTCGACCTTGTCCACCAGCAGGTCTTCCTTCCGGGTGCCCGACTTGAGAATGTCGATGGCCGGGAAGACGCGCTTGTCCGCGATCTTGCGGTCGAGCACGAGTTCCGAGTTGCCGGTGCCCTTGAATTCCTCGAAAATCACCTCGTCCATCCGGCTGCCGGTGTCGATCAGCGCGGTGGCGATGATGGTGAGCGAACCGCCCTCTTCGATATTACGCGCGGCGCCGAAGAATCGCTTGGGACGTTGCAGGGCGTTCGCATCCACACCGCCGGTGAGGACCTTACCCGAGGACGGGACAACCGTGTTGAAAGCCCTACCAAGTCTTGTGATCGAGTCGAGAAGGATCACAACATCTCGCTTGTGTTCGACCAGACGCTTGGCCTTTTCGATCACCATCTCGGCCACGGCGACGTGCCGGGTCGCCGGTTCATCGAAGGTTGAGGAGACGACCTCGCCCTTCACCGAGCGCTGCATGTCGGTGACTTCCTCGGGCCGTTCGTCGATCAGAAGGACAATGAGATAGCACTCTGGGTGGTTCTTCTCGATCGAATGGGCGATGTTCTGCAGGATCACCGTCTTACCGGTCCGCGGCGGCGCCACGATTAGCGAGCGCTGACCCTTCCCGATCGGCGCGACCAGGTCGATGATCCGCGCGGTGCGGTCCTTCACGGTCGGGTCGGGGATTTCCATGGTCAGCCGTTCGTCTGGATAGAGCGGCGTCAGGTTGTCGAAGGCGATCTTGTGGCGGGCGCGTTCGGGATCCTCGAAGTTGATCTTGCTCACGTCGACCAGCGCGAAATAGCGCTCGCTGTCGTCGGGCGCGCGGATCACGCCTTCGATGCTGTCGCCGGTGCGCAGGGAATACTGCCGGATCATGTCGGGCGAAACGTAGATGTCGTCCGGACCGGGAAGATAGTTCGCCTCGGGCGAGCGCAGGAAGCCGAAGCCGTCCTGCAGCACCTCGAGCACGCCGTCGCCCGACACTTCCCAGCCTTCGTCCGCCCGCTCGCGCAGGATCTGGAACATCATCTCGCCCTTGCGCATGGTCGAGGCGTTCTCGATCTCCAGTTCCTCGGCCATCGCCAGCAGGTCGGTCGGGCTTTTTGCCTTGAGATCGGCCAGGTTCAGCTTTTCGACATCCATCGTCTTAAATACCTTTCGGCGGCCCGGCGGGATCGGGGGCACAGTCGCAAACTTGGGAAGAACCGCCACCCGGACGGGGGCGTCGGCGCCTAGATAGTGATTTCCATGCCTCGAGTCAAACCCGACCTAGAAGCGCACGACAACCGAGGTGACGATCACGATCAGGAGGAGGGTCGGGACCTCGTTCATCATGCGGTAGGTGCGCCCGGTGACCTGATTGAGCCCGGCCGCGAAATCCTTGCGGCGGCGGCCGAGCCAATGGTGGAACCAGGTCATCGCCAGCACGGCCGCGGCCTTGGTCCAGGGCCAGATTTCGGACCAGTCGACGATGCCGGGGGTGAAGACCAGCATCAGGCCGAAAATCCAGGTCGCGATCATGGCAGGATTCATGATCGCCCGCAGCAGGCGGCGTTCCATGGTCTGGAACACCGCGTCGAGCCCGCCTACCCCATTCTGTTCCACGTGATAGACGAACAGCCGGGGCAGATAGAACAGCCCGGCCATCCAGGCGATGACCGAGACGATATGCCCGACCTTGGTCCAGGGATAGAGCAGGGCAAGCAGATCGGTCATCTTGGGAACCTCGAGCAGACCGGGTTTTCCTAATAAGGAATAAAGAAAGAAGAAAGGATGATGATTAAGTAGGGTGGGCAAAACCCGTGGATGCACCGGTTCGGGCTGTGTTCTCAACAGGTGGACAGAATTTACGGGGATCGAGGCGAGGAGTCTGAACAGAATTTAATATCATTTAAAAACAATAAGATAAATGGAAACATATCATTTTCGGCCTGGGGATAACTTCGGGAATAACCGCATCTGCGTCACATGTTCACAGCACCGTCTTATCCTTTTCCCTTCGGGATAGAATGTTGCAACGGTCCCCAGCGAGGGGTGGAATGCGGCCGAGGTTGCCAAGCCGGGACAAAACCACCAAAACGATCCCGTCATAACCACCCTGTTGTCCGGCTGTTGTCCACATGACTGTCCCGTTCATTCTTGCCTCAGGCTCGTCAACACGCGCGGATCTTCTGCGCCGGGCGCGCGTACCGTTCGAGGTCGTGGTGCCCCGGGTCGACGAGGACCAGGTGCGCCGCTCGCTCGAAGCGGAGGCGGCCAAGCCGCGTGACATTGCCGATGCGCTGGCCGAGCTGAAGGCCCGTCGGATCGCCGACAAGCACCCCGGCGCGATGGTTCTGGGCTGCGATCAGGTGCTGGATCTGGAGGGCCGCGTCCTGTCCAAGCCGGGCAGCCCCGAAGAGGCGGTGGCCCAGCTGACCGAGATGCAGGGCCGGCGGCATCAGCTGCTCAGTGCGGCGGTGATCTATGAGAACGGGCAACCGGTCTGGCGCCACGTGGGGCAGGTTCGGCTGCGGATGCGCGAGCTGTCGCCCGGGTTCATCGAGTCCTACGTCGCGCGCAACTGGGACAGCGTGCGCCATTCCGTGGGGGCCTACAAACTTGAGGAAGAAGGCGTGCGGCTGTTCAGCGCGATCGAGGGGGATCTTTTCAACGTGCTCGGAATGCCGCTGATCGAACTGTTGAATTACCTGATCCTCAAAGGCCTGGAAGAGACATGAGTGACCAGCGCATTCCCCTGGCTGGCGTCATCGGATCGCCGGTTGCGCCATCTCGTGCGCCGCGCTTGTTCGGGCACTGGCTCAAGTCGATGGGGCTTCGCGGCGCCTATGTGCCGATGGATATCGCCCAGGCCGACCTGGCGCAGGTGATCCGGACGCTGCCGAAGATGGGCTTTGTGGGGGTCAATATCGCGGCACCGTATAAAGAGACGGTGATGTCGGTGGCGGATCTGATCACCGACCGGGCGACGCTGATCGGGGCAGCCAATACCCTGATCTTCCGCAAGGATGGCAAGATTCACGCGGACAACACCGAGGGTTACGGTTTCATTGAAAGCCTGCGCAACGGCGCGCCCGGCTGGTCGGCGCGGGACGGGACGGCGGTGGTGTTGGGCGCGGGCGCGGCGGCGCGGTCGGTTGTCGCCTCCTTGTCGGATGCCGGGGTGCCCGAGATCCTGCTGACCAATCGCACGCGGGTGCGCGCGGAGAAGCTGAAAGAGGATTTCGGCCAGCGCGTGCGCGTGGTCGACTGGGTGCAGGCGGGCAATGCCATCGACGGGGCAGCGCTGGTGGTGAACACGACGCCGCTGGGGATGACCGGCAAGCCCGAGCTGCGGGTGCCGCTGGACGGGTTGCGGCCGGGGACGGTTGTGACCGATCTGGTGATCAACCCGCTGCGCACACCCCTTCTGCTGGAGGCCGAACGGATGGGCTGTATCGCCATCGACGGGCTGGGCATGATCATCTGTCAGGCTATCCCGGCTTTCGAGCGGTGGTTCGGTGAACGTCCGATGATCGACGGGCCAACGCGACTGGCGGTGCTGGGATGAGCTTTCTTCTGGGATTGACCGGTTCGATCGGTATGGGGAAAAGCACAACCGCCGCGCTGTTCGCCGAACTTGGCTGCGCGCTGTGGAGCGCGGATGATGCGGTGCATCGCCTCTATGCGAAGGGCGGCGCGGCTGTGGCGCCCCTGGCGGAGGCTTTTCCCGCCGCTCTGGTCGATGGAGCCATCGACCGCGGAATCCTCAAGGATATCATCGCCGCCGATCCCACCGCGCTGAAGCGGATCGAAGGGATTGTTCACCCGCTGGTCGGGGCCGACCGCGAGGCGTTCAAGGCCAATGCGACTGCGGATATCATCGTGCTGGACATCCCGCTGCTCTATGAAACCGGCGGCGAGGGGCGCGTGGATGCGGTGGCGGTGGTCTCGGTCGATGAAGAGACGCAGGAACAAAGGGTGCTGGCGCGGGGGACGATGACGCGGGAGCAATTCCTGCTGATCAAGTCCAAGCAGGTGCCCGACGCCGAAAAGCGCGCACGGGCGGATTACGTGATTGTCACCGACACTCTGGACCATGCGCGGGCGCAGGTGCAGGATGTGGTTGCGGATATCCGAAGGAAGATCGCCGATGCGTGAGATCGTGCTCGATACCGAAACCACGGGCTTCGATCCCGAGACCGGCGACCGGATTGTCGAAATCGGCGGGGTGGAGCTGTACAACCACATCGCGACCGGGCGGACCTATCACCAGTATATCAACCCGGAACGGGACATGCCGCAGGAAGCCTTCGAGGTGCACGGGCTGTCGATCGAATTCCTGTCGGACAAGCCCAAGTTCGCCGAGATCGCCCAGGCGTTTCTGGATTTCGTGGGCGATGCGGATCTGGTCATTCACAACGCCAGCTTCGACATGAAATTCCTGAATGCCGAGCTGAAGTGGCTGAACATGCCGCCCATTCCCTATGAGCGGGCGGTGGATACTCTGATGATCGCGCGCAAGCGGTTTCCGGGGTCGCCTGCCTCGCTCGACGCGCTGTGCCGGCGGTTCGGGATCGACAATTCGGCGCGCACCCTGCACGGCGCGCTGCTCGACTCGGAAATTCTGGCAGAGGTCTATCTGGAGCTGATCGGCGGGCGGCAGCCGGATTTCGGCCTGTCGACCGAAGCCGCCGGATCGGGACCGGGGGGCGCCGAGGTTTGGCGCCCGATGCCCCGCCCAAAAAAACTGCCGCCCCGCATCAGCGATGCGGAGCGGGCGGCGCACGAGGCTTTCGTGGCAAAACTGGGCGAAGACGCCCTGTGGTTGGCCTGACCTAGGCCTGCTGCGGCGTGGTGGCGGCCTGTGCCGCCTGACGGCGGGCCAGCTCGGCGCGGTAGATCTGCACGAAGTCGATGTTTTCCAGGTTCAGCGGCGGGAAGCCACCGTCGCGGGTGACGTCGCTGACGATGCGGCGCAGGAAGGGGAACAGCATCCGCGGGCATTCGATCAGCAGGAACGGGTGCAGCTGGTCTTCCGGAACGCCCTTGATCGCGAAGACGCCGACATAGTCGATTTCCAGCAGGAACAGCTTGTCGCCGGTCGGCTTGGACTTGCTTTGGATGTTCAGCTTGATGTTGACTTCGAACTGTCCCTCGGCGGGGCGTTTCTTGGCGTCGAGGTTGACCTGAACGCTGATGTCGGGCTGAACCTCGCCGGTCGCACCCTTCTGCGCCATCACGTTTTCGAACGACAGGTCGCGCACGAACTGGCCCAGAATGTTCATCTGCACCTGGGGCTGCGCGGCGCCGTTTGACGCACCGTTTTCGGACATCTGAATTCTCCTCAAGCAAACCGAATTTGGCGCTGCTTAACAGCTTGCGCCGCGCTTCTCAATGACGCTCGGGCCCCTTGACCCAACCCGATGGGCCGCTGTCGTGGCCCCGGTGCGGCGTCACGTCCTGATATTCACCCTCGACGATATCGCCGTCGGGATACCGCCGTTGCGGCGCCGGGCCCATCTGGAAACGCTGGATCTTGATGCGGGACGAGGCAAAGCGCATCACCGCCGCGCGAACGGGCGGGATCAGCAGGGCAAAGCCCATCGCGTCGGTGAAGAAGCCGGGCGTCAGCAGCAGGATCCCTGCCACGAGGATCATCGCGCCATGCGCCAGCGGTTCGGTCGGGTCCCGCAGCTCCGAGAACGACTTCCCGAGCTGGGCCAGCGCCAGCCGTCCCTGAACCCGCATCAGCCAGCTGCCGATGATCGCGGTCAGCACCACGATGGCCAGCGTCGGCCAGAGGCCGATAAGCCCGCCAACCTGGATGAACAGGGCGATTTCGATGATCGGCACCAGCAGAAGGGCCAGAAACAGATACATGGGCATGTCCTTTCGCTTGTGCTGGGCGGTGGACTTGGCCCGGCACAGCACCTACATAAGGCTTTGAAGCCGCGCTTACAAAGATTGCCGCGTGACATGAGGTGCAAATGAACTCGCCACTGATCCAGCTTCTGGTGCTGGCTGGCATCGCCATCTTCCTGATCCTGCGCCTGAAAAGCGTTCTGGGAACACGGGAAGGTTTCGAAAAGCCGCCCCTTCCCAATCCGGCGCCGGCGGCGCCGCGTCGCGGATTCGAGGTTATCGAAGGCGGGCCGGATCACGACATCACGGATCACGTCGACAAGGACAGCGAGAATGCCCGCAACCTTGCGGCGATGAAACGGATCGAGCCCGAGTTTTCCGTGACGGAGTTCATCGGCGGTGCGCGCAGCGCATACGAGATGATCCTGATGGGCTTTGAACGCGGCCAGCTGGACGAGATCAAGCCCTTCCTGGCCGAGGATGTGTTCCAGGCCTTCGTCGACGGCGTCGCCGCGCGCGAGGACAAGGGCCTGACGGTCGAGGCGGAGTTCATCGGGGTGCGCGAGACCAAGGTGCAGCAGGTGACCTTTGACAAGGCTACGAACCGCGCCGAAATCACCATGCGCTTTGTCGCCGAGATGACCTCGGTTGTCCGCGACAGGGGCGGCGATGTGGTCGAGGGAAGCCCGACCGCCGTCAAGCGCCAGAAGGACAGCTGGACCTTTGCCCGCGAGATGGGTTCGAAGGATCCGAACTGGCTGCTGGTCGCAACCGACGCATGATCGCGGCGCTGCGCGCGTTTTGTGTCCTGGGGGCGCTGATGACGGCGGGCAGTGCCAGTTCCGATACCACCTATACGGTGATGTCCTTCACCGATCTGGAGGGCTGGCCGCGTGACGATCATGCGGCGGCCCTTTCGGTGTTCCGCAACACCTGCGCAGATATGGAAGGCCAGGAATGGCAGGCACTGTGCGCGGTTGCCTATTCCCAGAAGGACAGCGGCGCGCGGGCATTCTTCGAGCTGTTCTTTCGCCCGGTGCTGATCCGCGATGGCAGCCCGGCGCTGTTCACCGGCTATTTCGAACCGGAGCTGGACGGCTCGCGTTTTCCGACCAGCCGGTTCCGCTATCCGTTGTACCGGATGCCCGACGAGGCCCGCAATGTGCCGGGCTGGCTGAGCCGGCGCGAGATCCTGACCACCGACGTGATGAAGAACCGGGGGCTGGAGATCGCCTGGGTCGACGATCCGGTCGAGCTGTTCTTTCTGCAGATACAGGGGTCGGGGCGTATCCGCCTGCCCGATGGCGGCCTGTTGCGCGTCGGCTATGGCGGGTCGAACGGTCAGCCCTATCGGTCGATCGGGGTGGAACTGGTGCGGCGCGGGGTCTATTCGGCGCATCAGGTCAGCGCCGAGGTGATCAAGAACTGGGTGCGGCGCAATCCGGTCGAGGGCGAAGAGCTGTTATTGCACAACGATTCCTATGTCTTCTTCCGGGAAATCCGCAAGATATCGGCGCAGGACGGGCCGCTGGGCGCGATGAACCGGTCGGTGACGCCGATGCGGTCGATTGCGGTCGATCCGGTCTATACGCCGCTGGGCGCGCCGGTCTGGCTGGAAAAGGACGGCGCGGGGCCGATCCACCGGCTGATGGTCGCGCAGGATACCGGATCGGCGATCAAGGGCGCGCAGCGGGCCGATGTGTTCTTTGGCACCGGCGACGCCGCGGGGTCGGCGGCGGGGCGGCTGAAGGATCCGGGGCGGATGATGGTGCTGATGCCGATCCAGACCGCCTATGCCCTGGCGCCGGACAGCACGGGATGACCCGGCGCCGTCTCAGCCCTGAAGAGATCGCCTTGTGGCAGAGGGTTGTGGAGCGCGCCGAGCGTCTGCATCCCGAACGCGATCCGGCACCCGTGCAGCGGCCCAAGCCCAAGCCATCGAAGACCCCGCAGCCGCGGATTGTGGCCTCCCCTGCCCCGGCGGCGCGGCCGGAACCGCCGCCGCGCCCGGCATCGGCGCCCGCGCTGCGGATGGATCATGGCACCTTCGGACGGATGAAGCGCGGGCGGCTGGTGCCAGAGGGCCGCATCGACCTGCACGGCATGACGCTGGACGCGGCGCATCCCGCCCTGGTCCGGTTCATCCTGCGGGCCCAGGCGGATGGCAAGCGACTGGTTCTGGTCATTACCGGCAAGGGCCGGGCCGGCGATCACGGGGTGCTCTATCCCACGCCGCGCGGGATCCTGCGCCGTCAGGTGCCGCACTGGCTGGAAACGCCGCCGCTGGCGCAGGCGGTTCTGCAGGTTACCTCGGCCCACATCCGCCACGGCGGCGAAGGCGCGTTTTACGTCTACCTGCGCCGGGGCCGGTGACGGGTGCCATCCGGCACCCGCACATCACTTTCGCAACAATGTCTTCGATATCAATAACTTGATGGCCCGGCCCTGCCGGGACGGGAGAGAACCTACTTGTCGCCACCCAGGAACGGCAGGACGATCCGCACCGCCGAAGAGCTTTGCGAGGGCCGGCCCGTCAGCAGCGAGGAAAGCGAGATATCGTTCTGCCCGAGCATCCCGTCCACCACCCGGAACTGCCGCAGCAGCGAGATGAGCGCGGGTGAGGTCGCCGGCGTGAAGTGGGTGGATCCGGCATCTTTCGCATAGGCGGTGGTATCGACAATCTCGACCGGCAGATCGGAAATCTGCGCGATATCCGAGATCGTCCCCAGCCGTTCGCGTTCGTGCGCGCCGCGCAGGCGGGCCGAGAGGTTGAGGATCCGGTCCTGATGCGAGACGAAGATCACGAAGGGGCGCGGCACCGTCTTGAGGCCGTCCATCTGGCTGCGGAAGACGTCGACATCGAGATCGGGCGAGATCAGCACGACGCCGCTGGTGTTGCGCCCTGCCCAGCCGGGTGATTTGTTGTCGAGCGTGCGCAGCGTCTCCATGATCACCGCGCTGCCCATCGAGTGTCCGACCAGCAGAACCTTCGTCGCCCCGTCCCGGGTGACCAGCGTCAGCAGCTGTTCCAGCCCGCCGCGCGCGAAAAGCACGCTGTCGTAGTCATATCCATAGGCCAGAGGCTTGCCCCGGCTGGGCCAGGAATAGAGCACGAGTTCGCCCGGCAGCTGGATGTCGTGCACCAGTTGCGCGGCGCGGAAGGCGGCTTCGTAATGGGTGGTGTTGAAACCGTGGACGAAGATCGTGACCTCGCGCTGCCCGCCGGGCTTGCGGGCCAGGTCGGTGCGGAGGTGGTTCACGAAGGCCGACGGGCCGGAGAAGTTTTCCTGACCCGCGAGCGTGAACTGGGTTCGGGGGTTCGGACGGGCGTAGGCGAATTCGAGCGTTCCGACCTTGTGATCGGGCGGGATGGACACGTCGAGATCGAGAAAGCTGAGGGTTTCGGACCGGTTGTAGCCGAAGTTGCCGTCCTGTTCGCGGTTGCGGCTGGTGGCTGTCAGCACCTGCACCGGCTGGCCCACCGTCAGCGCATCCGGCAGGACCGGCGTAAAGCTGCGGTCGCCGCAGGCGGCGACGGTGAGACACAGAAACAGGGCGACCAATGCTCGCATGCCGGAACAGCTAGCAGAGACCGCCTCGGCCGAAAAGCCGCGTCAGAGGACGTAGCGGCTGAGGTCGGTCTTGCTCATCAGTTCGCCCAGATTCTTGTCGACAAAGGCGGCATCGACCGTCACGCTGTCGCCCGACCGGTCGGGGGCGGTGAAGGACAGTTCCTCGAACACCCGCTCCATCACGGTGTAGAGCCGCCGCGCGCCGATGTTCTCGACCGAGCGGTTCACCTCGGCGGCGATGCGCGCGAGCGCGGCGATGCCGTCCTCGGTGAAGGTCACGGTGACCTGTTCGGTGCCCATCAGCGCGGTATACTGGCGGGTCAGCGCATTGTCGGTTTCGGTCAGGATGCGCACGAAATCCTCTTCCGTCAGGGCGCGCAGTTCGACGCGGATCGGCAAGCGGCCCTGGAGTTCGGGCAGGAGGTCGGACGGCTTGGCGATGTGGAAGGCGCCCGAGGCGATGAAGAGGATGTGGTCGGTTTTCACCGGGCCGTGCTTGGTCGAGACCGTGGTGCCCTCGATCAGGGGCAGAAGATCGCGCTGCACCCCTTCCCGGCTGACATCGGCGCCGCGGGTCTCGGCGCGGGCGCAGACCTTGTCGATCTCGTCCAGGAAGACGATGCCATTCTGTTCGACCGCTTCCAGCGCGTTCTTGGTCACCGTCTCGTCATCCAGCAGCTTGTCGGCCTCTTCGCCGATCAGGACCTCGTAGCTTTCGGCGACGCTGAGCCGGCGGCGTGTCTTGCGGCCGCCCATCGCCTTGCCCAGCATGTCGCCCAGGTTCATCATCCCCATGTTGGCGCCCGGCTGGCCCGGCAGTTCGAACATGGACATCGGGTTGGAGGTGTCGGCCAGATCGAGTTCGATCATGGTGTCGTCGAGCTCGCCCGCCTTGAGTTTCTTGCGGAACATCTCGCGGGTGCCTTCGCGGGCGTCCTCGCCGGCGATGGCGGAAATCACCCGTTCCTCGGCGGCCTTGTGTGCGGCGACCTTCACGTCTTCGCGCATTTGGTCGCGCACCTGGACGATGGCGCTGTCGACGAGATCGCGGATGATCTGCTCGACATCGCGGCCGACATAGCCGACCTCGGTGAACTTGGTCGCCTCGACCTTGATGAAGGGCGCGCGGGCCAGACGGGCCAGGCGGCGGCTGATCTCGGTCTTGCCGACGCCGGTGGGGCCGATCATCAGGATGTTCTTGGGATAGACCTCGTCGCGCAGGTCGTCGGAGAGCTGCTTGCGCCGCCAGCGGTTGCGCAGGGCCACGGCCACGGCCCGTTTCGCATCCTTCTGGCCGATGATGTAGCGGTCGAGTTCGCTGACGATTTCACGGGGGGTAAGGTCGGTCATCACGGTCCTTTGTTCAGTTTGCGGCCGTTGTTCAATGTGCCGGCGGGAGATAGGCGCGCAGCCGTCCGAGCGGCAGCAGCGCCAGCAGCGCGGTGCGGATGGACGCCCAGAACGCGCCGAGCGTGAGCAGGAAGACGCCCAAAGCGAGGATCACCCAGCCGAAGTTTCCGCCCTGCGTGACGGGATAGAGCGTTGCGATCACCCCAACGACATAGGCAATCGCGGCCATGAGAAAAGACCTGCGGTCGATCACGACCGCGATCAGCGCAAAACCACCCATGACGAGGAAGAGGGTCAGATTTCCGGACTGGCTTTGGGCGGCGATCAGCGACAGCGCCACGGTGTTGATGATCATGGGCGAGGCGACGAGGTGCAGCCAGAAGCCCTGTGCAGCGCGGCGGGTGACTCGATGGGGGTCGCTGGCGTCGAAGGCCATGGCGACGGCGAAGGTGCAGAGGCCCAGCGCCAGGGTGATCCAGGCAAAACCGCCATCGGCCGAGAGGATGAAGAGCTCTTTCACGTCCTGCGGGGTGCCATTGCGGGTGGCGGCGGCCAGCAGGGCGGTGGCGAAGAGGCCAAGTGCGACCAGCGCCAGCGCGAAGGGCACCTTGAAACGCAGCCAGAAGACGAAGACGGCGAGCGTGGCCAGGAGGCCGGGCAGGATCAGGCTGGCGTAATCCTCGCGCGCGATCATGAAGACCTGGGCCAGCCAGTTGCCGAAGCCCAGGACCGCCACGGAGGCGAACATCAGCGAGAGCAGGATCGCGGGGCCGATCATCCGGCGGCGGCGGATGAAATATTCGGAAAACAGCCAGACGAAGGCGGCGGTGGCGATGCTGATCCATTGCAGCGACCATTGCCAGATTTCCAGCCGGCCGGCGACGAACCATCCGACAACCGAGACATAGCCCGTCGCCAGGATGATCAGCCCGGTCATGATGAAGATTTCGTTGAACCCGCGGAAGAGCTCGAAGGGTTCGTCGCCCGCCGCCAGGTTCTCGCGCGCGCCGCGCCGGCTGTGGGCCAGGGCGGTCAGCTGCGCGGCCTGTCGTTCCGACAGGACACCCGCGCTGACCGCGGCGCGGATGTCGGCCGTGTCGATCACCGAATGGATTCCACCGAGAGGTTTCCGTTGGTGTAGACACAGATATCGGCCGCGATGGCCATGGCGGCGCGGGCCACCTCCTCGGCGGTCCTGTCGCTGTCCATCATCGCGCGCGCGGCGGCGAGCGCATAGTTCCCGCCCGAGCCGATGGCGGCGACGTCATGTTCGGGTTCGAGCACGTCGCCCGCGCCGGTGATGACGAGCAGTTCCTTGCCGTCGGTGACGATCAGCATCGCCTCGAGCTTTTGCAGATACTTGTCGGTGCGCCAGTCCTTGGCGAGCTCGACACTGGCGCGGGCCAGCTGACCGGGCGTCGCCTCGAGCTTGGATTCCAGCCGTTCCAGCAGGGTGAAGGCGTCGGCCGTCGATCCGGCAAAGCCCGCGACCACGTCGTATCCGCCCGGAGACAGGCGGCGCACCTTGCGGGCGGTGCCCTTGATCACGGTCTGGCCCAGCGAGACCTGTCCGTCACCCGCGATCACCACCTCTCCGCCCTTGCGGACGCCGATGATCGTGGTGCCGTGCCAGCCGGGGAAATCCTGCGTGCTCATGCATCCTCCGCGTTTTGCTTCAGGGGTATATGGCCAACGATGGCGCCCGGCACAAGGGCAGCAGCTTGTCTGCCCACGGGGCCGACTCTAAGGTCCGCCCATGTCGAACGCCCCGGTCCTGCGGTTCTATCTTCACGAAGCCCTGCGCCGCCGGGCCGCGAACGGCGGGCATAATTTCATTTCGCGTATCGCCGGTGTCGCCGCCCGCGCGGGGTTCCGCGTCGAATATCTGAACGATGGCCCGGCCGAATTGCTGAGCGCGCCGCTGCGCGACGGGTATGCCATGTTGCACATGGCCGAACCGGGCAACGACCGGACCCTGACAATGCGCAAGGTCTACGAATATCCCTTCTGGTCGATCGAGAAATCGGCGCGCCGCTGGGACTGGACGGTTGCGCGGACCCCGTTCCCGGCCGGAGAGGTTCATCGGGCCGAGGCGGACCGCTTTTACGGTTACTGGCGCAATCGCCTGTTCCGGGAGGCCCCCGAACCGCGCCGAGACGGCATTTGTTACGTTCCGCTGCAAGGGAGACTGCTGGAGCACCGGTCGTTTCAAAGCTGTTCCCCGGTGGACATGTTGCGCGCCGTTCTGGCGCATGACGACCGGCCGGTTGTGGCAACGCTGCATCCGAAAGAAACGTACTCCCAGCCCGAACGGGACGCGCTCGTTGATCTTGCCCGCGCCCATCCGCGGCTTGATCTGCGTACCGGCGGCATGGAGGGGCTGCTGGCCGACTGCGATTACGTTGTGACGCAGAACTCATCGGTAGCCTTCCTGGCGAATTTCTTCGCCAAGCCCTCGGTTCTCTTCGGCCGGATCGACTTTCACCACATAGCGGCAAACGTTCATGAACTGGGGGTCGAGGCTGCACTCGCCCTCGGCCCAACGCTGACGCCGGACTATGCCGGGTATGTCCACTGGTTCTGGCAGACCATGTCGATCAATGCCGGGAAGGATACTGTCGATATGCGCATCGCCGCCATCCTGCGCGCTGCCGGCTGGCCGGTCTGATCGCCACGAACGACAACGGCGCCCCCAGGGGAGCGCCGTGAGATTTCCGGTGCCGGCCGGATCAGATCGAGGAATCGATCCAGTTCTGCAGGGCTGCCTTCGGTGCGGCGCCGGCGCGGTTGCTGACGACCTGGCCGTCCTTGAAGATGAACAGCGCGGGAATGCTGCGCACGCCCATGGTGGCGGCGGAGTTCGGGTTGCTGTCGACGTCGACCTTGGCAACCTTGATCTTGCCTTCGTATTCCTTGGCAAGCTCTTCCAGAGCCGGGCCGATCTGCTTGCACGGGCCGCACCACTCGGCCCAGAAATCCACCACGACGGGGATATCGGAATTTTTCACTTCGGCATCGAAGGTGGCGTCGGTCACGGCAACGGTCGACATGCGGGGTCTCCTGGAGGGATGTGTCAGGGTTGGAAACCTAGGTAGCCGCGGCCCCAAGGTCAAGATCTTGGGTGCGACCCAGGGCCTCCGTCACAAGATCGTGCGGCAGGGGCATGAGCGTGGCGCTGCGGGTCCAGAGGATCGCGGTAGAGATCCGGCGGCCCGGCCAAATCTGGCGGAGCGCCTCGGCATAGGCGCCCATCTGGCGTAACACGCCTTCGGGACAGGCGGCGGCATCGGCGGGAAAGGTGCCGTTTGTCTTGATGTCGACGGCGAGGATTTCGTCGTCGGTTATCACCAGCCGGTCGATCACGCCGTGGATGCGGCGGTTGCCGATGGGGGCGGTGACGGCCACCTCGGCCAGCACCTCAGCGCCCCAGACGTGCGCGAGCGTCGGATTGTCGAGCACCGACGCCGCCTCGGCCAGGGCGAAGGCGAGATCGTCGGGGCTGGCGTCGGGCAGCAGGTGCGCGGCGAGCGCGGCTCGGTCGGTGGCGGCGATGCCCGGCAGATGTTCCAGCAGGCGGTGAATCCGGGTGCCGCGCTGTTTCGCGGTGTCGGTCTCGTCGCCCTCGGCGCCGGGCAGCGCCTTGGCGCCACCGAGGTCCGAGGGGCTGAGCACCTCTGGCAGCGGCGGCGGGACCGTGGCGGGGGTGGCATAGAAAGCCGGAACGGGGGCCAGGGTGCGGGTGGTCTGTTCGGGCTCGCGCAGCGGCAGCCGGTCCCAGGCGTCGTCGATCATGCGCAGGCCGGGGCCGGTGGGCTGATCGGCAGCGACGCTGCCCGAGGCCTGCATCCCGGCCTCGACCACACTGTGCCAGCCGTCGTCGGCCTCGCCCGCTGCGGCGACGATCAGCCACTTTTCCGCCCGTGTCAGAGCCACATAGAGCAGCCGCAGCCGTTCCGCCGCCTCGCGCTCGACCGCCTCGGCGCGGGACTCTGCCATCGCGGGGGGCATGGCATCGGCCGGGGTCCGCCAGAGTGGGACTCCCCCGGCGGTCAGGATGTCGCCACGCGGGTCGATCTTGCGGTTGGCGGTGTCGGGCAGGATGACGATGGGCGCCTCGAGCCCCTTGGCGCCGTGGACGGTCATCACCCGGATCATGTCGCCCGCCGAGCCGAGCTGACGCTTGATTTCCAGATCGTCGGTTTCCATCCAGACGAGGAAACCCGTGAGGCTGGGAACGGCCGAGGATTCATAGGCCAGCGCCTGGGCCAGCAGCGCGTTGATGCCATCCTCGGCCTCGGCGCCCAGGCGGCCGATCAGGCGTTTGCGGCCATCGTGGCGGATCAGCACCCGTTCGATCAGATCGTAGGGGCGCAGGAAATCGGCCTGCCCGCGCAGATCGTGCAGCATGGCGAGGGTGTCGGGAAATTCGGGTTCGCGCCTGCGAAGTTCGGCCCAGAGGAAGCGGCCTTCGGGCCTTCGGTGGGCGAGGTCGAAGATCATCTGTTCGGTCCAGCCGAACAGCGGCGAGCGCAGGGCGGCGGCAAGCGAGAGGTCGTCTTCGGGCGTCGCGAGGAACCGCAGCAGCGCGGCCAGATCCTTGACCGCCAGTTCCGCGCCGACCTTCAGCCGGTCGGCGCCGGCAATGGGCAGACCGGCGCCCTTGCAGGCGCGGATGATCTCGGAAAACAGGGTGGAGCGGCGCTGCACCAGGATGAGGAAATCGCCGGGGCGCACGGGACGGCGGAACAGGCTGTCGCGGTCGCGGTCCGGGACGGTTTCCCGGCGGTCGATCATGTCCTTGATCGACTGCGCCACCTGCCGCGCCAGCAGCACCTCGTGATGCTGTGCGCCGGGCCGGTCGACCGGGTCGGTCCATTCGGGGCGTTCGTCGTCTTCGGCCTTGGGGATCGCGGGCCAGAGATCGACCCGCCCCGGCAGGTCGGAGTGGAAGGCGCGGTGTCGCCCGTCGACGGGGAACCCGGCCTGCGCCTTCCCGGCGAAGACGTTGTCGACCAGCCGCAGGATCGTTTCAGCCGAACGGAAGGAGAATTCGAGCGTCAGGTCAAAGAGGCGGTCGCCCGTCGCCTCCAGCCGGCCGGCAAAATCGGCCTGCATCCGGTCGAAGGCGCCGGGATCGGCGCCCTGGAAGGAGTAGATCGACTGTTTCTTGTCGCCCACCACGAAGATGGTCCGGCGCACATCGGGCCGCGCGCCTTCGCCGGTGGTGAACTCCTGCGCCAGCTTTTCGATCACGTCCCATTGTTCGGGGCTGGTGTCCTGCGCCTCGTCCACCAGGATGTGGTCGATGCCGCCGTCGAGACGGTAGAGCACCCAGGCCGCGACGGAGCGGTCGTTCAGCAGCTGCCGGGCCTTCAGGATCAGGTCGTCGAAATCGAGCAGGCCGCGCAGCTGTTTCTGGCGTTCGTATTCCGGCAGGAACGCGGCGGCGAAGGCGTGGAGGGTGCGGGATTTTTCAAAGCTAGCAATTGCATTCTGAAAGACATGCGCCTCGTGAACCCGGTCCATGAAACCATGCAGTGCATCCGCAACCGGTTCTACGGCTACTAAGGCTTTGCTGTGGTTTGATTGCGGGAAGTTCCGAGACTTGGAGTCGCCTTTTTGGTAGTCCCCGTTTTTGCCATCACTTTGATATAGAAACTCGGGCTTTAAGGCCTCAAGATCGGAAAGCGTCGGTGCGATAACATCAATTTTTGCGAGGCGATCTGCCAAATCCGCATAGCTTTTCGACAGCGTTTTGAGGATTGGCAAAAGGTCAGACCAGAGAGCTTGTTCCGATCCGTCGAATGCAATTGCAATAGCGTCAAGCTCACTTGGGTTCGGCGGCAAACCAAGTGCACGAGTGATGGCCTCGGGGCTGACTTCGATCAGCGCCTGCCGGTGTTTCAGCACCGCCTGCAACAGATCCTCCAGCCGGGCGTCCGAGACATAGGCGGCGATGCCGTCGAGCAGCGGGCGCTGCGGGCCGTCGGCCATGGTTTCGACGATCTGGCTCACCAGCAGCCGGGCGGCGCGGTCTTCCATCTCGGCGAATTGCGGACTGACGCCGGCTTCGAGCGGGAAGCGGCGCAGGAGGGCGGAACAGAAGGAGTGGATCGTCTGGATCTTGAGACCGCCCGGCGCCTCGATGGCGCGGGCAAAGAGCGTGCGGGCGTGGCGCATCCGGTCGGGTGTCAGCGCGCCTTCGACGCCGAGCACGTCCAGCTGTTCGGCCAGCGCGGTGTCGGTCAGCATGGTCCATTCGCCCAGGCGGCGGAACAGGCGGTTCTGCATCTCGCTGGCCGCCGCCTTGGTATAGGTGAGGCAGAGGATGTTCTGGGGTTCGACCCCGTCGAGCAGCAGCCGCGCCACCCGGTCGGTCAGCACCCGCGTCTTGCCCGACCCGGCGTTGGCGGCCAGCCAGGTCGAGGCATCGGGCCGCGCGGCGCGCACCTGCGCCTCGGTCGCCGCGTCGCGGGTCATTCGAGGACCTCCGGGGTGGCCGTGACGCTGCCGTCCCATTCGCCGAAGCGGGCCAGATGGTCATAGTTGCCGCGGTCGGTGTCCTTGAACAGCATCCGCCGTGCGGTGAATCCCTGATCGGCGCGGTGATAGTGGCGGATCAGCGTGACCAGCCGGGCCAGCACCTCGGCCGCGCTTTCCTCGTCCAACGGCGCGGGCTGTTCGCTGAGGGTGCTGCCGATCCCGAGGAACAGCGCCTGGACCACGGGCGCGGCGGGAATCCCCTTGAACAGACCCTGTTCGGCGAGGGCGGCTTCGATCAGGAGCTGTTTGTCGAAGTATTTCTGTTCGCGCGTCGTTGGCACATGCCCGGTCTTGTAGTCGTAGATCAGCAGGTTGCCGGAGGCGTCGATGTCGATCCGGTCGGCGCGGCCGGTCAGGGTGAAATCGACGCCCGGCAGCGGCACCCGCACCTTGGTTTCCAGATGCTCGGGGCGGGCCTGATCCTGCCGGCGCCGTTCGGCCTGGACGAAATCGCCGGCGATGCGGCCCAGCCGGGCCAGCCACAGCCGACGGGCGGCGGGCCAGGGCACGTCGGTTTCCAGCACGCGGGCGCAGTGGTCGAGCAGGCGCGCGGGCGTCAGGGCGGCGGGATCGTCGCGGGTTTCCTTGATGAAGGCTTCGAGAATGTCGTGCACGACATTGCCGCGCAGGGCCGCGTCGGGCTCCATCGCCAGCGGGTCGAGCGGGTTCAGCCGCAGCACATGGCGGGCATAGATCGCATAGGGGTCGCGGATCAGCGTCTTGATCTCGGTGATCGACAGCCGCCGGGGCCGCGCGGCGACGGGGGGCTTTGGCGAGGGGCGATGCGCGCCCGCGATCCTGGGCGCGAATTCGGCGGCCTCGGCCAGATCGAGCCAGTGACGGCCCCGGTCGCGCATCCCGGCCAGCGCGGGTTTGCCGGTTTCGTGCAGGCCCTCGAGCAGGTTGGTCAGACGGTTCAGCCAGCGCGAGGGCACGGTTTCGGCATCGTCGGAGCGGATCGCGCGGGTGAGCCAGACCTCGGGCGCGGCGATTGCCTGCTGGAAGTCATGGGCGGAGAGGCCGATGCGCCGCTCGGGCAGCAACAGCCCGGCCTGTTTGCGCATGGAGCGGTTCAGCCAGGGATCGGGGCGGGCGACCTCGGGCCAGGCGCCTTCGTTCAGGCCGCCCAGGATCAGCAGGTCGGCGCCCTGCACCCGCGCCTCGAGCGTGCCCCAGATCAGGATGCCTTCGTGCGGCTTGTCGCGGTCGCGCACCTCTTCGCCGGATTGCAGCAGAGCCCCAAGCAGGTCGGCGAAGTCGCGGGCGCCCATCGCGCCGCCGTGGCCGGATTCGGTTTCCAATGCGGTCAGGGTCTTCAGCACCTCCTGTCCGGCGTTTTTCTCCCACAGGCCGCCCGAGCCTTCGGTCGCGCTGCCCCCTGCGAGCGCTTCGGCCACGCGGCGCAGGCGGAGCACCCAGTCGGACAGGTCGAGGTCGCCGCGGACGGTCTGGTCGGTGACAAGCGCGATCAGCCAGTCGATCCAGGCGGTTGGCGGATCGTCCAGCCGGGCGGCATAGGCCCTCAGCCCCGCAGCGTCGGGGAAGGCTGGGCCGTTGCGGCGCAGGTGCAGTTCCAGGTTGCGGCTGTGGATCAGGTGCAGGTTGCGATCCGGCCCGGAATGGCAGAGCGGATGTTTCAGCAGCGTCACCAGGGCCTCGGCCGTCAGGCGATCGGTGAACAGCGCCGCAACATGGCGCAGGAAGCGGCCGGGCGGCGAGAGGTGCAGCGGCATCCCGGCGCTGTCGTCGGGGGTGATCCGCCAGCGGTCGAGTGCGGCGGAAACGCGGCGGGTCAGCATCCGGTCGGGGGTGATCAGCGCGGCGGTCTGGCCGGCTTCGGCGGCGGCGCGCAGGCGCATCGCGATGGCCAGCGCCTCGGTGCGGGGGTCGGGCGCCTCGACCAGCGTCATGGCCTCGGTGGCCTGTCCGATGTCGCCCAGCCGCGGCCCTTCGTCGAGCCAGGCATCGGTGAAGGGCGCGGGCCGCAGGGCGAGCGAGACGAGCCGGTTGCGCGCCGGTGCGGGGGCGGGCGTATCGGTCCAGCGGATCACGTCGCCGGGGGTGATGCCCAGCCGCTCCATCATATGGGCGAAGCGGTATTGCGGATGGTCCTCGGTGCCCTGGGTGCGGGTCAGGTCGGCCCAGACGCGGTCCGGCTGGTCGAAGTCGAAGCCCGGCAGGAGGATCGCGCCCTGCGGCAGACGCGCCACCGCCTCCATCAGCATGAGCGTGGTGCCGCGCGATCCGGTCGAGCCGGCCACCAGCACCGGCCCCTGAGGCGGGGTCTCGGCCCAGGCGGCGCTCAGCGCCTCGACGGCGCGGCGGTTGCGGTGGGTCGCGTCGTCGGCGCCGCCGGATTGCAGGTAGTCTTCGGCGATGCCGATGAAGGCGAGCGCGCGCGCCCAATGGCCCGACATGTCGGCGACGTCGAGCTGGCGCAGGACATCGGGGGCGACGCCTTCATCGGCCATCTCGTCCATCAGCGCGGCGAGGCTGTCGGCGAGGTCGTAGACCGAGGCGCGGGCGGCCAGATCGGGCTGGCGGTCGAGCAGGCGGGCGACCAGCTGGGCCAGTTGCAGGCGGCGGCGCAGGCCCGGCGCGGCGGGTTCCGCCGGGGCGAGCGGGGTCAGCGCGGCGATATCGGTCACCAGCGAGAGGCGGGGCAGCAGTTTCGCCGGCCCGGCGTCCTGCAGCGCCCGGATGCGGCGGGCCATGCGGCGGGTGTTGACGATCAGGCGGAGGCGCGCCGCCGCCTGCGGCGGCTGGCCCGCCAGGCGGGCGTCGATTCCGGCCAGCAATGCGGCGGGAAAGTCGACGCCGGGCGGCAGGGCAAAGACCCTTGGTTTGTCGGACGGCTCAAACATGCGGCTCTGACAGGAGGGTTTCGGCGATCCTTATGCCATCGGGGTGGCCCACGTCGCACCAGCGGCCGGGGTAAATCGCGCCGAACAGGCGGCCGCGCTCTGCCATCTCGTCCCAGACCGCGTTCATCGAGAAGACCTGGCCGGGATGCGCCGCAACGTGTTCGGCGGCGATGATCTGCGCGCCGCCATAGACCATGTCGCCACCGCGCGAGATGCGGCCTTCGGCGTCGAGGCCGAAGTCACCGCCCTTGTCGCGCCCGACCGTCCGGGCGTGTGGCACGCAGGTCAGCAGGGCATCCATCCGGGCGGGATCCCAGGCGGCGAGCAATTGCGCCAGCGGGTTCGGGCCGGACCAGATTGCGTCGGTGTTCAGGGTGATCACCGGGCCGTCGCCCAGCAGCGGCAGGGCCGCCTTGAGGCCACCGCCGGTGTCGAGAATATCGGGCGTTTCATGCGAGATCTCGACGCCCTTCGGTGTCAGATGCGCGGCCAGCATCTCGGCTTTGTAATGGGCGTTTGCGGCGATCACCGGGGCGCCGATACCGACCGCGAGATCAAGCGCGTGGTCGATCAGGGGCCGCCCGGCCACCGCGATCAGCGGTTTGGGCCGGTCGCGGGTCAGCGCGCCCATGCGTGTGCCGAAGCCGGCGGCGAAGAGGAGGACGGGCAGCGTCATCGGCGCAGCCTTGCAAGCACGGCGGGCGTCGGTTCGGGCAGGCTGTCGCGCAAGAGCTGCGCCACCGGGGCGAGCGCGGGGTCGGCGATGTCGCGCATCACGTGTGCCCAGACCTTGGGGATCATGTCGACGTAATGCGGCTTGCCATAATCGAGGCCCAGCCGGCCGAAGACTCCGAGGATCCGCAGGTTGCGCTGGGCGCCGAGCACGCGGTAGACGGTGCGGAAGTCCGAGTCCGCCACGCCGGTGTCCGCGATGTAGTGGGCGAGCATCTGGTCTTCGACCTCGGGCGAGACATCCCGGCGGACGTCCTGCAGAAGCGAGACCAGATCATAGGCCGGGTGCCCGGCCATGGCGTCCTGAAAGTCGAGCAGGCCGACGCGGGCCGGGCCTTCGCGTTCGGGCAGCCACAAGAGGTTGTCGGCGTGGTAGTCGCGCTGGGCGAGGACGGTTCGGCCTGTCGTAGTGCGCTCCAGGATCTCGCGGAAGCGGGTGGCGAATTCGGTCTGCGCCTGCGCGTCCGCCGCACCCGCGACGGGATCGCGATACTTGGTGAAAGCCAGGCAGGCCAGGTCGGTCATCCGCTGGGGGCCGTAGGGGTCGAGCTGCGGCAGCGGCGCCTGGGCCAGTGTCACCAGAACATCGGTCGCGGCGCGGTAGAGCGTTGCCTCAATGGCCGGGTCCTTCGGGATCACGCGGGAAAACAGGGCGTCGCCCAGATCCTCGATCAGGAGAAAGCCATGCGTGGTATCTTCGGCGTAGATCTCGGGCGCGCTCAGCCCCAGCCCGTGCAGGTGTCGGGCAATGCGGACGAAGGGGCGCACATCCTCGCCCTTGTCCGGCGGGGCGTCCATCAGGACCGCGGTGCGGCCCCCGGCATCGCGCAGCCGTTCATAGCGGCGGTTCGAGGCGTCGCCGGCCAGCGGGCCGCGGGTGGCGCCGGCCATGAAGGTGGTGGCCAGGAAGCTGTCGGCCAGGGTGGAGCGGTCAGTCATCGCGCGCGAAATCCAGTCGGCCGGCCCATTTCGGATCGGTCCAGGTGAAGGTGATGTGCCGGGTGTCCTCCAGCGCGGCGTCGGGCGCAAGGGCGATGTCGAGAGCGCCCGGCGGCGCGAGCGGCCCCAGCCGGTCGGGCCATTCGACCAGGCAGATCGCGGTCGCGAAAGCGTCATCGAGGCCGAGTTCGATGATCTCGCCGATATCGCCCAGGCGGTAGAGATCGGCGTGCCAGATCTCGCCGGCGGGGCTGTCGTAGCTTTGCACCAGGGTGAAGGTCGGCGAGGGAACATCCTCGTCCCGGTCCAGCAGCGACCGGATCATCTGGCGGCAGAAATGCGTCTTGCCGGCGCCGATGGGGCCGCTGAACAGCAGGGTGTCGCCGGGGTGGAGCCGCGCGCCCAGTCTGCGGGCCAGATCGGCTGTGGCCTCGGGCGAAGGCAGGGTAAGCGAGAGCGACGTTTCGGCCATGCGCGTACCATGGCGCCGGGCCGGGCTGGCCGCAAGCCGGTTCAGGGCATGGCGTCGGCCGTTGCTGCCCTGCCCTCGCGCTCTCCTGACAGGGGTTTTGGGTGGCGGTGGAATGACACCAGAGTGGCGCCCTTCTGCAGCGGCATGATCCGGCAGGTGATCGGCTCGCCGCTGGTCAGAAAGATTTCGGCCCACCAATCGGTGCGGTTCTCGCGCGTGGCGACAAAATCGCGGATCTCTCCCCACAGCGGACTGGCCTTGCAGCGCGCCTGCCAGCATCTTGTGGCATCGATGACCGAGAGCTGGGCAAAGCTCTTTTCCGGGTCGGTGGCCCAGAGGTCGCGGTAGGCGGCATTCGTCACCGTCAGGCTGCCATCGGCGGCAAAGACGGCCACGCCCTGTTCCAGCCGGTCGAGGATCGACTGGCCCAGTTCCAGATCGGCGCGAAAGCGGCGGGTCAGGGTGATTTCGGCGGTAATGTCCTCGAACAGGAAGGCGATGGTGCCGTCAGGATGCGGTCGCCCGCTGACCGAATAGACCGCGCCCGAGGGCAGCGACCAGGTTTCGTGATAGCGCCCGTCCTTCGCGGCGGCCACGAGGTCGGCCATCTGATGGCGCCAGCTGTTGTAGTTCTTCGGCTCGGGCATCATGTTCTGGTCGCGCAGCCGGTCGGAGAACGACAGCATGTTGGGGCGCGCGGTCAGGAAATCGGCCGGCAGGGCGGTAAGATCGACAAGCGCGGGATTGAACAGCGCGAGCTGGCGGTGACGATCGAAGATCGCGAGGCCGATGGAGAGCTGCGCGAATGTCTTGGCCAGCGTCTGGACGAACTGGCGCTGCGCCTCTTCGGCCTGCACCACGGCATCGACGTCGACGGCATAGCAGAGCATCCCGGAGGCATCGGGCACCATCGAGACATCGAACCAATGGCGGTTGTCCTCGCCTTCGCGGGCGAGCGGCAGGCGTTTGCGTCCGGTCTGTGGCCCGCGTGGCAGGTTGAACAGCGGCGCGGCGCTGTCCCCGGCGAGCCGGGTGTAGGCGCTGTTGGCCCAGGCGACCTCACCCGTCTTGGTCAGGGTCCAGATCGGATAGGGCGATTTGTCGACCGCGCAGCGCAGCGCGGCCAGTTCCCGGCGCTGGGCCACCAGCAGTCCGTTGCCGCCGGATTGTGGCTGGGTCGTTTCGGAAAGATGCAGCCGGATGACGCCGTTCAGCCATTCGCAGGTCAGGCAGCTTGGGTCGCCCGGAGCTCCGGCCGCGATGTCGATGCGCTGGCTGTCCCGGATGCGGGCCTGATCGCGCGGCAGGTCGGGAAACTGCTGCGACAGCCAGGCGCAGAGGCTGTCCCAGTCGGGCCGGTCAGTCTGGCCGTCGAACAGGAGGCGGGCCCGGTCGGAGAGATCGAGCAGCTCGTGCCCGGCGAACAGCCAGACCGCAGCGTCGCCCAGCAGCGGTTCAGGTCGTCGCTGCCTGCCCGGTCCCAGCCAGACCACGGCCAGGATCGCGGTGACCAGGCTGACGCCAATGAGCAGAACCAGGTCCACTAACTGCGGTGTCATCATCGTCGTGGCGTCCCAGCCTGTCATGCCGCGACGACTATTTTCAGCAATGGTTAACGCCGGCTTAACGCGTTGGGATTTTAAGCAATCAGATGCGGATCGGCTGGTTCGCCCGCATGGGCACAGCGTTGTCGCGGTGCTGGGCGTCGATCTTGGCGCGGGGCCAGACGACCTCGACCACCGCGCCGATGCGCGCGCCGGCGTCTGGCCCCGGCAGGTCACGGTCCGGGCCGTTGGCAAAGCTGAGTTCGGCCCCGGTGCGTTCCAGCAGGGTCTTGGCGATGAACAGGCCAAGGCCCATGCCTTCGTATTCCGGCCGCGACTTGCGGTCGCTTTCGCTGCGCCGCCGCCGTACGAAGGGATCGCCGATGCGTCCGATCAGATGCGGCGGAAATCCCCGTCCGTCGTCCATGATCCGGACCGAGATGCGATCCTCGGTCCAGGCAGATTCGATCCAGACCGTGCTGCGGGCAAAGTCGACCGCGTTCTGCACGAGATTGCGCAGACCGTGAATCACCTCGGGCTTGCGCAGGATCGACGGCACCTGCGTCGGGGCATCCTTGCCCGGCATCTCGGCGAAATGAATGTTCTTGCCCCGCTCCAGATGCGGCTCGGCCGCCTCGGTCAGAACCGCGCTCAGCGGGGCCTGGCGCAGGTGCAGGTCGTCCTTCCCTGCCCGGCCCATGTCGCGCAGGATGTCGCGGCAGCGGTCGGCCTGCTGCCGGATCAGCGCGGCGTCGTCCCGCAGGTCGGGCCGGTCTGCCAGCTCTTCCATCAGTTCGGCGCTGGTGAGCTTGATCGTCGCCAGCGGCGTGCCGAGTTCGTGCGCGGCCGCCGCCACCACCCCGCCCAGGTCGGTCAGCTTCTGTTCACGGGCCAGAGCCATCTGGGTGGCGGAGAGCGCGTCGGACATCGAGTGGATCTCGGAATTCACCCGCTGGGAATAGGCGCCGATGAACAGCACGGCGATGGTGATCGCGACCCAGTTGCCGAAGACGAAGAGGGCGGGCAGATGCAGGATGGTGCCGTCGTCCATCATCAGCGGCAGGTGGGTGTTGGCCAGCAGCGTCACCAGCAGGATGGCGGTGCCGCCGACCAGCAGGGTCGAGCGCAGGCCCAGAACGCTGGCCGAGATCGTGACCGGCCCCAGCAGCAGCAGGGCGAAGGGGTTGTGCAGGCCACCGGTGAGAAACAGCAGGAAGGAGAGCTGCAACAGGTCGAACAGTACCATCAGGAGGTTTTCGGATTCTGACAGGCGCTTGTTCTGCGGAAAAACGAAGATCGCGATGAGGTTGCCGATGACCGAGGCGCCGACGGCCATGTAGCAGAGCCCGACCTCGAGCTGGATGTGATAGACGACCTGGGCCACCAGGATCGCCGCGAGCTGTCCGAAAATGGCCACCCAACGCAGCAGGATCATCGTCCGCAGACGGATCCAGTTCCCGCGTTCCTGGCCGTAGGGGCTGAGAAGATCGGACAACGACATTGTGACCTTTTGCGCATTGCGCCTGATGGTCATCTTGATAGGTCTGCCCGGCGTCCCGATCAACCGCGTTCCTGAAGGGGAGGATCCCGCCCGATGCGCCCGTTTTACGTCTATCTTGCCGCCGGGTTCCTGGCCGTGCTGTCCGGGGGTCTGTGGTTTGCCAGCACGCTGGGTCAGGGCGATGACCGCTTTGCCCAGTGCCGCACCAGTCAGATCGCCGGGGGCACGGCGCAGATCGGCGGGCCCTTCGAGCTGGTGAATGCCAAGGGCGAGACCGTGACGGACAAGGACGTGATCACCGAACCGACGCTGATCTATTTCGGCTATACCTTCTGTCCCGATGTCTGCCCGCTCGACATGTCGCGCAATGCGGATGCGGTCGATCTGCTGGCGGCCAAGGGGCAGATGGTGACGCCGGTGTTCATCACGGTCGATCCCGAGCGCGATACACCCGAGGTGGTGGGCGATTTCGCGGCGAATATCCACGAGCGGGCCATCGGGCTGACCGGGTCGCCCGCGCAGATCAAGGCGGCGAGCCAGGCCTATCGGTCCTATTACAAGGCGCATCCGGAACAGGGCGAGTTTTACATGGTCGATCATTCGACCTTCAGCTATCTGGTTCTGCCGCAGATCGGTTTCGTCGATTATTTCCGCCATGAAGAGAGCGCCGACACCGTGGCGGACCGGATCGGGTGTTTCCTTGACGAAGCGTGAAGATGTAACGGCGTTTGACCTTTACGGCAGCGCTGGCCATACTCGGAAAAAGTGTGTTCCAGAAGGAGACGCTGACATGGCTGACGGGTCACAGGCCGATTTGGGGCCGGACAAATCGCTGTTGCTGGTGGACGATGACGAGCCGTTTCTGCGGCGTCTGGCCAAGGCCATGGAAAAGCGTGGCTTCGAGATCGAGATGGCCGGATCCGTCGCTGCCGGACGCGCGGTGGCGACGGCTCGCCCGCCGGCCTATGCCGTGGTCGACCTGCGGCTGGAGGACGGCAACGGGCTGGATGTGGTCGAGGTGCTGCGGGAAAAGCGGCCGGATTGCCGGATTGTGGTTCTGACCGGATATGGCGCGATTGCGACGGCGGTGGCGGCGGTGAAGGTCGGGGCCACCGACTATCTTTCGAAGCCGGCGGATGCGACGGATATCACCAATGCGCTGCTGGCGCGGTCGGACGAACTGCCCCCGCCGCCCGACAACCCGATGAGCGCGGACCGCGTGCGCTGGGAGCATATCCAGCGGGTCTATGAGCTGTGCGAGCGCAATGTGAGCGAGACGGCGCGGCGGCTGAACATGCACCGCCGGACGTTGCAGCGGATCCTGGCCAAGCGCAGCCCGCGGTAAGCCTAGCGGAGACTGTGCCGCGCCTTTTCGGCGCGGCGTCTTCAGAAGGCTGTTAGCGCTATCTGTATTTTGGACAACGGGTTAGACCCCCGTCCTAGCTAGGACATGTAGGAACGGCGTGCCGTCAGCCGCGCAGGGTGCCGGCGGTGGCCTTGGTCACCTTTTCGACGATCTTGGCCGAAACCGCCTCGATCTCGGCCTCGGTCAGGGTCTTGCCGGTGGGCTGGAGGCGCACGGTGACGGCGAGGGATTTCTTCCCCTCGCCCAGCGAGCCGCCGCGGAATTCGTCGAAGACGCGCACGTCCTCGATCAGCGCCTTGTCCGCCCCGGCGGCGGCGTTGACGAGCGTCAGCGCCTCGACCCCGGCGTCGACCACGAAGGCGAAGTCGCGTTCGACCGCCTGCAGGTCGCGCAGTTCCAGCGCCGCGCGCGTCGCGGTGCCCTTGCGGGCCTGCGGCACCTCTTCGGGCCAGAGGGTGAAGGCCATCGCCGGGCCTTTCACGTCCATCGCGGCCAGAATCTTGGGGTGCAGCTCACCGAAGACGCCCAGCACCTTCTTCGGGCCTAGGCAGATACGCCCGTGCCGGCCCGGATGCCACCAGCCGGCGCCGCCGCGCTGGATCTGCACCTTGGCGGGCGCGCCCATCGCGGCTAGCACGGCCTCGGCGTCGGCCTTGACATCGAAGACATCCACGGCACGCGCGGCCTTTTGCACGTCCTTCGGGCCGGTGCGGCCGATCAGCAGGCCGGTCACCTGGGCCTGCTGTTCGCCCGGTTCGCCGCCGTGGAAGACAGGGCCGATTTCGAACAGGCCCATGTCCATGAAGCCGCGCGCCTGGTTCCGGGCTGCCGCCTGAAGCAGGCCGGGCAAAAGGTCGGGGCGCATGTGGCTCATTTCCGAGGAAATCGGGTTTTCGAGCATCGTCGCCGGGGTTCCGCCGTCGAACAGTGCCGCGCTGGCCTGGTCGATGAAGGAGTAGGTCACGCATTCGTTGTAGCCGAGCGCGGCGCAGGTCCGGCGCGCGGCCTGTTCGCGGCGCTGCATCGGCGTCATCACCGGACGCGGCACGCCGTCGGTGAGGCGCGGCAGCGGCCGGCCTTCGAGCTTGGTGAGCGAGGCGACGCGGGCGACCTCCTCGACCAGATCGGCCTCGCCGGTCACGTCGGGGCGCCAGCTGGGCACCTGGGCCAGATTGCCTTCCAGACGGAAGCCGAGGCGGGTCAGCGTCTGGCGCTGTTCGCTTTCGGGGATGTCCATGCCGACAAGGCTTTGCACCCGCGCGGTGTCGAGCTTGTAGGCGCGGCGGTGATCAGGAATGGCGCCGGCGACGACCACACTGGAGGCTTCGCCGCCGCAGAGATCGATGATCATCTGGGTTGCCAGTTCCAGGCCCGGGAGGGTGAATTCAGGATCGACGCCCCGCTCGAAACGATAGCGCGCGTCCGAGTTGATCTTGAGCGCACGGCCGGTCAGCGCGATCTGCACGTTGTCCCAGAAGGCGGATTCGAGGAAGACATTGACGGTCTCCTCGGTCACGCCCGAAGCGGCGCCGCCCATGATGCCGGCGATGCTTTCCGGTTCGTTGGCGTCGGAGATTACCATCATGCCGGGTTCGAAGGTATAGGTCTTGTCGTCGAGCGCCTCGATGGTCTCGCCGCCCTTGGCGCGGTGCACGCGCAGGGTGCCGCCGGCGACCTTGTCGGCGTCGAAGACGTGCAGCGGGCGGTTGCGGTCGTAGGTGAAGAAGTTGGTCACATCGACCAGCGCGGAGATCGGGCGCAGCCCGATGGCGCGCAGCTGGTCCTGAAGCCATTGCGGCGACGGGCCGTTTTTCACGCCGCGGATCAGCCGGCCGGTGAAGACCGGGCAGCCGTCGAGGGTATCCGCGTCGATGCTGACGGAGATCGGGCAGGGATATTCGCCGGGAACGGGATCGACGGGCCGGGGCTTCAGCTTCCCGATCCCGCGTGCGGCGAGATCGCGCGCGATGCCCTGCACGCCAAGCGCGTCGGGCCGGTTGGGGGTGATTGCGATCTCGATCACCGGATCGACCTTGGAGGGGTCGTTATCGGCCAGCCAGTCGATGAAGCGCTCGCCGACCTCGCCCGAGGGGAGTTCGATGATGCCGTCATGTTCGTCCGACAGCTCGAGTTCGCGTTCCGAGGCCATCATGCCGAAGCTTTCGATGCCGCGGATCTTGCCGACGCCGATGGTGGTGTCGATGCCTGGCACGTAGACGCCCGGCTTTGCCACGACGACGGTGATGCCCTCGCGCGCGTTCGGGGCGCCGCAGATGATCTGCAGCTCGCCCTCGTCGGTCGCCACCTTGCAGACACGCAGGCGGTCGGCGTCGGGGTGGGGCTCGGCATGGAGCACCTTGCCGATGGTAAATTCCCTGAGCCGGTCAGCGGGGTTCGACACCTCTTCGACCTCGAGCCCGAGATCGGTCAGCGTCTCGGCGATCTCGTCGACGCTGGCGGTGGTTTCGAGGTGCGTTTTCAGCCAGGACAGGGTGAATTTCATCGGTTCGGCTTTCGCAGGGCAATTTCCGGTCGCGCTGGCAATGGCAAAGAATGGCCGTCAGCGCAAGGTACAGCCGAAATCAGGCGGTGATCCGGGCGCGGGTATCGGCGACCCATTCGGCCAGCGCGCCCTCGTCGGCGGGCAGCTCGACGGCCAGATCGCCGGCGAAGTTGAGGAAGGCAGCGCGGTTGGTCGCGTTCAGACCCACGAGGACCGGGATGCCAAGAGCGGCGGCTTCGGCGATGACAGGACGAAAGCCGCGGCCTTCGGATTCATGCTTGCCGAACTTGTTGACCAGCAGCAGATCGACGGGGGTGTTGAGCGAGGCAAGGACATGGCCCACGGCGGTTTCCAGCGCCTCGGGGTCGAGCCGGCAGCCGCGCGAGCCGCGGCCGAGCGATTGCGAGATGCGCAGGTCGGGACCGTTCGGCAGAACGCGGACATCCATGTCGCAGGGCCGGTCGGGGCCGCAGTCGCTGTTGATCTGGACGACGCCCGCCACCCGCAGGCCGTTGCCCGCGAGACGCGCGGCCAGACCGGCCAGCAGCAGGTCGGTGCCGCCGCGGCTGCCCGCCATGGTGTATCCGATGCTCATGAGCCTGCGCCTCCGCTTCGGGAACGGGATGAGTGTATCGGGCAACCCCGTGGGGCCGCAAGGGCGGTCAGGCCGGGCCGAGCTGATCGGCGAAGATGTCCAGCAGGCGGTGTTTCAGTATCTTGCCGGTGGGTGCGGCGGGCAGGCTGGTTGCGACGATGATCCGCGCGGGGCGCTTGTAACCCGACAGGCGTTCGGCGGCGAAGGCGCGCAGCGCGTCCGGGTCGGGCAGATCGTCGGGCGCGGCCTGGACGAAGGCGAGAACTTCTTCATCGCCGTCCTTGCGCCGGCCGATCACGGCGCATTGGATGACCTGGGGATGTTCGTTCAGCGCGGCTTCGACCTCGGGCGGATAGACGTTGAAGCCGCCGTGGATGATGAGTTCTTTCGAGCGGCCGACGATGTGCAGACGGCCCTGCTCGTCGATGCGGCCGAGGTCGCCGGTGCGCAGCCAGCCGTCGGCCGAGAGAACCGCGGCGGTTGCCTCGGGGTTGCGGTAATAGCCCTTCATCACATGCGGGCCGCGGGTCAGCACCTCGCCCACGCCATTGCCGCCGCCGGGCACGGACTCGTCAATCGCCAGCTCGGTTCCCGGCAGGGCGGGACCGCAGGAGGTGTCGGGGTCGCCGAGCAGGCTGTGGGTCAGCGTGGCGCCTGCGGTGCTTTCGGTCATTCCGAAGCCGTTTTGCAGGGGCACGCCATAGAAGGCCTCGGCCTTGCGCTTCCACGCCGGATCGAGCGGCGCGGCGCCGGAGGAGACATAGCGCAGCCTGCTGTCGGGAAGGCGGTCGTAGCCCTGTTCCTTGGCGTATTGCATGAGGGCCGCGTGCATCTGCGGAACGCCGGAATAGAGTGTGAACCCGCTTGTCAGAGCCTGATACAGCCGGGCGGCCGAGAAGCGCGGCTCGAAATGCAGGTGCGCGCCGGCGCAGAGGCCGGCGGTGGTGATCGAGGTCAGGCCGAAGACGTGGCTGACCGGGAGAACGCCGTAAATCCGGTCCTCGGGGGTGATCTTGCGCTGGGTGGCCGAGCTGCGGCCGCCGAAGAGAAGGTTGGCGTGGGTCAGCATCACGCCCTTGGGCGCGCCGGTGGTGCCGGTGGTGTAGAGCAGGACCGCGACGTCGGGCAGGTCATCGGGCGCGCTGAGGAAGGGCGTGGCGAGATGCATCTCGCCGAAGGCACCGGTGATGGGGGTGGCGCCGAGGCGGGCGGCCTGGGCTGCCGCATCCGTCGATATGGCAGAGGTGAAGAGGACCGCCGCGGGCCGGGCGTGGCCGAGGATGCGGTCGATCTCGCCGGCGGACTGGCGCGGGTTCACTGGCAGGGCGATGGCGCCCATGCGCGAGGCGGCAAAGAGGGCGGCGACACCGGCCGCCGAGTTCTCGATCAGCACGGCGACACGGTCGCCCGGCTGCACCCCGGCCGCGCGGAGATGCCCCGCGATGGCGTCGCAGGCGGCGTCGAGGTCGCTATAGGTCCAGTCGGTGCCGCCGGCATCGCTGACCGCGCGTGCGTCGGGGCGCGTGGCGATCTGTGCCGCGAGATAGTCGTGCCAGTGTGCGGTCATTTGGAAAAGTCGGCTTTGCGTTTTTCGAGGAAAGCGGAAATGCCTTCGCCCGCTTCGTCGCCGCCCTGGGCGATGGCCATGGCGTCGCGTTCGCGGTCGAGCTGTTCGGCCTCGGTGGTGTCGTAGGCCTGATTGACCAGCGCGCGGATGGCGGACTGGGCCAGCGGAGGGCCGGCGGCGAGGGCATCGGCGAGGGCGTTCGCCTCGGCTTCGGTGCTGCCTGCCGGGACAACGGCGTTGACGACGCCCAGCTGCGCCATCCGTTCGGCGGTGACGGGGCGCGCCAGCAGGCACATCTCCATCGCCAGCGGACGGGGGAGCATGCGGGCGAAGGCAGCGGTCAGCCCGCCGTCGGGCACCAGCCCGGCCTTCACGTAGGCGGCGGTGAACTTGGCTCCGGCAGAGGCGACGATCAGGTCGCAGGCCATCGCCAGCGAGACGCCGGCCCCGGCCGCGCCGCCTTCGACGGCGGCGATCACCGGCACCGGGCAGGCGCGGATGGCGCGGATGACGCCGTGAAGACCGTCGATCTTGTCGCGGCGTTCCGGTTCGGTAAGCTTGCGCCGCTCGATCAGGGTGTTCAGATCGCCGCCGGCGCAGAAGAAGCCGCCCTCGGAGGTCAGGATCACCGCGCGGATGCGCTTTTCGGTGGCCTGCCAGGTGGCTTCGTTGATCGCCGAATAGAGGTCGGGCGACAGCGCGCCGCGCCGGCTGGCGTTCATGTTGACCACGACAAGGCGGTCGCCCCGGTCGTCGATGCGGGCCAGGGTCATGCCGCGGCTTCCTTTCGGGCGGGTTTGTAGACGCCGGTGCTGGTTGCGATCAGCCGTCCGCTTTCGTCGCGCAACTCGCCCGAGATGAAGAGCGTTCGCTTGCCGCCGCCGGTCACGGTGCCGATGGCCGTCGCCTGCCCCTGCAGCATCGGCGCGATGAACTGGACAGTGAAAGACACGCTGAGCATCGGCGGCAGGTCTACGGGGTCCATGTGCATGGAGCCCGAGATGCCGCAGGCGCTGTCGAGCAGGGTGGCGACGATGCCGCCGTGCAGGACATCGTGACGGTTGGTGTGATCGCCGGTGACATCCAGCGACACGCGCGCGCGGCCGTCCGGGTGACCGGTGTCGGTCACCCATCCGATCAGGCGCTGCGTTCCGGTCTCGCCGATCCGCAGGACGGGATCATGCCGCGCTGAGTTCAATGAAACGCCCCAGGTGGTAGTCGGTGTCGCCAAAGCGGTGGTCGGTCATCACGATCCGCTTGGCAATATGGGCGAGTTCGTATTCCTTGGTCATGGCGATGCCGCCGTGCATCTGGATCGATTCCTCGGCCACCAGACGACCCACGCGCCCGATCAGGTTGCGCATCGAGGCGATCTGCAGGTCGCGCGCGTCGGTTTCGAGGTGGCCTGCGCCGTTGATGACGGCGGAGCGGGCCTGTTCCAGCTCGATCAGCAGGTCGGAATAGCGGTGCGCCAGGGCCTGGAAGGTGCCGATCGGGCGGCCGAACTGCTTGCGGGTCATCAGGTAGTCGCGGGTGAGTTCGACCGCCGTAACCATCGCGCCAAGCGCCTCGGCCGCGAGGGCGACGTTGGCGCGGGCGATGGCATCGGTCAGCGGGCCAAATCCCTTTCCGGCCGCGCCCAGACGCGCGCTGGCCGGGATTGTCACGTTGTCGAGCGTCACCTCGGCGGCGTGGCCCCCGGCGAGCATCGGATAGCTGCGCAGGGTCATGCCCGAGGTGCCGGCCGGCACGAGGAAGAGCGAAATGCCATCGGTATCCGCGACGCCACCGCTTTCGCGGGCGGAGACGATCAGGTGGTCGGCGGCCTCGGCATTCACCACGACGGACTTGCGGCCGTTCAGCACGATATCGCCGCCGGAGTCCTTGGCGGTGGTCTCGACCCGCGAGAGGTCATAGCGGGCAACCGGTTCGCCATGGGCGAGCGCGAGTTGCACGTCACCTTCGATAAGCTTTTCGATCAGCGCCTTCTGGTCGTCGTTGCCCAGCGCGGCGATCAGCCCGCCGCCCAGGATGGCGGTGTCGAGCAGCGGTTCCACGACGCCGGCGCGGCCCAGTTCCTCGAACACGGTCGAGAGGTCGAAGCCGAGGCCGCCAAAGCCGCCCTGATCTTCGGTGAACAGCGCGCCGATGACGCCCAGTTCGGCCAGTTTGGCCCAGATTTCGGGCGAATAGCCCTTGTCAGAGTCGATGATGGCGTTGCGGGTCTTGGTGTCGTATTTGTCCGACAGATAGCGACGCAGGGTGTCCTGCAGCATCTGGCGTTCTTCGGTCAGGTTGAAATCCACCTGCTCAGCCTCCCATCTTCACTTTGGCGATGATCCCGCGCTGGATCTCGTTGGAGCCGCCGAAGATCGACAGCTTGCGATTGTTGAAATAGGCCGCGGCCTGGGGCCCGGCGTAGTCCGGCCCGATCGGGTCGTTGTCGCCCTCGATAGATTCCGACGGGAAGGGCATCGCGTAGGGGCCGACCGCGCGGCGGGCGAGGTCGTTGATTTCCTGGCGGATGATGGTGCCCTTGACCTTGAGCATCGAGCTTTCGACGCCCGGGGCCTGACCGGCGGCGGCCTGCGAAATGATGCGCATGTTGCTGGTCGCCATCGCCATCAGGTCGATTTCCACCTTGGCGAGCCGCGCCGCGAAATGCGGGTTGTGAATCAGCGGCTTGCCACCCGCCTGTTCGGCCTTGGCGATCCGTTTCACCGATTCCAGACCGGCCTGGCTGAACCCGACCCCGGCGATGCCGGTGCGTTCGTGGGTCAGCAGGTATTTGGCGTAGGTCCAGCCCTTGTTTTCCTCGCCCACCAGATTTTCGACCGGCACCTTGACGTCGGTGAACCAGACCTCGTTCACCTCGTGAACGCCGTCGAGCAGGATGATCGGGCGCACCTCGATGCCGGGGGTGTTCATGTCGATCAGCAGGAAGGAGATGCCCTCTTGCTGCTTGGCGTCGGGGTCGGTGCGGACCAGGCAGAAGATCATGTTGGCGTGCTGGCCGAGCGTCGTCCAGGTCTTCTGACCGTTGACGATGTAGTGGTCGCCCTCGCGCACCGCGCGGGTCTTGAGGGACGCCAGATCAGAGCCTGCACCGGGTTCAGAGTAGCCCTGGCACCACCAGTCGTCGCCGTTGAGGATGCGAGGCAGGTAGTAGTCCTGCTGTTCCTTGCTGCCGAACTTCTGCAGAACGGGAGCCAGCATGGCGAGGCCGAAGGGCACGATGCGCGGGGCACCGGCGCGGGCGGCTTCTTCCTCGAAGATGTGTTTCTGCACCGCGTTCCATTCCGCGCCGCCGAATTTCTTGGGCCAGCCGGGGGCGAGCCATCCCTTTTCGTTCAGGATGGCGTGCCAGCGTTCCATGTCGGCCTTGGTCAGCTCGCCACGGCGTTTGACCTTGTCGGACAGGTCTTTCGGCAGTTTCTCGTCCAGAAAGGCGCGCACTTCCTCGCGGAAGGCGATGTCTTCGGGGCTCCAGTTCAGGTCCATTTGTCCCTCCGCTTGAATGTCAGGCCGCGGCCTTGTTCAGGTCGTCGAAGGTCTTGCCCTCGGCCACCAGCCGTTCCAGCAGCGGTGCGGGCTGCCAGAACCAGTCGTCGTCTTTTGCGAATGTGCGGATATCGGCCAGAACCTTGTCCAGACCCTGCATATCTGCCCATTTCATCGGCCCGCCCTGATAGCGCGGGAAACCGTAGCCCGACAGGAACACCATGTCGATGTCGAGCGGGCGGCGGGCGATGCCTTCTTCCAGCACCTTGGCGCCTTCGTTGACCATCGCGGCCATGTAGCGGCGCACGATCTCGTCGTCGGAGAAGTCGCGCGGGGTCAGGCCCAGCTGCGCACGCTCGGCCTCGATCAGGTCCATCACCTCGGGGTTCGGGATGCCGCCGCGGCGCGAGCCTTCGTAGATGTAATAGCCCTTGCCGGTCTTCTGGCCGTAGTGGCCGGCCTCGCAGAGCCTGTCCGCATAGGTCGGCACCCGTTCGCGTGGGTGGCGCGTGGGGGCGAGGCGCTGGCGGGTCATCCAGCCGATGTCGAGACCGGCGAGGTCGCTGACGGCATAGGGGCCCATGGCGAAACCGAAATCGGTCAGCGCCTTGTCGATCTGGTAGGGGCTGGCGCCGTCCAGCACCATGTGTTCGGCGGCGGTGCGGTAGGTCTTGAGGATGCGGTTGCCGATGAAACCGTCGCAGACCCCGGCGCGCACCGAGATCTTGCCCAGCCGCTTGCCGAGGGCAAAGCCGGTTGCGGCGACTTCGGGCGCGGTCTTGGCTGCGACGACCACCTCGAGCAGCTTCATGATATGGGCAGGCGAGAAGAAGTGCAGGCCGATCACGTCCTGCGGGCGGCTGGTTTCGGCTGCGATTTCGTCGATGTCGAGGTAGGAGGTGTTCGTCGCCAGTACCGCGCCCGGTTTGCAGACGGCGTCGAGCTTACGGAAGACCTCCTTCTTGACGTCCATCCGTTCGAAGACGGCTTCGATGACGAGATCCACGTCGCTTAGAGCCTGATAATCGGTGGCAATGGTCAGGGCCTTGCCGACCATCGCGTCGTATTTTTCCTGGGACAGCTTGCCGCGTTTCAGCGCGCCGGAGAGGTTGCCCTCGATCCGGCCACGCGCGGCCTCGCCGGCCTCGGCCGACATTTCCAGCAGGACGACGTTCAGGCCGGATTGCAGCGCGGCGGTGGCGATGCCGGCGCCCATGGTGCCGCCGCCGATGACGCCGATGGCCTTGACCTCGCGCGGGGTGACGCCGTCAAGTTCGGGAAGCTTGCCCACGGCGCGTTCCGAGAAGAAGGCGTGGATCATGCCCTGGCGCTGCTTCGTGCCCATCAGTTCGATGAACAGGCGGCGTTCCTCGGCGACGCCCTCGGCAAAGGGTTTCTCGCTGGCGGCCTGGATGGCGCGGACGCCGTAGGCGGGGGAAAGCTGGCCGCGCGCCTTGGCGAGTGCCGCGTCATATGCGGCGTCGAAGTCGATCGGCGCAGGGGCGGGCAGTTCGCTGACGGCGCGGCGGTTCGCGCCGCTGTCGAGCAGCTCTTGCACATAGGCGAGGCCGATGTCGCGCGGGGTGCCCTCGGCCACCTTGTCGATGACGCCGAGGCTGAGCGCCTCTTTCGCGCCGATCTGGCGGCCCGAGGTGACGAGGTCGATGGCGGGTTCCACCCCGGTCAGGCGGGGCAGGCGCTGGGTGCCGGTGGCGCCGGGGATCAGGCCGAGGTTGACCTCGGGGAGACCCATGCGGGCCGAAGGGACGGCGATGCGGTAATGCGAGGAGAGCGCGATTTCCAGCCCGCCGCCCAGCGCGGTGCCATGCATGGCCGAGACAACGATCAGCGGGCAGGCCTCGATCCGGTTGCAAACGTCGGGCAGGTAGGGTTCGCGCGGCGGCTTGCCGAATTCGCGGATGTCCGCCCCGGCGAAATAGGTCGCGCCTTCGCCATAGATCAGGACGGCGCGCACGCCTGTGTCGGCTTCGGCGCGTTCGATCCCCTTGATCAGCCCGACACGTGTGTCGTAGCCAAGGGCATTGACCGGCGGGTTGTTTGCCGACAGGACGGCGATGTCGCCGATCCGTTCATATCCGATTGCGTCAGGCACGCGATTCTCCTCCAAGCTCGCGGCCGGAGCCCCTGGGCCCGGTGGGGCGAGCCTAGCGGGACGCCGTGGCATTGCAAGGGTGCCTTTGGCCGCATCGTTCCGATCTGCGGAAGGCTATTCCACATATCCTGCAGGGGTGCAACTGGTCAGCGATGCACGAGGCCCTGCGTTACCCAGTCGTCGAAGATCGTGAGGGCGCGGTTCGAGAAGGCGGCGTCGTTGATGTGCGCATCCAGGCGGTGGAGCGTGGCATTGGGCGGGCAGCACTTGCGGATTTCGTCGCAGAAGGCGGCGAGGCCTTCGGGATCGGAGAGCGGCGCGCCGTCGCGGTCCCATTCGTTGCAGCCCTGTTCGGGCAGCAGCAGGGCCACGGGTCCACGGGCCGAGGCGAGTTTATCGCAGAGGGCGCGCGCGACCTGCCGGCGTTCTTCGGCGTTCAGCACGGCGGAGGTCAACAGGCGGTTGTGGGCGTGGGTCGGGCGGCCGGCGAGTTTGCGTGGCGTTTCCTGCCAGCCGACGAAATCGACAAGGTCGTAGCAGCCCGGCGCGACCAGTTGCGGGATGCTGGCGCGGCCTGCGGCGGTCATCCTGTCGGCGCCAGCGGACAGACCCCCGAACAGGTGGTTCGCCACTTCCTGCGGGGCAAAGTCCATGACGGCGGCGAAGGCGCCCTCGGCGGCGAGCGATTCAAAGGCGCGGCCGCCCATGCCGGTGGCGTGGAAGACCGCGACGTCGAAACCGCGCTGTTCCAGGGCCGGCTTGAGGTCGACCATGTAGCGCAGGACGGTCTTGCCGAAGGAGGTCATCCCGATCAGCGGGCGGTCGCGGCGGGGCGGTTCGACTGCGCGGGCCGCGCCCAGCACGGCGCCGGCGGCCTGTGACAGCGAGGATTTGCAGACCGCGTTCAGACCGTAGAGGCCCCCGGCCCAGAGGATCATCTGGATGTCCGCGGCGAGCCGGTCGGGGGGCAGAAGCGGGGAAAAGGCCACTGTAGAGACGATATACTTGGGTACGCCCAGTGGCAGAGCAGCGCAGAGATCGAGCGCGAGGTCGGTGCCCATCGTGCCGCCGAGCGCGATGACGCCGTCGATGCGCCCCTCGCGCCAGAGCGACAGCGCCTTCGCCGCCGCGCCCCGGGCCATGATCTGCATGGCGGCGTTTTCGTCCTCGGTGGCGATGGCCTCGGCAATCGACGCGCCGCCGGCCTCGGCCACCTCGTGCTTGCCGATATGGGCGGGGCGGGAGGGGTCGCCCAGAACGCTGACGTCCATGGTGAGCACGTCGCCGCCCTGTTCGCGGATGATGCGGACCAGATAGGCGAGTTCGGCATCCTTGGTATCCCAGGTGCCCACGACGAGGATGGTCTTGTCAGCCGTCATTGTCCCCTCTCGCCGCCTGGCCTGATATGCCGTGCCCGGACCGCCCGCGCGCGGCTGCGGTCGATCGTGCCTTTGCGGCGGAACAGCAGGCCGCCAAAGCGGGTCGGGCGTGTCTTCGTCTCGCGCTCGGCCGCTTTCAGGTCGCGCCGGTCCGCCAGGACACGGATCAGATGCGCGCCGAGTACGAGCAGGATGACGATGAAGAGGATAAAGGCAATCGGCCGGTCGATGAAATCGAGCGGTTCCTTCACGCGCGCCATGCCCGCGCGCAGTTTTACCTCCATGATATTGCCGAGGACCATGCCGAGGATGATCGGCACCACCGGCAGGTCGAGCCGTTTCAGCACGTATCCGAACAGTCCGAACACCGCAGCAATCACGCAGTCGGTGACCGAGTTGCGCAGCGAGTAGACGCCGACGAAGCTGAGGGTGAGGACGCAGATCCCGAGAAAACGGTTAGGGATTTTGACCAGCTGGATCAAGGGCCTGGTGGCGACCAGAAGGAACAGCAGTACCAGCACGTTCAGCACCGCCAGCGCGATGTAGAGCGCGACGACGAAGTCCATGCTGTTCTGGAACAGCCCCGGGCCCGGCACCACGTTGTGAACGTAGAAGACGCTGAGCATCATGGCGGTCAGCGCCTCGCCCGGGATGCCCAAGGCGAGCAGGGGGACCATGGCCGCCGCGGGCACGGCGTTGTTCGAGGTTTCGGCGGCGATCAGGCCTTCGGAGGCGCCGTGGCCGAAATCCTCGGGCCGTTTCGAGGTGCGCTGGGCGTAGGTGTAGGAGAGGAACTGCGCGGTGAATTCGCCCACGCCGGGGATGATTCCCATCAGCACGCCGAAGCTGGCCGAGACGGTGGCAACGCGGGGATGGCGGGCCAGTTCGCGCAGACCCTGCAGCAGCCCGCCGCGCAGGCGGGTGGTGCGGAACTTCTCGTCCTCGCTGGTCAGCAGGACAAAGGCCTGGCTGAGCGCGAAAAGGCCGAGGACGACGACGATCAGGTTGAGACCGCCCTGCATGAAGGGCTGATCGAAGGTGTAGCGCTGGGTGTATTTGACCGGTTCGAAACCGATGGTCTGGATGAAGATGCCCAGCGCGGCGAGGGCGCCCGCGATCAGGCTTTGCCCGCGGTGGGCGACGATGACGAGAATGATGCCGAGCAGGGCGGCCAGAAAGATCTCGCGGCTGCCGAACATCGGCGCGACCTTGGCCAGTACCGGCGCGAAGAGGACAAGGCACGCGACCGAGAACATGCCGCCGAAGAAGGAGGACGAATAGGCGAGACTGAGCGCGCGCTGCGGTTCGCCCCGCGCGGTCATCGGATAGCCGTCGTAGGTGGTCAGCGCGTTGACGGCGGTGCCGGGGGTGTTGATCAGCACGGCGGGAATGGCCCCGCCATACATCGAGCTGCCGTAGATGCCGAGCAGGAGGGTCAGACCGACGATCGGGTCCATCGAGAAGGTGGCCGGGAGCAGGATGGCGATGGCCACCGCCGGGCCGACGCCGGGGATGGCGCCGATCAGCACGCCGCCGACCGAGCCGACGAGCAGCGCCAGGGCGACATCCCAGCGCATCAGGACTTCGATGGCGGAGATCAGGAGATCCATCAGAGATACAGGATGAAGAAGCCGCGCAACGGGTCGGGCAGGTAGTCATATACCGCGCCGCCCGGGATCCGGACGTTGAGCAACCCCTTGAACCCCACCACGACGACAAGGCCGAAAAGGGCCGCATAGAGATACATTTTACGGTCGCGGTAGCCCATCCGCCAGGTCAGGGCGAGAACGAAGGCCAGGGTCACGGGCAGATAGCCCAGCACCGGCACGATCAGCACGTAGCCCATGAACCAGAGCGCGAATTCAAGGATGCTGCCCCAGCGCCGGAGTTCGGTCCAGTCCGCCGGGGTGAGCCGCCGCCAGGGCAGGCGGATCAGGTGCAGCGCGCCGAGCAGGGTCATCGCCCCGAGGCCGACCGCCGGCCAGAACCGTGGCTGGGCAAACAGCCTGGTTTTCGGCAGCCAGGCCGTCTGCTGGGTGATCATCGAGAGCAGGAGGGCCGAGAGCGCGACGAAGGCCAGGGCAAAGATCAGCTGCCCGCGCCGGGGCCCGACAAAACGGCGCTCACGTTCGGTGGTCATGGTGTCACGTATCCCGGACAGAAGCGGGGCCGCCCTTTGGGGGCGGCCCGCCAGACCCTTACTTCAGGATTTCGCCGATATGCGCGATGGTCTCGGAGTCCTTCTCGATCCGCGCCGCGCTGTCCTCGGGCCCCTGCCAGTAGACCAGCGCGCCGGTATCTTTGGCGACCTGCTGCGCCCGCTCGCTGGTCATCGACTTGCTGGCCACGGCGATGATTTTGTCGCGCACGTCCTGTGGAGTGTCCTTGGTCACGAAGAGGCCATTCCAGAGCGCGATGTTCAGGCTGGGGTCGAGTTCGCCGATGGTCGGCGTGTGGGGGATCAGAGGGATGCGTTCGTCGGTGATCGAGATCAGCACCTTGATGTCATTCAGGCAGGGCAGGACCAGCTGGAGCGTTGTGTTGATCACGTCGGCGTCGCCGCTGGCCAGGGTGTTGCAGTCGAGCGCGTCGAAGGCCGCGTCGGAACCCCAGGTGAAACCGGCGTTGACAGCAAAGGCCTTGGTCACCTGAGTCGGGGTCAGCACGTCGCCGAAGTGGCCCAGCGTCACCTCGTTGTCCTTGGCGTAGGCGGCCAGTTCGGCCATCGAGGAATAGGGCGCGTCGGCCGAGGTGGCGATGACGAAGGGGTAGGTCAGGAAGATGCCCAGCGGGTCGAACTTGGCCGGGGTCAGCGGCGGAATGTCGATCTGGTGCCCCAGCACGGGAACGCCGATCACGAAGGAGCCGATGGTATAGCCATCGGCCGGTGCGTTCGCCACCTCGATGGCGCCAGGGAAGGGGCCGCCGCCGCCGCCGGGCTTGTTCACGACCGCCGCCGCGACGCCGTATTCCTTCTGGAAATCCTCGGCGATGATGCGGGTCAGCACATCCTCGAGGTCTCCGGGCGGCCAGGGAACGATGAAGTTGACCGGCTTTTCGGGATAATCGGCCCAGGCCGAACCGGCGCCGAGGGCGACCAGCGCCATCGCGGCGGTGAGCAGTCTTTTGGATCGCATGTCATTCCCCTGTTGTCATCGGTTCATTATTCGAACCATTGGTTTGAATCAGATTGACACCGGCCTTACGCTCCGTCAAGAAAATATCAATCCGGCCCCCGGCGCAGGGCGGCCCAATGGCGGCTCTGTCAAGTCATAACGCGCAGGAGTATTCATGGGCACGGTTTCCAAAGCCCTGTCATTGCTGGGATTTTTCGGGCACACGCGGTCCGCCATCGGGCTGAGCGACTTTGCCCGGCTGTCGGGCATGAACAAGGCGACGGTCTATCGGATGCTGTCGGAACTGCAGGCGCAGGGATTCGTCGAACAGGTGGGCGGCGACCGCGCCTATCGTCTGGGCCCCGAGGTGCTGCGGCTGGCGGCGCTGCGCGAGCTGGCGACGCCGATGCTGGCGGTCTCGCGCGAGGTGCTGCAACGGCTCTGCGACGCGACCGGCGAAACGGCGCATGTGTCGATCGTGCAGGGAACGCGGCTGAACGCGCTGGCGCATACCTATGCGACGCGCCATGCGACCCGGGTCATGATGGACGACGCCGAGGTGCTGCCGTTTCATGCCACGGCTTCGGGTCTGGCGGTTCTGGCCTTTGCGCCCGAGGCGCTGCGGTCCGAGGTTCTGGCCGCGCCCCTGCCGCGCTTTACGCCGAAGACGGTGACGGAGCCGGAACGGCTGGCCGATCTGTTGCGCGGGTTTCGCGCGCGGGGCATTTCGGAATCCGTGAGCGGGCTGGAGGCGGATGTTCACGCCCATGCCGCCCCGGTGTTCGGGGCCGGGGAGGCGCCGATTGGCGCGATTGCCGTTGCCGCGCCGGTGTCACGGATGACGCCCGCGCAGAAGCGGATCATCGAGGCCGAACTGCGCCGTGCGGCGCGCGACCTTACCCTGCGGACCGGCGGGTTCTGGCCCGCCGACTATCCGCAGCCCATTCCGGCAGAGGAGATGACGTCATGAAGGATTCAAACTTTCTGAAGGAGCACAATGCCCGCTCGCTCTGGCATCCGATGGCGCATCCGGCCGATAGCCTGGCCAATCCGCCGATCATCGTCACCGGTGCCTCGGGGGTTCGGATCACCGACGTGGACGGGCGCGAGGTGGTGGATGCCGTGGGCGGGCTGTGGAACGTCAACCTGGGCTATTCCTGCGAACCGGTGAAACGGGCGATTGCGGAACAGCTGGAACGGCTGCCCTATTACTCGATCTTCCGGGGCACGACGAATGACGCGGTGATCCAGCTGGCCGAGGAATTGCGCGCCTTTTTTGCGCCGGACGGGCTGAGCCGGGCGTTCTTCACCTCGGGCGGGTCGGACAGCGTGGAGACCGCGCTGCGGCTGGCGCGGCAGTATCACAAGATCCGGGGGCAGGGGACGCGGACCAAGTTCCTGAGCCTGAAGAAGGGCTATCACGGGACCCATTTCGGCGGGGCCTCGGTCAACGGTAACGCGAACTTCCGCACGCAGTACGAGCCTTTGTTGCCCGGCTGCCATCATATCCCGGCGCCCTATACCTATCGCAACCCATTCAACGAAAGCGATCCGGCGAAGCTGGCACAGCTGTGCCTTGCGGCGCTGGAGGACGAGATCGCCTTTCAGGGGGCCGAGACCATCGCGGCCTTCATCATGGAGCCGGTCCTGGGCTCGGGCGGGGTGATCCCGCCGCATGAGAGCTTCATGCCCGGGGTGCGGGAGATTTGCACGCGGCACGGGATCCTGCTGATCGCGGATGAGGTGATCACGGCCTTTGGGCGGACGGGGTCCTGGACCGGTTCACGGCACTGGGGGGTGCAGCCGGACATGGCGGCGACGGCGAAGGCGATCACCAACGGGTTCTTTCCCTTCGGCGCGCTGATGCTGTCGGAGGCGGTGGCAGAGGTGTTCGAAACCGATACCAGCGGCAAGGGGGCCATCGGGCATGGCTATACCTATTCGGGGCATCCGGTCGGCGCGGCGGCGGCGCTGGCCTGTCTGGCCGAGACGCAGCGGCTGGACGTGGTCGAGAACGCGGCGGCGCGGGGTGACCAGCTTTATCGCGGGCTGCTGCGGTTGCAGGAGAAACACGCGGCCATCGGCGACGTGCGGGGCGGGCACGGGCTGATGTGCGCGCTGGAACTGGTGCGCGACCGGGCGAGCAAGGCGGCACCCGACAAGACGCTGGGGCCGCGGGTGCTGCAGGCGACCTATGAGGCGGGGGTGATGATCCGGGTGTCGGGGCCGAACATCATCCTGTCGCCGTCGCTGGTGATTTCCGAGGCCGATATCGACGTCATCCTGGCGGCGCTGGACACCGGCCTGGCGGTGGCGGCATGACCCTTCCCGCGCCCGAGCTGCGGTTCTTCTGCGATCTCTTCGTCGAGCTGGCGCCGATCCGCGAGATGGGGATGGGCCGGGCGGGGCAGCGGCGGATCGTTCCGATCATCGGCGGACGGGTGGAGGGGCCGGGCATAAGGGGGCGGATCCTGAACCTGGGGGCCGACTGGCAGACGATCCTGGCGGATGGTCATGCGGACCTTGACACACGCTATGCGATGGAGACCGAGGACGGGGCGCTGATCGAGATCGTCAACAAGGGAATCCGGCATGGACCGCCCGAGGTGATTGCCCGGATCGCGCGGGGCGAGACGGTCGATCCGGCGGAGTATTACATGCGGACCACGGCGCGGCTGGAGACAGGGGATCCGAAGTATGCCTGGGTGAACCGGGCGCATTTCGTCGGCTCGGGCACCCGGCTGGCGGCGGCGGTCCAGATCTCGCTGTATGAGGTGCTTTGACAGGCGTCCCAGCTGGGACGGGGGGTCAAAGGATTGATTTTGTTCCATGAATTGGAAGTGACGTTCCGGGACGGCGAAATGAGCCTGGGTCCACGCCCTTTGGCGGCGGGTCGTCTGGGGGCGCTGCCCCCTCTTGGCCTGCGGCCAATTCACCCCTGAGGTATTTGGGAACCAGAGAAGGGGCGGGGGGGCGTCACCTGAACCTGCGTCCGGGCGCTCAGACGAACCAGATGTAGAAGTCGCGCAGGGCGTCGCCTTCGAGGTCGCGGGTCTTTTTCGCCTCTTTCAGCTTCATCCAGGCGTGGTTTGCGACGAGATCGGCACCGACGGCCTGGGTGAGGGGGGTGTCGGCCTCGAGGTCGGCGACCGCGCCGGCGAGGCCGCTGGCGGTGCCTTGCTTCGCATCGCTGCGGTCGAAGCCGTCGCCGGTTTCCATCGGGGGCAGGGCATAGCCCTTGGTCACGCCGAGGCGCGCGGCCTGCAGCACCGCCGCGACGGCGGTATAGGGATTGGCCGAGGCGTCGGCCATGCGGTGTTCGAGCCGGGCCTTCCTGCCGCCCTCGCCGCTGATCCGCGTTGTCACGTTGCGGTGGTCGCCGCCCCAGTTCTGCCAGTAGCCCGAGAGCGAGCCGGGTTGCAGGCGCAGGTAGGAACTGGCGGTGGGCGCGACCAGCCCGGCGAGGCCCTTGTGGTGGTGGACGAGACCGGCGATGCAGCCGCGCGCGAGGTCGTTCATGTGGTCGGGACCGCCCTTCGGTCCGTTGGCCAGGGCGTTGTTGCCCTCGGCATCGGTGAAGGAGAAATTTATGTGCATCCCCGAGCCCCCGCATTCGGCGATAGGCTTGGGCATGAAGGTCAGCACGACGCCGTATTCCAGCGCGATCTCGCGGGCCATCAGGCGGAACAGCACGATGTCGTCGACCGCCTGGAGGGCGTCGTCGAAGGTGAGGGTGTATTCGAACTGCGGAGTGTCGAATTCGGAGGTGATGAGATCGAGCGAGAAGCCGAGGCGGTCGGCCATCTCCCAGATCCGGTCGTTGAAGCGGAGCGGGTCGGCGAAGGGGCCGGTGCCGTAGACCACGCCGCCGGGCGCGTCGTAGGGCATCAGGCGGCCCTTGTCGTCGGCCTGGAAGGCGTAGGCCTCGAGCTCGATCCCGACCATGGGGGTCAGGCCCATGGCGCGCCAGTCGGCCACCGCGCGCTTCAGCGCGCCGCGGGGGCAGAGGGCGAGGGGTTCGCCGGTCTCGTCGTGGAGGTCGCCGAGGACGATCTGGGTGTCGGCCTCCCAGCTGTCGCGGATCTCGTCGGCGCGCCAGCGCAGTTCCATGTCGGGGAGGCCCTGTTTCACCCTGGCGCCCGGCGCGTCGAGCAGGTCGCGGTCGTAATGGGTGCCAAAGACCGAGAGGCAGAAACGGGTGCTGTCGTCGTGGATCTTGGAGTGGGGCAGGTATTTGCCCCGCATGATCGAGAGGTGATCGCAGAACAGGGCGCGCAGGCGGGTCTTCATGGGCGTTCCTTCAGGCGAGGGTGACGCGGACGGGCAGGGCCTTGATCCCGCCGACGAAGTTCGAGCGCAGGAAGCGGTGATCGCCCGCAGGTTCGATGGATTTGAGCCGATTGGCAAGTTCCTGGAACAGGACGCGCACTTCGAGCCGGGCGAGCCACATGCCGAGGCAGACGTGGGGGCCGCCCTGGCCGAAGGAGAGGTGGCGGTTGGGCGATCGCGCGAGATCCACCCGGTTCGGGTTGGTGAAAACGGTATCGTCGCGGTTCGCGCCGATCCACCAGAGCAGCACCTTGTCGCCCTTGCGGATGGTCTTGCCGTGCATCGCGTAGTCCTGCGTGGCCGTGCGGCGGAAGTAGAGCGCGGGGGTGGCCCAGCGGATGATCTCGTCGGGGGCGGTGTCCCAGACTGTGCCCGACTGCATCTGCGCCAGCAGTTCGGGCTGGTGGCAGAGCGCCTGGATACCCGCGGCGATGGAATAGCGGGTGGTGTCGTTGCCGGCGGCGACAAGCAGGCAGAAGAAGTTGCGGAACTCGGTCTCGGTGATGGTGGAGCCGTCGCGGGCCGGTTGCAGGATCATGTGCAGGATGCCGCCGGTGTCGCCCTTCGCGGCCTTCGACTCCATCAGGTCGCGGGCATAGGCGTAGAGTTCGGCCCCGGCGGGAGAGTTGAAGGGCATCAGGCGGAAGGCGTCGGTGTCGAGCCTGTCGAGCACATGCGACGTGAAATCAGGGTCTGTATTGGCGATCAGGGCGTCGCCCTTTTCGACCAGCCAGGGGAGGTCTTTGTCGGGCAGGCCGACGATGCGGCCGAGCATCCGCATCGGCAGCTGGCGGGCGATGTCCCTGGTGGCGTCGAAGGTGCCCTGTTCCAGCGCGGTGTCGAGGATGCCCTGGCAGAGGTCGCGGATGACATCCTCGTAGGCGGCCATGGTAGTGCGGGAGAAGGCGTTGAACAGCTTCATCCTGGTCAGCGAATGCTCGGGCGGGTCGGTTTCCTGGAAGGTGCGGCGGGCGAGGTACTCTTCTTCCGTCTGGTCCTCCATCCGGATGCCTTGGGCGGAACTGAACAGGTTGGGCTGCCTGTTCATCTCGGCGATGTCGGCGTGGCGGGTGATGGACCAGAAGGATTGCCCGGCGGCGTATTCGGTCCAGTGCAGGGGGTCTTCGACGCGGAGGCGGGCGAAGGTGTTGAGCGGGGGGCCGGCGGTGAAACTGTCGTGGCTGGTGAGGTCCGCGTGACCACTGTCGGTGGGAGTCCAGACTGTCATTGGCGCTTTCCGATCGCGGGGCTGGGATGTATATTAAAAGCGGTTCTAAATATGTATAGAAAAATTTCGGGCGGCCGATGCATCTTGCCATTCTCATGACTAATACGGACGAAAGCGCCTTTGCAGAGTCGCATCCGAAGGATGGCGAGAAGTTTACCGCGCTGGTGGAGCAGGCGCGGCCGGGGTGGACGACCGAGGTTTTCGCGGTGAAGGACGGGGTGTTTCCTGATGACATCGCGCGGTTCGATGGGCTGATCGTGACGGGCAGTCCGCATTCGGTGAATTCGGGGGCGCCCTGGGTCGGGCGGCTGCTGGAGGTGATCCGTGAGGCGGTGGCAAAGGGGCAGGCGATCTTCGGGGCCTGTTTCGGGCATCAGGCAATTGCGTTGGCGCTGGGCGGGACGGTTGGCGACAATCCGGGCGGGATGGTGCATGGGCTGACCAAAGTGCGCGTGCTGGACCACGCGGCGGGGCTGCCTGAAGTCATGCATCTTTACGCGAGCCACAAGGAGCAGGTGACGGCGCTGCCCGAGGGCGCGCGGGTGGTTGCGGCCAGCGCGGGCTGTCCGGTGGCGGGGTTTGCCGTGGGGCGGCACGTCTGGACGACGCAGCAACATCCGGAGATGACGGCGGGGTTCTTTGCCGCGCTGACCGATGCCTTTGCCGGAGAGCTGGGCGAAGCGGTGGCGGCGCGCGGTCATGCGTCGATGGTGCGCGGGGCGGATATGGACGCCTTTGCCGAGGCGCTGGCGCGGTTTTTTGAGCAGGCTCAGCCCAGCGCTGCCATGAGGTCCATGACCGTGACGTGATCGAAGCCGACGTGGCGGGTCATCAGCGCCTCGGCCTCGTCGATGCGGCGGCTGGTGATCAGCGTGGCGATGGTGCGGTGTTCGGCGGCCGAGTTGGCAATCGCGCCGGGATAGCGGTAGGCGACGCGGTAATAGGCGAGCAGCTTGCGGCCGTTGGTCTTGACCAGATCGAGCAGGAACGGATTGCCGCCGGAGATCGCGACGGTTTTGTGGAACTGCAGGTTCAGCTGGTAATAGGCGTCGGGTTCGGCGTCGCCGAGGGTGGCGGCGTGAGTCTCGCAGGCGGCGACGGCGGATTCGAGCGCGGCGGCGTTGGCCGGGGTCAGGCGGCGCGCGGCGAGGCCGGCGGCCTGACCTTCGAGGCGCATGTTGACCTCGAGAATCGCGAGGAACTCTTCCAGGGTCGGCTTGAACAGCACCGCGCCCTTGCGGGGGAGGCGGCGGATCAGGCCGGTGGTCTCCAGCTGGAGCAGGGCCTCGCGCACGGGGGTGCGGGAGACGTTGTGCGACTCCATCAGGGTCGCTTCCTCGATCAGATCGCCGGGATTGAGCCTGCCCGCGTCGATGCCGTCGAGAATTGCGTTCAGAACCTGTTCGGTCTGTCCGGCCATTGATTTCCTACCCCGTACCCCTGCCGGATCTGCGTGGGGACGACGCTGTACGGCGTCGCCGGCGCAGCGGCTTGGTGCAGTTTAGCGTCGGAGGGAGCATTGCAAAAGATGCAAGGCGGGCATTCCGGGTCAGGGGGTGGTCATGCTGCAGTGCAGCAACTACCTTCCTTGGCGAACACTGACACCTTATACATGGATATCTCCAATGGCTTATGTTTCCACCGCACCGGCCCATGCCGCAGAGCACGGCAACGCAATCGGCCGCTTCTTCAACGCGATCCTGAACGGTCTCGTTCGCATGGCCGAAGCCGATCCGCGCTTCAAGAAACTGTCGGTTCTCGCCGCAATGAGCGACGAGCAGCTTGCAGAGCGTGGCCTGCGCCGCGACCAGATCGCCCGTGAAGTGCTGGGCGGTACCTACTACGTCTGAACCGACCACCGGGGCGCCGATCTTTGCGCCCCAGCCGCAGGCCGGATCACCGGCCTGAAGGCGATATGAGTTTGCCGCGCCCTGCGCCCGTGAGGCGCCCGGCGCGGCCTCCATATCATCCCGCTTTCTCCTGTCATTCCTCCGCCACAGCCGTGGCATGGTTAGTTGCCTCTGGCAGCTATCCGGCCCAGATTTGCGGCGAACCGCAGTACTGGAGGCCGGACATGAGCGACATCTTTGACGAAAACCTGTTCCTGAAGGGGCTGGAGCAGCGCCGCGCGACCCTCGGGGCCGAATACGTGGACCGCAATCTGGCCGCCGCCGATTCGTTCACCCGGCCGTTTCAGGAGGCGATGACGGCCTGGTGCTGGGGCTTTGGCTGGGGCGACGACGTGATCGACGCCAAGACGCGCAGCATGATGAACCTGTCGATGATCGGCGCGCTGGGCAAGATGACCGAATGGGAAATCCATTGCCGGGGTGCGCTGAAAAACGGCGTCAGCCGCGATGAAATTCGCGCGATCATCCATGTGGTGGCGATCTATTGCGGCGTGCCACAGGGGCTGGAGTGCTTTCGCGTGGCGCGCAAGGTGCTGGAGGAAAACGGCCAGTTGTGAGGCTGCGACCGAAATGAGTTGACATCGCAACTCGCACATCCAACATCGGGGTATCCCAGAGGAGAGGATTACCCCAATGCGCACGCAGGTTGTCATCGTCGGCGGCGGACCTTCCGGCCTGTTGCTGTCGCAGTTGCTGATGAAGGACGGCATCGAGGCTGTTGTTCTCGAACGTCAGACCAAGGCGCATGTGCTGGGCCGGATTCGGGCCGGGGTGCTGGAGATGGGCTTTGTCGATCTGATGCGCGAGGCGGGCGTGGCCGAGCGGCTCGACCGCGAGGGGTTCGTGCACGACGGCGCGGTCCTGTCGTTCGACAACGATCAGGTGCGGATCGACTTCGGTGCGCTGACCGGACGGCATGTGACCGTTTATGGCCAGACCGAGGTGACGCGCGATCTGTATGACGCGCGGGACAGGACCGTCGGGCGTACGATTTTCGAGGTGTCAGATGTCGAGCTGCACGATCTGGAGACGGACAAGCCCTTCGTGACCTACCGCAAGGGCGGCGAAGAGCTGCGGATCGACTGCGACTTCATCGCCGGGTGCGACGGGTTTCATGGCGTCAGCCGAAAGAACATCCCGGACACGGTGCGGCGCGAGTTCGAGAAGGTCTATCCCTTTGGCTGGCTGGGCATCCTGTCGGAGACGCCGCCGGTGCATGACGAGCTGATCTATGCAAGTTCGTCGCGGGGATTCGCGCTGTGTTCGATGCGCAATGCCAACCTCAGCCGGTATTACATACAATGCCCGCTGTCGGACAAGGCGGAGACCTGGAGCGACGATGCATTCTGGGGCGAGCTGCGGCTGCGCATTCCGGCCGAGGCGGCGGAGGCGCTGGTGACGGGGCCTTCGATCGAGAAATCCATCGCGCCGCTGCGGTCCTTCGTGAGCGAGCCGATGCGCTGGGGACGGCTGTTCCTGTGCGGGGACGCGGCACATATCGTGCCGCCGACCGGGGCGAAGGGGCTGAACTCGGCGGCGTCGGACGTGTTCTACCTGCATCGGGGGCTGACCCGCTATTACGCCGAGGGCGACAGCGGCGGGATCGAGCGTTATTCCGAGAAGGCCTTGGCGCGGGTGTGGAAGACGCAGCGGTTCAGCTGGTATATGACCACGTTGCTGCACCACTTTCCCAATCAATCGGATTTCGATATCCGGATGCAGGAAGCCGAGATCGCGCATCTTCGCGAGGTGCGGACGGCGCAGGAAACGCTGGCGATCAACTATGTGGGACTGCCCTATTGAATGAGAAGACCTGTCCGGAGGGACGGCTTTCGCAGCCGGTCCGCCTGACGCCGGAGGGCCGCAGGGTGATCGATATCGACACCTATGGGCCCTATTTCCTGACTGCCGTGAACACCGCGCTGTCCCGCTCGGCCTCGGCGATCTATCTGCGCGATTTCGGGATTGGCGTGACGGAATGGCGGGTCTTGTCGTGGTTGGCGACCGAGCCGGGCATCGCGGCCGCGCGGATCTGCGAGGTGATCGTGCTGGACAAGGCGGCGGTGAGCCGGTCGGTCGCCCGGCTGGATCAGCTGGGGCTGCTGGACGTGGCCAGTTCGGACAGCGACCCGCGGCGCAAGAAACTGGCGCTGAATGCAGCGGGGATGGCTCTGCATGACCGGATCCTGGCGCGGGCGCTGAAGCGCGAGGCGCGGCTGATCGAGGGGGTGGACCCCGAGGACATGGAAGCCTGGCTGCGGGTGATGCGGATCCTGCGGCGGAATGTGGAGCGGTTATGAGCAGGGAAACGGTGCAGGCGGCGGCGGTGGACTGGCTGGGGTCGGGGCGGTTCGAAAGCGAACTGGCACGGCTGGTGGCGATCCCGAGCGAGAGCCAGGTGCCCGAGGGGCTGGCGCATTGCGCGGCCTATCTGGACGCGATGCGGAGCTGGTTCGAAGGGATGGGGTTCACCTGCCGGGTGTTCGACAACCCGAAGGCGGGGCGGGGGCCGGTGCTGCTGGCGACGCGGCACGAGGGAGAGGGGCTGCCGACCGTGCTGGGCTATGGGCACGGCGACGTGGTGCGGGCGATGACCGGGCGCTGGGCGCAGGGGCGCGAGCCCTGGGTGCTGCGGCGCGAAGGCGAGCGGCTGTACGGGCGGGGGACGGCGGACAACAAGGGGCAGCATCTGATCAACCTGATCGCGCTGGCCGAGGTTCTGCGCGCGCGGGGGCGGCTGGGATTCAACGCAAAGGTGATGATTGAGACGGGCGAGGAAACCGGATCGCCCGGTCTGCACGAGATCATCGCGGCACATCCGGAGGCGTTTGCCGCCAACGTGCTGATCGCCTCGGACGGGCCGCGGGTGCATCCCGGGCGGCCCACGGTGTCGCTGGGCTGCCGGGGCGCGGTGAATTTCGATCTGGTCTGCGATCTGCGCGAGGGCGCGCATCATTCGGGCAACTGGGGCGGGGCGCTGGCCGATCCGGCGGCGATCCTGGCCCATGCGATTGCCAGCATCGTGACGCCCGAGGGCCAGATCCGCGTGCCGGAGTGGCGGCCCGAACCGATCCGGCCGTTGGTGCGCGAGTTGCTGGCGGGGATGACGCTGGACGGCGGCGATACCGGGCCGGAGGTGGACGCGGACTGGGGCGAGCCGGGGCTGACGCCGGCGGAAAACGTCTATGCCTGGAACAGTTTCGCGGTGCTGGCGATGACGGCGGGCACGCCGGAGGCGCCGGTGAACGCGATTGCGCCAGCTGCGCGGGCGCATTGCCAGCTGCGGTTCATCGCGGGGACGGATGCGGCGGATATCCTGCCGGCGTTGCGCCGCCATCTGGACCGCGCCGGGTTCGGGCGGGTCGCCGTGGTGGCGGACGAGCGGGAGGCCGGGTTCTCGGCCAGCCGGACCGAGCCGGATCATCCCTGGGCGGAATGGGTGCGCAAATCGGTGGCGCGGTCGACCGGGACCGAACCGGCGGTGGTGCCGCAAATGGGCGGGTCGATCTGCAACGAGCTGTTCACCGACCTTCTGGGCATCCCGGCGATCTGGCTGCCGCATTCCTATGCCGGCTGCGCCCAGCACGCGCCGGACGAGCATGTTCTGCTGCCGGTCTGCGAGTCGGCGCTGGGGCTTATGGCGGGGCTCTACTGGGATCTGGGCGAGGACGGCGTGCCCCGCTGAGGGTCAGGACCGCAGCAGGACCTTGTTCGAGCCAACCGCCTCGGCGATGCGTACATATTCCAGCTTCGCCCGGGTCTGGGCGGAGGCGGAGCGCAGGAGCACCGTCTGCGCCTCGGCCAGTACGCGGGCGGCGTCGGCATTGGCGCGGTTCACCGTATCGGGGCGGATGGCGCGCATCCGGGCGGTGGCCGGGCCCCCCGCGCCGCCGGTCTGCAGGCGGATGAGCGGTTTGGTGTCGTCCCGGTTGTCGGCGACGATCTTTTCGAGCCTGTTTACGGTGTCTGACAGGACTTTGCGCACCTCGGCGTAGTCGCCGGTGTGCGGCGTGACCGAGATCGCCTGTTTCAGGTGAACGATCACGCAGTCGATGGCGTATTCCCTGGGCACGCTGGCGCAGACCAGTGCGCTGCGGTTCAGCACGCCGGTGATCTGGACCGGCACCGGGATCGAGGCGGCAACCGCGGGGCCGACGGGCAGGCCCCGGGCGTCGAAGCCACCGGGCTCGCCGCCCAATCCGCCGGTGCCGGAGCCAGTCTGGCCCTGTCCGCCGGTGCTTTGCCCGATGAGCTGTGGGGTGCCGTCGCCGGAAAAGAGCCTGTCGCCCGATGCAGGGTATTCCGCACTGGAGAACGCCAGCCCGCCGGCAGCGACGAGGAACAGGGAAAGAGCAGACAGATGCGTCATGTGAAAAACCTCGGAACTTAAAAAACCAGAACAAATGCCGGGCGCGCTGGGGGGCCAGCAACCGGATCACAATCGTGGGAGTCGAGATGGGAACTGGGCGGATCGGCGTCAAGGCAGGAATTCCGCTGTTTTGTTTCCTTTGCGTCAGCGTTAGAGTGCCCGATGTTGACTCGGGTATTTTTGCGAGCAGGACCAACATGATGAGTCTGGCGGTCAGAACTGTTGCCGTGTGGATGCTGTGTTGGACGGCATCTCTGGCAAGCGCGGCTTCGGATCGCGTGGCGCTGGTGCTGGGCCTCGGGGCCTACGAGACCATCGAGCCGCTGAGCAATACGCGCAACGATGCCAAGGCGATGGCGAACACGCTGTCGGGCATCGGGTTCGACGTGACGCTGGCGCTGGACGCGACGTCGGAGCAGCTGTTCAAGCTGCTTGAGGATTTCGCCTTTCGTGCGGAAACGGCCGATCTGGCGCTGATCTATTACGCGGGTCATGGCGTCGAGGTGCAGGGCGAGAATTTCCTGATCCCGGTCGATGCCAAGGTTCAGTCCAACCGCGACGTGCAGCGTCAGTCGGTGTCGCTGAAGCAGTTGCTGGCGGCGGTCGACCATGCGCGCAAGATGCGGGTCGTCATCCTGGATTCGTGCCGCAACAACCCGCTGGGCGATCTGATCGACATCAAGCAGGAGGCTCCCGCGCAGCAGGTGTCGACCGATGACGCGACGCGCGGAATCGGTGGCCTTGCGCCGGCGGATCCGGATCGCGGCACGCTGGTCGCCTTTGCCGCGAAGGACGGGCAGGTCGCGCTGGACGGCACGGGTGAAAACAGCCCCTATGCGCTGGCGCTGATGGAAAAGATGGTGGTGCCGGGGCTGGAGATCAGCCTGATGTTCCGCCAGGTGCGCGACCGGGTGCTGGAAACCACGCACAATCTGCAGGAACCGCATACCTATGGCTCGCTTTCGGGTGTGCCGTTCTACATCGCCGGGCCGGGCAAGGGGCAGGAGGATGTCGGCGGCGAGGATGCGCTGAGCGCCTGGACCAAGATCAAGCCGGATCAGGAACAGCAGCTGCTGGCGCTGGCCGAGCTAGGCGATACCCGCTCGATGCTGGGGCTGGCCTATATGCGGCTGAACCCGAACGAGGGGCGGTTCAACCCGCAGGAGGCGGTTTCCTTCCTGGAGCGGGCGGCCAAGGCGGGATCGCCCGAGGCGCAGTTCGAGCTGGCCAAGCTCTATGAGCGCGGCACCGGGGTCGAGCGCGACGAGGCGCGGGCGCTGGAGCTGTATCAGGAGGCGGCGGATCAGGACTTTGCCGATGCGATCAACGATCTGGGGTTCCTGCATTATCAGGGCGGGCTGGGCCTGCCGGCGGATCCGAAACGTGCGCTCGAGTATTTCGAGCGCGCGGCCGACCTGCGCCATCCGCAGGCGCAGTTCAACTTCGCGGCGCTGATCGACGACGGGCTGATCCCGTCCAAGGGGCCGGAGGACGCGGCGGAATATCTCTATGCCGCGCTGCGGTCGGGCAGTTCCGACGTGCTGAACCTGCTGAGCGAACGGCCGAACATGTTCACCCGCCAGACGCGGCGGGCGTTGCAGGGCAAGCTGAAGGAATTCGGGTTCTACACCGGTGGCCTGGACGGGGAATTCGGGGCCGGGACGCGCAAGTCGATCCGGCTGGCCTATGGGCTGAGCGAGTAACCTCTAAAGCTCTCCGTCCGCGAGCCATTCATCGAGCTGCTTGCGGCTGATCTCGAAGTGCATCGAGTCCTCGCGGTTGAAGCCGGCGCCCCAGACCCAGCCTTCCTGACGGAAAAAATCGGCGAGGATCGTCAGGCCCAACTGGGTCTTGCCATCGGTGAACATGTCGAGCTGGCCGTCGATGTTGAGATCGACCGCGAGGCCGTAGCTGTGCGTCGACAGACGGTCCTGCGTGCCGCGGATGCGGCGCACGCAGAGCGAGCCGGAGGTGTTGATCCGGGCGTAAAGGTCGGGGTCGGCGCGTTCGACATTGGCGAAGACGCGGCGCAGCGAGTCGACGGCGGGGCGCAGCATCCGCACGCGGATCGGGCCGACCTCTTCCAGCACCAGTTTGGCTTTCAGCGACTCGTTCGTCATCGCCTCGCAGGTGTCGGTCAGCACCTCGCGCGGGCGGCCGAGCTTGGATTCGAGATAGTCGGGCGAGGCGACCACCAGCCCCTGGTTCACCTCGGTCCGGTTGGCGATCAGCACGACCTGGGCGTAGGAATTGATGATGTCGTTCGGGCCGGTGCCACGGAGGATCGCGTCTTCCTCGTCCTGGTTCGGCTCGTAGGGGCCGCGGCCCATCTGGCCGACGGGGATCTGCGCGACCTCGGTCTGGAGCTGGGCGAGGCGTTCCTGCAGATCCTCGACCTGCTGGCGCAACTGTTCGATCTCGATGCGGGCACCCGAGTCGAGCGCGCCCCCGGCGCTGTCGTCCTCGGGCTGTTGCAGAACCACGCTGAGCAGAACCCAGATGATGGGCACCAGAACGATGGCGATGGCAAGGATGATGGCCGCCGGAATGAAGCGCATGAACTGGTCTTCGGGAGCACTCATGTCCTAGGGTCTCGCCACAATCTGTTCGAAATTTCGCTTTTTTTCCACCAACGTGACCGAGTTCACTGATCGAATAGACCGTTGTCGGATATCCCTTGACGGTATAGACTTATTACGTAACCCAAACGGCTACAAAAGGGAAAGCGAACCATGGTCCGTTTTAACAACCTTCTCGCGATTTCTCTGGTTACCGGCATTGTCCTCGGCCTGCCCGCGGCTACACTGGCCCAGTCGAGCGGCGAAATGACCGCCGCACAGATCACCGAAAAGCTGCAGAAGCAGAAGACCCGCGGTCTGGTCATCGTGCCGACCGGTCAGCAGGCCACCGGCAGCGACACCACCAGCGTCGCCGCGGCCGCGCCCGCCACCTACAACGAGGTTGCCCGCGAAGATCAGGTCAACGTGCAGATCTCCTTCGATTTCGACAGCGCTTCGCTGCGCGAGGATCAGAAGCCGAAGCTCGCCGCGCTGTGCGAAGCGATGAAGTCGGTGGATGCGGCGCTGTATCAGATCATCGGTCATACCGACAGTTCGGGAAGCGCCTCGTACAACCAGCGCCTGTCGCTGCTGCGGGCGCAGGAAGTGAAGCGTCACATGGTCAGCGAGTGCGGCATTCCCGACACGCGGCTGGAAGCCGTGGGCCTGGGTGAATCCGCCCCCTTCGACTCCGCTGATCCCAAGGCCGACGTGAACCGCCGCGTCGAGTTCCAGGCGCTGGGTTAACGGCCCTGACCGCCCCTGCAAGACCCCTCCGGCGGAGCTGTCGTCATGGTTGACTCGCGTCCCGGAGATGCCTTTCAGCCTGGCGAGCTCTTGAACAACACCTACCGGATCGAAGCGCTGCTGGGGCGCGGCGGTACCTCGGACGTCTACAGGGCGCGCTCGGAGATATCCGGGCGCCTCATGGCGTTGAAGGTGCTGAAATCGGAGTTCACCGGGAACGACGATTATCTTGTGCTGCTGACGCGCGAGGAGGAGATCCGGGACATCCGCCACGATGCGGTGGTGCGCTATTCGGAATGTTCGCGCACGCAGAGCGGGCAGGTCTATCTGTTGATGGACTATGTCGAGGGGCCGGGCCTGGACAAGCGGCTGAAGCAGGGGCCGATGCCGGCGGAGGAGCTGCTGGTCGTCGCGCGGCGGGTGGCCGAGGGGCTGAACGCGGCGCACAAGCGCAATATCGTTCACCGCGATCTATCGCCGGACAATATCATCCTGAAGGGCGGCGATCCGGCGCAGGCGGTGATCATCGACTTTGGCATCGCCAAGGACACCAATCCGGGCGCCGAGACGATTGTCGGCAATGAATTCGCCGGGAAATACGCCTATGCGGCGCCGGAACAGCTAAGCGGAAACACCGATCCGCGCACCGATATCTATTCGCTGGGCGCGCTGCTGCTGGCCAACTTCCGGGGCAAGCCGCCGGATGTCGGGCGCAATCCGATGGAGGTTGTGCAGAAGAAGAGCGAGCCGCTGGACACCAGCGGCGTGCCTGAGCCGCTGAAGACTCTGCTGGACCGGATGACCGCTCCCGACCCGGATGACCGCTTTCAGAGCACGGCCGAGGTTCTGAGCTTTCTCGACAATCCCGGCGCGGCGGTCGACAGCGACGCCACGGTGATCACGCCGGTCACGCGCAAGCGGATCGAGACGGCGACGGTGCCGCCGGCCCCGAGGAGCGAGGCGCCGGCAAAGCCCGCGCCGGATGCGCCGGCGGCGAAGAAGTCGCGCGGCGGTCTGGTGGCCGCACTGCTGGTGCTTCTGCTCGCGGTCGGTGCCGGAGGCGCCTGGTTCAGCGGGGCGCTGGACGGCATTGTCGGGGACACGCGGCCGCTGGCCGATCCCTATACGCTGCTGGTGGCGCGCGCCGAGGGCGGCACGCCCAGCGCAGTGGGCAACGTGCCGAGCGAGGCGGTGGCGCAGCGGCTGACCGAGCTGATGCACGCGCAGTCGGGCGAGGCGCAGCTGACGGTGGCACGCGGCGATATCGCTCCGAGCTGGGGCGAGGACGTGATTTCGATCATCGAGCAGATCGACGAGCTGCCCGAATGGAAGCTGAGCCTGAGCGGCAATCGCGGCCATGTCACCGGCCGCACCACGGATGAGGCGGAGCAGAAACAGCTGATGGCGGCGATGGGCAGCGATCTGCCCGGCGCGCTGGAAGGCAGTGCCGAGATCGCCTTCAAGCCGCTGTTTCTGCCGGCGGCGGAGGTCGCGGCGGTGGTGTCGAAGCTGGCCGATTGCGGGCCGCTGGAGACACCGGGCGCGACCAACGTGGGCTATGGGCCCGACAGCCGGATCGTGGTGACAGGGCGGGTGGCCGATACCGCCACGCGGGTCAGTCTGTTCGACCAGCTGACCGCCATGGCCGGCGGGCGGCAGGTGGTCGTGGATACCGAGGTTCTGAACGACACGCTGTGCCTGATCGAGAGCCATCTGCCGAAGGCGCCGTCGAGCGATATCGATATTGCCTTCACCGTGGGCGACCGCAACGAGCCGAACCCCTCGGGCCGGTTCTTCGTGGGCGAGAACCCGGTGATCGATGTGGTGCTGCCGCCGGATGTGACCGACGGCTATCTGACCGTCTCGGTGATCGACGTTTCGGGCAACGTGCTGCACATGTTGCCGATCCTGAGCCAGCTGGACAATTCGGTGAAGGATCTGCGCGCCGGTCGTGACGGGCCGGTGCGCGTGCGCGTCGCCTTTCCGCTGAGCGAGGCGGCGGGGACCGGGAAGCTGGCCTTCCGGGTTGATGACAGCACGCTGGGCAAGAGCAAGGTGATCGCCATCCATTCGACTGCCCCGCTGTTCGAGGGGCAGCTGCCGAGTTCGGAATCGGCCAAGAGCTATGCCGAGGCGCTGGAGAAATACGCCAGCCAGAACGAGGCGGTGATCCAGTCGCTGGACAGCCGGATCCTGACCACCGCCAAGCCCTGAAAGGTTCGGCAGGGTTCAGGCCACGTCGACCACGATGACCGAGATGTTGTCGCCGCCGCCGCCGGTCAGGGCGATCTGGATCAGCTCGTCGGACACGGTTTCCAGCGGATAGCGTTCGAGCGCGTTGCGCAGGATGCGGAAAGTCGCGTATTTGGTCAGCCCGTCCGAGCAGATCAGGAAGCGGTCGCCCGGTCGCGTTTCGCCATGCACCTTGTCGAGTTCCAGCACCTCGCCGACCCCGACCGCGCGGGTGATTGCATTGGAATGGGGGTGCTGTTCGGCCTCGTCCCAGGTCATCTTGCCGGCGGCAACGAATTCGGCAACGGCCGAGTGATCGGTGGTGAGCATTTCGATCTGGTGATCGCGCAGTCGGTAGATTCGGCTGTCGCCGGCCCAGATGCCGGCAAAATGGCCGTTGGCCAGCATAAGGGCAGCGACGGTGGCGCCGATGACGCCGCGCCCGCGGTCCTCGGCCTCGGCCAGGATGATCCGGTGCGCGGCCTGGATCGCGCTGCGCAGGGCGTGCATCCGTTCGGTGGGATCGAGCCCCGCCGGGATCGTGGCGATGCTGTCGGCGATCAGTCGGCTGGCGAAGTCGCCGGCCTCGTGCCCGCCCATGCCGTCGGCGACAACCCAGATGTCGTGATCGGGGAGCGCGAGGATCGCGTCCTCGTTCACCTTGCGTTTGAGCCCGACGTGGGTCTTGGCGTTGAAGCGGAAGGGACGCAGTTCGTTCATATCGGTCGCGCCTCGCTCCAGATCGGTGCGTTGAGGTGGAACAGCCCTTCGACCGTCGTTTCGTCGGGCAGGCCGTCGCAGACCATCACCCGGGGCACGCCGTTCACAACCGCGCTCCAGATGCTCGGGGTTTCGTAGCGCTTGGCGAGCAGGGCGGCGGCGAGTTCAGGCAGGGGGCTGGCGGGAAGGGCCGGGGTAAGCACAAGAGTGCGGCCGGCCGCGCGCAGGGGGGCGGCGCGTCGGAATTCGGGCGGGGCGATGTCGGCGAGGCGGCTTTCCAGCACCTCTCGGGTCATGCCGTCTTCAAGCGCGTCGAGCGCGAGGTCTTCCAGCCGCATGAAAAGGGGTTCCTCGCTGAAATGGTCGAGTTGGGCGGGCCCGGGCGTGGTGACCGCCGCGGCGAGCGTGAGGGGGAATCGCCGGCCGACGCGATCGACCGAGGGCATCAGGACGCCAAGCATCTTGCTGGAGGCGCCGAGGCCAGCCGCCAGAGAAAAGCGCCAGATCGGGGCCGACATGTAATGCGCGTCCCAGTCGGTACCCAGTGTGCGCTGGGCGGAGAGCATGGCGCCCTGAATCCAGGCGTCCCAGGCAGTGACGAAACCGCCCGGGAGATTGATCCGGAAGAAGTCGCCCACCGAGGGCATCTTTCCGAAGGCGCCGAACCCGCTTGCCATGATCACATCGACTTGGGACAGCTGAACTTGGACAGCGCCGGCAGCGCGAAGGGGTTCAGCACCGAGCCGGATTGCATGTCGAAGATCGCGACGCGGCCGCCGATGTTGAAGATCACCCGCTTGCGGTCGGTCGTGTTCAGGCGCCGCACCTCGGCGGCGTCGAGCAGGCGGAACCAGGCCCAGGGGCCGTCCCGCTTGAGCGTGCTTTCCACATTGTTGCGGGCCGGGTCGATCTGGACGCGGGCGAAGCCGACCGAGCCGGGCCATGTGATGGCAGCGGGGCGGGCCTGATCGCGGTGCGAGAAGGTCAGCGCCTGGCCGTCGATTTCCAGCGTCACCGACTTGGCGTCGGGGGGCGGGGTCAGCGAGAAGGGGGCGATCTGGAACTGCACCGCTGGATTGGGCGCGCCGTTGGCGAAGAAGGCGTCGCGGATTTCCGAGGCGTACTGGAAATTCTCGAGCACCTGTTGCGAGATGCCGAGATCCACGTTGTTGACCGGTTTCCAGGTCCATGGGCGGGTACGGGTGTCGACGTGGGCCAGCAGGTTGTCATTGAAGAAGGTGTCGACCAGCCCTGCGGGGGCGAAGAGTTTCGCGAAATCGGCCATGGCCACGTCGGCGCCGGCGCGGCGGTTGAAGGGATAGCGGTTGGTCACGACCTGTTCGCAGAAGGGCAGGACCGTCGCCTGCCATTTGGCGTTGATGGAGGCGCGCGTCGTTTCGCCCGCGGCGCCGGTCGAACCGGTGGTGATCTGCGAGGCCCAGCGTTGCAGAGGGCCGTCGAAACGACCGGCGGCCTGCTGGAAATTGGCGATGGCTTCGCCGCTTTCGCCGCCGCTGCTGACGCCGCTGAAGCTCATCTTGTTGAGTTGCTGATAGACCTCGGTAAGCACGGTCATCAGCTGGTCGAGCTGCGAGGGCTGGCCCTCGGGGCGAGCGACCAGATCCTGAAGCCAGGCGAAGCGTTCCTCGACATAGGCGCCCGGCGGCTTGGGCGGCTCGCCGCTCTGGGAGGAGGCCGCCGAGGTCAGCGCCTCGAAGATGATCTGACCCTGCAGAGACAGGTTGGAGCGGCTTTCGATGCCGACGATCCGGTTTGTCGCGTCCGCCACTGCGCCTTCCGGCAGGACCGAGCGGTTTTCGGTCAGCCGGGTTTCCTTGGCGATTTCGGTCAGAACGTTGACGATGGGCGACGTCGGACCGGAGAGGACGTTGGTGACCTCGACCGCGTGGCTGACGCTTTCCATCGGGATGATGTCGAGATCGCCGAGGATGGCGTCGTAGCGGGCGACATAGTCGTTGTAATAAAGGTCGAGCACGTCGCGGGCGAGGACCAGCATCGCCTGTTCGGACTGGACCTGATCGCCGCGCGCGCCCAGCACCCAGCTTTCGTTCTGGACCCGTTCGGCAACGCTGACCGCTTCGGGCAGGAAGACCTCGTGGAAGCCCTTGTAGGTGAAGATGCCCTCGACCCCTTCGTTCAGGGGCTTGCCGGAGGAGCGCACCATCGCGCGGGCGACGTTCGGGCCGCCGGCGTCGGTGATGCGCCATTTCGGCAGGGCGGTGGCCTTGGTGCTGTTGATGATGCCGTTGTAGACGCGCTGCGCCAGAGGCAGTTCGGTCAGGATGCCCTGCACCTGTTCGACCAGCGGGCCGTTCAGCGCGATTTCTTCCATCGGCTGGGAGAGCAGCGCCGAGAGGTGGTCGCCGAGGTCCTTGCGCAGCTGTTCGCGCACGACGCCGGGATAGGCGTTTTCCCAGTCGGCTTGCAGGAATTCGGTCACCATCTCGGCGTTCATCGGTCCCTGGAGGCCGAGCATGAGGTAGATTTTCAGGGCTTCGTACAGCTGTTCGTGGTTGTTCATGTTGCCGGTCATCTGCTCTTCGAGGCGGAGCAGGAGGCGCGGCAGGAAGCGCTGGTTGAGAGCCGAACGGTAAGTCTGCGCGGCCTGGGTGCCGATGACCTCGCCCTGGTACAGTCCATAGCGCAGGCGGCCTTCGGGGTCGGGTTCGTTGATCACAGGATTGCCGGGCATGTCGCGCAGCTGGTTCAGCGCCAGCACGACGGGCGGCAGGTCGGTGTCACCCACCGGGCTGGGCGGCAGGACGGCGGCGGCTTCCTGATAGGCGGTGGCCTGGGCCTCGGCCGCGGCGATCAGCTCGGAATTGCCGAGATAGCTGCGGACCCAGAGCGCGCCCATGCCGAGGGCGATCAGGATCGTCGCGGCGATGGCGGCGCGCTGGGTCCAGCGGTAGCGGCGTTCCACCTTGTCATCGGCCGAGACGAGACCGGCCTCGTTGAAGATCACCTTTTCGAACAGTCGGGTCAGGAAGAACGAGCGTCCGGTGCCCTGGCCGGTGCCGATGGCCTGGCGGCCGATCCCGAAGGTCTGGGCCATGCCCAGCATCAGCCGGTCGATGGGGGTACCTTCCTGGGTACCCGAGGTGAAGTAGATGCCGCGCAGCATGTGGCGGTTTTCAAAGCGATTGTCCTGGAACACCTCGGTCAGGAAGTCGCGTGCCACCTGGCGGACCGACGCGACCTGGCTGGGGAAGCCGGCGATCAGCGCGCGGCGCTGGTGGTCGGTTTCGCGCTGCATCTTTTCCAGCGACTGGGCGTTCAGCTGCGCGAGCAGGGCGCCGAATTCGCCGTCGAAGGCGGCGACGGGCGAGGCTTCGCCCTTGGCCTTTTCCAGCGGCAGGGTGAAGCCCCAGACCTGTTCGCGGTCTTCCTTGCCGAGATCGTCGAAATATTCGGTAAAGCCGGCGATCAGGTCGGCCTTGGTGAAGAGGACATAGACCGGAAATCGCACGCCAAGCTTTTCGCGCAGTTCGTTCAGGCGGCGGCGGACGGCGGCGGCGTGCGCCTTTTGCGTCATCTCGTCCTGCAACGAGAGGTCGGAGAGCGAAATGGCCACCATCGCGCCGTTGATCGGCTGGCGCTTGCGGTATTTCTTGAGCAGGCCGAGGAAGCCGATCCACGCCGCGTTGTCGGCGTCGGCATCGCTTTCCTGGGTGGTATAGCGCCCCGCGGTGTCGATCAGGACGGCTTCGTTGGTGAACCACCAGTCGCAGTTGCGGGTACCGCCGATGCCGCCGATGGCCTCTTTCCCGAGCTTGTCGGCGAGCGGGAATTGCAGGCCCGAGTTGACGATGGCCGTGGTCTTGCCGGCGCCGGGCGGGCCGATCATCACATACCAGGGTAGTTCATTCAGGTGGCGTTTGCCGTTCTTCGATTTCTTCAGTTCGGCGATGGCCAGCTTGAACTTGGAGCGCAGTTCGCCGATTTCCTCGGACACCACGTCGTCTTCGGCGGTTTCGGTCGCCTCGACGATTTCCTCGGTCATCTTGCGGTTTCTGCGCCAGCGCAGCCAGAGCACCAGCAGCATGATGATCAGGAAGATCAGCCAGATGATGCAGATGGTGACGATGCGCGCGATCAGGCCGGTGAAGGGGTGCCAGTCGTCGCTGCCGATCAGCGGGCCTAGGAACCAGACCGCGAGCGAGAGCATGAGCGCGACGAAGGTCAGCGCGAAATAGATCGAGCGGAAACCCCGGATAATCCAGCGGATCATTGACTGACCTCTCGCACCAATACCACCTCAATGCGCCGGTTCTTGGCCCGGCCTTCCCGTGTCTTGTTGTCCGCGATCGGTTCCTTGTCGGCCCGGCCCTCGGCGGTCAGCCGGGAGGGGTCGTCGAAGGTCTCGGCGATGCCGTTCATCACCGACTTCGCCCGGGCGAGCGAAAGGTGCATGTTCGACGGGAAGCGCGAGGACTTGATCGGGACGTTGTCGGAGTGACCGACGATGATGATTGCGCCCTTTTCGTCGTTCAGCGCCTCGGCCAGGCGGCGGATCGGCTGGACGAACCGGGGTTCGAGCGCGTCCGAGCCCGAGCCGAACATGCCCGAGCCCTCGATGCGGATGACGAGGGTGTTGGCGCGCGGGAAGACCTCGATGATGCCTTCGGCGATCTCTTCCTTGAGGAAGCCCTCGACCTTTTTCTGCTGGTCCAGCGCGGTGGGCGCGGGCGGCGGTGGCGGCGGCGGGGGCGCGCGGCGCAGAAGCTGGGCGACGGGGCCGGAATCGATGATCGAAAGCTGGCCTATGACCCGTTCGGTCGAGCGCGAGAGCAGCCAGCCGAGGCCGAGGAACTGCGCGGTCAGCAGGAAGGCGGTGACGCCGACGGTGATCCAGGCGAGACGCCAGGCCGAGAGCGCCTTGAACGGTTTCAGGATGCCTTCCCAATGGGGCGAGAGGTCGCGTTCCATCGGGCCGCGCTGGGCGCGGATGATGCGGGCGAGGGCGGCGCGGATCTGGGTGTGTTTCTCGAGCCCGTTCGGCTCGACCCGCAGGCGGCCTTCGAAGCCCAGCGACATGCACATGTAGAGGAATTCGAGCATGTCGATATTGGCGCCGGGTTCCTTTTCGAGCCGGGCGAGCAGGTCGTAGAAGCGGTCGCCGCCGACGGTTTCGCGGTGGAAGGTGCCGACCATGGATTGCAGCCCCCAGGCGGACTGGCCGCCCCAGGGGGTGTTCAGCACCACGTCGTCCAGTGTCGCGCAGAGGGCGTAGCGCGCGACCTTGACGGTCTGCGCGGCGATCCCGGCCTGCAGGGCGCGGTTCTCGAACTCGCGCACCTCGGCCACCACGCTTTGGCGCAGCTTGTCGGGATCCATGTGCTGGGCGCGGTTGCGGATGCGCGAGATCAGCGAGAACAGCGTGCTGGCGCAGGCGATGAGCGGGTTCATCCCGGTCATCGCCATCTTGGCGTTGGGCGCGCCCGAGCGCTGGGCGTCGCGTCGCGGCGTTGCCCCCTGGGGGACTCCAAAGGCATCGAGACCGCCGCCGCCCTGCGCGGGCGGGTCGAGCGGGTCGGACGCCCTGCCGGGCTGGGCCATCGGATTGGTCGCGCTGCGCCGGCCGCCCGGATTGGGGCGGATCACCGTCTTGTCGGTGTCGTCGGGTTCTGCAAACGGGTCTTCGTCAGCCATGCTTCATCCCATCCGATCAGGCATTGCGGATCGCCCAAAGCTCCATCTTCAAGCCCGGATACTGGCCCGAGACGTGAACGGCGATGCCGCCGGACGTTGTCATCTTGCCCCAGTAGGGGCTGGCGGAGTCCAGTTCGAAATAGACCACGCCGGCATGGTAGGGGATCTGGCGCGGCGCGACCGGCAGGGGCCGGATCGTGATGCCGGGCAGGGCCGAGTTGACCAGCTGGCGGATTTCCTCGACCGGGCCGATTTTGGCCTGGCCGGCGAAATGGCGGCGCACGTCCTCAGCCGGTATGTCGGCGTTGACCGCCAGCACGAAGCCGGCGTTGCCGAGCAGCTTGCGGTCGGCGATGACACCCACGCTGATGCCGTATTTGCGCGGTTCGAGCGCGATCGGGATCGCCGTCTGTTCCAGCACCGAGCTGAGATACTGGCGCAGCGTGCGGATCACCGGCGTGAAGGTCGCGGTGAGGTTGTCGTGCGTGTAGGCCGGGAAGCGCGGCGGTTCCTTGTCGGCGCTCATGAAGACCGAGAGTTCGCCGGCGAGCGAGACGAAGGTGCGGTAGAGGTCTTCGGGGTGCAGGTTCTCGATCTGGCTGAGGTGGCGGACCAGCGGCAGGGTGCGGTTGACGACGCCGAGCAGGAGGAAGTCGGAGATTTCCGCCGCCCCGCGTGCGCCGGCGCCTTCGGAGAGCCGACCGGCCAGCGCGGTCATGCGGTGCGAGAGAAGACCTTCGAGTTCGCGCAGGAAGCCGCTGAGCGGATTGGCGGCGCGCACATCGACGGCCGAGGGGATGAACGACTGGTCGAGAATGATCGACTTGTCTGGGCGCACCTCGATGATGCGGGCAATCGGGATCGCCAGCTTGTCGGCGAGGTCGTCCACCGCCAGCGCGAATTGCAGGCGCAGCTTGCCGACGCCGATGGTCACCGGCTTTTTCTGCTGGCCCATGGTGTCGGTGACTTCGAGTTCGGACGGGCGCAGCCGGCTGGCTGACATCTCGGCGCCGGAGAGGTCGACCTCGGTCGCGCCCTGGCGGCGCTGCGGCACGGTCAGCATGACCACGCAGTCCTTGATCGTGGTCGGCACTTCCAGAGCGGGGGGATGATCGTCGGTCATCGGGACGCGGAAGACGGTGCCGTCATGGGTGAGGCCCGCGATACCTTTCAGCGCGAACTGGCCGACCTTGAGCACCTCGTCGTCGATTTCCAGCTGGCTGACGCCCCAGGCATAGGGCCGCACGCGCCGCGCCAGCCCGCCGACGAGCGCTTCCATATAGCGGTCGGACTGCTGGAAGTGATGCGGCTGCAAGAACAGACCTTCGGTCCAAAGCACCTTGCTGTCCCAGGACACGTGGTTCTCCCTATCTTAACGGACGCTATTGTTTCAGCTTGTCGAGCTGATCCTTGTAGGCCCGGGCAAATTCGCGGCTGAACAGGTCGTGAAAGTCGTTCTCGGCCTGATCGGATACTTCGGCATACATCTTTTCGTAGACTTCCCAATAGCGCGCCTTCTTGCCCTTCAGCAGGCTGCCGAAGGCGCCGGAGACCTCGATCTGGCCTTCGAGCACTTTTGGGTCGAGCCGTTTCAGCACGCCTTTGAGGGCGGCTTCCATGCCGGTGACCATGGCGATCTCATGCGCCTTGATGTCCTGGAGCGCCTGTTCGGCGGCGCTTTCGGGACTGAGGTAACCGCGCGTGGCGGGCTTGATCATCGCCTCGACCGCCTGTTCGGGGCTGATCGAGAATTTCAGCGGGTTGTTGCCCCCGGCGGAGATCATCGTCTGTTCGATCCGGAACTCGGACTTGATCGAGGTGCGTGTCATCAGGATTTCGCGCAGGCCGGTGACCAGAGTCTTCATTACACGGCCCATGCGGGCCAGCGTGTTGGCGTGGTCGGCCGGGTCGATCTGCAGATCTTCGGCGCCGGCGGCCTTGAGGAAGGCCTGCATCAACTCTGGATCGCCGGCCGCTGAGGCGGCGGGCGTTATCGGCGCCGTCGCGGGCGTCGGCGGCATGGGGGGGGCCGTGTCGAAGTCCGGATCGTCGTCTTGTTCCGCGAAGGGCGGGGGCGGCGCGGTCACGGGCGGGACGGTGGGCGGCGTGCGGCGCGGGGGCGTCGGCACCTGCGGCGGGGACGGCGCGCTGGGTGGAGGCGGAGGCGTCGGGGCGCCGGTGCCTTCCAGCAGGTCGTCCCAGTCGTCGGGGATCAGGTTCTGGCCTGCGCCGGTCGACTGGCCGCGGAAGCTGTCGTGGATGCCGGCGCTGTGCGAGGGCAGGCTGGCGCCGCTGCCTTCGCGCCCGTCGCTGGGCTTGTGAAAGAAGGGATCTTCCTCTTCGCCCATGGGCGGCAGCAGGTCGTCGATCGGGTCGACCGGGTTGAACTGGCTGGGGCCGGTGGGTTTGCTTTCGGGGCCGAGCAGGTCGTCGAGGAAATCGCCGCCGGGGCCGGGCGCGTCGAGCAGGTCGAGCGGGTCAGGTGCGCGGCTGGCATCGCCGTGCGAGATGCCGCCCTGCGCGCTGGGCGGGGCGATCAGGTCGTCGAAGTCTGGCACGTCGCTGGCGATCTGCACCACCAGTTCATAGCTGCCGAGGCTGAGGACGTCGCCGTTGTTCAGCGGCGTCGGCGTGCGGCCGAGCGGGATTTTCGAGTAGTTCAGGAAGGTGCCGTTGGTCGAGAGATCGACCACCACAACATTGCCGTTGTGATCTTCGATGACGAAATGGTTCTTCGACAACTGGCGGTCTGGGTCGGGCAAGACCACGTCGTTCGCCTGGCCGCGTCCCACGGTCAGGCTGCCACCCTGCATCGTGACGGGGCGCGCGTTTCCGGGCACAGTGCCGGAACTCTGGAACTTGAGCGTGACTGCCATGCCCGCGTTGCTTAACCTCCTGTCAGAACGGTGAATTCACCCTTTATGGCCATGCCGCCGCAGACGCAATTGTCAAGCATCCGCGCCGCCGGCATCGAGGCGATGATCACCGTGGCGGACCCTTTCACCAGCGGATGGGGACCGGTACCCGAGGGGTGCATGTCGCCGATGCGCGCGGCCATTATGCTGCCGACAAGGACCGTCGGCGCGCAGGGCGGGATCGTGGCCGAGGTGCCCGGCACCGGGCCGGCGGGCGTGGGCGCAAAGAGGGCGCAAAGCACGTTGTCGGTTGCGCGATGCTGCGGAAAACACATACCCCTTACTCCTTTGCCTGCGGTTTCGTGCCGACCCGGCCATTGCCGCCGCGCGCGATGTCGAGCGCCCGGTCGATCAGCAGGGTCTTATGTTCCTCGAACCTATCAGACAGTTTGTTGAGTGCCACCATATTCATGGCGAAGGCAGACAGCTCGGCGGCGCCGGCGGGAGCGGCGTGTTCGCGCATGTCGCCCGGCCCCAGCGTGCCGTCGCCGAACAGCGCGGCGCGGGCGCAATGCACGGTGTCGTCCTCGGCCGCGGCGTGGTCCATCGCGGCGCGCAGCTGTTGGCGGTTGTCGTCGGTGGGTTTGAACACCCAGGCCTCGGCCAGAGTCAGCGGCAGCGGGTCGGCGTCGGACTTGGGCCCGACATAGTCGCGCGCGGCGAGGCAGGCCCACCAGGTGCGTTCACGTGCGGGCAGGATGACGCCCAGCAGCATGAGCATGTCGACCCAGGCATCCTTGCTGTCGAGTTCGCCCAGCACCACGGGCGCCTTGGCGCTGGCCGGGGCATCGAGCGGCGTTTTCAGTTTCACGTTGGCGTCGGCCAGCATCCGCGCGGCGGGCAGGTCGGGAATCTTGGTCAGGTTGCTGAAGCGGTCGGTCATGGTGCACCTAGTTGATCAACGTGATGCCGCCCTTGGCGATCAGGATGCCGTCACCCTTCACCTGGGTCAGCGGCGATTTCAGCGTGGCCATGCCGGTGCCCTCGAAATTGAGCATCGGCCCCTTGATGGTGACGCCCGAGGGGTCGATCTTGATCGAGGACGGGCCGACCTTGAGCTCGATGCTCTGCATCGCCTCGACGGTGATCTTGCCGAGATCGGCCTTGGTCGAGATGTTGCCCATCTTCACCGCCGTCGTCTGGTTGCCCATCGACACGGTGTGATCGTGGTTGCCCTGCTTGATCTCGGTCTTGAAGTTGCCGGTGATCGTCTCGGTGAACTTGCCTTCGACGGTCTGTTCCTTGTCGGTCTTGATCTCGATCCTCTGGCTGCCGGTCTCGATCTTGTATTCCTCGTCGCCCTGCTTGATCGTGAGGTAGTGGTTGCCCTCCTTGATGGTGCGGGTGACGTCCTTCTTGATCGTCTCGCTGAGGCAGCCGTCGGCATCATGGGCGCCCGGATCGAGCGTGTCCTCGCCGATGGTCACGACCGACTTGTTCTTGATCAGCATCTGGTGATCTTTTTCGGCCTGGACGCGCATGAATTCGGCGCCCTTCTTGTCCTCGAACATCAGCTCGTTGTAGTTGTTCGCCCCGCCCGATTTGGTCGAGCGTGTGCGGATGCCGAGCTGTGCAGCGTCGTCGGGATACTTGAACGCGGGCTTGGTATCGCCGTTCCAGAGCATCCCGGTACAGATCGGCCGGTCGGGGTTGCCCTCTTCGAACTGGATCACGACCTCCTGCCCCATGCGCGGGATCGCGACCAGACCCCAGTCCTTGCCGGACCAGGGCGTCGCCACGCGGATCCAGCAGGAGGAATTCTCGTCCTTCTTGCCTTCGCGGTCCCAGTGGAACTGCACCTTCACGCGGCCGTGTTCGTCGGTCCAGATTTCTTCGCCCGCCTTGCCGACCACGGTGGCGGTGTGCAGGCCGGCGATTTCGGGCCAGGGGGTTTTCTGGCGGCGGCGGAACTGGATGTCGGATTTCAGGGCGACGAAATAGCAGGCGTAGTCCATGCTTTCCATCTCTTCGGGATAGGTCAGCTCGGGGCGGTCGCGGTCCTGGCGGTTCGGCTCCATCCGGTGCGATTCGGAGGGGCGGATGTAATGCACCGCCTCGGTCACGACATAGCTATTGTTTTCGCCCTGGGGGCCTTCGGTCAGCTTGAAGGTATAGCCGATGGCAAGATTGCGCGAATTGGTGACGCCGCGACGCAGCTGGTAGTCGACCTCTTCCGCCTGCATCCGGACCTTGGCCAGACGTTTGCCGCGGTTCGTGTCTTTCCGGTAGTGGCCGGGGTAATGGTAGAGTTCGTAACTCTTGTGCGAATGCGAAGCCTGCGTCGTCGTCGGCTCGAGCGCCTTGAGGTCGGCGCGGGGGGTCAGCATGTCGAAGTCGTTCAGGGTGACCTTGCCGGAAACCACGCTTTCGGCGCTGGCCCAGTCCGTGACCTTGTTGCCCTGTTCCTGACCCTTGCCGCCCGAACCCGAGAATTCGAGCTCGGCCATGCCGGGGGTCGCCTTGTGCGACGAGGTCTTGTCGTCGCAGAGGATGAGCTTGTTCTTGTCGCCGCTGTCGGGCGCATTGTCGAAGAAGGTGTAAATCCCCTCTTCCTGCATCAGCCGGCTGATGAAGTCGTAATCGGTCTCGCGATATTGCACGCAGTATTCGCGCGTTTCATAGGACTGGCTGAGCCTCTTGGTGTAATCGACAAAGCCGTAGTCGCCGAAGACCTGTTCGATGATCTGGATCGCGGTCTTTTCCTGGAAGATGCGGTTGTCGGAAGTGCGCGTGAGCATCCACGCCCAGTGCCGGACCGTCGCCAGATACTGGACCTCCTTGCCCTTGCTGCCGACCTTCTCGGCCAGCCGTTCGACCGAGACGCAGAAGCCTTCGAAGCGGCGCTTCTTGTTGTCGTTCAGCTCGAGTTCGACCCCGATCACCTGGCCGACGAGATTTTTCATCTCGATTGCCTCTTTCGTGACGAACTCGACCGTCATCTCGGTCAGCTCGCTGAAGGCCTCGCGCACGATGGCCCCGGTCAGCCAGAGCTCTTCTTCGCCCTTCAGCTCGGTGATCTTGCCCTTCAATTCAATTTTGACATTGGCCATGGGGCTGTCCTTTCAAAGTCGCAGGCAGCAAACACTGCCCAGGGCATCACATCAATGAACTGGATCACAGTCCGTCGAGAAGCGCGGCGAGATCGGCGTCGACATCGCCCGCCGGGGCGGGATCGGCGTCGCCGAAGCCGGCGAGCAGGGCATCCAGATCATCTTCGGGCGCCTGGTCCTTCTGTTTCGGCGCGGGCAGGGTCATCTTTCGGGGCGCCGTGGCGGGAGGCGGCGGTTCGCCGGTCCAGGGGCCGCGGATTTCGCCGCCGCCCATCGACTGGAACGAGGCCAGACGCACCTCGTCGCGGCCTTTGACCGAGACAACGGGCATGAAGCCGCGCGCCATCACCGTTTCGACCGTCGAGAGCGTCAGGTTGCGTTCGGTGCAGGGCAGGGCGACCTGATCGCCGTGGCGGTCGGTCACCACGTGATAGGGCATGTCGCCCAGGCTCATCACCTTGCCAAGCTGCATCGACTTGCCGAACTGGCGGAAGCTGCGCGCCAGGAGGATCGCCACCAGAACCACCGGGTTGGCCCAGAGCATCCCGCCCAGGCCCTCGGCCATGGTGAATTCCTCGAAGTCGAATTCGTAAAAGGGTTCGGTCTTGGCGCCATAGGGACGACGCAGCAGGAAGCGTGGGGTGACAAGGCCCAGATACTGCGCCTCGTTCATCGCGCGCAGGTCGTCCCAGGCCCGGGCGGTCAGCGGGTGGCGGTCTTCCTTGGCGACCTCCATGAAGCCCGGCGCCATCGCCGCGAAGAAAGGCGCGTCGACATGAGCCGCGGCGCGGGCCACAAGGCTGAGCAGTTCGGCGTGGGGCGGCGTTTCCTCGAAGGTATAGAGGCCGAGCAGGGCCGAATAGCCGCCGCGCCCGTTCTCTTCGTCCAGCGGTTCGCCGGTCAACAGCCTGACCAGCCCGCTTTGCGCGAGGTCAGGGGCAGAGGCGAGATCGGCGGCGATCTCCTCGGCAGAGATGTCGTAGAGGATGACGTCGAGCGTGTCGTCGGTTTCGACGCTGCGGGCGATCAGGTCGATGCTGCGCCATTGCGCTTCCAGCGACTGGAACTCGGGGTGATGCAGCACCAGCCGCATCGCCGCCGAGAGCGACTCGTCCACCGCCTTTTGCATCGCCTTCTGGTCGGCATCGGGCACCGCGCGAATGTGCGGTCCGACGATCCGGGCCATCAGCTCCTCGATCGGCGAGGCCTGAGCCAGCGCGCCCGAGGTATCGCCGATCAGCTTCTGAAAGTCGGTCATCCGCAGGTTGGCGGGCACGGAATTTCCGCCCGACTTCAGCTTTGCCGGGGCGGCGTAAGTGCCGTGCTTTTCGCTCCATTCCTTCAGCCGCGCCGCCGCCTTCTGCGCCGTGGCGCCCATGCCCAGCTGCTGTTTCAGCCCGACGAGTTCGGCGAAGAGGCCGACATTCTCGTAAAGTTCGTCCGGGTGCAGGGAGTCGAGGCCGTCGAGCTTGACCTCCACCCCGGCGCCGTCCTTGCCGACGGGCAGGACCAGCGTGGTCTTGAAGCCTTCGATCACCTCTTCGGCGGTATCGGGGTCGAGCGGGATCGGCTTGCGGGCGGCCAGCGCGTCGCCAGTCTCGATCAGGCCCCGGGCCGCGCGGCCGGAGAAATCGCCGAAGATCGCCATGCGGAAGCGCTTGCGCCGAAGCCGCGCCGCATCGGGCCGTTCGCCCGAGAGCACGCCGAAGTCGAAATCCAGATCCTCGGTCATCTGCGCTCCTGTCTCCGGGTCGCCGGGTGCCCCGGCGGTCAGGTCGCCGAGAAGGTCGTCCAGGGGGTCGGCGGCTTGGGGCGCCGGCTCGGGTTCCGAGAGGTCTCCTAGGAGGTCGTCGAGGGTGTCGGCGGACTGGGGTTCCGGGTCCGGTTGTGGTGCGGGATCCGCGAGGTCTCCGAGGAGGTCATCGAGGGTGTCGGTGGACTGGGGTTTCGGGTCCGGTTGTGGTGCGGGATCCGCGAGGTCTCCGAGGAGGTCATCGAGGGTGTCGGTGGCCTGGGGTTCGGGTTGGGGTTGTGGTGCTGGCTCGTCGAGGTCTCCGAGGAGGTCGTCGAGGGTGTCGTCGGCTGGGGGTTCGGGTTGGGGTTGTGGCTCGGGTTCGTCGAGGTCTCCGAGGAGGTCGTCGAGGGTGTCGTCGGCTGGGGGTTCGGGTTGTGGCTCGGGTTCGGCGAGGTCACCGAAAAGGTCGTCGAGGGTATCCGCGTCAGCGGGATGCAATGTCCCGGATGCCTCGTCATGCAGGGCTGCGAGAGGATCGGAATCATCTTCTGGCGGTGCACCGCTATCTAGAAGGCTGTCGAGAGCGCTGGTGTCGTCTTCCTTTGGCGCCTCGGGCGTTTCGATGCTGAGCAGCGAAGAGAGGGTGTCTTCGGTGGTGTCGGCCTCTGCCTCGGGGATGTCGATGGCGAGGAGGCTGTCAAGGGCGGCGGTGTCGTCTTCCTTGGGCCTGTCGGCGATCTCGATGCTGCGCAGCGAAGTCAGGGTGTCGTCGGTGGCGTCCGCCTCGGCCTCGGGGGTTTCCAGGGCAAGGATGCTGTCGAGGGCGGCGGTGTCGTCTTCCTCTGGCGTGTCGGCGATCTCGATGCTGCGCAGCGAAGTCAGGGTGTCGTCGGTGGTGTCTGCCTCGGCCTCGGAGACTTCCAAGGCGAGGAGGCTGTCAAGGGCGTCGGTGTCGTCCTCGTCTGGCGTATCGGCGACCCCGATGCTGCGCAGCGAAGTCAGGGTGTCGTCGGTGGTGTCGGCTTCGGCCTCGGGGATTTCGACGGCGAGGAGGCTGTCGAGGGAGGCGGTGTCATCCTCGTCTGGCGTATCGGCGACCCCGATGCTGCGCAGCGAAGTCAGGGTGTCTTCGGTTGTGTCTGCCTCGGCCTCGGGGATTTCGACAGCGAGGAGGCTTTCGAGGGCGGCGGTGACGTCCTCGTCAGGCGTGTCGGTGACCTCGATGCTGCGCAGCGGAGTCAGGGTGTCTTCGGTTGTGTCTGCCTCGGCGTCGGGGGTTTCCAGTGCAAGGAGGCTGTCGAGGGCAGCGGTGTCGTCCTCGTCAGGCGTGTCGGCGATCTCGATGCTGCGCAGCGAAGTCAGGGTGTCTTCGGTTGTGTCGGCTTCGGCCTCGGGAATTTCGACGGCGAGGAGGCTGTCGAGGGCAGCGGTGTCGTCCTCGTCAGGCGTGTCGGTGACCTCGATGCTGCGCAGCGAAGTCAGGGTGTCTTCGGTTGTGTCTGCCTCGGCGTCGGGGGTTTCGACGGTGAGGAGGCTGTCGAGGGCGGCGGTGTCGTCTTCCTCGGGCGTGTCGGCAACCTCCACGCTGCGCAGCGAAGTCAGGGTGTCGTCGGTGGTGTCGGCTTCGGCCTCGGGGATTTCGACGGCGAGGAGGCTGTTCAGGGCCTCAGCGTCGTCTTGCTCGACTTTGTCCGCGATTTCGATGCCGCGAAGCGATGTGAGGGCGTCGTCGGTGGTGTCAGGCTCGGGCTCTGGCACATCGACCGAGCGGAGGCTGTCGAGGGCGGAGGTGTCGTCTTGCTCAGGCGCCTCGGCCACCTCGGTGCTGCGCAGCGACGCGAGGGCGTCGTCGCTGGAATCGGCCTCGGGTTCCGGCATCTCAACGGCGCGCAGGCTGTCGAGGGCGGCGTCGGTCGTGGCATCGGCGGCGGTGGGCATGGCAGAGATGGCGCCCAGCAGAGCAGGGTCGGCGAGGATCTTCTCGATCAGCGCCTCGGCGCCGGACTTGCCGTCCATGTAGGTCATGAGATTGGTGAGCTGCGTGCGGGCCTCGAGCAGGGCCTTCAGCGGTTCGACCTTCGCGGCGATGGCGGCGGGCGAGAAATCGGACATCTTCTCGAACACGAGATCGACCGAAAGATTGCCTTCGCCGGTCAACGTGTTGGGCACGGAGAAGGCGGCGCGGGGGGCCATCGACTTCATCCGGTCGTCGAAGTTGTCGACGTCGATTTCGAGGAACTTGCGGTCGGCGACGGCCGGCTGTTCCACCTTCGATTTGCCGGCCAGGTCGCTCATCACGCCCATGACGAAGGGCAGCTGCACCTTCTTTTCGGCGCCGTAGAGTTCCACATCGTATTCGATCTGGACCCGGGGCGCCCGGTTGCGGGCGATGAATTTCTGCGAGTTACCCGCCATCGCGCGCGCTCCGCAGCGCGGCGAGTTCGGCGCGCATTGCCTTCAGCTCTTCATGCATGGCGGCGACCTGTTCGCCGACGATGTCGGTCTCGACCTTGACCAGATCGCGCAGGCCTTCGAATTCGGCCTCGGTTTCGTCCTCGACCGCCGATTGCATGGTGTTCACCATCAGACCGATGAAGAGGTTCAGCACCGAGAAGGTGGTGGCCATGATGAAGGGCACGAAGAAGGCCCAGGCATAGGGGAATTCCTGCATCACCGGGCGCACAATGCCCATCGACCAGGATTCGAGCGTCATGATCTGGAACAGCGAATAGATCGACCGGCCCAGGGTGCCGAACCATTCGTCGAAGGTGTCGCCGAAGAGCAGCGTCGCCATCACGCCGAAGACGTAATAGACGATCGAGAGCATGATGATGACCGCGCCCATGCCGGGCAGGGCATCGAGCAGAGCCTGCACCACGGCGCGCATCTGCGGGACGACGGACAGCAGGCGCAGGGTTCGGATGACGCGCAGGCCGCGCAGGGCCGAGAGGCCGCCGCCCGAGGGCATCAGGCCGATGCCCACGACGATCAGGTCGAAGATGTTCCAGGCGCTGTTGAAGAAGGACAGACGGTAGACGAAGAACTTGATCAGCAGTTCGATCACGAAGATCGACAGGGCGACCGTATCGACGAGAACCAGGAGCGGCCCGACCGCGGCGACCACGCGGTCGGAGGTGGACAGGCCCAGCGTGAGCGCGTTGATGATGATCACCGCCATGATCGCGTTCTTGAACCGGTCGGATTCGACCATGACGCGCAGGCGGGCGCGGATGTCGGTTTGTGCGGCTGCAGTCATTTCTGCCTTCTTGCTTTCGCTGTCCCTGTTACGTCAAAACCGGCGCCCGGCGGCGCCTAGTCAAATCTGTAGGTGAATTCGCCATCTTTCACGTCGATGGCAACCCTGGCGATCTCGCCGCCCTCCATCATCCGGCGGAGGAATTCGGCCGAGATTTCGGGAAGCATCGTATTGGTCACGATCGCGTCGATCATGCGGCCGCCGCTTTCCAGTTCCTGGCAGCGCTCGACAATGGTGTCGACCACGGCGTCCGAGTATTCGAACGGCACGCCGTGGGCCTCTTTCACCCGCTTCTTGATGCGGTTGAGCTGGAGTTTCGTGATCTCGGCGATCATCGTCGGCGACAACGGGTAATAGGGGATCGTCACGAGGCGGCCCAGCAGGGCGGCGGGGAAGATCTTGAGCAGCGGGTCGCGCAGCGCCTTGGCGATGCCCTCGGGTTCGGGCAGCAGGTCGGGGTCGGAGCACATGTCCATGATGAGGTCGGATCCGGCGTTCGAGGTCAGCAGGATCAGCGTGTTCTTGAAGTCGATGATGCGGCCTTCGCCGTCTTCCATCACGCCCTTGTCGAAGACCTGGAAGAAGATTTCGTGCACGTCGGGGTGGGCCTTTTCCACCTCGTCGAGCAGGACGACACTGTAGGGCTTGCGCCGCACCGCCTCGGTCAGGACGCCGCCTTCGCCGTAGCCGACATAGCCCGGAGGTGCGCCTTTCAGCGAGGAGACGGTATGCGCCTCCTGGTATTCGGACATGTTGATGGTGATGACGTTCTGTTCGCCGCCATAGAGCACCTCGGCCAGCGCGAGCGCGGTTTCGGTCTTGCCGACGCCAGAGGTGCCGGCCAGCAGGAACACGCCAATCGGCTTGGAGGGGTTGTCAAGGCCGGCGCGCGAGGTCTGGATGCGCTTGGCGATCATCTTCATCGCGTGGTCCTGGCCGATCACCCGCTTGGCGAGGTGTTCTTCGAGGTGCAGCACGGTGTCGATCTCGTCCTTGACCATGCGGCCCACGGGGATGCCGGTCCAGTCGCCGACGACCGAGGCCACGGCCTGGTGGTCGACGATGGGGAGGATCAGCGGAGATTCGCCCTGGAGGTCGGTCAGTTCCTTGTTGGCGGCCTTGAGGTCGGCCATCAGCTGGGCGCGGGCCTCGTCGGACAGCGGGCTTTCGACGACTTCGGCCTCGGCGCCGACCAGCGGGGTGTCGACGGGGGCGCCGCCTTCGCGCAGTCTGGCGCGCAGGTCGAGGATCCGGTCCACCACGGCCTTTTCGCCCTCCCACCGGGCGGTCAGCGAGGTCAGCCGATCTTCTTCCGCGGTCTTGGCGGCGGTCACGGCCTCGCGGCGGTCGCCGACCTCGTAGCCGGCGGTTTCGTCGCGGCCAATGATCTCGAGTTCGGTGGTCAGCGCCTCGATCCGGCGGCGGCAGTCGTCCACCTCGGCCGGGACCGCGTGCTGGCTGACCGCGACACGGGCGCAGGCGGTATCGAGGAGGCTGACCGACTTGTCCGGCAGCTGCCGCGCCGGGATATAGCGGGCCGAGAGCGAGACGGCGGCTTCGATGCCTTCGTCCAGAACCTGAACCTTGTGGTGCTTTTCCAGCATCGAGGCGATGCCGCGCATCATCAGGATGGCCTTGGGGATGTCGGGTTCGTCGACCTGGACCACCTGGAAGCGGCGGGTGAGGGCCGGGTCTTTCTCGATGTATTTCTTGTATTCCGCCCAGGTCGTCGCGCCGATGGTGCGCAGGGTGCCGCGCGCCAGCGCCGGTTTCAGCAGGTTGGCCGCGTCGCCGGTGCCGGCCGCGCCGCCGGCGCCGACCAGCGTGTGGGTTTCGTCCACGAACATGATGATCGGGGTGGGGCTGGCCTGCACCTCGTCTATGACGCTGCGCAGGCGGTTCTCGAATTCGCCCTTCATCGAGGCGCCGGCCTGCAGCAGGCCGACGTCGAGCACCAGCAGGCGGACGTTCTGGAGCGCGGGGGGCACGTCGCCGCGGGCGATGCGCAGGGCGAAGCCTTCGACCACGGCGGTCTTGCCGACGCCGGCCTCGCCGGTGAGGATCGGGTTGTTCTGGCGGCGGCGCATCAGCACGTCGATCAGCTGGCGGATTTCCTCGTCGCGGCCGACGATGGGGTCGATCTCGCCATTGCGGGCCTGTTCGGTGAGGTCGGTGCAGAACTGGTCAAGCGCTTCGGTGCTGCCAAGCTGGGCCGCGCGGGCCCCGCTGGCCTCGCCGGGTTCGACGCCGCCGCCGGTCTGGCTCCCGTCCTGCGGGCGCAGCCGTTCCTCGGGCGAGCCTTCGGTGGCCTTGGCGAAGTTGTCGGCCAGATCGTCGGGGCCGATGCTGCCGAGTTCGGGCGACATCGACTTGAGGATGTTGCGCAGCGAGGGGGTCTTGAGCATGCCGAGCAGCAGGTGCCCGGTGCGGACCTGACTGGACGAGTAGAGCAGCGAGCCCCAGACCCAGCCGCGTTCCATCGCGTCGGTCAGATGGTCGGAGAGGTCGGAAATCGCGCTGGCCCCGCGCGGCAGCATGTCGAGCGCTCGGGTCATCTCGGTGGCGATCTTGCCGGGGTCGAGCTTGTAGTGCTGGATGATGCGGTGCAGGTCGCTGTCCTGCATGTTCAGCAACTGGTGCATCCAGTGGACCAGCTCGACATAGGGGTTGCCCCGCATCTTGCAGAACACCGTGGCGCTTTCGACCGCCTGATACCCCAGTTTGTTCAGCTTTCCGAACAGTGAAACCCGGCTGATTTCGGTCATTGCATACCCTTCCCGATCCCTGCGGCGGCCTTGTCGTGCCGCTCTCCTGTTGCAATCGCGCCGGGATAGAGGAACAGGTCCTCGGCATCCGGCCTTGTTTCGTCGGCGTCGCGGCGCGACGCGATCCAGCTGGTGTGTCCCAGCCGCGTCTTTCCGCCGAGGCTGGCGCGCGGAACGTCGTCGCCCGCCAGTACCAGGTTGACGTCCCAGTCCAGCGCGTCCCCCACATAGTTGCGCACGGCCGCCCTGAGCCGGTCAAGGGACTCTCCGCCCGGCAGGAGGCGTTCGTATTTGTCGAGGGGCAGCGGGCCGATGCGGATGCGGAACTTGTCGCCGCGGGTCCAGACCTTCTGGCCGATGCTGGTGGACTGGCCGAGGCCGCCCATGCCGCCCAGCTGCCAGCGGTCGTCGGGTTCGAGCTCGAGCCAGCTGCCGACGAACTGTTGCAGCGTCACCGGAGCCTCGAAAAAGGAGGACAGAATGGACACCAGCCCCTCGGCGTTGCGCGCGCCCTGGCTGAAGAAGCCGGCGAAATGGAGGCGCGTCTCGTCGGGCAGAGCGTCGCGGCCGCGCAGGTAGGTGCCGTGGAACCCGGCGATGGCCGCCACCTTGCGCGACATCGGATCGTCGGCGCGGTCGTAGCTGACGGCCGGATTGCCGCTGTTCCAGGCGCGATAGAGCAGCCCAGTCATGCGGTGGATCAGCATGTCGACAAAGGCCACGATGGTGCGGTCGCGGTGGTTGCGATAGCGGTCGCGGACGTATTCGGTCAGGTGCAGCGGCAGCGGGCCCTGAGGACCGAAGAGGCCGAAGAACCGGTTTGTCAGGCGCCCGGGCTTGTTGGGCGCGGGGGGCGCGAAGGCGGCGATGGTGGAGGGCGGGAAGGCCAGCTCGGCCTCTTGCCCGAGGCGCACGCGGTCTTCGCGCGGGCGCCGGCTTTCGCCGAGCCGCGGATTGTCCGGATAGGCCGCCTCGATGATGCGAAGCGCCTGGAACAGGTGGTGTTCCTCGGGCGCGGCGATCAACCGATCAAGGTGACTCAGATGATCCGGCCGAGACCCTTTTCCGGTCGCCATCTGGCAATTTCCCCGCGTTTCTGCGTTTTCAGGACGGTTTCTGTAAAGCTGTTGATCGTAACGTATTTTCGCATGAAGCGTTCGAGCACGGCGCCCAAGACATAGACGCTGGTGCCCTCGAAGAAGCTTTCGTCAAAGCCGATAGTGATTTCCAGTCCGCGCACGGCGGTGGACATCACCTCGTCGCTCATCCGGCGGACAATCGGGCGGCTGGTGACGGAGGAGATGCCTTCGAGCTGTTTCTCGGTCACGCGGTCGCCGAGCGGGGCGTAGATGCCGACCAGTTCGCGCAGCGCCTCGGCGCCGCCGCCGGTGCCGTCGGTGTCGATGATCGAAAGGTAGTTGAGGCTGAGGTGGCTGATCAGCCGCCAGGCGGTATCGCCCTGCGCCAGCGTCGGATGCGGCCGGGTCGGCGAAACGGGCAGGCGGATCGAGCTGACCGGGCCACCTTCGGGCAGCTGGAAGATGTCGACGTCGCCGGTGGCCAGAAGCATGGGCAGGTCGCGGTTCGAGCAGAGGGCGCGCACGGCGAGCTGTTCGAGGTTGGCGGAATAGGGCGCCTGGGTGCGGTCGACCAGAGTGAGATAGACCTCGGAGCCGAGATAGGTGGTGCGCACCCCGCGCAGGCGTTCCTTTTCGGACCGCTGCCGCATCCGCCGCTTGATGGTGAAATAGGCCGGATGCGTCTCGCCCGCCGAGGTGAAGTCGGTCGCGGAATAGAAGGGGCGGAATTCGAGGTCTTCCTCGCCCTCGCTGCTGATGCCGGTGACGCTTTCGATGCTGAAGATCTCGAAATCCATCGCCGCGGTGCGGTTCGGGATCACGTGCAGTTCGGTGTCGCGGGCGGTGACGTGCACCCGGTCGCACCGCTTGGGGAAGAGGTTGATCGCGGGCACGGCGTTCAGGATGAAGGCTTCGGGCACCACGCTGGCCGAAATCTCGCGCCGGCCTTCGGCGAGCAGGATGTAGATATCGACCTCGGAGCCGGTCGCCCTTTGCAGGGCGGGGCGAAGCCCGTGCAGTTCCACGAAGAGGAACCGCTCCGGCATGGCGAAGTATTCCTGCAGAAGGCGGTAGCCGTCGAAGGACCGGCGGGGCAGGGGCAGCAGGGCCTCGTCACGCTCGAACCCGCGGGCGCGGATGCCGCTGCCGGGCAGTTGCTGGGACCAGTCGGCGCGCCGGTCGGTCGAGCGGCCGCAGAGCGCGCGGGTCTGGGTGCAGAGCAGTTCCAGCATGGCCCAGTTGTTGCCGCCGCCGCCCTTGAGGTGCATCGTCAGGCTGTCCATCGGCAGGTCGGACATCTTGCCGCCGTCCTTGCGGCGCAGCCGCAGGCGGATGCCGGCGCGGGCGTCGGTGTTGCCGGTCACGCCGGCGGCCACCAGATCGCCGCGGCCGTCGATATACTGCGCCTCGGCGATCTCGACGGGCCAGAGCGTCAGATCGGCGGCGGTGCGGAATTCGCAGGGGGTCTGTTCGCCTTCCTGCAAGCGGCTGCGCAGCAGCGTGTGACGGGGCAGGACATAGCCCGACTTGACCGCCGAGTTCGTGATGTCGGGTTCGAAGGCCGCGATCATCATCGCCGGAGTGGGCGCCAGGTAATGGGGATAGACGATCTCCATCAGGTGGCTGGTGAAGGCCGGGTATTGCAGTTCGAGTTCGAGCTGGACGCGGGCGGAGAGAAAGGCCACGCCTTCGAGCAGCCGTTCGACATAGGGGTCGAGCACCTCGGTGCCTTCCATCCCCAGGCGCGAGGCGATCTTGGGATAGGCTTCGGCGAATTCCGCGCCCATGTCGCGCAGGTAGAGAAGCTCGTTCTCGTAGTGTTTCATCAACCGCGTGTCCATCGCGTCAGCTCCTCCGTTCCACGAGGACTTCGCCGGTTGTCACGTCCACCTTGGAGCGCAGATACAGCTCCATCGGCAGTGGCTGCGCCCACATGTCGGCGCGGATGTTCAGTGCGACGGTCATGTTCCCGCCATTCTCGTCGGGGCTGAGCGAGACATCGACCGAGCCCTTGATGATGCGGGGTTCGTGTTCGGTGATCGCCCGTTCGATGGCTTTGCGGATCAGTTGCGCGCGTTCTTCGGTGGAGTATTCCCCGGCGACTTCGCGCATGCCGTAGTTCAGCACCGAGCGCCGCACGTTGGGGAAGGCCTCGCCGTCCATGCTGCTTTCGATGTTGTTGGTGTTCAGAAGCCAGGTCAGGTCGCGCTGGATGATGTCGCGCAGGCGGGAAATGTCGATCACCCGCTCTTCGCGGCTTTCCTTGACTTGGCCCGGTTCGTGATCGGTCAGTCGGTCCAGGAGCGACGGCTGAAGCCGGTCTGTCAGAGTCTTGTCAGCCATCCTGGCCTGTGTCCTTCACGTCAGAACCGGCCCCCTCTGCACCGTCCATCTTCAGAAGCCGCAGGTCAAGCAGGGCGATGTCGGCCTGGTCGGTGGCGAGCAGCCGCTGGCCCGATCCGGCGAAGGTTTCGGCACCGAGATCGGTCCAGCTGGTGGCGCGGGCCAGTTTCTCGGCCGCATCACCGCCCGGCGTGGTGCCGGCATAGCGTGTCGGGATCAGCGCCGGCACCTCGCCCCCGTTGGCGAGCGTCAGGGTCGCCGCCGTCCAGACCGCATCGCGCAGGTCGCTGGGCGCTTCCATTTCCAGCTTGGCGATGGCGTTGAACGGCAGCCAGAAATAGCGACCGTTCACGATTACCTCGAGCACCGGGCCAAGGCGCATATCGGCGTCCGCAATCCATTCGAAGCGCACGCCGTCCGCCTCGCCCGAGGTGGCGGGCGCGGCGTCGAAGGCGCGGGCGCGCAGGTTGGCGGCCTCGGTCGTCTTGCCCGAGCCGAGAAGCTTTTGCGCCTCGATCAGCAGGGCCAGCCATTCCTGGGGTTCGCCGAAGACCAGGGGCGACTTCTCGCCCGCGAAGACCTTTTCGCGGTAGACCTCGCAGATGATCGCCTCGCGATAGGTCTTGGCCATCATCGTGGCGAGCGGATCCATCTCGGCCGAGAGCTTGAGCTGGGTGATCGCGCGTTTCCAGTCGCCCAGCACGCAGAGGAGCTGGAACAGGAAGATGCGCAATTTTGCGTTCGCGGGATCCTTGCGCACCTTGTCCTGCAACGCGGTCAGCGTCGCATCCAGGTCGCCGGATTTCAGATGCTCTTCTGGGGTCATGTGCGGCCTGTTCAGGTGGGACTTTCAGAAATGACAAAGTCCGGGCCACGAGGGCCCGGACGAGTTTGTCAGGAAAGGGGTCAGCCCATTTCGCCGGCCATGACATCCCAGCTGAAGGTACCGCCGGTGCCCAGAGCGCCGGTTTTCGGGTCGGCCTTCTTGTAGACGATCTCGATCCGGCGGTAGCAGAGGTCCCAGCTTTCTTCCGGGATCTGCTCTTCGCCGCCGGAGACTTCGTATTTGTCGATGACCGTGTCGAAGAGCTTCCAGATGAGGTAGGGTTCCATCCCCTTGCCGGCGCTGTCGGCCGACCGGCACATCTCGATGGTGATTTCCTTGCGCGAGGTGCCGTCGGCGACCGAGAGCATCAGCTTGGGCGAGGCGATGCTGAGTTCCGAGGTCACCGAGACCTTGCCGAAGCTCGAGTTGGCATAGCCGCGCTGGGTGGTGCCGAGGTCATCCATGTCCAGGGTGCGGGTGACTTCCCAGGAGATGGTCTTGGCGGGAATCCATTCCTTGTGGTTGCGCTCGGGGCATTCACCGGGGATGTCGCCGATCTTGATGAAGGTGTTTTCCATTTTTCTGTGTCCTTTCTGAGTGAGGCGTCAATCGCCAATTAAACAAAGTCCCGCCGTCGAGGCGCCACTAATTACGCGCCCTTCTCCGAAGGCAGTTTGGATACCAGGCGAAGGGAAACGGACAGCCCTTCGAGCTGGTAGTGGGGGCGGAGGTAGAACTTGGACGAATAGTATCCGGGGTTGCCCTCCACTTCTTCGACGACGACTTCGGCGGCGGCCAGCGGCTTGCGGGCCTTTTCGCGCTCGGACGAGACGTCCGCGTTGAAGTCGACGTATTGGTTGATCCAGTCCTGCAGCCAGCCCTGCATGTCCTGCCGGCTCTTGAACGAGCCCACCTTGTCGCGGACCATGCACTTCAGGTAGTGCGCGAAGCGGCAGGTCGCGAAGAGATAGGGCAGGCGCGCAGCCAGGTTGGCGTTGGCGGTTGCATCGGGATCGTCGTATTCGGCCGGCTTGTGCAGCGACTGGGCGCCGATGAAGGCGGCGATGTCGGAATTCTTGCGGTGGATCAGAGGCATCATGCCGTTCTTGGCAAGTTCCGCCTCGCGCCGGTCCGAGATCGCGATCTCGGTCGGGCATTTCTGGTCCACGCCGCCGTCATCGGTGGGGAAGGTGTGGCTGGGCAGGTTCATCACCGCGCCGCCGCTTTCCACGCCCCGGATCCGCGAGCACCAGCCGAATTCCTTGAAGGACCGGTTGATGTTCACCGCCATGCCGTAGGCGGCGTTGACCCAGGAGTATTTCTCGCTGTCGGCACCCTCGGTGTCTTCCTCGAAGGCGAAGGCCTCGACCGGGTCGGTCTTGGAACCGTAGGGCAGGCGCCCCAGGAACCGCGGCATCGCGAGGCCGACATACTTGGAGTCCTCGCTTTCGCGGAGCGACCGCCAGCTGGCGTATTCCGGCGTCTGGAAGATCTTGGTCAGGTCGCGCGGGTTGGCGAGTTCGGACCAGCTGTCCATCTGGAAGAGGCTGGGCTTGGCGCCGACGATCAGCGGGGCGTGTGCGGCCGCGGCGATCTTGGACATCTCGCCCAGCAGTTCCACATCCGGCGGGCTGTGGTCGAAGTGGTAGTCCGCCACCAGCGTGCCGTAGGGTTCGCCGCCGAACTGGCCGAATTCCTCTTCGTAGAGCTTCTTGAAGATCGGCGACTGGTCCCAGGCGGTGCCTTTGAACTTGCGCAGGGTCTTGTGCATGTCCTTCTTCGAGATGTTCATCACGCGGATCTTGAGCATCTCGTCGGTTTCGGTGTTGTTCACCACATAGTGCAGACCGCGCCAGGCGCTTTCGAGCTGCTGGAATTCGGCGTGGTGCAGGATCAGGTTCACCTGCTCGGTCAGCTTCTTGTCGATCTCGGCGACGATGCTTTCGATCGAGCGCAGGGCGTCGTCGGAGATCAGCGCGGTATTGGCGAGTGCCTGCTGGGCCAGCGTCTTGACCGCGTTCTGGACGGCCGACTTGGCCTGGTCCGACTTGGGCCGGAACTCCTTGCTCAGCAGAGCTTCGAATTCCGAGGAGCCGAACGCGGTGGCGCCGGCGGCGGATGCGACTTGTGCTTGTTCTTCAGCCATCTCTCCGCCTCCTTATTCTTCGGTCTTGGGCGCAGGCTGCGCCGCGAGGGTTTTCAGGAGGCTCGGGTCCTGGATGATCTTGGCGATCAGGTTCTCGGCGCCGGTCTTCCCGTCCATGTAGGTCATCAGGTTCGACAGCTGGGTGCGGGCCTCGAGCAGTTCGCGCAGCGGCTCGACCTTGCGGGCGATGGCGGCGGGCGAGAAGTCGTCCATGCTTTCGAAGGTGATGTCGACGGCGAGGTTGCCTTCGCCGGTCAGCGTGTTGGGCACGGTGAAGGCGGCGCGGGGGGCCATCGACTTCATCCGGTCGTCGAAGTTGTCGACGTCGATTTCGAGGAACTTGCGGTCGGCGACGGCCGGCTGTTCCACCTCGGACTTGCCGGACAGGTCGCTCATCACGCCCATCACGAAGGGCAGTTGCACCTTCTTCTCGGCGCCGTAGAGTTCCACATCGTATTCGATCTGGACCCTAGGGGACCGGTTACGGGCGATGAATTTCTGAGAACTTCCGCTCATGTCGTGCTCCTTGATGTGCCTTGAATATCGTGGTGAGTCTGCACTGGTCTGTGAACAATATCACAGGCCGGAAATTATTCGTCGCCGAGACCGCGGATGACATTTACGTTGTCGATGCCGTCCGGAGCCATGTCCCGCATGATGGTCATGAAGTCCGCGCTGACGAGACGCTTGGCGCGCATCAGCAAGAGCGGGATCGGGCTGGAAGGCTCGTACCGGCGGTAATATTCGATGATGCGGTCCAGCGCGTTGCCCACATCGGCTGGCGATCGGATCGCACCCACCGCACCGCCTGCCGCCGCCGCCATCGGCGCGGCGCCCCCATCGGCCTCGGGCTCGTCCGAAACGTCAGATACCGCCGAGTCGGCGGTGCTGCCGCCGGCGTATTTCGACAGGGTCTTGGTGATGGTCGACAAGAGGCGGATCGTCGGATCGAGATCCGGTCCCTGACCCGGCGTCTGGTCGTCGAAGACGGCAGAGACGGCGCGGACGTTGTCCATCGCGCGCCGGGCGTCATCGAGCATGGTGGACAGGGTTTCGGGGTCGGTGTCGCGGAACGCCGCGCTGATCTGCGTCGGGTCGGGCGGGTTATCCATTCCTTCCGGCGCGGGTGTATGGCCCTCGGCGATTTCGATGTCGCGCAGGGAGAAGCCGCCGAAGCTGCGGCTGTCGGTCAGGGACACCCGACGCAGAGAACGGTAGATGGCGGAGGGGCCGGCCATGCCGCCCGGCTGGCCGCAGAGCCCCTGCACCGCATTGATCCGCATCGTGGGGTCGTTGTCGTCATCGGCGTCGAGTTCGGGAAAACAGGTTTCCCAGTATTTCTCGAGATATCCGCGGATGACCTGGGTGGCGTTGGCAAAGCCGGACAGTCCTTCGGTGTTCAGCGCGGCATCGGCCATGTAGATGGCCGCGCGCAGATCATGGCTTTGCCCCATGATCTCGAGCGCCTTCACGGCGACCTCGCCGTAGTCGGGCTCTTTTCCCCCGTCGTCTGGATCATCGAACTGGGTTTCTTCGCCGGGCTGGGCGGCCTGCTCCATCTCGACGAAAACAGGATCGTATTCGAGGTTCTCGCCGCTGGGAGAATCCTCGGTGATTGGTTCCAGCAGGACTTCCGGGTCCATCCGGCCTCCCTTCGACAGACTCGATTGTTTCGAGTCCAGTTTCAACACCTACCGATCAGCCCCCCGGCGGTTGGTGCAGCGATCAACTTCAACTATGCAGCGCAACTATAGCTTGACCCCAAGTCAGCCTTATCGTTTTCTCAAAGTCAATTGGAGCAATTGGATTTCTGAGCGTTTTCAGGAGGTGTGTGACATGGCGACCGAAGCCCTGAAGGGTGCTCCGTTCAAGAAACTGATGAGCAAGGCGAAGAAGGCTCCGCTGTCGTTCGGATTTGTTCCGGGCAAGAAGCCGGAAGACTGTGTCATGCTGCTGCACAAGAAACGCAGCCCGACGCTGTTGGGCAAGGAAGCCAAGGCCCAGGGCGACGGCAGCAAATTTGCCTTTGGCACGGTCAAGATCAACGGCAAGGTTGCCGAGCTGACCTGCGGGCGGCACTTCGGTCAGCTGGCCAAGCAGTGCAAGCGCTTCCTGCGCACGAACAAGGTGATGCTGAACGTCGTGATCTTCGACGAAAGCGGCCAGCAGATCGAGAGCGATATCGAGGATCTGCCCGACGATCCGGAATTCGACGCCTTCGGCGCCGAGGAGGATCCGGACGACATCGCCGAGCAGGAGGAGGAGCAGGCTGAAGACGAACAGCAAGCCGAGGCACCGCAGCAGGGCGAAGACGAGCAGGAAGAGGCGCAGGGCGAGGATGGCCCCGATGCCGGCCAGCTTGCCCAGCGCCTGAAGGCCGTCCAGCCCGCCGTCATGGCGGCGCAGGGCGATGCTGGCGACAAGCTGAAGAAGGTCATGGGAATGGCCGTGCAGCTGATCAAGGCGGGCGATCTTGCCAAGGCCGATCAGACGGTGACGGCGCTGGAAAGCGCGGTGGCGAAGCTGGGCAATGCGCCGCCGCCGGCGCAGGAGCAGCCTGCCGCGGGATCTACCGATGAGAATGCGATCGACGCCAAGGCGCTGATTGCCCGGGCCAATGCGCTGAAGCAGCCGATTTCGGCGATCCAGGGACCGGCGCGGGACAAGTTGATTGCCGCGCTGGGCAATGCTGCGCAGCTGATCAAGTCGGGCGACCTGAGTGGCGCGGATGTGATGCTGGGCAAGATCGAGGCAGCCGTGGCCAAGACCGGCGGCACGTCGAGCCAGGAGAAGGCGGCGAGCGACGCGATGCCGCCGGAGGCCGCCAAGTGGCTGGCCGCCGAGGGCAAGCTGGCCCCGCTGGTCGACAAGGCCATGCAGGAGAAGAAGGGCGATCTGGACGGGATCAACCGGGCCTTCGCCTATGCCCGCGAGCTGGCCGCCGATGGGGCGTATGACCGGGCGCTGGCGGCGGCCGGCAAGGTGGCCCAACTGCTGAAGGAGGCCGCAGCCGCCACCACCAGCGCCGCCGCGCAGGAGGCCCGGGAGTCGATCCCCGACAATGTCGTACCTTTCGTCCAGTCGCGGCTGGCCTGGATCAACACGCGCAAGGCGCTGGAGCAGCAGATTGCCGGGCTGAAATCGGCCATCGATCAGGCAGCGGCCGAGATCGAGGGACTGGAAGATGTCGCGTCGCAGTCGGGCAAGCTGTTCGACTATCTGAGGGAGATCGACACCGATCTGGAAGACACGCTGGAGAAGCTTGTGGAAGCGCCCGATGGCGAGGCGCGCGAGACGCTGAAGTCTCAGGCGCGCAAGATCATCCTGAGCTATCAGGGTGTGCTGGACTCGCCCTTCTTCATGGACGTCGATCAGAACGGCTTTGTGAACACCAATATCCGCGGCTCCGCGCTGGATTCGCTGGGCAAGGTCAGCGAGGCGCTGGCCTCGTAGGGGCCGTGCCGCAACGGAGGACGATATGCGCCATCTGACGTTACTGGCCGGCTGTCTTGCGGCGGGTCTGAGCCTTGCACCTGCTGCCCGGGCGGAGGAGGGAGGGCTGACCGTCGAGCTGAACAAGTTCGAAGAGATCGAGGGCGGCGGCTGCCGCGCCTTCTTCCTGTTCCGGAACGAGACCAAGACGGGATTCGACGGCTTCGAGATGAGCCTGGCGATTCTGGACGGGAAGGGCGTGATCGACCGGCTGCTGTCGATCGACGCCGCCCCGCTGCCGGTCGCGCGGACGACGCTCAAGCTGTTCGAGATTCCCGAAATCAGCTGCACAAACATCTCGGAGATCCTGCTGCACGAGCTGACCTCGTGCCGGCCGCAGAACGCCGAGGAGATGGATTGCTTTCCGATCCTGACACTGAACAGCAAAACCTCTGCCGCGCTGGTCAAGTAAGCGATGACCGGCACGCTTGACATGCTGGTCAGCGGCGGCCCGATCATCGCGGTGCTGGTCGTGCTGTCGCTGATCTCGCTGACGGTGATCGTGGTCAAGATCATCCAGCTTTGGCACGTTGGCGGCGGCAGGGCGCTGCGCGCGGCGGCGCTGGAGCAGTGGAAAGGCGGCGATCGGCACGGCGCGCAGAAGGCGCTGGAGGGCGGCAGGTCGCCCGCTGACCGGGTGACGGCCTATGCGATGCGGGCGCTGGCCGGCGGGTTCAAGGGCGCGCCGCTGGAGGCGGAACTGACGCGGCGGGGCAACGAGGAACTGGCGCAGATGAACCGGCTGGTCCGGCTGCTGGAGATCATCGCGATGATCTCGCCGCTGCTGGGCCTGCTGGGGACGGTGCTGGGGATGATCCAGTCGTTCCAGGAACTGGCCCTGGCCGAGGGCGCGGCCAATGCCTCGACCCTTGCGGGCGGGATCTGGCAGGCGCTGCTGACCACGGCGGCGGGGCTGCTGGTGGCGATCCCGGCGGCGGTGGCGGCGGGGCTGTTCGCCGCGCGGATCGAGACGGCGGCGCAGAATATCGAAAGCGCGGTGGGCGAGCTGATGCTGGCCGACCAGAACCCGAATATCTGAGAGGGAGCCATGGCCGGCACGGGTCTCAGACGACCGGCACGGCCCGCCCAGCTGATCTCGCTGGTGCCGATGATCGACGTGATGCTGATCATGCTGGTCTTTTTCATGGTCACGTCGACCTATCTGAACCTCGACATGATTCCGGCGGTGCGGCAGCAGGATGAGGCCCCCGCCGCCGCCGCGTCGGGAGCGAGTGGCGGGACGCTGATGATCCGTCTGGGGTCTGACGGGATCCCGGTGGTGCAGGGCGCGGCGGCGCCGTTGGCGGGGCTGAGCGATCTGCTGGCGCGCAGACTGGCCGATGATCCGCTGTTGCAGGTGCTTGTGCTGCCCTCGGGCGCGGCGACCACGCAGGCGCTGGTGTCGGTCATGGATGCCGCGGCCCGTGCCGGGGCGGTGCGGCTGCGCGTGGTGCGGCTGGAGGCGCGGCCATGAAGCTTACCCGCCGCGCGCCGCCGCAACATGGGGAAACCATCGTCGCGCTGATCGACGTGGTGTTTTTCCTGCTGATCTTCTTCATGCTGATCGGCCGGATGGACGCCACCGCGCCGTTCGACGTGGTGCCGCCCGTGGCGGCGAGCGGGTCGGACATGCCGGCGGGCGGCGCGACGCTGTCGGTGGCGGCGGATGGCGCTCTGGCGCTGGATGGCCGGGCGATCAGCCGGAGCGATCTGGATGCGGAGTTGGAGGCGCGGCTGACTGGCGATCCGGCGCTGCGGCTGAGGGTGAACGCCCACCGCAACGCCGAGTTGCGCCATGTCCTGCCGCTGGTCGGCGCGGCCGAGGCGATGGGGATCCGCGATGTGGTGCTGGTGGTGACGCCGGCCGGATCGCCATGAGCGCGGCGCGCTGGGCGGCGGGCCTGGCGATTTCGGCGCTGGTGCATGTGGGGGGCTATGGCGCGCTGGCGCTGGCGGTGAAGCCGGACCCGGTGGAGGAACAGCCGCTGCCGCCCAGCAAGCTGGACGTGCAGGCCTATCAGCTGGACCGCACTGTGGCGCAGGAGGCCCGGCCGGATGCGGAGGCCGCAGCGGAAGCACAGGCCGAGGGGGCGAGTCTGGCGCAGGGCGCGATCCCCCATTCCCGGGCGCGGGTGACGGAAGCGCGGGCGGAGCCTGTCGCGCCCGGGCGGCCCGAGGCGGACCGGCTGACGGCGGAGGCCGTAACGGTGCCGCAGCTGGAGGCGGCGCGGCCGCAGGCGGATGCGGCTGCCACGGCGCAGGCTGCGCCGACGGTTGCGGTGTCGGCCCCGGTTTCGGCCCTGCCGGTGCAAACTGCGGTGGCCGAGGCGCGGCCTGCGGTTGCCGCGCAGGTGATACCGGCGGTGCTGCGTGCGGAAGCTGCCCCGGCAAAGGTTTTGCCCGCGGCGGCAGAGACGGCCCTGCGGGTCGCCGCGGCCGTTCAGCCTGCCGCGCCGATTGCGGCGGCGCAGGCCACGCCGGTGGCCCTGGCGCCGGATGCGCCCGAGGCGGCGCCGGTTGCGACGGTCGCGCCCGATGCCGCCGCGTTGCCGGATACGCCTGCCACCGGCCAGCTGGTCGCGGAGGCCGCGGCGAATGCCACGCCGACCGAAGCCGCCGCGCCGCTGGGCGAGCCGGTAAAGGCGACGCTTGCCTTTCCGACGGGGGATGGCGAGGTCGATCCCGTTTCGCTTGCCGCGTTCCAGAGCTTCATGAAACCGGGCGACGTGAGTGCCGAGGGGGATCCGCTGCGCGACGGGGTTTCGGCGCTGCTGGCGCAGGTGCCCTGTTCGCGGCTTCAGGTTGCGTTCGATCCGGATACCGCGACCTTGCAGATCAATGGACACATCCCGGAGAACGACCTGCGCGCGCCGGTGCTGGCCGCGCTGCAGGCGCAGATGGGCGAGGATATCCGGGTTTCGGACAATATCCTGATCCTGCCTCGTCCGCAGTGTGGCGCGCTGTCGGGGATCGGCGACGTGGGTCTGCCGCAGTCCAACGACCAGTCGACCAATCCGCTGCTGATCGGAGAGGCGTCACAGGCGCGGGTGTTGGATTTCGTCAAGGATCAGCGGCTTTGGTTCGACCTGACCGCGCCGGAATATGACGCCTATGTCTATGTCGATTTCTTCGATGCCGGGGGCAATGTGATCCACCTTGCGCCGAATGAGCAGGTGCCGCTGAACCTGGCCACCCGCGATGAGGCGCTGCGGGTCGGCACCAGGAGCGACGACGACAGGGGGCTGAAGATCGTCATCGGGCCGCCCTACGGGCAGGAGATCGCGGTGGCCTTTGCCGCCTCCGAGCCATTGTACGAAGGCCTGCGGCCGCTGATGGAACCGGCGGCGCCTTACCTCGCCTATCTCAAGGAACGGGTGGCCGAAAAGCGCGCGGAGCACGCCGATTTCAAGGGCGAATGGGTCTATTTCTTTGTGACGACCGCCGAGCGGTGATCAGAGGCAGCCGCCCGCGGCCCAGGCCTTGAGGTTGCGCTTGAGCGCGCCGCCGAAGGGGTGGGCCTTGGTCAGCGAGCGCTGCATGTTCAGGCTGAGATAGGTGTTGGCCTGGGTGCAGATGCGTTCGCGGGTCCATTCGTGGCAGTTGGAACAGTGCTGGCCCTTCCAGTAGGACTCCGGCAGCCCTTCGATCGGGGGGAAGATCGGCGAGCCGGTGATCAGTTCGGCGATGGACTTGCCGTTGACCTCGGGCTGTTCCGAGACGAGCGGGGTTTCGAAGGTGACGATGCCGGGGGTGGCGATCTCTTCCTTGGGCGCCTCGGGCAGGGGTTTGTCCATTGCACCGGCACCGGGGCCGACCGGGTCGCCGCCGGTCTGGGCGCGCAGGGCGGCCAGTTCCTGCTGGGCGAATTCGGCAAAGGTGCCGGTGGGGTAGGCCTGCAGGTAGGCGTCCCACGCCGCTTCGCTGGGGGCGGCCTGGGCAGTCTCGAACATCTTCTGTTCCTCGGGCGACGGTCCGGCAGGCTGTGCCTTGGGCTGGGCCTTCTGGTCGCCGGCCAGTTCACGCTCCATCACCGAGGCCAACAGGCCGCGCGCCTCGCCGGCATATTTGCTGTCGCCGTAGCCACGCAGGAAAAGCATGATCTGCACCGGATCGCGGCTGGCCTTGACCGAGTTCCAGACCTGTTCGGCCTCGAGATCCGCCGCGCTTTGCGGGGTGGCCTGGGCGAAGGTGAAATCGTTGGTGAGCGACGAGGAATCCCAGGGCGTCTGCTGTCCTCCGGACGCGCCGATCACCTCGACGCGCACCTGCTTGAACATCTGCTCGATCGGCAGGCCCGGGGTCGGCAGCAGCCGCGCCAGCGCCTGGGTGAAGGGGCTGTTCCCGTCGAGCCCGTCGAGCGCGACGGATCCGGGCGCGGTGGCATAGGAGAGAAAGGTGCCGGTGGGCGCCTGCATCTCGGCCAGGCCGTTGTCGTTGAAGGCGGGGATTTCGCTGAAAGGGTTGTTCCGGCAGGCGTCGAGAATGACGATGTTGGTCTTGTTGCGGGCGGAATACATCTGGCGCAGGACAGTCTGCGCCTCGATGGCCATGAGGTCGAGATCGGCGGCGTCGTTCAGGGCGATGTCGACGGGCAGCAGGTAGTTGTTGCCGAAGGACTGCACCCCGTGGCCGGCATAGTAGAACAGGCCGGTGGCATCTGGCCCGGCTTCGCGCAGGGCGCGGCCGAATTGCGAGATACCGCGTTTCATTTCGAGCTGGCTGGCGTCAATCAGCAGTGTCACGTCGAAGCCGAGGCCGGTCAGCGTGTCGCCGATCAGCCTGGCATCATGGGCGGGATTGTCGAGCGGGGAAACCGAGCTGTAGCCCGAATTGCCCAGAACCAGCGCGATGCGCGGTTCGGCATGTGCAAGACCGGTCGTCAGGACCAGCCAGCACAGGATCGTTCTCAACACTGCTTGCACGTGCGTTCCCTGCTCTCGCTTGTGCCCTCGTCCGCGCGGAACGGACATCCGGCACCGGGGCTTTGACCCGCCTTATACAAAAAATCCGACCGAAATTTGGCCATTTTCGTGCGCCACGTCGCTTTTCTTGCTCATAGGCGGTAGTTTCCTAATACTGCGTTATACACGCCCCGTCACCGGCTGCCAATTCGACGGCCCCAGAATCAAGAGATAGTCATGTCCATGAATTTTCTCCGTACCCTTCTCTTCAGCCTCGCGCTGCTGACCGGTCTGGCCCCTGTCGCGCGGGCGCAGAGCATCGACCCCTTTGAACACGGCTGGGTCCTTGACGCCGCTGCCTCGCAGTTGCGGTTCCTTTCGGTGAAGAAGGGAAACGTCGCCGAGACCAGCAAGTTCGCCACGCTGTCGGGCCTGATCACCGAGGACGGCAAGGCGCAGATCCGTGTGCTGATGGATTCGGTCGACACCAATATCGACCTGCGCAACGTGCGGATGCGGTTCCTGTTCTTCGAGAGCTTCAACTTTCCCGAGGCGACGATTTCGGTTCAGCTTGACCCCGAGCAGCTGCGCGACCTGCATCAGGTGCGGCGCAAGTTCGTTCCGGTGACCTATACGCTGTCGCTGCATGGCGTGACGCTGGAAAAGAGGGCCGATGTGGCGGTCACGCTGATCAGCAATGACCGGATCACCGTCGCCTCGACCACGCCGATCGCGATCAAGCTGGACGAGTTCAACCTAGAGGCCGGGCGCGAGAAGCTGCAGGAAGCGGCCAATGTGGTGATCGTGCCGGTGGGCGTCGTCAGCTTCGACTTTGTCTTTGACCGGGCGTCGCCGGGCACGCCGCCGACCGAGGCGGTGCTTGCCGCCGCACCGGCGGGCGCCGCTGCCGCGCTGGAGACCAAGGGCGTGATGGACCGCGAGGCCTGTGTCGGCCGGTTCGAGATCCTGTCGCGGACGGGCAATATCAACTTTGCCCCGGCCAGCGCGCGGCTGGATCCGTCATCCTATCCGCTGCTGGACAACCTCTATGACATCGTCAACCGGTGCCCGGATCTGAACATCGAGATTGGCGGGCATACGGATTCGGACGGGTCCGACGCCACAAACCAGCGCCTGAGCGAGCGGCGTGCGGATGCGGTTGGGGCCTATCTGGCGGCGAAGGGGATCGGCAATGCGCGGATGCGCGTGGTCGGCTATGGCGAGAGCAAGCCGTTGCGGCCGAACGACAGCGCCGAGAACAAGGCGCGCAATCGGCGGATCGAGTTCGTCGTGGTGAACTGACGCCAAGGCCGGTGCGGCGGGGCAAGCCCCGTCCTACGACAGGTCGACCACCACCTCGCCGCCCGGCTGGGCTGCGCGGCTTTGGCAGAGGATGATCCAGTCTTTCCGCTGGGAGGCGGAGAGCACGAAATCGCGGTGTTCGACCGCGCCGGACACCAGACGGCAGCGGCAGACGCCGCAGAGGCCGTCGGCACATTTCACGTCCACATGCACGCCGTTTTCGGCCAGCACATCGGTCGGGGTGCGGTCGGCGGGGATGGCGAAGCTGCGCCCGTCGGTGAGGGTCAGCGTGAAGGGGTGGTTCACGTAGTCTGGTGTCTCGGGGACCGAGAAATATTCGAGGTGCCGGGCCTCATCGGGGAAGCCCGCCGCCTCTGCCGCCTGGATCACCGCGTTCATGTAGCGGTCGGGCCCGCAGGTGTTGACGTGCCAGCCGTCGCGATATCCGGAGAGGATCGCGGCGAGGTCGGCGCGGGTGCCTTCGTCGGAGACATGCAGGTGGACGCGGTCCGCCCAAGGAGCGGCGGAGAGGTCTTGCAGGTAACCGGCGGCAGCGCGCGAAGGCACCGAGTAGTGCAGCGCGAAGTCGCGGCCGAGGGCATGCAGGCGGTGGGCGAAGGCGATCATCGGGGTGATGCCGATGCCGCCGCCCATGAGGTAGCTCTTTGCCGCGCCCTCCTCGAGCCCGAAGTGGTTGATTGGCCGCGAGATGAACACCCGCCGGCCCGGGGTGAAGATGCGGTGCATGAGTTTCGAGCCGCCGCGGCCCTGATCCTCGCGCAGGACACCGATCTGGTATTTCGAGCGGTCCGCGGGGTCGCCCGACATGGAATACTGGCGCAGGAATTCGGGCGCGACCACGATGTCGAGATGCGCGCCCGCCGTCCAGGCGGGCAGGTCACCGCCGTCTGGCAGGCGGAATTCGTATTTGGTCACGTCGCCGGTCATCTTCTCGGCTGCCGCCACCTCGACCCTCAGCACGGGCGCCTCGCCCGGCAGGGTGTAGCGGTGGACAACGGTTTCGTCGCCGGCGGCGAGACGCGCGCGATATTCCGTGGCGGGGATCATCGCCCTGTAGGCTTCGATCCCCTTCTCGCGGTCCATCGCGAAGGGGTAGGGCCAGGGATGCGGCGCCAGCGGGGCCGGGTAGACGGCGAGCGTCTGGTCCTCGTAGCGCAGGTTCAGGTCCTTCTGGAGGTCGCGCCGGTTCACGGGGGCGCGGGCGGGCCTGTAGGCGCCGTCCTCGGCCAGTTCGATGTCCCACCACCATTTCTTGACCGGGTTCAGGCCGCCCTTGCCCACCGCGTCGTCCAGCCGTGCCAGCGCGGGCGCGGCGGCGGGCAGGGTCATGGCGGCCCAGCGGAACGGTTTTTCGGCGAAGATGCCTTCGAGGTTCCAGGGGCAGGTCTTCATGCAGCGTCCGCACATTGCGCCGCCCTGGGTCGTGATGCGGTAGGTTGCGCATTTCTGGCTGTCGGATTTCCAGATCTCGTAGCCGTTGAACATCAGCTTGGGTCCGGCGGTGATGGCCCCGGAAGGGCATTCGCGGGCGCATTTGTTGCAGGACTCGCAGAAGGCCTGAAGGCCGAAGTCGATGGGCCTGTCGTGGGTAAGCGGCATGTCGGTGGTGACGACACCGGATTTGAGGCGCGGGCCGAGGAAGGGGTTCAGGATGACCTCGCCGATGCGGCTGACCTCGCCCAGCCCCGAGAGCAGGAGGAGCGGCGGTTGCAGCACATCGCCGTCCATGACCGTGTGTGCCTTGGCGGAATAGCCGAGGTTGCGGATCTGGCGGGCGATGACGCCGCCGAGCAGGGAGAAGCGCAGGTAGGCGCGCATCGACTGGGCGACAGAGATCCAGTCGTCGCCCGAGGCGCCCTCCATCGTCTCGAAGCCCTGGTCGACGATCATGCTGATGGCCTGATCGTGCGGCGGGTCGATGGGGTCGCCGATGGCGTCGTGGGAATACCAGGCCCAGTCGGGGCAGTGCGACAGGCCCACCGCGTTGATGCCGAGGAAATAGCTGGCGGCCTTGATGTTCGCGGCGTTTCTTGCGGCGTCTGTGGGGCGGGGGCCGTCGCCGGGCGCGCCGTCCTGCAGCAGGACGAAGGCGCCGAGCGCGCGGCGCTGGGCAAAGCTGGGTGCGGCCTTGCGGGCGTAGTGACCGCCGTTGGCGCCCTCTTGCAGCGCCTTTCCCATGTCGCCGAACTGGGCACGGGCGAACATGTCGGCGCGTTTGGGCACGCGGGCGACGCGGGGTTCGTCGATGTAGGTCGTCGGGCTGTCCACGCGTTTCAGCGTTTCGAACGGGTGGGGGCCTTCGACAAAGTCGCGCCGGTCGAAGGGGTCGCGGTTCAGGGCCGAGCGGCGGGAGGTGGTGCCCAGCGTCCAGCCAAGACCGTGCAGTGCGCTGCGTGGCTGGATGGGGTCGAGCGGGTGGTCTGTGGCAAGGTCCATGGCGCAGGTCACGGCCGCGAGGCCGACGTTCGGGCCGAGCCAGGGCGCGTGCACCGTGTCGGCCTCGACCCAGGCCAGACCGGAGGCGACGGCCAGCCGGTTGAGGCAGACGTCCGAAGCCGCGCCGGTATGCGCCTTGGCGTCGAAGCCGAGGAGGCGGATGTAGTTCGCCAGGATCACCGCCGTTTCCGCCGCCCGCAGGCAGCCACGCTGTCTGAGCGCGTCGTGAAGCCAGTCGCAGCCCGCCTCGCCCGGACGCGGCGCGCGCGGGTTTTCGTAGAGGAAAACCAGTGCGTGGGTATGGCCGGAAATGGTGGAGGGCGGCGCCTCCATGCTGTCCTTGAGATCGGCCATGATGACGTCGATGCCCGAGGCGAGGGTCTTGGTCTGGCGGGTCCGCAGATCCTGCGCCAGACGGTCGATATCGGGATTGACGACAGGGTGTGACAGGAGGGCGTCGGGTGGCAAGGCACAGATGCCGACCATCGCGGCATCGTTGAAATAACCGAAGGCCTTGAGGTGGTTGGCGCGTTCCATCGGATCGGCCGGGATCTCGGCGCGCGCGCGGTTCACCAGCCCGTCGCGGATCGCGTCCAGCATGGCCTGATATTCGCCCATCGCGTTGACGATGTTTTCGGGCGCTTCGGGCCGGCGGAAGGCCACCGGTGCAAAGGGAGGCACCCCGGACAGCGGGACGGAGGGCAGGCGGGCCAGCCGCTCGGTCGGGAAAGGCCCCATGTGGACCGGACGCTTGCGGTCCGAGAACAGGCGTACCCCCATGTGCAACCCTCCCCGATGCGCTGCCACCTTGTCCGAGCGGCGGGCAAGAGGCAACCGGGGGTATTGCCAATACCGACGGGACAGGTCAGCGTCCGGGACAAGAGGAGACCCGAATGACCAGACCCCTGCTGTTTACCCCGCTGCACTTGCGGGACGTGACCTTTGCCAACCGCATCACCGTTTCGCCGATGTGCCAGTATTCGGCGGTCGAGGGATTCGCCAACGACTGGCATCTCGTCCACCTCGGCGCATTTGCGAAGGGCGGTTTTGCCGCCGTGATGACCGAAGCCGCCGCGGTTCAGGCCGATGGCCGCATCACGCATGGCGATATCGGCCTCTGGTCGGACGCCCATGCCGAGGCGCTGCGCCCGGCCATCGATTTCGTGCGGGCGAATGGCGCGCTGGCGGGAATCCAGCTGGCCCATGCCGGGCGCAAGGCGTCGATGCAGCGCCCCTGGCGCGGCAACGGGCCGATCGGCGCGGCGGACAACGCGCTGGGTGACATCGCCTGGCAGGTCAAGGCGCCGAGCGCGGTGCCGGTGGCCGATGGCTGGCTGATGCCGCAGGAGATGACTCCGGGCGAAATTGCGCAGCTGGTCGATGATTTTGCTGCCGCCGCGCGGCGAGCCGATGCGCTGGGCTGCGAATTCATCGAATTGCATTCGGGGCATGGCTATCTGCTGCAAAGCTTCCTGTCGCCGCTGTCGAACAAGCGCACCGATGCCTATGGCGGCGACCGCCGGGGCCGCAGCCGGGCCTTGCTGGAGGTCACCGAAGCGGTGCGCGCCGCCTGGCCGGAGGGCAAGCCGCTGTTCGTGCGGATCAGCTCGGTGGACGGGGCCGAGGGCGGCTGGGAGATCGAGGATTCGATCGAGCTGGCCAAGGACCTCAAGGCGCTGGGCGTCGATGTGATCGACTGTTCGTCGGGGGGCAACATGGGCGCCAGCAAGGTCAGCGCCGGGGTGCCCCTTCCGCCGGGGTTCCAGCTGCCCTATGCCGAGGCTATCCGCAAGGGCGCCGATATCGCCACCCAGGGGGTCGGGCTGATCCTGGACGGGCCGCAGGCCGAGGCGGCGTTGCAGGCCGGGCAGGCCGATCTTGTCGCCATCGGGCGGCAGGCGCTGTTCGATCCGTTCTGGCCGCGTCATCAGGCCTATGACATGGGCGTCAACGCCTTCGACGACTGGCCCGAGCAATACGGCTGGTGGCTGAACCGGCGCGAAAAGAGCATCCAGGCAATCAAGGCAAAAGGCTGAGCGATGGCATTCTACGAACTTCGGCAATACGTCATCCGACCCGGCTGCATGGAGGAATGGCTCGACCTGATGCAGGGGACCATCATTCCCGGTCAGATGGCGGTCGGCATGGTGATCGCCGGCAGCTTTCGCGGCGAGGGCGACGACAGCACGTACGTCTGGCTGCGCCGGTTCGAATCGGAGGCCGAGCGCGAGCGACTCTACGCGGCCTATTACGGTTCGGACGTCTGGAAGACCGAAATCCAGCCCAAGGTCGCCCGGCTGATCGACCGCGAGGCGATCAAGGTGACGCGGATCGTGCCGATTCCAGGCTCGGTCCTGCAATAGGGGGGGCGGGATGGCCCGGGCGAAGAACATCCTCTTCATCATGTTCGACCAGCTGAGGTGGGATTATCTCAGCTGCTACGGCCATCCGCATCTGCAGACGCCGCATATCGACCGGCTGGCTGCCAAGGGCGTCCGGTTCAACCGCGCCTATATCCAGTCGCCGATCTGCGGCTCGTCGCGGATGTCGACCTATACCGGCCGCTATGTGCATTCGCACGGGGCCAGCTGGAACGGCATCCCGCTGAAGGTGGGCGAGATGACGATGGGCGATCACCTGCGCAAGTCGGGGATGGCCTGCTGGCTGGTCGGCAAGACGCATATGCGCGCGGACGAAGAGGGCATGGCCCGGCTGGGACTGGAACCGGACAGCCTGATCGGGGCCCGGGTGGCCGAATGCGGGTTCGACGTCTTTGAGCGCGATGACGGGATGCTGCCCGAGGGGCCGGACGGCGCCTATGACCCGGACGGCGCGAAGGCGTATAACCAATACCTGCGCGAAAAGGGCTACGAGAGCGACAACCCCTGGCACGACTTCGCCAATTCGGCGCTGGACGCGGACGGCAACGTGCTGTCGGGCTGGTTCCTGAAGAACGCGCCGCAGCCTGCGAATATCGGCGAATTCGACAGCGAGACGCCCTATATGACGCGGCGCGGGATGCAGTTCATCGAACAGGCCGATGGGCCGTGGTGCTGTCATCTGTCCTATATCAAGCCGCACTGGCCCTATATCGTGCCGGCGCCCTACAATGACATGTATGGCCCAGAACATGTGCTGCCCGTCGTCCGCTCGGAGGCCGAGAAGGCAAACGCGCATCCGGTGCTGCGCGCCTTCATGGATACGATGATCGGCAGGACGTTTTCCAAGGCGCATGTGCGCGAGGCGGTGATCCCGGCCTATATGGGCCTGATCAAGCAATGCGATGACCAGATGGGAGAGCTGTTCGCCTGGCTGGAGCGGACGGGCCGGATGGAGGACACGATGATCGTGCTGACCTCGGATCACGGCGATTTCCTCGGCGATCACTGGATGGGGGAAAAGACCTTTTTCCACGATACGGCGATCCGGGTCCCCCTGATCGTCTACGATCCCTCGCCCGAGGCGGACGCGACGCGCGGCACCGTGTCGGAGGCGCTGGTGGAGAGCATCGACCTCGCCCCCACCTTTGTCGAGGTGGCGGGGGGCGAGGTGGCGACGCATATCCTGGAAGGGCGTTCGCTGCTGCCGATCCTGCACGGAACGACTGATGACAACGGGCGGGATTATGTGATCTGCGAATACGACTATTCCGCCTCGCCCGTGGCCGACATGCTGAAGGCGGGACCGCGCGATGGGGTGATGTTCATGATCGCCAGCCGCAAGTGGAAGCTGATCCATTGCGAAGGCGGGCACCGTCCGATCCTGTTCGATCTGGAGAGCGATCCGCAGGAACTTGTGGATCTGGGCACCTCCGAAGCTTCCGAGCATCTGGCCGCCATCGACATGATGTACGATCACCTGTTCGCCTGGACCCGCCGGGTGTCGCAGCGCACCACGCGCAGCGAGGCGCAGCTGATCGCCATGCGGACCAAGAGCCGCCGGCGCGGCGTGGTGCTGGGGGTCTATGACGAGAATGACGTGCCGCTGGACCTGACGGTTAAATACCGCGGCCGCAAGGCGAAGAGGTGGAGCGAGCTGCGCCGCCCCGACTCCCCCTGAGGGGCAGCGCAGCGCCCCCCGCTTCTCTGGTTCAAAAATACCTCCGCCGGAGGCATCGCGCGGCACGCGCGATTCTGCGCGCGCCGCATTCGCCGGGCGATGGCCTTATTCCGGCGCGCGCTCGTAGTCGGCGTCGCTGACATGCTCCAGCCAGTCGGCGGATTTACCGTCTGCCGCCTCCTGGATGGCGAGGTGCACCATGCCCGTGGTCGGGCCGGCGCCGTGCCAGTGCTCTTCGCCCGGCGGGATCCAGATCGAATCCCCGGCGCGGATGACCCTGGGCGCGGCGCCGCGCAGGCCGAAGAGGCCAGTGCCGGAGAGGACATGCAGGGTCTGGCCCAGCGGATGGGTGTGCCAGGCCGTGCGCGCGCCGGGTTCGAAGGCGACGCGCAGCGCCCTGACGCGGGCGGGTGCGGGAGCCTCGACGATGACGTCCTGCCAGACGGTTCCGGTGAAATACTCCGCGTTTGCCTTCAGCGAAGGGCGCGATCCCGCGGCGAAGAAGTCCATGGCTCGTCCTCCCGAATGATGTGCCTTACTTGGGCGCCATCCGGATCGCGCCGTCAAGCCGGATGACCTCGCCGTTCAGCATCGGGTTGTCGATGATGGCGGCGACCATCCTGGCATATTCCGACGGGTCGCCCAGGCGGCTAGGGAAGGGCACCTGCGCGCCCAGCGAATCCTGTGCCTCTTTCGGCAGCGAGGCGAGCAGCGGGGTCAGGAAGAGGCCCGGTGCGATGGTCATCACGCGGATGCCCCAGCGCGCGAATTCGCGGGCGATCGGCAGGGTCATGCCCACGACGCCACCCTTGGAGGCCGCATAGGCCGCCTGGCCGATCTGCCCGTCATAGGCCGCGACCGAGGCGGTGTTGATGATCACGCCGCGCTCTTCGCCGACCGGTTCTTCCTTGTGCAGGGCGGCGGCGAATTTCGACAGCACGTTGAACGAGCCGAGCAGGTTCACATTGATGACGGTGTAGAATTCCTTGAGCGGCAGGGCCGAGCCGTCGCGGCCGATCACCTTTGCCGGGGGGCCGATGCCGGCGCAGTTGACCAGGATGCGGGCCTTGCCGTGCATCCCTTCGGCGGCGGCGATGGCTTCCTCGACCGCGCTTTCGTCGGTGACGTTCACCTTCTGGAACTTGCCGCCGATCTCGGAGGCCTTGGCCTCGCCCAAGTCGGCGTTCATGTCGAAGATGGTGACCTTGGCGCCGGCTTTGACCAGCAGTTCGGCGGTAGCCCCGCCCAGCCCCGATGCGCCGCCGGTGACGATGGCGGCCTGTCCGTCGATGATCATGTCGATGCTCTCCCCTTGGTGGCCGCGCGCGGCCTGTCCCGGTCTGAATGCCCGGAAATCCGGGGCTGGGCAACCCGACGCGACGTCACGTCGCTGCCAGCGGCTGCGCCTCGAGTTCGGCGGCGACATTTGCGTCGAGAGGGGTGTCGCAGCTGTTCAGGATGTAGCCGAGCGTCGAGTAGAAACCGACCGTCGCGATCACGTCGAAGACGCCTTCGCGGCCGACCAGCGCGACCAGCGCCGTCTGGGTTTCGGGTGTCAGGCGCTTGTCGGTGAAGAGTTCGTCCACCGCGCGGGCAAGCGTGGCGTCGTCCGGTTCCATCTCGTCCGGCGCGCCCTTGATCGAGGCGATGCGCGCGTCGGACATCCCGCAGGCCCGGCCGCGCGAAACGTGGTGGTTCCATTCGTAGCTCGACCCGAGGTGCACGCCGGTGCGCAGGATCACCACCTCGCTGAACTGCTTGCCGAGCACGTTGTCGACCACGACATGCGCACGCAGCGGCGCCCAGGCGTTCAGCAGCGCGGGGTGATGCGCCATCACGCGATAGACGTTGAGCTTGCCCGCGAAACCGTCGCGCAGGCCGCGCGCGGCCTCGGGCCAGGAGTCGTCGGTCAGCGGGGGAAAGGCGGGGCGGGTCATCGGCGGCTCCTGCGGAGGGGTGTCCGGCAAGGGCCTAGCGCATCGGGGCGCAGCCGCAAAGGGGGTGTTCCCCCGTGCGGCGGCACCGGTGTTTCAGGTGTTGAACAGGAAGTGCATCACGTCGCCGTCCTTGACGATATAGGACTTGCCCTCGGAGCGCATCTTTCCGGCTTCCTTGGCTGGCTGTTCACCGCCCAGGGACACGAAATCGTCGTAGGCGATGGTTTCGGCGCGGATGAAGCCCTTTTCGAAATCGCCGTGAATGACGCCTGCCGCCTGCGGGGCCGAGGTGCCCTGACGGATCGTCCAGGCGCGGGCCTCTTTCGGCCCGACGGTGAAATAGGTCTCGAGATGCAGCAGCGCGTAGCCGGCGCGGATCAGCCGGTCGAGCCCGGCTTCGGTCAGGCCCATCTCTTCGAGGAACATCTGCGCCTCGTCGTCATCGAGCTGGCTGATCTCTTCCTCGATCCGGGCCGAGATCACGACGTGCGAGTTGCCTTCGGCGGCGGCCATCTCGGCCACCTTCTGCGAGAATGCGTTGCCATCGGCCGCGTCCGCCTCGGCCACGTTGCAGACGTAGAGGACGGGCTTGGTGGTCAGGAGTTGCAGCAGTTTCCAGGCGCGGGCGTCCTCGGCGTCGACCTTGACGGTGCGGGCGGGTTTGCCGTTTTCCAGCGCGGCCTGCGCGGCGGCGAGCAAGCGGTCCTGCTGCGCCGCTTCCTTGTCGTTGCCCTTGAGCTTGCGCACGAGGTTGGCGCGGCGCTTCTCGATGCTTTCGAGATCGGCGAGCATCAGCTCGGTCTCGATCGTCTCGGCATCGGCGACGGGATCCACCCGGCCTTCGACATGGGTGATGTCGCCATCCTCGAAGCAGCGCAGCACATGGGCGATGGCGTCGCATTCGCGGATGTTGGCGAGGAACTGGTTGCCGAGGCCTTCGCCCTTGCTGGCGCCCTTCACGAGGCCGGCGATGTCGACGAAGGTCATGCGCGTCGGGATGATCTGTTTCGAGCCGGCGATTTCCGCCAGCTTGTCGAGACGCGCATCCGGCACGGCGACCTCGCCCACGTTGGGCTCGATGGTGCAGAAGGGAAAGTTGGCGGCCTGGGCGGCCGCGGTGCGCGTCAGCGCGTTGAACAGGGTCGACTTGCCGACGTTGGGCATGCCGACGATCCCCATCTTGAAGCCCATGTGCGCATCTCCGGTTAGCGTGTCGCGGTGCTTCTATTGATGCGGGGCTTTGGGTGCAAGGCGTAGGGCGGGGTTCAGCCCGCCCCACGCCGCGGGGCAGGTCAGTAGACGACCACCGAGCGGATCGACTTGCCGGCGTGCATCAGGTCGAAACCCTCGTTGATCTTGTCCAGCGTCAGGGTGTGGGTGATCATCGGGTCGATCTCGATCTTGCCGCCCATGTACCAGTCGACGATCTTCGGCACGTCGGTGCGACCGCGCGCGCCGCCGAAGGCGGTGCCGCGCCAGCTGCGGCCGGTGACCAGCTGGAAGGGACGGGTCGAGATTTCGGCCCCCGCCGGTGCCACGCCGATGATGATGCTTTCGCCCCAGCCCTTGTGGGCCGATTCCAATGCGGTGCGCATGACCTTGACGTTGCCGGTGGCATCAAAGGTGTAGTCGGCGCCGCCCTTGGTCAGGTTGACGAGATAGGCGACGAGATCACCGTCGACTTCGTTTGGGTTCACGAAATCGGTCATGCCGAACCGAGTGGCCATCGGCACCTTGTCTGGGTTGAGGTCGACGCCGACGATCTGGTCAGCGCCCGCCAGACGCAGGCCCTGGATCACGTTCAGGCCGATGCCGCCCAGGCCGAAGACGATGGCACGGCTGCCGATCTCGACCTTCGCCGTGTTGATCACCGCGCCGATGCCGGTGGTGACGCCGCAGCCGATGTAGCAGATCTTGTCGAAGGGCGCGTCGGGGCGCACCTTGGCCAGCGCGATCTCGGGCAGAACCGTGTGGTTCGAGAAGGTCGAGCAGCCCATGTAATGCAGGATCGGGTCGCCATCCAGCGTGGTGAACCGCGAGGTGCCGTCCGGCATCAGGCCCTGGCCCTGCGTCGTGCGGATCGACTGGCAGAGGTTTGTCTTGGGGTTGAGGCAGTATTCGCACTCGCGGCATTCGGGCGTGTAGAGCGGGATCACGTGGTCGCCCGGTTTCAGCGAGGTGACGCCGGGGCCGACCTCGAGCACGACGCCCGCGCCTTCATGGCCGAGGATGGCCGGGAACAGGCCTTCGGGATCGGCGCCCGAGAGGGTGAATTCGTCGGTGTGGCAGATGCCGGTGGCCTTGATTTCGACCAGGACCTCGCCCGCGCGGGGGCCGTCCAGGTTCACGTCCATGATTTCCAGCGGTTTGCCGGCCTGAACGGCCACGGCGGCTTTGGTGCGCATAAGGCGTCTCCTTCTCGGTCGTTTGGCGCGACCCTGTGGCAAGGACCTGCCCAATGCAACCCTGCGGCGGGGTTGCCACCCGTAGTTTTTACGCCATCTCTTCGGGCAGATCCGTTCGGGGACAGTTTCGGGAGGCGCACTTGCGATGAAACGACTTGGACTTCTGCTGATTCTGGCCGGCTGCACCGAGGCCGCCGCGCCCGGTGGCGACGACATGGCCTGCCTCGCGCCGCAGGAACGCGCGCTGGTGGGGCAACCGCTGTCGGTGGCGCGGGCGGTGATGCCCGCCGGCACACGGTTTGTGCCGCCGGACGGGGTGATCACGATGGATTACCGGCAGGACCGTCACAACGCGGATTACGATGCGAACGACATCGTTACCCGCGTCTGGTGCGGCTGAGTCAGGTCAGGCCGGTCGCTTCGTCGAGGCCGAGCATCAGGTTCAGGTTCTGGACTGCGGCACCCGAAGCGCCCTTGCCCAGATTGTCGAGCCGGGCCAGCAGGACCGCGCGCTTGCCGTCGCCGGAGGTCTGCACGCGGAGTTCAAGCGTGTTGGTGCCGTTCAGCGCCTGCGGGTCCATTTGGGCCGAGGCGGGTTCGGCAGGCAGGACCTTGACGAACTGCTGGCCTTTGTAGTGCGCCTGCAGCGCCGGCTCCAGCGCGGCGGCGTCGCCATCGGGGCGGTGCAGCGGGATCTGGACGATCATGCCCTGCGCAAAGCTGCCGACGCTGGGGATGAAGATCGGGGTTGTCCCGAGACCGGAGTGCTTGACTGTCTCGGGCAGGTGCTTGTGGGCCATGCCGAGGCCGTAGACGAAAAAGGCGGGGGCCTTGCCGGCCTCGAAATCGGCGATCATCGCCTTGCCGCCGCCGCTGTAGCCCGAGACCGCGTTGATGGTGATGCCGGAATCAGGGTCGACCAGCCCGGCCGCGACAAGCGGGGCGAGCAGGGCGATGGCGCCGGTGGCGTAGCAGCCGGGATTTGACACGCGCGACGAGGCGGCGATGGCCTCGCGCTGGCCGGCCTTCAGTTCGGGGAAGCCGTAGTCCCATTCGGGGTCGACGCGGTGCGCAGTGGAGGCGTCGATCAGGCGGGCCTTGTTGCCCGCGGCCAGTTCAACCGCTTCGCGTGCGGCGTCGTCGGGCAGGCAGAGGATGCTCACATCCGCCTCGGCCAGCGCCTCGGCCCGTTCGCCGCGATCCTTGCGGCGCTCGGGGTCCAGCCGGATCAGTTCGATGTCCGAACGGCCATCCAGCCGTTCGCGGATTTGCAGGCCCGTGGTTCCGGCCTCGCCGTCGATGAACACCTTGTGCGCCATGTCCGATCCTCTTTTGTGTTGCGTCTGACCTAGAGCCGGGAGGCGCGGCTGGCAAGCTTTGCGACCGTCACGCGGCCCGTGTTTTCAGGATCCCCGTGTTTTCAGGATCCAGGTCGAGCGATAGTCGCAGACCAGCTCACCCTTCTGGTTGAAGACGCTGTTATGGACGTCGATGAACCCACGGTCCGGTTTGGAGCGCGATGCGCGCGCGCCGGTCACGTTGACCTCGACCCGCAGAGTGTCGTCCGCATATACCGGTTTCAGCCAGCGGATCTCGGCCATGCCGGGCGAACCCATCGAGCTTTCGGAAAAGCGGCCGGTGGCCAGGATCAGGTTGAAGGCGACAAGGATCGTCTGGAAGCCGCTGGCCACCAGACCGCCGAAATGGCTTTGTTTCGCGGCTTCGGGGTCGGTGTGGAAGGGTTGCGGATCCCATTGCCGCGCGAAGGCGATGATCTCTTCCGCGCTGAGCGTGCGGCTGCCGGTGTCGTAGCGGTCGCCAACCTTCACATCGTCGAAAAACATCTCCGCTCCTTTCAGCCGTTCGCGCGGACTATGCACAGGCCCTGCCGGAACCTCCAGACCGCACCGAATGCCGCCTTGAGAAAAAGCGGAGGCGTTGGTAACAGGATCTACCATTTCGCCGGGAGACCCCCATGCCCGTGATCACGACCATCGCCGATCTCAAGCGCCTGCACGAGCGCCGCACGCCGCGGATGTTCTACGACTATGCGGAAAGCGGCAGCTGGACCGAGCAGACCTTCCGCGAGAACACGACGGATTTCGAGAAGATCCGCCTGCGCCAGAAGGTGGCGGTGGACATGAGCGGGCGCAGCACCGCGAGCCAGATGATCGGGCAGGATGTGACGATGCCCGTGGCGCTGGCTCCGGTGGGGCTGACGGGGATGCAGAGCGCCGACGGCGAGATCAAGTCCGCGCGAGCGGCCGAGGCCTTTGGCGTGCCCTATACGCTGTCGACCATGTCGATCAATTCCATCGAGGAGGTAGCCGAGGCGACCACCAAGCCCTTCTGGTTCCAGCTTTATACCATGAAGGATGCCGACTATGTCGCGCGGCTGATCCAGCGGGCGAAGGACGCAAAATGTTCGGCCCTCGTGATCACGCTGGACCTGCAGCTGCTCGGCCAGCGGCACAAGGATCTGAAGAACGGACTGTCGGCGCCGCCGAAGCTGACGCCGAAGACCATTGCCAACCTGATGACGAAATGGGCCTGGGGCATCGAGATGCTGTCGGCCAAGCGGCGCAATTTCGGCAATATCGTCGGCCATGTGCATGGAATCTCCGACACCGCCTCGCTGGGAAGCTGGACCGCCGAACAGTTCGACCTGACGCTGGACTGGTCGAAGATCGAGAAGCTGATGGAGCAATGGGGCGGCAAGGTGATCCTGAAGGGCATCCTTGATCCCGAGGACGCCAAGATGGCGGCAAAGCTGGGGGCGGATGCGATCCTGGTATCGAACCACGGCGGGCGGCAGCTGGACGGGGCGCTGAGCTCGATCCGGATGCTGCGGCCGATCCTCGATGCGGTGCAGGGCGATGTCGAAGTTCATCTCGACAGCGGCATCCGGTCGGGTCAGGACGTGCTGAAGGCGCTGGCGATGGGAGCCACGGGCACCTTTATCGGGCGGTCGTATATATACGGGCTGGGCGCGATGGGGCAGAAAGGCGTGAGCACTGCGCTGGAGGTGATCCGCAAGGAGCTGGACCTGACGATGGCGCTGTGCGGCGAGACCCGGGTGCAGAACCTCGGGCGGCATAACCTGCTGATTCCCGAGGATTTCGAAGGCCGCTGGCAGCCGTGACAGGGCGTCGGATCCATCGGCGGCCTGCCCGCCCATGCTGATCTTCTCGGCCCAGAACCTGGCCTTCATCGCGGTGCCGAAGACCGGCACCACGGCGGTGGAAATGGCGCTGAAGGGCAGGGCCGACGTCATCTTTACCAAGCGGCGCAAGCATATCACCGCGCAGCGGTTCCATACGCGCGTCGCGCCTTTCCTGAAGGAAGAGTTCGGGATCGCGCCCGAGCGCTTTGCCGTCATCCGCGAGCCCGAGGCGCAGATCCGCAGCTGGTATCGCTATCGAGCGCGGCAGGCGAAGGCGGGCAGCGCCTTCTCGACCGGGGATATCAGTTTTGACCGGTTCGTTCGCGATGTCATCTCGGACGATCCGCCGGCCTATGCGGGAATCGGCAGCCAGTTCGCCTTTCTGACCTCGGGCACAGGCGAAGTGCTTGTGCACCATCTGTTCGCGCATGAGATGCCGGAGAGGCTAGGGGCGTTTCTTGACGACCGCTTTGGGCAGCCTATCGAGCTGAAGGCGCGCAATGTCTCGCCTTTGATACCCGCCGATCTGGAGCCGGGCACGCTGAAGCTGCTGAAGGCGGCCCGGGCGTCCGAATACGATCTGCACGCCCGGGTGCTGGACGCAGGCGGTCATCTGGTCAGCGCGTTGCCCTGATCCGCCGGGCGATCAGCGGGACGAGGAGCGTGGCGACCAGCACCAGCATGACGGCCAGCATCAGGAAGGCGACGCGCAGCCCGAAAGCTTCGGAGGTCAGGCCCATGAGGCTGGGCCCGACGAGATAGGCGCCGTAGCCGACGATGGAGGCCCGGCCGATGGCGGCGACGCGTTCGGACGGGGGCACGATGCGTCCGACCAGCGCCACCGAGAGCGGCACGACGATGGAGATGCCGAGGCCCAGCACGGCGAAGCCGAGGTAGGCCATCGGCACGCTTTGCGCGAGGCTGGCCAGCGTCACGCCGCAGGCGGCGACCAGGCAGGCGATCGCAATCAGCAGCGTTTCGGAGAAACGCGCGGCAAGGGCCTGGCCCGACATCCGGCCGATGCCCATGGTCAGGCCAAGCACGGCCGGGCCCAGCGCGCCTTCGGCGGCGCGCCCGCCCAGCGTGCGTTCGATGTGCAGCGCCGACCAGCCGTCGGCGGCCTGTTCGGCCAGAAAGCCCGCGAGGAAAACCAGACCGGCGAGCCAGACCAGACCGCGGACGGCGGGCGTGGACAGGTCCGCCGGTTCTCCTGCCAGATGGCGGTGCGGCGCGCGCATGAGCGGCCCGCCCAGAACGATCAGCAGCGCGATGGCGCCGAACACGGCGACGGGCGGCAGCCCGGCCTCGCGGGCAAGGCCGGTCAGGACGGCGGAAAGGGCGAAAGCGAAGGAATAGATCCCATGCGTCAGGTTCATCAGCGGCCTGCCGCGCGCCTCTTCCTGTTCCGAGGTGCGGGCGTTCATAAGCACGTCGCAGATGCCCGAGAAGCCGGCGGCCAGCACCATGCCGGCACAGAACAGCACCGGCGAGCCGGCGAAGGCGGCCGGAAGCATCGCCAGCCCCATCGCGGCGGCGGTGACCTGCACCGACCGCGCGCCCAGCGCCCGGTCCACCGGCCCAGCGAATCGCATGGCGATCAGCGCGCCGAGGCTCGACACCAGGAACAGCGATCCGAAGAGCGCATCCGCCGCGCCGATCTGCGCCTTGAGCACCGGCACCTGTGCCGCGAAGGCGGCCCAGACTGCCCCCATGGCGGCAAACCCCAGCGCTGGGGCGCGAGCTGCGCGAAGGTCATCGGAAAATCCCATGGCGCCGCTTCCCATGCCGACCCGGGCTTGGCAAGGGAAAGCTCTTTCCAAGCAGGCGCATCTGGTCTATAGGCGCGGCTTCACGCGGGGACTACAGCCTTGGAGGAGCCCCGCCCTTATATTGGAGAATCAACATGGCTGGAGAGATCCCTGATCTCATCGCCCTGGAACGGACGGGGACAGGCAAGGGCGCCGCTCGTCAGGCACGCCGCGAAGGCATGGTTCCGGGTGTCGTTTTTGGTGGCGAGAAAGAACCGCTGGCAATCAACGTTCCCTTCAACGCGCTGCTCAAGCGCCTGAAGGCGGGTCACTTCAAGTCGACCCTGTGGAACCTCAAGGTCGAGGGCCACGAGGATGTCCGCGTGATCTGCCGCGACGTTCAGCGCGATGTCGTGAAGGACCTGCCGACGCACGTCGATTTCATGCGTCTGCGCCGCACCTCGAAGATCAACCTGCGCATCCCGGTCGAAGTGGCTGGCGAAGAAGAATGCCCCGGCCTGCGCAAGGGCGGCACGCTGACCATGGTCCGCGCCGAGGTCGAACTGCTGGTGACGGCGGGTGACATTCCCGACCACGTGACCATCGACATCTCGAACGCACAGATCGGTGACGTGATCCACATCTCGGACGTCCAACTGCCGGAAGGCGTCAAGCCGACCATCTCGCGCGACTTCGTGATCGCCAATATCTCGGCGCCGTCGGGCCTGCGCTCGGCCGGGGGCGAGGATGACGGTGAGGAAGACGCCGAAACCGAGGAATAATCCCGGTTCGGACGAGGTATACGGCGGGGCCCTTCGGGGCCCCGTTTCGTTTCGGGCGACTGGAAATCCGGACGGATTCCGGGCATGACAGGCCGACCACGGAGGGAGCCTGCATGAAGCTGATCGTCGGCCTTGGCAATCCGGGCGCGAAATACGCCCGCAACCGGCACAATATCGGGTTCATGGCGGTGGACCGGATCGCTGGCGACCATGGCTTTACGCCCTGGAAATTGCGGTTTCAGGGGCAGATTGCCGAGGGTCGGCTGGGCAGCGAAAAGGTCATGCTGCTCAAGCCCGAGACCTTCATGAACCTGTCGGGACAGTCGGTGGGTGAGGCGATGCGGTTCTACCGGCTGGAGCCGGCGGATGTGATTGTTATCCACGACGAGATCGACCTGGCGCCGTCCAAGCTGCGCGTCAAGTCGGGCGGCGGCCATGCCGGGCACAACGGGCTTCGGTCGATCCATGCGCATATCGGCGAGGGCTATGACCGGGTGCGTCTGGGTGTCGGCCACCCGGGCCGCAAGGAGGCGGTGCCCGGGTATGTGCTGCACGATTTCCCGAAGGCCGACGATGACTGGCTGGACGACCTGCTGCGCGGGATCTCGGATGGGGCGGCGTATCTCGCCGGTGGCGATAGCGCGCGTTTCATGAACGCCGTCGCGCTGCGGGTGGCGCCGACGCGCCCGTCGACCGGGACGAAGCCAGAGGCAAAGCCGCAACCCGCACCCGAGGCAGAACCCGAGGTGGATACGCGGACGCCGCTGGAAAAGCTGCTGGGGCGGTTCAAATGAGGCTGGCCGAGTCCTTCGCGCGGCAGTCGCGCGCCTGCGCCGAGCTGGGGTCGCCGTTCATGGGGCGGCTGATGGCGTTGCTGGGCGCGCATTGGCCCGATACGGCCTTCGGGCGCGCGATTGCAGACTGGCCCGGCGATCTGGGACCGTCTGCCGTTTCGATGCCGCTGCGGGTGGCCGGCGGGCTGCATGCGCTGGTGCTGGGCGGAGATGCGGCGCTGGCGGCGGTCTATCCGCCGAATGACGTTGGCGACGAGGCCTTGCTGGTGGCGGTACTGGACGCGATGGAGCGGCACTCGGACACGCTGTTGCGCTGGGTCGAAAGCGCGCCGCAGACCAACGAGGTGCGCCGCAGCGCGGTGATCGTGCCGGCGGCGCATTGGCTGGCGGCGCGCTATCCGTTGCCTTTCATGACGTCGGAGCTTGGCGCCAGTGCGGGGCTGAACCTGAACTGGGACCGGTTCGCGGTGCAGGCAGGGGCAAGCCGCCTTGGCCCCTCGGATCCCGCGCTGACGCTGACGCCCGACTGGAGCGGCCCGGCCCCCGCGCCGGCATCGGTGACGGTGGCCGACCGGGCCGGGGTGGACCTGAACCCGCTGGACCTGGCCGATCCGGCGCAAGCGCGGCGGCTGTTCGCCTATCTCTGGCCCGACCAGCCGCACCGCATGGCACTGACCCGCGCGGCGATGTCGGTGCAGGAGACTCCGGTGTTCCGAGGGGATGCCATCGACTGGCTGGGGCCCAGGCTTGCCGCGCAGCCCGAGGGCGTGCTGCATCTGATCTATCATACGATTGCCTGGCAGTATTTCCCGGCCGAGAAACAGGCCGAGGGCCGGGCCCTGATCGAGGCCGCCGGAGCCAGCGCCACCGCCAACCGGCCGCTGGCCTGGCTGGGGATGGAGGCGGACAAGTCGCCCGATGGTGCTGCCGTGACCCTGCGGCTGTGGCCGGGAGATCAGCGCATCGAGCTGGGCCGGGCGGACTTCCACGGGCGCTGGGTGCGCTGGAACGAAGCCTAGCCGGCGCAATTCGTCATTGCCGCCCGACCTTGCCCCCGCATAGGTTCGGGCCAAGGGACAGGGGGCGACATGCGCACTTTCGGAAAATGGCTGGGCCGCGGGCTGGTCGCGCTGATATTGGCGGCGGTCGTCATCGGGGTCTGGAAGCGCGAGGACCTCATGCGCCTCTGGGCGGTAAATTCGCTGTTTTCGGAATCGCGCATCGTCGGAAACTTTTCCCATATGGATCGAGCATTTCTGACCACGCCGGTTAAACGTGGTGCGCTGCCCGAATCCGAGTTGCCGAAGGGGCCGGACGCAGAGCTGCCGGCGGGCGTCGACCAGTGGATTCGCGACCGTTCCGTGACCTCGCTTCTGGTGATGAAGAACGGGAAGATCGTGCACGAGAGTTATCATCTTGGCACCACGGCGCAGGATCGCCGGATTTCCTGGTCGCTTGCGAAGAGCTATCTTTCGGCCCTTTTCGGCACGCTTGTGGCCGATGGGACCATCGCCTCGCTGGACGAGCCCGTGACCACATATGCGCCAAGCCTGAAGGGATCTGCATATGACGGCGCGACCATCCGCAACGTTCTGAACATGGCGAGCGGGGTGACCTTCGACGAGGACTATCTGGACTATAATTCCGACATCAACCGGATGGGACGGGTCGTCGCGCTGGGCGGGCGGCTGGATGATTTTGCGGCGGGTCTGACGGAGCGGTTCACTGCGCCGGGCACGCAATGGCAATATGTCTCGATCGACACCCATGTGATCGGGATGGTGATCCGGGGCGCCACCGGGCGGTCGGTTCCGGACCTGCTGTCGGAACGGATCATGGCACCCTTGGGGATGGAGCAGGAGGCCTATTACATCACCGACGGCGCCGGCGTCGCCTTTGTGCTGGGCGGTCTCAACATCACGACGCGGGACTACGCCCGCTTTGCGCTGATGATCCAGCAGGACGGGAGGTACAACGGCGCGCAGGTGGTGCCGAAGGCGTGGATCGAGGACTCGACCGCCGCTTCGGCGCCAACCGCACCGGGCCAGATCGGATACGGATACCAGTGGTGGATCCCTGCCGGTGGACCCCCGGGCGAGGTGCTGGGCCGTGGCATCTATGGGCAGTATCTGTATATTGATCGCGTGAAGGGCGTCGTCATCGTGGTGACCGCCGCCGACCGCGGGTTTCGCAACCCGGGTGTGAACGACGCCAATATCGCGATGATGCGCGCCATCGCGCAGGGGATCGAGGAATAGGTCATGGAACCCGACGAGTCTGTGAACGTGCTGGGCCTGCCGCTGACGCCCTGTTCGACCAAGCCGCTGACCGGCTTCTTTCGCGATGGCCATTGCAATACCTGTGCGGCCGATCAGGGCAGCCATACCGTCTGTGTCGTCATGACCGCGGAGTTCCTCGCCTTCTCGAAATACGTCGGCAACGATCTGTCCACGCCGCGCCCCGAGTTCCGTTTCGCCGGGCTGAAGGCCGGCGATCGGTGGTGCCTGTGTGCCGGGAGGTTCCTGCAGGCGGCGGACGAAGGGTGCGCGCCGCAGGTGAGCCTTGGGTCCACCCATCGCCGGGCGCTGGAAATCGTGCCGCTGGACGTGCTGAAAGAGCACGCCATCGATCTGGTGTGATGACGATGTCGGCGCTGATCGAGACCGCACAGGAAGGCCAGGTGCAGGTTCTGACGCTGGGCAATGGCGTGGCGCATCCGCTGTCGCTGGCGATGATTGCCGCGCTGCATGAGGCCATCGACGCCGCCGCAGCGGATGCGGGGACGAACGTGATCGTCCTGCACGGGCCGGGCAAGATCTTCTGTGCCGGGCACGACCTCAAGGAAATTGCCCGGCATCGGAGCGAGCCGGACCACGGCCGGGCCTACCTGGAAGAGCTGTTCACCGCCTGTGGCCAGATGATGATGGCCATCACGATGTCGCCAAAGCCGGTGATCGCAATCTGCGAGGGCATCGCCACGGCCGGCGGGCTGCAACTGCTTGCGTCGTGCGATCTGGCCTATGCGTCGCCGGGCGCGACCTTCTGCCTGCCGGGTGTCGTCAACGGCGGTTTCTGCACCACCCCGGCGGTGGCGGTCAGCCGCGCGGTGGGGCGAAAGCAGGTGATGGAACTGGCGCTGTCGGGCACCCCGGTCAATGCCGACTGGGCGCTGTCGGCCGGGTTGATCAACCGCATCCTGCCCGAGAACGAGCTGATGCCCTTCGTGATGGACTTTGCGAAGACGCTTGCGAGCCGTCATCAGAAGGCTGTCGGGGATGGCAAACAGGCGCTCTATCGCCAGCTCGATATGCCGCTGGCCGAGGCCTATGACCACGCGACTGGGGTGATGATCGGCCATTTCATGGATTCCGAGCGCATCGCGCGTGACCTAGAGAAATGGGCGCGGTGACGGTGCGGCACCGGCCCCGGGTGGCGATGGGCTGACGCCCTGCGCCCTGCGGGCGCAAAAGCCGCGCGGGGCGCGGCTGCCTCCGGCGGAGGTATTTGGAAACCAGAGAAGGCGGCGATTCTGCAGGGCCGCCCTAGCGGGACTTTTCCGGCAGATAAGCGCAGTCGATCTGGCTGGTGCGCGGGAAGGTGAGCCCTTCGAGCACGGCGGTCGGGCCGCAGTAGGCGGCCTTGCAGCCCCGCTCGGCATCGCCGAGGCGCAGGCCCTGGTCCGAGGTGATCAGGATCTCGAGCCGGCAGTCGCCGCCCGACTTGGCGTTGGAATGGACCCAGCCATCGCCGGTCCAGACAGCCGCGCCCTGCGCCTTGCAGGTGTGGCCGGCGGGTTGGGCGCTTTCGAGGTCGAAGACGGCGCCACCGTCTTGGGCAACGCTGAGGCGCAGCACGTCAAGGCCTGACCGATAGCAGTAGTCGGCGGCACCGGCGGTATAGGCCGGGCCTGCGACGGGCTCGCCCTTTTTTGCGGCCTTCGCCTTGCGGTCGGCCTCGGCCGCGCCGCGCGCGTCGCAGGCGAGGTCGGAGACGCGCCAGCCGTCGCCCGAGATGTCGTCGATGCGCCAGAAGCCGCCCTGGTCGGCGAAGTGATAGGCGATCCGGGTCAACTGGCCGAAGTTCGAGAAGGAGGCGGTCACGATCCGGCGGCCGCGCCGTTCCTCGGAGGTTACGGTCAGGGTGCGGTCGATCTCGCGCGCGTCGAAATCCTGGGCGCCGACTTCCAGTCCGAAGTCGATGCAGCCCATTTGCCCGATCGAGGCATAGCTGTCTTCGGCCGCGTAATAGTCTACCATGCGGCCCGAGAAATATTGCTCCCGCCGCTCGGGTGCCGATAGGTAGGCCAGCCCCTTGTCGGTGCCGAGGCCGGTCAGTGAGCGGTAGATCCAGCGCACCATGTCTTCCGGTCCGCTTTGCGCATGCAGGGGGCCGGCGAGGCACAGCGCCAGCACCATCGCCAGAAATCGCGTTGCCATGTTGATCCTCCGGCCTGCCGCGGGGGAAGTCTACGCCACCGCGCCTTGCGATCAAAGCGGCATCCGCCGGGGCGCCGCGCCGCATTGACCCCGGGCGGCGTCGGATGGTAGCCGGACGGCATCCACGCCAGCGCAGACGCGGCCAGCCGGGTTCTCCAACAAAGTGAGGTGTCATGAGCTTTATCGCTATGAACCGGTTCAAGGTCCTGCCCGGGAAGGAAGAGCTGTTCGAATCCATCTGGAAATCGCGTGAATCGCATCTGAAGGAGGTGCCGGGCTTTCGCGAATTCCGCCTGTTGAAAGGGCCGACGGGAGAGGGCTATCGCCTGTATTCCAGCCACGTGATCTGGGACAGCGCCGAGGCCTTCGAGGCCTGGACCAAGTCCGAGGCGTTCCGGGCCGCGCACAGGGATGCCGGCACCAGCAGCACCAAGGACGCGCTTGCCGGACCGCCGCAGTTCGAAGGGTTCGAGACCGTCCTGCACGAGGTCTGACGCGCCGCCGCATTGCGTCTTGCCGGGAGGCTGGTAGTCTTCCGGCGAGGCTGTCCAGCGCGCGGGATTTCGGAATGGCGAAACGGCAGAAGAACGTCCTGCTTGTCAGTTTCGACGACGCCTTTTCGTTCTGGCACTACAAGACGATCTTCGGCGCCGCGCTGAAGACGCCGAACCTGGACCGGATCTGCGCCAGTTCGACCGCGTTTCACGCGGCCTATTGCCAGTCGCCCCTGTGCGGCCCGTCGCGGGCGAGCTTCATGTCCGGCCGCACGCCACATCAGACGCAGGTTTTCGGCAACAAGACTTCGGTCTTTGAAACGGTCGCGCCGGAAGAGATGTGGTCGTATCGGCTGAAGGCGAACGGATACTTCTGTTCGTCGGGAGGCAAGGTGCACCACGGCTTCAAGCCGCTGGATCCGCCGGTTCACGAGGTGCTGTATTCGGATCACCGCAAGGGGTTTCGCATCGACGTCACGCTGCGTGAGAGCATCGCGCAGAGCCGCAGCGGCGGGAGTGGCGGCGGGGTTTCCACGACCGATCCGAAGGACGACGGTTACTACCACGACGCACAGGCGGCGGCGTCATTCGTGGAGTTCATCGAAGGGTATGACGGTGACGCGCCATTCTATCGGGAGGTCGGGTTCTACAGCCCGCACAGCCCCTTCATCACCCCGCATCGGTTCAAGGAGATGTATCGCCTGAACGATTTCCACATGCCGGAAAGCTGGAAGAAGGGGTTTCAGAACTGCGCCTATTCCGAGGCCACGGTGCGCAAGAACTTCGGGCTGGACAACCTGCGCAAGTGGAAGAAGAGCGTGCGGAACTACTTTTCGGCGGTCAGTCACGGCGACCATCATCTGGGCACCGTCTGGGACGCGCTGAAGGCCTCGCCGCATGCGGAGAATACGATGGTGGTGATCCTGACCGACCACGGCCATCATCTGGGAGAGCGTCATCGCTTTGGCAAGTCGACGCTGTGGGAGCAGTCGGCGCTGGTGCCCTTCATAATCCATGATCCCGCCCGGCCCGAGGCGCGGGTGGTTTCGGACCCCGTGGCGCTGCTGGACGTCGGGCCGACGATCCTTGACTGTCTGGATTTGCCCCCGCTTGAGCAGACGGCGGGTCGGTCGCTGCGGCAGGTCGTGGAAGGCGGGCCGGCGGATCCGGAGCGGGCGGTGCCGACCTTCAACCCGATCGGGTCGGCGATCCGCAAGGGGCCTTACCGATTCATCCGGTATCAGGACGGAAGCACCGAGCTGTATGACATCGCGGCCGACTGGTGGCAGCAGGAGCTTCTGGGCCCGTCGCATCCTGCCCATGACGCGATGGCGGCGGCGCACCGGGCCTGTTGCGAGGCCTATTACGCGCCTGCCTATGCCTGAGTAAAAAAGGCGGCCGCTGAGGGCCGCCTTTCCAAAGATGCCGAACCGGTCGCAGTCAGGACATGTCGAAGCCGAGGTGCTTGGCGACGGTGAAGATGTCCTTGTCGCCCCGGCCGCACATGTTCATCACGATGATGTGGTCCTTGGGCAGGTCGGGCGCGATCTTCATCACGTGGGCCAGAGCGTGCGAGGGTTCGAGCGCGGGAATGATGCCTTCGAGGGCGCAGCAGAGCTTGAAGGCCTCCAGCGCCTCGGCGTCGGTGATCGAAACATATTCGGCGCGGCCCACGTCGTGCAGCCACGAATGCTCGGGCCCGATGCCGGGATAGTCGAGCCCGGCGGAGATCGAGAAGCCTTCGAGGATCTGGCCGTCATCGTCCTGCAGCAGGTAGGTCCGGTTGCCATGCAGCACGCCGGGCCGTCCGCCGGTGAGTGAGGCGCAGTGCTCCATCCGCGAGTCGACGCCCTTGCCGCCGGCCTCGACGCCGATGATCCTGACCGAGGCGTCGTCGAGGAAGGGGAAGAACAGCCCCATCGCGTTTGACCCGCCGCCGATCGCGGCGACCACGGTGTCGGGCAGTCGGCCTTCACCCTCGGCTTCGGCCAGCTGCCAGCGCACTTCCTTGCCGATGATCGACTGGAAGTCACGCACCATCGCCGGATAAGGATGCGGGCCGGCCACGGTCCCGATGCAGTAGAAGGTGTCGCGCACGTTGGTCACCCAGTCGCGCAGCGCGTCGTTCATGGCGTCCTTGAGCGTGCCGCGGCCCGAGGTCACCGGCACCACCTCGGCGCCCAGCAGGCGCATCCGGAAGACGTTGGGTTTCTGCCGCTCGACGTCATGCGCGCCCATGTAGACCACGCATTTCAGGCCGAACTTGGCGCAGACGGTCGCAGTGGCGACGCCGTGCTGGCCCGCGCCGGTTTCGGCGATGATGCGGGTCTTGCCCATGCGGCGGGCAAGGATGATCTGGCCCAGCACGTTGTTGATCTTGTGCGCGCCGGTGTGGTTCAGCTCGTCACGTTTCATATAGACCTTGGCGCCGCCCAGGTGCTCGGTCAGCCGTTCGGCGTGGTAGAGCGGCGAGGGGCGGCCGACGTAATGGGTCCAGAGGTCGTCCATCTCGTCCCAGAAGGACTGGTCGGTCTTGGCCTTCTCGTATTCCTTCTCGAGCCGGAGGATGAGCGGCATCAGCGTCTCGGACACGAAGCGTCCGCCGAACATGCCGAAACGGCCGTTCTCGTCGGGGCCGGTCTTGTAGGAATTGATCAGATCGTCGGGCATGGCCTGGCTCCCCTTGTGCGAATGCGCATTCCTAGCGCCCCGGACGAAGCGCGTAAACCACCGGAGGCGCGTGTTTGCACAAACTCTGCCGGGCGATCATGGGTGTTCGGCGGGTTTAGCCGAGCGGTTTCTTGAAACCGGTGTGGCTGGGCGCGAAACCGAGACGTTCGTAGAAGCGGCGGGCGTCGCTGCGGCTGGCGTTGCTGGTCAGCTGGATGAGCGTGCAACCGGCGGCGCGGGCGCGGGTTTCGGCATCGGCCATCAGGCGGGCGCCGATGCCGCGGCTGCGCAGGGCGGCGGCGACGCGGACGCTTTCCACCAGGGCGCGGCGGGCCGCCTTGAGCGAGAGGCCGGAGATGAAGGTGATCTGATAGGTGGCGATGATTTCGCCCGCCATCTCGCCCACGATAAGCTGGTTGGCGCTCTCGGCCTGCATCGCCGCGAAGGCGACAAGGTAGGGGGCCATGTCGGTGCCTTCGCGACCCGCGCCCAGCACGTCATCGGCGAGCAGGGCGACGACCTCGGGCACGTCGGCGGCGGTGGCGGTGCGGAAATGGATGTCGGCCATGTCAGGCGCCTTTCGCGGCGGCAGCGAAGGCGGCGATGAGGCCGGCATCCTTGACCCCGGGCGCGCTTTCGATGCCCGACGAGACGTCCACCTGCCGGGCGCCCGTGAGGCGGATCGCCTCGGCGACGTTCGCGGGGGTCAGACCGCCTGCCAGCATCCACGGCACGGGCCAGCGCCGCCCGGCGATGAGCCGCCAGTCGAAGGCGAGGCCGTTGCCACCGGGCAGATCGGCCCCCTTTGGCGGCTTGGCATCCACCAGCAGCTGGTCGGCGACCTTGCCGTAAGTATCCAGCGCTTCGAGATCGGTCGCGTCGGAGACGCCGACTGCCTTCATGATGGGCAGGCCATGACGGGACCGCAGGGCGCTGACCCGCTCGGGTGACTCGTGCCCGTGCAACTGGAGCATGTCGAGCGGGACGGTATTGACGATGGCATCAAGCGTGGTGTCATCGGCATCGACGGTCAGTGCAACCTTTGCGATGCCGGGCGGCACCGACAGGGCGAGCGCGCGGGCGGTGTCGAGGGAGACGCAGCGCGGGGATTTGGGGAAGAAGACAAAGCCGACATAGGCCGCCTCTGCCGCGATCGCGGCAGAGATATCCTCGGGCCTCGAGAGGCCGCAGAACTTGACCCTGACGTTCATCCCTGCCGGCGCTCAGACCGCCTCGTCGAGGATGGCGAGGATTTCGTCCTTGCCCTCGGCCTGCTTGCCTTTCAGCCGGGTGACCTCGCGCTCGAGCTTGTTCACTTCGCGCGCCTTCACGCTGGCCACGCGGCGGTGCTTGTGTTCGCGCAGCCATTCCCAGATGAAGCCGATGATCAGGCCGACCGCGACGCCGCCCAGCACCACGACGAACAGCGGTAGCGAAACCACCTGATTGTATCCGATAAGCTCCGACACAGCCTCTGGCACCAGTCGCAACTCGACCAGCCCCCGGTTGGCGAGCGATACCGAGATAAGCAGGACGGCCAGAATGGCCAGAATGGCGTAGCGGATGTAGCGCATGAGTTACTTTCCGTTCAGGCGGTCACGCAGCAGTTTGCCGGTCTTGAAGAAGGGGACGTGTTTTTCCTCGACCTCAACCGTTTCGCCCGTTCTCGGGTTCCGGCCGGTTCTGGCATCGCGCTGCTTGACCGAGAAGGCGCCAAATCCGCGCAGCTCGACCCGGTCGCCCCGCGCCATCGCGTCGGTGACTTCCTCGAAGACCGTATTCACGATTCGCTCCACATCGCGTTGGTAGAGATGGGGGTTTTCGTCGGCAATTTTCTGGATCAGTTCAGACCGGATCATGCGTTTGCCCCTCCCAAGGCGGCGGTGTTTGGCAGTCTTTTATTCCGCTGACTATATTCCTTTCGCGGCCGTTTGGAACTGGAAGCATCGGATTATGAACAGGATTTTCCACCAATCCGCACAGCTGACCAGTTGAACCGCCTCTGTCGTGACCTGTTTCGAGCGGCAAGGCGGGTCGGGCGACCTATGGACCGGTGCATTCGATAATTGTCGCGCTCCCTTGATTCGCAACCAGCGGGAGAGGCGTCGAGTGTGGGCAGCAGCCACGAAAAAGCCCCGCAGCCGGATGGGCCGCGGGGCTGCAACGCCGGGAAGGCGTCTGTGTCTTAGCGGTCGCCCTTGAGCGCCGCGCCGAGGATGTCGCCCAGCGACGCGCCCGAATCGGACGAGCCATACTGTTCGACTGCTTCCTTCTCTTCCGCGATCTCGCGGGCCTTGATCGACAGGCCCAGGCGGCGGGTCTTGCTGTCCACGTTGGTCACGCGCACATCGACCTTGTCGCCTTTCGAGAAGCGCTCGGGGCGCTGTTCGGAGCGGTCACGCGACAGGTCGGAGCGGCGGATGAAGGACTTCATGCCCTCATATTCCACTTCGATGCCGCCGTCCTCGATCGCCGTCACGGTGACGGTGATGATCGAGCCGCGCTTCACGCCGCCAACCGCTTCGGCGAACTTGTCGCCGCCGAGGTTCTTGATCGAGAGCGAGATGCGTTCCTTGTCGATGTCGACTTCGGAAACGACTGCCTTGACCATGTCGCCCTTGCGGTAGTTCTGGATGGCGTCTTCGCCACGCTCGTCCCACGACAGGTCGCTGAGGTGAACCATGCCGTCGATGTCGCCCGGCAGGCCGATGAACAGACCGAATTCGGTGATGTTCTTGACCTCGCCCTCGACCTCGGTGCCCTCGGGGTGAGTCTCGGCGAAGACTTCCCACGGGTTGCGCATGGTCTGCTTGAGGCCCAGCGAAACGCGGCGCTTGGCGCCGTCGATTTCCAGAACCATGACGTCGACTTCCTGGCTGGTCGAAACGATCTTGCCGGGGTGGACGTTCTTCTTGGTCCAGGACATTTCCGAGACGTGCACCAGGCCCTCGACCCCCGGCTCCAGCTCCACGAAGGCGCCGTAATCGGTGATGTTGGTGACGCGGCCCTGGTGGACCGAACCCAGCGGATACTTGGCGCCGACCAGATCCCACGGATCTTCCTGAAGCTGCTTCATGCCCAGGCTGATGCGGTGGGTTTCCTTGTTGATCTTGATGACCTGGACCTTCACGGTCTCGCCGATCTGCAGGATCTCGGACGGGTGGTTGACGCGGCGCCAGGCCATGTCGGTGACGTGCAGCAGGCCGTCGACGCCGCCGAGGTCAACGAAGGCACCGTATTCGGTGATGTTCTTGACCACGCCGTCGACCGTCTGGCCTTCGGTCAGGTTGCCGATCACTTCGGCGCGCTGTTCGGCGCGCGATTCTTCGAGGATCGCGCGGCGCGAGACAACGATGTTGCCACGGCGGCGGTCCATCTTGAGAACCTGGAACGGCTGCTTGAGACCCATCAGCGGGCCGGCGTCGCGCACGGGGCGGACATCAACCTGCGAACCGGGAAGGAAGGCCACTGCGCCGCCGAGGTCGACGGTGAAGCCGCCCTTGACGCGGCCGAAGATGGCGCCTTCGACGCGTTCTTCGTTGGCGTAGGCCTTCTCGAGGCGATCCCAGGCTTCTTCGCGGCGGGCCATCTCACGGCTGATGACAGCCTCGCCCCGCGCGTTCTCGACCTGGCGAAGATAGACTTCGACCTCGTCGCCGGGCTTGATGTTCGGCTGTTCGCCGGGATTTGCGAATTCTTTCAGATCGACGCGGCCTTCCATCTTGTAGCCGACGTCGATGATGGCTTGTCCCGCTTCGATGGCGATGACCTTGCCTTTGACGACGCTCCCTTCCTGGGGCGTGTCCATTTCGAAGCTTTCGTTAAGGAGGGCTTCGAATTCCTCCATCGCGTTGTTCGGTGCCATGTGGCTCTGGTTTTCCTTTTTCATCGGTTTTCTGGCCAAGCGGTTGTCTCCGCCGGTCTTGGGTTGGTCTGACGGTCCGCAAAACGAATAAGGGCCGGTGGTATTCCGACCCTGCCTGTTTTTCGGACTGCGGCGTTTTCGCCTTTACGACGCGCGGGCTATAGCCTGCGCGGGCGGTTCTGGCAACCCCCGGGGCCTCGCGGGATCCTATATGGCGCGCGGTCATTTTCCCAGTTGTAATCGCTCGTCACTTGACTTCCCTGGACCATAGTCGAAAGTTGATATCAACTTAAATGCGCATGGGAGCCGCCATGTCCGAACCCTTCATGACCCGCCTCGGCTGGGGCCTTTGCGTCCTTTTCGGTCTGTTCATGTTCGGTGCATCGGTCGCGCCCAAGTTCCTGACAGACGTGGGACAGCAGACGATGGCCGGTCTCGGCTGGCCCGACGCCCCGGTTCTGCTCATCGGCGCACTGGAACTTGTCTGCAGCGTGCTCTTCCTGATCCCCCGAACCGGTGTTTTCGGAGCGACGCTGATGATGGCGATCTTCGGCGGGGCGATGGTGGCGCAGATGCTTGCGGGTAGTCCCCTGGTCAGCCACACGCTGTTCCCGGTCTGGCTTGGCATAGTGATGTGGGTCGGTCTGTGGCTGCGCGATCCGGCGGTGCGGCGCGTCTGGCCCATCCGCCGCTGACCGCGGAACCGAACGGACGGGCAGTCCGTTCAAAGGCATGGTTGTCGTCCTGGTCATCATCATCACCTCGGCTGCGCTGATTTTCGGCGCCATTTGGGGCAGTTACCTGAAATTGCCGAAAAACGTCGAAGGCTTCATCGTCGCGATGGCCGGGGGTGCGCTGATCGTTTCGGTGATGGACGAGCTGATCCGCCCGGCGCTGACCGATCTCCCCCTTTATGGCGTGATCGGAACGGTTCTTGGCGGTGCAATCGTGTTTACCGGTCTGGACGCCTGGGTCGGTGACCGGTTCGGTGATCACGGTGGGTTGGGTCTGCTGCTCGCGGTGACACTGGACGGGGTTCCGGAAAACCTTGCGCTGGGCAGCGCCCTGATCGGCACCGGCGCCCTGGGCGTCGCGGCTCTCGCGGGTTCGATCTTTCTGTCGAACCTCCCGGAAGCCGCCGGCGGCGCCCGCAAGATGATCGACCAAGGCAAATCAAAAGCCACCGCGCTGTGGATGTGGACGGGGGTGGCGCTGCTGCTGTCTGCGGCGGCGCTTGGGGGATACTACGCGCTGGAGTCCGCTCCGGAGGGCTGGATCGCCGTGATCCGGTGCTTTGCCGCCGGGGCAGTTCTCGCCTCGCTCGCCACCGAGGTGTTCCCGACCGCGTTCCGGGATGATGCGAAGTGGACAGGAATTGCCGTGGCTGTGGGTCTGAGCCTTGCGCTTGCGTTGTCGCAGCTGGGCGATTAGCGGCGCATCCGCGTTTCAACGAATCGGATCGCCGCGGCAAGCGCCGCCTCGATTCCGAGGTCGCTGGTGTCGAGGGTTTCGGCGTCCTCTGCAGGTTTCAACGGTGCCGCCGCACGGGTGATGTCGCGCTCATCGCGTGCGCGCACGTCTTCGAGAACATCCGCGAGCGAGGCATCCGGATCGCTGACGCGCAGTTCGAGCCAGCGGCGTTCTGCGCGCACTTCGGGGCTGGCGGTGACAAACAGCTTGGCCTCGGCCTCGGGGCAGATCACCGTCCCGATGTCGCGTCCGTCGAGAACCGCGCCGCCGTCACGCCTCGCGAAGGCGCGCTGGAAATCAACGAGGGCGGCGCGCACCTCGGGAATGGCGGCGACCTTGCTGGCCGCCTCTGCCACGTCGGCGGTGCGCAGGTTGATGGCTGCAAGATCGTCGGCAGTGAGGGCCTGTGCCGCCTCGATGGCATCGGCGCCGAGCAGCACCTTGGCACCGACCGCGCGATAGAGCAGCCCGGTATCGAGGTACGCAAAACCAAAATGTTTGGCGAGCGCCTTGGACAGCGTGCCCTTGCCCGCCGCCGCCGGACCGTCGATTGCCACCGTGAAAGCCAATTCGCGCCTCCTTGCCGTTCCGTGCTTTCTAGCCGCGACTGCGGGTGGGCGACAGCCGGTTTTGCCACAAGGCCCAGAGAAGTGTGGCCAGACAGGCGCCGAAGAGGACGAATTTGACCAGCGTGGACAGATAGGCCGAGCTGGTGTGCTGGATCGGTAGCACAACAGGTTCGGACAGGGCCTGAAGGATCAGACGGTTCTCATTGAGGTCGGCCAGGGCATAAGCGGCGGCCAGCATCAGCGGCCACCGGCGCGGCCAGAAGAGGAGTGCGAAGAAGGCAACGAAGCAGGCGATGTAGGCGGGGTCCAGGTAGAGCAGGATGGCCCGATAGGTGGCGAGCACGTCAGGGCCGAGGGTCTGGGCAAGGGCGGCAACATCCGCGTTCGAATAGCCCGAGAAATTCGATTGCGGCAACGGAATGGTGCCGGCCTCGGGGCGGACATGCCATTCCAGCACGACCCACATCAGACCGAAGAGCAGCGCCGCGGCCTGTCCCGCCCAGGCGGTCAGGCGGCGGCGCGGGATCACGGCGCGCTCCGTTCCACCTGTGCCCCGAGCTGCGCCATCAGGGGTTCGAAGATCGGGAAGGAGGTGGCGATCGGCGCGCCGTCATCGACGCTGATAGCGGTGCGGGCGGCCATGCCCGCCACGAGGAAGGACATGGCGATGCGGTGGTCGAGATGGCTGGCGCAGGTAGCGCCGCCGGTGACCGAGCCGGGGCCGTTGCCGGTGACGGACCACCAGTCCTCGCCCTCGTCCACCTCGACGCCGCAGGCGCGCAGGCCAACCGCCATCGCGTCGATCCGGTCGCTTTCCTTCACTCGCAGCTCCTTGACGCCGCGCATCATCGTGACGCCGGTCGCATTGGCGGCGACGACCGAGAGCACGGGGTATTCGTCGATCATGCTGGCGGCGCGTTCGGGGGGAACCTCGATGCCCTTCATGTCGGGCGAAAATCGGGCGCGCAGGTCGGCGACGGGTTCGCCGCCTTCGGTGCGCTCGTTCTCGTAGGTCAGGTCGGCGCCCATTTCGCGGAGCGTGGTGAAGAGGCCGGCGCGGGTGGGGTTCAGGCCGATGCCCGGCACCAGCACATCCGAGCCCGGCACGATCAGCGCGGCGCAGACCGGAAAGGCGGCGCTTGAAGGGTCGCGCGGCACCACAATGGTCTGCGGCGTCAGTTCGGGCTGGCCGGTCAAGGTGATGACGCGGCCATCGTCGGTTTCCTCCACCGAGATCGTCGCGCCGAAACCGGCCAGCATCCGTTCGGTATGATCGCGGGTCGCTTCCTTCTCGACCACCACGGTCTGGCCCGGGGCGTTGAGACCGGCGAGCAGAACCGCCGATTTCACCTGGGCCGAAGGCATCGGGACGGTATAGCGCACGGGCACCGGATCGGCGGCGCCGACGATTGTCATCGGCAGGCGGCCGCCCTTGCGACCGTAGGACTGCGCGCCGAACAGCGAGAGCGGGTCGGTCACGCGGGCCATCGGTCGCTTGTTCAGGCTGGCGTCGCCGGTGAAGGTGGCGGTGATCGGCGAGGTGGCCATCGCACCCATGATGAGGCGCACGCCGGTGCCGGAATTGCCACAGTCGATCACGTTGCCGGGTTCGGCGAAGCCACCGACGCCGACTCCAAAGACGCTCCAGCTGCCGGGACCGTGCTGGGTGACCTCGGCGCCGAAGGCGCGCATGGCTTTGGCAGTGTCGATCACGTCCTCGCCTTCCAACAATCCGGTGATCTTCGTTTCACCCACCGCCATCGCGCCGAGGATCAGGGAGCGGTGCGAGATGGACTTGTCGCCGGGCACCTCGGCGGTGCCGGACAGCGGGCCACAGGGGGCAGAGGTCATCGGGATCGGAGCGCCGTGGCCAGACATGAGGAGGCTTTCTGCTGTTTGCCCGGCGGTTTAGCGCGAAGGACGTGCGTCGTCCATGTTGGAAACGGAGCGGCGCGTGCCTATCCTTGAGTCGAGCGGACAGGCGGGGAACGGATGGCGCGCAGGAATCCCTACTACTCTGGCCCGGTTTCGGATCATTTCGACGGCCAGGTGTTTCACAATCCGGGCGGCCACCGCCTGAACGGGTTCCGCGAGTTGCTGCGCTGGCAGTTCGGGAGCGAGACGCGGGCGCGCTGGCCGAAGTCGGCGGTGAGCGCGCATCACGGGGCGCGCCCTGCGGCACGGGTAGACGACCTGCGGGTGACGATGGTGGGTCATGCGACGCTGCTGATTCAGACGGCGGGGGTGAATATCCTGACCGATCCGCACTGGTCGGATCGCGCGTCGCCCGTGCAATTCGCGGGACCGAAGCGGGTGACGGCGCCGGGGATCGCCTTTGACGACCTGCCGGAGATCGATCTGATCCTGCTGTCGCACAATCATTACGATCATCTGGATGGCCTGACTCTGCGCCGGCTGCACGCCGTTCATGCGCCGCGGGTGATCACGCCGCTGGGCAACGATACCCTGCTCCGCCGGCTGGTGCCTGGCATCGAGGTCACCGCGCATGACTGGGGCGAGGCGGTGGAGGCGGGGCCGCTGACGGTGCATCTGGACCCCTGCCACCACTGGTCGGCGCGGGGCACGCGGGACCGGGCGATGGCGCTCTGGGCGTCGTTCACGATTGACGGTCCGGCGGGGCGGGTGCTGTTCATCGGCGATACCGGCTTCGATGGCGGGCGGCCCTATGACGTGGTGCGCCGGCATGGCGACCTGCGCCTCGCCATCTTGCCCGTAGGGGCCTACGAGCCGCGCTGGTTCATGTCGCCGCAGCACCAGAATCCGGCGGAGGCGATGGAGGGGTTCCTGCGCTGCGGGGCCGAAGCGGCAATCGGGCATCATTGGGGGACCTTTCAGCTGACCAACGAGGCGCGGGAGGCGCCGGTGGAGGCATTGGCCGAGGCGCTGGCGGCGCGGGGGGTGGCTGCTGAACGGTTCAGGGCGTTGGCGGCGGGGGAAGTCTGGGAGCCTGGCGGGACGCCTTGAGCCCCGATTTCTGCAATGTCCCAGCTAGGACGGGGGGTCATATTATTGATTTCATGAGTGTTATCGCTAACAATCTTTGAGATCGGGGTTTGGGACAGGTGATGGTTTCGGGGCGGTTTTCTGGCAGGGTGGACCAGGTCAAAAGAGCGGATCGCAGGATGCCGAGTTATGCAGTATATTGCCAACTTTGGCATTATGTTGCACAATTAGGCGGAGGAGAGACACGATTCCTGCCGTCGCCTTATAAGGAAATGCGGAATCACCAGGTGAGGGAGCCCAGTCACATGGCCGAAAACGCCAATGCAGCCATCTATTTCGTCGATCGTCACGTCGCGGAAGGCCGCTCGGGGAAGACCGCCTTTCGTGAGGCGGATGGGGCGCAGCGAAGCCTGAGCTATGGCGAACTGGCCGAGCAGACCAGCCGCTTTGCCGGCGCACTGATCCGCCACGGGGTGCGGCGCGAGGAGCGGATCGCGATGATCGTGCGCGATCAGATCGAATTTCCGGTGATCTTCTGGGGCGCGCTCAAGGCTGGTGCCATCCCGGTGCCGCTGAACACGCTTCTGTCCGCGCAGGTCTATGAGGATGTTCTGAGGGATTCGCGCGCCTCGATCCTGGTGGTCTCGGAACAGCTGTGGGAGACGGTGCGGCCTGCGATACAGGGCAACCGCTTTCTGCGCGCTGTGGTGGTGATCGGCGCGGCGCCGGAGGGCACCGAGAGTTTTGACGACTTCATGCGCGGCGCCGAACCGGAAGACGCGGTCGAGGCGCATGAGGACGAAATGGCGTTCTGGCTGTATTCCTCGGGTTCGACGGGCACGCCCAAGGGTGTGCGGCATGTCCATTCCTCGCTGAAGGCCACGGCGGATACCTTCGGGCGGCAGGTGCTGGGCATCCGCGAGGATGACACGATGTTCTCGGTCGCCAAGATGTTCTTTGCCTACGGGCTGGGCAACGCGATGACCTTTCCGATGTCGGTCGGCGCCACGACGGTGATCTTCGGCGGTCGGCCGACGCCGGAGGCAGTGTTCGACATCATGGCGCGCGAGCGGCCGACGCTGTTCTGCGGGGTGCCGACGCTTTATGCGGCGCTGGTCGCCGAACAGGGACGCCGCGGTATGCCGGATCATTGCATCCGCCTGTGCACCTCGGCGGGCGAGGCCCTGCCGCGCGAGATCGGCGAGCGGTTCGAGACGCTGTGGGGCGCCGAGATCGTCGACGGGGTCGGATCGACCGAGATGCTGCATATCTTCCTGTCGAACCGGCCGGGTGACTGCGTCTATGGCACCTCGGGCGTGGCGGTGCCGGGATACGAGGTGCGGCTGGTGGACGAGCATGACGAGGACGTGGGCGAGGGCGAGATCGGCGAGTTGCTGGTGCGCGGACCGTCGAGCGCCGACGGGTATTGGAACCGCCGGCACAAGTCGCGCTCGACCTTCGAGGGCCACTGGACGCGCACCGGTGACAAATACGAGCGCACGCCGGAGGGGCGGATGGTCTACTGTGGCCGGACCGACGACATGTTCAAGGTCTCGGGGATCTGGGTCTCTCCCTTCGAGGTGGAGCAGGCGCTGATCGATCATCCGGCGGTGCTGGAAGCGGCGGTGGTCCCGTGGATGGACGAGCAGCATCTGGAGAAGCCCAAGGCCTATGTTGTGTTGCAGAGCGGCAAGACAACGGATGACGCGGGCGATCTGAAGGACTTCGTGAAGGATAAGATCGGCATGTGGAAATATCCCCGCTGGGTGGAGTTCGTGGACGAGTTGCCAAAGACGGCGACGGGCAAGATCCAGCGGTTCAAGCTGCGACAGGAGGTGTGATCATGGAGTGGACGGCAACCCCGAAGGCACGGCTGGAGATTGACGGCAAACGGCTGGAATATGCCTGCCATGGCCCCGCACCGGACAAGGCCCCAACCATCGTGATGCTGCATGAGGGGCTGGGCTGTGTCGCGCTGTGGCGGGATTTTCCGAAGAAGGTGGCCGAGGCGACGGGGATGGGCGTTTTTGTCTATTCGCGCGCGGGATACGGGCAGTCGGACCCGGTGGACCTGCCGCGCTCGCTGGACTTTATGACGCATGAGGCGACGCAGGTCCTGCCCAAGGTGCTGGACGCCATCGGGGCGCAGAAGGTCATCCTGTTCGGCCATTCCGACGGCGCGACCATCGCGGCGATCCATGCGGGCAGCGTCGAGGATTTCCGGGTGCGCGGCCTGATTGTCATGGCGCCGCATTTCTTCACCGAGCCGATGGGGCTGAAGGCGATTGCCGAGGCGAAGGCGGCCTATGAGAGCGGTGAGCTGAAAGAGAAACTGGCCCGCTATCACCGCGATGTGGACGTTGCGTTTCATGGCTGGAACGGCGTCTGGCTGGACCCGGATTTCAAGGCGTGGAACGTGGCGGACGTGATCGACTATATCCGCGTGCCGATCCTGGCGATCCAGGGGCGGGACGATCAGTATGGCACGCTGGCGCAGGTGCAGGAGATCGAAGGGCGGAGTTACGCGCCGGTCGACATGGTGGTGATCGACGGCTGCAAGCACGCGCCGCATCTGGAGGCGGGTGATCGGGTTCTGGCGGAAGTCGCCGAATACTGCGCCCGGCTGGAACGGATCGAGGCGGCCGAGGTTGAAACGGCCTGACATCCCCCTGCCGACTCACCGCTATGTGCCGGGGCGCTCGCCGCGCCATGCGGAGGGGGCGTTCGAGGCGTTTCACGCCTCGGTGGGCGCGGGGCCGCTGGCCGAGACGCTAGCCTGGCGCGCGGGGTGGCATTTCATCGAGCAGGGCTTTTTCTGGGAAGCGCATGAGGTGCTGGAGCCGGTGTGGATGACCCTGCCGCCGAACGCGCCGGAACGGAGGTTCGTGCAGGCGGTGATTCAGGTGGCGAATGCGGCGTTGAAGCTGGAGATGGGGCGGCCGCGCGCGGCGCTGCGGCTGTGCGGGATCGCCGAGGGGTTGATGGCGGAGAGCGCGGGGCCGTCAGCCATCCTGGGATTGGACCGGGTTCGCGTCGAGCGCTACGTCAGGAGTCTCCGGGAGCGGGCGGAATTTGCAATATAGTGCATAAATTCGAGAAACTTGGCGAGAAACTGCACTATCATGCATATTCCAGCTTTACGAGACATCGGAAATCGCAGTAAAGTGCATCCAACACACCGATTTGGGGAGCGACTCATGTCCAAGGTCATCGACTTTCAAACCGACCCGTCGAAATACCGCCACTGGCGCGTCGAATACGATGGAGAGGTCGCCAACCTGTTCATGGATGTGGACGAGGATGGCGGGCTGTTCGACGGCTATCAGCTGAAGCTCAACTCGTACGACCTGGGCGTCGATATCGAGCTGGCGGACGTTGTTCAGCGGATGCGGTTCGAGCACCCCGAGGTGAAGGTCGTGGTGATGCGGTCGGGCAAGGACAAGGTGTTCTGCGCCGGGGCGAACATCCGGATGCTGGGCGGGGCGAGCCACGCGCATAAGGTCAACTTCTGCAAGTTCACCAACGAGACGCGGAATACCTTCGAGGCGGCGGAGGCGGATTCGGGCCAGAAATACATCGCCGCCGTGAAGGGCGCCTGCGCCGGGGGCGGGTATGAGCTGGCGCTGGCCTGCAACTATATCATGCTGACGAACGACGCGACCTCTTCGGTTGCGCTGCCCGAGGTGCCGCTGCTGGCGGTGCTGCCGGGCACCGGCGGGCTGACCCGCGTGACCGACAAGCGCAAGGTGCGGCGCGATAGGGCGGATGTGTTCTGCTCGATCGAGGAAGGCATCAAGGGCGAGCGGGCGAAGGACTGGAATCTGGTGGACGAGGTTGTCGCCAACTCGGCCTTCGACGAGACGGTGGCGAAGCGGGCGAAGGAGTTCGCGGAGGCGTCGGAGAAGGCGTCGGGGCTGAAAGGCATCGAGCTGAAGCCGATCTCGCGCAAGTTCACCGACGACGGCGTGACCTATTCGCTGGTCGAGGTGACGCTGGACCGGGACGCGGGCAAGGCGACGATCCTTGTCAAAGGCCCGGATGCGGATGCGCCCGCCGACATGGACGCTGTGGTGGCCGAGGGGTGCGAGACCTACATGCTGCGGCTGGCGCGCGAGCTGGACGACGCCATCCTGCATCTTCGGCTGAACGAGCGGCAGGTGGGGCTGGTGGTCTTCACCACCCAGGGGGATGGCGAACAGGTAGCGGCGCATGAGGCGCTGCTGCGCGACAATGCCGATCACTGGCTGGCCAACGAGATCCTGCAGTACTGGAAGCGCGTGCTGAAGCGGATCGACCTGACCTCGCGCAGCATGGTCGCGCTGGTCGAGCACGGGTCGTGCTATGCGGGGATGCTGGCCGAGATCCTCTGGGCGGTCGACCGCAGCTACATGATGCTGGACGCCTTCGAGGGCGACAACCGCCCGATGGCGGCGATTACCCTGACCGAAGGCAACTTCGGGCAATACCCGATGAGCAACGGGCTGACGCGGCTGGAGACGCGGTTCCTTGGCGCGCCGGAGCAGATCGACACGCTGAAGGACCATATCGGCGAAGGCATCGAGGCCGACGAGGCGGACGAGCTGGGGCTGGTCACCTACATCCTCGACGACATCGACTGGGAAGACGAAGTGCGCATCTTCATGGAGGAGCGCGCATCCTTCTCGCCCGACGCGATGACCGGCATGGAGGCGAACCTGCGCTTTGCCGGCCCCGAGACGATGGAAACCCGCATCTTCGGCCGCCTGACCGCCTGGCAGAACTGGATTTTCCAGCGCCCGAACGCGGTGGGCAAGGATGGCGCGCTGCAGCGGTATGGCACCGGCGTGCGCGGCGAATACAACATGGAACGCGTGTGAACCAAAGGACGGTGCGTGCAGAGCACGCACCCTACCGCAAACCCGTAGGGTGCGTGCTTGCCACGCACCGATCCAGGAGAAGAAAATGCTCGATCTCATCAACGTCAGCTACGACACCCAGATTCCCAACAACGTCGGCCTGAGCCAGGACAAGAAGGTGCTGAAGGCGCTGGAGAAATGGCACCCCGGTTATATCAACTGGTGGAACGACCTGATCCCGCAGAACTTCCAGGAGTCGATGGTCTATCTGCGCACCGCCGTCAGCGTGGACCCAAAAGGCTGGGCCAAGTTCGACTATGTGAAGATGCCGGAATACCGCTGGGGCGTCCTGCTGGCGCCGCAGGTTGAAGACCGGCGCATTCCGATGGGCGAGCACAAGGGTGAGCTGGCCTGGCAGGAAGTCCCCGGCGAATACCGCAACATGCTGAAGCGCCTGATCGTGATCCAGGGCGATACCGAGCCGGGATCGGTGGAACAGCAGAAGTTCCTCGGCCTGACCGCGCCCTCGCTTTATGACATGCGCAACCTGTTCCAGGTGAACGTCGAGGAAGGCCGCCACCTGTGGGCGATGGTCTACCTGCTGCAGAAATACTTCGGCCGCGACGGCCGGGAAGAGGCGGACGACCTGCTGCGCCGCTCCTCGGGCAGCGACGAGGCGCCCCGGATGCTCGGCGCCTTCAACGAGGAAACGCCGGACTGGCTGTCGTTCTTCATGTTCACCTATTTCACCGACCGCGACGGCAAGATGCAGCTGGAATCGCTGGCACAGTCCGGGTTCGATCCGCTGTCGCGCACCTGCCGCTTCATGCTGACCGAGGAAGCGCACCACATGTTCGTGGGCGAGACCGGCGTGGGCCGGGTGATCCAGGCGACGGTCGAGGCGATGAACAAGGCCGGGATCAGCGACCCCTATGACATCAACAAGATCCGCGACCTGGGCGTGATCGACCTGCCGACGATCCAGAAGAAGCTGAACCTGCACTATACGCTCAGCCTCGACCTGTTCGGACAGGAGATTTCGACCAATGCGGCCAATGCCTTCAACTCGGGCATCAAGGGCCGCTATATGGAAGCGCGGATCGACGACGATCACCAGCTGAAGGACGCGACCTATCAGGTGAAGACCGTCAAGGACGGCAAGATCATCACCGAGGACGCGCCGGCGCTGACCGCGATCAACATGCGCCTGCGCGACGATTATGTCCGCGATGCGGCCGGCGGCGTGGGCCGCTGGAACAAGATCATCGAGAAAGCCGGAATCGAGTTCGAGCTGATGCTGCCGCACGAAGGCTTCCACCGCCAGATCGGCGTGTTCAGCAGTGTGGCGGTCGATCCGAAGGGCAATATCATCTCGGCCGATGACTGGGAAAAGCGCCGCGGCGAGTGGCTGCCGACCAAGGCCGATGGCGATTTCATCCAGTCGCTGATGGTGCCCTGCTATGAGCCGGGCAAATACGCCAGCTGGATCGCGCCGCCGAAGGTCGGCATCGACAACAAGCCGGGCGATTTCGAATACGTCCGCCTGCATATGGCCTGAGTCGGGAAGCTGCGGTCCGGGGCCAGCGCTCCGGAACGTGTTTCGCCCCGCGCGGGGAACGGAAGGGGCTGCCTGCTGCATCCTTTGCAGGACGTGGGCCGGACATGCTAGAAAGGCAGTGTGCGCGGTCACAAGTGGAACGGCTTTTCAACATTCCCCTGCCACACTGACCGTTTTGTATCGGAGTTGCATGATGGACATCCAACGCTCGAAACCCGATCAGACCCATACCACGGCCCTTTCGGCCGCGCTGGGCGGTCTGCACAATCCCTGCGTCGGATGTGCGAATTGCAATGGCCTTTGCGCGGATCTTATCGACGTTCTGATGATCCCCGACATCATCCTGACCCGGAAGCGCGCATCCCAATGAACAAGCCGCTGAAACAGCATCTGATCGATCCGGAGATCTGCATCCGGTGCTATACCTGTGAAATGACCTGCCCGGTGGAGGCCATCGAGCATGACGACAACAACGTCGTGGTCGATGCCTCCAAGTGCAACTTCTGCATGGATTGCATTCCGGTCTGCCCAACCGGGTCGATCGACGAATGGCGGGTTGTGGAAGAGCCCTATTCGCTGTCCGAGCAGTACGAATGGACCGAGCTGCCCGAGCAGAAGGAGCTGGGCAACGCCGAGACCAGCATCGAGGCGATGGACGAGGCGATGGCGGCGCTGCTGGCCGAGGCCCATGCGGGCGCGGGCGGCAAGGCGCGGGCGCCGGCAAGCGCGTCCAAGCCGACCGTGAACATGTATAACCTGGGCAAGCCGGCCGAGGCGGCGGTGCAGGGCAATTACCGGCTGACCGAGGCCGGGTCGGACAGCGACGTGCGCCACATCATCCTGGATTTCGGCAGCCTGCCGTTTCCGGTGCTGGAGGGGCAGTCGATCGGGATCATCCCGCCGGGCACCGATGCCGAGGGCAAACCGCATCTGCCGCGGCTTTATTCGGTGTCCTCGCCGCGCGACGGCGAGCGGCCGGGGTTCAACAACGTCTCGCTGACGGTGAAGCGGGAAGAGAAGGGTCTGTGTTCGAACTTTGTCTGTGACCTGAAGAAGGGCGATACGGTGCGCGTCACCGGGCCGTTCGGTGCGACGTTCCTGATGCCGGGGGATCCGGATGCGCGGCTGTTGATGATCTGCACCGGCACCGGCTCGGCGCCGATGCGGGCCTTCACCATGCGGCGCCAGCGTACGGTTGGCGGCAAGTCGGGCGGGATGACGATGTTTTTTGGCGCGCGGTCGCCCGAGAGCCTGCCCTATTTCGGGCCGCTGAAGAAGGTGCCCGATGCGCTTCTGAAAAAGCATCTGGTCTATTCGCGGCTGCCCGATCAGCCGAAGGAATACGTGCAGGACCGGATGGTGGCAGAGCAGGACGCCGTTGCGGACCTGCTGGGCGATCCCAAGACGCATGTCTACATCTGCGGGCTGCGCGGGATGGAAGAGGGTGTCGAGAAGACCCTGACCAATATTGCCGAAAGCATTGGCCAGCAATGGACCGCCCTGCGCGACACGATGCGCGAGGAAGGCCGGTATCACGTGGAAACCTACTGAATGGCCGATGACGCGGGGCCGCGCGCCTTCGAATACCCGATCCACGTGACCTGGGGCGACTGCGATCCGGCGCGGATCGCCTATACCGGGCGGCTGCCGGAATTCGCGCTGCTGGCGATCAATGGCTGGTGGGAGCATGTGCTGGACGGCGATGGCTGGTATCAGATGGAACTGGACCGCGGCTTTGGCACGCCTTTCGTGCATATGTCGCTGGACTTCCGGTCTCCGGTCACGCCGCGCTACCGGCTGATGTGCGAGGTTTTCCCGACCGAGTTGGGCACCAAGTCGATCACCTTCCGGGTGATCGGGCGGCAGGACGGGGTGGTCTGTTTCGAGGGGCGTTTTGTTTCGGTCTTTGCCGAGGCGGCGAGCGTGCGCACCCGGCCCGCGCCGCCGGATGTGCGCGCGATTGTCGAGCCGCTGATCCGGGCCTGACGCTTGCCGCGCGGCGAAAGCAATTGCCTGAGCCGGCCGCGCGGGGTAGATCTTGCATTATAATACATAAAGCAGCGTTCCATGACCGAGATCACCAACTTTCGCGGCGACCGTATCGCCCCGGCCGACGAGGGGCAGGGCGAGGCTGGCGTGGCGGCGCTGATCCGGCAGGTGGGCGAGCGGGTGCGCAAGGCGCGCGAACGCAAGGGCATTCCGCGCCGGGTGCTGTCGGAGATTTCGGGCGTTTCGCCGCGCTATCTGGCGCAGCTCGAGGCCGGCGAGGGCAATATCTCCATCGGTCTGCTGCAGCGGGTCGCCGTGGCGCTGGATCATCGCATCGAATGGCTGCTGAGCGCGGACGACCCCTGGTCGTCGGATGTGGCGCGGATGGCCGACCTGTATCGCGCGGCCAGCCCCGAGGCGCGCCAGACGGTGATGGAGGCGCTGACGGCCGATTCCTCGGAAGCGCGGCAGGCCCATCGCGTCTGTCTTGTCGGGCTGCGCGGGGCCGGGAAATCCACGCTGGGCGCGATGGTCGGCAAGGCGCTGGGCGTGCCCTTTGTCGAGCTCAACCGCGAGATCGAGGAACACTCGGGGATGCCGGTGGATGAGGTGCTGGCGCTGTATGGGCAGGAAGGCTATCGCAGCCTTGAGGCGCAGGCGGTTGACCGGGTGATCTGCACGCATGACAACGTGGTTCTGGCGGTGGCTGGCGGCATCGTTGTCGAGCCTGAGACCTATGCGCGGCTTCTGGGGCATTTTCATACGATCTGGCTGCGCACCTCGCCCGACGAGCATATGGCGCGGGTGCGCGCGCAGGGCGACGAGCGTCCGATGGCGGGCAATCCGGAAGCGATGGAGCAGTTGCGCTCGATCCTGACCAGCCGCGAATCGCTCTATGCCCGGGCGGAGGCGCAGCTGAACACCTCCGGCAAGCCTGTGGAGGCCTCGGCCGCCGAACTGGTGGCGCTGATCCGCGCGCGCGGTTTTCTGGGCTGATCCCTGTTCTCGTTCCACCTCTTGCGCGGAGCGGAGGGGACTCCCAATGAGAACAAAAAGTGAATATACTGACCTCCCATGTTCGCCGAACTCTCGATCACCTCGAACTTCACCTTTCTCACCGGTGCGTCGCATCCCGAGGAATACATGCGCCGTGCCTGTGTGCTGGGTCTGCCGGCGATTGCCATTGCCGACGATAATTCGGTGGCCGGGATCGTGCGGGCCCATGCGGAGGCGAAGAGCATCGCCCGCAAGGTGAAGGAGCGGCAGGACTGGGATGCCGCCCATGCGCCCATCGGACCGCCGCGCCCGGCGCATCTGCCGGCGCCGCAGTCGTTTCCGGTGGCCCATGTCCCGCGTCTGATCCCGGCCGCGCGGCTGCGCTTTGCCGAGGGGATCGACGTGACCGCGCTGCCCGAGACGCGGCAGGGCTGGGCCAATCTGTGCCGTATCCTGTCGGCAGGCCAGCTGCGCGCCGGCAAGGGCGCCTGCGATCTGCATCTCGACGATCTGCTGGAGCGGCCGGAGGGCATTCAGCTGCTGCTCTGGCCGCCGCAGACGCCGCGCGGGGCAGAGGACTGGCGGAGTCACGCCCAGCGGCTGGTGCACCGCCTTGGCGGGGCAATGCATCTGCTGATGCATCCGCTGTACGATGGCCGTGATGCCTCGCGCTTTGCCGGACTGGAGCGGGAGGCGGCGGCCCTGGGCCTTCCGACGCTGGCCAGCGCGGCGCCGCTGATGCATCGCGGTCAGCGGCGCCGTCTGGCCGATGTGCTGACGGCGATCCGCCTGCACCGGCGGGTCGGCGACCTGGGCCGCGAGGCCCTGGCGAATGCCGAACGGCGGCTGCGCGGCGAGGCCGAGATGCGCCGCCTGTTCGCCGGGTGCGAGGCAGCGGTGACGCGGGCCGGCGCGCTGGCGGAACGTCTGACCTTTTCACTGAACGAGCTGCGCTATGACTATCCGAGCGAGACGGACGGGCGCGAGACCCCGGCCGAACGGCTGGCGCGGCTGACCAAGGCGGGGCTGGCCTGGCGCTATCCCGCAGGGGTGCCCGAGCGGGTGCAGAAGATCGTCCGGCACGAGCTGGACCTGATTGCGCGGCTGAGATACGAGCCCTACTTCCTGACCGTCCACGACATCGTCGCCTTTGCCCGGTCGCGCGACATCTTGTGCCAGGGGCGGGGAAGTGCCGCGAATTCGGTGGTCTGCTATGCGCTGGGGGTCACCTCGGTCTCGCCCGAGGTCGGCACCATGGTATTCGAGCGCTTCATCTCGGAGGCGCGGAACGAGCCGCCCGACATCGACGTGGATTTCGAGCATGAGCGGCGCGAGGAGGTGATACAGTGGATCTACGAGCGCTATGGCCGCGCGCGCGCCGGGCTGTGCGCCACGGTGGTGCATTATCGCGGCAAGCGGGCAATCCGCGAGGTGGGCCGGGCGATGGGATTTCCGGAGGATGTGCTGTCGAGCCTGTCCTCGCAGCTCTGGGGGTTCTACTCGTCCGAGGCGGTGCGATACGAGCGGCTGGTGGAGGTCGGGCTGAACCCGAAGAACCGCCGCCTGATGCAGACGCTGGATCTGATCCGGCAGATCGAGGGGTTTCCCCGCCATCTGTCGCAGCATGTCGGCGGGTTCATCATCACCGAGGGCCGGCTGGACGAGCTGGTGCCGATCGAGAACGCTGCAATGGAGGATCGCACGGTCATCTGCTGGGACAAGGACGATATCGACACGCTGGGCATCCTCAAGGTGGATGTGCTGTCGCTGGGGATGCTGACCTGCCTCCGGAAGGCCTTTGACCTGATCGCCGCGCATCATGGGGTCAGGCATACGCTGGCCAGCCTGCCGCAGGACGATCCGGCCGTCTATGACATGCTGTGCGCGGCCGACACCATCGGCGTGTTCCAGGTGGAAAGCCGGGCACAGATGAACTTCCTGCCGCGGATGAAGCCGCGTGAATTCTACGATCTGGTGATCGAGGTGGCGATCATCCGGCCCGGGCCGATTCAGGGCGACATGGTGCATCCCTATATCCGGCGGCGCAACGGCGAGGAGGATGCGGTGTTCCCTTCGGATGCGCTGGGCGCGGTGCTGGCCAAGACGAAAGGGGTGCCGCTGTTTCAGGAGCAGGCGATGCAGATCGCCATCGTCGGGGCCGGGTTCACGCCGGATCAGGCGGACCGGCTGCGGCGGTCGCTGGCGACGTTCAAGAAACACGGCAATGTCAGCGAGTTCCGCGATCTGTTCCTGCGGGGAATGCGGAAGAACGGCTATGACGCGAATTTCGCCGAGCGCTGTTTCAGCCAGATCGAGGGGTTCGGCAGCTATGGCTTTCCCGAAAGCCATGCGGCGAGTTTTGCCCTGCTGGTCTATGCCAGCGCCTGGATCAAGCGGCATCACCCGGGGATCTTCGCCTGCGCGCTGCTGAACTCGCAGCCGATGGGGTTCTACGCGCCCGCCCAGATCGTGCGCGATGCGCGTGCGCATGGGGTGGAGGTGCGGCCGGTCTGCGTGAACAGCAGTTTCTGGGACAATGTGATGGAGCCCGACGGCAAGGGCGGGCTGGCGCTGCGGCTGGGGTTCCGGCAGATCAAGGGGATCTGCGAGGAGGATGCGGGCTGGCTGACCGCAGCGCGGGGCAACGGCTATCTCGAGGTGGCGGATCTGTGGCGCCGGGCGGGGCTGGGGCCGTCGGTGCTGGAGCTGCTGGCCGAGGCGGATGCCTTTGCCGGGCTGGGGATCAAGCGGCGGGCGGCGCTGTGGGCGGCGAAGGCGATCAAGACCGCCAAACCGCTGCCGCTGTTCGCGCAGGATATCGAGGGCGAGGTGATCCACGAGGCGCCGGCGCTGCTGCCCGAGATGACGCTGGGCGAGCAGGTGGTCGAGGATTACGTTGCCCTCCGCCTGAGCCTCAAGGCGCATCCGGTGGCCCTGTTGCGGCATCTGCTGACGCCTTCGGGAGGAGGCGGTGCCGTGCCGCCGGTTGCGGACAGGGCAGGCACCGCGCGCGCCGCGATCCCGGCGCCGCGGCAGTTCTCGTGCGAGACCTATCCCAAGGGCGCGGACCGCGATCCGCAGCCGCATGGCGATATCGAAACCATCGCTCGGCGGCCTGATTTACGCTAGGATCGGTGAAAACAGGGTGAGTCTCATGCGTGTGATCCTGGCCTGTCTTCTCAGTGTTGCGCTTGCCACTCCGGTCTTGGGCAAATGCAAGCCGGTCGCGCCCGCGCTTGCCGGGGGCTATGAGCTGCGGGGGGTGATGGAGGTCGGGTCGCTGATCATGCTCTCGCCCAATGGCGAATTCGGCTACATGCTGAGCTATGGCGCCTATGACGAAGAGGCGAGCGGCTGCTGGGAAAGCGACGGCAAGACGGTGACACTGAACGTCAAGCGGATGCGGGTGAACCACGGCAACCAGAAGTTCCGGCGCAAGGTGCTGAGCGTCGATTCCAAGGGCGGGCTGGTGCGATGGGAAGAGGGCAAGGCGGTCGGCACCTATGTGCGCGTCCGCAGGTTCTGAGCGTCAGCGCACCCAGACCTCGACCCGTCGGTTCACCTTGCGGCCCCAGTCGCTGTCGTCGCAGGCCATCGGCAGCGCCTCGCCAAAGGCCTCGACGTGGGTGGTGATCTTGCCGGGGGTCGCGGCCTGCGCGGCCTTGACCACCGCATTGCGCACCGCCTCGGCCCGCGCGCGGGCGATGCGCATGTTGCTGCCGGCGGGACCGTCGCCATCGCTGAAGCCAATGAAGGAGAGGGCGTTTGCGTCGAACTGGCCGGATTCGATCGCCTCGGCCAGCAGCAGGATATTGGTGCGCGACTGGGCATCGGGGCGGGCGGAGCCGGGCTCGAACCGGAAGGACAAAGACAGGCGCGACATGGGTTTCAGCACGCCGACCATCCGCTGAAGTTCGTCCAGCGAGACCTCTTCCCCGGCGGTCAGGATGGCATTGGCCAGGCGGTCGCCCTGGAGGCCGAGACCGATCACCTCGGTCGCCTGATCGACAAAACCGGCGCGGCGAATGACGATCTGGGCCAGGGGGCTGCCGACATAGGCGAGAAAGGCGCGGCCCATCTTGGGCAGGCGCCGGGCCGGCTGGTAGAGGAACATGGGTGCGGTGAGCGGATAGTCTTCGGTCTTGATCGAACGCCGGGTGGCCGCCAGCGCAAAGCCGCAGCCGCCGGTGAGGGGGAGGACGCGCGCCTCGCCCGATTCCGCCAGGCTGGCAAGACCGATGCCGAAGGGATCCTTCATCACCGCCTCGACAAGGCCACGGGTCGGAGCGTGGCGCATCACGCCTTCGGCCAGACGCAGGCGGCCGGGGCGCAGCAGGGTGTCCTCGGCGATCTGGGCCAGACCGGAGCCTTCGGCAGAAAGATGCAGGGCGATGGGGGCATCGGGGCCGCCAAGATCGGTCCAGTTGACGATCTGGCCAGAGAAGACCTGCGCCAGCTGTGCGGCCGAAATCTCGTGCACCGGGTTGTCGGGGGCCACCACCGGCACCATCGCATCGAGCGCGACGACGCGGGCGCGGCCCGGCTGGGTGAGATCGCCCATCCCCGCCTCGATGGCGCGGGCGCGTTCCGCAGGGCGGATTTCGCGCAGGGCCATCACCAGATCGGCCTCGTCGGCCAGAAGATCGGCGAAGCCTTCGTCGGTATTGGTCACGCGGAAGATGAAACGGCCGAGGGTGCGTCCGGATTCGGGGGATTTCAGCTCGTACTGAAAATGCGAGTCGTCGATTTCCTGCCGCTCGGCCTGATAGCCGCTGCGCAGGGCGAAACCTTCGACCAAGGCCGGCAGCAGAACCTCGGCCATGGTGGAGGAGCCGGAGAACAGGAGTTCGGCGACGTAATCCGAGAGGTTGGGGCAGCCCGGTCCGTCACAGCTGACGCCCGACCCATCGACAGTGAGCGGGCCGAACTGCGTGGCGACGCGGTAGAATTCGCCGTCGAAGCCGAGCAGGGTGCCGGTGACCTCGATGGACCCGTCGTGCGAGGTCAGGGTAACGTCCTGCGCTGCGGCGACCAAGGCCGAGCAGAATACAAAAAGTGCGGCGAGACCCGCCGCACACCACTTCTTCATCTCGGGCCTATCGGGTTGCCGGCTACCTGCCGGCGATCTTCAGGTCATCGACCAGATTATTCAACACCAGAAAATCGCCCACGGATCCGCACTCGGGCATCGACAGGACCAGATCCTGCGTGCGGAGGCTCTGGCTGTCGCGGAGCTCGATGGACTGGGCGGAAATGTCGCGCCCGCAATTGGACGCCGTCACCTCGGCCTCGACGGTAAGATCGACGGTGCCGGCGTGGGGCGCGTCGTGAGAGGGGAAGGTATAGACCTCGACCACCTTGGCACCAAGCGCGGCGGGGTCGCCGAGGCGCTGAAACATGCCGCCGTTCTGCGAGGTCGCGGCGCCGGACCAGACATGGCCGTCGGTGCCGTAGGCCGCGCCGAATTCGCGGGCGTGGACCTGGAGGCCGGTTTGACCTGACCATTGCAGCGCGACACGGTCGATGCCCTTGAGGTCGGGCACGTGGGTGGAGGCGACCGTGCCCTTGCCGTCGTCGAACTGGATCATGAAGACCGCGTCTTCGTTCATTGCCGGAACCATCACCTCCAGGCGACCGTCTGCCGAGGTGGTTTCCGTGAACATCATGCCCGAATGGTGCAGCGTGACGCGGGCGTTGGCCTTGCAAGGCGCCGTAAGTGTGAGCACGACATTGGCCTGCGGGGCGGGGGTGGCGGTCGCGGTGAGGTCGCATCCCAGATAGGGGGCGAGCGGTTCGTCCGGCAGCGTGGGCACGGAGTCGGGTTCGAAGGCGACCGTGGACATCACCGCGCGGGCCAGGTCAGAGATCGGCGGCAGCGGCGTCGCAACCGAGGTGAGGCGGATTTCCGTGATCGGCAGTTCGGGCTGGTCGGGGGCCTGGGGCAGGGACTGCGGTTCGGAGGCGTCGGCCAGCACTTCGGGCGGTTCAACCGGCGTAGCGCCGGGTTCCAGATCGGCCTGCGCGACGGGGCTGATGACAAGCGCGGCGGCACCTTTCGGCGGCTCGACCGTAGTCTGCATCACCCAACCGATGGTCAGGGCGCAGCAGACCGTTGCTGCCGTGGTCAAAAGCGTTCGCTTCCTGCTCATTCCACTCTCCATCGACACCGGGTTGACGACGGTTGTTCCAACCAATCGGGGCCAAGGTGTGACCGTGACGGGGAGTCATTCTGGCAGGAGCGGGGCGCTGACGCCCCGCGCGCGATCAGGCGACCTTGCCGTGGCAGTGCTTGAACTTCAAACCGCTGCCGCAGGGGCACTTCTCGTTGCGGCCGGGATTGCCCCAGGTCGACGGGTCGTCTTCGACAAAGCCGGGACGCGGCCCTTCGGGTTCGCCTTCTGGTGCCGCGTCGGAGGCGCCGCCCGCAGTCACGCCCTGCACCGGCGCCTCGCCCTGGGCGCGGGCCATCTGGGCCTGCTGGGCGAAGAACTTCTGGAGCAGATCGCGCTGTTCGTCCTCGCTGGGCATCCGCAGTTGCGAGAGGTTCTTGGTTACGTCCTCGCGCAGGCCGTCGAGCATGTTCTCGAACAGCTGGAAGCTTTCGTTCTTGTATTCGTTCAGCGGGTCGCGCTGGGCGTAACCGCGGAAACCGACGACCGAGCGCAGGTGTTCAAGCGTCAGAAGGTGTTCGCGCCACTTGGCGTCGATGGTCTGCAGCAGCACCTGCTTTTCGATGTTGCGCATGTTCTCGGGGCCGAATTCGGCGGCCTTCTTGGCCATGTGCTCGTCGCTGGCCTTGACCAGGCGTTCGCGGATTTCGTCGTTGTCGACGCCTTCCTCGGCACACCATTCCATGACCGGAACGTCGATGCCCAGCTGTTCGATGACCTGGGCATAGAGACCGGCGGTGTCCCACTGGTCGGCATAGGACCGGGGCGGCATGTAGGTTTCGACCAGATCGTCGATCACCTGATGGCGCATGTCATCGGCGATTTCGGAGATGTCGGTCGCTTCCATGATCTCGCGCCGTTGGCCGAAGATCACTTTGCGCTGGTCGTTCATCACGTCGTCGAACTTGAGCAGCTGCTTGCGGATGTCGAAGTTGCGACCTTCGACCTTGGCCTGGGCGCGTTCGAGCGACTTGTTGACCCAGGGGTGAACGATCGCCTCGCCTTCCTTGAGGCCCAGCGTGGTCAGCACCTTGTCGAGCCGTTCCGAGCCGAAGATGCGCATCAGGTCGTCTTCGAGCGAGAGATAGAAGGCAGTGCGGCCCGGGTCGCCCTGGCGGCCCGAACGGCCGCGCAGCTGATTGTCGATGCGGCGGCTTTCGTGGCGTTCCGAGGCCATAACGAAGAGGCCGCCGGCTGCGAGCACCTTGGCCTTTTCCTCGGCGTGCTTGGCCTCTTCGGCGGCGCGCAGTTCCTCGGGGTGGGCGTCGGGGTTGGCCTTGAGTGCCTCGAGCACCTTGAGCTCGACGTTGCCTCCGAGCTGGATGTCGGTGCCGCGGCCGGCCATGTTGGTGGCGATGGTGACCGCGCCCAGACGGCCGGCGTCAGCGATGATCTGCGCTTCGGCCTCGTGCTGGCGGGCGTTCAGCACGTTGTGCTTGATGCCTTCCTTGGTGAGAAGCTGGCTCAGCATCTCGGACTTTTCGATCGAGGTCGTGCCAATCAGGACCGGCTGCCCCTTGGCATGGGCCGTCTTCAGTTCTTCGACCATGGCCGCGTATTTCTCGCGGCCGGTGCGGAAGACCTGATCGTCTTCGTCGACGCGGGCGATCGGCAGGTTGGTGGGAACCTCGACAACGCCGAGGCCGTAGATTTCGCGGAATTCCTCGGCCTCGGTGGCCGCGGTGCCGGTCATCCCGGCCAGCTTATTGTAGAGGCGGAAGAAGTTCTGGAAGGTGACCGAGGCCATGGTCACGTTCTCGGGGCGGATCGTCACGCCTTCCTTGGCCTCGATGGCCTGGTGCAGACCGTCCGACAGGCGGCGGCCCGCCATCATCCGGCCGGTGAATTCATCGACCAGCACGACGTCGCCATCGCGGACGATGTATTCCTTGTCGCGCTGGAACAGCTTGTGCGCGCGCAGGCCCTGGTTGACGTGGTGCACCACGGTGGTGCTTTCGGGATCGTAGAGCGACTGGCCCTCGGGCAGCAGACCGCGGACGCGCAGTTGCGCTTCGAGGAACTCGTTGCCCTCGTCCGTGAAGGTCACGTTCCGGGTCTTTTCGTCCAGCGTGTAATGCGACTCGGTCAAGAGCGGAATCACCGTGTCGATGGTCTGGTAGAGTTCCGACCGGTCGGTCGCCATGCCCGAGATGATCAGGGGTGTGCGCGCCTCGTCGATGAGGATCGAGTCGACTTCGTCGACGATAGCGTAGTTGTGCTCGCGCTGGAATACTTCGGAGAGTTCGGACTTCATGTTGTCGCGAAGATAGTCGAAGCCGAATTCGTTATTGGTGCCGTAGGTGATGTCGCTGCGATAGGCGGCGAGCTTGGCGTCGTTCGGCATGTCGGAATAGATCACGCCGGTGGTCAGGCCCAGGGCGCTGAACACCTTGCTCATCCATTCGGCGTCGCGCTTGGCCAGGTATTCGTTCACCGTGACCACGTGGACGCCCTTGCCGGTGAGGGCGTTCAGGTAGGCGGCGAAGGTCGCGGTCAGGGTCTTGCCTTCACCGGTCTTCTGCTCGGCGATGTTGCCCTGGTGCAGGAAGATGCCGCCCAGAAGCTGGGTGTCGAAGGCGCGCAGGCCGAGGGCGCGGCGCGCGGCCTCGCGGCAGTTGGCGAAGGCTTCGGGCAGGAGGTCGTCGAGGTTTTCTCCTCCGAGCGCCCGCTTGGCGAGTTCCTCGGTCTTTTCCTTCAGACCCTCGTCAGAGAGTTTGACGAAATCCGGCTCCAGCGCGTTGATCTTTTCGACCAGCGGACGAGTCGCCTTGATCTTGCGGTCGTTCGGCGTTCCGAACACCTTCTTGGCGATAGTTCCGATACCCAGCATGCTTTCTCCAGCCGATCCGAGGCTTCCTGGTTGTCGCAGGCTTGCCCGCCCGTGTCGCAACCCTATAGATACGGGGAGCAACGGCGGCGCCCCTAAGGCCACAAGGCGATTTAGGGGGCAGGCCAAAGAGTGTCAACGGCGCGCCCGGTCGCGACCCCTGAATAGGAACGATTACATGCCCAAAGGTTTCACTTTCCTGCCAGCAATGGCCATCGCCGGCCTGCTGGCCCTGCCGACCCAGTCCATCGCCGAACCCGATGCGGATACGGTTGTGGCGCGGGTGAACGGCGAGGAAATCACCTTGGGACACATGATCGTGGCGCATGCGACGCTGCCGCAGCAGTATCAGCAGCTGCCGCCGGACGTTCTGTTTGATGCGATCCTGAACCAGCTGATCCAGCAGACAGCGCTGGAGCAATCCGTGACCGGCGAAGAGCCCAAGCACGTGCGGCTGTCGCTGGAAAACGAGAAGCGCTCGCTTATGGCGGCGGATGCGATCGAGGGCGTGATGGCCGGCGCGGCCAGCCCCGAGGAGATCAAGGCGGCCTATGACGCGCGGTACGGCGACGGCTTTGGCGGCGAGGAGTTCAACGCCTCGCACATCCTGCTGGAGACCGAGGAAGCCGCCAAGGAAGTGCGCGAAGAGATCGAGAAGGGCGCCGATTTCGCCGAAGTGGCGAAGGAGAAGTCGACCGGCCCGTCGGGACCGAGCGGTGGCGAACTGGGCTGGTTCTCGGCCGGCGACATGGTGCCGGAGTTCTCGGCCGCGGTGGAGGCGATGGAACCCGGTCAGGTTTCCGAGCCGGTGCAGACGCAATTCGGCTGGCATATCATCAAGTTGAACGAAAAGCGGCGCGCCAAGGCGCCGGCGCTGGAAGAGGTGTCGGAGGAAATCGCCACCGAACTGCGCAAGAAGGCCGTCGAGGATCGGGTCGAGGAACTGACCGCGAAGGCCACGGTGGATCGGCCCGAGGTCGAAGGACTCGATCCGACTGTTCTGCGTAATCTCGATCTGATCAGGAACTGACATATGGCGAAGATCACCAAGGTTTCCCCGCTTGCCCCGGCCTCCTTTCCCGATTTGCCGGTGATCGCGGGCGCGAGTTTTGCCAGCGCCGAGGCGGGGGTGCGTTACCAGAACCGCACCGACGTGATGCTGGCGCTGCTGGCGCCGGGGACCAGCGTTGCAGGGGTGTTCACCCGGTCGGCAACGCGGTCGGCGCCGGTGCTGGATTGCCAGGCGAAGATCGGTGGCGATGCCTCGGAAGGCGCCGCCATTCTGGTGAACTCGGGCAATTCGAACGCCTTCACGGGGCATCGCGGGCAGATGTCGGTCAAGGAGGTGACCGAGGAAACTGCGCGCGTGACCGGGGTTCCGGTGTCGCGCGTCTTTACCGCCTCGACCGGTGTGATCGGCGAGCCGATGAAGCATGAGCGGATCGTTGCCAAGCTGGACGAGCTGAAAGCCGCGCAGGCGCCGGAAAAGATCAAGGACGCCGCGCGGGCGATCATGACCACAGACACCTTTCCCAAGGGATCGGCCCGGCAGGTGGAGATCGACGGCAAGACCGTCTCGATCGCCGGGATTGCGAAGGGGTCGGGCATGATCGCGCCGGATATGGCGACGATGCTGGTCTATATCTTCACCGATGCGAAGGTCGAACAGGCGCGGCTGCAGACCGAGCTGGCGGCGATCTGTGACAAGACCTTCAACTGCATCACGGTCGACAGCGATACCTCGACCTCGGACAGCCTGATGCTCTGCGCGACGGGGGCGTCGGGCGTGGATGCCACCGATGCAGAGGGCTTCTGGGAAGCGCTGTACGACGTGATGCTGGATCTGGCGCATCAGGTGGTGAAGGACGGCGAGGGCGCGACGAAGTTCGTCGAGATCCAGATCACCGGCGCGGCCACTGATGCCGATGCCAAGACCCACGGGATGGCCATCGCCAATTCGCCGCTGGTGAAGACGGCGATTGCCGGGCAGGATCCGAACTGGGGCCGGATCGTCATGGCCATCGGCAAATCGGGTGCGGCGGCCGAGCGGGACCGGCTGACGATCCACTTTGGCGATATCCTGGTGGCAAAGGACGGCTGGGTCAGTCCGGACTACAAGGAAGCCGATGCGGCCGAGCACATGAAGCAGCAGGAGCTGCTGATTCGCGTCGATCTGGGGCTGGGCACCGGCGCGGCCACCGTGTGGACCTGCGATCTGACGCATGGCTATATCGACATCAATGCCGACTACCGGTCGTGACGGCATGAAGATGGTATTGGTCTCGGCCGTCGCGTTGATCGACGTGGACGGCCGGGTGCTGCTGGCGCAGCGGCCTGAGGGCAAGACGATGGCCGGGCTGTGGGAATTTCCCGGCGGCAAGGTCGAATCGGGGGAGACCCCCGAGGCTGCCCTGATTCGCGAGTTGCAGGAAGAACTGGGCATAGACACCTGGGCGTCGTGCTTGGCCCCGCTGACCTTTGCGAGTCACTCTTATGAGGACTTTCATCTGCTGATGCCGCTTTACGCCTGCCGCAAGTGGAACGGCACGCCGCGCGCGCGTGAGGGGCAGACGCTGGCCTGGGTGCGGGCGGGCGACCTCAAGTCCTATCCGATGCCCGAGGCGGACAAGCCGCTGGTGCCGATTCTGCGGGATTGGCTTTAGAATTGGGGTCGCCAGTTAACTGCATTTTTCTGGGAATTTGCGAAATATTTGATCGTCTTGGCTGAAAATTCATCTCGATTTAATAATTCTGTGCCACTACACTCGATCCTACTGTGAGCATCTCGTTCTGTGGGGAGGATCTGACTTGCTGCGCACCATCACCATCGGCACTTGCGTTTCCATTCAGGGCATGTTCGTTCGGGCGTTTCCGGACGGGCATATCGCGGTTCGCGTCGGGAATACGATCTTCAAGGGACAACCGGTTCAGCCGGCGGCCGTTTCGGCCTGATCATCGTAGATGCGGGACAAAAAAAGGCGCGGTGCCGGGGCACCGCGCCTTTTGATTTGTCTGACTCCGCGGATCAGCCGAGCGAGCGGGCCACTTCTTCGCGGGTGAAGATTTCGATGACGTCGCCTTCGCGGATGTCATCGTAGTTCTCGAAGGCCATGCCGCATTCCTGGCCGGACTGGACCTCGGCGACCTCGTCCTTGAAGCGCTTGAGCGTCTTCAGCGTGCCTTCGTGGACCACCACGTTGTCGCGCAGCAGGCGGACGCCCGCAGAGCGACGTGCGACGCCTTCGGTGACCAGACATCCGGCAACCTTGCCGACGCCGGTGACCTTGAAGACTTCCTTGATCGTGGCGTAGCCGATGAAGTTCTCGCGAATTTCGGCGCTGAGCAGACCGCTCGCCGCGTTGCGCACATCGTCGACCAGATCGTAGATAACCGAATAATACCGGATCTCGACGCCCTTCTGGTTGGCGGTGTTGCGCGCCGAGGCGTTGGCGCGGACGTTGAAGCCCATGATCGGCGCGCGGCTGGCTTCGGCCAGGCCCACGTCGGTTTCGGTGATGGCGCCGACACCCGAGTGCAGCACGCGTACGCGCACCTCGTCGTTGCCGATCTTTTCCATCGCCTGAACGATCGCCTCGGCAGAGCCCTGCACGTCGGCTTTCACCAGGATCGGCAGTTCGGTCACGCTGGCGTCGGCCTTGGCGTTGGCCATCAGCTGTTCCAGCGTGGTCGCTGCGCCAAGTGCTGCGCGCTTGTCCTTGGCGACCTGCTCGCGGTAGGCGGCGATTTCACGCGCCTGCGCTTCGGTCGCGACCACGTTGAGCACGTCGCCCGCTTCGGGCGTGCCGTTCAGGCCAAGCACCTCGACCGGAACCGACGGGCCGGCTTCCTTGATGCGCTCGCCCTTGTCGTTCTCCATCGCGCGGACCTTGCCCCACTGTTCGCCGACGACGAAGATGTCGCCCTGGCGCAGGGTGCCGTTCTGGACCAGCACAGTGGCGACGGGGCCGCGGCCAACGTCGAGCTTGGCCTCGATCACGGCGCCCATGGCAGCGCGGTCGGGGTTGGCCTTGAGTTCCAGCAGTTCGGACTGCAGCGCGATGGCTTCGAGCAGGTCGTCGAGACCCTTGCCCGAGAGCGCCGAAACCTCGACGTCCTGCACTTCGCCCGACATCTTTTCCACCACGACTTCGTGCTGGAGGAGATCGGTGCGCACCTTCTGCGGGTTCGCCGACGGCTTGTCGATCTTGTTGATCGCCACGATCATCGGAACGCCGGCGGCCTTGGCGTGATTGATCGCCTCGACCGTCTGCGGCATCACAGCGTCATCGGCGGCGACCACCAGAACGACGATGTCCGTCACCTGAGCCCCGCGCGAGCGCATCGAGGTGAAGGCGGCGTGGCCGGGGGTATCGAGGAAGGTCATCAGCTGACCGCCCTTGGTCTTAACCTGATAGGCGCCGATATGCTGGGTGATCCCGCCGGCTTCGCCGGAGACGACCTTGGAATTGCGGATCGCATCGAGCAGCGAGGTCTTGCCGTGGTCGACGTGGCCCATGACGGTGATGACCGGCGGCCGAGTCGACAGATCCTTGTCGTCGTCCTGGGTCTGGGTAATCACCTGCTCCACATCGGCATCCGACACGCGGACGACGCGGTGGCCGAATTCCTCGACGATCAGTTCGGCGGTGTCGGCGTCGATGGTCTGATTCTGGGTGACCATCATGCCGTTCTGCATCAGCGCCTTGACGACCGCGCCAACACGTTCGGCCATGCGGTTGGCCAGCTCGCTGACCATGATGGCCTCGGGCACCTGAACGTCGCGCACGATCTTGTCACGCTCGGCCGAGCCGCCCATCGCCTTCTGGCGGGCGCGCTCCTGCTTGCGCTTCATTGCGGCCATCGAGCGTTGCCGCCCGCCTTCGCCGCCGGTCAGCGCCTGATTCAGGGTCAGCTTGCCAGCGCGGCGGCTGTCGTCGCGGCTCTTGTTGCGCGAGGTACGGTCCGCGTCGCGCTCCAGATCCACCTTTCGGGGATTGGCTGGCGCGGCAGGCTGCTTGGCCGGGCGGTTGCCGGCGTCCGGTTCGGTCCGTGCGGCGGGCGCGGCCTTGGCCGCCGGTGCGGCCGCGCGTTCGGCGGCGACCTCGGCGAGCTTGCGCTGACGCTCTTCCTCTTCAGCCTTGGCCTTGAGGGCTTCTTCGCGCTCGCGGTCCTCGCGCTCCTTGGCCTCCATCTCGGCCCGGCGACGCTCGCGTTCTTCCTCGCGTGCCTTTTCATCGGCCTCGCGTTCCGCGGCCTCTTCGACTTCGCGCGCCTTGGCGGCCTGGACCGCCTTCAGCCGGCGTTCCATCTCCGCATCGGAGATTCCCGCAGGACGCCGTGAAGGGTCGCCAAGAGAGCCCGCCGGCGAGCCCGCCGTGGGTTTGGCGCCGCCCGGCTTGGGTACGACGACACGCTTGCGCTTGGTCTCCACGACAACATTTTTGGTACGTCCGTGGCTGAAGCTTTGCTTCACATTTCCAGGACGGGATCCCGCTCCGCGCAAGCCCAATGTCTTTTTGCCGTCAGTATCGCTCATAAAGCTTTTTTTCCTTCCGAGCGGCCGCTGCCGCCCTTCACTTCACGCAACCCGCGCAATCTTTGCGCTTCCTCTACAACACGCGGCGCGAGTCCACCAGAGGCGAGCGCCGCATGTATCACAGTTTGCCGTCCAAAGGCCATTCCCAACTCGTCCGCGGTCATCCAGCCGATATATCGGCCGAAATGCGGCGTGCTGAGTTTCGTCTTTCCGCGCCCCGATCCGTCGACCGCCTGGATCAGGACCGTGGCTTCTTCCTTGTCGAGCCAGCTCTTCACCTTTTCGTAGCCGGCCACCGCCGCTCCCGACTTGCGGGCGAGGCTGATCAGTTCGACCAGCCGGCGCAGCACCTGGCGCTCGACCTCGTCGGTCAGGCCCTCGGGCACTGTGACCGGTGTCTTGAGGCCGCGGGCGAAGAGTTTCTTCGCGACCGCCTTGTCCAGCGCCGCCCGGTCGGAGGCGACATAGACACCCCGACCCGGCAGCTTGCCGGTGATGTCGGGCACCAGCTGGCCGTCAGGCCCGGCGACAAAGCGGATCAGCCCGTGAACGGGCTGAACTTCGCCGGTGACGATGCATTTACGCTCGGTCGCACCGTCACGGTTCTTTTCGGCGCCACCTCGCGTCATGGTCATTTTCCGAAGCCCGGGTTCAGGCCCCGGCCTCCTCTTCGGCTTCGCCGTCTTCCGATTCTTCGGCCTCCGCCTCGAGATCCGCGGGATCGACCCAGCCGAGCAGGATGCGCGCGGTCATCACCATGTTCTGCGCTTCCTCGAGGCTGACGTCGAAGGATTCGAGAATACCCTCGTCCTTGACGCGCTCGCCATTGACCGTTGTCCAGCCGCCGGCGAGTTCCCAGTCGGCGCAGGTGGCGAAATCTTCGAGCGTCTTCACGCCGTCCTTGGCCAATGCTTCGATCATTTGGGGTGTCAGGCCTTCGAATTCAACCAGGCTGTCCTCGACTCCGAGCGCGCGCGCGTTTTCGAGCGCAGCCTTGTTCTGTGCCTCGAGATAGTCACGGGCACGGGCCTGAAGCTCGCCTGCCGTGTCTTCGTCGACGCCTTCGATCACCAGAAGTTCGTCCTGGTCGACATAGGCAACCTCTTCGAGGTTGGTGAAGCCTTCGGCCACCAGCAGCTGCGCGAAGAACTCGTCGAGGTCCAGCGTGTCCATGAACAGCTTGGTGCGGTTCTCGAACTCGGCCTGGCGGCGCTTGGATTCTTCTTCCTCGGTCATGATGTCGATGTCGAGACCGGTGAGCTGGCTGGCCAGACGCACGTTCTGACCGCGCCGGCCGATGGCGAGCGACAGCTGCTCTTCGGGCACCACGACCTCGATCCGCTCGGCGTCCTCGTCCAGAACCACCTTGGTGACTTCGGCCGGTTGCAGCGCGTTGACGAGGAAGGTCGGCATATCCTGATTCCACGGGATGATGTCGATCTTTTCGCCCTGAAGCTCGTTCACCACGGCCTGCACGCGGCTGCCACGCATACCGACGCATGCGCCGACCGGGTCGATCGAGTTGTCATAGGAAACCACAGCGATCTTGGCGCGCGAACCCGGGTCACGGGCGACGGCCTTGATCTCGATGATGCCGTCGTAGATCTCGGGCACTTCCATCTTGAAGAGTTCGGCCATGAATTCCGGTGCGGTACGCGACAGGAAGATCTGCGGTCCGCGCGGCTCGCGGCGCACATCCTTGATGTAGCAGCGGATGCGGTCGTTCGGGCGGTAGGCCTCGCGACCGATCTTTTCGTTGCGGCGCAGGATGGCTTCGCCGGCGCCCACGTCGACGATGACGTTGCCGTATTCCTCGCGCTTGACGATGCCGTTGATGATCGTGCCGGCACGGTCCTTGAATTCTTCGTACTGGCGGTCACGCTCGGCTTCGCGGACTTTCTGCAGAATCACCTGCTTGGCCGACTGAGCGGCGATCCGGCCGAGTTCGACAGGCGGCACTTCCTCGACATACATGTCGCCGATCTTGGGGTCGGCCATGTACTGCTTGGCCTGCTCGACGGTGAGTTCGGCCTGATAATTCTCGACGGCATCGTCCTCGACCACGGTGCGCACGCGGGTGAAGGCCGCGCGACCGGTCTTGCGGTCGATCTTGACGCGGATGTCCATCTCGGCGCCGTAGCGGCTCTTGGCGGCGCGGGCGAGGCTTTCTTCCATCGCTTCGATGACCAGCTTGGGGTCGATCATCTTTTCGCGGGCCACGGCCTCGGCGGTTTGCAACAGCTCAAGCTGGTTGGCAGAGGTGATTGCCATCTAGTCGTTCTCCTCTTGGGGTCCCTCGGACCCGTCATCCCCCGAGGGGTTTTCTTCCGAAATCTCGTCGAACGTGTCTTCGTTCAGGGTGCCGGCGTTCTTGCGCTGGCGCAGCATCTCGCGGATCAGGTCGTCGGTCAGCACCAGCTTGGCGTCGCTGAGCCATTCGAATTTCAGACCGATCGTGCCTTCTTCCAGGTTTATCAGCACCTCGTCGCCTTCGATGCCGGCCAGTGTGCCCTTGAACCGGCGGCGGCCGTCGATCAGCTCGGATGTTTCGATCTTGGCCTCGTAGCCTTCGTAATCGTCGAAGTCTTTGAGCCGCGTCAGCGGGCGGTCGATCCCGGGACTGGAGACTTCGAGCGTGTATTCGTCGAGAATCGGATCCTCGACGTCCAGGATGGCGCTGACCGCGTTCGAGATGGCGGCGCAGTCGTCGACTTCGATGCCGCCGTCCGGCCGGTCGGCCATGATCTGCAGCGTGGTCGACTTGCCCGACATCAGCCGGATGCGCACGAGTTCGAATCCCAGGTCCTCGATGACAGGGGTGACGATTTCGGCAAGCCGGCGGTCGATGGCTGCTTTGGCGATGAGATCGTTTGACATTAGCTTCAGACACAAAAAAACGGGCGCGCGGCCCGTTGATATTTCCCGGTGGAGCGTCAGGTTTGGACCCCGGCGCGCCGCTGTTGAGGGGGATATACGCGCTCGGCCCTGCAATCTCAAGGGCAATATTTCGCGCATGGTGCGAGAGCCGACCAAACCGCGCCATTCTCTGCTTGAGCCGGGCGGACGGAGACCACATCTAGCGGCGAAGACCCACAGAACACGATCCCGCCCGAGCCACGCCATTCCCGACCAGCGCCCATCGTCCCGCGCCGTGTGCATCACCGACCCGACGACGGTGATCCGCGCGGAGACCAGACCATGACATTCGCCGCCCGCGTCGTCGACAGCACCCTGTTTCAGCGCTTCATCATCTGCGTGATTCTCGTCAACGCCGTCATTCTCGGGTTGATGACGCTCGACCTGACACCCGAGACTTTGCGCCTGCTGCTGCTGGTCGATTACCTGTGCCTGGCCATCTTCGTGGGCGAGATGGCGTTGAAGCTTGCCGTCTACCGGCGGACGTTCTTTCAGGACGGCTGGAACAACTTCGATCTGATCGTGGTGGGGATCGCGGTGCTGCCGGATGCGGGCGGGCTTGGCGTGCTGCGGACCTTGCGGGTGCTGCGACTGATGCGGCTGATCTCGGTCGTGCCGTCGATGCGGCGGGTGATCACCGGCATGTTCCTGGCGATTCCGGGCGGAGCATCTGTCGCGGCGGTGCTGGCGATCCTGTATTATGTCGGTGCGATCATCGGGTTCAGTTTCTTTCACGAGACCGTGCCCGAATATTTCGGCACCATCGGCGCCACCTTCTTCACGCTGTTCAGGATGATGACGCTGGAAGGCTGGCCCGACATCGCGGGCGAGGTGATGAGGCGGCACCCGCACGCCTGGATCTACTTTGTCGCCTTCATCATCCTGACCACCTTCACCACCCTGAACCTGCTGTTCGGCATCATTGTGGACGCCATGCAGAACGCCAAGGAGGAGGACGTGCGCGAACAGATGGCCGAGCACGGCATTCCGCCGGACCAGGAAACGCCGGAGATTAGACTGGTGATGATGGAGCGCGACATCCGAGAGATCCGGGCCATGCTGGAATCGATGGCCCCGCAGCGCAGGCACAGTGCGGCGGAGTGAGGCCGGACCGCGATCTGGATTGACCCTAGGGCCGCGCCGCGATAGGCCGCTGCGCGATACATTCCCCGAGGAGACGCGCATGTCCAACCCTTCCCTTCTGATCCTGCCGGGCGACGGCATCGGCCCCGAAGTCATGGCGCAGGTCACGCGCATCATCGACTGGTTCGGCGCCAAGCGCGGGCTGAAGTTCGACGTTTCCGAGGATCTGGTGGGCGGCTGCGCCTATGACAAGCACGGCACGCCGCTGCATGACGACACCATGGCGAAGGCGCAGGAGGTCGATGCCGTTCTGCTGGGCGCCGTGGGCGGGCCGAAATACGACAAGCTCGACTTCTCGGTGAAGCCCGAGCGCGGGCTGCTGCGCCTGCGCAAGGAGATGGACCTTTACGCCAACCTGCGCCCGGCCCAGTGCTTTGACGCGCTGGCCGACTTTTCGTCGCTGAAGAAGGATGTGGTCGCGGGCCTCGACATCATGATCGTGCGCGAGCTGACGAGCGGCGTCTACTTTGGCGAGCCGCGCGGGATCTTCAAGGAAGGCAACGAGCGCGTCGGGATCAACACCCAGCGCTATACGGAGAGCGAAATCGCCCGCGTTGCGCGCTCGGCCTTTGAACTCGCCCGCAAGCGCGGCAACAAGGTCTGCTCGATGGAGAAGGCCAACGTGATGGAATCGGGCATCCTGTGGCGCGATGTGGTGCAGGAGATCCACGACGCGGAATATCCGGATGTCGAGCTGAGCCATATGTACGCCGACGCCGGAGCGATGCAGCTGACCCGCTGGCCGAAACAGTTCGACGTCATCGTCACCGACAACCTGTTCGGCGACCTGCTGTCGGATCTCGCCGCGATGCTGACCGGCTCGCTCGGGATGCTGCCGTCGGCCTCGCTGGGCGCGCCGATGGCGAACGGGCGTCCGAAGGCGCTGTACGAACCGGTGCACGGGTCGGCGCCCGACATCGCCGGGACCGGCAAGGCCAACCCGATCGCCTGCATCCTATCGTTTGCGATGGCGCTGCGCTATTCCTTCGACAAGGGCGCCGAGGCCGAGCGGCTGGAGAGCGCGGTGAATGCCGTCCTGGCCAAGGGCATCCGCACCGCCGACCTGCTGAACGTCGAGGGCGCGACCCCGGCGAGCACTTCGGAAATGGGCGACGCGATCCTGAAGGAACTGGACGCCAGCCTCTGAGGCGAGGGGCCGGCGCGCCGCGAAAGCGGCGCCGGGCCTTTTCTGCATCGGGCGAAGCGAGCGCATCCATCGCGCTGGCCGCGGCGCATGACCTTGCCGCAGCTTCGCTACATGGTTGCGCCCCGCCGTCCCGCTGTCCTACACAGGCGGTAAGCAGAAGAGGAGAGCGCTTATGCGCCGCGTTGTCGTTACAGGCCTGGGGATCGTATCCTCGATCGGGAACAACCGGGACGAAGTTGTCGCCGCCCTCAAGGCCGGGACCAGCGGAATCGTGGCTTCGCCCGAGATGGCGGAGCATGGATTCCGCAGCCGGGTCGCGGGCACGCTCAAGCTGGACGTGACCGAGCATGTCGAGAAGCGGGCGCTGCGGTTCATGGGGCCGGGCGCGGCCTATGCCTATATCGCGATGAACGAGGCGATCGCCGATGCCGGTCTGGAAGAGGCCGATATCGTCAATCCGCGCACCGGGCTTGTGGCCGGATCTGGCGGGCCGTCGACCAGCGCGATGTTCGCTGCGCATCAGTCGGTGCTGAACACCGGGGCAACAAAACGGATCGGGCCTTTCGCGGTACCGAAATGCATGTCGTCCACGATCTCGGCGAACCTGTCGACGGCGTTCAAGATCAAGGGAATCAACTATTCCATCACCTCGGCCTGTTCGACCTCGCTGCATTGCATCGGCAATGCGGCCGAACAGATCATGATGGGCAAGCAGGACGTGATGTTCGCCGGCGGCGGCGAAGAATTGGACTGGACGCTGTCCTGCCTGTTCGACGCAATGGGGGCGATGTCGTCGAAATACAACGACACGCCGGAGAAGGCCTCGCGCGCGTTCGATGCCAACCGCGACGGGTTTGTCATTTCGGGCGGCGGCGGGATTGTCGTGCTGGAGGAGCTGGAGCATGCCAAGGCGCGCGGCGCCAAGATCTATGCCGAAGTGACGGGCTATGCCGCCACCAGCGACGGCCACGACATGGTGGCTCCCAGCGGCGAGGGCGGCGAGCGCGCGATGCGGCTGGCGCTGGCGACGCTGCCCGAGGGCTGCAAGGTGGGTTATATCAACGCGCATGGTACCTCGACGCCGGTCGGCGACGTGGGCGAAGTGCAGGCCGTGAGGCGCGTGTTCGGCGAGGGGTCGACCCCGCCGATCAGTTCGACAAAGTCGATGACCGGCCACGCGCAGGGTGCGGCGGGCGCGCTGGAAGCCATCTTCAGCCTGCTGATGCTGGAGGGCGACTTCATCACCCGTTCAATCAACGTCGAGACGCTGGATCCGGCGCTGAAACCCGAAGAGATCGCGACGGCCTTCGTCGCGAACGCCGGGCTCGACAGCGTCATGACGAATTCATTCGGCTTTGGCGGCACAAACGGGTCGATGATCCTGTCCAGATATCGCGGGTAAATCATGAGCGATCAAATGCAAGGCAAGCGCGGGCTGATCATGGGGGTGGCCAATGACCGCTCCATTGCCTGGGGGATCGCAAAGGCGATGCACGAGGCGGGGGCTGAGCTCGCCTTTACCTATCAGGGCGAGGCATTCGGCAGCCGTCTGCGACCGCTGGCGGAAAGCGTCGGGTCAGATTTCATGGTGGATGTCGACGTGACCGACGACGCCTCGCTGGATGTCGCCTTCGCGCAGCTGGCCGAGCGCTGGCCGACGATCGACTTTCTGGTTCACGCGATCGCGTTTTCGGACAAGTCCGAGCTGACGGGCCGGTTCCTGAATACCAGCCGGGAGAACTTCAAGAACTCGATGGATATCTCCGCCTATTCCTTCATCGAGGTTGCGCGGCGGGCCTATCCGCTGATGAAGGACAATGGCGGGACGCTGATCACCCTGACCTATCAAGGGTCGCAGCGGGTAGTGCCGAACTATAACGTGATGGGCGTGGCGAAGGCCGCGCTCGAGGCGGCGACGCGCTATCTGGCGAACGATCTCGGGCCGGACAAGATCCGGGTGAACGCGATCAGCCCGGGGCCGATGAAGACGCTGGCCGGCGCCGCCATTGGCGGGGCGCGCAAGACCTACAAGTTCACCGACCAGAACGCCCCGCTGCGCAGCAATGCGACGCTTGAGGCGGTCGGCGGAACGGCGGTCTATCTTGCGTCGGACGCCGGGAAATTCACGACCGGTGAGATCATCCGCGTCGATGGCGGGTTTCACGTTCTGGGGATGCCGCAACCGGACTTTATCTGAGCGAATTGCCGCTGCTCAAGAAGATTCCCCATGCTTGCCATTTGGCGGCCACAGTCGGTCTCCAATTAAGCGACATGACGGAAATAGACACAACCATAAGACGAGACATGCCAAGCCGTCGCTTCGCGATGCTGAACGGTGTGGTTCGGTTGCTGATCGTCGGCGTGATCGCCCTGATGACGAGCTGCCTCTTGGGCGGATCACAAATGACAGAGATGGTCCGGTCGGGGATGTATCGGCTGGATGCCGGCAGATCGGAATTCGGAACCCAGAGACTGGTTCCGGACGTTGTGCAGCCGCAGGCCTGAGCCTGCCCGCCCTCGTGAGATGGCATCTTTCGTCCCGGTGAGCCTTGTGCAAGTCTTGGCCCCGACAAGGGGATGCCCATGCCGATCAAAGTCTGTGTCTTCGATGCCTATGGCACGCTGTTCGATGTGACCGCCGCGGCGCGGCAGGCGGCAGATGCGCCGGAGTTTTACGTATTGCGGGACCGATGGGCGCAGGTGGCGCGCGACTGGCGGAACAAGCAGCTGGCCTATTCCTGGTTGCGGGCGGTGACGGGCGCACATGCCGATTTCTGGCAGGTTACGCAGGACGGTCTGGACTGGGCGCTCGAGGCCAGCGGGCTGGCGGGGGACGCGGCGCTGCGGGAAAGGCTGCTGGAGCTTTACTGGGAATTGCAGGCCTATCCCGAGGTGCCCGAGATGCTGACGGCGCTGAAATCAGCTGGCAAGCTGACCGCGATCCTGTCGAACGGATCGCCGCAGATGCTGGAGGGCGCGGTGCGTTCGGCCGGGATTGGCGATGTGCTGGACGATGTGCTGTCGGTCGAGAGCGTCGGCGTCTTCAAGCCGGCGCGGCGGGTGTATGATCTGGTCGGGCAGCGGTTCGATTGCGCGCCAGAGGAGGTGCTCTTCGTGTCGTCGAACGGGTGGGATGCGGCGGCGGCGTCGGGTTATGGGTTCCGCACCGTCTGGGTGAACCGGGTCGGCGAACCGATGGATCGTCTGCCGTGGACACCGCACCGGGTTCTGGGCGATTTGGGCAGCATACCGGCGGAGGCAGGAGTTTAGATGCGTTTTACCACAACCGACGGGCTGAGCCTGTATTACGAGGATGCGGGTGAGGGGAAACCGCTGCTGTGTCTGGCCGGCCTGACGCGCAATGCTCGGGATTTTGACTTTCTCGCGCCGCATCTGCCGAATGTCCGGCTGATCCGGATGGATTATCGCGGGCGCGGGCTGTCGGATCGGGATGCGACCATCAGCAATTACAACGTGGTGCGCGAGGCGCAGGACGTGGTGGAGCTGCTGGATCATCTGGGGCTGGCAAAGGCGCCGGTGCTGGGCACGTCGCGTGGCGGACTGGTGGCGATGGCGCTGGCGGCGCTGAATGGCGACCGGCTGTCGGGCGCGATCCTGAACGATGTCGGGCCGGTGATCGCCCCCGAAGGCATTGCCTTCATCATGACGTATATCGGGAAGAAGCCGTCTTTCAGCACGTTTGACTCTGCGGCGGAGGGGATGATGCGGGCCTACGAACGGTCTTTTCCCAATGTGCCGCTGGAGGTCTGGACCCGGCTGGCGCGCGCGCAATATGTCGAAACAGCCGAGGGGCTGGACCTGAGCTATGATCCCGAGCTGCGCGCCGCGCTGCTGGCGCAGGCCGAGGCCGGACCGGCGCCGGACCTGTGGCCCTGGTTCGAGGCGTTGAAGGGGCGGCCCGTGGGGGTGATCCGCGGTGCGAACTCGGACCTCCTTAGCCAAGCGACGCTGGACGAGATGCAGGCGCGGTTTCCCGAGATGATCGTCGGCACCGTGCCGGACCGGGGCCATGTGCCGTTTCTGGATGAACCCGAAGCCCTGCGCGTGATCCGCGCCGTGATGGAGAAGATATGACCTCGATAACCATGATCGAAGCCGCCGCCGGCCGGCTGAACGGCCACGCGCGCCGGACGCCGCTGCTGACTTCGCCTTTTCTGGACGAGATCGCCGGGCGGCGGGTGCTGGTCAAGCCGGAGTGCCTTCAGGTCACGGGCAGCTTCAAGTTCCGTGGCGGCTGGTCGGCTGTATCGGCGCTAGCGCCCGAAGTGCGGGCCAAGGGGGTGATCGCCTTTTCGAGCGGCAACCACGCGCAGGGCGTCGCCGCGGCGGCGAAGGGGCATGGGGTTCCCGCGGTGATCATCATGCCGTCGGATGCACCGAAGCTGAAGATCGACAACACCCGCGCGCTGGGCGCCGAGGTGGTGCTGTATGACCGCGCAAAGGAAGACCGCGACGCGCTGGGCGCGAAGCTGGCGGCGGAACGGGGGCTGACGCTGATCAAGCCCTTCGACGAGCCGCTGGTGATCGCGGGGCAGGGCACGACCGGGCTGGAAATCGCGGCGCAGGCGGCCGAGCTGGGTGTCACCGAAGCCGACGTGCTGGTGTGCTGCGGCGGCGGAGGTCTGACCTCGGGGATCGCGCTGGCGCTTGAGGCGAAGGCCCCCGGGCTGCGGGCGCGGCCGGTGGAGCCGGAAGGATTTGATGACGTGGCGCGGTCGCTGAAGGCCGGGACGATCCAGCGCAACGACCGCCTGTCGGGGTCGATCTGCGATGCCATCGTCACGCCGCAGCCGGGCGACATCACCTTCCCGATCCTCAAGCGGCTGTGCGGGCCGGGGCTCGCGGTGAGCGAGGATGAGGCAATGCGCGCGATGGCGCTGGCCTTCCTGCGGCTGAAGATCGTGATCGAACCCGGGGGCGCCGTGGCGCTGGCGGCGGCGCTGTTCCGGCCCGAGGCGGTCGCGGGCGATGCGGTGATCGCCGTGGCCTCGGGCGGGAACGTGGATGCCGACCTGTTCCGGCAGGCTCTGGAGCGCTACGCCTAACCGGCCTGCATCCGTCGGATCTTGGCCACGGCGCGATCAAAGCCTTCCTGGTAGGCGATCGGCTCGAACAGCTGGCCGTCCTTGTCGAAGAGCAGCACGTTGGCCGAATGGTCCATCGTGTAGCCGCCGTTGTCGAGCGGGACCTTGCGCGCGAAGATGCGGAAGGCTGCAATTGCCTTTGCGATTTCTTCCGGCGTCCCCGACACACCGACGACGCCCGGCGCCCAGGAGACATATTCGCGGAGTTGGTCGATGGTATCGCGTTCGGGGTCGACGGTGACGAAGTAGACGCGCAGCTGGTTGCCCTCGCCCAGTTCCTCCTGCCAGGTCGCGATATCGCCCAGCGTGGTCGGGCAGACCTCGGGGCAGTGGGTGAAGCCGAAGAAGACGGCCGATGGCTTGCCCTTGAGCGTGTCCTCGGTGAAAAGCTCGCCGGTTGTGGTGGTCAGGTGATAGTCGCCGGGGCCGATGGTCAGGGCGACGCTCTTCTCGAACATCGGCTGTACCCATCGGACCCAGACGACAGCGGCAAGGGCGAGGAACACGAGTGCCCAGAGGGCGAAACGAAGGGTTCTGGTTGTCATGGGAGCCTCGGGAAAGAGGGGACAGCCCGAAGGCCGCCCCGGTTGCAATCAGTGATGGTCGTGACCCTTGGCGTTCGGAGCGCCGATCATCAGCGGCACATCGACCGATCCCGCCTTTTCGAAGGTCAGGGTGACGGTGACCGTCTCGCCCTCGACCAGGGGCTGCTTGAGATCCATGAACATGATGTGGAAGCCGCCCGGTTTCAGGTCGACCGTGGCGCCGGCGGGGATCGGCAGGCCGTCGGTCAGTTCGCGCATCTTCATCACGTCGCCCTGCATCGCCATCTCGTGCACTTCGGTGCGCCCGGCGATGTTGGAAGCGGCCGAGAGCAACCGGTCGTCCTCGGGGCCGGTGTTGGTGATGGTCAGGAAGCCGCCGCCAACCGGTGCGTTCGGCAAGGTCGCGCGGGAGAAGGGGGCGGTGATTTCGAGCGGGCCGAGGGTGATGGGCGCCATCGTCATCGAGCCGTGGCCGTGGTGATCTTCGCCTGCCTTGGCAGCGACAACGGTGATCTTGGGCGACGGGTTCGCAATGTCCTGCGCGCCCGAGGTATCGGTCCAGTCGGCGGTGCCATTCGCGCATTCCTGCAGCGCGGGGAAGTAGAGGATGGTGCCCGGTTCGATATCCTTGCCGACCGTGCCCCGCACGGTGAATTCGTCGTACCAGCCGTCCTCGAGGTGGCCGGCGGACCATGTCACGCGGCGCAGGCCTTCGGTCATCTGGGAGCCGTGGTTGTCGTAGGGTTTCGCATAAGCCCCGTTTTCCGTCGCCAGGGTCCAGCCGGGTTTCGGCATCGGCTTGGCGGCGTAGAAGCCATCGGGCAGAGTCAGATGGAGGGTATGTGTCGCCTCGCCCTTGCAACCATGCGGCACGCGGAGGGTGATCTTGGTCGTCGAACCTGCAGCCACCTCGGACTGTTCGAGGGTGGCGTGGGCCAGGACGGGTGCGGCCAGCAGCGCCAGGGCGCCGGCCATGAGGAAGGATCGTTTCATGTGTATTTCCATCGCATTGCGCGCGCGGACGCACCGCAGCCTGCGCTTTCGGTTGGCCTCTGTCGGCCAATTGACTGTGATTGCCCGGCGAGCGGGCGCGGTCAGGCGATGGAAGGTGGCGCGCGCGGGGTCTGCGCGTGGCGGCGTGCCTGCGCGGCGCGGAAGCGGTCGGTTAGCTGACGCCAGCCATCCGCCGGGCGGAAGTCGACCGCGATGCGGGCCGGGGCGACTTCAGGTGTTTCGGGGAGCAGACGGCAGAACGGGCAATGATGATCCATCTCTTCGTCGCCGCAGAGATCGCTGGCGCTCATCCCCAGCAGGGCTGCCTGTTCGAAAGCCGGGTCCGTCCGGTCCGGCGCCATCTGCGCGGCGGAAAAGACGCTGACCACCGCGATCAGCATCACGGTGACCGGAATCACGAGGATATGTCGCCAGGCGCGCGTCATGGTCCTGCGTCTAACCTTTGCGTCATGATGTGGAAAGCCTCCAAGATGCCACACCCCGGCGGGCGTGACGTGACGCGGATTGCGTGAAAAGGTCGGGGTTGTATCATCCGCCACCGGACGGTTCTGGCCCGCCTGAATTGCGGCCATCCGGAGAAATAGGAGAACTTCCCGTTGACTGACGCCCTGACCAAGCGCCCTTTGAAGCTGAACCTGATCGGGGCGGGGGGCGTCGGAACCACGCTGTTCCGGCTGTTCAGTGGCTGCGAAGGTGTCGAGGTGCAGGACATCCACGGGCGCGACCCGGAAAGGCTGGCGCGGGCGCTGGCGTTCATCGGCAGCGGGCGCGGGGTGGGCGATCTCGCGGCGATGCGTGCCGCCGACATCTGGGTTCTGGCGGTGCCAGATACGCGCATCGGTGAGGTCGCGGGCGCGCTGGCGGCATTGTCGCCGCCGGGGCCTGCTGTGGCGGTGCATTGCAGCGGCTTCATGCCGGCGCAGGAGATGGCGCCGCTCGGGGCCTTGGGCTGGTCGCTGGCCAGCGCCCATCCGGTGATGACCTTCGCCGACCCGGCAGCGGCCGCCGAGGGGTTCGCGGGCACCTTTGTCGGAATGGAGGGCGACGCCGATGCGGTGGCCCGCGTCGCGCCGGTTCTGGAGGCGGTGGGCGCGCGAACCTTTCCGATCCGCGACGGTGGCAAGCCGCTGTATCACGGGGCGGCGGTCATGGCGAACAATCTGGCGGTGGTGCTGCAGGCGGTGGCGCGCGAGGCCTGGGCCGAGGCCGGTGTTCCCGCCGAGATTGCGGCGGCGCTGAACAAGGGCCTGCTGGATGCCACGGCGCGCAATGTCGATGCGCTGGGCCCGCAGGCCGCGTTGAGCGGACCCGCGGCGCGGGGCGACTGGGACGTGGTGACCCGACAGGGCAATGCGGTCGCGGCATGGCATCCCGACGCCGCCGTCGCCTATCGCAACCTGAGCCTGCTGGCTCGGCGGTTGAAACAGACCGGCGGCACGCGTCAGCCGGTTCCGGAAGAAACACCTGACGACAGCAAGCGGGATGGGCGATGAGTTTCGACAAGAGCATGATCGGCACCGATATCGACTTTGATCGCGAAGGGGTTCAGTTCGGCACCCTGCGGTTGCCGCATTCGGTGCATCGTTCGGCCTATGGCCATATCGCGATTCCGATTGCGGTGGTGGCAAAGGGCAGCGGGCCGACAGTGCTGCTGACCGGTGGGGTGCACGGGGATGAATACGAGGGGCCGGTGGCGCTGGCGCGTCTGGCGCGGGAGATCGACCCCGACCAGGTGCGCGGACGCATCATCATCGTGCCGACGATGAACCATCCGGCCTTCGTGGCGGGAACGCGGACTTCGCCCATCGACGGCATCAACCTGAACCGGACCTTTCCGGGCAAGCGCGACGGCACCGCGACCGAGATGATCGCGCATTACATCACGACCGAGCTTTTGCCGCGCGCCGATTGCCTGATCGACCTGCATGCCGGTGGCAGTTCGCTGCAATATCTGCCGACGCTGCTGGCGCCACGGTGGAGCGCCGGCCAAGGCAGCGCGCACCGAGGCCCTGGTCGCGGCCTTCGGGGCGGAAAACGTGACCTACTTCGATTCGATCCGCGCCCTGAGCGGGGAGGATCGGGTGATCGGCAATTTTGCCGATCAGAACGGGGTCGATTTCCTGACTGGTGAATTCGGCGGCGGCTCGACCGTCAATCTGTCGGGCCTGGCGACGGCGGAACGCGGCGTGCGGGGCGTGCTATCCTATCTGGGAGTGTTGCCGGCGGCGGCTTTGCCGGAACGCCCCATGCGGCGGTTTGTTATGGATGATCCGGGGCTTTACGCCTTTGCCGACCGGCGCGGGTTTTTCGAGCCGAAATACGCGCTGGGCGAGACTCTGGCGGCCGGAGCCCTGGCAGGGCTGATCCACGATATCGACCGCCCATGGTCGGAGCCCTTGCCGGTTCATTTCCGCACCGGCGGGATCGCCATGTGCATCCGCACCTTCGCTCTGGTCGAGGCGGGCGATTGCCTTGGCCATCTGGCGAGCGAGTTTTGAGGCGCGGAGCCTTCAGGCGGGGACGTAGGTCAGCCGGATGACGCTGTCGCCGATGCGCTCGCTTCCGGTCAGGCGCAGGGGCGGGCGTGGACCGGCAAAAAAGGGTTTGCCGCTGCCCAGCACGACCGGGTGATAATAGAGCCTGTATTCGTCGATCAGACCCGAGGTCGACAGGCTGTGCGCGAGAAGGGTGCCGGAGATGTCGATCTCTCCCTTCAGGTCCGACTTGAGCTGACGAATGGTGGAGTCGATGTTTTCGGCCACCAGAGTTGCGTTCGGTCCGGCCGAGGTGAGGGTGCGGGAGACGACCCATTTATGCTGTTTCCGCCAGGCGTCGGCAAAGGCGTGTTCGTCCTCGGTCCAGCCGGGCTGGTCATCGTCCCAATAACGCATGAGCTCGTAGATGTGGCGGCCGTAGATGCTGGCGGTGCCGTTCGCGACCTGGTCGATCCAGTGGCGGAAGAGCACGGGGTCGGGGGCAAAGCGGTCGTGATCGACATAGCCGTCGAGCGACAGGTTCATTCCGTAGATGAATTTTGCCATGGTGGATGCTCCGCCGGATATCCGGTTACTCTAGGGCAAGCGGATGTCCGGCGTAAGCCGGATGGCGGGCCGCCGCGGATGGAGCGGCCTGCCGTCAGGGTTCAGCGGCGCAGGCTGTTCCAGCCGCGGGCGAGAAGTGCCGCCAGCGCGGCCTTTACCGCATCGCCGATCAGGAAGGGCAGCAGTCCGGCGGTCAGCAGGGCCGCACCGTAGCCGGTGAACTGGCCGAGCCAGAGCAGGCCGGGCACATACATGGCGGCGATGGCGATTAGAGAGACGATGAAGCTGCCGAGGAGACTCCGCGCCCACCCGAAGCGTGCGAGCGTTCCGGCCAGCCACGCGGTCAGCGCGAAGCCCAGCAGGAAGCCGCCGGTGGGGCCGGCCATATAGGCCAGTCCGAGGCCGCGCGCCGGGGTGCCCGCGAAGACAGGGAGGCCCATCGCGCCCTGAGCGAGGTAGAGGGCCATGGCCGCGAGGGCGAGCCTGGGGCCGAGGAGCAGCCCGGCGAGGACCGCAACACTGCCCTGCAGGGTCATCGGAACCGGATAGAACGGGACCGAGACATGGGCGGCCAGCGTCATCAGAAGCGATGCGCCGACGACCAGCGCCACGGAGGTTGCCGGGTTCCGGCTGCGGCTTGCGGAAACGGAATGTGTCATGGTTCGAACTTTCGGGACGTCTGGATGAGAGGCGACAGGGCGGCGCCGGGCCGCCCTGCGCGTGAGCGGATCAATAGTCGATAAAGTCGGTCTTCTGGGTGAAGGTCTTGGTCTTGGCGTCGATCTGATAGACGGCCAGCGCGGTACCAGAGAGCTGTTTCTCGTTGTTGAAGCTCAGCGGGGCGACGATGCCGCCGACGTCGAAGTTCTCCATCTTGCGCAGGTTCTCGATGGTGCATTCGCGGGTCAGGTCCTGACCGCAGCCCTTCATCGCCTCGGCCATCGCCATGAGGGAGGCATAGGTGACGTAGGTATAGCGGTTGATCGCCGCGATCTCTTCGTCCGACACATATTTCTTGGCCTTCTCCATGAAGGCATCGTTGGCCGGGCCGGTCAGAGCCACGTAATCCGCGACGTAGTAGTCATAGCCGGCTTCGGCCGCGAGGTTCACGGAAAGCGGCATGTCTTCGGACCAGACCTGCGCCGATTGCATGTCCATGCCAAGCTTGCGGGCCTCGGACAGGATATTTGCCGCGCCCGAGATGATGCCGCCGTTGGCGAGCACGTTGACACCGGCCGAGCGGAACTGAACCACTTCGGCCGAGAAATTGGACGTGCCCTTCTTGAAGGCGACGCGCGCGCCGTCCTTGACGCCGAATTCCTTGATGGCGCGGTCGTAGCCGTGTTCGATGGCAAGGCCGAAGTCATCGTCCTGACGGATCAGACCGTAGACCGGATTTTCGGGCTCGGCGTTTTCGTGGATGTATTTGAGCTGGGCGTAGAAGGCGTTGGAATAGCTGCCGCCCAGCGTGAAGACCGAGGGGCGCACCGGGTCGTAGACCAGTTCGTTGGGTGCGGTCGAGACGATGGTGGGCAGGTTGTTCTCTTCGATCAGCGGCATCATGGCGAGCACGTTGGCGGTGCCCGAGGTGCCGTTCAGCGCGAAGATCTCGTCGACTTCGATCAGCTTGGTCAGCGCCTGGAACGAGCGGGCGGGTACATAGCCGTCATCTTCGGTGATGATGGTGATCTTGCGGCCGTTGACGCCGCCGGCCTCGTTGATCTCGGCCGCGGCGATCTTGGAGCCGATGGCCACCGCGCGTCCGATGAAGGAGGCCGGACCGGTCATGATGTTGACGTCGCCAATCTTGATCTCGGTATCGGTCACGCCCGGGTCCGCGGCCATCGCCGAGGTGCCGAGCAGGGCCGCGAGCGCGGCGAGTTTCAGGTGTTTCATAGTGTTTCCTCCCTTGAAAGACCGCGGGGTCAGTAGGCAAGCGGCCAGTTGCTCCAGAATTTCTTTTGATCGCGCCAGAGACCGATGAGCCCATCGGGTTTGAAGCGCAGGAACGCTACGATGACCGCGCCGTAGGCGACGCCGCGGATTTCGTAGACGTAGGTGGTGTAGAAGGACGATCCGGGTTCGAGGATCAGGTTGAAGAACAGGCGGATGCCTTCGGGCAAGAGGGTCAGGAACACGGCCCCGAGGATGGCGCCCGCGACCGAGCCGAGGCCGCCCAGGATGATGATCGCCAGTGCCTCGATCGACAGGATCAGCGCGAAGACGTCGATGTTGATGAAACGGATCTGCAAGGAGACCAAACCGCCTGCGACGCCCACAATGAAGGACGAGATCACGAACGCCAGGAGCTTGTAGCGGGTGAGGTCGATGCCCATCGCGCGGGCGGCGATGTCATGGTCGCGGATGGCCAGCCAGGCGCGTCCGATCCGGGTGCGCTGGATGTTGAGGACCATCAGCACGACGAGAACAGTGACACCGAGGGCGAGATAGTAGAGCGGAGCGCCTTTCTGGACGTTGAAGCCGAAGATCTTGGCGCCGTTGACGAAGATGCCGTTGGGGCCGTGGGTGATCGGTTCGGCGTAGAGGATCACGTGGCTGACGATGAAGGCGAAGGCGAGCGTGGTGATGGCGAGATAGAGGCCCTTGAGCCGCAGCGAAGGGATGCCGACGAGCAGGCTGATCGCCGCCGCGACCAGACCGCCAGCGGGCAGCGACAGCCAGACGGGCCAGCCGTAGTCGGTGAGCAGCACCGCGTTGCCATAGGCGCCGACCGCCAGAAAGCCGGCCTGGCCCAGCGAGATCAGCCCGGTGGTGCCGGTCAGCACGTTCAGACCGACGGCGCCGACTACGGCGATCAGGACCGTGACCATCAGCGTGAGAACGTAGTTGCCGACGAGCAGAGGCGCGAGAACCAGCGCGATCAGCAGGGCGGCGGTCCAAGAGATCACGACCCTGTTGTCGGTCAGCGCGATGAGTTGGCCGGTGGTTTCCTGAAAATGTCCGGTCCGCATGTCAGACCCTTTCGATTTCTTTGTCGCCGAACAGGCCGTAGGGGCGGACCATCAGAACGATGACGATGACGATGAAGCCTGAGATCTCGCGCAGACCCTGGCCGATGTAGCCCTGCGACATGTTCTCGATGATGCCGATGACGATGCCGGCGAGCGCCGAGCCGAGGATCGAGTCGAGACCGCCGAGGATCACTGCGGGAAAGGATTTGAGACCCTGGAACCAGAGGTCGGGCGCCAGCTTGAAGTTCATCGCGAAGAGCACGCCGGCGATGGCGGCCAGCGCGGAGGAGAGCGCCCAGGCCATCGCGTGGATGCGCTTGACCGAGATGCCGACTAGAAGGGCGGCGGTTTCATGGGCGGCGACCGCGCGCATGGCGATACCGATGCGCGAGAATCGCAGGAAGGCCCAGGCGGCGGTCATGCAGATGGCGAGCGCGGCGATGGACATGAGCTGGGCGGCGTAGAAGGGCAGGTTGCCGATCATGATGACGTCGGTGGTTACGCCGGCGGTCAGGTTGTGGGGATCCGGCCCCCAGATCATGATGGTGATGCCGCGCAGCATGACAGCCAGGCCGATTGTCACCATGACGATGGAAAACACCGGCTCGCCCAGCATGGGACGGATGAAGACGCGTTCCAGCGTCAGCCCGATCAGCATGGCGATGGGAATGGTGATCAGCATCAGGGGAATAAAGGAGAGGTCGAAGGTGTTGCTGAGCGTGAAGGCGACATAGGCCGTCAGCATGACCAACTCGCCATGGGCGAAGTTCACCACGCCGGTCGCCTTGTAGACCAGAGCAAAGCCCATCGCGATCAGCCCGTAGGAGGCGCCAATGACAAGGCCGGTGGACAACAGCAGAAGGAAGAAGTCCATCACGCAGCGCTCCCGTAGATCGTCGCGATTTCGTCCGCGAACTTGGTTTCGATGGCCTTGCGGCGCACCTTCATGGTGGCTGTCAGTTCGCCGTCGTCGTGATCGAGTTCCTTCTTGAGGATCTCGAACCTGCGGATGTTCTCGACGCGGGCGAAGCGCTGGTTTACCCGCTCGATCTCTCCCGCGATCAGTTCGCGGACCTTCGGGTTTTCGGCGAGTGTGCGATAGGTTGTGTATTGCAGGTCGTTAGATTGCGCCCATTTCCCGGTGGTCTCGAGGTCGATCTGCACCAGTGCTGCGAGGAACTTGCGCCCGTCGCCGAGCAGGATCGCCTCGCGGATGTAGGGGCTGTCCTTCAGGGCGTTCTCGATCAGCGAGGGCGTGATGTTCTTGCCGCCCGAGGTGATGAGGATGTCCTTCTTGCGGTCCATGACCCGCAGTTCGTCGGCACCTTCGAGCTCGACGATATCGCCGGTGTGCAGCCAGCCGTCGGCATAGGCCTTGGCGGTGGCCTGTTCGTCGAAGAGATAGCCCTGGAAACATCCCTCGCCCCGCAGGAGCAGTTCTCCGTCCTCGGCGATCTTCTGGTCGAAGACGCTTAGCAGCTGGCCCGAGGTGCCGAGGGTCGTTGCGCCGGGGCGCTGCGAATGCGAGGCACCGGCGCATTCGGTCATGCCGTAGATCTGGTAGACCGGCACGCCGAGGGTCCAGAAGAACAATAGCACGTCTTCAGATATGGAGGCCCCACCGCAGAAGGCTGTGCGCACCCGGTTCAGGCCAAGGAAGCGCTGCAGGGCGCGCAGGCAGACGAGGTAAAGCACGCCATAGGTGAGGCGATCACCCAGGCTGGCCAGCCGGCCGCCGTTGGCCAGCCGGCGACGCGCGATCTCGCGACCCTTTGCGATGGAGCGCTGATAGACCCAGCGTTGCAGCGGCGTGGTGTCCTGCACCCGGTAGTCGATGCTTTGCTGCATCTTCTCCCAGATGCGCGGCACGCCGAGGAAGCCCAGCGGCGCGATCTCTCGCAGGTTGGTGACGACGGTATCGACGCTTTCGGCGAAGGAGACGGTGCAGCCGGTCACCATCTGCTGGACCAGCGAGAAGCTGCGCTCGGCCACGTGGCACAGCGGAAGGTAGCACAGCACCGAATAGGTGTCTGCGTTCAGGCCGTGAATGCGCGCGATTTCGGCGGCATTCGACAGCATGTTGCGATGGCTGAGCCGGGCGCCCTTGGGCATCCCGGTGGTGCCGGAGGTATAGACGACAATGGCCGTGTCATCCGGTTTGCCGCCGTCGATCAGACGATCGACTTCGGAGCCAAGCTCGGCTTCCTTGCTGCGACCAAGCTCGAGAAGTTCCTCGAAGGACATGAGGGTATCGCGCGGATAGTTGCGCATGCCCTTCATGTCGACGCAGATTATCCTTTCCAGTGTCGGCAGCCCGCCTTCGTTGGCGCGTGCGTCGATCACCTTGTCGGTCTGCTCCTGATCGCCGCAGATCACGATGCGGCTTTGGGAATGCTGCACGATGTATTGGAGTTCCGGCCAGGGGTTCGTCGGATAGATCCCCAGCCCGGCGCCCCCCAGCATCTGGGCTGCGATGTCGGAGAAATACCATTCCGGGCTGTCGTCGCTGGCGATGGCAAGCCGGTCTCCGGGGCGGAAACCCAGGGCATAGAGCCCGATGGCGGTGAGGCGCGCGCGCCTGAAGTACTCTCCCCACGTGGTTCGCTGCCAAAGGCCGCGCGATTTTTCGCGCAACGCCAGCCGGTTGCCCTGCGTCCGCGCGCGTTCGCGCAGGATCTGGGGCATCGTCATTTCGGGAATTCTGTCGAGCGAGAGCGTCATGCCGCGCGGCTCCCGCCGCCGAGATAGGCCTCGATCACATCCGGGTTTTCCGACACTTCGGCCGGGGTGCCCTCGGCGATCCGGGCGCCGTGATGCATCACGCAGACGCGGTCAGAGATATCCATCACGATCCCCATGTCGTGTTCCACCATGAGCACGGTCATGCCCAGCTCCTCCTTCAGGTCGAGGACAAAGCGCCCGATGTCCTCGCGCTCTTCCTGGTTCATGCCCGACACCATCTCGTCGAGCAGCAGCAGGCGCGGGTTCACCGCAAGCGCGCGGCCGAGTTCGACGCGCTTCTGCTGGCCGTAGGACAGGGTGCCGACGGGAAGGTTGCGCAGGTCTTCGATTTCGAGAAAGTCGATGATTTCCTCGGCCCGCTCGCGCGCCCAGAGCTCTTCCTTGCGCGCCCGGCCCCAGAAGACGGCGGCCGAGAGGGGATCGGTCTTCAGCTGCGAGTGCAGGCCGGTCAGGATGTTGTTCACCACCGTCTCGTGCTTGAAGACAGCGAGGTTCTGGAAGGTGCGCGCCATGCCGAGGCCCGCCATCGCGTGGGTCGGCAGGCGGGTGATGTCGCGGCCATCGAAGGTGATGCTGCCGGAACTGACCGGCAGGACCGAGCTGATGAGGTTGAACAGGGTTGTCTTGCCGGCACCGTTGGGGCCGATCAGGCTGTAGATCTGGCCGCGTTCGACGGTGAGGTTGATGTTGCTGACCGCAGTCAGGCCGCCGAATTTCTTGGTGACGCCTTCGAGGTGCAGAAAGCTCATGACAGCCACCTTTTGCGGCGCTTGTAGTGTTTCACGTCGCGCATCGACTTGCGCTCGCCCTTGGAGATGCCGAGGTAGAATTCCTGCACGTCCGCATTGGCGCGCAGCTTGTCCGAGGGGCCGTCGAGCACGATGCGGCCGTTCTCGATGATGAAACCCTGGCTGGTGATTTCGAGCGCGAGCTGGGCGTTCTGTTCGACCAGGAGCACGGTGACACCCGAGGACCGGTTGAGCTCGACCACCGCGGTAAAGATGTCGTCGATGATCTGCGGGGCGAGGCCCAGCGAGGGCTCGTCCAGCATGAGCACCTTTGGGTCGGACATGAGCGCGCGGCCGATGGCGACCATCTGCTGCTCGCCCCCGGACAGATAGCCGGCAATCTGGTGGCGGCGTTCCTTTACCCGGGAGAAAAGGGAGTAAATACGTTCGATCCCATCGCGGGTCTGTGCGCGGGTGCGGGTAAACCCGCCCATCAGGAGGTTTTCCTCGACCGTCAGCGGCGCAAATAGCGCGCGGCCTTCGGGGACCTGGATGATTCCGCGCCGCACGATGTCGGAGGCAGAAGCGCCGGCCAGCGATTCTCCCTCGAATTGCACGCTGCCGGCGACGATCTCGCCGTCTTCCTGGCTCAGCACGCCGCTGATTGCCTTCAGGATCGTGGACTTGCCGGCGCCGTTCGATCCGAGCAGGGCGACCATCGCGCCATCAGGAACGCTGAGCGAGACGTCGCGGACGGCCTCGATGGCCCTGTCGTACAGGACCTGCAGATTGCGCAGTTCAAGCATGGAGCGCGCCCGCGTTGATGCCGCGCGGCCACAAATGAATACGGTTTAGTTGTCGTGATTCGCACGCAGACCCCGACGGGTCTATGGCTAAGCCAAGTGCACGATGGGCGAACTTCCCCATACTTTCCTCCCCCTGCATCATCAGAGCTGCTTTGGCGTGTCACTTAGGACTTGCTGTTTGCTCGCTCTTAATGAATTGTCTTCATTAAAGGGAGAACCCGGTGACCTGTCAATGTCTTTCCACCGGGACAAGAGGGGAATGAAGGATGCATGATGCGACACAGGCAGCCTGCGTAGACTATCCGCGAGCAGGTATTACGCGCCTGACCCTGGCGCGCGGCGTGCAGATGAACACGCTCACCTGGGATATGCTCGATGCGCTGATGAATGCGTTTCAGCAATTGCGCCGTGATCCGCCACGCGCGCTAATCTTGACCGGAGAGGGCCGGGCCTTCTGCGGGGGAGCGCATCTGAAGTATTTCACCGATCCGGCCTCGGATCTGGCCGGCAATCCGGCGCGGGCGCGTGATCCTTATGTGCGCCGCATCTTAGAGGTGTTCAACGCGCTTCAGCATCTGCCCTGCCCGACCATCGCAGCGATCAACGGCCATGCGCTGGGCGGCGGCATGGAGCTGGCCATCGCCTGCGATTTCCGGCTGATGAGCCGCGCGTCGCGCATGGGGCAGCCCGAGGTGCGCCTTGGGCTGACGCCGGGCGGTAACGGCATTCAGCAGCTTGTCCGGCTGATCGGTCGACCGCGCGCACTGGATCTCTTGCTGTCGGGCGACTCGATCGATGCGGAGACGGCGCTGGACTACGGGCTTATTTCCTCCGCGCATGAACCCGAGGCGCTGGAACAGGCAGCTCTGACCTTCGCCGCGCGCTTTCTGCTCTGCGGGCCCGAGGCGGTGGCAATCACCAAGCGCGCGGTGCTGCGGGCCGAGGATGCCGCGCACGCCGAAGCGGATGAAATCGCGCTAGACGCGGTGTTCGATGCCTTCTCGACCGAGGAATCGCGCGAGGGCGTCCGGGCCTTTGTCGAAAAGCGGCGCCCGTCCTTTGCTGTGTCAGGGGACGAAGCGTGACATCCCATCGCCCGGGTGTCGTACGTCTTTCCCGCGAGGAACGCGTGCGCCAGATCCTCGCGGCGGCGACCGATGAATTCCGGTCGGCGGGATTCGACGGGGCCTCGATGGCGGCCATCGCGTCGCGTGCCGGGATCGTCGAGGGCAGTATCTATCGTTTCTTCGAGAACAAGGCGACGCTGCTCACTCGTGCAATCGAGGTATGGTACGAGGAGATGCTGGAAACCTATGCGCGTGAACTGTCCGTCATCACGGGTACCCGCGCGCGTTTGCGGTTCATGGTCTGGCGCCACCTCAAGACGGTGCACGACGAACCCGAGATGTGCAGCCTGATGTTCAACTACGTGCGCGGCAGCGACGGGTACCGTGCGACCGAGGTCTTTCGGCTGAACAGTCTCTACACCGCACGAACGCTCGATATCGTGCGCGAGGGCATTGCCAAGGGAGAGCTGCGGGACGATCTTGATCTGCGGCTGGTCCGGGACGTGATCTATGGGGGCGTCGAGCATCGGGTCTGGGGCTATCTGCGGGGCGAGGGTTCGCTGGACCCCGAGGTGCTGGCCGACTCGATCGTCGATATGGTCATGGCGGGAATCGGCGTGGCCGACCCGCTGGTCGCGCGGCTGTCGGCCATCGAGGCGACGGTCTGTGCGACAGTCGCTTCTTAGGGGGGGAGGGGCGTGATGATGGATGCCGAAATGACCTGGGCAGCGGGGCGCGCCAGCGTCTTCGATCTGTTCCGGGCGACTGTCCGGCGGCAACCGGAAACGGTGGCCATCCGTGCGGCGAACGGGCCGGTGACCTATCGCGATCTGGAGCGCCGCGTCTTGGCGTTGGCCGCCGGGCTGAAGGCACGCGGGCTGATCGCGGGGCAACGTGTCGCGCTGTTGTCGGAGAACCGCCAGGAATATGCCGAGCTGCAGCTGGCCGCCGCCGCCCTCGGGCTGATCGTCGCCTGCCAGAACTGGCGACTCGAGACTGCCGAGCTGCGCCACTGCATCAACCTGGTGGAACCGACGCTGGTGATCTGTTCCGCGCGGTTCCGGTCGGCTTATGAGGCGACCGGATGCAGCTTTGCTGTCATCGAGATCGAGAGCGGGTGGAGCGACCTTCTGGGCGGCCCGGCCTTGGACGATTGGCCCGCGATAGACCCTGAATCCGGCCTGATCATTCTTTACACAAGTGGGACGACCGGGCTGCCCAAGGGGGCGCTGATCAGCCATCGGGCCGAGATCGCGCGCATGTGTGCCTATCGGATGGATCTTTCGGTGGCGCCGCGCGACAGCTTCATCGCCTGGGCGCCGATGTTTCACATGGGATCGACCGACCAAGTGCTGGCCACGCTGATGATGGGCGGGACGGTCCATATCCTGGACGGGTATGACGCGCGGGCCATTGTCGACATCATGGCGCGCGATCATCTGGGCTGGTTGCTGCTGATGCCGGGAACCATCGAGCCGGTGGTGGAGATACTGCGCAGTGAAGGCACGCAGGTGAAGGGCATCCGCGCCATCGGCGCGATGATCGACCTTGTGCCGCGCGATCTGGCCGCCGATCTCGCGCGGTTGTCGGGGGCGGGGTATCTGAACAGCTTCGGGTCCACGGAAACGGGTCTGCCGCCGGGATCGGTGCGCCTGATGGGGCCTGACGAGCTGTTGCATGGCGCCTTGTCCAAGCGACTTTCGACGCTGGTCGATGCGGTGCTGGTGGATTCCAAGGGGAACGAGGTGCCTGACGAGACGCCGGGCGAAATGGCCGTGCGCGGGCCGACGATCTTTTCCGGTTATTGGAACGCGCCGGAGACCAATGCCAAGGATTTTCGCGGCGGGCGGTTCCATATGGGCGACATGTTCGTGCGCCATGCGGACGGGACCTTCGATTTTGTCGATCGCGCGAAATACATGATCAAGTCGGGCGGCGAGAATATCTATCCGGCCGAGATCGAGCGCGTGCTTCTGGCCGATCCGCGCGTGCGTGACGCGGTGGTGGTGCGCAGGGCCGATGCACGGTGGGGCGAGGTGCCGGTGGCCTTTGTCGCGCGTAAGGGCGAGGAGATCGACGCGGCCGGGGTCGAGGCGCTGTGCCGGGCCGAACTGGCCGGCTACAAGCGCCCCAAGGAAGTGATTTTCGTCGAGTATGACGACCTTCCACGGTCGACCACGGGGAAGATCCTGCGGCACGAGCTGGAGGCGAGACTGCGCGACGTCGGTTGAGCGGTCAGGCCGCGCGCAGGACCACGATCATCCGCCCGCGCTGCACGCTTTCGTCGCGCTGGTTGCGTACGTCGTAGCTGTAGGTGGCGACCTCTCGTCCGGCCTTTGAAGAGGGGCGCAGCTCTTCCACCTCGAGCACCGAGCGGACGGTGTCGCCGATCCGCACCGGGGCGGCGAAGTCCCAGGTGATGTTCGCCAGCCCGATGACCCGGTCGCCGAAGAGGCCGGAGGCGGTGCCGAGCCCGATGGCGATGGACATTACCAGGGGGCCGTGGGCGATGCGCTCTCCTGCCGGTGTGGTGCGCGCGAATTCGGCGTCGGAGTGGATGGGCGTGAAATCTCCGGAGAGGCCGCAGAAATTCACGATGTCGGTTTCGGTCACTGTGCGCGCCTGCGAGGTGTAGCGCGCGCCTTTCTCGATCAGCATGGCATCCTCATGTCTTGAAATAGTCGGGCTTGGGAATGGTCCAGGTTTCGCCCCAGTGCTGACCGCCGCCGTCGACCGTCAGGACCTCGCCGGTCACGAAGCGGCCCGAGGGGGCCGAAAGATAGCCGCAGGCCTCGGCGATGTCCCAGGCGGTACCGACGCGCATCATCGGGTTGGACTTGGGATAGGCCGCGCGGGCCTCTTCCGAGTAGACATTCCAGCCCTCGGTCTCGATAGCGCCGGGCGCGACGCAGTTCACGCGGATGCCGAGCGCGGCCCATTCCACGGCGACCGCGCGGGTCAGACCGACGATGCCCGAACGCGCGGCGATGGTATGCGCCACGCCGTGCAGGCCGCCGGTGGTCACAACGATGATCGTCACGATGTTGCCCGGCCGACCGGCCGCGCGCCACTTCTGCGCGGCGGCTTGCATCATGTGCCAGGAGCCGTTCAGATTGGTGTTGATGACCGCATCCCAACCCTTCTCGGTGAAGTCGATAGCGGCGCCGGGGAACTGGCCCCCGGCGCTGTTGATCAGGTGATCGGCGCCGCCGTTTTGCCACTGGCGGTCCCAGAAATCCCTGACCGCCGCGCGGTCGCGGATATCGAGCGCCTCGCCCCGGGCGGTATGCCCTGCGGCGGTGAGCGCCTCGACAAGCGGGTCTATCTTGGCGATTTTGCGGCCGGTGATGACGACCGAGGCCCCCATCCGGGCGAAGAGCCACGCAGTCGCGCGCCCGATGCCGCCCGCGCCGCCCGAGATGACCGCGGTCTGCCCGGCGAGGACGCCGGATGCATAGGTCATCGGATGGCTGGCCAAATCCTCATCGGTGAGGCCGAACTTTGCGTCAGCCACGGGGCATGTCCTTCAGAAGCTCGCCGGCGATGATCATCTTGCGCACCTCGGTCGTGCCGGCACCGATTTCGAGCAGCTTGGTCGAGCGGTACAGGCGGTTGATTTCGGATTCCCAGATATACCCCGAACCGCCATGCACCTGCACGGCAATATCGAGAACCTTGTTCACCGTCTGCGCGGCATACATCACCGAGGCGGCAGTCAGCATGTGGATATCGCCGCGACCGCCGTCGCCGATCTCGACCTTGGCGCCGGCGGCGAGGACGCGGTAGGTGAAGGTGCGCATGGTTTCGACCAGCACATACATCTCGGCCAGCATCGACTGGACCATCTGGAAGCTGCCGATCGGCTTGCCGAACTGGCGACGGGTCTGGGCATAGTCGAGCGACAGTTCGAGGGCGCGTTCGGCGATGCCCAGACAGATCGGCGAGATCATCGCGCGTTCGAGGTCAAGCCCGCTCATCACGATGCCGACGCCCTTGTTCTCTTCCCCGACCATGTTCTCGGCGGGCACGCGGCATTCGTCAAAGACGAGTTCGGCGGTCTGGCTGCCGCGATAGCCCATCTTGATCAGCTTTTGGGCAACGGCAAAGCCGGGCGTATCGGTTTCGACGATGAAGGCCGAGATCCCCTTGGGGCCGGCGGCTGGGTCGGTCTTGGCATAGACCAGGACAATGTCGGCTACCGGGCCGTTTGTGATGTAGATCTTGGCACCGTTCAGAACGTAGTGATCGCCGTCCTTGCGCGCGGTCGTTCGCATCGAGCCGAGCGCATCGGAGCCGGCGCCCGGTTCGGTCAGGCCAAGCGCGCCGATCTTGGTGCCGTCACAGAGGCCGGGAAGATATTTGGCTCGCTGTGCGTCGTTTCCGTTGCGGTAGATGTTGTTGGCGCACAGGTTGTCATGGGCGACGACGGACAGCGCCATCGCGTGATTCCAGCGAGAGAACCCCTGAAGGACGAGACCGGCGGACAACAGGTCCATGCCCGCACCGCCGAAGGCGTCGGGAATCGTCGCTCCGAAAAAGCCATTCGCGCCGATCTTCGGGAAGGCCTCTTCCGGCCACCACTCCTCGGCGTCCATGCGCTCGGCCAGCGGATAGAGTTCGTTGCGGCCGAAGCGGTCGGCCAGGTCGAGAATCTCCTGCTTTTCCTGATCCAGCTCGAAAGTTTCGGGGTAGTTCGCGATCATTTCAGTCTCCTCCTGAACCAAGTTCACCACGTATCGGACGTTAGTGAATGGTCTTCAGTTGTGAACATGAACTGAAATCCTGCCGCGAAACAAGAGGAAATGAGAAGCATAGCAATATATCTGACAGGGTTGTGCGCAAGACATTGCAAGCGATGTTGACAGCGCTATTGAGTATGCATCATTAATGAGGGGTGCTCGTCGGCCGGGATGCCGCGAGTGAGGGAGGATCGCAGATGAACGAGACCGTCGACCTGCGCCGGGATGGCCCGGTGCTGACCATCACCATCACGCGCGAAAGCCGGCGCAACGCGCTGAATGCCGAAGTGGCGCGTGGGATCACCGCCGGGCTCGATATGGCTGATGCCGACCATGACATTCGCGCCATCGTGCTGACGGGCGAAGGGGAAAAGGCGTTCTGCGCTGGCGGCGATCTGCAGCCGACGGCCGATGGGGCGCCGTTCTCGATGGATGAGGCCGACCCCAGCCACTATCTTGCCGCGCTGTTCCAGCGGATGAACCGGGCGCGACAGCCGCTGATCGCGCGGGTGAACGGACATGCGCTGGCCGGGGGGTATGGTCTTGTCTGCGGTTGCGACCTGGTGGTGGCGCGCGAGGATGCGCTGATGGGCGTGCCCGAGGTCAAGGTCGGGCTGTTCCCGATGATGATCCTGCCGTTCCTGATCCGGAACACGCCGAATCGTGTGCTGATGGAGATGTGCCTGACCGGAGAGCCAATCACGGCGGCTGAGGCGGTGGGGCACGATATCGTCAACTATGCTGTTCCGGCGGCCGAGCTGGACAGCAAGACGGACTGGCTGCTGGAGCGGATCGTGACGAAATCGCCGGCGGGCGTGCGGCTGGGCAAGCAGAGCCTGTCGCGCATCCGCGAGATGAGCTTCGACACGGCGCTGGAATACGCGCCGTTCATGCTGGCCAACATGGCACGGACCGCCGATGCCCGGGAAGGCTTTGCGGCCTTCAACGAAAAGCGTTCGCCGGTCTGGACGGGGCGCTGAGATGAAGCAGGAGGTTCGGATCGGCGGCGGCGGCGGATTCTGGGGCGACAGCCCCGAGGGCGCGCGCCAGATCGTGGAGCGGGGCGGGGTCGATTACCTCGTCATGGATTATCTGGCCGAGATCACCATGTCGATCCTGGCCCGGATGAAGATCAAATCACCCGACCTTGGCTATGCGCCCGACTTCGTGACCAAGGTGATGAAGCCGCTGGCGAAAGATATCGCCGCCAAGGGGATCAAGGTGGTCACCAATGCCGGGGGCGTGAACGTGGATGCCTGCCGGGATGCGCTGGCGGCCGTCTTTGCCGAGGCGGGGGTAGATCTGAAGATCGGCGTCGTGCGCGGAGACGACATTTCGGCGCTGGCCGAGACGCTGCGGGCCGAAGGCACGGTCGAGATGTTCACCGGCGCGCCGATGCCGGCCAAGCTGACCAGCGTGAATGCCTATCTGGGCGCAGCCGCCATCGCCCGGGCGCTGGCCGAGGGGGCGGATGTGGTAATTACTGGCCGGGTGGTGGACAGCGCCACGGTGCTGGGGCCGCTGATGCATGAATTTGGCTGGACCGCGGGCGATTACGACAGGCTGTCTGCTGGCAGTCTGGCCGGGCATCTTCTGGAATGCGGGCCGCAGGTGACGGGCGGGATCTTCACCGACTGGCGCGACGTGCCGGGCTGGGACGACGTGGGATTTCCCATCGCCATCTGCAGGCCGGACGGGACATTTGATTTGACCAAGCCCGAGGGCACCGGCGGTCTGGTCACGCCGATGACGGTGGCCGAGCAGCTTTGCTATGAGGTCGGGGATCCGACCGCCTATGTCCTGCCCGACGTGACCTGCGACTGGAGCGAGGTGCGGCTGGAGCAGGCCGGGCCGGATGTGGTGCGGGTTTCGGGAGCAAAGGGTCGTGCGCCGACGCGGACCCTGAAGGTGAGCGCGACCTATCCCGATGGTTATCGGTCTTCGGTGACGCTGATGATCGCCGGGCGCGATGCGCCGGCCAAGGCGCAGGCCACCGGTGAGGCGCTTTTGAAGCGGACAGGCCGGATGATCGCCGAAGCAGGGCTGGCGCCCTTTTCCGAGACCCTGATCGAGGTTCTGGGCGCCGAGAGCAACTATGGCGCGGATGCCAGGAAATCGGCCGCACGGGAAGTGATCCTGAAGCTGGCCGTGCGGCACAGCGATCGGGCGGCACTGGAGATCTTCGCGGGCGAAATCTATCCCGCCGCCTGCTCGATGGCGCAGGGGATCACGGGCTTTGCCGGAGGTCGTCCGGCCCCGCAGCCGGTGATCCGGCTGTTCTCGTGCCTGGTCGACAAGGCGCGGGTGCCGATGTCGGCGAGCGTCGGATCCGAGACCTTCGATGTGGCGCAGGATATGGGTGGCAATGCGGCGCCCGAGGCGGTGGCGCCTGTGACACCCCATGCGCCGCTTCCCGAGGGGCCGCGCGTCACAGTACCGCTGATCGCGCTGGCGCATGGGCGGTCGGGCGACAAGGGCGACAAGGCGAATATCGGTGTTCTGTCGCGGGCGCCCGAGTTCCTGCCCTGGATCGCGGCAGGCGTGACGCCCGCGCGCGTGGCCGAGTGGTTCGCGCATTTCGTGTCGGGCGAGGTGACCCGCTTCGACTGGCCGGGATTGAGCGGGTTCAACTTCCTGATGGACAAGGCGCTGGGCGGCGGGGGTGTTGCCTCGCTGCGTCACGACCCGCAGGGCAAGGCTCTGGCGCAGATCCTGCTGGATCTTCCGGTCGAGGTTCCTGCCGACTGGGTTGCGCCCGGCGGCCGGCTTGAAGAATTTGCCGAGGAGGCGCGTGCGGCATGAGCGACTATCCGTTTACCAAGGTGCTGATCGCCAACCGGGGCGAGATCGCCTGCCGGGTGATCCGCGCCGTTCACGCGATGGGGTTGACCGCCGTAGCGGTTCACCATGCGGTCGAGGCCAAGGCGCGCCACGTGCGCGAGGCGGACGAGGCGGTGGAGCTGACCGGCGACACGCCGGTCGCCGCGCATCTGGACATTGCCCAGATCATCGCGGCGGCGCAGGCGACGGGCGCGGGCGCGATCCATCCGGGTTATGGCTTCGTGTCCGAAAATGCGGCATTCGCACGGGCGGTCGAAGAGGCAGGGCTGGTCTTCATCGGACCCGCGGCAGAGACCATCGCCCTGATGGGCGACAAGATATCGTCGCGCAACTTCGCCGAACAGCACGGCGTGCCGGTCGCGCCTTCGGTGCTGCCGACCGACGACCTGGACCGCTTCGCCGCGGATGTGGCGAAGATCGGGTTTCCGGTGCTGATCAAGGCCTCGGCCGGGGGCGGCGGCAAGGGCATGAGCATCGTCCGTACCTCGGGCGAACTGCGCGAGGCGGCGCGGATCGCGGCCAGCGAGGCGCAGCGGTATTTCGGCGATGGCAGGGTCTATGCAGAGCTTTACGTCGAACGGCCGCGCCATATCGAGGTGCAGGTCCTGGGCGACGGGACGGGTGAGGTGATCCACCTGTTCGAGCGGGAATGCTCGATCCAGCGGCGGTTCCAGAAGATCGTCGAGGAAGCGCCGTCGTCACAATTGAGCCGGGAAAAGGCCGACGAGATTTGCGCCGCGGCAGTCCGTCTGGCGCAGGCTGCGAAGTATCGCAACGCCGGGACGGTCGAGTTCATCCTGGGCGCGGACGGGCGGTTCTTTTTCCTCGAGATGAACACGCGCCTGCAGGTCGAGCATCCGGTGACCGAGGACATCACCGGCATCGACCTGGTGCGCGCACAGATCGACCTGGCCGCTGGCCGGGGCCTGCCCTGCGCGCAGGACGGGGTGACCAAGAACGGGCATTCCATCGAATGCCGTATCTGTGCCGAGAATACCGAGCAGAACTTCATGCCCGAAACCGGGCGGATCGACTTCCTGCATATTCCCCACGCGCCCTGGCTGCGGTTCGAGCATGGGTTGGATCAGGGTCGCGCGGTGACGTCCGATTTCGACCCTATGCTGGCGAAACTGGTCGCACATGGCGCGACTCGTGGCGAGGCGACAGACCGAGCGGTGGAGGCATTGAAGGAGCTGGCCCTCCTGGGGGTGACGACCAACGTCGATTATCTGATCCGGGTTCTGGAGAGCGCGGCCTTCCGCGAGGCGCGGCTGCACACCGGCTTCATCGAGGAAAACGCCGGGGCCCTGTCGCCCGTGCCTTTGGAGCAGGGGGAAGAAGACCGCCTGCTGGTTGCAGCTGCGCTGGGCTTTCGCGAGTTCCGGCAGATGGTCTTCGACGTGCCGGACATTCAGGCGGCGATCGGGCACTGGAGAAACTGACCATGACATTCCGTATCCTTCTCGACGGGGTCGAGCGCGAGGTCGATATCGTTGCCCGCCGGCCGCAGCTGATCGTGTCCATCGACGGGCGCCGCGTGACGGTCGGCGATCCGGGCGGAGATGCCGATGGGCTGGACCGTCTGCAGATCGGCGGGCGTGACCTGCCGCTGGCCCGCGCACGCACGCTTGCCGGCCTGACGCTGCGGGCCAACGGGCGCACGTACAATGCCGAACTCCTGGGTGCGGGCGAAGACGCGGGGGCGGGCGCCTCGGGCGAGCTGCGTGCGCCGATGCCGGGGGCGGTGGTCTCGGTCGAGGCGGCCGAGGGCAATACGGTTGCGATGGGCGATCCGATCCTGACGATCGAGAGCATGAAGCTGCAGACGGTGCTGTCCGCGCCGCGCGCAGGGACGGTGGGGGAAATCCTGGTGGCGGAGGGTGAGCTGTTCGACAAGGACCAGTTGCTTGCCCGGCTTGCGGATGACAGCGAAGGCGAAGACGATGCGTAAGATCCAGTCGAAGCTTAACGTCAACAGCCCGGAGTTCCGGGCCAATATGGCGCATAACCGGCGGCTGGTGGCGGCCTTCCGCGAGAAGCAGGAGGCGGCGCGCCATGCCCGACCGCAACGCGATCTCGACCGGATGGAGAAGCAGGGCAAGATGCCGCCGCGCAAGCGGATCGAGATGCTGCTCGATCCCGGCACGCCGTTCCTGGAACTGTCCTCCCTGGCCGCCAATCGCGAGTATGACGGCGATTCCCCCTCGGCGAGCGCCATCGTGGGCATCGGGACGGTATCGGGGCGCGAGGTGCTGATCCGCGCCGACGACCCGACCGTCAAGGGCGGGGCCTGGTATCCGCTGACGGTCAAGAAGATCGTGCGCGCGCTTGATATCGCGATGGAGAACCATCTGCCGGTGATCCACATGTGCGACAGTGCGGGGGGCTTTCTGCAGCTTCAGTCCGAGGTCTTCCCCGACAAGCACATGGCCGGGCGCATCTTCCGCAACCAGTCCATCCTGTCGAAGAAGGGGATCAAGCAGCTGGCGCTGGTTTTCGGTCATTGCACGGCGGGCGGGGCCTACATTCCCGGGCTGTCGGATTATTCGGTGATCGTGCGCGGCACCGGCGCGGTGTTCCTTGGCGGCCCGCCGCTGGTCAAGGCGGCGACGGGCGAAGAGGTGACGGTCGAGGAATTGGGCGGGGCCGAGATGCATACCTCGGTCTCGGGCACCTGCGACTACCCGGCGCGGGACGAGGCAGACGCCATCCGCATCGGGCGCGAGATCGTGTCGCAATGGGACCGGCCGAAGAAATGGGCGTTCCAGCAGGAAGCGCCCGAGGCGCCTGCCTACGACCCGGAGGAGATCTATGGAATCCTTCCCGACGACATCAAGAAACAGTTCGATATCCGCGAGATCATCGCCCGGATCGTCGATGGTTCGCGCTTTCATGAATATCAGCCGAACTATGGCCAGACCCTGATCTGTGGCTACGCGAACATCTGGGGCATCAAGGTCGGCATCCTTGCCAACAATGGGGTTCTGTTCAACGAAAGCTCGCTCAAGGGCGCGCATTTCATCGAGCTGTGCAACCAGAACAATACGCCGCTGCTGTTCCTGCAGAACATCACCGGTTACATGATCGGGCGCGAATACGAACGGCGTGGGATCACCAAGGACGGCGCCAAGATGATCATGGCGCAGTCCTGTTCGCGGGTGCCGAAATTTACGGTCATGTGCAACGGATCGTTCGGCGCGGGCAACTACGGCATGTGCGGCCGCGCCTTTGATGGGCGGTTCCTGTTCACATGGCCAAATCACCAGATCGGCGTGATGGGCGGAGATCAGGCAGCGAACACGCTTGCCGAGGTTAAGGCCAACCAGATGCGCCGCAATGGTGGCACCGTGGACGAGGCCGCGATCCAGGCGTTGTGGCAGGACACGCGCCGCGCCTATGAGGATCAGCTGTCGGCCTATTATGCGACCTCGCAGATCTGGGATGACGGGATCATCGACCCGGTCGATACCCGCAACGCGCTTGCTCTGGCACTGTCCGCCGCAATGAACGCGCCGCTGGGCGACGAGGGATACGGGGTGTTCCGGTTCTGATGGCGGCGCGCGGGCTCAGCTTCTTTTTCGATTTCGCCTCGCCCTATGCCTATCTGGCCTTTGACGAGGTGCTGCGGATTGGCGCGGAAGCCGGACTTCCGGTAACCCTGCGCCCCGCGATGGTCTGGGCGATCCTGAAGGCCCAGGGCATTCCGCCGCCGATGGAGACCGAGACGCGGCGCCGCTACATGCTGGCCGACATGGAACGCTCGGCCGCCTTCTTCGGCCTGCCCTATCGCCAGCCCGACCCGCTGCCGATGTCGGCGCACCTGGCCCTTCGGATGTGGATCGGATTTGCCGGCGAGCAGCCCGACCCGCCGGTCGATCTGATCCGTGCGCTGTTCCGCGCGCGCTTTGCCCAGGGGCTGGACCTGCGCGACCCGGCGGTTCTGGCCACCATTGCATTGGACGCCGGCTATGACCCCGACAGTGCCGCGCGGTTCATGGAGGACGCGGGGTGCCGTGATCAGTTGCGCCAGCATATCGACGACGCGGTGGCGCTGGGTGTTCCCGGCGTGCCCTGCGTGGTTCTGGGGCAGGAGCTGTTCTTTGGCGCCGACCGTCTGCCGCAGTTGCGCTGGCGGCTTGGACTGGCACAGAGAGAGCCTGCCGCCGCTTCCTAACTTGCATTGACCGGCCATTGCTGGTTCTGTCAGGGGACCCCGATCCTAGCGGAAGAACCATGGCATCGACCAAGCGACGCGCAAGCAGACTGTCGCCGGAAAAGCGGACGGCGGACATTCTTGTCGCCGCGCGGGCCGTCTTCGCGGAACGCGGCTATAACGACATGGTGATGAGCGAGATCGCCGAACGCGCGGGCGTGGTCGAGGGCAGCATCTATCGCTATTTCCGCAACAAGCGCGATCTGATGTTCCGCATGGCCGAAGCCTGGTTCGAGGAGATGATCGAGGACGATGCGGCGACGCTGGCGGCCATCGAGGGGACCCGCAACCGGCTGCGGTTCATCATTCACCGCCACCTGCGGTCGATCCATCAGCAGCCGGACATGAGCCGGCTGGTCTTTCAGCATCTTCGGCCCGAGCCGGATTACCGCGACACAAGGCTGTTTGCGCTGAACCGGGCCTATACCGCAAGGGTGAGCGAAGTGGTGGCGGCCGGCATGAAGGCGGGGGAAATCCGGTCGGGCCTGTCGCCGACGCTGGTGCGCGACGTGATCTTCGGGAGCATCGAGCACCGCACCTGGGCGTTTCTGCGCAACGAGGGCGATTACGACGTCGATGGGCTGGCCGATCAGGTGCTCGACCTGGTGTGGCGCGGCCTGGAGGCGCCGCGCGAGGCGGCGTCGACGCAGGAAATTCTGGGCCGGATCGAGGCACTGCTGTCCGATCGGGCGCCGTCATGAGTGTGGTGTGAAAGGGAGCGAAGCGATGAGCAGGACCGTGAAGGACATGATGGCGGAGGCGAATGCCGCCGTCGAGAAGATTGGCATCGACCGCGCGCGCGATCTGATCGCTAAGGGGGCGCTGGTGGTGGACGTGCGCGACGCGCCGGAACTCGAGGCGGCGGGCAAGGTGAAGGGGGCGATGCATGTCTCGCGCGGGATGCTGGAGTTCCGCGCCGATCCGGACACCGCCTATCACAACCCGGAGTTCCGCAAGGACCGGCCCGTTCTGGTCTATTGCGCCTCGGGCGGGCGGTCGGCGCTGTCGGGCAAGGTGCTGAAGGACATGGGGTATGACCAGGTCTACAACATCGGCGGACTCAAGGACTGGGTCGAGGCCGGCGGCGAGACCGAACAGATCGTCGACAAGGGGATGTAGGCGGCCGAAAAAAGTGTCCCAGCTGGGACGGGGGGTCAAGTATTTGATTCCCCTTTATTTTCTTCGAGTGACGTTTTCTGGCCCGAGTCTTCGCGGTCAGGGAACGCCGCTTCCGGCCCCGAGGTCTGCCCAGGGACCTGCGATACACAGGACCTGACCTGCGCCGTTACCTGTCCAGCTTCTTGACCCGCATTTCCAGGGTAGATCGTGCGCGGAGGCTGGCTGGCCGGAAGAAGGGCGAGGGGCTTTTCGGAAGCCAAAGGTGGGCAGATTGCCCACCCTACACGAAGTGTTAAGCTTGATCGCGGAACAGTCGTCGGCATGTCCAGCTACAGCCGACGTCGCATTCCGGGCGCGACATATTTCTTTACCGTCAACCTCGCGAGTCGGGGCGGGTCTGACCTGACGGACCGGATCGACCTGCTGCGGTCCGCCTATCGAAAGACCGTGGTCGAGCATCCTGTCTTCTGTGATGCGATGGTGATCCTGCCCGACCATCTTCATGCGGTCTGGACGCTTCCGGCGCAGGATGCCGGGTTTCCCGAGCGGTGGCGCAAGATCAAGGCGCGGTTTTCCCACGCGATCGGAGAGGAGCGGCGGCGGTCTTCCAGCAAGCTGGCAAAGCGGGAGCTGGGCGTCTGGCAGCGGCGGTACTGGGAGCACCTGATCCGCGACGATGCGGATTACCGGGCCCATGTGGCCTATTGCTGGGGCAATCCGGTGAAGCACGGATACGTGGCGCGCGCGGTGGATTGGCCGTTTTCGTCGATCCACCGGGACATCCGCGCCGGTCGCGTGGAGGCGGAGTGGTCGGGGTCGATGCCGGAGGGCGATTTCGGAGAGTGGGGTGGGTGGTTTGCCCGTCGTTGGGTCGCGTGACGGGGGTCATGGTGGTGTGCAGATTGCCCGGCGAGTGACAAAGAAAGGCGACAAATTCGGGCTGTAGGGTGGGCGGTTCGCCCACCATCGGTGTTGAGAGATGAATGTCGGGATGGTGGGCAGATTGCCCACCCTACGTTTGCCTTACCGCTTCCGCCTCCGCACATTCCCCCCATGCTGTCCCGGTCGCCCCGCCGTGCTCCTTCCCTTGCCTTTCACCGCCGCCTCTGACGCCGCTTCGACCGCGGACTGCCGCGCCAGCGGGTCGTCGTGGACGGCGAGGTCGACGGCTTCCAGACGCTTGATCTCGTCGCGCAGGCGGGCGGCCTCTTCGAATTCGAGGTTCTCGGCGGCTTTGCGCATGTCGGTGCGCAGGCCGTCGAGCACGGTCTTGAGGTTACCGCCGGCGATCCTCGGGTCGATCTTCGCCGTGACCCGGTTCATGTCGGTATCGCCCTTGTAAAGGCCGGCGAGGATGTCATCGACGTTCTTCTTGACCGTCGCGGGGGTGATGCCGTGTTCCTCGTTATATGCGATCTGCTTGGCGCGGCGGCGGTCGGTTTCGGCCAGCGCGCGCTCCATGCTACCGGTGATGTGGTCGGCATACATGATGACGCGGCCGTCGGCGTTGCGGGCGGCGCGGCCGATGGTCTGGATGAGCGAGGTTTCCGAGCGCAGGAAGCCTTCCTTGTCCGCGTCCAGGATCGCGACGAGGCCGCATTCGGGGATGTCGAGACCTTCGCGCAGGAGGTTGATGCCGATCAGCACGTCGAAGGCCCCGAGTCGCAGGTCGCGGAGGATCTCGATGCGTTCCAGCGTGTCGATGTCGGAGTGCATGTAGCGCACCTTGATGCCCTGTTCGTGCAGGTATTCGGTCAGGTCCTCGGCCATGCGCTTGGTCAGCGTGGTGACGAGGGTGCGGTAGCCATCGGCGGTGACCTTGCGGATCTCGTCCAGCAGGTCGTCGACCTGGGTGGTGACGGGGCGAATCTCGACCATCGGGTCGAGCAGGCCGGTGGGGCGGATGACTTGTTCGGTAAAGACGCCGCCGGTCTGTTCGATCTCCCATTTCGCCGGGGTGGCGGAGACGAAGACGGACTGGGGGCGCATGGCATCCCATTCCTCGAACTTCAGGGGCCGGTTGTCCATGCAGGAGGGCAGGCGGAAGCCGTGCTCGGCCAGGGTGAACTTGCGGCGGTAGTCGCCGCGATACATGCCGCCGATCTGGGGGACCGAGACGTGGGATTCGTCGGCGAAGACGATGGCATTGTCGGGGATGAATTCGAAGAGCGTCGGCGGCGGCTCTCCGGGGGCGCGGCCGGTGAGGTAGCGGGAATAGTTCTCGATCCCGTTGCAGACGCCGGTGGCCTCGAGCATTTCCAGATCGAAATTGGTGCGTTGTTCCAGCCGCTGCGCTTCGAGCAGCTTGCCCTCGGAGACCAGCTGGTCGAGGCGGGTTCGAAGTTCCTTGCGGATCGAGACGATGGCCTGCTGCATCGTCGGCTTGGGCGTCACGTAGTGCGAGTTGGCGTAGACGCGGACCTGGTTCATCGAGGCGGTCTTTTCGCCGGTCAGCGGGTCGAATTCGGTAATCGATTCGAGCTCTTCGCCGAAGAAGGAGAGCTTCCACGCCCGGTCTTCGAGGTGGGCAGGGAAGATTTCGAGGCTGTCTCCGCGCACGCGGAAGGAGCCGCGCTGGAAGGCCTGGTCGTTGCGCTTGTATTGCTGGGCGACGAGGTCGGCCATGATCTGGCGCTGGTTGTAGTTCTGCCCGACCTTGAGGTCCTGGGTCATCGCCCCGTAGGTCTCGACCGAGCCGATGCCATAGATGCAGGAGACCGAGGCGACGATGATCACATCGTCGCGTTCGAGCAGCGCCCGGGTCGCCGAGTGGCGCATCCGGTCGATCTGGTCGTTGATCTGGGATTCTTTCTCGATATACGTGTCCGACCGCGGCACATAGGCCTCGGGCTGGTAGTAGTCGTAGAAGCTGACGAAATACTCGACCGCGTTGTCGGGGAAGAAGCCCTTGAATTCGCCATAGAGCTGCGCCGCCAGCGTCTTGTTTGGGGCGAGGATGATAGCCGGGCGCTGGGTCGCCTCGATCACCTTGGCCATGGTGAAGGTCTTGCCGGTGCCGGTGGCGCCGAGGAGCACCTGGTTCTGCTCGCCCGCAAGGATCGCCTCGGTGATCTCGGCGATGGCAGTGGGTTGGTCGCCGGCGGGTTCGAATTCGGTGCGCATGACCAGCTTGCGCCCGCCTTCGAGCTTTTCGCGGCGAGTGCCGGCGGGCAAGTTCTGGACCATCGGCATGGTCTTGTCGGAATGGGCAAAGGGCATGGCGGCGATTCCTTGTGGAAAGGATAATCTGGACCCTTTTTGTTCCGATGCAAGGGGCGGAGGCGAGGATGCTGACAGGATCTGTCGGCATGGCGGAGGGCAGGATTGTGGCGGCATTGGCGGTTCGTCCGCAACAATGGGCGAACCCGTGCCGGAATTGTGCCCTCTGTGATGCGGCCGAGCGGCAGGGCTTGGGGAATCATCCCGACACGTGTTAGCGTCGGTGTCGCCCAATCACGGAGAATCTCCCGAATGACGACTCTGTTGGTGACGATCTGCCTGGTGACCCTGCTTTCGGCTGCGATGGCCCTGCCGCGCAAGGCTGAGGTGAAGGCGGCGCGCCGGGCCCGCTGAAGACCCTGCGATCGACGGAGCGGGTGCCTGCGGCCTCGCGCCCGCTTGGCAAGCGCTTCGTGTCATGGCAGAAGGGGTCTGATCCACCGGACGGAGACGGTTCTCATGCGCGCACGCATCTACAAGCCAGCCCGCAACGCGATGCAGTCGGGCACCGCAAAGACCCGTGACTGGGTCCTGGAATTCCCGCAGGCCAGTGCACGCGATGTCGATCCGCTGATGGGCTGGACCTCGTCCGACGATACGCAGAGCCAGGTGCGCCTGCGCTTTCCCACACGCGAGGCGGCCAAGGAATATGCCGAGTCCAAGGGGATAGACGCTGTGGTGATCGAGCCGAAACCGCGCAAGCCGAATGTGCGGCCCGGTGGTTATGGCGAGAATTTCGCCACCAATCGGCGCAGCGTGTGGACGCACTGAACGGCGTTGTCGGGATTGCCCCGACCGACCCGCGTGTCCTGCCGCTGATCGAAACCCATCTTGCCCTGATGCGGGCCACCAGCCCGGCGGAAAGCGTGCACGCGCTGCCGCCAGAGCGTCTGTCGGAAGCTGGTGTGAAATTCTTCGCCATCCTCGATGGGGAGGAGGCGGTGGCGATGGGCGCGTTGAAACCGCTGGGTGACCGCGCGGGCGAGATCAAGTCGATGCATGTGCGCGCCAGCCAACGCGGCCACGGTCTGGCCGACCGAATGCTGCGCCACCTGATCGCCGAGGCCCGGGCCGCCGGTCTGAGCGAACTGCTGCTGGAAACCGGCGCGCGACCGGCCTTCGCCCCGGCCCGCGCCTTCTATGCCCGGCACGGATTCACCGACTGCCCGCCCTTCGCGGACTATTTGGCGGATGCCGAGAGCGTCTTCATGCGCTTGCCCCTTGATCGCGCGGCACAAAGCCCTCAGAACGGGGCACAAGCGGTCCCTTAGCTCAACTGGATAGAGCAGCTGACTTCTAATCAGCAGGTTGGGGGTTCGAGTCCTCCAGGGATCGCCAGAGTTCTGCTGTTTGCAATAGGCCGAGGGGACCCGCGACATCGCGCGCTTGGGTCGTCTGCCTGCGTCATCGACGCAGCAGGAAACGGTTGTCGGATATTCGGGGGTTTGGTGGAGCCTAGGGGGATCGAACCCCTGACCTCTTGCATGCCATGCAAGCGCTCTCCCAGCTGAGCTAAGGCCCCATCGTCGTGCGCCGCTGTCTAGGCGCAACACCGGGCGGGATCAAGTGGAAAAATCCGGCCCGGCGCAGGTTTTGGAGTCAGTCGTCGTCGTTGCCGGCGACACCGTGGATGTCGTCCAGCGAGACGTCGTCATCGTCTTCTTCTTCCAGCAGTTCGTCGCCCAGATCGACCTCGACATCGTCGTCATCGTCCAGGACGACTTCGTCATCCATGTCGGCGCGTTTGGCCTTGGCCGAGGCGGCGTCTTCGTTGTCGGCGGCGATCATGCGCGCCTTGCTGAGATCGAGCTCGACCACCTCGCCCGTGTAGGGGCTGACGATCGGCGACTTGTTGAGGTCGTAAAAGCGCTTGCCTGTCGTCGGGCAAAGCCGCTTGGTACCCCATTCTTCCTTGGGCATGGTTATCCCCTCGATTATGGCTTGAGTCGGTGCGACGATTCCGGTCACGTGCCACAGGACGTGGGAACTGTCAAAGCCTTTGGCAAGGGGGTGGGAATGGCGGAACATCTGTTGCCCGGGCGGCCCCCGGTGCCTTTGCTGCTGCGCCGCTCGGCGCAGGCGCGGCGGATCACGCTGCGGATTTCCCGTCTGGACGGGCGGGTGACGCTCACCCTGCCCAGGGGCGTTTCCGAGGCGACAGCCATTGCCTTTGCCCGCGAGAAGGAGGCCTGGATCCGCGGACATCTGAGCCAGTGGCCCGAACTGGAAGTGGTCGGGCAGGGCAGCCTGCTGCCGGTCGAGGGCATTCTGCGCCGGGTGGTGCCGGTGGCGGGGCGGCGGATTCTGCTGGGCGAGTCAGAGATCGGTGTGCCGGCCGGCGCCGAGGGGCCGCGGCTGGCGGCCTGGCTGAAGACGCTGGCGCGCGACCGGCTGGTGGCGGCGTCGGACCGGCACGCGGAGGCGCTGGGGCGGGGGTATGGACGGATCACGCTGCGAGACACCCGTTCGCGCTGGGGCTCCTGCACGTCGGACGGGGGGCTGATGTATTCCTGGAGGCTGGTGATGGCGCCGCCCGAGGTGCTGGACTATGTCGCCGCCCATGAGGTGGCACATCTGGCCGAGATGAATCACTCTCCTGCCTTCTGGGCGATTGTGAAGCGGCTCTATGGTGGGCCCTATGCGGCGTCGCGGGCCTGGCTGAAGAGCGAGGGCAATGCGCTGCATCGCTTCAGTTTCGACGGTGAGGCTTGACGGCCTTCGGGTATGTGATCACAGAGTTGCGTCATGCTGCCCCGTTCCGCCGATCTGCTGCCTGCCGCCCATGACCGCGTCTATCGCGCGCTCAGGACGCGGATCATGCATGGCGAGATCGCGCCCGGGCAGGCGCTGACGCTGCGGGGGATCGGCAAGGACTATGGCGTCTCGATGACCCCGGCGCGTGAGGCGCTGCGGCGGCTGGTGGCGGAGGGGGCGCTGTCGCTGTCGTCGTCGGGGCGGGTGACGACGCCCGAGCTGAGCAACGAGCGGATTGAGGAACTGGCGGCGCTGCGTGCGCTGATCGAGGTGGAATTGGCGAGCCGCGCCCTGCCGCGCGCCTATAACGCGCTGATCGACCGGTTGCAGACGATCAATGCCACCATCGGCGAAGTCATCCTGACGCGCGATGCCGTGGGCTATATCCGGACCAACCTGGAATTCCACCGGACGCTCTATCTGCGCGCCCAGGCGCCGGCGATGCTGGCGATGACCGAGACGGTTTGGCTGCAGCTTGGGCCGACCATGCGGCAGCTGTACAGCCGGCTGCGCCGGACCGATCCGCCCCATTATCACAAGCTGATCATCGCGGCGCTGAAGGCCGGGGACGAGCCGGGGCTGCGGCTTGCGATCCGCTCGGACGTGACGCAGGGCCTGCGGATGCTGGCCAATTGACCTGTTTCGGGTCAATAGGGCGCAATGGCGCTGAATATCTCGATCCTGATGGCGGTTCTGGCGACCGGCGGGCTGCTGATCTGGCCGCGGCTGTCCGGGCTGAAACTGTGGCGCGCGGCGATCACGCCTTTGGCGTCGATCATCGGCAGCGGCTTTCTGGTGCTGGGGCCGATCCTGGATGCCTCGTACGGCTGGCAGGCGCCGGTCTACATGGCCGGGCTCTGTGCAGGCGCGTGGTTATTCGGGGCGGCGGTGCGGCGCAACATCGCCCATCGCGCGGAGCACGAAGAGACGGCGGGCACTGAACTGATTCTGGAGCAGGCCGCCTCCTGGGTGCTGTCGGTGGCCTATGTCATCTCGGTTGCCTACTACCTGAACCTGTTTGGTGCCTTCGGGGTGCGGCTGACTCCCTTCGACGGAGCCTTCAATGCGCGTCTGCTGACGACGGCGGCCTTTGCCGTGATCCTTGTGGTTGGCTGGACGCGCGGCTTTGGCGCGCTGGAGCGGATGGAGCAGGTTTCCGTCGGGCTGAAACTGGCCATCATCGCGGGGCTGCTGCTGGGACTGGCGGTGTTTTTCGCCAAAACCGTTTCGGGTGATGCGCTGATCGTGAAGCCGCCCGTGCTGAGCGGCTGGCCGGCGATCACGCTGGCCTTCGGGCTGGTGGTGACGGTGCAGGGATTCGAGACCTCGCGCTACCTCGGGCGGACCTATGACGCGCAGACGCGGATCCGGTCGATGCGGCTGGCACAGATCGTCGCCACCGTGATCTACATGATCTACATCCTGCTGCTGACCTTCACCATCGACACCGGTGACACAGAGCTGACCGAGACCACGATCATCTCGATGATGGAGGTCGTCGCGCCGATCCTGCCGCTGTTGCTCGTGGCGGCGGCGCTAAGCGCGCAGTTCAGCGCGGCGGTGGCCGATACCGGAGGCGCGGGCGGGCTGGTGAGCGAGCTGACGGGCGGCCGTCTGACCCCGCGCCAGGCCTATGTGGTGCTGGTGACGCTTGGTCTGCTGCTGACCTGGACGTCGAACATCTTCGAGATCATCAGCTATGCCTCGCGCGGGTTCGCGCTGTATTACGCGCTGCAATCGGCGATTGCCTGCGTCGCGTCCTCGGGCGCACGGCGTGGCGCCTTCGCGGCGTTGACCGTGTTAGGGGTGGCGATCACGCTGTTCGGTGTGCCGGTCGAGTAAGTGTTCTAGCCCGGAAGTGTGACGACAATGGCGCCCTTGTCCGTAGCGACAACGGTATGTTCGTATTGCACCACGGGTGCGGCGGGTTCGCTGTAGAGCGTCCAACCGTCCGCGCCATCTGCCGCCCAGAGACCGCCGGTCGACAGGAAGGGTTCCACCGTCAGCACGAGACCCCGGTTGATCCGGCGGGTATCGCCCCGGGTCGGCCAGGTGGCGATTTCTGTCGGCTCTTCATGCAGCGACCGGCCGACGCCGTGGCTGGCCAGGTTGCGGATCAGCGTGTAATTGCGGGTCGCGGCGAAACGGCCGATGGCGCGGCCAATTTCGGCGAGGGGGCGGCCGCTGGCGACCTGGGCGATGCCAATCTCCATCGCGCGGCGGCCGTCGCGGCAGAGCCGGTCGAGCTTTGGGCGGGTTGGCGGCACGCGGAAGGTCGCGCCGGTATCGGCGAAATAGCCGTTCTTCGAGGCCGACACGTCGATGTTCACCAGATCGCCGGGTGCGATGATCCGGCGGCCCGGGATGCCGTGGGCTATTTCCTCGTTGATGCTGATGCAGGTGGCACCGGGGAAGCCGTAGGTCGTCTGCGGCGCGGAGACGGCGCCTTCGCGTGCCAGGAGGGCGCTGCCTATGGCATCGAGTTCGCGCGTTGTCATGCCGGGCTCCATCGACCGGGCCATCGCCTGCATCGTGTTGGCGACAATGCGGCCGATGGCCTTCAGCCCGTCGAGTTCTTCCTGATGGGTGACGGTCATGACGGTCCTTTCCCGTTGGCCCCGCGGGCGCAGTTGACTTTGCGGCAGGTCTTCCGATGGCGCCCGCGCCCATTTAGAGCCGTTTTGCGACCCGATGGAAGGGTCGACCGGGGCGGCAATGTGTTTGCGCCTCCTTGCCGATGCGTTCTAGGATCGCGCCAGAAAATGAGGGAGGAGAGACCATGACCACATTTACCCGCCGTGGGGCGCTGGGCCTTGCCGGGGGCGCGGCTGTTCTGCCGCTGCTCGGCACGCCGGCCTTGGCCAATACCAAGCTGAGCGTGGGCGCGCTGCGGTTCACCAGCCATGCGGCAAGCTTTGTCGCCTTCGAGCGCGGCTATTTCGCGGACGAGGGGCTGGACGTCGAGTTCAAGTTCTTCGAAGCGGCCCAGCCCATGGCGGTGGCGATTGCCTCGGGCGACGCCGATTTCGGCGTGACGTCGATCACCGGGGGACTCATCAGCCTGGCCGAGAAGGGCGCGGCCAAGGTCATCGCTGGGGCGCTGATGGAGGAGAAGGGCATCGACGGCCAGATGATCCTGGCCTCGAATGACGCCCACGCCGCCGGGCTGACCAGCCCCAAGGCGCTGGACGGCCACAGCTTTGGCATCACCCAGGCGGGATCGTCGTTCCATTACATGGGCGCCAAGATCGCCGAGGCCGAAGGAGCAAAGATCAGCTACAAGCCCCTGCAGAAGGTCGGCGCGATCATCGGCGCGCTGAAGTCGGGGCAGGTCGATGCCTGGACCATCGTGCCGCATATCGGCAAGGCTCTGGTCGGGGCCAAGGCGGTGAGCCACATCGGAATGGTGGCCGACTATCTGCCCGACTATCAGGTGACCACGGTCTTTACCTCGGCCAACAACGCCGCGAACGAACGGGCCAAGACCGAGGCCTTCCTGCGCGCCTTCTCGAAAGGGGCGGACGATTTCAACGCGGCGCTGGTCGACAAGACGCTGGATGCGGCCGGGCAGGAAGAGATGGTCAAGCTGATCCACAAGTATGTCTACGAGGACCAGCCCTACGAGAAGGCGGCCAAGTCGATTATCGATGGCGCAATGCGGCTGAACAAGAACTCGGCGCTGAACCTCGGATCGGTCAAGGATCAGGTCGACTGGTTCAAGTCCGAAGGCCTGGTGAAGGAAGATGTCACGGTCGAGACGCTGGTCGATTCCAGCTATGTCGAAATGATGTAATACGGTGCGGGGCCTTCCGGGGCCCCGCCTTTCCCGATGGATCTGACGCTCGATCATATCACCCACCGCTATAGCGGCCTGCCGGTGCTGCAGGATGTGAACCTCGCGATTCCGGCAGGCGAAATCCTTTGCATCGTGGGGCCGTCGGGCTGTGGAAAATCGACCCTGCTAAGGCTGATCGGCGGGTTGGAGCGTCCGGACGAGGGCGAGGTGCGCATGTCCGGCGCGGTGCCCGAGGGCTGCCTCAACCCGCTGACCTATGTGTTTCAGGACTTTGCGCTGCTGCCGTGGCGGACGGTCGAGGGCAACATATCGTTGGTACTGGAGGATCACGGGCTGGGCGGGCGAAAAGGCGAGGCGATCATCGCCGACGTGCTGGCGCGCACGCGGCTGTCGGGGTTCCGCAAGGCCTTGCCGCGGCAGCTGTCGGGCGGGATGAAGCAGCGGGTGGCGATTGCCCGCGCGCTGGCGGTCAAGCCGGCGGTGATGCTGCTGGACGAGCCCTTGTCGGCGCTGGATGCGCAGACGCGCGAGTTGCTGATGGACGATCTGGTGGCGCTGTGGACGCGGCAGCCCTTTACCGCCGTCTACGTGACGCACAATCTGGCAGAGGCGGTGCGGCTGGGACATCGGATCGCCGTGCTGTCGCGCCGGCCGGGCCGGCTGCGCGAGGTGATCGAGGTGCCGGGCGCGATTGAGGACCGGCGGGCGGGTGATCCGGATTTGGACGCCCTGCAGGACCGGCTGTGGCGGCTGATGCGCGACGAGGCGGTTGCGGCGGATCAGGAACTGGTCGATGTCTGACCCGCGCGTGGTGCCATTTCGGGGCGGCGGGTTCCGGCCCGTGGCCAAGCGGGGCGCCGGGGTTCTTGTCTTCGTCTTGCTGATCCTGCTGGCCGAATGGGGTACGCGGACCGGCTGGATCGGCAACCTGACGTTGCCGCGCCCGTCGGATGTGGGCTGGACGCTGGTGGATCTGTGGCAGAGCGGGCGGTTGTGGACGCATCTGGTGCCCTCGCTGACCCGGCTTGCCGTCGGGAGCGTGATGGGCATCTCGGTCGGGATCGTCGTCGGCGTGGCCATCGGCCTGTTCAGCTATGTGCGTGCCGGGCTGGTGCCGCTGGTTGCTGCGCTGTTCCCGATTCCGAAGATCGCGCTGTTGCCGCTGTTCGTGATCTGGTTCGGGATCGACGAGGGATCGAAATACGCGCTGATCGCCTTCGGAACCTTCACGCCGACGGTGGTGTCGACCTATGGCGCGGTGGACAACGTGGACCGCACGCTGATCCGGATGGGACAGAGCTTTGGCCTGTCGTGGTTCTCCATCGTGCGCAAGATCGTGCTGCCCGGTGCCTTGCCGGGGATCCTGTCGGGGCTGCGTGTGTCGCTGGCCATCGGGATCATCCTGCTGGTCGCGGCCGAGATGCTGGGCGCGGAGTTCGGGATCGGCGCTTATATCCTGCAGGCGGGATCGCTGTACGATCTTGAGCGGCTGTTCGCCGGGGTGGTCATCCTGTCGGCGCTGGGCGTGCTGACAAGCTGGCTGATCGGGCTGGCGGAGAAGCGGCTGCTGCGCTGGCGCAGCTGAAGGTTCTAAGCGATGAGGTCCGGCCAGAGCGCGGCATTGGCGCGGGAAAAGGCGCCGAGGTGGCCGACCCTGGCGAGGCCCTTTATTGCCGGATCAAGCACGCGGAAGCGGCTCTGTTCGACCCCATAGACACGCGCCAGCTTGGCCACGCTGACCGGGGGGCAGACCGGGTCGTCAGCAATCGCGATGAGATCGGCGCGGGCGTTGGACAGGTGCCATTTCGGTTGTGGCAGAGTGCGTCCGAGATCGGGGAAATAGGAATGCGGATGGGTGCACCACTTGCGCCATTGCCAGTAGGCTGCGGCGGGCATGTCCGGTCCGAAGCCGATGAGACGGCCGGGGAAATAGCCAAGCAGCCGCACCAGCGCAGGAACATGGCCGAACCAGAACAGCCTTGCCAGGGCCTGATAGGGCCAGGGGTGATCCTGGTGGTGGACAAGGCCGGAGGCGACGGAAATCATGCGGTCGATGTCCTGGAGCCCGTCCTGCAAGGGCATCAGCATCGCCCCAAGCGAATGGCCAATCACCCAGAGGGGAACGCCGGGCAGGCGGCGGCGCATCTCTTCCCGGGCAGCGGGCTGGTCCGACATCGCCCAGTCGGCCATGGTGGCGGTCGAGTGTTTGGGATGCGCCTGCGCAGAGCGGGCGAAATCGCGATAGTCGTAGGTCAGGCAGGCGATGCGCTGACTGTTGGCGAGCCAGGTGGCGAAGGCGCGGTAGAAGCCCTGCGGCACGCCTGTGGCACCGTTCAGCACCACGGCGGCGCGTGGGGGCGACGAAGGCAGATACAGCGTTCCCTGCAGGGTAGCGCCCTTGGCGGGGAAGGTAATCGCCTCGGGTGCGGCACTGCCCGTCATCGGTTCCGTTGTCTGCATGTCCAGCATGATCTGCCCTCGTCCCATTCTAGACCGATTGGTCTAAACGCAACACTGGACCAATCGGTCTAATCATGTCAAGAGGGTTCCATGACCGACCGTCCCCTGTCGACCAAGGAGCGTCTGATTCGCTCGGCATCCGAGCTGTTCCGCCAGCGCGGCTACAGCGGCGTGGGCGTGGCCGAGATTCTCGACGCAGCCAAGGCGCCCAAGGGGTCGCTCTACCACCACTTTCCGAATGGCAAGGCGGACCTGGCCCAGGCGGCGGCGACGTGGTCGTCGGACGGGATGCTGAAGCTGATCGCGGCATCCTTTGAGCCCGCCTCCGGCTTTTCGGAGGGGTGCCGGACGCTGTGCTACAAGCTGGCGAAACTGTTCGACATCTCGGGAAGCTGGGAGACCTGCCCGATTGCCAGCGCGCTGACGGACGGGCCGGACAATACGGCGTTTCGAGACCTGAGCCGGCACCTGTTCGACGGCTGGATCGCCGAGTTCGAACACCATGCGCTGCGCTTTGGGGCCAGCCCCGAAGAGGCCCGGCGCAAGGCCGAACATTTCTTCATCCTGTTGCAGGGCGGCTGGGATCTGGCGCGGTCTCGGCGCGATTCCGACGTGATGCGGAAGCTGCCGCTGCCGGAGTAGTCAGCGGGGTGGCAGCCGCTCGAACTCGGGCACGCCATCGGCCACAACGTGAAACGGCTGCTTGTCGACCGTATAGATCGCGATGCGCGGGGCACCATAGCCGGCGACCGGGTCGTCGAGCGTGCCGATCTTGAGCACCACCTGATCGCGGCCGATCAGACGGGTGATGATATGGGTGCCGCAGTCGGGGCAGAATTCGCGGGTGACGGGGCGTTCCAGATCGCTACGGGTGAAGGACTTGGGTACGCCCTTCACGAAGCGGAAGCCGTCCTTCGGGATCATCATGAAGTAGTTGGGACCGCCGCCGGAAATATACTGGCACTCGCGGCAATGGCACTGGGCCTTCAGCACCGGTTCGCCCTCGGCCTCATATCGCAGGGCGCCGCAGTAACATCCGCCTGTCAGGGCCATTGCGTTTCTCCCGTCAGCGGTGGGCCGCGTTGATCGCGTCAAGCGCGCTGGCACTGGGCACCAGGGCGGACTCGGCGATTTCGTTCAGCGGTTGGTCGGGGGTGCCGATGAGATCGTGGAGGTCGGCCTCGCGCGAGTCGAGGTAGAGCAGGCCGGTCGCGATCTCGCCCTTACGGCGATAGCGGTCGAGGGCGGGCAGCGCGGTTTCGGGGTCGGTGGGATCGTAGGTCTCGTCCAGCTTGGCGAAGCGCATCTGCGAGCCGTCGTGCAGGGTCACGTCGGCCGAGGTGCCGGGAGCATAATCGGCCTGTATCTCCTCGGACGCGGGCACAAGATCGAACCGGCCGATCATGTGGTTGTGGTCGCGCACGTAGTCATAACTCTTGGTCGATGTGGCGTGGTTGTTGAAGGTCACACAGGGGCTGATCACGTCGATCAGGGCAAAACCGCGATAGCGCAGGCCGGCCTTGATCAGCGGCACCAGCTGCGCCTTGTCGCCCGAGAAGGAACGGGCGACGAAGCCGGCGCCAAGCTCGATCGCCATGTTGCAGAGGTCGATGGAGTCGAAGGGCGTGTCCTGTCCCTTGCGGTTCTTCGATGCGCGGTCGTTGGTGGCCGAGAACTGGCCCTTGGTCAGGCCATAGGTGCCGTTGTTCTCGCAGATGTAGAGCATGTTCACGCGGCGGCGGACGGCATGGACGAACTGACCGAGGCCGATGGAGGCGGTATCGCCGTCACCCGAGACGCCGAGATAGACCAGATCGCGGTTGGCGAGGTTGGCGCCGGTGGCGACCGAGGGCATCCGGCCGTGGACCGAGTTGAAGCCGTGGCTGTTGTTCAGGAAATAGTTGGTCGTCTTCGAGGAACAGCCGATGCCCGACATCTTGGCGACGCGGTGGGCGGGAAGCTCCAGCTCGAAACAGGCCTCGACGATCGCTGCCGTGACAGAGTCGTGGCCGCACCCCGCGCAGAGCGTGGAAATCACACCCTCGTAGTCGCGGCGCGTGAGGCCCTGCGAATTGGTGGCGAGGCGGGGGTGGCGGAATTGCGGCTTGACGATATGGGTCATGGCTCGGGGGTCCTATTGGGCGACGATGCGGGAGGCTTCGCCATAGCCGGGCAGGCGGCGCAGAGCCTGCAAGACGAATTCGCGCACGAAAGCGGCGGTGAGCGGCATCCCGTCGATGTTGGGCACGCCGATCAGCTTGGTGCCGGGGATGTCCGCCTCGGCCAGCAGGAGGTGGCGCATCTGGCTGTCGCGGTTCTGTTCGATCACGAAAAGATAGTCGTGGGCCTCGGCAAAGTCGCGGACCTCTTGCGCGAAGGGGAAGGCGCGCAGCCGCATGTGGTTCATCACGTGGCCTTCGCCGTCCAGTTCTTCCAGCCCTTCGCGCACGGCGGGATCGGTCGACCCGAAGTTGACGATGGCCAGACGGGCGTCGGGATCGCGGATGTCGATCACCGGTTTGGGCAGGTGCGCCGCCGCGCCTTCGATCTTGTATTTGATCCGTTCCAGCGTCTGCGCGTGGATGCGCCCGTCTTCGGTATAGCCGCCGGTATCGGTGTGCGAGGTGCCGCGAGTGAAATAGGAACCCTTGTTCGGGTGGGTGCCCGGGATCGTGCGGTAGGGAATGCCGTCCCCGTCGACATCGCGGTACCGGGCGAATTCGGCCACCTCGCCCAGTTGGGCGGCATTGAGCACCTTGCCCCGGTCGAGCTTGCGGCTGTTGTCCCAGGTCAGTTCGTCGATGACCCAGTCGTTCATGCCGATGTCCAGGTCGCTCATCACGAAAACGGGCGTCTGGTAGCGGTCGGCGACATCGAAGGCATCGACCGACATGGTGAAGCATTCGCCCGGATCGCCGGGCAGCATCAGGATATGAGTCGTGTCGCCGTGGCTGGCATAGGCGCAGGTCAGGATATCGGACTGTTGGGTTCGGGTGGGCATCCCGGTCGAGGGGCCCCCGCGCTGCACGTCGAAAAGCACCAGCGGGATTTCGGCGAAATAGGCGAGTCCAATGAACTCTGCCATCAACGAGATGCCGGGGCCGGAGGTCGCGGTGAAGGCGCGCGCGCCGTTCCAGCTGGCCCCGATGGCCATGCCGACAGCGGCGAGTTCATCCTCGGCCTGCACGACCGCAGCGTTCAGGCGACCGTCTTCCGTCCGGCGCAGCTTGTTGGCGTGGCGCTCGAAATTCTCGACGAGCGAGGTCGAGGGGGTGATCGGATACCAGGTGGCCACGGTCGCCCCGGCATAGAGCGCCCCGAGTCCGGCGGCCTCGTTTCCGGTCATCATGATCTTGCCGGTGGTCTTGTCGGAGCTGCGCGCGCGGACGGCGAGGATCGTGTCGATGTTGTCGCGGGCGTAGTCCCGGCCGAGATGCAGCGCCTTGAGGTTGGGTTCGATCAGCTTGGGCTTGGACTTGAACTGTTCGGTGATGAGCTGTTCGACGACGGCGTCGTCCAGCCCGATCAGGGTGATCAGCGCGCCGACGTAGATCATGTTCTTGAACAGCTGGCGCTGGCGGGAATCGGTCCAGTGTTCGGCGCAGAGACGGGCGATGGGGATGCCGATGACCTGGATGTCGTCGCGGTCGAACCGGCGTTCGAGCGTCGAGTCGTAAATCAGCGCGCCACCGGGCACGACTTCTGCCGCGTCGCGCTTGTAGCTTTGCGGGTTCATCGCGACCATCACGTCGATCCCGGCGCGGCGGGCCATATGACCAGCCTCAGAGACGCGGATCTCGTACCAGGTCGGCAGACCCTGGATGTTGGACGGGAAGATATTCTTGGCGCTGACGGGGAGACCCATGCGGAAGAGCACCTTGGCGCAGAGGAAGTTGGCGGAGGCGGAGCCCGAGCCGTTGACGGTGCCGAACTTCAGCACGAACTCGTTGAAGACCGTGTTACGCGACATGGTGCTGTTTCCGTTCTGGTTCCGGCAATCTGGCGGTGCTGGCGTGTGCCTCGTCGTAGAGGAACTTCTGCATGTCCCAGGCGCCGGTGGGGCAGCGTTCGGCGCAAAGGCCGCAGTGCAGGCAGACGTCCTCGTCCTTGACCATGACGCGTGAGGTGGGGAGCGTTTCGGAGACGTAGAGATCCTGGTCGGTGTTCAGCGCCGGAACGCGCAGCATCTGGCGCAGCTCGGGTTCTTCGGCGTTGGGGGTGAAGGTGATGCAGTCGACCGGGCAGATGTCGACACAGCCGTCGCATTCGATGCAGAGGTTGGTCGAGAAGACGGTCTGGATGTCGCAGTTCAGGCAGCGCCGGGCTTCGAGGAGGGCCTGGCCGGCGTCAAAGCCAAGCTCGACCTCCATCGACAGATCGCGCAGCGCGAGCGCCGGGTCGGCGTGGGGGACGTTCAGGCGGCGCACCTGCGTCGGGTCGTTGTCGTAGGACCATTCGTGAATGCCCATCTTCTGGCTGATGAGCGTGGTGGCAGGGGCGGGCCGGTCCATCACATCCTTGCCCTGGCAATGCAGGTCGATGGAGATCGCCGCCTGGTGGCCGTGGGCGACCGCCCAGATGATGTTCTCGGGTCCCCATGCCGCATCGCCGCCGAAGAAGACGCCGGGGCGGGTGGACTGGAAATCGATCTTGTTGACCACCGGCTGTTCGCGGGCGTCGAAGTCGATGCCGATGTCGCGCTCGATCCAGGGGAAGGCATTCTCTTGTCCGACGGCCATCAGAACGTCGTCGCAAGGGATCACCACGTCGGGCTCGCCCGTTGCGATCAGCCGGCGCATGCCGCTGTCGTCGTATTCGGCGCGCATCTTCTCGAAGACGACGGCGGTGAGCTTGCCGTTCTCGACGCGGAATTCCTTGGGGGAATGATTGTCGAGGATCGGGATGCCTTCGCGCTCGGCGTCCTCGATCTCCCACGGAGACGCTTTCATGTCGCTGCGAGGCGAGCGCACCGTAACGGTCACGCTGTCCGCGCCTAGGCGCAGGGCGGTGCGGCAGCAGTCCATCGCGGTGTTGCCGCCGCCGATGACGACGACGCGCTTGCCGATGGTTTCGATGTGGCGGAAGGAGACGGAACTGAGGAAATCGGTGCCGATGTGGATGTTCTTCGCTGCCGCATCGCGGCCGGGGATGTTGAGATCCTTGCCGCGGGGGGCGCCGGTGCCGACGAAGACCGCGTCAAAGCCTTCTGCGAGCAGGGCCTTCATTGAGGTGACCTCGGTGCCGAAGCGCGGGGTGGCGCCCATGTCGAGCACGCGGCCCGTCTCTTCGTCCAGCACCGCGACAGGCAGCCGGAACGATGGGATGTTCTTGCGCATCAGGCCACCGGCCTTGTGGTCGCGCTCGATCAGAACGCAGTTGTAGCCGAGCGGCAGCAGGTCGCGCGCCACGGTCAGCGAGGCGGGTCCGGCGCCGATCAGGGCGACGCGCTTGCCGTTCTTCGGGCCTTGCTTGGGGATCAGATGATCGACCACGCCGCGGTTGTCGGCGGCGACGCGCTTGAGCCGGCAGATGGCGACCGGCTTTTCCTCGACCCGGCCGCGCCGGCAGGCGGGCTCGCAGGGGCGGTCGCAGGTGCGGCCCAGGATCCCGGGAAAGACATTCGATTCCCAGTTGATCATGAAGGCTTCGGTATATCGCCCGTGTGCGATCAGGCGAATGTATTCGGGGACCGGAGTATGCGCCGGACACGCCCACTGACAATCGACCACCTTGTGAAAGTAGGGCGGGTCACTCGTATTCGTCGGTTTCATTCCCTCGCGCTCTCCCCTCGCGATTCCTGGCCCGATGTAAGCAGCACTCGTCATCTTCGTCACGGATCTTCGTGGGCGCGGGGCGAATACTGGTCCCAATCCTTGGCTTGGTCCCACATATGTGTCCCAGGCGTCACAAGAAATCCAGCATGTAACGCAGAATTGTCAGGGGCCGGCACACAAAGGCGGCCCGGCATGCGCCGGACCGCCTTCTGTCAGGTCGCCCGATGTGCGACCGCGCTATTGCGCGACGCAATCGGCGTAGTAGCGCATCACGCCGTTCTCGTCGGCTTCGTGGACAAGACCGTGGATATCGATTTCGAAGCCGGGGCATTCCTTTTCGAAGACCCGGTTGAATTTCAGGTATTCGACGATGCGGGCATTGAACACCTCACCCGGGATCAGGAGCGGGATGCCCGGCGGATAGGGGGTAATGAGCGCCGTGGTGATGCGCCCTTCGAGCTGGTCGATCGGAACCCGCTCGGTCGTGCGGCGGGCGATGTGGGCATAGGCATCGGAGGGTTTCATCGCCGGGGTGACCTCGCTGAGATACATCTCGGTCGATAGCTTCGCGACGTCGTATTTGGCATACATGCTGTGCACGTGCTGGCAGAGATCGTAGAGACCCATCGCCTCGTAGCGGGGGTGCTTCTGGCAGAACTCGGGCATAGAGCGCCACATCGGGGCGTTCTTGTCGTAGTCGTCCTTGAACTGCTGGAGCGCGGTCAGCAGCGTGTTCCAGCGGCCTTTGGTGATACCGATGGTGAACATGATGAAGAAGGAATAGAGGCCGGTCTTTTCGACCACCACGCCGTGTTCGGTAAGATATTTGGTGACGATCGAGGCGGGAATGCCGGCCTCCTGGAAGAATCCGTCCATGTTGAGGCCGGGGGTGATGATCGTCGCCTTGATCGGGTCGAGCATGTTGAAGCCCGGCGCCATGTCGCCGAAGCCATGCCAGCTGTCTTCGCCGTCACGCTGCACGCCCTCGCTGTCGGTGCGGCGCAGCACCCAGTCCTTGGCGCGGCCGATGCCTTCGTCTTCCAGTTCGTCCGGGCCCCAGACGCGGAACCACCAGTCGTTGCCGTATTCCTCGTCGACCTTGCGCATGGCGCGGCGGAAGTCGAGCGCCTCCATGATGCTTTCCTCGACCAGCGCGGTGCCGCCCGGCGGCTCCATCATCGCCGCCGCCACGTCACAGGACGCGATGATGCTGTATTGCGGCGAGGTGGAGGTGTGCATCAGGTAGGCTTCGTTGAAGAGGTGCCTGTCGAGCTTGGTCTCGTCGCTGTCCTGCACCAGGATGTGGCTTGCCTGGCTGATCCCGGCGAGCAGCTTGTGGATCGACTGGGTGGCATAGGTGACGGAGTGTTTCGTCCGGTCCCGCTTCTTCCCCATCGCGTGATAGGTGCCGTAGAACGGGTGGAAGGCGGCGTGGGGCAGCCAGGCCTCATCGAAGTGCAGGTTGTCGACATAGCCGTCGAGCAGGCCCTTGATGGTCTCGGTGTTGTAGAGCACGCCGTCATAGGTGGACTGCGTCAGCGTCATGATGCGCGGCTTGACCGTCTCGGGGTCGACACCTTCGAGCAGGGGGTTGGCGCGGATCTTTTCCTTGATGCTTTCGGGCGAGAATTCGGAATGCTGGATCGGCCCGATGATACCGTAGTGGTTGCGGGTCGGTTTCAGGAACACCGGGATCGCGCCGATCATGATGATCGAGTGCAGGATCGACTTGTGGCAGTTGCGGTCCACCACCACCACGTCGCCCGGCGCGACAGCATGGTGCCAGACCATCTTGTTCGAGGTCGAGGTGCCGTTGGTCACGAAGAAGCAGTGGTCCGCGTTGAAGATCCGCGCGGCATTGCGCTCGGACGCGCCGATGGCGCCGTTGTGGTCGAGCAGCTGGCCCAGCTCTTCCACGGAATTGCAGACGTCGGCGCGCAGCATGTTCTCGCCGTAGAACTGGTGGTACATCTGTCCGATGGGCGATTTCAGGAAGGCCACGCCGCCGGAATGGCCCGGACAGTGCCAGGAATAGGATCCGTCCTCGGCATAGTCGAGCAGGGCCTTGAAGAAGGGCGGCTGGATCCCTTCGAGGTAGCTTTTCGCCTCGCGGATGATGTGCTTGGCGACGAATTCCGGCGTATCCTCGAACATGTGGATGAAGCCGTGCAGTTCGCGCAGGATGTCGTTGGGCAGATGGCGCGCGGTCTTTGTCTCGCCATAGACATAGATGGGCACGTCGGCGTTTTTCCAGCGCACCTCCTCGATGAACTTGCGCAGGTTCAGGACCGCGGGGTCGAGGTCGGGGCCGGGGCTGAATTCCTCGTCGTCGATCGAGAGCACGAAGGCCGCGGCGCGGCTTTGCTGCTGCGCGAACTGGGACAGGTCGCCATAGCTGGTGACGCCCAGCACTTCGAATCCTTCCTCCTCGATGGCCTGCGCCATCGCGCGGATGCCCGAGCCGGAGGAGTTCTCCGACCGGAAGTCTTCGTCGATAATGACGATGGGGAAGCGAAACTTCATCAGGCTCTCCTATCGGGAAAAGCGGCGCACAACCTGCCGCGAGGGGGAACCGGCCGAGTCGCCTGCCGCGGCCAATTGGGTTCCGGAATCATGCATGTATGTTTCTGGTTGATCATGTCCAGTCAATACCTGCATCGGCATTCTCAGTTGGCGGATGCCAATGCGTCGGACGGGCGCGGGCTGATGCGCAGGGCCCTCAGCGCGTTGAGGATGACGGCGACGTCGATGGCTTCCTGCAAGAGCGCGCCCTGCACCGGTGTCAGATAGCCGAAGGCGGCCGCGAGCATGCCGAGAACGGACAGTCCGATCCCGGCGAAGACGCTTTCCAGGGCGATGCGGCGCGAGCGGCGGGCGATCTCGATTCCGGTGGCCAGGCGGTCGACCCGGTCGATCAGCAGCACCACATCCGCCGCCTCGGCCGAAGCGGCCGCACCGCGCGCGCCCATTGCGACACCGACATCGGCTGCGGCCAGGGCCGGCGCGTCGTTCACGCCGTCGCCGACCATCATCACCGGGGCCTTGTCGCGCTCGGTCCGGACCAACTGGACCTTTTCGTCCGGCGAGAGTCCCGCGCAGACCTCGTCAAGCCCGAGACCGGCGGTAATGTGGCGGGCTACGTCCATGCGGTCGCCTGTCGCCAGAAGAATGCGCGCCACGCCTTCCTCGCGCAGGCGGACGAGCATCTGTGCGGCGTCTTCGCGCAGGGGGTCGGCCATCACGAGGTGGCCTGCCATCTGCCCGTCGACCGCCATTGCGACGAGGACAGATCCCGGCCGGATGTTTTCCGGATCGCGGGCGGGGTGCCCGATCTTTCCGGCAACGAAGGCATGGCCTCCGACGACGACGGGTCGGCCGTCGATGGTACCGCTGACGCCTTCGCCGGGAAATTCCGCAGCGTTCGTCGGCAGGGTAAGGGGCAAACCGCGTGCCTTGGCCGCGGCAACAACAGCCTGCGCGACGGGATGCTTGGACGCCTGGTCCAGCGAGGCCGCCAGGCGGAGGATGTCGTCCTGCGGCAGGTCGCCGTGACTGAGGATTGTGACGATCTGGGGCCGGCCGTCGGTCAGGGTGCCGGTCTTGTCGAGCACCAGCGTGCGGATGCGGCCCATGGCCTCGAGCGGGCGGGCACCCTTGACGAGCACGCCGAAATGGGCCGCCCGCGACAGCCCGGCCACCAGCGCGACGGGTACGGCCAGGATCAGGGGGCAGGGCGTGGCGACAACCAGGACCGCAACGGCGCGGATGGGATCGCCGGTGACCAGCCAGGCGGCCAGCGCGATCAGGACTGTCACGGCCAGAAAGCCGAGTGACCATTGGTCGGCTAGGCGAGACATCGGCGCCTTGGAGCGCTGCGCGGCTTCGACCAGACGGACGATGCCGGCATAGGTGCTGTCGCTGGCCGGGCGGGTCGCGACGAGATCGAAGGGACCGGCGGCGTTGGTCGACCCGCTCAGCGCGTCCTGTCCCCGCGCTGTCCGCACGGGCAGGGATTCCCCGGTCAGCGCGGACGTGTCGAGGAAGGCCACGTCGGAGGCCACCGTACCGTCGACCGGAACCACATCGCCCTGCCGGATCAGCAGGCGGTCACCCGGGGCGATGGCGTCGAGAGTCACCTCCTCGAGGTGGTCATCGCGGTGCCGGGTCGCCGTGCGGGGCACATGCGACAGCAGGTTGCGCATCTCGCGGCGCGCGCGCCCTTCGGCGAAGCTTTCGAGGAAAGTGCCGCCGCAATACATCAGCGCAACCACGGCCGCCGCGAGGGTCTCGCCGAAGGCCAGAGCCGCGCTCATCGACAGGGCCGCCACGATGTCGAGACCGATTTCCCGGCGCGCCAGGCCGCGCAGAATTTCGACGACGAGGCCCGCAAGCGCGGGAAGGACGCCGGCGGTCCAGGCAATTTTCGCGGCCTCTGTCAGGCCGGACAGATGCAAACCGAGGCCGAGCACCAGACCCGTCAGCGCGATCAGGAGCAGCGCGGTTTTCGTGCGGTCGGACGTCACGCGATCCTCTCCATACTGTCCTCCGGGTCGTGCCTGGTCGCAGGCTGACAGTGCGTCGGGATGAAGACGCCGGGCAAGAGCTGTTTCTCGCGCGCCCTTGCGAGAGCGCTGCCCCGGCGGATGGAGCCCTGTCTTACAAACGAAAAAGGCGCCCAAGGGCGCCTTTGTTCATTGGTCGGAGTGAGAGGATTCGAACCTCCGGCCCCTGCCTCCCGAAGACAGTGCTCTACCAGGCTGAGCTACACTCCGACCGTGAGGGGCGACCTACAGCGATAAATGCGCTTTGGCAAGGGGCTGCGACGCGTCAGCGTTTCCGTCCTAGGAGGCGGATGGCAAGGCTGACGCGGGGGATGCCGGGGGTGGCGGAACGGCTTCGGGTTTCCAGCACGGGCGTCGTGCGCGAGGCGCCGGCGCGGGTTTCGCGGAAAACGATGTAGAGGCCCGAGGCGATGATGAGAGAAACGCCGATCATCGTCGCCAGACCCGGCCAATCGTCAAAGATCAGCCAGCCATAGAAGACGGCCCAGATGATCTGGGAATACTGCATCGGCGCGACAAGCGCGGCTTCGGCGCGCTTGTAGGCCATGATCATGAACAGCATTCCGGCGAAGGCCAGCACCGAGACGGTGGCCATCATCGCGAAATGCATGCCCTCCATCGGGCGATAGACGGCGGGCATGGTCGCGCCCATCACGACGAATGTCGCCATCGTGGGATAGAGCAGCATGGTCACGTTGCGTTCATCCCGGCCGATCTTGCGCATGATGACCGCCCCGAGGGCAGAGCAGGTGGCGCCGACAAGCGCCGCAAGATGACCGAGCGTCAGAGAGGATTCACCGGGGCGCAGAACGATGACGACGCCGGCCAGGCCGACGAGCACCGCGATTCCCCGGTGCACGCGAATGCGTTCGCCCAGCAGGGGAATCGAGAGGAGCGTCACCAGGATCGGCATGGAAAACAGGATGGCGTAGGTATCGGCCAGGGGCAGGGCCGAAAAGGCGTAGAAGGAGGCGGCCGAGGCGATCATGATGACCAGCATCCGGACGGCCATCCACCAGGGATGAACAGGGCGCAGTGTGGCGGGTTCGGTGTCGCGGATCAGCATCAGCGACGTCAGGGGAAAGGCGAAGAGCACCGAGAAGAAGACAATCTGGAACGGCGAATAAAGTCCGCCCAGCAGCTTGATCAGCACGTCGTGCAGTGCGTAGACCCCGAAGCCGATCAGGGCGAACAGGATGCCTTGGGTCTGCTGGGACATGCAACGCGCCTTCGGTTCGGGCCGGTCGGACCTCCTTTGCCCGCGTGGCGCCGGATGTTCAAGGCAGGCTGTGACGCATCGGAGGCGTCAGTTCTCGCTGAGCGCGACTTTCATGTCCTTGACCTGATAGATGACTTCGCCATCGGCCTCGACGCGGCCATCGGCGACTCCCATCGTCAGCCGGCGTGTCTGGATCGCCTTGGTGAAGTCGACATGGTAGGTCAGCATCTTGCGGTCGGGTCGAACCATGCCGGTCAGCTTCACCTCGCCGACGCCCAGAGCATAGCCGCGCCCTTGCCAGCCGCGCCAGCCCAGGTTGAAACCGGTCAGTTGCCACAGCCCGTCGAGCCCGAGGCAGCCGGGCATGATCGGATTGCCGGGAAAATGACAGGCGAAGAACCAGAGGTCGGGGGTGATGTCGAACTCGGCGACGACGTGACCCTTGCCATGCGCCCCGCCGTCCCCGCTGATCTCGGTGATCCGGTCCATCATCAGCATCGGCGGCTCGGGAAGCTGCGCATTGCCCGGCCCGAACAATTCGCCGCGGGCGCATTTGAGCAGATCTTCCTTGTCGAAGCTGCTGGGGTACTGGGCCATGTGCGCGCGTCTCCTGCCTAAGATCATCTCGGTTGTCCGTCGATCTAGCACCCGCCGGACCCGTCCTGCAAGGCCGGGGCGTCGCACCGGAACGGGGTAGGCGAAGTCGTTGCGAATGAATATCAATTGAATTCCGGGCCTCTCCGACCCTATATTGACCGTCAAGGAAGCTGCGAGAGCCAAGGCATGATGCCCAGACCAAGCAAGTTCGCCACCGACTGGCTGAGTACGGCCGGCCTGCGCCCGACGCGGCAGCGGCTGGCCTTGGCCGAGCTGTTGGTCGGTGACGGGCAGCATCGGCATGTCACCGCCGAGAGCCTGTTCGAGTCTGCGCGTGCGCGCCGCGCGCCGGTCTCGCTGGCGACGGTCTATAACACCCTGCGCGCCTTCTGCGAGGCGGGGCTGCTGCAGGAAGTGACGGTCGACGGCAACCGAAGCTATTTCGACACCAATACCCGGCAGCATCCGCATTTCTACTGGGAAGACGACGGGCGGCTCACGGACGCCCCGTCGGATCAGCTGGTCATCGCGCGGGTGCCGGATGCGCCTGAGGGTGCCGAAATCGCCTCGGTCGACGTGGTGATCCGCCTGCGCCGGGTCTGAGCGCGCTCAGACCCCGTACCGCTCGGCGGTGATGCCTTCGAGCGAAATATCCGGCACGTTTCCAAGCACGACATCGGCCACCGCCCGGCCGGAGCCGCAGGCCATCGTCCAGCCAAGCGTTCCATGCCCCGTGTTGAGGAAGAGGTTGGGGTATTTCGACGGGCCGAGCACGGGTGTTCCGTCCGGCGTCATCGGGCGCAGGCCGGTCCAGCCTTCGGCCTTTGACACGTCGCCGCCTTGCGGGAACAGGTCCGAAATGACGTATCGGACGGTATCCGTGGCATGCGGCCCGAGCCGGCCGGAGTAGCCGGCGATCTCGGCCGTTCCGGCCACGCGGATGCGGTCGCCCAGCCGGGTGATGGCCACCTTGTGCGTCTCGTCCATGATGGTCGATTGTGGGGCCATCGCGTCATCCGTCACGGGCAGCGTCACCGAGTATCCCTTGACCGGATAGACCGGGAGACGGATGCCGATGGGGTTGAGGACGCGCGGGCCGAAGCTGCCCAGGGCGCAGACATAGGCATCGCCCGTGATGCGACCGGCAATCTCGGTGTCGATGCCGACGACCTTGTTATTCTCGACCGCGATGGCCCGGATAGACTGGCCATACTGGAACTCGACCCCCATCTCGGCGCATTTCTCGGCCAGCGCGACTGTGAACATCCGGCAGTCGCCTGTGCGGTCGGCGGTCAGCCGCAGGCCACCGACGAACTTGTCGCGCACGGCCGCCAGCGCGGGTTCGGCGGCGATGCAGCCGTCGCGGTCGAGCACCTCGTAGGGCGAGTCGTATTCGGCCAGGATCTCCTGGTCGGCCTTCGAGCCCTTGAGCTGCTTTTCGGTGCGGAACAGCTGAAGTGTGCCCTGAGCGCGGCCGTCGTATTCGATACCGGTTTCGGCGATCAAATCCGGCATCACGTCGCGCGAATAGTTCGAGATACGCACCATGCGGGACTTGTTGACCCGATAGCTGTCGTCGTTGCAGTTCTTCAGCATCTGCCAGCCCCAGACCCACATGGTCGGGCTTATAAGGGGCCAGATGAAGAGCGGCCGGCGTTTCATGAACAGCCATTTCACCGCCTTCATCGGAATGCCGGGCGCGGCCCAGGGGGACGTCATGCCATAGGATAGCTCGCCCGCGTTGGCATAGCTGGTTTCCAGGCCGGGACCGAGCTGCCGATCCAGGACAGTGACCTCGGCACCCTGGCGGGCGAGGTAATAGGCTGTGGTGACGCCGATCACACCGGCGCCCATGACGACAACCTTCATGCGGCTGCTCCCTCGTTCAGGTTTGCGCCCAGCATGGCTCGCCGGGCCGCGCAACTCAAGTCAGGCTGCGGTAAATCCCGGTTATCGGACGATTTTCAAAGGACGATAAGTTCGTTACTGAGGCAGAAGCGCCGCCGGAACGGGACAGACCCATGCCACACCCTCTCGTAACCTCCGAAGACATTGCCACCTACCAGCGCGATGGCGTTGTGCTGATCAGGGGACTGTTTGCCGATCACGTCGAGGCGCTGCGCGAGGGCATCGCGCAGAACATGGCCGAGCCGGGACCCTATGCGTCGGAAAACAAGCGGGAGGGCGAGAGCGGCCGGTTCTTTGACGATTATTGCAACTGGGAGCGCATTCCCGCCTTTGCCCGGGTGATCCGCGAGTCGCCCGCCACTGAGGTGGCGGCCGACCTCATGCAGTCGCAACGGGTGCAGATGTTTCATGACCATGTGCTGGTGAAGGAGCCGGGCACGTCCATGGCGACGCCCTGGCATCAGGATAGCCCCTATTACTTTGTGAGCGGCCGCCAGACCGTGAGCTTCTGGTCGCCGCTCGATCCGGTGCGCGAGGCGACGCTGCGCTGCGTTGCCGGATCGCACCGCTGGGAAAAGGAGGTGCTTCCGACGCGCTGGGCGGCGGCAACGCCGTTCTTCGAGGGAATCGAGGATTATATGCCGGTGCCCGACCCCGAGGCAGAAGGGATGACCATCGTGGAATACGCGATGGAGCCGGGGGACGCGGTGGCGTTCGATTTCCGCACCCTGCATGGCGCGCGCGGCAATACTTCGCCCAACCGGCGGCGGGCTTTTTCTCTGCGGCTTGTCGGAGATGACGCGCGCTATGTCGAGCGTCCGGGGCGGACGTCTCCGCCCTATCCCGGGCATGGGATGGAACCGGGCCAGCGGCTGCGCGAGGACTGGTTTCCCGTTCTGCTCGACCGCTGACCCGTCCGGTCTTCAGTGGGCCAGCATCTCGTCAACAATCTGCGCCGGGCTGAGCGACGCAGGATAGTAGGTCGGCCAGTTGGTCACCTCTTTCAGCAAGGCGGCGCGGTCGTTGCCCCAGTAGAGGTGGTAGTGATCGGCCTTGTGGGGCGCGATGCGGTGGTCGCTGAACTGGATGAAGGCCGGGGCGCCGGCATCGCCCGAGACCTTGGCGAAAATGAAACGGACGCCGCGATTGCCCTTCTTGTAGGTCAGCACTTCGTAGCCGTCGCTGGCATAGTGGCCCTGCACCGTCTGGCCGTGCTCGTGGAACGTCACGCTGTCAACGTCGATGACGATACGGTCGACGCCGGTGCGGTACCCTGTCTCGTAGTAATCGTGGTATTCCGCCGCGGTCTTGTCGCCGTGTTCGGCCTTGTGCTGCATGACGGGGGCGAGCGTGCCATCCATCAGCAGCGGGTAGACCGATTGCCAATCGCCTTCCCAATCGGACAGTGGACGCTGTGCGATCTGGCTGTCGTCGAAGTAGCCCTTGTAGACCTTCTGATCTGCGTGCGCATGGCTGGAATGATCGTGGGATGTCGACTGAGCCTGCGCCTGCGGGGTGGCCAGTGCAAGCAGTCCAAGCGCGAGCGCGGCAAGGTGACGGGGGATCGATGGGTGCATCGTCTCAACCTCTTCGGGTTCCTGCGGGGGAACGGTCTTCATTTGATTCGTTATGATATAACATAACGTGACCGATCTAGAAGAATCAGAGCCTGGTCGCAAGCCAAAGCTGCTTGCGGGACAAGCGGTCTGACGGTCGGGAAACGATCAGACCGAGGTCAGAACCATTGGCCCGGCTCCATCAGGCCGAGATCGAGCAACTGCCGCGAGTGCCATTCGAAGGGAGTCGAATTGTGCCAGCGGAAACTGTGGATGTCGAAGGTCGATCCCGGATTGCGCTTGAGCGCCTTCGCGGTCCGGAACGAACAGATGGCCGCCGTCAGATTGTGGTGCCACGGACAGGCGTAAGTGTTCAATTCCTGCCGGTCAAAGGTGTGATCGGGCAAAAGTCGCAGGCCCGGGCTGGCCCGGAACAGGGAGATGCGGTCGATCCTGCGGCTGGTTTTCGGAATGTGCTCCTCGTAGCGCCAGCGCAGGCCGCCAAAGAAGTCGAGCTGTCGGTCGCGGGGCTGTCCTGTCGACGGATCCTTGCGGGACAAGGCGTAGTAGCCGGAGCGATCGAGATGCGCGGTTTCGAGCGAGACGGCATTGGGGCATGTGGCGAGATCCCCTGCGTAGAGGTCGATCACATAGGTCAGCATGGCGTCGCGCCGTTCCTCGGCGTGAAAGGCCAGCATCTCGCCCACGGTGCGGGTCTCGCAGAAAGGGAAGAAGAGGTATTCGGCGTTGTAGCAGTAATAGAGCCAGATGCCGGGCGCCGCGTCGATCACGCGATTGACGGTTTCGAATACCGTCTCGGGTCGGCCGATGCCAAAGGTGATCCGGTGCACCTTGTTCGCCACGTCGTCGGCGAGTGCGAATTCGTCGGGCATGAAGGCTAGAACCGTGCGGAAACCGCAGTCGAGATGGTGCCGCAGGGTCGAGTCCACTTCGACCTCGTCCTCGACAAAGACCATCCCCACCGGCCCGCCGGAGAGCGCCGCCGCGCCGTGGCGCAGGAACGCATCGAAGGAGAGATAGGACTGCGTCAAGGATGAATCCCGGCTCTGGCTGGATATCCCGCGCAGATTCGGTTAATTGCGCCTTCATTGCAAGGCGCGACCCTTCGGTCGCCGACCGCCGGAGATCTCTCGCCCATGACTGCCCGCAAGAAGCTGTTCCTGAAAACTTACGGGTGCCAGATGAACGTCTATGACAGCGAGCGGATGGCCGAGTCGCTGAAGGACTACGATCAGACGGACCGGGCGGACGAGGCGGATCTGATCCTGCTGAACACCTGTCACATCCGCGAGAAGGCGGTGGAGAAGGTCTATTCCGAACTTGGCCGCCTGCGTGACCTCAAGGATGCGAAACCCGATCTCAAAATCGGCGTGGCAGGCTGTGTGGCCCAGGCCGAAGGGGCCGAGATCATGCGCCGCCAGCCGCTGGTGGATCTGGTTGTCGGCCCGCAAAGCTATCACCGCCTGCCCGAGCTGGAGGCGCGGGCGCGAGGTGGGGAGAAGGCGCTCGACACCGATTTTCCCGAAGAAGACAAGTTCGATCACCTGCGCCGGCGGCCCAAGGCGGCGCGCGGGCCTACGGCCTTTCTGACCGTGCAGGAAGGGTGCGACAAGTTCTGTGCCTTCTGCGTGGTGCCCTACACCCGGGGCGCCGAAGTCAGCCGGCCGGCGGAGCGTGTTCTTGAAGAAGCGCGGGATCTGGTCGAGCGCGGGGTGCGCGACATCACGCTGCTGGGCCAGAACGTCAATGCCTATCACGGGGCGGGGCCGGACGGCGACTGGTCGCTTGCACGGCTGATCCGGGAACTGGCGCGTATCGACGGGCTGGCGCGGCTGCGGTTCACCACCTCGCATCCGAACGACATGGGCGACGACCTGATCGCGGCCTTTGGCGAGGAGCCGAAGCTGATGCCCTATCTGCATCTTCCGGTGCAGTCGGGGTCTGACCGCATTCTCAAGCGGATGAACCGGGGTCATACGGCCGAGCAGTATCTCCGGCTGATCGAACGGATCCGCGCGGCACGGCCTGATGTGCTGATGTCGGGAGACTTCATCGCCGGGTTCCCGGAGGAGACGGAAGAGGACGTTCGGGCGACGCTCGACCTGATCGAGGCGGTCAATTACGGTTTCGCCTATACATTCAAGTATTCGCCGCGCCCGGGGACCCCCGCCGCCGAACGGGCGCAGGTGCCCGAAGCTGAAATGGACGACCGGCTGCACCGCATCCAGGCGTTGATTGCGCGGCAGCAGCGCGCGGTGCAGGATGCGATGGTGGGCCGCGACGTGAACGTCCTGTTCGAAAAGCCGGGCCGGTTCCCCGGCCAGATGGTTGGCAGGTCCGAGCACCTGCACGCCGTCCACGTGACCGCCGAAGGCCTGGAGCCGGGCGTGGTGCGACATGTGCGCATAACGGCCTCTGTCACCAATTCGCTTTCGGGCGAGCTGCGCGGCTGAGCAGACGGATCGTCGATGTGATTCGGCGCCTGCATTTAGGATTGAGACATAATTGTGGCAAAATCGCGCCGCAATCATGACTCAACACGGTTGAAATTGTGTCATTATTTCCGTTTCGTGGACAAAAATAGGAAATTCTTGGTCATTTCCGCCAGCGAGCCTACGATGCACCAAGGAAGAGGACCATTTTCCGCACCACCAAGCTGCCGGTCGCGGAGTGTCCCCTTTCGCTGCTTTCGTATCTGGGGTTGGGCTATGAAGACTGTGGCTGTTCTTCTGTTTGCTGTGGCCGGGCTTGTCCCGCCCGCATTTGCGAACGGCACGAGCAAGGACCGCGCAAGCGCGCCGGTCCGGACGATCTATGTGAGTTGCTATCGCGGGCCCTGGGCCGAGGTCATCTGGGACCGTCCCAATGCCGAGTTCATCGACAGCCTTGTCAAGGTCGGCTACGACTATCCGACTGCCTCGGCCATCGGTGAGCGTATCTGCCGCGACGAGGCGTTGGTTGGCAATGCCGAAGGCATGAAGTCGGAGATGATCCGGGTCTTCAACGAGTCACCCAAATACCGCAATCCCAAGCTGCGCATTCGCAGCAACTGATCGGGCCGGCGGGCGCGTGTGTGCCGCCAATCGGTCGCCATGGCCGTTTTTCGCTCTCCGATGGACGTGCCGGGCAGCTTGCGCTTGCGCCAGGGAGCCGAAGTTGGCACCCTTGCCACAGTGTTTGAGTACAGGAGAGCGGATTGGCCATTGGTGCCTTGACCCCATCGAAGCCGCAACCCTCGGCCGAGGTGCAACTTGAGTTCCCCGACAATCGCCTGTTGATCGACCTTTGCGGAGAATACGACCGCAATCTTGCCGACATCGAGACCAAGCTCTCGGTGCAGATTCTGCGCCGGGGCAATGTGCTGGTCATCCTTGGCGAGGAAGGCGTGCAGCAGCAGGCGGCCCAGATTCTGCGTGCCCTTTACGCGCGGCTGGAATCCGGGCGCGGATTGGACGCGGGCGACATCGACCGCGAGCTGCGCATGGGTGGGGGACCCGAGATGGAAGAACCGGGCAGCCAGCTTGAAATGTTCCGTGGGGGCAAATACGAGATCAAGACGCGCAAGAAATCGGTCGAGCCGCGCACCGAGGCGCAAAAGGCCTATGTGAAGGCGCTGTTCGACCACGAGCTGGCCTTCGGCATCGGCCCCGCAGGTACTGGCAAGACGTATCTGGCTGTGGCCGTGGGTGTGACGATGTTCATATCCGGCGAGGTCGACAAGATCATCCTGTCCCGCCCGGCGGTGGAAGCCGGCGAAAAGCTCGGCTATCTGCCCGGCGACATGAAGGACAAGGTCGATCCCTACATGCAGCCGCTCTATGACGCGCTGAACGATTTCCTGCCCGGCAAGCAGCTGGCCAAGCTGATCGAGGACAAGCGGATCGAGATCGCGCCGCTGGCCTTCATGCGCGGGCGGACGCTGTCCAACGCCTTTGTCGTGCTGGACGAGGCACAGAATGCCACGCAGATGCAGATGAAGATGTTCCTGACCCGTCTGGGCGAGGGCAGCCGCATGGTGATCACCGGCGACCGGACGCAGGTCGATCTGCCGAAGAACGTCGATTCCGGCCTGGCGGATGCCGAGCGGTTGCTGAAGTCGATTCCCAAGATCAGCTTCAACTACTTCACGTCCAAGGATGTGGTGCGCCATCCACTGGTTGCGGCAATCATCGAAGCCTATGAGGCGGACAGCGGGCGGGTGTGATCGATATCGTTCTTGAAGACGACCGCTGGTCGGCGTTTGGCCTTTCGGCGGTTGCAGAGCGGGCCTGCGCGCTGGCGTTGACGTGTGTCGGTCTTGATCCGGATCTCTGCGAAATTGCGCTGCTGGCGACGGACGATGCGCGCATCGCGGTTTTGAACGCCGATTTTCGGGGCAAGGCGCAACCGACCAATGTGCTGAGCTGGCCCGCGGACGACCTTGCGCCGGATGAGCCGGGCGGAACTCCGCTGCCGCCCGAGGCGGACCCCGACGGGACCCTCCCGCTGGGCGACATCGCGCTTGCCTACGAAACCTGCCTGCGGGAAGCTGAAGAACAAGGCAAAGCCGTCAGCGATCATGTGACGCACCTGATCGTCCATGGACTGTTGCATCTGCTGGGTTACGATCACGAAACCGAAGCCGATGCCGCGTTGATGGAAGGACTTGAGGTCAATATACTTTGCAAATTGGGTCTTCCCGACCCATATGCGATTTCTGACAGGCCCTGATGGGTCGTTTTGGACGAAGGATTGATGAGCGACTCAGACGGCAGTTCTAGCGCCGCGCAGCGCGCGCTTGACCAGCAGGGGCATGGCGAAGACCCCCCGGAGCAACCGGAAGAACGCGCCGGATTTTTTGGACGAATCCTCGAGGCACTCTCTCCAAGCGAGGAAGAGCCGGGCGGGGCATCGCGCAATGGCCTTTCGGCGGAGCCGCTCAAGGGCATGATAAACCTGCGACGGATGCGGGTCGAGGATGTGGCGATCCCGACGGCCGATATCGTTGCCGTGCCCAATACGGTGACCAAGGACGAACTTGTGCGCGTGTTCCGCGAAAGCGGGATGAGCCGTGTGCCAGTCTACGAAGGCACGCTCGATTCCCCGCTGGGATTCATCCACCTGAAGGACTTTGCGCTGACCCACGGATTCAACGGCAACACGACGCCCTTCGAGGTGGCGCCGATGTTGCGGCCGCTGCTGTTCGTGCCGCCTTCGATGCCGCTGGGCGTGCTTTTGGCCAAGATGCAGACGGAGCGCCGGCATATGGCGCTGGTAATCGACGAATACGGTGGCGTGGACGGGCTGGTGACGATCGAGGATCTGATCGAACAGGTGGTCGGCGAGATCGAGGACGAGCACGACACCGACGAAGATCAGACCTGGATCAAGGAAAAGCCAGGTCAGTATGTGGCTCTCGCCAAGACTCCGCTGGAAGAGTTCGAGGCGGAAATCGGCCAATCTCTGACCGCCCATGACGAAGTGGACGAGGAAGAGATCGACACGCTGGGCGGGCTGGTCTTCATGCTGTCGGGCCGCGTGCCGGCGCGGGGCGAAGTGGTGATGCACCCTGACGGCCCCGAGTTCGAGGTCATCGACGCCGATCCACGCCGGATCAAGCGTTTGCGCGTGCGACTTCCGCAGAAGGCGGAATGAGCCCAGTTGCGCACTGGCCACTCTGGTCGCGGCTGGGGCTGGCGGGCCTGAGCGGGGCAGTCGCTGCCTTTGGCCTTGCACCCTGGGGTCTGTGGTGGGCCAGCGTCGCCGGCTTTGCCATGGCGGCAATGCTGCTGAATGCCAGCGATCGGCGGCGCGACGTGGCGCTGACCGGCTGGGCCTTTGGCGCGGGCTGGTTCGCCCATGCGCTGACCTGGATCGTGGAACCCTTTCTGATCGACGTGGCCCGTCACGGCTGGATGGCGCCTTTTGCCGTGGTGCTGATGTGTGGCGGGCTGGCGCTGTTCTGGGGGGCTGCCTTCTGGGCCGCAGCGGCGCTGACGCGGGCCGGGCCGACGCGTGTCGTGGCGCTGGTCGTGACCTGGACATCGGCCGAAGCCTTGCGCGGCTATGTCTTCACCGGCTTTTCCTGGGCGGCGCCCGGGCAGGTCTGGATCGATACGCCTGTCGCAGCGCTGCTGGCCTGGGTCGGTCCGATCGGGTTGGATTTCGCGATGCTGGCCGCCGTGCTGCCCCTGGGTCTGGTTCTGACAATGCGCAATGCGCAGGGCCTTCTGGCAGCCCTTCCGGCAGCAATTGTTCTGACGGTTGCCCTTGCGGCCTATCAGGCGCGGCCCGAGGTGCGGACCACCGGGAAGATCGTGCGCATCGTCCAGCCAAATATCCCGCAGGACGAGAAGTGGGACCGCGCCCAGATGGCGGCGCATTTCCAGCGGCAGGTGGACTATACCGCCGCGGCGCCGCGCCCCGACCTTGTGGTCTGGCCGGAGACCGCCGTGCCTGTTCTGCTGGACGAGGCCGGACCCGCGCTGGATCGGATCGCGAATGCCGCGCAAGGCGCCCAGGTCGCGGCGGGCATTCAGCGCTGGGAGGATGGGAAATGGTTCAATTCTTTGATCCGTCTCGATTCGCAGGGAATGCAGGCCGGGCTGTATGACAAACATCACCTTGTGCCCTTCGGGGAATTTATCCCGCTGGGATGGCTCGCGAAACGGATGGGCATCACCGCGCTTGCCGATAATTTCGGCGACGGCTTCAGCGCCGGGCCCGGGCCGCGGCTGATGGATTTCGGCCCGCTGGGTCAGGCGGTGCCGCTGATCTGTTACGAAGCGGTATTCGCCCGCGATTCCGGGAATGTGCCGGGCCGGGCTGACTTTCTGCTGCAGATCACCAACGACGCCTGGTTTGGTCAGCGCACCGGACCCTTCCAGCATCTTGCGCAGGCGCGGATGAGGGCCATCGAACAAGGGCTGCCACTGATCCGGTCCGCGAATACCGGCATCTCGGCGATGATCGATCCGGCCGGCCATGTCATCGATCACCTGCCGCTGGGAAAAGCGGGCTATATCGACGTCGCGCTGCCCGCACCTTTTCCGGCAACCGTTTATTCCCGGAGTGGCGACGGGCCGATTCTTGCGCTGTTGGGCCTGCTGCTGTTGGCTGTGGTCGGCGGCCAAGTCCTGCGACTTCGCGCGTTCTCGCATTGACCCGCGCCGTTCACGCGCGTAACCCGGTGGAAATGCGTCACAACGGCTTCCTGGCGTGCCGCATCAATCATCAATGGAGCACTTCATGGCCCGTAACAAATATGTCTTCACCTCGGAATCGGTTTCCGAGGGCCACCCCGATAAGGTCTGCGACCGGATTTCCGACGCGGTTCTGGACGCCTTCCTGGCAGAGGATCCGCAATCGCGCGTGGCCTGCGAGACTTTCGCGACAACCGACCGGGTCGTCATCGGTGGCGAGGTGCGCGGGCCGGGGACGGTGATCCAGCGGGTCGAAGAGATCGCGCGGGACTGCGTCAAGGACATCGGCTACGAACAGAATGGCTTTCACTGGGCCAATCTCAAGGTCGACAACTACCTGCACGCGCAATCCGCCGATATCGCCCAGGGTGTGGACGCCTCGGGCAACAAGGACGAGGGCGCGGGCGACCAGGGCATCATGTTCGGCTATGCCACGACGGAAACCACCGCCCTGATGCCGGCACCGATCCTGTATGCGCACAAGATCCTGCGGCGCCTGGCGCAGGTGCGCAAGTCGGGCACCGAACCGCGGCTCGGCCCGGACGCCAAGTCGCAGCTGTCGATTCAATACGAGAACGGGATGCCTGTCGGAGTCACCTCCGTCGTGCTGTCGACCCAGCATCTCGACCCGTCGATGACCTCGGCCGATGTGCGCGCCCTTGTCGAGCCCTACATCCTGGAAGAATTGCCGGATGGATGGGTTACCGCCGATACGGTGTGGCATGTGAACCCGACCGGGAAATTCGTGATCGGCGGGCCGGATGGCGACGCCGGGCTGACCGGCCGCAAGATTATCGTGGATACCTACGGCGGCGCGGCCCCGCATGGCGGCGGTGCCTTCTCGGGCAAGGATCCGACCAAGGTTGACCGTTCGGCTGCTTATGCGGCGCGGTATCTGGCCAAGAACATCGTGGCCGCGGGAATGGCCGACAAGTGCACGCTGCAGCTGAGCTATGCGATCGGCGTCAGCCAGCCGCTGTCGGTCTATGTGGATACGCATGGAACCGGCGAGGTTGATCCTGAGGCGATCGAGCGCGCCGTGAAAGAGGTGATGGACCTGTCGCCACGGGGCATCCGGCAGCATCTTCAGCTGAACCGTCCGATCTATCAGCGCACGGCCGCCTATGGTCACTTTGGCCGCGAGCCGGATGAAGAGGGCGGGTTCAGCTGGGAAAAGACTGATCTGGTCGACGCGCTGAAGAGCGCCGTCTGAGCCGGGACAGGAGAGACAGGTCGGGCGCGCGCTGACGATCAGGTCAGCGCGGGTCCGGCCGGAAATCCACCTGCGCTTCGGTCACGCCCGAGGCAGCGGTGAGCCGGGCCCCGATATCCGCGACCAGTTTCCGCATGGCGGAGTTTTCGCGCAGAAACAGAAGTTTGGCGGACTTGAGGCCGCGTTCCTCGGCCACCACCAGCAGAGCGGCCACGAGGATGCGGCCCAGGGCTGCATGACGCCATTCCTGCTCGACCGTGACCGCAATCTCGGCCGTGCCCTCGCCGCCCTCGGGCACCAGTTCTCCGACTCCACGCAGACTGCCGCTGACGAAGGCGCCGACAAGAAAGGCGGCTTGCCAGTTGATTTCGTCGCAATAGCGCTGAATCGCCGCGTCGTTCATCTGGTGGAAGAATCGCGTGCGGCGGTCGTCGGGCGACAGGCGGCGCAGATGATCGGCAAGGATGCTTCGATCAGTGGCCCTCAGAGGGCGCAGGACGATATCCAAGCCGGAGGGGTGCATCACCGCGATGCCGCCGCGCGTCTTTCGAAACAGTGAATTCCGGGGGTACCCGAACATCGGAGCAAACCCTTTAAACGTCCCTCCCTAACGCTGCGATGGCCGAGGTCATGCTGCGCTGCGGCATAGATAACCCGCAGTCCGGCGAGTGCAAGCGGGACGTACCGTCAATTCGATACCGTCGCACCCTTGCCGCAACGGCGCACAGCCGCTAGGACGACGCCGCCCCCAAGACCGCGAAGGCCGATGCCATGACCGACGATACGCCCGCCGACCGCCCGCACCGGAATTTCTATGGCCGCACGCGGGGCAAAACGCTGAAGCCGAGTCAGCGGGTCTATCTGGACGAGGATCTGGCACCCCTGTCGCCCGGGCCGGTCAGTTGGGAAGAGAACCCGGAGCGCAGACCGCTGGATCTGGCCGCCCGGTTCGGAGATGTGCCGGTCTGGCTGGAGATCGGATTCGGCGGGGGCGAGCACATGGTGCATCAGGCCGCGCGCAACCCCGGAGTGGGTATTATCGGTGCGGAGCCGTTCATCAACGGTGTTGCCATGCTGCTGGGCAAGATCCGCGCGGCGGGGGTGACCAACCTTGCAGTGCATCCGGGCGACGTGCGCGATGTCTTCGACGTGCTGCAGCCCAGCAGCATCGACAGGGCCTTTCTTCTCTATCCCGACCCCTGGCCGAAGAAACGGCACCATCGGCGCCGGTTCGTGACACCCGAGCATCTGGAGCCGCTGGCGCGCGTTCTGAAACCCGGCGCGATCTTTCGGGTGGCGACGGACATCCCCGACTATGTGCGCCAGACGCTGGATGAAGTGCCGAAGGCCGGGTTTTCCTGGCTGGCCGAAGGTCCGGACGATTGGCGCAAGCCCTGGGACGACTGGATCTCAACGCGTTATGAACAGAAGGCTCTGCGCGAGGGGCGCGTGCCGCATTACCTGACGTTCCGCCGAAACTGACCTACACCCGGATCACGGCGCTATCCGTGTTTGAATAGAGCCTGTCCAGAAGATCGGCCCGCCGGGTCAGCAGCTTGCGGAAGTTGAGATTGCCCTTGGCCGTGATCTCTCCGTCGGCGATCGATGGCGGTTCCGCCATGATCAGTGCGCGCGCGATGCGATTCGAGGAACCGGCGGCCGATTTCGCAAGGTCGGCGAGCCGCGCGGCGATCTCGGCCTGCACCTCTGTGCCGATCATCGCGCCGTTGTCGGGCGTCAGACTTGCGGCGGTCTCGGCCGACGGGACGATCAACAGCCCCACCTCGTTATGCCCTTCACCGGTCACCACCACATCTGCCGCCAGCGGGGCGAGCTTGATCAGCGCATCGAGACGCAGTTGCGCAGCGCGAACCCAGGTGCCGGTCAGCAGCTTGAAGTCCTCGGAGATGCGGCCGTCGAAACGCAGGCCCTTGGTCATGTCGTTCGGATCGACAAAGGCCATGGCGTCGCCGGTCTTAAAGTATCCCTCTTCGTCGAAGGCCTCGGCCGTTTTTTCCGGGGCACCGTGGTAACCCGTCATGATATTGGGCCCCTTCACCCGGACCTCGAAGCGGGTGTCGTCGTCGGGTACCAGCTTGACCGAAACGCCGGTCATCGGCACGCCGACGATGCCGGACCGGTCGGTCGGCTCGTGCTGGATCAGGCAGGCGGGTCCGGTTTCGGTCAGGCCCCAGGAAGAGTTCATCAGCGGCACCGCGCCGCGCACTTCGGTCGCCATTTCCTCGAGATCGCGCCAGACGTCCTGAGGCAGCGAGGCGCCGGCGTAGAAGATCATGTCGAGGTCTTCGAAGTATTTCCGACGCAGCCCGGCGTCGCGGCGCATGGCATCGCGCATCATGGCGAAGCCGACGGGCACGTTGAAGGCCATGGTGCCATTCATCAGGCCATTGTTCTCGATGGATTTCTCGACCAACCCCTTCGCGGGCTTGCCCTCGTCGATGTAGAGGCTGCCGCCGTTGGCGAGCATCATGTTGAAATTGTGCGAGCCGCCGAAGACGTGGTTCCACGGCAGCCAGTCTACAATGCGCGGCGGGCGCGATTGCAGGAAGGGCAGGGCGTCGAGGATCTGGGCCTGGTTAGCGCACATCATGCGGTGGGTGGTCAGCACCCCCTTGGGTGATGAGGTGGAACCGGAGGTCATCAGGATTTTGACGACGGAGTCTGGGCCGATCTGAGCTGCCGCGGCGTCCACGTCGGCGTCGCCCCCCTTCAGAAGCTCGTCGAATGCGGTCTGATCTGGGCCCGGATTACGGCTGACCACGATTTCGCGGCCGGCCATCTCTTCCATCGCCAGCGCCTGGGCGAAACGCATGCCGTCGACGGCGTAGACCATCTTGGGGTCGATCAGGTTCAGGACGTATTTCAGCTGCGCATGGGCGCCGGGGATCAGCGAATATTGTTCTGCCACCGGAACGGTCGGGATGCCCACGTAATGCGCGGCCAGAGAGAGCAGGCCGTGGTCGACGCCGTTGCCCGAGACGATCAGGATCGGCGTGTCGGGGCCGAGGCCGCGCGCGAGCAGGGCAGAGGCGAGCGCGCGCACCTGATCCAGCGCCTCGGCATAGGGCACTTCCCGCCAGCCCGGGCCGCTGCGCTCGGCCAGGAAGACGGTGCCGGGCCTTTCCTGTGCCCAGCGTTGAAGCCATTCGCCCGAGGTTGCGGCGGGGCGCGACATGTCATGGCCTGAGGTGAGAAGGATCGTCCCGTCGGGCCGGTCTTCACGTGCAACTTTGTGGCGGCGATAAAGGTCGGAGTCAGGCATGAGTCGTCTCCTCGCTGGCCGTGCGCTCCATCAGCGCCAGGGCTTGCATCAGGGTCTGCAGTTCGAGCTTGGACAGGCCGCTTGTGATGCGGGCCTCGTGGGCCTGCACCGCCGCGATGGCGCGCGCGCAGAGCGCACGGCCGGCGTCGGTCGGTATCAGGGCGTGGGCGCGGCGGTCACCCGCGGCGCGCTGGCGTTCGATCAGGCCGGCCTTTTCCAGTTCGGCCACCAGTGCGACCATGTTCGGTTTCTCGACCGAAAGGGCATCGGCCAGTTGCGCCTGCCGGAGGCCCGGGCAGTCGGTCACGACCACCAGCGCAGAAAAGGTCATCATCCGCAGTCCAAGCGGCGCCAGAACACGGTTCAGATCGGCCTGAACGCCAAGAAAGGCGCGTTTCATCGCGTAGCCGCAGAACCCCCTCAGCGTGGCGTCGGGTGGCGTCATCGTCAACGGAAGGCCGGTTGGCGTTTTTCAAGGAAGGCGGCCAGGCCTTCCACGGCGTCCGGGCTGGTCTGCGCCAGGGCAGCGCAGAGGCTTTCGGTGAAGAGTCCGTCCGCCTTGGACATGTCCTCGATCCGGGCGATGCCCTGGATCATGACATAATTGGACAGACCGGCATTGCTGGCGATCTTCTGGGCCAGATCACGGGCCAGAGCCATCGATTCGCCTTCGCCCACGGCATAATGCGTCAGGCCGAGCCGCAGCCCTTCGTCGGCACCATATTTGCGCCCGGTCAGCATCATCTCGATCATGCGGTCAGCGCCCAGGATGCGGCCCACGCGAACCGTCGCGCCGCCGCCGACAAAAATACCGCGCCGTCCCTCGGGCAGCTGGAAAATGGTAGAGGGTTCGGCAATCCGGACATGGGTCGAGGTGGCGAGTTCGAGCCCGCCGCCGATCACCGCGCCATACATGGCCGAAATCACGGGCAGTCCGGAGAACTGGATGCGGTCCATGACCGTGTGCCAGTTGCGGGAATGGCGCATGGTGCCTTCGGCGTCGCGCTGGACGTGCTCGGAGAGGTCGAGCCCCGAGCAGTAGTGCCCGGCCGTGCCGGTCAGGATCACTGCACGGATGCCGGCGGGGGGCGCACGAAAGAAATTGTCGAGTTCGCCCAGCAGCGTATCCGACATCGCATTGCGCTTGTCCGGGCGGTTCATCGTCAGGGTGGCGACGGCGCCATCGGTCTCGACCAGAAGCTGGGACATGGTGGCTCCTAAAGCGGCAGAAGGAACAGGGTGATCGCGGGCACGGCGACCAGCAGCGCGACGCGGAACAGGTCGGTGGCGACGAAATACATCACCGCCTTGTAGGTCTCGAGAATCGGGGTCTTCTGGTCCATCGAATTGATGATGAACAGGTTCATGCCGACCGGTGGGGTGATCAGCCCGACCTCGACCACGATCAGGACGAGGATACCGAACCATATGGCGGTGTATTCCTCGTCGATGCGGTTCGCCATGCCTTGGCTGACGCGGATGCCCAGCGCGCTGATCTGGTCCTTGGTCAGCAGAGCGCCGTCTGCGATGGTCTGCTTGATCGAATCGAGCATGGGCTGGGCGAGATCGACGCCGCTGGCGATGGCCTCCATGGCGCGTTCGGCGTGCAACGTCTCGAGCGTGACCATGTGGAAGTCGAGTGACTGGATCACCGGCCAGAAGACCGGAATGGTGAGCAGGATCATCGAGAGCGAATCCATCACGCATCCGAAGATCAGGTAGAAGATCAGGATGACGATAAGGACGGTGATCGGCGCATAGCCCTGGGCGAGGATGAATTCGACCATCGCATCGGGCAGTTTGGTGATCGCAAGGAAGCCGTTGTAGAAGGCGGCACCGAGGATGATGAAGAAGATCATCGCGGTCGAGCGGCCGGTGACGACAAAGCTTTCAACCAGTGTGTGGCGGTTCAGCCCGCCGTTCAGCAAGGCAATGAGACCGGTTCCCATGGCCCCCACTGCGGCGCCTTCGGTTGGTGAGAACCAGCCGAGGTAGATGCCGCCGACGACCAGGCCGAAGACCAGGAGCACGGGCCAGACGTGCAGGAGCGCCCAGAAGCGATCGGCCATCGGCATGGGCGGGCGGGTTCCGGCGCTTTCGGGGTGGATGCGGACATAGATGGAAATGGCGATGACATAGCCGATTGCAGCCAGAACGCCCGGAATGAAGGCTGCGAGGAACAGTTTGGCGATGTTCTGTTCGGTCAGGATGGCAAAGATCACCAGGACGACCGAGGGCGGGATGAGGATGCCCAGCGTCCCGCCAGCCGCAAGCGTTGCCGTCGAAAAGCCCCCTGCATAACCGTATTGCCGCAGTTCCGGCAGAGCGACGCGGCCCATCGTGGCGGCAGTGGCGAGCGAGCTTCCGCAGATCGAGCCAAAGCCGGCGCAGGCGCCGATGGCGGCCATGGCGACACCGCCCTTGCGGTGGCCGAGAAAGCCCTCGGCCGCCTTGAAGAGCGCAGTGGACATGCCGCCGAGCGTGGCGAAGTGGCCCATCAGAAGGAACATCGGCACAATGGACAGTGAGTAGCTGCCGAAGGTCGAGAAGACCTCATTTTTCATCCGCAGAAGCGGGAAATCCACGCCCTGCGTCAGCCAAAGCCCGACAAAGGCAGTGACGAACATGGCCAGCCCGATGGGCACCCGCAGGAAGATGAGCACAAGCAGCGCGGGGAAGGACCAGATGCCGATGGCCAGATCGCTCATGATGTCAGACCTCGCTGCCGTCGGCGACGATCACGCGCCCGCTGAAAAATTCGATGATGCGCACGATGGCCATGTAGACACCGACAACGGCGGCGCCGATGGCCCCGAACAGGCTGAGCGCATAGGCCCACCAGACGGGATAGGCGAGCAGGAAGGACGTTTCGCCGTTCTTCAGCTTGTCGATCATCCCGCTGTAGAGCTGGATGGCGATCACGACCAGAACCAAGGCGAAGACGACCTCGATCGCCATGCGCAGGAAGCGGTTGGCGCCGCGCGGCAGGAAGCTGGCGAAGATGTCCACGCTCGCATGGCCGGCAGTGATCTGGCACAGCGGCAGGAATGCAAAGACGGCAAAGGCGATACCTGCCTCGACCAATTCGAAGTCGCCATTTATCGGCCCGACCCCGACTGAGATTAACCAGGAAGCGAAATCCGGCAAAAGCCAGTTCAATACGCCGTGCGCCCAACCGTTCAACAGTCTTCCTGCGATAGACAGCACGGTGAGTACGATCAGCGCGACCAGGACCAGCCCGCCGAGCATGGTCATGAAACGGCTGAAGCCGAGCATGAATTTGTACATGGCCTCTCCCTTCCCGGTCGTTGCCGGGGGTGACGGGCCGCGCGCTGGGCACGGCCCGAAATCAGCAGTTGATCTGCCTTACTTGGAATATTTCTCGATCAGCATCTGCGCTTCTTCGAGAAGCGCCTGGCCGTCCTTGCCGCGGGCGTTCATGTCAGCCACCCATTCGTCATAGATCGGCTGAGACAGTTTGCGCCATTCCTCGGTCTGGTCGGCAGGGATGGTGATGATGTTGTTGCCGAGGTCCACGGCGATCTGGCGCGCCGGGCCGTCTGCGTCGGCCTGGGTGCCGCCTGCGAAGACCGAGAATTCCGCGCCCGAGTTCTTGTCGATCACGGCCTTCAGGTCATCCGGCAGGCTTTCGTATTTGGCCTTGTTCATGGCCAGAACGAAAGTCAGCGTGTACAGCGCCTTGCCCTCGAACTCGGTGTGGTTCTGCACCAGTTCAGGAACCTTGAGCGAGGTGGTGACTTCCCACGGAATGGTGGTGCCGTCGATCACGCCCTTGGACAGGCCTTCAGAGACCGCTGGAACCGGCATTCCGACCGGGGTCGCGCCGAGCTTGGTCAGCAACGAGTTGACCGAACGGCCGCCGCCGCGGATCTTCATGCCCTGCAGGTCGGCGGGCGTTTCGACCGGATCCTTGGTGTGGATCATGCCGGGGCCGTGCACCCAGGTGCCGAGGATGTGGACGTCCTTGAATTCGTCGTCCTTCATGTGCTTTTCGAACATGTCCCAATAGGCATGGCTCACGGCCCGCGCATTGGTCATGATAAAGGGAAGCTCGAAGACCTCGGTGGTCGGGAAGCGGCCAGGGGTATAGCCCACCACGGTCCAGACGATGTCGGCCACGCCGTCGATGGCCTGGTCCATCAGCTCTGGCGGCTTGCCCCCAAGCTGCATCGACGGATAACGCTCGACCTTGATGCGCCCGCCCGAATCCTTCTCGACGTTGTCCGCCCAGACGTCCAGGACCAGTTTCGGCACGTTGGCCTGTGCCGGCAGGAACTGGTGCAGTTTCAGCGTGACTTCCTGGGCGAATGCCGAAGATGCGGCAAGCGCACCAATGGCGGCGCCACCCAACAGCCCCAGAACGGTTCTTCTCTTGGTCATGATTTCCTCCCTCAGACCCGGTAGGCATTATAGTGCCACATATGGCATATAGTGCACTTTTCGCACAAGCGATTTGGCGTCTCAGGATGCAGAATCCCGTCGATTCTGCAAGATGGTTATATGGTATAACGACTTTACCTGCGCCGGGTCTCAGCGGAGACAGCCCCCTGCAGTCCGGTGCTGCCATAGAGCCAGTCGATCTGGTCATACCACTCGCCGGGCGACCGGGAGCTCATCACTGCATTTCTCAGGGCGGCATGGGCGCCGGCGGGGTGGTAGACGTGCTGCCCGATCTCGCGCGATTGCAACTGAACCCGCGCGGTGCGCAGATGGCGCATATTCTGGTAGATCTCAAGCCGGGACGGCAGGTCATCCCGGCTTTCGCCCAGGACGTGCGAGAGTGCGACCGCGTCCTCCATCGCCATGCAGGCGCCCTGGGCGAAATACTGCAGCATGGGGTGGGCGGCGTCACCCAACAGTGCCACGCGGCCATCGGTCCAGTTCAGCACCGGATCGCGGTCGCAAAGCACCCAGACTTCCAGTCGGTGCCCTTGTCGATGATCTGCTTCGCCACCGGAGCGACGTGTTCGAAACCCCGGCGCACCTCGTCGTGGCTGACCGGCTTGCCCGCGACCGGCTCGGGGGCGTCGTTATGGTAGGTGACGACGAGGTTAAAGGTCTTCCAGCCTTGCAGCGGATAGTGAACGATGTGGCACTTCGGCCCCGCCCAGAGCGTGGCGGCATTCCATCGAAGATCCTCGGGCATGTCCTCGGTCGGGATGACCGAGCGATAGGTTGTATGTCCAGACACCCGCGGCGCGCCGTCGTTCAGCATCTGCTTGCGGATGTTCGACCACAGACCGTCGGCGCCGATCAGGGCAAGGCCATCGACGCGGTTGCCATCTGCCAGAATCGCGGTCACGCCATTTGCGTCCTGGTCGTAGCCGGCGACCCCGCTGCTGGTGCGCAGCTCGACGTTGGCATGCGCCTGGCAGGCCTTGAGGAAAACGCCGTGAAGGTCGCCGCGGTGGACCACGGCGTAGGGATTGCCCATCCGGCTGCGGAAAGCGTCGTCGAGCGGAATGCGGGTGATCTCGTCGCCGCTCAGCGCATCCATCAGGCGCAGGTTGTCGATGTAGACCGCCATGTTGCGCGCGGTTTCGCCCACGCCGAGGTAATCGAAGGCGTGGAAGGCGTTGGGACCCAGCTGGATGCCTGCGCCGATCTCGCCCAGTTGCGCGGCCTTCTCCAGAACCAGCACCTTCAGGCCCTTCTGAGCCAGCCCGATGGCCGCCGCCAGCCCGCCGATGCCGCCGCCAGCGATCAGGATACGGTCTTTCATGAGCTTACCTCCAGGTTGGGCAAAGCTCCGCCATGCCCCTGCCGGGGATAACGCAAGCTGCTGTGAACAGAGTCTATTCCGCGTCGGTGATCGTCAGTTCGATCGGGTCCAGCCCGTCGATGCCGCCGGTGATCTTGTCACCCGCCACGACCGGACCAACGCCCGCGGGCGTGCCGGTCATGATCAGGTCGCCGGGGACCAGGTGATAGAACTTGGACAGGTCGGCGACGATCTCGTCCAGCTTCCAGATCAGCTCGTCCAAAGTCGCATCCTGTTTGACCGCGCCATTGACGGAGAGATGGATGCGCTGTTTGGCGACCTCGCCAAAGTCGGCGGCCTTGGTCAGCGGGGCCAACACGGCGCTGCCTTCGACATCCTTGCCCAGATCCCAGGGGCGCTGCTTTTCACGCGAGGCGATCTGAAGGTCGCGGCGGGTCATGTCGAGGCCGCAGCCATAGGCGTAGATCGCGGCCTTGCCAGCTTCGCGAGAGGCCCGGAAGACCGGCTTGCCGATGGCGATGACCAGTTCCATCTCGTGATGGTAGTTCTTGGTGCCGGGCGGATAGGGAACGGATGCGCCGGTAAGGTCCGCGCTCGCGGGAGACTTGGTGAAATAGAACGGTGCCTCCCGGTCGACCTCAAAGCCCATCTCGGCGGCGTGGGCCGCATAGTTCCGACCGACACAGAAGATGCGGTTGATCGGGTATTCGGCGCTTTCTCCCTTGACCGGAACGGTCACGGGTTTTGGCAGGTCGAACAGAAGGGAGGTCATTTCGCGCGTTCCTCGTAATAGCCAAGCTTGTCCTGCAGCGGGCGGTCGTGGATGCGGACCAGGAAGGCCTCGCTGCCGGCCTCGTGCGTGATGTCGGCAAAGACCGGCGCCGTAAAGGTGTCTTTTGGACCCCATTCGATGGTCTGGCCATTGATCAGGCTGCGGCCCTTGCCCTTGACGACGTGAAAGGCCGAGGACGATGACCGCAACGGCGGCGCGTCCCTCTGGCCGGCGGCCAGCATCATCGCGGTAAAGCCCATCGTCGGCAGAACGTCCTGGCCGGTTTCAGGGTTGATGTAATCCACCTCGGCGATGCCGTTGTCGCCGTATTTCGCCAGTTCACGCAGCGCGGCTTCGGTGCGTGCCCAAGGATAGCGCATCATCGGATAGCGGCGAACGGAATTGTTGAGCCGGCGGGAGGGGGCCAGACCGGCGGCGGCGTATTCCACCTGGCTGGCGTCGGGGCGATTGCGCTGGGCCTGAAGCGGCGCCTCTTCGGCGTAGGAACCTTCGAGGTAGACGAAGAGCGGCAGGTCGAGCGCGTCGAGCCAGATCACCGGTTCGGTGCCTTCATGGCCGTGGTCGTGCCAATCCCCGCCGGGGGTGAGGACGAGATCACCATCCTGCATCGGGAGTTTTTCGCCATCGACAACGGTGAAGCCGCCCTTGCCCTCGACAATGATCCGCGCGGCGGAAGGCGTGTGGCGGTGGGCCGGAGCGGTTTCGCCAGGCAGCAGCAGCTGCATCCCGAGATAGATCGAAGAGGTCGCCTGCATTGCTCCGGTCCCGCGGCCCGGGTCCGAGAGCACGAGCACGCGGCGCTCTGCCTTCTCGACCGGTGTCAGTTCGCCGGCGCGCAGCAAGAGCGGTCGGAGCGCATAGAAAGACCAGTGCCCCGGCTTCGTCACCGGCTTGGGGGCGCCGTGCGGCAGGACGTTGCGCATCATGGGCCACAATGGCGCAACCCCGGCCGCGCTCATATCGTCGCGATAGTCCTGCGGAAGATCTTCAAGGGTTCCGAGTTGCTGTGACATATGTGCCTCCCCATGCAATTAAAGAGATGTATACTTACTATATGTGTGCCTGTCAATTCCCATCCCTCCAGACTGTCCTGGGTCCGAACACGTTGAATTAACGTTTGGGCTGCATGTTGGTCCGCAGCGTCAGGTCCTGCCGGAAACGGCCGCCCTGGCCGACGGTCTGGTCGAAACCGAGTAATTGGTCATGGGGTTCGTGCTTCTGGGGACTTTGGCGGGATTGGCGGCGGGTCTTGCGGCCCTCCTCCTCGGAACGGGAGTCTGGTCTTCCCTGGTGATCTACTCCGCGACCGGAGGGGCCACTGTACTTTTGTCCAGCATTGCGAGCCTGGTGACCGGGAAGCTGTTTCGCAGCCGGCAGGGCCGTGCGCCGCCGTGCGATCGTCGGGGCCCGGCTGCACGGCCGCCACCATCCGGGCGATGAGTCGGGGCATAGCTGGCCAAGCCCTCCGGCATATGTCATCAACCCGATCCAGTTTGCCGGAGATGACGAGTGACCAAATCCTCCCCAAGATCGCGAAAGTACCCCGCGATTTTCTGGATTGCCCTTCTCCTGACAGGGGTCATCGGGCTCGCGATAGGACTCGTGACGCTGACGCCGATGCCTGCCCTTCCGGGGCCGCCGGGCAATGACAAGGCCGCACATGCTTTCGCCTTCGCGGTTCTCACATTGCCGATATCGCTGCTCGCCCCGCGCAGTCTGATTTGGCTGATGCCGCTCGCGCTGGCCTATGGCGGCGCAATCGAACTGATTCAGCCCTATGTCGGCCGCAGCCGCGAACTCGCCGACCTGATCGCCGATGGGGTTGGCATCCTGGCCGGTGCCGCTCTTGGGCGCGGTCTGTCCCGTCTGTTCGCAAGGCGCGGCTGACGGATTTGATCCGGCGGCTGGGCGGAAACCTGCGCCGGGCCGGGCTTGCCTTCCGGCTCAAATGACAGCCCTGTAGTCTTGCGCGCAGGTCGGATTGGGGCAGGTAGGGCGAGGAACTCCCAATCCTCTCCCGCGCTGTGCCCGGTGCAGGCGGGCGATTGGACCGTGCAGGAAATCGACGGGATTCTGCCGGCGCCCGACGGCCGCATCATCACGCGGAAGGCCTGTCCTGCAGAGGGTCTGGCGGAAGAGGAGCATGCGATAACGATGCTTTCGCGGGATGTCGTCGCCGTATGTCTCGGTCAGGTTGCGGGCGAGACGGCAGCAGCCGCGAGGAACTGTCGTTCCTTCCCACTTCCGCAAGCGCGAAACAGGCCCCATAAGGGTCAGCGGTCTGGAAGAAGTGGTGAGCCGTGCAGGGTTCGAACCTGCGACCTACTGATTAAAAGTCAGTTGCTCTACCAGCTGAGCTAACGGCCCACTTCTATCGCCGGGCGGTTGCCCGCCCTGTGCGCTGATACGAGAATTTCCCACCCGGGATCAAGCTCATAGTTTCGCACGACGCCGCCCCGATTGACTTATCTCCCGGGGCGTCCGGCGGCTTCCTAGAAGGCGGTGCAGTCGGGGTCAAGCCCAAATCTGGCCTTTTGCGCGGGCGCTCTGGATTCGTCCGGGTGCCGGCGGTATATGCGCGGTCATGAGCGATATGGCACAGGGCGGTTTGCCCTTCATGAAGATGCACGGACTGGGCAACGACTTTGTCGTGGTCGACGGGCGCGCACGCGCGGTCGAAATCACGCCTGGGTTGGCCCGCGCTCTGGCGGATCGTCACCGGGGCGTTGGGTTCGATCAGCTTGCGCTCATTACCGAGGGGGCGGGTGACGCGCACCTGACATTTTACAACGCGGACGGGAGCACTTCGGCCGCATGTGGCAATGCGACCCGCTGTATTGCCCGCTATCTCATGGACGAGACCGGCAAGACCGTGCTGCGTCTGACCACCGATCGCGGAGAGCTTGCGGCGCGGGATGCCGGTGGCGGGCTGACGTCTGTGAACATGGGGGCGCCCCAGCTTGACTGGGAAGAGATCCCGCTGGCGCGCGAGATGGATACGCTGTCGTTGCCGATCGAGGGCAACCCGGTTGCCACCGGCATGGGAAATCCGCATTGCACCTTCTTTGTCGAGGACGTGATGGCGGTGCCGCTGGAGACCTTCGGCCCGGCGCACGAACATCATCCGCTGTTTCCGCAACGCACCAATGTCCAGGTGGCGCAGATCACGGGCCCGGACCGCATCCGGATGCGGGTCTGGGAGCGCGGGACCGGGCTGACGCTGGCGTCGGGGTCGTCCTCTTGCGCCGTGGCGGTCGCGGCTGCGCGGCGGGGGCTGACCGGGCGGCACGTCATGATCGACCTGGATGGCGGCACCATCGAGGTGGAGTGGCGCGACGATGGGGTCTGGATGACCGGGCCGACAGCTCATGTCTTCGAGGCGACGCTGACGCCAGCCTTTCTGGCCTCGCTCGGATGAGTGCGCCGCGCTTCACCACGCTTGGGTGCCGGCTTAACGCCTACGAGACCGAAGCGATGAAGGAACTGGCCGCAGAGGCAGGGCTGGAGAATGCCGTCATCGTCAACACCTGTGCGGTGACCTCCGAGGCGGTGCGCAAGTCCCGGCAGGAGATTCGCCGTCTGCGGCGCGAGAACCCTGGCGCGCGGCTGATCGTGACCGGCTGTGCGGCCCAGACGGAACCCGAGACCTTCGCGGCGATGCCCGAGGTCGATGCGGTGATCGGCAATACCGAAAAGATGCAGGCGTCGACATGGGCGGCGCTGTCGGGCGATTTCGGGACCGAGCCGGTTCTGGTCGACGACATCATGAGCGTGACCGAAACGGCGGGCCATCTGATTGACGGCTTCGGGCGGCACCGGGCCTATGTGCAGGTCCAGAACGGCTGCGACCACCGCTGCACCTTCTGCATCATTCCTTTCGGGCGGGGAAATTCCCGGTCGGTGCCGGCGGGCGTCGTGGTGGAGCAGATCAAGCGGCTGGTCGGCAAAGGGTTCAACGAAGTCGTGCTGACGGGCGTGGACCTGACCTCGTGGGGGGCGGACCTGCCGGGCGCGCCGCCGCTGGGCGATCTGGTGATGCGGATCCTGCGGCTGGTCCCGGATCTGCCGCGGCTGCGGATCAGTTCGATCGATTCGATCGAGGCGGACCCGCGGCTGATGGAGGCCATCGCCACGGAGCCCCGGCTGATGCCGCATCTTCACCTCAGTCTGCAGCATGGCGATACGCTCATTCTCAAGAGGATGAAGCGTCGGCACGGGCGCGAGGATGCGATCCGGTTCTGCGAGGAGGCGCGGGGGCTGCGGCCCGAGATGACCTTCGGGGCGGATATCATCGCGGGCTTTCCCACAGAGACCGAGGCGCATTTCGAGAATTCGGTGAAGCTGGTGGAAGAGTGCGGGCTGAGCTTTCTGCATGTCTTTCCCTATTCACGGCGGCCGGGGACGCCGGCGGCGCGGATGCCACAGGTGGCGGGGCCGGTCATCAAGGAGCGGGCGGCACGGCTGCGGGAGGCCGGCGCAGCGGGGCTGGAGCGGCATCTGAGGGCGCAGGTGGGGCGGACCCACCGGGTGCTGATGGAAAGCCCCCTGATGGGCCGTACAGAGCAATTCACCGAGGTGCGGTTCGCGGAACCGCGGGCGGAAGGGGCCATCGTGACAGCCAGGATCACGGGCCGTGACGGGGACGTTCTGACCGCCTGAGCGGGGCCTTTTCAGGTGTCCCAGCTAGGACGGGGGGTCAACCCGTTGTATTTGCTTGAAAATCATCGAGTGACCTTTTTTTTGGGCCGATGTTTCGGTGAGAATGCGGCCGCTATTCCCCCGCCGGACGAGACAATGAAAACCCCCGCGAGCGAGGCTCGCGGGGGCGAAATGTCGTTGCCCGATCGAAAGACCGGTCAGGCGTGCTTCTTGCCCTTGTGGGGAGCCCAGATGCGCTTGTTCGTCAGGTAGAGCAGCACGGTGAAGATCGCGAGGAAGAGCGCGCCGACCAGGCCCGCCTGCTTGCGTTCCATCATCTTGGGTTCTGCGGTCCACATCAGGAAGGCCGCGACGTCCTCGGCCATGTGGCGCACATCGTTCGGGTGACCGTCGGCAAATTCGACCTGACCGTCGGAGAGGGGCGGGCTCATCCCGATCCAGCCGCCCGGGAAGGCGGTGTTCTGGTAAAGAGTCACGCCGGCCTCTACCTTTTCCTCGCCGGTGTAGCCGGACAGGAGAGCCGTGATGTATTCGGGGCCGCCGATACCCTTCACGAGCTGGTTGATGCCGGTTCCATAGGGGCCGTGGAAGCCTGCGCGGGCCTTGGCCATCAGGCTGAGATCGGGTGCGCCGGCGCCGGTGTTGGCCGGGAAGTGGTCGGTCGGCTTGCCGGGCCGCGATTCACCGGTTTCCGGATCGTCGATGCTGAAGTTGGCGGCATAGGCGCGCACCTGATCTTCGGGAATGCCCAGGCCGCTTTCGTCGGCCAGGGACCGGATCGGCACGAACTTGAGCCCGTGGCAGGCGGAGCAGACCTCGGTGTAGATCTGCAGGCCGCGTTGCAGCTGATTGCGGTCATAGGTTCCGAAGGGGCCTTCGAAGGAAAAGGCAATGTCTTCGATATGTCCGCCGGTCTCGGCCGCCTGGGCGGCAAAGCCGCCGAGGCTGAGTGCGAGGATGCCGCCGATTGCGAGTTTCTTGAACATCTGTCCCGTCCTTTTCTTATTCGGCAGGCGTGGCGTCGGACTTGCCGTAATGGGCGGCAAAGTCTTCCTCGATCGTCGCCGGAGGCGCCTCTGGCTTTTCGATCACGCCGAGGATCGGCAGGATGACGAAGAAGTAGGCGAACCAGTAGGCCGAGGCGATGAGCGCGAAGCTGGCGTAGGGTTCTTCGGCCGGCTGGCCGCCGAGCCACATCAGCACCACGAAGTCGATCACCAGCAGGTAGAACCACCAGCGGAACATCGGGCGATAGCGGCCCGAACGGACGCTGGAGGTGTCGAGCCAGGGCACGAGCGCCAGGGCCACGATGGCACCGAACATCGCGAGCACGCCGAAGAACTTGGCGTCGATGATGCCGCCGGTCAGGAACGACGCGGCCTGCACGACCCAGACCTCGCCAGTGAAGGCGCGCAGGATGGCGTAGAAGGGCAGGAAATACCATTCCGGCACGATGTGCGCGGGCGTCGCCAGCGGGTTGGCTTCGATGTAGTTGTCGGGGTGGCCGAGGTAGTTCGGCATGAAGCCGACGATGGCGAAGAAGATCACCAGCACCAGCGCCAGGGCGAAGAGGTCCTTGATCACGAAGTAGGGCCAGAAGGGCAGGGTGTCCTTGTCAGCCTCGGCCTTCGACGAGCGGCGCACCTCGACCCCGGTGGGGTTGTTGTTGCCGGTGGTGTGGAAGGCCCAGATGTGCACGATCACGAGGCCCGCGATGACGAAGGGCAGCAGGTAGTGCAGCGAGAAGAAGCGGTTCAGCGTGGCGTTGTCCACGGCCGGGCCGCCGAGAATCCAGGTCTGGATGTCGGGACCGACGAAGGGCACGGCGCCCAGGATGCCGGTGATCACGGTTGCACCCCAGAAGGACATCTGGCCCCAGGGCAGGACGTAGCCCATGAAGGCGGTGGCCATCATCAGGATGTAGATGACGATGCCGACGATCCAGGTGATCTCGCGCGGGGCCTTGTACGAGCCGTAATAGAGACCGCGGAAGATGTGGACGTAGACGGCGAAGAAGAACAGCGAGGCGCCGTTGGCGTGCAGATAGCGGAGCATATAGCCGCCGTTCACGTCGCGCATGATGTGCTCGACGCTCGCGAAGGCTAGGCTGACGTGCGGCGTGTAGTGCATGGCCAGCACGATGCCGGTCACGATTTGCAGCGCCAGACAGAAGGTGAGGACGATGCCCCAGATCCACATCCAGTTGAGGTTGCGGGGCGTCGGGATCATCAGCGTGTCGTAAAGCAGGCCAATCACCGGCAGGCGGCTGTCCACCCACTTTTCGATGCCCGATTTCGGTTCGTAATGATCGTGCGGAATACCGGCCATTCGTGAGTCCCCTTATCCCAGCTGGATCGTGTTGTCGTCGGTGAACTTGACCACCGGCACCGGCAGGTTGCGCGGGGCGGGGCCTTTGCGGATGCGGCCGGCGGTGTCGTAGTGCGAGCCGTGGCAGGGGCAGAACCAGCCGCCGAAGTCACCCGAGGCGTTGCCGAGCGGCACGCAGCCGAGGTGGGTGCAGACACCCATCATCACCAGCCACTCTTCCTTGCCGGGCATCGCGCGGTTTTCGTCAGTGGCCGGCTTGTCGGGGCCGAGGTTGGCGTTTTCGGCGTTCGGGTCGGGAAGGGTGCTGACGTCCACCTGCTTCGCGGCGGCGATCTCTTCTTCGGTCCGGCGGCGGATGAACACGGGTTTGCCCAGGAACTTGACGGTCAGCTGGGTGCCGGTTTCGACCCCGCTCACATCCACCAGGATCGACGAGAGCGCCTGCACATCGGCCGAGGGGTTCATCTGGTTGACCAGCGGCCAGACGGCGGCACCGGCTGCGACGGCACCGGCACCGGCGGTCGCATAGTAGAGAAAGTCTCTCCGGGTGCCTTCGTGATCTTCTGCGTGGGACACGAGATTTGCTCCAATTCCAAGGCCCGGCACGGGGCTGTCATGCTTTTGAACCGCATCAATTATGCGGTCTCTCGGTTCGGCTAATTAACGGGGTGTGTTACATTCGTCCAGCGGTCAAAGGCGCGCAGGGTGCCCCTCATCGGGGGCATTGTTGCAATTTTCGCGACCTTGCCCATCCTGCCCGCGCTCACTTGGCGTCCCGCGGCCGGGTCGCGGCCAGGCTGGGGCGCGAATCGAACCGGGTGAACCAGTCGGCCAAGGCGTCGTTGCCCTGACGCCAGTTGCGGGCGTCGTGGCGGAAGTCGAGATATCCGAGCGCGCAGGCGATGGAGATCTGGCCCATGTCGAGCGGGCCGGCGAGATGGCTCATCCACATGCCGTTCATGGCGGCGCAGGCGCGGGAGATCTTGGCCCACTGGCCGTCCATCCAGGGCTGTGAGCGCATCTCCTCGGTGCGGAAGCGGGCCTCGTAGGCGAGGTTCACGGCGGAATCAAGAATGCCGTCGCCCAACGCCTCGAGCGTCAGCGTTTCCCAGCGGCGCTTGCCCAAGGGGTAGAGGCCGCCGTTGCCGCGGGCGTCCAGGAAGGCGCAGATCACGCGGCTGTCGAAGAGGGTCGGTCCGTCGTCACGCTCGAGCGCGGGGATCCGGCCCAGCGGGTTCTTCCCGATCAGGTCGGCCGAGGGCGCGACAGGCGTGGTCGCGGTGGGGACGATCTCGACATCGTCGAGTTGGCCGGTCTCGTGCAGAACCACCATGACCTTGCGGACATAGGGCGAGGCCGGGCTGTAGCTGAGTTTCATGGGTATTCCTGTCCTTCGTTTTTTCGCCACCCTAGAAGCCGCGCCGCCCGCTGTCTATGCGCCGCGCATCATTGCGGCGAGCAGCGCGACCTCGGCGCCGAAGCCGCCGGCCTCGGCCCCCTCGGCGGCGCCCAGACGCGCGGCTTCGGGCTTGTTCTGCGAGAATTTCCAGGTGCCGTCGACGGCGGTGATGGCCAGCCTGCAGGGCAAGATCATGCGCAGCAGCATGTCGAGCGCGTCGGGATCGACCTTGCCGACTTTCCATGGAGTCTTGGGCAACAGGCGTTGCTCGTAGTCGGCCGACTGGCGGTCGAGCAGGTCGCGCATGGTCTCCTGCGGTTGAAGCGTGACGTCTCCCTTCAGGTGGACGGCGACGTAGTTCCAGGTGGGCACCTGGTTTTCCATTCCATACCAGTCGGGGGAGATATAGCTGTCGGGGCCATTCACAGCGAGGATCGCTCGGAGCGGCCGGTGCAGCGCGCGGGCAATCGGGTTGGAGCGGACGAGGTGGAATTCGGCCGTCGTGCCGTCGTCCGAGAGCAGGAAGGGAATGTGGCTGACCAGCGGGCCATCCTCGGTCGCCACGCTGAGGCTGCCGAAGGCGCGGCTGCGGGCGAACGCGAGGTTCTTCGCCGCATCCGCGGTGTGGTAGATCGGGTTGGGGTGCATGGCGGTCTCCTTCGCGTCTCTGTCTTGCCTTTGCCCGTGTGGATTGGCAATCTCTGCACTGTTCTCAGGGCGGGGCGAAATTCCCCACCGGCGGTATGCGGGGTTCTCTCCGCGAGCCCGCGAGCGCCCCGGCCGCGAGGCCGGGGGTCAGCAGATCCGGTGCGAGGCCGGAGCCGACGGTTACAGTCCGGATGGAAGAGGACGGAGCATGTGTCGCCGCGCCAGCGGTGCGCCTGCCCGTGATCGCCTTGGGTGACGTGTCGAACCTGAAGGAGATCATGATGACACACACCCGTTTCGCCTTTGTCAAAGCCGGCTGGCACGCCGATATCGTCGACCGTGCGCTGGAGGGTTTTCTGGAGCTGATACCGGCCGCGCAGGTCGACGTGTTCGACGTTCCGGGCGCATTCGAACTGCCGCTCATGGCCAAGGAACTTGCCGCCACGGGCCGCTATGGCGCGGTCGCCTGCGCAGCCTTCGTGGTGGATGGCGGCATTTACCGCCACGACTTCGTCGCCCAGGCCGTGATCGACGGGCTGATGCGCGCCGGGCTGGACACCGGGGTTCCGGTGCTTTCGGTCTCGCTGACGCCGCACCATTATCAGGAGACCGAGCATCACACCGCGATCTTCCGCGCGCATTTCGTCGAGAAGGGCCGCGAGGCGGCGCGGGCGGCCCTGGCGGTGTGCCGCACCCGGGCGGCGCTGGCGGCCTAACCGAGATAGTCGCGCAACACGGCGGGGGGATTGTCGAGCAGTTCTCCCGTCGCTGCCGGCGGCTCGGCCCGGCCTTCGGCGACAAGGATGACCTGCCCGGCGATCCGGCGGGCATCGGCGGGGTCATGGCTGACCATCAGCAGGGTGGCTTTCGTCTCGGTGGCGAGGGCCGCGACCAGATCGAGCATCTCCGACTTGAGCGCCGGGCCGAGCGCGGCGAAGGGTTCGTCAAGCAGCAGCAGCGGGCGGTTCTGCACCAGCACGCGGGCCAGCGCCGCGCGGTTTTGCTGACCGCCGGACAGGGCCGCGGGCTTGCGGTCGCCCATCGTGCGCAGGCCGACGCGGGACAGGGCCTCGCGCACCTGAGCCTGTTGCGTCTCGGTCAGGCGCAGGTCGGGGCGGATGCCAAGGCCGACGTTCTGCGCGACACTCAGATGCGGAAACAGGTTGCCGTCCTGGAACAGCATGGCGACCGGGCGTTGGCCGGGCGGGGCATGAGTGATGTCTTGGCCGTCCCAGGTGATGCGGCCCTGGATGACCGGGTGAAATCCCGCGATTGCCCCGAGCAGGGTCGATTTTCCGGCGCCCGAAGGGCCGATGACGGCGATCTTCGCGCCGGTCTCGACGGTGAGATCGGCGTCGAGGAAGAAGCCGCCGTTGTCGATGCGGGTCTGGTCAAGGCGAAGCATGGCGGCCTCCACGGTCGCAGAGCCAGAAGGCGGCGACGGACAGGATGAGGAGGAGGAGGGCGGCGCCGGCCGCGGCCTCCATCCGGTAGGCGGCCATCAGACGGTAGATTTGCAGCGGCAGCGTGGCGGTTTCCGGGTCGGCAAAGAGGGCGATCACCCCGAGGTCGCCCATCGAGAGGGCCGCCCCGAGCCCGGCGGCAAAGCCGATCTGCGGGCGCATCCGGGGCAGCAGGACGAGCCGCAGGAAGCTGGCCGAGGTCATGTTCAGCGTCGCAGCGAGGCGGGTGTGGCGCTGCACCTCTTCGCGCGCCTTGGGGACGAGGATGCGCAGGGCGAAGGGCAGCGACATGAGCGCATTGACCAACGCCGTCACCGGAAGCGCGAGGGCGAAGGGGCTGGCGACCGGGTTGATCAGCAGAAAGAGGCCCGCGCCCAGAACCAGCGGCGAGACGGCGAGGCCGAGCAGCCCGATGTGTTCGATGGCGGGCGCGCGGGCCGCGGCAATGGCCATCGGCAGGGCGAGCGCCAGCAGCACGGCGGTGCTGAGGGCGGCGACGCAAACAGAGACCAATGCGGCCGACCAGACCTGATGCGGCAGCTGGATGAGTCCGGGGAGACCGTTTGCGGCGATGGCGGCGAGCGGGGTCAGCAGAAACAGCGCGGCGGTGAGGATCAGGGCGGTGTCGAGCATCTTGAGGCCGGGGGTGCGCGCATCCCAGCGCTGAACCACGCGGTCAAGCCCGGCGCCGAAGCCGCCCTGCGCGGAGACGCCGAGCGCCAGGGTCGCGGCGGCCAGCGTCAGGGCGATCTGCACCAGCGAGAGCAGCGTCGCGCGGCCGAGGTCGAATTCGAAGCGGAAGGCCTGGTAGATGGCCAGCTCGATGGTGGTGGCGCGGGGGCCGCCGCCAAGGGTCAGCGCAACGGCGAAGCTGGTGAGGCAGATGGCGAAGACCAGCGCGGCGACGCCGGGCGCAGTCCGCGCCAGCATCGGACGTTCGAGCAGCCGCCAGATGTCGCGGGTATCCGCGCCGAGCTGGGCGGCCAGTCGGAAGCGTTCGGCGGGGATGTCCTGCCAGCCCTGCAGGATCAGGCGGGTTGCGAGCGGCAGGTTGAAGAAGACGTGGGCCAGGACAACGCCGTGAAGGCCGTAGACCGAAACCGGGGGCAGGCCGGCGAGGGTGAGCAGATCGTTCAGCCAGCCGCCGCGCCCGAAGACGGCCAGCAGGCCCAGCACGGCGACGATGACCGGCAGGATGAAGGGTGCGCCCAGCAGCGTGATCAGCAGCCCGCGGCCGGGAAAGCTGCGCCGCGCCAAAGCGCGGGCGACGGGGATCGCCAGGGCGACGCTGAAGAGGGCCGAGAGCGCGGCCTGCAGCACGGTGAAGCGGATTGCCGCGCCGTCCTGCGCTGCCAGTCCCGCCTCGGTTTCCGCGCGCAGGGCGACCGCGGCCAGGGCGGCGAGCAGCGTCGCGGCGACCAGCGCCGCCGCGACAAGGCCGGGCCAGAGGGTTACTGGCTGAGCGCGGTGAGCCATTCGGCCAGCGCGGCGTCCCGCACCTGTTCTGCCTCTGCCTCGGGGATGAGCAGCGATTTGTAGGGTTCGACCAGATCGTTGAAGCCCTCGGGCAGGCCGGCCTCGGGCGTCACGGCGGGATACATCCAGTTGGTGGTCGGAACCACCGACTGGAAGGCGTCGCTGGTGATGAACTGCAGGAACTGCTGGGCCAGTTCGGGCTGTTTGCTGGAGGCCAGCCGCGCGGCGACCTCGATCTGCATGTAATGGCCTTCGTCGAAGGCGGCGGCCTCCTTGGTTGTGTCGTTTTCGGCGATGATGTGATAGGCGGGTGAGGTGGTGTAGGAGAGCACCATGTCGGCCTCGCCTTCCAGGAACAGGCCATAGGCCTCGGACCAGCCCTTGGTCACGGTCACGATGTTGTCGGCCAGATCGGTCCAGACCTGCGCTGCATCGTCGCCATAGGCGGCCTTCACCCAGAGCAGCAGGCCGAGGCCGGGGGTAGAGGAGCGCGGATCCTCGATGATGATTTTCAGATCGCTTTTCGCCAGTTCCAGGAAGTCCTGGGGCACATGCTCAAGATCGGTCTTGTGCACGAAGGCGAAATATCCCCAGTCGTAGGGCACGAAGATGTCGTCGGACCAGTCGATCGGCAGATCGTACTCGGCTTCAACGCCGCTGGGCGCGAAGAGATCGGTGGACCGGGCGGCGGCGGTCAGGTTGGTGTCGAGGCCCAGAACCACGTCCGCGCCGGTGCGCGCACCTTCCAGCCGGATGCGCGCCATCAGGGCCGCGCCGTCGCCGGCGGTGACGAATTTCAGGTCACAGCCACATTCGGCCTCGAAGGCCTTTTCGATCTGCGGCCCGGGGCCCCAGTCGGTGACGAAGCTGTCATAGGTGTAGACGGTCAGTTCCGGCGTCTGGGCGAAGGCGCCCGTGGCACAGAGAACTCCCGCAGCAAATGTCAGATGTTTCATGGCATCCTCCTTGTTGCGGCTTTGGGCAAGGGTGGAGTGATGTCCATGACCTTCCCTCCGCCAGTGCTAACTGGTTCAGGTTCAACGGGTCTGCTTGCGCATCTCAGCCAGTCCTGGCACCCCGAGGTAGCGCAACATCTAGGGCGGCGAGGGTGCCCTTGCAAGGCAAATCCCCTTGAGCGGCATGGGCCACGCGGCTAAGGCAGGGGCGAAGGAGCCCGCCCATGACAACCAACAGCTTTGGCCATCTGTTCCGCGTCACCACCTGGGGCGAAAGCCACGGGCCGGCCATCGGGGCGACCGTGGACGGCTGCCCGCCCGGCGTGCCGGTGGACGAGGCGTTCCTCCAGCAGTGGCTGGACAAGCGCAAGCCGGGGCAGTCGAAGTTCACCACGCAGCGGCGCGAGGCGGACGAGGTCAGGATCCTGTCCGGCGTGTTCGAGGGGCAGACCACGGGGATGCCGGTCCAGTTGCTGATCGAGAACACCGACCAGCGGTCGAAGGATTATTCCGAGATCGCCGAGAAGTTCCGCCCCGGCCATGCCGACATTACCTATTGGCAGAAATACGGTATCCGCGACTATCGCGGCGGCGGCCGGTCCTCGGCGCGCGAGACGGCCAGCCGCGTGGCCGCGGGCGGGCTGGCGCGGGCGGCGCTGAAGGTGCTGGCGCCGGAGGTGGAGATCACCGGATACATGACCCGCGTGGGCGTGCACGAGATCGACCGCGCACGGTTCGATGCGGAGGAGATCGGGCGCAACCCGTTCTGGGGACCGGATGCCGAAATGGCGGCGCTCTGGGCCGATTACCTCGACGGGCTGCGAAAGTCGGGCAATTCGGTAGGCGCCGTCGTCGAAATCGTGGCCAAGGGCGTTCCGGCCGGTCTGGGCGCGCCGGTCTACAGCAAGCTCGACACCGATCTGGCCGCAGCGATGATGAGCATCAACGCGGTGAAGGGCGTCGAGATCGGCGAGGGCATGGCCGCGGCGATGCTGACCGGTGAAGAGAATGCCGACGAGATTTTCATGGGGAACGACGGCAAGCCCGTCTATTCCAGCAACCATGCCGGCGGCATCCTGGGTGGCATTTCGACCGGGCAGGATCTGGTGGTACGTTTTGCGGTCAAGCCGACTTCGTCGATCCTGAAGCCGCGCCAGACCATCACCAAGACGGGAGAGGCGGCAGAGATCGTCACCAAAGGCCGCCACGATCCCTGCGTGGGCATACGCGCCGTGCCGGTGGGCGAGGCGATGATGGCCTGCGTGATCCTGGATCACATGCTGTTGCATCGCGGGCAGGTCGGAGATAACCGCGGGCGGATCGGCTGAGCCCTTGTCGGCCATCTTTTCGATCACCTTTCCGATCTATGCGGCAATTGCCATCGGATATGTCCTGGTGGCGCGCGGCGTCTTTGTGCGCGACGACATGCTGGTGCTGGGCCGATACGTGCTGAACATCGCGATGCCGGCGCTGCTGTTTCACGCGCTGGCCTCGCGTCCGCTGGGCCAGATTGCCGACGTGGGGTACATGACGGCCTATCTGCTGGGCGGGGTGGCCGTGATGGGGCTGGGCTTTGTCTGGTTCAGCCTGACGGCGGCCGACAAGGGCCGGCGCGCCGTGGCCGTGATGGGGGTCAGCTGCCCCAATTCGGGTTATGTCGGCTATCCCGTGATGCTTTTGGTGATTCCGGATCAAGCCGGGGTGATCCTGGCGCTGAACATGCTGGTGGAGCTGGTCGTGCTGATTCCCCTCTCGCTGATCCTGCTGGACCTGTCGCAGGAGCGGGAGAGGGTTTCGCCCTGGGTGCGGGCGCGCCGGATTGCCGTGGATCTGCTGAAACGTCCGCTGATGATCGCGCTGATCCTCGGGCTTGCGGCGTCGGCGCTGGACCTGCCGGTGCCGGGTACGGTGGAGAAGCTGTTCCAGATGCTTGCATCCTCGGCTGCTGCGCTGGCGCTGGTGGTGATCGGCGGATCCCTGGTGGGGCTGCCGCTGAATGGCAACCGGTCGATGGCGGTGCAGATCGCGGTTGGCAAGCTGGTGGTGCACCCGGCGCTGGCTGCTGCGGCGGTGGTGCTGGTCAGTGCGCTTGCGCCCGGCGCACTCTCAGAGCCGATGGGGCGGGTGGCAATCCTGTCGGCGGCGATGCCGATCATGGGGATCTACCCGGTGCTGGCCCAGGAACGCGGCCTGGGCGGTGCGGCCTCGCTGGCGCTGCTGGTGGCGACGACTGCGGCCTTCGGCACCCTGTCGCTGGCGCTGGTCTGGCTGGGCTGACGCGGCTGAAACCCTGGGAGGGTTCCGGCCTGATTTCCGCTGCGGAGAAAGGCTGTCAGGGTTTGAACAGGCCCGCATATTCCTCGCGCAGCGCCTTCTTCTGGACCTTGCCCATGGTATTGCGGGGCAGTTCGTCGACCACGAGCACCTTCTTGGGCTGCTTGAACTTCGCGAGAACGGTCGAAAGCGCCTTGGCGATCGAATCCGGCTCTAACCCGGCTTTTTCGGGGACCACCACGGCCACCACGGCCTCGCCGAAATCGGGGTGGGGCACACCGATCACGGCGCTTTCGAGCACGCCGGGCATGTCGTCGATCAGGCTTTCGATCTCTTTCGGATAGACGTTGAAGCCGCCGGTGATGACAAGATCCTTCTGCCGCCCGACGATGACGTAATAACCGTCCGCGTCCTGCCGCGCGAGATCGCCGGTGATGAACCAGCCGTCGGGACGCAGCTCTTCCGCCGTCTTCTCGGGCATCTGCCAGTAGCCCTGAAAGACGTTCGGGCCGCGCACTTCCAGCACGCCGATCTCGCCCGGCGCGACCTCGGTGCCGTTGTCGGTGATGCGCACCTCGACGCCGGGCAGGGCAAAGCCCACGGTGCCGGCGCGGCGCTCGCCCTCGTAGGGGTTGGAGGTGTTCATGTTGGTCTCGGTCATGCCGTAGCGTTCGAGGATGCGGTGACCGGTGCGCGACTCCCACTGTTCGTGGGTGTCGACCAGCAGCGGCGCCGAGCCCGAGACGAAGAGGCGCATGTTGCCGGCGCGCTCGCGGGTGAGGCGGTCATCGGCGAGCAGGCGGGTGTAGAAGGTAGGCACACCCATCAGCGCCGTGGACGTGGGCATCGCCTGAAGGATCGCCTCGGGGTCGAAGCCAGGCAGGAAGACCACCTGGCAGCCGGCCAGCAGCGCCACGTTGGTGGCGACGAAAAGGCCGTGGGTGTGGAAGATCGGCAGGGCGTGGATCAGAACGTCATCCGCCGTGAAGCGCCAGTGGTCGCGCAGAACGCGCGAGTTGGAGGCGAGGTTGGCGTGGCTCAGCATGGCGCCCTTGGAGCGCCCGGTGGTCCCCGAGGTGTAGAGGATCGCGGCAAGATCGCCCGCCTCGCGCGGGGCAGGGTCGAACCCTGTCTGGACGTCAGCCAGTTCGCGCAATGTGCCGTGCCCGGTGGCGTCGAGTGTCATCACCTTGGCGTCGCCCGATACGCTCTTGGTCTCGTCCAGCCGCCTCGGATCGCAGACCACGACGCGGGGGGTGGCGTCGCCGATGAAATAGGCGATCTCGGCGGCGGTATAGGCCGTGTTGAGCGGGAGAAAGATGCCGCCGGCCATCACCGTGCCGAGATAGAGCTGGATGGCCTCGATGGTCTTGGAGACCTGAACCGCCACCCGGTCGCCCGGCAGCACGCCCAGCGCGACCAGCGCCGCCGCCATCTGTTCGGCGCCCTGGAAAAGGCTTCCGAAGGTGACGGTGCCTCCGTCGGGCAGTTGCGCGAACACAGCGTCTTCGCGTCCGATGCTCGACTGCCGCAGCGCGTGGGTCAGGTGGTTGGTGTCGTACATTAGGGATCCTCCCGGGGGCTTGCGCCCTATCTGCCCGGCGCAGGGGCATAAAATCAAGTCGGGCCGTTGATCTTTCCGAAATGCCGACGCAGGGTCCGCGCGATGCCCGAGACGCTTTCTTCCCACCGGCCCGGACTCGCTATTGCGTTCAAGCTGAGCGCGATGGCGATCTTTTCCGTGATGTCCGCGATGATCAAGGCCGCCACAGCCGAGGTTCCGTCGGGCGAGGCAGTGTTTTTTCGCGCCTTCTTCGCGATCCCGGTGATACTCGGCTGGCTGGTGCTGCGTGGCGAGTTGCGGCGCGGTCTGGTCACGCGGAACATCCGGGGCCATTTCCTGCGCGGTCTGCTGGGCACGGTGGGAATGCTGCTGTCATTCGCCGGTCTGTCGCTGCTGCCGCTGCCCGAGGTGACGGCCATCGGCTATGCCACACCGATCTTCACGATGATCCTGGCCGCGGTGATCCTGGGCGAGCGGTTCCGGCTGATCCGGCTGTCGGCGGTTGCGGTCGGTCTGGTCGGCGTGGTGATCATGCTGTGGCCCCGGCTGGGCGGTGCCGCCTCACTGGAGCAGGGCGCCGCTCTGGGCGCGGTGCTGGTTCTTGGCTCGACCATGGCGAGCGCGATGGTGCAGATCCACATCCGCCAGTTGGTGCAGACCGAGCATACTGCGGCGGTGGTGTTCTATTTCATGACATCCGCCGCGGTGCTGTCGCTGTTCACCCTGCCGTTCGGATGGGTCGTACCCTCGGGCGAAACGCTGGCGCTGCTGGTCGGCGCCGGGTTGATCGGGGGCGTGGGGCAGGCGCTGATGACCTCTGCCTATCGTTATGGGCAGGCGTCGATGCTGGCACCCTACGACTATACCTCGATGATCTTCGCGATCATCCTGGGGTATGTCTGGTTCTCGGAACTGCCGCAGGCGATCACGCTTATGGGCGCGGCGCTGGTGATCGCCGGCAATGTGGCGGTGATCCTGCGCGAGCGCTATCTGGGCATCGAGCGGACCAAGGCGCGGTCGGTCAGCGACCCGAAGGCATAAGGCTCTAACAAGGGGATTGCGACATGAACGACGAGCACAAGGCGAAGATGCAGGCGGTGCAGGCCGACAAGGCCGCCCGCAAGGCCGAACTGCGCGACCCCGAGCGCGGGCTGGTTCTGGTGCATACCGGCAAGGGCAAAGGCAAGACCTCGTCCGCCTTCGGCGTGCTGGCGCGGGCGCTGGGCTGGAAGCAGTCGGTCGGTGTGGTGCAATTCATCAAGGGCAAATGGGTGACAGGCGAGCGGCGGTTCTTCGAGGATCTGGGCGTCGCCTGGCATTCGATGGGCGAGGGCTTTACCTGGGACACGCAGGACCGCGAGCGCGACATTGCCGCGGCGCAGGCGGCCTTTGCCAAGGCGCGTCAGATGATGGAGAGCGGAGAATTCGATCTGGTCGTTCTGGACGAGATCAACATCGCGATGCGCTATGAGTATCTGTCGGTGCCCGAGGTTCTGGCCGGGCTGGAGGCCCGTCACCCGCGCACGGCCGTCATTCTGACCGGACGCGATGCCAAGCCGGAGATCTGTGACTATGCCGATCTGGTAACCGAGATGACCGAGGTCAAACATCCGATCAAGGCCGGCATCAAGGCGCAGCGCGGGATCGACTTCTGAGTGGGCGGGGCCCCTTGGCGGGGCCCCGTCCGTGATCAGATCGACGCGGTTTCCGGATCGAGCGTGACCGACCAGAGTTCGGTGTTGCCGACGTCCATCAGGCGCACCTTCATCTGCTGGGTCGCGCCGTCGATATCGACCAGACCGAAGAACTGAAGCCCGGCGGAGGGCGGCAGGTTGGCCTGTCCGGCCTCGGGCGCCTTGATGAATTTCAGCTCGGGCCCGAAGGTCGGGTCGAGATCGTTCGGGCCGAAGGTGCCAGCGTGCAGCGGGCCCGAGACGAATTCCCAGAACGGTTCGAAATCCTGGAATTGCGCCTTGTTAGGGTCGTAGTAGTGGGCGGCGGTATAGTGCACGTCGGCGGTGAGCCAGACGGTGTTCAGGATCCGCGCGGACTTGATGAAGCGCAGAAGTTCGGCAATCTCGATCTCGCGCCCGCCCGGGGCGCCGGTGCCGCGGTCGGCCACGGCCTCGATCTTGTCGCCATCGGGAACCACCAGACCCAGCGGCATGTCCGCGGCGATCACCTTCCAGGTTGCCTGCGATTGTGCCAGCTCGCGCTTCAGCCAGGCCACCTGTTCGGCGCCCAGGATGCGGGCCTCGTCCGAGAGTTCGGATTGCGGCGTGTCGGTATTGGCGCCGCGATAGCTGCGCATGTCGAGGAAGAAGATGTCGAGCATCGGGCCGTAGGCGATCTTGCGATAGACGCGGCCCGGCTCGGCCGGGGTATAGCGGATCGGCGTCATCTCGTGGAAGGCGCGGCCGGCACGCGCGGCCAGCAGGGCGATGTTCTTCTCGGTATAGCGCTCGTCGGCGCTGAGGTCCTTGGAGGATGACCAGTTGTTGACGACCTCGTGGTCATCCCACTGGAAGAAGGTCGGGCAGACCGCGTTGAGCGCGCGCACATGCTCGTCCATCATGTTGTATTTCCACTGGCCGCGATATTCGTCCAGCGTCTCGGCCACCTTGCGCTTTTCGTCGATCAGCACGGTGTTCTTCCAGATCGTCTGGCCGTCCTTTTCGACAGTGTCCTGCATCGCGCCGTCGGCATAGATGGTGTCGCCGGAATGCAGGAAGAAGTCGGGGCGGTGCTGTGCCATTGTGGCATAGGTGCGCATCCCCTGATCGTCGATGCCCCAGCCCTGGCCGGCGGTGTCACCCGACCAGGCAAAGCGGATGTCGCGGCGTGACATGGCGGCGGTGCGGAACTGGCCGACCAGCGGCTCGGACAGGGCGTTGACGTCCGACAGGTCGGCGGCGGTGAAGCGGTAGAAGATGTCCTGATCCGATGGCAGGCCTTCGACCAGGCGCTTGATCGCGAAATCGCTGTCGGGCAGCGCGTTCAGTGGCGCGAGCTTGCGGGCATCGGCAAAGCTCTCGGTGGTCGAGACTTCCATCATCACCCGGGCGGGGCGGTCGGTGCGTGTCCAGATCATGCCGGAGGTGGTGTCGATGTCGCCCGATTGCAGGCCATGGGTAAAGACCGGGCGCGAGGAGGCGCGGCTGATGGCAGGCATGGCGAGGCTGGCCGCGAAGGCTGTGCCGCCGGCGAGGACGGCGCGGCGGGTGGGTCGGAGGAGTCTGGTCATGCAAGGATTCCCTGATGCTGGCCCGAACGCGGGCGGGAGTGAACAGGGGCCATCAACCGCAGAATTGTGAAAGCTGCGGATCGTCCGGGTAACGGTTGCGCGAAGTTTTGGTGACGGGTGTCAGTCCGCAGCAGGCTCTGCGTGGGAAGTCAGAGCCTGTTTCAGCGTGGTGATCTTCTGGCGAAGGTCGATCAGCTCGGGGATCGACAGGCCCGTTGCGTCGAGGATGCATCGGGTGATGCGATCGGACTCGGGCTGAAGCGCGCGGGCCTTTTCGGTGAGCGAGACGGTCACCATCCTTTCGTCGTCGCGCGAGCGGGTGCGGGAGATCAACCCCGAGTCTTCCATACGTTTGAGCAGGGGCGTGAGCGTGTTGGATTCGAGGCCCAGCGCGGTCCCGATCTGTCGGACGTTCTGCCCGTCTTCTGCCCAGAGCGCGACCAGCACCAGATATTGCGGATAGGTCAGCCCCAGCGGCGCCAGCAGCGGGCGGTAGAGATGTGTCATCGCGTGACTCGCCGAATAAAGCGAGAAGCAGAGCATGTCGGAAATATTCAGGGGTCTGGTCATGGAACAAATTTAGGGCGCGCGCGATTGAATCGCAAGGGATTGAAAGTCGGGAGACCTCGGGCTATATGAATCTCACACGATTAAATCGCACACGATCCAAAAGGAGACTCATATGGCCATTTCCCCCGTCTACACCGCTGCTGCCACCGCAACCGGAGGCCGCGACGGCCGTTCGAAAACCGAGGACGGGTCGCTGGATGTGAAGCTGGGCGTGCCGACGGAAATGGGCGGCAAGGGCGACGGCAACAATCCGGAGCAGCTGTTCGCAGCGGGTTACGCGGCCTGCTATCTCGGCGCGATGAAATTCGCGACGACGCAGGACAAGTCGCTGGCAAAGGTACCGGCCGACACCACGGTGACCGCAAAGGTCGGGATTGGCCCGCGGGCGGACAAGGGCTTTGGCATCAAGGTCGATCTGGAAGTGAAGATGCCGGGTCTCGACAAGGCCGAGGCGCAGAAGATCGCCGACGCCGGCCACGAAATCTGCCCCTATTCGAACGCGATCAAGGGCAACGTGGACGTGACGACCTCGGTCGCCTGATACCTAGCGCGGCAGCCGGTCCAGATCGGCTGCCGCCTCTGCCAGACCCCAGGGCGGGTTGATCACCACCATGCCGCTGCCGATCATGCCGTGACCTTCGCGGGCGGGTGGGAAGGTCAGCCGATGGTGCAGGATTTCGCCTTGCAGACCCTGGATTTCTTTTAGCACAGCCTGTTCCGCCCCCGAGGCGAGGATCGGATACCAGAGCATCAGCACACCCACCGGCCATTTGCGATGCAGGGTCTGCATCAGCTTGGGCATCGCGGTGAAGTCGTCCTTGATCTCGTAACTCGGGTCGATCAACAGCAGCCCCCGGCGCGGCGTCGGCGGACAGAGCGACAGCGCCATCTGGACGCCATCCGTCTCGCGTACGTCGATGCCCGGGAAGTCCGCGCGCAGGGCACGGGCCTCGGCGGGGTGACGCTCGGCCAGGACCATCCGGTCGCCTGGCCGCAGCAGGGCCTGCGCGAGGAAGGGAGAGCCCGGATAAGCCGATGGTCCGCCCTTGGCGCGGGCCGCCGCAAGAGCTTTCAGATAGGGATGATCGTGCGGAAAATGCGGCTCTGCACGGGTGATTCCTGCGGCGGCCTCACCGGTCTTGAGCGCCTCCGGCGAGGTCAGGTCATAGAGACCCCGGCCCGAATGCGTCTCGATATAGACCATCGGCTTGGGCTTCTGGCCCATATAGGCGAGCGCGGAGGCCAGCAAAGCGTGCTTGTGCACGTCGGCCATGTTCCCGGCATGATAGGCGTGCTGGTAGGAGAGCATGGCCGTGTTCCGAAAGGGGACGGCGGGGCAAGCCCCGCCCAGTGCCAGCAGAGGGCGCGTTACGCGCGCACGAGCTTTTCGTAGCTTTCCGCGATGTCGCGCGTCAGGGCCCCGACCTCGAAGGTGTAGTCGCCGATCTGGCCGACCGGCGTCACCTCGGCGGCGGTGCCGGTCAGCCAGCACTGCTCGAAGCTTTCCAGCTCTTCCGGCATGATGTGCCGCTCGTGGACCTTGATCTGCTTGTCTTCCAGCATCCCGATCACGGTCTGGCGGGTCAGGCCGTTCAGGAAGCAGTCGGCCTTGGGCGTGTGAACCTCGCCGTTCTTGACGAAGAAGATGTTGGCGCCCGTCGCCTCGGCCACGTAGCCGCGGTAGTCCATGAACAGCGCGTCCGAACAGCCCTTGGCCTCGGCGGCGTGTTTGGACATGGTGCAGATCATGTAGAGACCGGCCGCCTTGGCGTGGACGGGAATCGTTTCGGGGGAGGGGCGCTTCCATTTGGAAATGTCGAGCTTTGCGCCCTTGAACTTGGCATCGCCGTAATAGTTGCCCCATTCCCAGCCGGTGATGGCGAGGCGGACGGGGTTGCGGCGGGCCGAGACGCCCATGTCTTCGCCGGCGCCACGCCAGGCGACCGCACGCACGTAGGCGTCGGTCCAGCCGTTGGCGGCGAGCATGTCGTATTTCGCCTTCTCGATTTCCTCCACCGAGTAGGGGATTTCGAAATCGAGCATCTGGGCCGAGGCCTTGAGGCGCTTGGAGTGCTCGACACCCTTGAAGATCTTGCCGTTGTAGCAGCGCTCGCCCTCGAAGACCGAGCTGGCATAGTGCATCGCATGGGTCAGGATGTGTACATTCGCATCGCGCCAGTCGATCAGCTTGCCGTCCATCCAGATCTTGCCGTCGCGGTCATCATAGGTCGTCATGTCGCTTCTCCACACAGGCGAATGTCTTTGCATTTGTTGCGCCGTCATATCCGGATCGGACATATTATTGCGCCAAATTGAGCGGTCACTACCGCTTGGCCCTTGGAATGTCAACAAGGCTGACTTATGCTTTGCAAAATTGACTCCGAGGAGAGGCTGTTGGAGACGCGCGCATCGCAGGGGTTTGGCGGAGAGAGCCTGCTCTTCCTCACAGACGAACAGTTGCGTCAGGGGATAGAGGCGATGTTCTTTGCCTATCGCGGGTTTACCGCCGATCCCGACCGCATCCTGGATGACCTTGCCTATGGGAGAGCGCATCACCGCGCTGTGCACTTCATCAACCGCGCACCGGGCACGACGGTGAACAACCTGCTGGCCATCCTCGGAGTGACCAAGCAGAGCCTGAACCGGGTGCTGCGGTCGCTGATCGAGGACGGGCTGGTGGAAAGCCGGGTGGGCACGGCGGACAAGCGCGAGCGCCACCTTTACCTGACGGAGCAGGGGCGGGCGCTGGAGACCAAACTTTCCGACGCGCAGCGGGCGCGGATGCGGGCGGCCTTTCGTGAGGCGGGACCGGAGGCGGTGGCCGGGTTCCGGCAGGTGCTGGAGGCAATGATGGACCCAGAGATGCGCCGCGCCTACGCCCGGCTGCGGGACAATGCATGATGACCGATTTCGACGCCCATCTGCTGATTGTCGATGACGACGAACGAATTCGGGAGCTTTTGAAGAAGTTCCTGATCCGGCATGGGTTTCTGGTGACGGCGGCGCGCGACGCGGCCCATGCGCGGCGGATCCTGTCGGGGCTGGATTTCGATCTGATCGTTCTGGACGTGATGATGCCGGGAGAGGACGGGATCAGCCTGACCCGGGCGCTGCGCACCGACAAGGACACGCCGATCCTGCTGCTGACGGCACGTGGCGAGACCGAAAACCGGATCGCGGGGCTGGAGGCTGGGGCGGACGACTATCTGGCCAAGCCCTTTGAGCCGAAGGAGCTGTTGCTGCGGATCAATGCGATTTTGCGGCGGATGCCTGAAGCGCCGGCGCCCTCGACGGCGCCGAAGATCCTGCATCTGGGGCCGGTGCGCTATGACATCGAGCGGGGCGAGATGTGGCAGGGCGAAGAGCTGGTGCGGCTGACCGCGACGGAAAGCCAGCTGATGCGCATTTTTGCGGCCCGCCCGGGCGAGGCGGTGAGCCGGACCAAGCTGGTGGAGGACCTCGGCCGCGACCGGGGCCAGGCGCAGGAGCGGGCGGTGGACGTGCAGATCACCCGGCTGCGGCGCAAGATCGAGAGCAACCCGAAACAGCCGCGCTATTTGCAGACCGTGCGCGGTGCGGGCTACATGCTGGCGCCGGACTGACCCGGCGTTGCCCTTGCGGCGCGGGCGGTCCTGAGTATTTGGAAAGAGAAGAAGCCAGAGGGGGAGCCCGATGACCACAGCCCTGATCACCCATGCCGACTGTCTCGCGCATGTCACGCCCGAAGGGCACCCGGAGCGGGTGGCGCGGCTGGAGCATGTCCTGCATGCGCTGGAGCCGCTGGACCTGAAGCGCGTGACCGCGCCTCTGGCGGCAGAGGACGACATCCTGCGCCTGCATCCGGCGGGCTATCTTGCCGATCTCAAGCGCAAGAGTCCGGCGGAAGGCTGGGTGCAGCTGGACGACGACACCTTCATGTCGCCGGGCACGATGACCGCGGCGTTCCGCGCGGCGGGGGCGGCGATCCGGGCGGTGGACATGGTGCTGGGCGGGGAGGTGAAGAACGCCTTCGCCGCGATCCGGCCGCCGGGACACCATGCCGAGACCGAGACGCCGATGGGCTTCTGCCTGTTCGGCAATGTGGCACTGGCGGCGAAACATGCGCTCGACTTCCACGGGCTGAAACGGGTCGCGATTGTCGATTTCGACGTGCATCACGGCAATGGCACGCAGGACCTTCTTTGGGACGAGGCGCGCGCGCTGGTGATCACCAGCCAGCAGATGCCGTTGTGGCCGGGCACCGGCAAGCCGAGCGAGACCGGCGTGCACGACACCATCCTGAACGTCCCGCTGCCGCCGGGCAGTGACGGGGCCACGATGCGCGCCGAATACGAGCGGCAGGTCTTCCCGCGACTGCGCGCGTTCAAGCCCGAGCTGATCATCATTTCGGCCGGGTTCGACGCCCATGCAGAGGATCCTTTGGCCCAGCTGGAATGGCAGACCGAGGATTTCGCCTGGCTGACCCGGCGACTTTGCGCCATCGCGGAAGAGGTCTGCGGCGGGCGTGTGGTCTCGACCCTGGAAGGCGGCTATGATCTGGGCGCGCTCGCCGCCGGGGCGAAGGCGCATGTGGAAGAACTGATCGAGGCCGGCAAATGAGCCAGAAACCCGTCAATGAGATGACCTTCGAAGAGGCGATGAAAGAGCTGGAAACGGTGGTCGACGCGCTGGAGAAGGGCGACGTGGCGCTGGATGCGTCCATCGCGCTGTATGAACGCGGCGCGGCGCTGAAGAAGCGGTGCGAGGAAGAGCTGAAGCGGGCCGAGGAAAAGGTCGCGGCCATCACGCTGGGGGCGGATGGCGCGCCCACGGGGTTGAAGCCCGTCGAAGGGCTCTGAACCGTGGACCAACTCGAGGGTCGCCGGATCCCCGACCTGGATGCGCTGCCCTTCCCGGCCGCGCTGGAACGGGCGGGCCAGCTGGCGCAGGGACGGATACTGGCCGCAACCTCTGGCGCGCAGGACGATGTCGGCGAGGCGATGCGCTATGCTGTCGAGGGCGGCAAGGGGTTGCGCGCCTTCTTCGTCATAGAAAGCGCCCGGCTGTTCGGGATCGACCGTTCGGATGCGGCGCCGGCCGCCGCCGCGATCGAGGCCCTGCACACCTACAGCCTGATCCACGACGACCTGCCCTGCATGGATGACGACGACCTGCGGCGCGGCAAGCCGACGGTGCACAGGAAATGGAACGAGGCAGTCGCCGTGCTGGCAGGCGACGCCCTGCAGGCGCTGGCCTTTGAGCTGGTGACGCAGGCGGTCTGCCCGGCAGAGCGGCGCCTCAGTCTGCTGGCCACATTGGGCGGGGCGGCGGGTGTGCACGGAATGGTCGGCGGTCAGGCGATGGACATGGCCGCGGAAAGCGCCAGCACCCCGCTCACGCTGGACGAGATCATCCAGCTTCAGGCCAAGAAGACCGGCGCGTTGATTTCCTGGTCTTGCACCGCTGGCGCGGTCATGGCCGGAGAGAACCCCCACAAGCTGCGCGTCTACGGGGAGTGCCTGGGGCTGGCCTTTCAGATCTGGGACGACGTTCTGGACGTGGAAGGCGATGCCGCCCGCGTCGGCAAGGCGGTGCGCAAGGATGCCGTCGCCGGAAAGGCGACCTTCGTGTCCCTGCTGGGGCTGGACGGGGCAAAGCGTCGCGCCCGCGACCTGGTGGACGAGGCGAGCGCGGCGCTGGATATCTACGGGGAGGCCGCCGATTGCTTGCGGCAGGCCGCCCGGTTCGTTATTTCCCGCGAACACTGACCGAGGACGCGAGCCTGTGACCGACCGCCCCGCCACCCCGCTTCTGGACCGAATCCGGCGGCCGGCCGACATGAAGCGACTGAGCGAACGCGAGCTGACCCAGCTGGCGGGCGAGCTGCGGGCCGAGACGATTTCGGCCGTTTCCGTCACCGGCGGGCATCTGGGGGCGGGCCTTGGTGTGGTGGAACTCACGGTGGCGCTGCACGCGGTTTTCGACACGCCGCGCGACAAGATCATCTGGGACGTCGGCCACCAGTGTTATCCGCACAAGATCCTGACCGAGCGGCGCGACCGCATCCGCACGCTGCGCACGAAGGGCGGGTTGAGCGGTTTTACCAAGCGCAGCGAAAGCCCCTATGACCCCTTCGGGGCGGCTCATAGCTCGACCTCGATCAGCGCGGCGCTGGGGCTGGCGGTGGCGCGCGATCTGGGCGGGATCACCCCCGAAGGCATCGGCGACACCATCGCAGTGATCGGCGACGGCGCGATGAGCGCGGGCATGGCCTTTGAGGCGATGAACAACGCGGGCCATCTGAAAAAGCGGCTGATCGTCATCCTGAACGACAACGAGATGAGCATCGCGCCGCCGGTCGGGGCGCTGTCATCGTATCTCTCGCGGCTTTATGCCGAGGCGCCGTTTCAGGAGCTGAAGGCGGCGGCAAAAGGGGCGGTTTCGCTCTTGCCCGAGCCGTTCCGCGAGCGGGCAAAGCGGGCCAAGGACATGCTCAAGGGTCTGGCGGTCGGCGGCACCCTGTTCGAGTCGCTGGGCTTTTCCTATGTCGGTCCGATCGACGGGCATGACATGGGCCAGTTGCTGCCCGTCCTGCGCACCGTGCGCGACCGGGCCACGGGGCCGATCCTGATCCATGTGCTGACGCAGAAGGGCAAGGGCTATGCCCCGGCCGAGCGGGCGCGCGACAAAGGCCATGCGACGGCGAAGTTCGACGTGATGACGGGCGAACAGGCCAAGGCGAAATCGAATGCGCCGTCCTATACAAAGGTCTTCGGTGAGACGCTGGTGAAGCTGGCGGCCGAGGACAGCCGAATATGCGCGGTGACGGCGGCAATGCCGGACGGCACCGGGCTGAACCTGTTCGCGGAGCGGTTTCCGAGCCGGTGTTTCGACGTGGGCATCGCCGAGCAGCATGGCGTGACCTTCAGCGCGGGTCTGGCGGCTGGCGGGATGCGGCCGTTCTGCGCGCTGTATTCGACGTTTTTGCAACGCGGATACGATCAGGTGGTGCATGACGTGGCGATCCAGCGGTTGGCGGTGCGCTTTGCCATCGACCGCGCCGGGCTGGTCGGCGCCGATGGAGCGACCCATGCGGGGGCTTTCGACATCGCCTTCCTGGCCAACCTGCCGGGCTTCGTTGTCATGGCGGCGGCGGATGAGTCGGAGCTGGTGCATATGGTCGCCACCGCTGCGTCTTATGACGAGGGGCCGATTGCCTTCCGCTATCCGCGCGGCGATGGGACCGGGGTGGAGCTGCCCGAGACGGGCGTGCCGCTGGAGATCGGCAAGGGACGAATCCTGCGCGATGGCGGGCGTGTGGCGATCCTGTCGTTCGGGACGCGGCTTGCCGAAGTCGAAAAGGCCGCAGAGGCGCTGGCGGCCAAAGGCATCGCGCCAACCGTGGCCGATGCGCGCTTTGCCAAGCCACTGGATGAAGAGCTGATCCTGCGCCTGGCGCGTGATCATGAGGCGCTGATCACCATCGAGGAGGGCGCGGTGGGAGGCTTTGGTTCTCAGGTCGCGCAGCTTCTGGCAGAGCGGGGCGTCTTCGATGGCGGACTGAAATTCCGTTCGATGGTGCTGCCCGATGTCTTCATCGACCAGGCCAGTCCGGCGGACATGTACGCCGTGGCCGGGATGAACGCCGAGCAGATCGAGGCGAAGGTGCTCGGGGTGCTGGACGTGGCGCGGATCGGCGGGAAACGGGCGTAGACCCTTTTCCCGGCCGCTTTGCACCTACGATGATCAGGCGAGCAGCATCCAAGTCGCCGCGGCCGCTACGGCAACCGTCAGGATGTAGCCGGCCAGCAGGAACATGCCGTCCCGGGCAAGCAGGCCGAAGGCGATCAGGGCGACAAGGCTCGCGCCGATCGAGGTCACCAGCGGCAGGATTTCCAGCAATGGCCAGCTGAGAGGAATCAGGAAGCACGCGAGATAGCCGATCTTGCGCGCCGGACCGTTGGCGAGCAGGGTCAGACGGCGCTGGGCGTGGCGGTCGACCCATCCACCTGGACGCTCGAGCCAGCCGATCGCCTTGTGCAGGCGAGCGCCCGGGAAGGAGCGCCGCATCACGAACCCCGGGAGCCAGAGGTGATCGCGACCGATCAGGGCCTGGGCGCTGACGAGGCAGATGAGAATGGCGGAGATCGTCGGCAGGGTCGGGATGCCCGACAGGGGCGACACCATAAGCACGGCCACCGCGAGGACCACCGGCGTGAAGCTCCGCTGACCCAGCGCCTCGACCAGGTCGCCGATCGACACGCGCGACTGCGACGCGGCAGAGTCCAGCACGTCGAGGATGTCGGAAAGGCGGCCGGGACGACCCGCGGCCACGGGAGCTTGCATCAGTGACCTTCCTCCCGGAGCAGGGCAGCGAGCCCCGACCGGTAATCGGGATAGAGAAGTTTGACTCCCAACTCCTCCTTGATGCGTTGGTTCCGGACGCGCTTGCTCTCGGCGTAGAAGCTGCGGGCCATCGGGGTCATGTCGGCGTCTTCATAGGGCACCTCGGGCGGGAGCGGCAGGCCCAGCAGTTCGGCGGCATGGGCGATGACGTCCTGCGGGGCGGCGGGTTCGTCATCGCAGACGTTGTAGATGGCGCCCGGATTGGGACGTGCGATCGAGGCGGCGAGCACCTGGGCAATGTCCTCGACATGGGTGCGGCTGAAGACCTGTCCGGGTTTCACGATGCGCCGCGCGGTGCCCGCCTTGACCTTGGCGAAGGGGCCACGGCCGGGGCCGTAGATGCCGGCGAGACGAAAGATGTGCAGGGGCAGGCCGGGGATCGCCTGCCATTCTGCCTCTGCCAGAACGCGGAGTTGCCCGCGCCGGGTGGCAGGGTCGAGCGGTGCGGTCTCGTCCACCCAGTCGCCGCCGTGGTGGCCATAGACGCCGGTCGTGGAGAGATAGCCGGCCCAGTCCAGCCGCGGCGCCAGCGCCGCGATCTCCGGCCCCAGGTCCGCCAGCACCGGGTCGCCGGCCTCGCTGGGGGCTGCGGAGGTGAGCAGGTGGGTGGCGCGGTTGAGTGCCTCCGGCACGCCGTCGCCCGGGAAGCGCACCGGGATCACGCCCGTAGCCCGAATCGCCTCTGCCTTTTCGGCGCTGCGGGTCGTACCGTAGATAGTCCACCCCTGCGGGATGAGCAGGCGGGCCAGTGCCTGCGAGGAATAGCCATGCCCGAAGGAAAACAGTATCTTGTCCATGCGCCTGTTTTCGCAGAGCCGGGCCGCGATGCAAGCGTTACGAAAATTCTTGATTTGTAAAATTTCGTAACATATAAATGGCCCACCGGTTTGGAGGAGCCTCGAGCCATGTACAGCCAAGGTCTGATCGGCGCCGATGGGCGCAGCGACGAAACCCCGGAATTCCTGGCCGCGTTTCAGGCGCGCGTCGATGCGGAAGAGAAGATCGAACCGAACGATCCGATGCCGGCCGGCTATCGTCGTACGCTGGTGCGCCAGATCGGTCAGCACGCGCATTCCGAGATCGTGGGCATGCTCCCCGAGGGCAACTGGATCACCCGTGCACCCTCGCTGCGGCGCAAGGCGACACTGCTTGCGAAGGTTCAGGACGAGGGGGGGCACGGCCTGTACCTCTATGCCGCCGCCGAGACCCTGGGCGTCACGCGCGAGGAAATGACCGAGGAGCTGCTGAGCGGGAAGGCCAAGTATTCGTCGATCTTCAACTATCCCACGCTGAGCTGGGCCGATATCGGCACCATTGGCTGGCTGGTCGACGGGGCGGCGATCATGAACCAGATCCCGCTCTGCCGTTGCTCTTATGGGCCCTATGCCCGGGCGATGATCCGGGTGTGCAAGGAGGAGTCCTTCCATCAGCGCCAGGGCTATGAGATCGTCATGACGCTGGCGCGGGGCACGCCCGAGCAGAAGGAAATGGCGCAGGAGTCACTGAACCGCTGGTGGTGGCCCTCGATCATGATGTTCGGCCCGCACGATGCGGACAGCCAGCATTCGGACCAGTCGATGGCCTGGAAGATCAAGCGCTTCACCAATGACGAGCTGCGCCAGAAGTTCATCGACGCTACCGTGCCTCAGGCAGAGTTCCTTGGGCTGACGATCCCGGATCCCGATCTGAAGTGGAACGAGGAAAAGGGCGGCTATGACCACGGCCCCATCGACTGGGACGAGTTCTGGCGGGTGGTCAAGGGTCACGGGCCGATGGCGAAGGACCGCGTGAAGGCGCGCAAGAAGGCCTGGGACGACGGCGCTTGGGTGCGCGAGGCGGCCCTGGCCCATGCGGAGAAGCGCCGCGCGCGCAAGATGGCCGCAGAATAGGTGGAAAGGCCGGGGGCTCTGCCCCCGGACCCCCGAGGTATTTGGAAACCAGAGAAGATGGGAGGTGCGCCATGAGTGGTGAAGTGCCGCTTTGGGAAGTGTTCATTCGTCCGAGGAACGGTCTCGCACATCGTCACGTCGGCTCGTTGCATGCCGCCGACGAGGTGATGGCCCTGCAGGCCGCACGCGATGTCTACACGCGGCGCGGCGAGGGAACGTCGATCTGGGTGGTGCCCTCGAAGGCGATCACAGCCTCCGACCCCGATCAGGCGGCCGAGAATTTCGAGCCTGGCGACAAGATCTATCGCCATCCGACCTTCTACGACATCCCGGAAGACGTGGGGCATATGTGATGGCCCTGTTCGACGCGCTGCTGGAACTGGCGGACGACCACCTGGTGCTGGGGCACCGGGTCAGCGAATGGTGCGGCCATGCGCCGATGCTGGAAGAGGATCTGGCGATGCCGAACATGGCGCTGGACCTGATCGGCACGGCGCGCAACCTCTACGCCTATGCGGGCGAAGTCGAGGGGAAGGGGCGCAGCGAGGACGATCTGGCCTATCTGCGCGACGAGCGGGCCTATCGCAACCTGCTGCTGGTCGAGCGTCCGAACGAGGACTTCGCCCATACCATGCTGCGTCAGCTCTATTTTGCGGCCTTCATGCATCCCTTCTGGCAGGCGGCTCTGAACAGCCCGGACGAGACCGTGCGGGGGATCGCGGGCAAGGCGGTCAAGGAAATGGCCTATCACATCCGCCATGCGGGCGAATGGGTGGTGCGGCTTGGCGACGGCACCGAGGACAGCGCGCGACGGATGAAGGACGCGGTCGAGGCGTTGTCGATCTACGTGGACGAGCTGTTCGAGGAAGGCGCGGGCGATCCGGCACTGCCGTCGCGGGCCGCCCTGCGCGGGGCCTTCGACAAGACCATCGCCCAGATCTTCGCCGAAGCGGGGCTGGAAGGGATCGAGGTGAGCTATCCCCAGACCGGCGGCCGCGCCGGGCGTCACGGCGAAGCGCTGGGACACCTGCTGGCCGAGATGCAGTCGGTGCATCGGGCGCACCCGGGGGCGACGTGGTAGCCGAGCCGCAATTGCGGGCCTGGGCGGCGGCGGCCTCTGTGCCGGACCCCGAGGTGCCCTGTGTGACAGTGGAAGACCTGGGCATCCTGCGCTGGGTGCGGATGGACGGCGAGGTGGCCGTGGCGGGCGTGACGCCGACCTATTCGGGGTGCCCGGCTGTGCTGGCCATCGAGTTCGCGGTGGAGGCGGCGCTGCGGGACGCCGGATTCGAGGCGCGCATCGAGCGGGTGATGACCCCGCCCTGGACCACGGACTGGGTGACGCCCGAGGGGCGCGAGAAGCTGCGCGCCTACGGGATCGCGCCGCCGGCGGAAACATCAGGCTCCAAGATGGCGCTTTTCGGGGAAACGGCAGTGGCCTGTCCGCGCTGTGCCTCGGAGCGGACCGAGCGGCTGTCGGAATTCGGATCGACCGCCTGCAAGGCGCAGTATCGCTGCATCGCCTGTGGCGAACCCTTCGACTATTTCAAATGTATCTGAGGCCCCCATGTTCTACGACCTGACGATCCGCGATGTGCGCCGCGAAACCGATGACGCCGTGGCGATCAGCTTTGACGTGCCCGACGTGTTGGCCGAGGCCTATGACTTTGCGCCCGGGCAGTATCTGACGCTGCGCGCCGAGGTGAACGGTCAGGACATTCGCCGCAGCTATTCCATCGCCAGCGCGCCGGGCGAGCCGCTGACGGTGGGGGTGCGGAAGATCGCGGATGGGACGTTCTCGTCCTTTGCGCATGGGCTGCAGCCGGGCGATACCATCTCGGTCATGCCACCCGAGGGCCATTTCACCTGCACCAGCGAGCGCAATATCGTGCTGATCGCCGCCGGTTCCGGTGTGACGCCGATGATCTCGATCGCCGCCGCCGCGCTGGCACGCAAGGCGCGGGTGACCTTGGTCTATGGCAACCGGACGACGGACAGCATCATGTTCCGAGAGGCGCTGGCGGCGCTGAAGGACCGTTACATCGACCGCTTCACGCTGCTGCATATCCTGAGTCGCGAGCCGCAGGACGTGCCGCTGTTCAACGGGCGCATTTCCGGGGAGAAGATCGAGCAGCTGGCCCGCGCCGGGGCGGTCGATCTGGACCATGCCGATGGCATTTTCCTGTGCGGGCCGACCGAGATGATCCGCGACGTGACCGAGACGCTGCGCGCCCGGGGCATCCGCAGCGCGGGAATACATTACGAGCTGTTCTACGTGGATGGCGAGCCGCAGCGGAAGCCGCGCTCGCAGGAAGCGGAGAGCGCGGCGCAGCGGGGCGTGGCGGTGGCCGTGGTGCTGGATGGCAGCCAGAAGGAGTTCCGGTTCGACTCGGGCGACGAGAATATCGTCGGGGCGGCGGCGCGGCAGGGGCTGGATCTGCCCTATTCCTGCAAGGGCGGCATGTGCTGCACCTGCCGCTGCAAGGTGGTCGAGGGCAGCGCCGAGATGGCGGTGAACTATTCGCTGGAACAGTGGGAGATGGATGCGGGCTTTACCCTCGCTTGCCAAGCCCGCCCGACCAGTGACCGGCTCGTCCTCGACTTCGACGCCGCTTGAGTCGAATCGCTCATGCGCCTTTGATGGGGGCATGAGTGAGAAACATCCCGATCTCGACGCAGCCTATGGCCTGAAGACGCCCGAGGATTCGCGGCGGCTCTATGCCGAATGGGCCGGCGACTATGACACCTCCTTTGCGGCGCGCGAGGATTACCAGCTGCACATCCATACTGCGCGTGCCTTTGTCGACGCGGGCGGGCAGGGGCCGGTGCTGGACGTCGGGGCGGGCACCGGGCTGTGTGCGGCGGTGCTGGCCGAATTCGGGGTGGGGCCGATCGACGCCACCGATATCTCGGCCGAGATGCTGGAACGGGCGATGCGCAAGGACATCTATCGCGACGCGATCCTGGCCGATGTGAACGAAGGCATTCCGGCGCCGGCGGAGAGCTATTCGGGCATCGTGTCCTCGGGCACCTTCACAACGGGTCATGTCGGTCCCGAAGCCATCGACCAGCTGCTGCGGGTGGCGCGACGCGGCGCTATCCTGACCCTTTCGGTCAATGCGCAGCATTTCCGGTCGGCCGGGTTCGCGGCAAAATTCGACGCGCTGCAAGCCGGGGCGATCCAGAACCTGACCCTGGTCGAGACGGCGATCTATGGCCCGCTGGCGGTGGGGGCGCACAAGGATGACCTGGCGCTGATCGCGGTGTTCGAAAAAGCCTGAGGCCGGTGCGCTAGCGCCGGGCGCTCCAGCTGGAGGAGACGTGGCGCCGGGTATAGAATTCGCCCATGAGTCCGATCATCGTCAGCGCGATGCCGACCCACAGCGCGTAGACCCAGTTCGAATAATGCGGGTTGTAGTTGATGAAGACGAAGCCGCGCGACTGGTCGATGGTATGGAACAGCGGGTTCCAGTCGAACATCTTGAGCATGAACCCCGGCAGCGTATTTGCGAGGAACATCTTGCCCGAGGCGATCATGTTCGCGCGCTGGTAGATCGTCGCGGCTATCCCGGAGAGGGCGGGGAACCAGGGCTTGATCGACAGCATGATCAGCCCGACAGCACAGCCGGTGAACCAGCTGAGGAGCAGCATTCCGAAGGCCGACAGCGGATCCTCGATATGCACCGGCGTGAAAATGGTGTGATAGCCGAAGAGGATCACCAGCATCGAGAGCACCTGGACGTAAAGCGAGCCCAGCGCCGCGGCCGAAATGCTGATGGCGGTGTTCATCGGCGCGTGCTGCATCATCGTGCTGCCCGGTCCGTCCGCGCCCGACACCGCGCCCACTGCCTTGACGTGGCACTGGAACAGGAAGATGCCGGACATCACGTAGAGGAGGAAATCGCCGCGGACGGCCGAGGTGCGCAGCTTGAGAACCGTGAACATGAAATAGAAGACCAGCACGAACATCATGGTCTGAAGCATGTTCAGCCCGATGGCGATGAAGGCGTTGTTATGCTTGGCGCGCACGCTGCGGACGGCGGCGTGGAAGATCAGTTCCAGCGTGGTCAGCGCGCTGGACAGCGGTGACCGGTGTACCCTGTGTCTGAACATGCGGTCTGGTCCTGCACCTCGGGGCGGCGGGCATGGACTTCTTGCCGTTCCGCCGCTTTCTCAGCATAAAGGCGCGGATCCGACTATTCAACAAACCCGCGGACGAGTGGAGAAAATCCAGTGCAGTACGAGACATTGATGCCATTGTTGCGCAGGCTGGCGCTGGAAGCGGGCGCGCGGATCATGGACATCTATGACGCCGAAGATTTCGAAGTGAAGACCAAGTCCGACTCGAGCCCGGTGACAGAGGCGGACGAGGCTGCCGATGCGCTGATCTCGGCGGGTTTGCGCGCGGCGCTGCCAGACATGATGCTGGTGACCGAGGAGCAGGCCGCCTCGCACAGCGCGCGCGGCGACACCTTCCTGATTGTCGATCCGCTGGACGGGACCAAGGAGTTCATCAACCGGCGCGGCGATTTCACGGTGAACATCGCGCTGGTGGAAAAGGGGGTTCCGACGCGTGGCGTGGTCTATGCCCCGGCGAAGAAGCGCATGTTCTTTACCCTGGCGGATGGCGTGTCGGTCGAGGAGACCGGCGCGTTCGATCCTGAAGTCATCGGGGAAACCCGGCCGATCCGGGTGACCGAGCCCGACAACGGTGCCTTGATGGTGGTCGCGTCGAAATCGCACCGCGATCAGGCGACGGACGACTATATCGCGCAGTATGCGGTGCGCGACATGACCTCGGCGGGGTCTTCGCTGAAGTTCTGTCTGGTCGCGACGGGCGAGGCGGATCTTTATCCGCGTCTCGGGCGCACCATGGAATGGGACACTGCTGCCGGCCATGCGGTGCTGCTGGGCGCCGGCGGGCGCGTGGTGCGTTTTGACGATCTGACGCCTCTGACCTACGGCAAGGAGGGTTTCGGCAATCCCTTCTTCATCGCCTATGCCCCGGGTGTCGAGCTGAAGAAGGCAGGCTGATGTCGGTTCTGATCGTGATTCCCGCGCGCTATCCTTCGGTGCGCTATCCGGGCAAGCCGCTGGTCGAACTGACCGGCGCGACCGGGAAGAAGCAGACTCTCATCGAGCGATCGTGGCGCGCGGCCTGCGCGGTGGGCGGGGTCGACCGCGTTGTGGTGGCGACCGACGACGCGCGGATTCAGGGGGCGGCGCAGGGGTTCGGAGCCGAAGTGGTAATGACCTCTTCGGACTGCGTCAACGGGACGGAGCGCTGTGCCGAAGCCCATGCCGCGCTGGGCGGCGGTTACGAGATCGTTGTGAACCTGCAAGGCGATGCGCCGCTGACGCCGCATTGGTTCGTCGAGGACCTTGTGGCTGGCCTGCGCGCCGCGCCGGAGGCCGGGATCGCGACACCGGTGCTGCGCTGTGACGGCGAGACGCTAAACAGTTTTCTTGACGACCGCCGGCATGGAAGGGTCGGCGGAACCACGGCGGTTTTTGCCGCGGACGGGACCGCGCTCTATTTCTCCAAGGAAGTGATCCCCTTCACGTCCAAGCAATACGGTCCGAGCGAGCCAACGCCCGTGTTTCACCATGTCGGCGTCTATGCCTATCGGCCCGACGCGTTGAGCGCCTATCCGACCTGGCCCAATGGCCCGCTGGAGCGACACGAAGGGCTGGAGCAGCTGCGGTTCATGGAGAATGGCGACCGGGTGCTTTGCGTCGAGGTTCAGGCAAGAGGCCGGCAATTCTGGGAACTGAACAACCCCGAGGACGTTTCAAGACTCGAAGCCATGATGGCTCAGATGGGACTGGAGTGATCGCCGCGATGTTGACAACGCCTGTAAAATAGGCCCGATTGTCATTTTGAGGCAGGCTCTTGCCGACGTCTTTTCGAGGCGCCGGTCTCAGCCCTAGCAAAATATAGCGAAAACGAATATCACACGTCTGGCTGCCATAAAATTACCCTTTCAGGCGGTTAACCAGTGCAGTGTTCGCAACGAATTGAGGATCATAATGCGCAGAAAAGTCACCAAAGCCATTTTCCCTGTCGCAGGCCTTGGGACCCGCTTCCTGCCCGCCACCAAGTCGGTCCCGAAGGAGATCATGACTTTGGTCGATCGCCCGTTGGTCCAATATGCGATCGATGAGGCCCGTGCGGCTGGCATCAAGGAATTCATCTTCGTGACCTCGCGCGGCAAGAGCGCGCTCGAGGACTACTTCGACCATTCGCCGGTGCTCGAACAGGAGCTGCGCAAGAAGGGCAAGACCGACCTGCTTGCTCTGCTCAAGGACACCAACATGGAAAGCGGCGCGATTGCCTATATCCGCCAGCACAAGGCGCTTGGCCTTGGGCACGCTGTCTGGTGTGCGCGCCGGCTGATCGGCGACGAGCCCTTTGCTGTCATGTTGCCGGACGATGTGATCGCGGCGGAAACGCCCTGTCTGCAGCAGATGGTCGAAGCCTATGCCGAGACCGGTGGCAACATGGTTGCGGCGATGGAGGTTCCGCCGGAGAAAGCTTCGGCCTATGGGGTTCTGGACGTTCAGGAAGACATGGGGTCGATCGTTTCGGTCAAGGGAATGGTCGAGAAGCCCGCACCGGGAACCGCGCCGTCGAACCTCGCGGTGATCGGTCGCTATATCCTTGGGCCGTCGGTCCTGAACAACCTGAACAAGATCAAGGGCGGCGTGAACGGAGAGATCCAGCTGACCGACGCGATTGCGGCCGATATCGGCACCGAGAACACGGTCTACGGCTATCGTTTCCGCGGCCAGCGCTTCGACTGCGGATCGAAGGCCGGCTTCCTTCAGGCCACGGTTGCATTTGCCCTGGCGCGCGATGACCTGCGCGACGATCTGAGCCGGTATCTGCAGGACATCGTTCACCTGTCGAAAGCCGCCGAATAACCGACCGGAGCGCCGTGTGACACTGACAGGCGGCGCCGGTGATTGTGAGCGACATGGCTGTAAGGCCTTGAAGGCGACCAGGGAGAACCGGTCGCCTTTTCCGTTACAGAGCCGCGAAAGTGGGATGCGCGCGCCGTGACCGACGCGCCCGGCCTGTTCCAGCGATTTCGCCTGCGCCAGAAGCGCCGTCGCCTGTTGTGGCGTTCGTTCCGCAGCCGACGTGATCTGACACCCGTAGCCGACCGCACGGCCGCGATCCGGCCCCGCGACGTGCTGGTCGTGATGGTGCTGCGCAACGAGGCGCATCGGCTGCCCTACATGCTGGATCACTACCGGCGCCTGGGGGTCGCGCATTTCCTGGCGGTCGACAACGACAGCACGGATGACACGGCAGCGATCCTGGGCGCGGCGCCGGATGTCTCGCTGTGGCGGACCGGGGCCAGCTATCGCGCCGCCCGGTTCGGGCTGGACTGGGCGAGCTGGCTGCTGATGCATCATGGCCACGAACACTGGTGCCTGATGGTCGATGCGGACGAGCTGCTGGTCTTTGCCAATTGCGACAGCAGAACGCTGCCAGACCTGACTGCCTGGCTCGACGCGCGCGGGCAGGTGGCTTTCGGGGCACTGATGCTGGATCTCTACCCGAAGGGACCGGTGGGAGAGGCGGATGTTGCGCCCGGTACAGACCCTGTTCTGGCGCTTCCCTGGTTCGATGCCGGCCCCTATCGCAGCGTCCGTCAGGCGCCGGCGATGAACCTCTGGGTGCAGGGCGGCCCGCGAGAGCGGATTTTCTTCGGCGATGCGCCCCGCCGCTCTCCGACCTTGAACAAGGTGCCGCTGGTGCGCTGGAACCGGCGCTGGGCGTTCACCAATTCCTGCCATGCCTTGTTACCCTGGAAGCTGAACATGGTCTGGTCCAGTCCGGGCGGGCCTGAGCCAGCGGGGGTGCTGCTGCACAGCAAGTTTCTGGCCGATGTGGTCGTGCGGGCCACCGAGGATCTGGCGCGGCGGCAACATTTTCACGACCCCGATCTGCTGGTGCCCTATTACCGGGCGTTGGCGGCACGCCCGGTTCTCTGGACGCCGGACTCGGTGCGCTACACCGGGTGGCAGACGCTGGTCGATCACGGTCTGATGCCCGCTATCGCGTGGTAGGGCGGGCGTCGGTCGGGTCTGAGTGCCACGACCTCCGCTTTTGCCGACATTCGGCCAGGCTTGCCTCTTGTAACGAAATCTAAATTCACCGAGTCTCACATGAGGGCACGGTCGAGCGCGCAATTATGGCGGCCACCGGTCAGGGGAAAAGAACGTGAGCCTTTGGGATTCCTACCGCATGCGGGTCCGGCGCAAGCGCCGGCTGTTTCGAGCTGCGCGGAAGTCTTTGGAACTGAAGGTGTTTCAGGATTTTACACCGGGGATCGGCAAGGACGACATCCTGCTGATCTGCACCATGCGCAACGAACAGATCCGGCTTCCTTATTTCCTGGGCTATTATCGCGGTCTGGGCGTGCGCCATTTCCTGTTCGTCGACAACGACAGTACGGACGGAACGCTGCAATATCTCTACGGGCAGGAGGATGTTTCCGTCTGGACGACCAGAGCAAGTTACAAGTCGGCGACCTATGGAATCGACTGGGTGAACTGGCTTGCGCGCACATATGCCCATGGGCACTGGACGCTGGTTGTCGATCCTGACGAGTTCTTCATCTACCCGTTCTGCGATACACGCCCTATTCCGGCGCTGACCGACTGGCTGGACAATTCCGGGATCCGAAGCTTTTCGGCGATGCTGGTCGACATCTATCCCAAGGGGCGGATCAATGCGCAGCCCTATCGGGCCGGGCAGGATCCGCTGGAAATCGCCGCCTGGTTCGACAGCGGAAACTACACGATCAAGCGCAATCCGACCTATGGCAACCTGTGGATACAGGGCGGACCGCGCGCCCGGATGTTCTTTGCCGACGCGCCAGAGCAGGCACCGGCGCTGAACAAGATCCCTCTGGTGAAATGGGACCGCAAATATGCCTTCGTCAGTTCGACCCACGCGCTGTTGCCGCGCGGGTTGAACCACGTCTATGACGACACCGGCGGCGAAAAGGCCTCGGGCGCGTTGCTGCATGCCAAGTTCCTCGATACCTTCTCGCAGAAGGCGCGCGAAGAGCTGGACCGGCAGGAACATTATGCCGGGTCCATGGAATACAGGGTCTACGCAGAGCGTTTGCATGAAAATCCGGACTTCTGGTGCAAGTGGTCGGAAAAATACATCAACTGGCGGCAGCTCGAGATCCTCGGGCTGATGTCCAAGGGCAACTGGGCATGAGAGCGGAGGGCGCATGACGGTCGGCATCGTCATGCTGGTGCACACGGCGCTGGATCGGGCCGAGCAGGTGGCCCGGCACTGGACCGCCTCGGGCTGTCCGGTGGTGATCCATGTCGACCGCAAGGTCCCCCGGCGCACGCATCGCGCCTTTGTCGCCTCGCTGACGGACGATCCGCTGATCCGGTTTTCGCGGCGGCATCGATGCGAATGGGGCACGTGGGGTATCGTGGCTGCCTCGCAATCGGCGTCGGAACTCATGCTGGCCAGCTTTCCGCAGGTGCGTCACGTCTATCTCGCCTCGGGGTCATGCCTGCCGTTGCGCCCGGTGCAGGAGCTGATCGACTATCTGGCCGCGCGGCCGCTGACCGACTTCATCGAAAGCGCCACGACGGCCGATGTGCCGTGGACGGTGGGCGGCCTGGACGAAGAGCGCTTTACCCTGCGCTTTCCGTTCAGCTGGAAGCGCCACCGCTGGCTGTTCGACAGATACGTCGACCTTCAGCGCAGGCTGAGGATTCGGCGCAGGATGCCGCCCGGCATGGTGCCGCATATGGGCAGCCAGTGGTGGTGCCTGACGCGCCAGACGCTTTCGGCCATCCTCGAAGCGCCGGACAGGAAGATTTATGACGATTATTTCCGGCGGGTGTGGATCCCGGACGAATGTTATTACCAGACGCTGATAAGGCTTTATTCGCGCAATGTCGAAAGCCGGTCACTGACGCTTTCGAAGTTCGACTTCCAGGGCAAGCCGCATATCTTCTATGACGACCACCTTCAGCTGCTGCGCCGGTCGGACTGTTTCGTCGCGCGCAAGATCTGGCCGCGGGCCGACCGGCTGTATCAGGCGTTTCTGACCGACAGCGCCCATGCGATGAAGAAGACCGAGCCGAATCCGGGCAAGATAGACCGGATATTCTCGAAGGCGGTCGAACGGCGTACGCGGGGGCGGCCGGGGCTTTACATGCAGAGCCGGATGCCGAAGCACGGGTTCGAGAATGGCATCACCTCTGCCCAGTATTCGATGTTTCAGGGTTTTGCCGAGCTTTTCGAGGATTTCGAGATCTGGCTGGGACGCGCGACAGGTGCGCGGGTCCATGGCCATCTCTTCGCACCCGACCGCGCCGAATTCGCCGGCGGGCAGACGCAGTTCAACGGAGCGCTGAGCGACAGCGCCAAGATGCGCGACTATGCGCCCGAAAGTTTTCTGACCAACCTGGTCTGGAATGCGCGCGGGGAACGGCAGTGCTTTCAGTTCGGGCCGGCCGACAATCAGGCGGTGAACTGGCTGGTGGCGCGCGACCCCAATGCGCAGGTTTCGGTGATTTCGGGCGCCTGGGCGGTGCCGCTGTTCCGGTCGAACCGCAACTTCGGTGAAATCCGGAAAGAGGCGGCTCGGCTGCAGAAGATCGAAAAGGACCATCTGGACATTCTGCGGTCATATTATGCGAAGGCGCGGGTGCGGATCTGGACGATGGCGGAGTTTGTCGAGGCTCCGATGGAGCCGTTGCAGACGATCGTGGACGAGATCGGGCTGGTGCATCAGCGCCGACTGACCGAGGCGCCGCGCATGGTCGATCTGTCGGGCTTTGGCCAGTTCCTGCAGAACCTGAAGAACCAGGGGATGCATCCCTACCTCATGGGCGATTTCCCGGTGGATCAGGCGCCGGTGACGATGCCGGGCACACCGCGCAAGCCCTATCTGGTGCGGTAGAGGCTGATGACCGAGAAATTCGACTGGTTCGTTGTTTTCGCCGAAATGCGCACCGGCTCCAACTTTCTGGAGACCAACCTGAATGCGCTGGGCGGGGTTGCCTGCCACGGCGAGGCATTCAATCCGCATTTCATCGGCTATCCGAACCGGACGGAGATTCTGGGCGTCAGTCGAGCGCTCCGTGACATCGATCCGGCGCGTTTGCTGAATGCTGTGAAGGCACAGCCCGGCGTGCTGGGCGGTTTCCGGTATTTTCACGACCATGATCCGCGGGTGCTGGATGCGATTCTGAACGACCCGCGCTGTGCCAAGATCGTGCTGACCCGCAATCCGCTGGACAGTTACGTCAGCTGGAAGATCGCCAAGGCGACGAACCAGTGGAAGCTGACCGACGTGAAGCGCCGGAAGGAAGCGAGGGCGGAGTTCGACGCGGAAGAATTCGCCGCGCATGTCGCCGCTTTGCAGGCGTTTCAGGTGACGCTGCTGAACCGCTTGCAGACCAGCGGTCAGACGGCCTTTTATGTCGCCTATGAGGACTTGCAGGACCTTGCGGTGATGAACGGCCTCGCGGCCTGGCTGGGTGTGGAGGGGCGACTGGAGGCTTTGGACCAAAGCCTGAAGGTACAGAACCCCGAGCCGGTTCTGGCCAAGGTCGCGAACCCCGAGGAAATGGAGCGGGCGCTTTCCGGGCTGGACCGGTTCAATCTGACCCGAACACCGAATTTCGAGCCGCGGCGTGGCGCCGGGGTGCCGTCCTTCGTCGCCGGTGCGAAGACACCGCTGCTTTACCTTCCGATCCGAGGCGGGCCGGAAGAGGAGGTTTTGCGCTGGCTGGCGGCGCTGGACGGTGTGAACGAGGCGGATTTGCCGACCCGGATGAACCAGAAACAGCTGCGCCAGTGGAAGCGCGCGAATCCGGATCATCGCAGCTTTACCGTTCTGCGGCACCCGGCGGCCCGGGCGCATGCCGTGTTCTGCCGCAGGATTCTTGGCGCGGGCCCAGGCAGTTTTGCGCGGCTCCGGGAGCTGTTGAGGACTCAGTTTAAGCTGCCGCTGCCGGCTGACGGGATAGGACCGGACTATACCTCCGAGCGCCACCGGGAGGCTTTCGAGGGGTTCCTTGGTTTCGTGAAGGCCAGCCTGGCGGGTCAGACGGCGCTTCGGCTGGACGCGGCCTGGAGCACGCAGGCCCAAAGCCTGACCAGTTTCGCCGACTTCATGGTGCCCGATCAGGTGCTGCGCGAGGACGAACTTGCCACGCTTCTGCCCGAGCTTGCCCGCCGCAGGGGGCATCCCGGTCCGCCGGCCATTGACATGGCCGCGCCCGACCAGCCCCATGCGCTGGGCGACATCTATGATCCCGGGCTTGAGGCGCTGGTGGCCGATACCTATCAGCGCGATTACGTGATGTTCGGATTCGGACCCTGGCCGGGCTAGGTCACACCAGCTGGATCGAGTGATCGGAGGTCAGAAGGGCGTAGAGCTTGGCCGGTTCGGGGTTGGCCCGCAGCTTGGCGCAGAGGGCGGAATCGCGCAGGGTGCGCGAGACAAGCGCAAGGGCCTTAAGGTGTTCGACGCCGGCCTCTTCCGGGGCGAAAAGCGCGAAGGCCAGATCGACCGGTTGACGGTCGACCGCGCCGAAATCCAGCGGTTTTTCCAGCATGACGAAACAGCCGACCACGCGTTCAAGCCCGGAAAGTCGGGCATGGGGCAGGGCCACGCCGTGGCCCACGCCCGTTGGCCCGAGGCTTTCCCGCTCGAGCAGGGCATCGACGATCTCGGTTTGGACAAAGCCATAGGCCGACCCGGCAAGATCGCCGATTTCCTGAAACAGCCGTTTCTTGCTGGACGCGGCTTGCAAGACCTTTACGGCCTGCTGTTTCAGGATGCGCGAAAGCTCCATATGGGGCGTGCTCCGGTTGTTGCGGCGCGCCCATCGAAGAGCGCGCGTTTCATTCCTGGCTGCGCGGGTCGATCCAGCCGATGTTGCCATCTTCCCGGCGATACACCACGTTCAGGCCCTTCTTGGTATCGTTCCTGAACACCAGGACCGGCGCGCCGGCCAATTCCATCTGCATGACCGCCTCGCCGACTGAGAGCGAGGGTATCGTCGCCTCCATCTCGGCCACGATGATCGGTTGCAGGGTCGTCGGTTCGGCATCGTCCGAGTCGCCTTCAGCGGCGAGGATATAGGAGGAACCGCCCAGATATTCAACCGGTTCCGACCGGTCGCGATGGTGGTCCTTCAGCCGCCGCTTGTAGCGCCGGAGCTGCTTTTCCATCTTCTCGGCGCAGCCTTCGAAAGCCGCGTAGATTTCGGTTGCACGGGCGCTGGCGGTGGCGTTCAGGCCGGTCGACAGGTGGACGGTCGCCTCGCAGGCATATTCGTGTCCGGACCGGGAAAAAACCACATTGGCATCCGTCGGTCGGCCCGCATATTTGCTGACGATCTCGTCAAGCTGCGTTTGCACATGGGTCTGGAGAGCTTCTCCGATGTCGATCTGCTTGCCGCTGATTTTGTAACGCATGTGTGCTCCTTCACATTGGCCGGCCGGCCCGGGCCGCAATTGCGCGGCACGGGACTTTCACTGTCGGCTGGCGGAAAAGGCGATCGTCTTCGGTTCTGCGCACAGCCGCCCGAACGACCCGGCCTGACCTGAACATGCATCGCACCGTGCAATCGCCATGGGTCAATTGACGCATCAGACCGCGTGCAAGTCAATGGCATCTGCGTCGCCGCGGGCGCGGCAAACAGGCTCAGGCACAAAGCTGCCCGGTGGGGGCCGGGTTCAGCCGATCCGGAAGTTCTCGCCCAGATAAACGCGGCGTACGTTCTCGTTCTCGACCACCTCGGCCGGCGTGCCGGACATCAGGACCTGTCCGTCGTGCAGGATATAGGCGCGGTCGACGATCTCGAGCGTCTCGCGCACGTTGTGGTCGGTGATCAGAACGCCGATGCCGCGCTTCTTGAGGTCCGCGACAAGGTGCCGGATCTCGCTCACCGAAATTGGGTCGACCCCGGCGAAGGGTTCGTCCAGCAGGAGGTATTTCGGCTCGGCCGCCAGGCAGCGCGCGATTTCGACACGGCGCCGTTCACCGCCCGAAAGGGCCAGGGCCGGGGCGCGGCGCAGGTGTTCGATGGAGAAGTCGGACAGCAGTTCTTCCAGACGCTCGCGCCGCTTGTGCGGATCGTCATGGGCGATGTCGAGCACGGCAAGGATGTTGTCCTCGACGCTGAGCCCGCGGAAGATCGACATTTCCTGCGGCAGATAGCCGATGCCCAGGCGGGCGCGGCGGTACATCGGCAGGGTGGTCACGGTCTGCCCATCGATGGCAACAGTGCCGGCCTCGGGAAAGACGAGCCCCGCGATGGCGTAGAAGGTGGTGGTCTTACCCGATCCGTTGGGCCCGAGAAGGGCAACCACCTCGCCCCGATGCAGGGTCATGGTGACATCCCGGATCACCATGCGGCGCCGGAAGGATTTGCGCAGATGCGAGATCACAAGCCCAGACGTGCCGTCTGTGACAGACAGTTCCGGGCGGGTCATCAGTTGCCCTTCGGATTCAGCACGGTCTTGACGCGGCCATTCATCTGCGCGGCGCCGGTGGTCAGGTTGACGGTCATCCGCTCGGACGTGAGGGCATTGTTGCCCTGGGTCAGCAGCACATTGCCCGTCATCACCACGACGCCGGTTTCGATGCTGTAGTCGGCCCGGTCGGCCTCGGCCGCGTCGGGACCGCTGACGAGCACGACGTCGCCCGTGGCTTCGACCTGGGCGATACCGCCGCCATCCTTTTTGTAGATGACCAGCACCTGCTGTGCGGTCAGCTTCATCTCGCCCTGACCGACCAGCACGTTGCCCTTGAACAGCGCCGAGCCGTCGGCCTGGTTGACGTCGAGCGTGTCGGCCGTGACTTCCACCGGAAGGCTGGTGTCTGCCTTGACCGCACCAAAGGCGACATTTGTGGTTTGGGCTTGCACAGCCGGAGCGGCAAGCAAAAGGCAAACGGCCAGGTTCCGGACAGTCAGCACGATTAATCTTCCGTTATTTTGGGCTGATATACCAGCTTGACGCCCTGCTTGAAAAGCAAATGCACGGGCTCGCCCTCGCTTTTCGCGCCAAATTCCATCTGTCCTGCGTCCAGCGTGCCGAATGGGCCGTTTCCTGCCACCGGGCCGGGGGCGCTGCCGGCGGCGCCTCGCAGCGAGCTGTTGAGCACCTCGGTGCGAAGGGAGAACCCGTTGGAGGTTTCGAAAAGGACATTGCCGGTGAAGGTGGCCATGTCTTCCTCGACGTCCAGCCGAGCGATATCGGCGTCGAGCGTCATGATGTCGCCGTCGGTGCGCGTCATCTTGGCGTGCACCACTTCGGCCACGGCCGGGGCGCCGTTGCTGCCGGGGCGGGCGAATTTCGCGCGCACCGTTATGGCGTCTCCGTTTTCGGCGGCGCCCGAGTAGAAGGGCGCGGTGATCTGCTGGTTGCGCATCCGGTCGGCGACCTCGTTCTCGGCGAAGGGAATCTTCGCCTCGAGGTTCACGCCGCGCGAGATGAGGAATAGCGTCGCCAGGATCGCCAGAGCGAGCAGCGGCAGCAGCACCTTGAAGAAGGCCACCATGCGGGAATACCGGTCCATCCCGCTCTCCTGTCTCAGCCCAGCCCGACGCGCAGGCAGTCGTGGATGTGCAAAAGACCAAGAGCCGGGCCCGGCCCCTCGGTCACAAAAAGCGAGGTGATCTGCGCCTTGTTCATGATCGCCGCGCCGGCTTCGGCCAGCGCGTCCGGGGGGATTGTCTTGGGATTGCGCGTCATCACCTCGCCCGCCGTGTGGTCGAGCAGCCCTGCGACCTGCCGGCGGATGTCGCCGTCGGTGATGATGCCGGCAAGGTGGCCCCGCGCGTCGGTGACACCGGTCATGCCAAAGCTGCCCCGGCTCATCGCCGCCAAGGCCTCGGCCATCGGTGTCGACTCGGTGACCATCGGCACTTCGGTGATCGTGTGCATCAGGTCGCGGACCTTGGTCAGCTGTGCCCCGAGTTTGCCGCCGGGGTGGAAGTCGCGGAAGTGCTCGGCCCTGAAATCGCGATAGCGCATCAGCGCCACCGCCAGCGCATCCCCCATGGCCAGGGTCAGCGTGGTCGAGATCGTAGGCACGATGCCATAGCCGCAGGCCTCGCCCAGGTTCGGGATCAGCAGGTGGGCGTCGGCGGCCTTCATCAGCGAGCTCTCGGGTCGGCTGGACAGACCGATCAGCGGGATGCCGAAGCGGCGGGTATAGGCGACCAGGTTCGCCAGCTCCGGTGCCTCGCCCGAGTTCGAGATCGCGAGCACCACGTCGCCCTTTGCCACCATGCCGAGATCGCCATGGCTGGCCTCGGCCGGGTGCACGAAATGTGCCGGTGTGCCCGTGCTGGCCAGAGTCGCGGCGATCTTGCGCCCGATGTGGCCGGATTTGCCGATGCCGCTGACGATGATTCGGCCGGTGGCCGAGAGCATCAGCCGAAGCGTTTCGGCGAAGCGCTCGTCCAGACCCTCGGCCAGCACGTCGAGCGCGCGCGCCTCATCGGCGATGACCTGGCGCGCCGTGGCGAGGAATGTTTCGGACTGGCTCATGAGTGGGCGAATATGTCGATTTCGGGCCAGCCTTCCAGATCGAGCAAGGCCCGGGTCGGCAGGAAATCGAAACAGGCCTGCGCCAGTTCGGTGCGCCCCTCACGCGCGAGCAAGACGTCCAGTGCGTCGCGCAGCCGGTGCAGGTGCAGCACGTCCGAGGCGGCATATTCGAGCTGGGCCGCCGTGAGACTCGGGGCACCCCAGTCGCTTTGCTGCTGTTGCTTCGAGATGTCGAGGCCAAGCAGTTCCTGCGTCAGGTTCTTCAGGCCGTGGCGGTCGGTGAAGGTGCGCACCAGACGGCTGGCGATCTTGGTGCAGTAGACCGGGGCCGCCAGCGCGCCGAAAGCGTGATGCATCGCCGCGATATCGAAGCGCCCGAAGTGAAACAGCTTGAGCACCTCGGGATCCGTCAGCATCCGCGCCAGATTGGGCGCGGCGGTCTGGCCGCGCTCTACCTGGATGATATGCGCGTTGCCGTCACCGCCGGACATCTGGATCACGCACAGCCGGTCGCGATGCGGATTGAGGCCCATCGTTTCGCAGTCGATGGCCACGATCGGTCCCAGATCCAGACCGTCCGGCAGATCGTTCTTGTAGAGGTGATTCGCCACGCGCGCGCTTCCCTTTGGTGCCGCGAGAGGCGGCCTTTGGGCGGAAATAGGCGCTTTGCAGGACAAACTCAACCGCCGCATCGGCGGCATCGGGCCGGGTTTACCGGAGCGAAAGGAGTTTCGCTTAGCAGAGGACGGATGTGTTTCGGTCCATCGAAACCGAACTGCGCGGAGAAATTCTGATGAACCCGATGTCCCGAATGAAGATCGCGGTAAAGCTGCCCCTGATCATGATCGCAATGACTTTGGCGACGGTCCTCGCCACAGCCCTGTTCGGATTCCGAGAGGCGGCACGAGACATGCGCGGACAGACTGTGGAACAGCTGAAGATGCTCGCTTCGGCCCGCGCCGATGTGGCGGAGATCCTGCACGACAGCTTCGTTTCGGAACTGCGGATGCAGGCAGGCGGTCAGTTGGCGCTGGGCGCAATGCGGTCTTTACAGATGGGGTACGCCAGCTTGACCAACGCGCCCGCGGTGCTGGTACAGACCTATGTGACCGGCAATCCGAACGCAGAAAGCGGACGGGAACGGTTCATCGGGCCAGAAAACGGCAACGATTTCGATGTCGCGCACCGGCGCTACCATGGGATCCTGGACGACCTGCGAAACACGCTTCAACTCTACGATATCTTCCTGATCGATGTGGACGGCAACGTGATCTACTCGGTCTACAAGGAAGCGGACTTTGCGCAGAACGTCCTGAGCAGTCCGCTGAGCGACACCGGCCTGGGCAAGGTCTTTCGCGCCGCGGTGACGCTCCGGCCCGGCGACGATCCGGCGGAGGTCGATTTCAGCAAATATGCACCCAGCGGCAACCGACCCTCTGCTTTCCTGGGCAGTCCGGTCTATGACGAGACTGGGGCGATGCTGGGCGTGATGGTCTATCAGGTCTCTGCCGCCGCGATGGAGCAGGCCGTCAGCGATGTTCAGGGCATCGGCGAGCAGGGCACCGTCTATATGGTCGGCAGCGACCAACTGCTGCGCGCAGAGGCGCGGGACGACATCGCCGGGGCCGTGCTGAGCCAGCGCATCGACAACCCTGCGGTGGCTGGTGCGCTGGACGGGCAGTCCGCGACATATGAGTATACGGGCTCTGGCGGATATCCCGTGATGGCCCATTCCCAGCCCGTCGCGCTCTTCGGGTCGACCTGGGCGCTTGTTGCAGAGGGTGCGAGGGACGAGCTTTTGGCCGCCACGGCCACGATGAAGCGGCATTTCCTGATCATTGCGGTCGTCACATGCATCGTGGCAACCGGGTTCTCGATCGTCCTCGCCCGTTCGATTTCTGCGCCTCTGGCCCGCGTCAGCGGAGCCATGGGTCATATTGCCGAAGGCCATTATGATACCCATGTTCCCGAGACGACCCGCGGGGACGAGATCGGCGGGATGTCACGCCAGCTGGATGCTTTCCGCAACGCCTTGGATGAGGCCGATGCAATTGGCCGTGAGGCCGCCTTCAAGAGCGCCGGCTTCGAAAATGCCTCTTCGGCGATGCTGATGGTCGATTCGGATTTCAACGTGACATTCCTGAATACGGCAATGATCAAGCTTTTCGACGAGAAGGCAGAGGATTTCCGAAAACTTACCGGGGGTCTCGGCGCCCGCGAGCTGATCGGGATCAACATGGACCGGTTCCATGCGCTGCCGGACCGCGTTCGTCAGGTCGTCACCCGGCCGGGTGCCCTGCCGATGCGGACGGTGGTCAAGATCGGGACAACCTTCTTCTCGCTGATGATCTCGGCGGTGCATGACAGGTCGGGCAAACAGGCCGGTATGGTCATCGAGTGGAAGAACGAAACCAAGTCGCTGCGCGATTCGACGATCATCGCCGCGCTCGACACGAATTCCGTCCGCATCGAAGTCCGGCAGGATGGCCGCCTTGGCTGGGTCAACAGCTTTGTGTGCCGTCGCACGGGCCGCAAGGTCGAAGAGTTGCTGAACCTGGATGCCGACAGCCTGATAACATTGCGCCCCAACGGAAACGAAAGGATGCGCAAGGTCTCTGACATCGTGCGCAGCCGCGAGACGGTTTCATGCGAGGCCGTGTTCAGGCTGAACAGCCTGGAAATGCGGATCGATGCCACACTCTCGCCCATGGACGACCCGCAGGGCAAACCCGCCGGTCTGGTCCTGGTCGGCAACGATGTGACCGAGGAGCGTTCGACGCTCGAAGCGGCCAATGCGGAACGAGCCCGCACGGAGCGCGAACAGGCACAGGTGGTTGAAAGCCTGCGTCAGGGCCTGACCCGACTGTCCGAAGGCGACCTGACCACCCGGATCGAGACGGAATTTGCACCGCAATACGAACAGCTGAGACAGGATTTCAACGGTGCGACACAGCGCCTCGAGGCCGCGATCGGCAGCATCGCCGAGAGCGCCGGCGCCATCCGGTCGGATACCAGCGGCATCAGTTCCGCCTCGCAGTCGCTCTCCAAGAGGACCGAAACGCAGGCGGCTACCCTTGAGGAGACCGCGGCTGCGCTCGACAATCTTACGGGTTCCGTGCGCACCGCGGCCGAGGGTGCGACGAACGCCGCTCTCATGGTGCGCGAGACGCGCAGCAATGTGGAAACCAGCGGCGGTGTCGTGCATGAGGCCGTCGGGGCCATGGGGGAAATCGAGAAGTTTTCCAACGAGATTTCCAGCATCAGCGGGGTCATCGACGAAATCGCCTTCCAGACCAACCTGCTGGCGCTCAATGCCGGGGTCGAGGCCGCCCGCGCAGGTGAAGCCGGCCGAGGTTTCGCCGTGGTGGCCTCGGAAGTTCGGGCGCTTGCCCGGAGGTCATCCGACGCAGCCCGCGAGATCAACTCGTTGATCTCCTCCAGCGGCACCCAGATCAAGCGCGGCGTCACCCTCGTGAGCAAGGCGGGCGAAGTGCTGACGAAGATGCTGGAGTCGGTTTCCAACATTTCCGGCAGCGTGGAGAGCATCGCGCAAAGCGCAACCGATCAGAGCCGGGGTCTGCAGGAGATCAATTCGGCAGTGAACCAGTTGGATCGCGTCACCCAGCAGAACGCGGCAATGTTTGAACAGACCACCGCGGCCAGCCTGGCGCTCGCGGAAGAGGCAGAAGCGCTGACCCGCGCGATGAGCCAGTTCACCACGGCCCAGACCCGCGCAACGTCAGCGCAGGCCGCTGCCGCGCCGATGCGCGCGGCTAGCTGATCACCTTGACGGAATGACGGGCACGGATGCACGGGGGTCTTTTGCCCGGTCTGATTCCGACGCGGGCATTGATCTCGAAGTGCGGCCAGTGGAGACTGCAGGAGTCCGCATCCGGCCGTCTAACACGGCGGAGAGGGCGGGCTGAGCCTGAACGGAGTTCCGATTGACCCTGTTGCGCGTCTGTATCGTGTTTCTGCTTATCTGTCTTGGTCAGGTGGGACCGGCTCAGACACGGATGGTCGGGCCGGACGATCTGAAACCGTTCGGACTGCCTGGGGTCTGGTTCGATGCCCGGTCCGCGCCCGAGGCGGTTGCCGGCGCCGGGGCCTTTGGTCCGGGGGCAAAGCGGATGGCGGGAGGGACTCAGCTGAGCAGCCTGATTGCTCGGGGCAAGGCACAGGGGTTTTCAGGGCTGATCTACGAAAACCGGGACCGCGGCCATTCCACCCTGCCACAAGAGCTGTTTCCGGGACTTGTACATCTGCAATACGACGCCGAACTGATCCGTCAAAAGGCCGATTACGGGCTGGCCGCCCGCACCGTGATCGCAGCTCCGCTGGTTGGCAATTCCTCGACCGCGCTGACCCGCGGCCTCGGCGCGCGCAGCCTTATGCGGCTGGCGATGACAATCCCTCTTGGCCCCGAGACCGCCTATGCGCAGTATGTTTCGGACAGTCTGTATCTCTATCCCGAACACCGCGACCACGACAGCCGCGATCTATATCCCGCCAACTGGCCCTATATGGTGACAAGCCAGGGATCATCGGGATCCGATCAGCCCTTTCTGCGCGCCTTGCTGATGACCCTTGCAGCCTTCAGCGCCGAGACGCGCGCCAAGCTGGTCGAGACCCATCAGATCGCCCCCACGCTGCAGATGATCCTGCGGCGCAACATGGCTGGAATCAACAGCGACGCCGACTACCGGAGTGGCCTGGCCCATCCGACCGTCTTCGATGGAACGGCGCTGCGCCCCGACCGGATGATCGCCCACGCCGCGGCAATGTCGCCCGACACCGTGCCGCCGCGTCTTCGGCTGCGAGTCGAGTCGGAGGAGTTTCGGACCTCGGCCGGTCTCATGGAACGAAGCGAGCTCTTGTTCACCACGCCGTCCGCGATTGCCCGGCTGTGGCGTGATTATGCCTTTCGCCGGGAAATGGTGGTGAGCGCGGAGGGCAGTTCCGATGCCAACGGAAAACCGTTGCGGTTTCATTGGGAATTGCTGCGTGGAGACCCGGGCAGGATCCGGATCGAGCCGCTGGACGACGAGGGCCGCCGCGCGAAGCTGAGCATCGACTGGCACGATGAGTATGCGGTGTCCCGTCCCCGCAGGGATGCGCCGGTTCTTCTGACATCGCGCGTGGACATCGGCGTGTTTGCCGACAACGGCACCGCGCAGAGCGCTCCAGGATTTGTTTCGGTCGCCTTTCCCACCCATCAGCGCCGCAGTTACGAGATGCGGGAGGGGCATATGCGGCTGACGTCCATCGATTATGACGCCGCCAGCCGCAGCGCCGAGTTTGATCCGCGGCTGTTCTGGTCCGGGGCCTGGCGCGACGAGATGGATTATGACGATCTGGGCCGGTTGCGCGGCTGGCTGCGCCGTGGCGTGGGGGGCGAAGCGACGGCCTTTGCGGCGGATGGCATGCTGAGCGATGGGCGCATGGTGCACTATGACGTGGAAAATCCGGCGCTGCCGATGGTCTATACCTGGCACGCGGATTAGTGGCGCAGCCCGCGTGCGGCGGATCAGTTCAGGTCGAACTTGCGCGACAGGCTGACGAAAACGCCGTTGGACGTTCCCTTGCCAAGGGTCGGCGACAAGGGGCTGCCGACTAGCGTTTCATCCCGCGTGGTCAGGTTGACGCCGGCGTTCAGATCCCAGTCGCTGGTCAGTTCGTAGGAATACCCCATCGAAAGGTCGGTGCGCGCGACGTCGTTCGAGGTGGAGGAGCCATCGGTCAGGAAATACGAAACATTCGCGAAGATGCTCGACTGGGCATTGACCTGATGGCGGAACTGGCCGGCCAGCGACGTGACGAAAACGTTGTCGTTGTTCGAGTCGACCTGAACCCTGCGATCCAGGCTGAGGGATATCGTGCTTGTCGGCATCTGGTGCTGCCAGGACAGCCCGCCAATAAGTTCGGGGGAGCCGCCCTGGAGGCTTGAGGCGCCGACGTTGAATGCAAGGCTGCCGGTGGGCAGGATGATGCTGCGCTGAACGCTGAGCGTATCGACGTCGCCGCTGGCGTCCCGGGTGAGCGCGTAGGAAGCACCAAAGGACCCATTGGGTGTAGGTTGACTGTAGTTCAGGCTGCCGGTCACACCGCTGGAGGATTGGGCCGTGCCGCCGGTATTGTTGGGATCGCCATCGGTGTAACCGACACGGGCGGACACCATCGCTCCGGTCGCCAGTTCGCGATCGAACCCGACCCCGATCGACCGGCTGTCTTCGGTGGTGCCGACAACATTGTTGTTGTAACGCGACGCGCTGAGGTCGATCACGCCCGCCGTACCGGGGGAAAAGCGGAAATATGTGCTGAGCTTGACGTTGGCACGGTCATAATCGGTGGGCGCCGCGGTTGTCGCGTTGATGTATTTCACGCTGTCGCGTGTTGCCTGAAGCCGAAACCCGATGGGGGCGTCGATGCCGGCTTCGTAATCGAAGGAAAAGTTGCTGGCCTGCCGATCCCCGGTACCCTGGAGGTTGGCCAGGTCACTGGGCGGAGTGATGACATTGTCCTCGTCGCGGAAATCCCAGAGCGGGCGCGACTGCGAGAGCGCGCTTTCGGAGTAGGAGGCATCGAGGGAAAGACGCGCGCGCGCGGCCTCGATGGAATAGTGCAAGGCCGCCGCGGGATCGACAAAACCGGTCTGCACGCGGCTGCCGCTCGGGATGCTGCCGAACCGCAACGCGCCACCGATCAGGAAATTGAACTTCTGGGTCCGGGTTTCGCTGGAGACATTCAGCGCCAGATCCGTGGTCGAGAGCGTTGTGCGGCCCTCTTCCGGATTGGCGAGACTGCCGGGCACGCCCAGCGACAGGTTATCCGAGGTGCCGAAGCTTTGTTGCACGCCAAGGCTGACTCTCAGGCCGCCACCCTCGTCCTGCGCGAGTGTCGGGCCGGTCATATAGACCATGAGGGCCGCTATTGCGGTCCCTCCTATCAGCCTCCTGGTTTTCAATGCTCTGCCCCGGAACCCGTGAAACCTATTCGAACAGTCTGCGCGCCGGCACGACGATCACGTCGCCCGATGTCAGCACCGTCGCTCCGATGGAGTTCTTGCCCGCCAGAACGTCTTGGTAGTTGAAGCTGTAGACCGACTGCTTGCCGGAACGGTCGGTGCGGCGAAGCTGAACGCGCTTCACCGCAGCAAAACGGTTGAATCCGCCGGCCAGGGCCAGCGCCTGAAGAAGGGTGGTGCCGCGCTTGACCTCGACCATGCCGGGCGCATTGACTTCGCCCAGAAAGTAGATCGGCAGCCTGGAGGTGCCGCCCTTGGCGGTGGGGGTACCCAGCTGCAGCAGCGATACCGTGACCGTCGGTTCGTTTGCGAAGTTGCTCGACAGCTTGGAGGCCACGTCGGCGCGCACCTGATCGACGGTACGTCCGCCCACGGGCAGCGTGCCGGCCAGCGGCACGGTCACACGGCCATCGGGCAACACCAGGGAATCCCGGTTCATCGCCGCGTCTTCCAGAACCTCGATCCGCAGAACGTCGCCCGGTTTGATCCGATAGCTGTCCTGGGCCACTGCGGCCTGAGACCCCGCCAGAACCAGTACTAGCGCACCGAAGAATTTCATTACTCGCGTCATAGCAGACTCTCTGTCTTCACCATCAGGGCTCTGGACCCATAGGTTAGTGGTATTTGCACTGCATCCAAAGGGAATACTCGCTCTTCCCCCGCCAAACCGTCATCGCGGCCTTCTGCCGTGCCACGCGCGCAACACAGTCATCGCGATTTTTGCAGAATTGTCCACAGCCAAGGCGCGAGGGGCGGAATTGATCCGCCGGTGTTGCGCCGGGGCCGTCGCGCCTATCGGCCTTTCCAGACCGGATCGCGCTTCTCGGCGAAGGCCCTGGCGCCTTCGATCTGGTCTTCCGAGCTGTACAGCACGTCCACCGTTTCCAGCTGTCGTTTGGTGATGCGATTCATCATGTCCTGGAATCTGGCATCTTCGGCCTCGCGCACGATCTCCTTGATCGCGGCATAAACCAGCGGAGGGCCAGAGGCGAGCAGTCGGGCGAGGTCCATGGCCCGCTCCATCAGCCGTGCCGCGGGCAGGACTTCGTTTACCAACCCCCACCGATGTGCCTCGGCGGCGTCGAACCAGCGGCCGGTCAGCAGGAGTTCCATCGCGATGTGGTAGGGGATGCGCTTGGGCAGCTTGACGCTGGCCGCATCGGCCACGGTTCCCGAGCGGATTTCGGGAAGCGCGAAGGTGGCGTGATCTGCGGCCAGGATCATGTCGGCGCTCAGCGCCAGTTCCAGCCCGCCGCCACAGGCGATGCCGTTCACGGCCGCGATGACGGGCTTGTTCATGCCGCGCAGCTCTTGCAGCCCCCCGAACCCGCCGACACCATAGTCGCCATCGACGGCATCGCCATCGGCGGCGGCTTTCAGATCCCAGCCCGGGCAGAAGAACTTCTCGCCACCACCGGTGAGGATCGCCACGCGCAGCGCCGGATCATCGCGAAAGGCGCGGAAGGTCTCGCCCATGATACGGCTGGTGGCGAGGTCGATGGCATTGGCCTTGGGCCGGTCCAGTGTCACGGTCAGAATGGCGCCGTCGCGCGCGGTTTTCACAACATTCATGTCATGGTCTTCCGGATCAGGGCATCGACTGCTACCGCGCGGGTCGGCGTGCAGATCAGCGGGTTGATTTCGATTTCGGCGAGGGTGTCGGCATTGGCGGTCACATAGGCCTGCACAGAGTCGATCGCGTCGAGAATTGCCGCCCAGTGAGCCGCCGGTTTGCCGCGATATCCGCGCAGCAGCGGCGCGCAGCGCAGCCGGTTCAGCGCGGCCTCGACACTGGCGCGCGGGGCCGGAACCAGCAGCGAGACGGTGTCGCGGTGCAGTTCCGTCAGCACGCCCCCGGCGCCGAGGGTCAATACAAAGCCATGCGCCGGGTCGCGGAGCACCCCGACCAGCAATTCGGCGACGCCGCCGGCCACCATCTCTTCGACCAGCCAGGGGCCGGGGATGCGGGCTGCGGCCTCTTTCAGTTCGCTGACGGCAAGCCCGAGACGCACGGCCCCATGTTCGGACTTGTGAGCGAGACCCGTGCCTTTGAGAACCAGCGGACCGGTCAGATCGACACCCGCCAGCTGGCTGGCCTGCGCCACCATCCGCCTTTCGGGCACCGGCAGCCCGTGGCTGGCCAGAGCCGTTTTTGCCTCCGCCTCGCCAAGTGTCCGCGCCTCCCGCTCGGGTCCGGGCAGGAGGAGCGGAGGCACGGTTGCAGGCGCTTCGGACGCAGCGGCCCCGGCGGCGGCCAGCGCCTCGGCGAGGCCTTGCAGCGGGACGACGCCGCCGGCCATCAGACGTTCGGCCACCGCCTGCGGCATCAGCTCCGGCAATGTGGCGACCACGGAAAAGGGTGCCCCGGTCTGAGCCCGGACGTTCAGCGCGGCCTGAGTTGCGCAGTCCCAGTCTGTCGCATCCGTGTGCGGATAGTCGACGATGGACAGGGTCAGCGCGATGTCTTCCCCCGTCATCGCGGACCAGGCGCGCGTCATCGCTGCCGTGTCGCGCCAGATGTAGGTGTGATAGTCCAGCGGGTTCGCGAGAGCCACCATCGGGCCAAGCGCCCCACGCAGGGTCTGTTGCTGCGCTGGCGAAAGTGGCGGAAACGCCAGCTTGCCCTGCGCCATGTCGGCGATCAGGCTGGCTTCGCCGCCCGAACAGCTGATCGAGGCGATCCGCCGGGACGGTAGCCGACCGACGCAATGCAGCAGCTTGAGCGTTTCCAGAAGCTCGGGCAGGCTGCGCAGGCGTGCAATCCCCAGCCGGTCGAGCAGCGCCTGCGCGCCGGCGTCGCTGCCGGCCAAAGACGCGGTGTGCGAGACGGCCGCACGCTGCGATTGCTCGGAGGCTCCGACCTTGAGCGCCGCCAGTGGCACGCCTTTCTCCTGTGCCTTGCGGGCGAGCATTTCCCAACCGCGCAGGTCGCCGAAGCCTTCGACATGCAACCCGATGGCGGTGATCCGCGGGTCGTCGAGCAGGCCGGCCGCGATCTCTGCCTGAGAGGTCTGCGCCATGTTTCCGCAGGTCACCATCATCCCGATGGGCAGCGCGCGCCGCTGCATCGTCAGGTTGATTGCAATGTTCGATGACTGGGTCAGGATCGCCACACCGCGGTCCACAGGCTTCATACCGTGCTGATCGGGCCAGATCGCCGCCCGGTCGAGCGCATTGACGAACCCATAGCAGTTGGGTCCGAGAATGGGCATGTCACCCGCCGCTGAGACGAGTTGGGTTTGCAGGGCCGCGCCTTCGGCATCCTCAGCCGTGGCCTCGGTGAAGCCCGAGGCAAAGCAGACCGCGCCGCCCGCACCAAGGGCTTGCAGTTGGGCCACGGTGTCGATGGTGGCGCGCCGGTTCACGCCGATGAAAGCCGCGTCTATACGGCCATCGTATTCAGCAAGGCTGCGCAGCGCCTGGCGCCCGGCGATGACCTTGCCGCCGGGATGAACCGGGAAAATCTCGCCCGCGTATCCGATGCGCTCGGCGGCGCCAAGGATCGAGGCGCACCAGGCCCCGCCGCCGATCACGGCGATGCTGCGCGGATTGAATAGACTTGTCAGGTCACGCGTCATGTCAGATCCGAGCGCCCGTGGCGGGGTCGGAGCCTCCGGCGGGGATATTTTCAGCAAGAGGAAGCAGCAAGATCTTCTTAACCACCTTCTGTCATGATGCTCTGGCGGTACAGGCGGGGACGCCGATGACCGCGCAAGGGGAAGAGAGGGTCTCTCTTCGGGGGAGAGTCATTGTGCTCTCCCCGTTTCCTCTTGCTTCAAATATCCTGGGGAGCGCGAGGGGCAAAGCCCCTCGCACCGGTCGGCGCGGCGCAGCCGCGGCGAAACCCTTCATGCTCCCAGCGCCCGCAACAGGTCGCGGCTGATGATATGGCGCTGAATCTCGCTGGTGCCGTCCCAGATCCGTTCGACCCGGGCATCCCGCCAGAAGCGCTCCAGCGGATAGTCGTCCATCAGCCCCATGCCGCCGTGCAGCTGGATCGCCGCATCGGTCACCCGTGCTAGCATCTCGGACGCGTAGAGCTTGGCACTCGCGATCTCCCGATTTGCAGGCAGACCTTTGTCCAGCCGGTCGGCGGCGGCGAGGGTCAGCAGGTCGGCGGCGTCGATTTCGGTGATCATGTCGGCCAGCTGGAAACTGACACCCTGGAACTTGCCGATCACCTGGCCGAACTGTTCGCGTGTGGCGGCATAGTCGAGGGCATAATCAAACACGCGTCTTGCGCGGCCCACGCACATGGCCGCAACGGTCAGGCGTGTTGCGTAGAGCCAGGTATTCATGACCTCGAAGCCGCCGTCCACCTCGCCCAGCACCTGCGAATCGGGCAGGCGACAGTCGTCGAATTCGAGGATCGAATTGGCGTATCCGCGGTGGCTGACAGATTTGTAGCCGTTTCGGATGGTGAAGCCCGGCGTGCCCCGGTCGACGAGAAAGGCGGTGATCCGCTTCTTGACGCCCTTGGGGGTCACGTCTTCGCCGGTTGCCATGAAGACGATGACGAAATCGGCATGTTCGGCACCCGAGATGAAGTGCTTGGTGCCATTGGCCACCCAGACGCCGCCTTCGCGCCGCGCGGCGCATTTCATCCCGCGCACGTCCGAGCCGGCGCCCGGCTCGGTCATTGCCAGCGCGTCCATCCGTTCCCCGCGCACGGCGGGCATGAGGTAGCGGTCGATCTGCTCGCCGCTGCAGGCCATCAGGATGTTCTGGGGCCGCCCAAAAAAGTGATTGAGCGCCATCGAGCCGCGTCCGAGTTCGCGCTCGACCAGCGCGAATTCCAGATGGCTCAATCCCGCGCCGCCGACACTTTCGGGAAAGTTGCAGGCGTAAAAGCCAAGATCGATGGTCTTCTGCTTGATCCGCTCAGCGATGTCCGCCGGCACCGACCCGGTGCGTTCGACAAGCTCTTCATGAGGATAGATCTCGTTTTCGACAAACGCGCGGACGGTGGAGACGATCATCTCCTGCTCGTCGGTCAACCCGTATTGCATGGTCTAGTAACCCCGAAACAGCCTCTAGGAGGCGTAGTTCGATCCTTCGTCATCGAGGATCAGCTTGAGTTCGGACAGGTGCCGGTCGCACTGTTCCGGATACTGCTCGACCTCCGAAGCGGTCTTTTCGGCGATCTCGTCCGAGAGACGGCGCAGGGGCTGGCCGGTCTGCAGGGCGCGGATATAGGTCTCGGCCGCGCGTTCGAAGAAATACATCCGGTTGAAGCAGTCTGCGACGGTGTCGCCGATCACCATGATACCGTGGTTGCCCATGATCATGACCTTCTTCTTCGGATCGGTGAACAGCGCCGCGCAGCGCTCGCCCTCTTCTTCCAGTGCCAGTCCGCCATAGTGGTCGTCGATCACCTGCCGGTCGTGGAAGATGGCGGTGTTCTGGTCGATCGCAGGCAGGTAGCTGTCGGCGAGGCTGGCAAGCACGGTGGCGTGGATCGAGTGCACATGCATCGCGCAGCGGGCAAAGGGGACGTGCCGGTGGATGGCGGCGTGCAGGGCCCAGGCCGTGGGGTCGGGGGCGTCGGGCCCCTTCATCGCGTCAGGATCGTTGGCGTCGAGTTCGAGCAGGTCGCTCGCGCGGATCCGGCTGAAATGCACCTGGTTGCGGTTCATCAGGAAACGCGTCCCGTCCTCGTTGACCGCGAGGCTGAAATGGTTCGACACCGCCTCGTGCATGTTCAGCCGGGCGGTCCAGCGGAAGGCGGCTGCAAGATCCACCCTTTCCTGCCAGTGGTTCATGTTCGGGCGCAGATTCGTGACGGTCATGTGTCTCTCCCTCGAAGGTCGCGCTCAGCCTGCCAATCCAGCCGCCGGAAGACCAACGAAAAATTCGCCGCTTCTCCAGTAGGAATACTTATGGCAGGATTATGATTATGCAGACGCTTCCCCCGCTTGGCTGGCTTCGCACCTTCGAGGCCTCGGCGCGCCATCTGTCCTTCACCGGGGCGGCGCGCGATCTCAACATGACGCAAAGTGCGGTGAGCCAGCAGATCAAGGCTCTGGAAGAACATATCGGTCAGCCCCTGTTCATCCGTCGGCCGCGGGCGCTGGAATTGACCGAGGCCGGGATCACCTATCTGCCCGTTGTGCGCGATGCCTTCCGAACCTTGCTGCGCGGAACCCGCGCGGTGACTGGACGGCGCGGCGACGCGGTTCAAGTGATGTGCAATCTCACCTTCGCCGTGCATTGGCTGGCGCCGCGTCTTGCCGCATTTCGCGCGGCGCATCCGGGGGTGATGCTGAACCTGACCACGGAACTCTGGGAGCCACGAGAGCTGGCCGAAGGGGCGGATGTGGAGATCCGCTTTTCCCTGCGTCCGCCCGACACGGTGCGCCCCGAACTGCTGCGCAGAGATCACTATTATCCGGTCTGTGCGCCCGATTACGTGGTGAGCCTGGAGGATCTGCATATGCAACCGCTCTACGATTGCACCAACTTGTTGTCGAGCTGGGCGGCCTGGGCCGAAGATCAGGCTTTGCCCTGGCCCGATCCGCCCATCACCTATGCCACGACATTCACCGTCACCCTGGCGGTGGTCATGGCCGGGGGCGGGCTGGCGCTGGCGCATGACACCATTGCCGCAGGGCTGATCGCCGAGGGCCGGCTGGTCGCCCCCTTCACCCACCGCGCGCCAATGCCCGAGGCATATTACCTGATCCTCTCGCCCCAGGCCGAACAATCCGCGGGCGCGCTGGCCTTCGCCAGCTGGCTGCGGGGGGAACTCGGCCCGCCCTGACTAGCGAACCCCGTTCCGGGCAAGCCACCGCGTGATCAGGACCACCCGAAGGCTCGCGATGACCAGCACCAGAACCGCCACCAGCATCGACGCGACCGGCTGCAACAGAAGCGGCCAGAGCGGCGAGTTCGATGATATACCGGCGGCCATTCCGGCAAAATCGCCGTTCCGGTAGACCAGGCTTTCCCCCGCGTAGAGCAACGTGATCAACAAGCTGTCGCGGAACGTTCCCATCAGCAGGATCCAGCGTTCCGCCTCGGCGTTCTCGCCGCCGACATCCCGAGCGCGGCCGTAATAGGTGAAAAAGATCACCACCGCGCCCGCTGCCAGCAGCAAGGCAGAGATGCCAAGCCAGTACTTCGCCTTCTGGAAGGCGGGTGAGTTGAGTGTGTCGAATGTTATTTCCATCAGTCTTTCTCGAGTGGGCGGCTCGGCACCCAGGCGTAGCCGTTGGGGCAGAGGATATAGGCCTCGCGCAGACTATGGGGCTTGTCGGTCGCGCCCTGCAAAAGTGTCCCGCCCGCCGCCTCGGCACGGGACGCCGCCGCGTCCGGATCGCTTTCGTAGAGCCTGATTTCGATGCCGCCTCCGCGCGGTGGCGACTCGGGAACCAGCCCAAGGAGCGGGTTGGAGTGATAGGTGCCGTCCGCGTGGATCTGAAAGACCTGCGCGCCATAGGTGGCGATGGCGAAATCCTTCGTGACCTGATGGCTCTGGATGCCGAAGACTCTGTCAAGGAACGCGCATTGTGCGGGGACGTCGCGCACGAGCAGATTCAGCCCGATCCCGCGCAGCGACCTGCCGAACTCGGCGGCGCCAACGGTGCCATAATCCATGTGACGTCTCCCGGATTGTCGTGAGACCCAAGCGACAGCTTCAAGATGAAGCTTTGATGAAACCGCGCCACCGCCTCTTGCGCCGGCCCGACCATTCAGCACAATTGTTGCATGAACGCCAAGCCCTTCCCAACCTGGCCCGATGTGGCCTCCCGCCTGATCGCCGTCGCAGCCGGCCGCGAACCTGCCGATATGGTGATCAGGGGCGGTATCTGGGTCAACGTCCAGACCCGCGAGTGCCTTCCCGGCCATGACATCGCGATCGCGGCGGGGCGCATTGCCTGCGTCGTCCCCGATGCCGCCTATTGCACCGGCCCTGCGACCGAGATCATCGAGGCCGAGGGTCGATACATGCTGCCCGGTCTCTGCGATGCGCATATGCATATCGAGTCGGGGATGCTGACCCCGGCCGAATTCGCCCGCGCGGTGATCCCGCATGGCACCACCAGCATGTTCACCGATCCGCATGAGATTGCTAATGTCCTCGGGTTGGAGGGCGTGCGGATGATGCATGACGAGGCGCTGTTGCAGGCGGTGAATATCTTCACGCAGATGCCGTCCTGCGCGCCTTCGGCGCCGGGGCTCGAGACGACCGGCTATGAAATTTCGCCCGAGGATGTGGCCGAGGCCATGACCTGGCCTGGGATTGTCGGTCTCGGCGAGATGATGAACTTTCCCGGGGTCAGCGCGGCCGATCCCAAGATGCTGGCCGAGATCGCCGCGACCCAGCGCGCGGGCAAGACGGTGGGCGGGCATTATGCCTCGCCCGATCTGGGGCCGGCCTTTGCGGCCTATGTCGCCGGTGGCCCGGCGGATGACCACGAGGGTACCTCGGAACGGGATGCCATGACGCGGGCGCGTCAGGGAATGCGGGCGATGATGCGCCTGGGCAGCGCCTGGTATGATGTGGAAAGCCAGATCACCGCAGTGACGGAAAAGGGCCTCGATCCGCGGAATTTCATACTCTGTACCGACGATTGCCACTCGGCGACGCTGGTCAACGAAGGCCACATGAATCGCGTGGTCCGCCACGCCATTGCCTGCGGGTGCGATCCGCTGATCGCGCTGCAGATGGCGACGATCAACACGGCGACCCACTTCGGGCTTGAGCGCGAGATCGGATCGCTTGCACCCGGACGGCGGGCCGATGTGATCCTGTCACCCGATCTGACAACGCTGCCGATCGACATGGTCATCGCCCGGGGCCGGGTGGTGGCGCGGAACGGGGTCTGCCTGGCCGATTGTCCGCACTACGCCTGGCCCGACAGCGCCCGCAATACGGTGCATCTTGGCCATGCGCTGGGCGCGGGCGACTTCGAGATCGCGGCGCCAGCCGGGGCCAACACCGCCCGTGCCAATGTGATCGGGGTGGTCGAGAATCAGGCGCCGACCAAGGCGCTGAAGGCCGACCTGCCGGTGCGCGAGGGGCTGGTCGAGGGCGATGGAGAGGTCTGCCAGATCGCGCTGGTCGAACGGCACCGCGCGACCGGCGGCGTCGTTAACGCCTTCGTTTCGGGGTTCGGCTACAAGGGTCGCATGGCGATGGCCTCTACCGTGGCGCATGATAGTCACCACATGATCGTGGTCGGCACGGACCGGGAGCAGATGGCGCTGGCCGCCAACCGGCTGGCCGGGGTGGGCGGAGGCATCACCCTCTGGCGCGAGGGTGAAGAGCTGGCGCTGGTCGAACTGCCCATCGCGGGGCTGATGTCGGACAGCCCGGCGCAGGAGGTGGCGGCCAAGGCAACGCAGATGGTCGAAGCGATGCGGGCCTGCGGCTGCACGCTGAACAACGCCTACATGCAGCATTCGCTGCTTGCCCTTGTGGTGATTCCCGAGCTGCGGCTGTCCGATCTGGGGCTGGTCGACGTGCGCAGCTTCCAGAAAATACCGGTGCTGGAGGTTCCATCATGAGCCGGATCGAGACGCCGGAAGCCTTTCGCGACGAGACCTATACCGATGCGACGGCGGCGGTTGATCGCCTGGAAGAGCTCTATACCGAAGCGACCGACTTCCTGTGCCATCACTTCATGGAGGTGATGCGCAATGGGCCTCCGGGCCATCGCATCCGCGCCTTCTATCCGGAAATTCGCCTGACCACGACCAGCTATGCCCGCGTGGATACGCGCCTGAGCTTCGGCCACGTCGCGTTGCCCGGCACCTACTCCACGACGGTCACGCGGCCGGATCTGTTCCGGCAGTATCTGATCCAGCAGATCGGCCTGCTGATCCGCAATCATGGCCAGCCGGTCACCATCGGGCCGTCTCACACACCGATTCCGGTGCATTTTGCCGTGGCGACCAAGCCCGATCTTACCGTTCCGCAGGACGGCGCCTCGGGGTTGACCCTGCGCGACATCTTCGACGTGCCGGATCTTGCGACCACCAACGACGATATCGTGAACGGCACCTTCGTGCCGCAGGATGGCATCGGGCCGCTCGCCCTCTTCACCGCGCAGAGGATCGACTATTCCCTGGCCCGCCTCAGTCATTATACGGCAACCGATGCGGGGCATTTCCAGAACCACGTCCTGTTCACCAACTATCAGTTCTACGTCGCCGAATTCGAGGCCTATGCCCGCGCGATGCTGGCCGATCCGGCCAGCGGCTATACCGCCTTCGTCAGTGCCGGCAATGCCGAGATCACCACCGCCGACGCCCCGCTCGATGCGCCGGCGCGGCTGCCGCAAATGCCGACCTATCACCTGAAACGGGCGGACGGATCGGGGATCACGCTGGTCAACATCGGCGTCGGGCCATCGAACGCAAAGACGGCGACTGACCATATCGCGGTTCTGCGTCCGCACGCCTGGCTGATGGTCGGTCACTGCGCTGGTCTGCGCAACACCCAGGCGCTGGGCGATTTCGTCCTGGCCCATGCCTACCTGCGCGAGGATCACGTGCTGGACGACGACCTGCCGATCTGGACGCCGATCCCGGCGCTGGCCGAGATTCAGATCGCGCTGGAAGAGGCGGTGGCCGAGGTGACCGAACTGGAGGGGTTCGAGCTGAAGCGGGTCATGCGCACCGGGACCGTCGCCACCATCGACAACCGAAACTGGGAGCTGCGCGACCAATCCGGGCCGGTGCAGCGTCTGAACCAGTCGCGGGCAATCGCACTGGACATGGAAAGCGCGACGATCGCCGCAAATGGCTATCGGTTCCGCGTGCCTTATGGCACGCTGCTGTGCGTTTCCGACAAGCCGTTGCATGGCGAGTTGAAGCTGCCGGGCATGGCATCAGAGTTCTATACCGCACAGGTTTCGCGCCATCTCAAGATCGGCATCCGGGCGATGGAACGGCTGCAAAACATGCCGCTCGAACGGCTCCACAGCCGGAAACTGAGGTCTTTTGACGAAACAGCCTTTCTTTAACGGTGAAAAACGCGAAAAACAGGCGGATTTAGGCTTGGCTTTCTCCGCAATTCATTGTGTTTTGCCACAACATCCCGTTAAAATGCGCGGGCGAGGCCCAATAGAGCGGGCAGTTGAAGGAGAAAAAGAATGGCAAAAGCAATGACCAAGTCCCAGCTCGTCGCTGCACTGGCAGACGAAATGGGTTCCGACAAGAAAACTGCCAGCGGCGCACTGGACGCCGTCTGCGCCCTGATCACCCGCGAAGTCGCCAGCGGCGGCTCGGTCACCCTGCCGGGCGTCGGCAAGATCTACTGCCGCGAGCGCCCCGAGCGGACCGTCCGCAACCCCGCCACGGGCGAGTCCTTCACCAAGGAAGCCGACAAGGTCGTCAAGATGACCATCGCCAAGGCACTCAAGGACAGCGTGAACGGCTGAACTTGCATCGGCTGACGTTTTGAGAAAGGGTCGCCCCGCGGGCGGCCCTTTCGTTTTGGCCCCGTGCCAATCGGGAGAGAGCATCATGACCAGAACTGCGGCGAAAGGCTGAGTCATGGACCTGCGCGCCATCCTGATGGGCCTTGCCTTCGCGTTGATGTGGTCTTCGGCCTTCACCTCGGCCCGGATCATCGTTGTCGATGCCTCGCCGCTGTTTTCGCTCGCGGCCCGATTTCTGATCTCGGGACTATTGGGCGTGACCATCGCCCGGTTCATGGGGCAGAGCTGGCGCCTGACGCGAAAGCAGTGGTTTGCCACCATCCTCTTCGGCGTCTGCCAGAACGCCCTGTATCTGGGCCTGAACTTCGTCGCCATGCAGACGGTCGAGGCCGGGCTCGCGTCGATCATCGCCTCGACCATGCCCTTGCTGGTCGCGCTGGCCGGTTGGCTGCTGCTGGGCGAAAAGCTGCGTCCGCTGGGAATTGCCGGCCTGCTGGCCGGAGTGGCCGGTGTGTGGTTGATCATGTCGAGCAGGCTGGGCGCGGGCGTGGATCTGCACGGTGTGATGCTGTGCGGGATCGGCGTTCTGGCGCTGACCTTTGCGACACTTGCCGTGCGCGGCGCCACATCGGGCGGGAATTTCATGATGATCGTCGGACTGCAGATGTTCGTCGGCGCCGCCGTTCTCTTCGTCGCTGCGCTGGCCTTCGAGGATATCCGTGTCCACCCGACGCTGTCCCTGGCCCTGGCCTTCGCCTATACGACCCTGGTGCCGGGACTGGCCGCGACCTTTTTGTGGTTCCTGCTGCTCGACCGGATCGGACCGACCCGCGCGGCGACTTTCCATTTCCTGAACCCGGTCTTCGGCGTCTCGATCGCCGCGGTGCTGCTGGGCGAAAAGCTGGGGGCGCGCGATGTGCTGGGGGTGCTGATCGTAACGGCGGGTATCTTTGCCGTTCAATTCTCGCGCCAGCGTCCCGTGAAGGCTCGGGTGGGCGCGCCCTAGTTCAGCAGGGCCTCGATCTCGCGCAGGATGGTTTGGGACTCGGGCCGGGTCGCCGACCCCCAGGTGCCGACGACGGCGCCATCCGGGCCAAGCAGGATCTTGTTGAAGTTCCAGCCCGGCTCAAAACCGGTCGCTGCCTTGACCGCCTGATAGAAGGGATGCGCCTGTGGCCCGCGCACATGGGTGATGTCGGTCATCGGCAGGTCGATCCCGTAGGTCAGCTCGCAGAATTCCTTCACCTCGGCGGCGCTGCTGAGTTCCTGGTTGAAGTCGTCGGACGGGACGGCGAGCACCACAAGACCGCGCGCCTTGTAGGTGTCGAAAACCTTTTGCAGACCCTCGTATTGCGGCGTGAACCCGCATTGGGACGCCGTGTTGACCACCAAAACGGGATGCCCGCGCCAGTCTTCGATCGCCAGCGTGCCGCCGTCGATGGAGGGGAAGGTGCCGCCCACGCCGGCGGCCAGCGGAGGCGCCATCAGCGCGAAGCAGAGGGTCAGAGCATGTTTCAGCATTGCGGTCACCTTTCCCATGATCGGTTCATTACGCCCCGGTCCCGACACCGGATCAATCGCACGAGCCTGCGAGGCGGTCGAAATATTCCTTTGCTTTCGCCAGCGCGGCCCCAAATACTACGTATCGACTCCGACATGAGGATAGCATGACAGCGTATAAAAAGGACCCGGCCCGCATTGCGCAGCTTTCGCAGGAAGAGTTCTATGTGACGCAGCAGAGCGGCACGGAACGCCCCGGCACGGGCAAGCTCTTGCATAACAAGGAACCGGGAATTTACGTCGACATCGTTTCCGGCGAGCCGCTTTTCGCTTCGGCGGACAAGTTCGACAGCCACTGCGGCTGGCCGAGCTTCACCAAGCCGATCGACAATGTCGAGGAATTCGAGGACCGGACCCACGGCATGGTGCGCGTCGAGGTTCGGTCGAAACACGGCGACAGCCACCTGGGCCACGTCTTCCCAGACGGTCCACGCGACCGGGGCGGACTGCGCTATTGCATCAACTCGGCTTCGCTCCGCTTTGTGCACCGTGATGACATGGAGGCGGAGGGCTATGGAGCCTACATCGATCAGGTGGAGGATGTAACATGACGACTGAACGTGCTGTTCTGGCCGGAGGCTGCTTCTGGGGCATGGAGGAACTGCTGCGCCACAAGCCCGGTATCCTGAAGACCCGTGTCGGCTATACCGGCGGGGACGTGGAAAATGCGACCTATCGAAACCACGGCACCCATGCGGAAGGGGTGGAGATCCTCTTTGATCCCGACCGCATCAGCTATCGCGAGATTCTGGAGTTCTTCTTCCAGATCCACGACCCAACGACGCTGAACCGGCAGGGCAATGATGTCGGCCTGAGTTATCGCTCGGCGATCTACTATGTGGACGAGGCGCAGAAGGCGGTCGCGCTTGACACGATTGCCGATGTCGACGCTTCGGGCCTCTGGCCTCGCAAGGTTGTGACGGAAGTGGAACCGGTCGGCGCCTTCTGGGAGGCCGAGCCGGAACATCAGAATTACCTCCAGCGGATCCCGAACGGCTATACCTGCCACTGGGTCCGTCCGAACTGGGTTCTGCCCAAGCGCAACGCCGCAGAATAAGGCAAGCTGCGGTCCCGGGTGTGCGCGGCACGCCCGGGGCTGAGCTGGCTACATAGTCAGGCTCTTCCCAAGGTTCGAAACCCCGCATAACCTCGCCGGAAACACCTCCGGAGTGCGCGATGCGGCTGGATCATATTGTGGTGGCTGGCGCCACCCGGGCCGAGGCGACTCTGGCTGTGGAAGAGGCACTTGGGGTGGTTCTTCAGACCGGGGGAAGCCACGTCGACTTCGGCACGCACAACGCATTGCTCGGGCTGGCCGACGGGCTGTATCTGGAAGCCATCGCCATCGACCCGGCCGCGGTGCCGCCGGAGCGCGCTAGATGGTTCGATCTGGACCGCTTCAATGGCCGGGCACGGCTGACCAACTGGGTCTGCGCGAGCGACGACATGGAATCGGAGCTTGCGGCGCTGGGCGCGGACGCGGGCGTTCCCATGGATTTGACTCGCGGCGATCTGGCGTGGCGCATGGCGGTTCCCGAGACTGGCGTCCTTCCGTTCGACAACCTGCACCCGGCACTGATCACGTGGCAGAGCCCTGTGCATCCGAGCGATATGCTCGCGGTGTCCGGCTGCGCCCTGCGGCGGCTGGTCGTCTGTCACCCTGAGGCGCCGGTTCTGGCGGCGCGGCTGGAGCCGCACCTCCACGACCCGCGGGTGGTCTACGAAATGGGTCCGCTGCTGCTGCGCGCCGAGATCGACACGCCGCATGGGTTGCGAGTCCTGCTGTGATGCCTGATCCAGCGGCGGCTTTTCGTGTAGGGAGGCTGCGCGCTCAGGGCGCACCTGACAGTCGTGCCCGCAGCGGGTAAGGTGGTGCCATGTCGATCTGGACCCGCATATCCGAGGCGCTTTCCGCGCTCGCCAATGGCGAAAGCCTGGCGCAGGTTTTTGATTCGCTGCGCACCCCGCCAGAGCGCAGCGTGGCCTTCACGATTGCGGTGATCGGGCTGGGCGCCAAGATGGCCAAGGCCGACGGGACGGTCACCCGCGACGAGGTGACGGCCTTCCGTGAAGTGTTCCAGATCGCGCGCGAAGACGAGGCGGCCGCGGCGCGCGTGTTCAACCTGGCGCGTACCGATGTTGCGGGCTACCAGCAATACGCGCGGTCGATCCGGCGGATGTTCAAGAGCGACTCGGGCGTATTGTGCGACCTGATGGAGGGCCTGTTTCACATCGCGGTGGCCGATGGCGCCTATCATCCGGCCGAGGATCATTTCCTGTCGGATGTGGCGGGCATTTTCGGATTGAGCGAGTCGACCTTCCAGGCGCTGCGGTGCCGTTTCGTGACCGATGCGCCACCGGACCCCTGGACCGTGCTGGGTGTCAGCCGCGATGCGAGTCGGCAGGAGATTCGCAAGGCCTGGCGCGATCTTGTGCGCGAATATCATCCCGACCGGATGATCGCGCGTGGCGTGCCGGAGGAGGCGGTGAAGCTGGCCGAAAAGAAAATTCGCGACATCAATCGGGCCTGGGAAGAGATCGGCACGGCGGCTGTCCACTGATGCGGCTGGCCACCTACAACGTCGAGTGGTTCGCCAATCTATTTGACACCCACAACCATCTTGTGGCCGACGACAGCTGGTCGGGCCGGCAGGACGTGACCAAGGCCGAACAGATCACGGCACTGGGCATCGTGTTCACAGCACTGGATGCCGATGCGATCATGATCATCGAAGCGCCGAACACGGGGAGGTCGCAGAATACCGTCGCCGCGCTGGAGCAGTTTGCGGCCGCCTTCGAGTTGCGCCAACGGCGGGCGGTGATGGGGTTTGCCAACGACACGCATCAGGAGATCGCTTTTCTCTACGACCCCGACGCGCTGGAGGCGGTTCACACGCCCGGCGGCGGCGAGGCGGCCGACACAGCGGGGGCGGAACCGCCGCGCTTTGACCAGAGCTTCCGCATCGATCTGGATGTGGATGCGAACGAAGACGTGGTGACCTTCTCGAAACCGCCGCTGGAACTGACCGTTACGACGCGCAAGGGCACCGAGGTCTGCCTGATCGGCGCGCATCTCAAATCGAAGGCGCCGCACGGCGCGCGAAACGCGGATCACGTGATGCGCCTGTCGATCGCCAACAGGCGCAAGCAACTTGCGCAGGCGATCTGGCTGCGGGGCAGAATCGCCGCGCGGCTGGCCGAGGGGCGGTCCGTGATCCTGTTGGGCGACCTGAACGACGGCCCCGGCCTGGATGACTACGAGAATCTGTTTCAGCGCTCTTCGGTGGAAATTCTTCTGGGCGAGCAGATGTTCGACCCGCATGCCCGCCAGGCGCTGCAAAGGCGGCTGGGCGCGGCGCCGACCTCGGCCCGGTTCCGGCTGGCGGGGGAAGAGAAATACCTGTCGGCGCTACTGGACTATATCATGGTCTCGCCCGCGCTGATGGAGCGTCATCCCGCGTGGCGCATATGGCATCCGTTCGACGACCTGCGCTGTTGGCGTGTTCCGGAGTTGCGGGACGCGCTGCTGACGGCATCGGACCATTTCCCGGTGACGCTCGACATCGATATCTGAGGTGCGGCCGGCCCCGCCCGACCTCGCGACGGTTTGGCCCTTAACGGAACCACATTGTGCGCCTATATTGGGGTCATGGAAAAACGCCTTGCCCTCATATGCGCCGCAGCGACGCTGGCTGCCTCTCCTTCCCTCGCGGAAGAGCCGAAAGGCCGGACGCTGATGGAACAGGGGATGCAGCTATTCTTCGAAGGGCTTAAGGACGAGATGTCGCCAGCCATGCGCGATCTGGGCGCGCTGGCCGACGAATTTGGTCCGCCGATGCAGCGGTTTCTGGCCGAGATGGGACCGGCGCTCGCCGAGATCCTGTCGAAGGTCGAGGACTGGACGATGTACGAGACTCCCCAGATCCTGCCCAACGGCGATATCATCATCCGCCGGAAGGTCGAGACCGATCCCGACGACCAGCCGCCGGGCGAGCCGACGCCGACCAAGCCGAATCCCCCCACCGATCTCTGAGCGGCAGTCGCTCAGGGCATCTTGCGGATCGTGACGCTGGCATTCATCGATTGGGCCAGAGATGCCAGGCGCGACTGGGCGACCTCGCCATATAGTGGCATCGCCTTTTCGGGCATCGACAGCCCCAGCCGGCGGCGGCGCGGGTTCCAGTCGAAATGGCCCATCAGTTCTGTATTCTGCATCCAGAGCATGGCGCCAAAGCGCATCGCCTTGCCCAGCACCTCTGCCATGTGCAGGGCTTTCGGGTCGAGCAGATCGTAGAGGTCTTCGAAGGCGGTGCCCTCTCGCTTGTTGCGATAGCGGTGCAGCAGCGCGAGACCGAGAAACACCCTTTCGGAATGTTTCAGTCCGCCAAGGTTGGCCCGGGTCGCATTGTCGAAACAGACTTCGGCACGATAGTCGGGGTGCGCGCGCCAGCTGACGTCGTGCAACAGGCAGGCCGCCTTGATCAGCCGCACCTGCGACGGGGTGGCGGTGGGGAACAGCGGCATCACGAAATCGAACAGGATGCGGCCGAATCCCGGCAGGCGAGCATCCTTGGCCTCGGCAAACCGGCAGGCCTCGATCAGCGGGTCACGGTCGCGCAGGCGCTGGGGCATCTGTTCGTAAAGGAGGCCCTCGCGGATGCCATAGCTGGAAATGGCGATGTCCAAGGGGCGGAAGCGGCGCACCAGCCGGCCCAGAACTTCGGCGGCGAAGGGCACGAGTTCCAGTCGTGCGGTCGATGTGCCGGTCTGCGCCTTGAGCGTTTCGATGTCGTTCTCCGCGATGTAGGCCAGCGTTTCGCGCACTGCGGAATTGGTCATCCGGTATTCGTGCAGCACCTTCAGCGGATAGTTGCGCCGCGCCATGTCGATCCGGGCGATGGCCCGCCAACTGCCACCGACAAGGAACAGCCTGTCGTGCTGCGGTCCCATTCGCTCGCTGAGCTTTTCCATCACTCGGCGGATGTGGTCGCCCCGTGCCCGGCTGCCGCCCTTGAGCGTGCGCAGCTTCAGCGGGCCGAGTTCCGAGGTGGACAGCCGCTTGCCGACCCGCCCGTCGCGAATCTCGGCCAGTTCCATGGACGATCCGCCAAGGTCGCAGATCAGACCGTAGGCGCCGGGCCAGCCCAGCAGCACGCCCTGCGCCGAGAGTCTGGCCTCTTCCTCGCCGTCGATGACCCAGATGCGCAGGCCCGTCTTCTGCAGCACCTCTTCCCGGAAGGCCGGGCCGTCTTCGGCGTCGCGCACCGCGGCAGTCGCCACGGCGGTCAGGCTGGGCAGGCCCATGCCCTCCGCCAGAAGCTGGAATCGTTCCAGCGCGGCCAGGGCGCGCACGCGGCCTTCGGGATTCAGTCGGCCGGTTTCCGACAGCCCGGCGCCAAGGGCGCACATGATCTTTTCGTTGTAGAAATAGGCGGGCGAGCGGGCGGCGCCATCGAAGACGACCAGACGCACCGAGTTCGAGCCGATATCGACAACGCCGACTTTCGACAGCGCGCGGGTGCCGGGATCATCGAACAGGGGGCGCCCGAAGGGACCGCCTTCCGATACGTCAGTATCCGTTTGCGAGGTCATGGGTCTCCGGGATTTCCATGGTGAGACTGCGATATGCAGCGGCCTGGGTCAATCGTCGCGACACCACCGGTGCTGCAATGCGGCGATTCCTGCCGTTTATGGCCTGTGCGGCGGCCCGCATCAATCCTCGGTGTGGGTCAGTTGCGGAACGTCCTTGGCTCCGGCCGAGCCACGCCCCGAAAGCGAGGGGTTCTCCATGAAGAACCGGTGGCAGCTGAAGGCGAAGGCGCCTTCCGGCACCGGCGAGCGGGTGAACTTGCCGTCGGGCGACATCACCCAGCTTTGGGCGACGTCGGCCAGGTTCGCTGCCATGATCTGGCTGACGATCTGCGCCTTGACGGTGGGATTCTCGATTTCGACCAGCGTTTCAACCCGGCGGTTAAGGTTGCGTCCCATCCAGTCGGCCGAGGATATGAAGACGCGCGCGCGCTTCGATGGCAGCTCGCGTCCGTTGCCGAAACAGACGATGCGGGAATGTTCGAGGAAACGGCCGACGATGGACTTCACCCGGATGTTTTCGGACAAGCCCTTGATCCCGGGCCGCAGGCCGCAGATTCCGCGGACGACAAGGCTGATCTTCACGCCGCCCTGGCTGGCGGCATACAGGGCGTCGATCACCTCGGGGTCGATCAGCGAGTTCATCTTCGCCCATATCACCGCCGGTCGGCCCGCCTGGGCATGGCCAATCTCGGCGGCGATCAGTTCCAGCAGCCTGGGCTTCAGGGTGATGGGCGAAATGGCGAGGTTTTCCAGCGATTCGGGCAGGGCATAGCCCGACAGATAGTTGAACACCTTCGTTGCATCGCGCCCCAGTGCGGCATTGCAGGTGAAGAAGCTGAGGTCGGTATAGATGCGGGCCGTGATCGGGTGATAGTTACCGGTTCCGTAATGCGTGTAGGTTACCAGGCTGTCGCCTTCGCGGCGGACCACGGTGGAGATCTTGGCGTGGGTCTTGAGGTCGATGAACCCATAGACCACATGCGCCCCGGCCCGCTCCAGGCGTCGGGACTGGCGGATGTTGGCGGCCTCGTCGAAACGGGCCTTGAGCTCGACCAGCGCGGTCACGGACTTGCCGTCCTCGGCCGCCTCGCACAGCGCCTCGACGATGGGCGAGTTCTTGGAGGTCCGGTAGAGCGTCTGCTTGATCGCAACGACATCGGGATCGCGGGCCGCCTGTTGCAGGAAGCGGATCACCATGTCGAAGGTTTCGTAGGGGTGGTGGAGCAGCATATCCTTCTGACGGATGGCCGCGAACATGTCGCCGTCAAAGTCCATAACCCGTTCGGGTACGCGCGGCGTGAACGGCGGCCACAGCAGATCGGGGCGCGAATCCGTCACCAGCTTGCTGAGATCGGCGACACCCAGCATTCCGTCGACCTGAATCACCTCGCTGCGCTCGACCCGCAGTTCGCGCATGACGGTGGCCAGCAGTTCTTCGGGTGCACCGGCCGAATGCGTCATGCGCACGACTTCACCCCGGCGCCGGCGCTTGAGCGCGACTTCGAAGCCGCGCACGAGGTCTTCGGCTTCTTCCTCGACTTCCAGGTCGCTGTCGCGGAGGACGCGGAATTCGAAATGGGATTTGAGCCTATAGCCTGGGAAAAGCTGGCCGATTTCCAGAAGCAGAAATTCTTCCAACGCGAGGAATCGGTTCTTCCCGGGGGCCGAGGGCAGCGCAACAAAGCGGTCGATCTGGGCGGGCACCGGCAGCAGCGCCTGAAGATTGCGCCCGTCGCGTACCCGCTCGAGTTCAAGAGCGAGGCAATAGCCGGTGTTCGGAATGAAGGGAAACGGATGCGCCGGATCGATCGCCAGAGGCGAGAGCACCGGAAACACCTGGCTGAGGAAGACATCGCCAAGGTGGGCCTTGTCGGCCGCGTCGAGCGCATCGCGCGTCAGGACCGAAATTCCGGCCTCTTCCATCTCGCGGAACAGTGCGAGGATGACCCGTTGCTGGGCCTGCATCAGGCGGCGGGCGTCCTCCGAAATCAGCACCAGCTGTTCCGCCGGGGACAGCCCGTCGGCCGCCGGAGTCGTGTTGCCGGCAATCGCCAGTTCGCGCAGGCCAGCGACGCGGACGGTGAAAAATTCGTCGAGGTTGTTCGCCGAAATCGACACGAAGCGCAGCCGCTCCAGCAACGGAACGCGCGGGTTCTCGGCTTCTTCCAGCACACGCCAGTTGAAGCCGAGCCAGCTCAGCTCACGGTTATAGAACCGGCCTGGACCTTTCGGGTCGACATCGGGCAGATCTTCCGGGGCTGGGAAGTCGGAGGCGAGGAAATCGGCATTGGTCATGAGCGGGCGGTATCAACGATATGTAACCGCACCGTGACAGAATTCAGTCCGGCCCGCCAGTGCCGCCCAGAACCTCGGCGACCAGCGACCGACTGATCTTGCGGCCCTGATCCAGCGCGCGGCGGTCGATCCGCGCGACCGTGTCGGCGGCGGCCACGAAAGAGCGTTCACCGTGCCGCAGGAGATAGGCGATCACATCCGGCGGCGGGGTCAGCTGGCGGTCGGCGAACAGCTTGGCGAAGACGGCGGCCAGCAACCGGTCATCTGGCGCCTCGAGCGCGATGTGGCAGGCCGCGTCGATACGGCTTTGCGCATCGGGCAGGGCGAGGTTCCAGTGACGTGGTGCGGCTCGGCCGGTCATCAGAAGCGGGCTGTGCCGGGCGGCGGTCAGGTTGTAGAGATGGAACAGCGCGTCGAGCGCGCCGCGGTTCCTAGCGATGGCTGGCACGTCCTCGACCGCGACCGGCCCATCGGCGAGCGCGAGCAGATCGGCGTCGGGCAGGTCGGCGGCAGCGACGATGGGCGCGCCGGTCAGAGATGACCAGACATGCGCAAGATGCGTCTTGCCGGCACCCGCCGGGCCGGTGAGTGACAGCTGCGGCACCGGCCAGGTCGATGTCGATTCAATCATAGCCAGAGCCATGGCGTTGGATGGCGCCACGAAAAAGTCGTCTCGTCCCAGCACCGTGCGAACGGGCAGGTCGAAGCTGAGCTGCTGGGCCATCAGATGTCGTCCGGCCCCGGCGTTCCCTTGTAGAGCCGGCTCGAAGTGTATTGTTCGACCGCGAAACGCGCGATGACACCCAGGGCGGCGGCCACCGGCACGGCGACCAGCATGCCCACAAAGCCGAACAGGCTGCCGAAGACCGAAAGCGCAAGCAGCAGCCAGACCGGGTGCAGGCCAACCGAGTTGCCGACCAGCTTGGGCGTCAGGAAGTTGCCCTCGACGACCTGGCCCAGAACGAAGATACCGGCGACGATGCCGATGGACAGCCAATCGCCCCAAAACTGGAACAGGGCCAGCCCGATGGCCAGCGCGCCGCCGATCATCGCGCCAAGATAGGGGATGAAGGTCACCAGCCCGGCGATGAAGCCGACGACCAGGCCGAAGTTCAGCCCGACGAGCATCAGCGCCACGGCATAGTAGGTGCCCAGGATCAGGCAGACCGTGCCCATGCCGCGGATGAAGGACGACAGCGTCTTGTCGATGTCGCGCGCCAGCCGTCGGATGGTCGGCGCGTGTTCACGCGGCAGCAGCTCGTCGATGCGGGCGATCATGCGGTCCCAGTCGAGCAGCAGGTAGACCGCGACCACGGGCACGACGATCAGCAGGATCACGACGTTGATGACCGACAGAGCCGAGCCCAGCAGGGTCTCCACCAGAGCCGGGCCCTTTTCCTGAATCGCGGTCCCGACCGAGGCCAGTGTCTGGCGTATGGTCGACTCCCCGTCGAGGATCGAGGGAAACCGCTCGCCCAGGAAAGTCTGGAAGCGGTTGGTCAGGCGCGGCAACACGTCGATCAGCCCGGCGGTCTGCGAGATCAGCGTCGGCACGACCAGCAGCACGGCCGCCAGGAAGATCAGCAGAGCGAACACGGTGATCAGGGCCGTCGCACCCGCGCGGGACATGCCGGCCCGCTCCAGTCGGTCGGCCAAGGGGTCGATGAAATACGCAATCGCCCCGCCCAGGATGAACGGCATCAGCACATCGCCCAGCAGCCAGAGCACAAGGGCAAAGGCCACGGCAGCGAAGCCCCAGTATCTGAGTTGATCCCTGACGGGCAGCGACATGCCATGGCTCCTGTGTTCTTCCGTCACATTGCCCATGAGAGCCTCTGTTTCAAGGGGCAGCGCCGTTTGAAGCCGCGAAATCACGCCGCGCGCGGCCTTGACTCGGGCGCGACGCGGGGTGCTGATGCGCGCGATCTGCCAAGGAGACGGACCCATGCGCACCCCTTTCGACGCCGAACTGGAAGCGCGCCTCGTGCGCTATGCCGCCATCGACAGCCAGAGCGACGAGACCTCGCCCACATCGCCCAGCACGCCGCGGCAACTCGACATGGCGCGCCTGCTGGTCACCGAGCTCGAGGAGATGGGCGCCGAGGACGTGCAGCTGACCGATTATGGCGCAGTGCTCGCCACCGTGCCGGCCAATGTGGAGGGCGCGCCGGTCGTCGGCTTCTGTGCCCATGTCGACACCGCGCCGCAGTTCAACGCCACGGGGGTGAAGCCGGTGGTGCACCGCGGCTATAACGGCGGCGACATCGCCTTTGCCGACGCGCCGGGGCTGGTGCTGAATCCCGAAGTTTCCCCCTATCTGGGCGAGAAGATGGGTGAAGACATCATTACAGCCAGCGGCACCACCCTGCTGGGCGCGGATGACAAGGCAGGGGTGGCGATCATCATGACGGCGGCGCGGCATCTGCTGTCCGACCGCACGATTCCTCATGGCAAGCTGCGGCTGGCCTTTACGCCGGACGAGGAGATCGGCCGCGGCGTGGACAAGCGGCTGCCCCAGGATCTGGGTGCGGATTTCGCCTATACCTTCGACGGCTCCAAGCCCGGCGAGATCGAATTCGAGAGCTTCTCGGCGGATGGGGCCGTTGTCACCGTGACCGGCGTCTCGGCGCATCCGGGCTGGGCCAAGGACAAACTGGTGAACGCGCTGCACCTTGCCGCGAAGATCGTCATGACGCTCCCGCATGTGACGCTGACCCCCGAGACGACAGACGGGCGCGAGGGGTTCATCCATCTCTACGAGTTGAGCGGCGGCGCGACACAGGCGAAGCTGAAGTTCATCCTCAGGGACTTCGAACTGGACGGGCTCGAGGCCAAGGGCGCGCTGATGCGGCAGGTCTGCGAGACGGTTGCCGCCACCGAACCACGCGCAGAGATCGAGGTGGCCATCCGGCCGCAGTATCGCAACATGCGCTATTGGCTGGAAAAGGACATGACCCCGGTGGACCTGGCGCGCGAGGCAGTGCGCGCGGCGGGACTGGAACCCGTCTCTGTTCCGATCCGGGGCGGAACCGACGGCTCGCGGCTGACCGAGATGGGCGTGCCGACGCCGAATGTGTTTACCGGAATGATGGAAATCCACGGCCCGCTGGAATGGATTTCAGTTCAGGATATGGCAAAGGCGACCGAGGTCTGCCTGAACATCGCGCGCCGCGCGGCCGGTTAGGTCGAGGGTTCCACCCGTCGCCATTGCCGCTTGGACCAATGGCGCAACTATGGCGACCCCCCAGAATATTTGAAAAGAGAAGAAAAGTGGAGGTTGGCCATGCCTTTGCATGAAGAGCGCAATCGTCTGTCCTGGAACGCTGCAACGGTGGCGCATAATGCTCACAAGGGCGATCAGGCCGCGTTTTTCCGTGGCGGTGGATCGACGTTGTTCCCTGAGGAAATCGGACTGCTCGGCGATGTGACGGGACGCTCCTTGCTGCACGCGCAGTGCAACTCCGGGCAGGATACCCTCAGCCTGGCCGCTCTGGGGGCCGATGTCACGGGCGTGGACATTTCGGACGAGGCGATCCGTTTCGCGGCGGATCTGTCCAACCAGACCGGCATTCCGGCCCGGTTCGAGAGGGCCGAGGTCGTGGCGTGGATGCACGCGGCCGAGGGCCGCTATGACATCGTCTTTGCGAGCTATGGCGTGCTCTGGTGGCTGCCGGATCTCGACGCCTGGGCCCGCGGCGCGGCGCGGGTGCTGCGGCCGGGCGGTCGGCTGGTTCTGATGGAATTCCACCCCGTCGCGCTCGCCCTTGACGACTCCGGGAGTCCCACCGGGAACTATTTCGAGTCCCTGCCCATCGAGACCACGGAAGGTGTCGGCGATTATGTCGGGCTGTCGGGCGAAGGTCTGGGAGCGGTGACGCCGGTGGCCACGCCCTTCGTCAACCCGCACCCCAGCGTCGGTTTCCAATGGGGCCTCGGACAAATCGTTTCGGCCCTGGCGCGCGCCGGCCTGCGCATCGAGGTTCTGGAGGAATTCCCTTTCACCAATGGCTGGCGCCCTTTCGAGGGCATGGAGCAGCGTCCCGGCCGGCGGATGTACCTGCCCGGCCCGTCGGCGCTGCCGCTCATGTTCGGGTTGTGCGCGTCCAAGGCCTAGCCGCCCCTTGTCTCGCTGCGTCCGACATCCTAGACCGTCTGAATATCCAGCCCTGCGGAGCCCTCATGCGCCTGTCCCGTTATTTCCTGCCCGTTCTCAAAGAAAACCCGGCCGAGGCGCAGATCGTCAGCCACCGCCTGATGCTGCGCGCGGGCATGATCAAGCAGCAGGCCGCGGGGATTTATTCGTGGCTGCCGCTTGGGTTCCGCGTGCTGAAGCGGATCGAGCAGATCGTCCATGAAGAACAGCAGCGCGCCGGGCACATTCCGGTGCTGATGCCGACGGTGCAGCCGGCCGACCTGTGGCAGGAATCCGGGCGATACAACGCCTATGGTCCCGAGATGCTGAGGATCAAGGACCGCCACGAGCGCGACATGCTTTACGGTCCGACCAACGAGGAGATGATCACCGACATCTTCCGCGCGCATGTGTCGTCCTACAAGAACCTGCCGCTGACGCTTTATCACATCCAGTGGAAGTTCCGCGACGAGGTGCGGCCGCGGTTCGGCGTGATGCGCGGGCGCGAGTTTCTGATGAAGGACGGCTACAACTTCGACATCGACAAGCCGAGCGCGCTGCATGCCTACAACCGGCACATGGTCTCGTACCTGCGCACCTACGAACGGATGGGCCTGACCGCGATTCCGATGCGCGCGGATTCCGGCCCGATCGGCGGCGATGACACGCATGAATTCCTGGTGCTGGCCTCGACCGGGGAGAGCGAGGTTTTCTACGACGACCGGGTGACCGCGCTGAAACTGGGCCAACGCGACATCAATTATGAAGACCGCGATCAAGTGGCTGCGGTGTGCAAGGAGTTCACTACGCTTTACGCGCGCACTGACGAAACCCACGACGAAACGGCCTTTGGCGAAGTGCCCGAAGAGCATCGCAAGGTCGGCCGGGGCATCGAAGTGGGGCAGATCTTTTACTTCGGCACCAAGTATTCCGAGCCGATGGGCGCGACGGTGCAGACCGCGGATGGCGCGCAGGTGCCGGTCGAGATGGGCAGCCACGGGATCGGGGTCAGCCGGCTTCTGGGAGCGATCATCGAAGCCAGCCACGACGACAAGGGCATCATCTGGCCGGAAGGGGTGACGCCATTCCATTGCGGGATCGTCAACCTCAAGCAGGGCGACGCCGAAGCCGATGCGGCCTGCGAGCAGCTCTACACCGCCCTGACGCAGGCGGGGCTGGAGCCGCTCTATGACGACACGACTGAACGCGCCGGCGGCAAGTTCGCGACGATGGATCTGATCGGTCTGCCCTGGCGCATCACGGTCGGTCCGCGCGGCCTGAAGAATGGTGTGGTCGAACTGACCTCGCGCCGCACCGGCGAGAGCGAAGAAATGGCGCCGGAAGCGGCCGTGCGCAAGGTGGTGGAGATTTACGCGGCGCACCGGTAATCCGGTGTCGCCCTGCTCGGGCAGGGCGGGGTTTGCCCCGCCGCCCTTACCGCCTCAGCCCGTGCAGAGGCGGTTCTTGACCAAGGGACCGACCTTGGCAAAGTCGATCTGGCCGGTATGGCGCGACTTAAGCTCGGCCATCACCTTGCCCATGTCGCGGATCGAACTGGCGCCCGTCGCGCTGACCGCGGCATCCACCGCGGCTTCGGTCTCGGTCGCGTCCAGCTGGCGGGGCAGGAATTCCGAGATGACCTCGATCTCTTCCCGCTCGCGCTCGGCCAGGTCGAGCCGGCCGCCTTCTTCGTAGGCCCGCGCGCTTTCCTGGCGCTGCTTGGTCATCTTGCCGAGGATCGCCAGAACCTGGGCATCGTCGACACCGCGGTCGTCGCCCGTCTCGCCCCGTGCCGCGATGTCCTGGTCCTTGATTGCCGCGTTGATCAGGCGCAGCGTCGACAGGCGCACCGTTGCCTTGTCGCGCATGGCCTGTTTCAGGGCCGAATTGACCCGAGTACGCAAGTCCATATTCCGTTCCATCCCCATGGATCGTCCAAGCCTTGGACTCTATCCAATCCGCGGGAGCGAGACAACTGGCCTTGCGCGACGTCACGCGCGGGCCGCTGCGGGTTGACCCTTGCGGACGGCGCCCGTAGATATCCGCCAATTTGCCCCCATCAGGAGACTCGCGCCATGCCCGCCCATGCACCCGTTCGGCCGACTGCATGTCTGGTCCTTGCCGATGGCACGATCTTTTACGGTCAGGGATTTGGTGCCACCGGGCAGACGGTGGCCGAACTCTGCTTCAACACGGCGATGACCGGTTACCAGGAGATCATGACCGATCCCTCTTATGCTGGCCAGATCGTGACCTTCACTTTCCCCCATATCGGCAATGTCGGCGTGAACGCCGAGGATGACGAAACCGCCGAGCCGGTCGCGGCGGGCATGGTGGTCAAATGGGACCCGACGACGCCCAGCAACTGGCGCAGCGCCGAGGCACTGCAAGGCTGGCTGGAACGGCGCGGCCGGATTGCCATCGGTGGCATCGACACCCGTCGTCTGACCCGCGCGATCCGGCAGCAGGGGGCGCCGAACGTGGCGCTTGTCCACAATCCCGAGGGCAAGTTCGATATCGAGGCGTTGGTCGCGGCCGCGCGGGCCTGGCCGGGTCTCGAGGGCATGGACCTCGCCAAGGACGTGACCTGCGCGCAATCCTACCGCTGGAACGAAACCCGCTGGGCCTGGCCGCAGGGTTTTGGCACGCAGGAGTCGCCGAAGTTCAAGGTCGTTGCTGTCGACTATGGCGCCAAGCGCAACATTCTGCGCTGCCTGTCGACCGTTGGCTGCGATGTAACCGTGCTGCCCGCCAGCGCCACTGCGGAAGAGGTTCTGGCGCATCAGCCTGACGGGCTGTTCCTGTCGAACGGACCGGGCGATCCAGCTGCTACCGGAGCCTATGCGGTGCCGATGATCAAGCAGGTGCTCGCATCATCCGACATCCCGGTGTTCGGCATTTGCCTCGGGCACCAGATGCTCGCGCTGGCACTGGGCGCGAAGACGGTAAAGATGAACCACGGACACCACGGGGCCAACCATCCGGTCAAGGATCTGGAAACCGGGAAGGTCGAGATCACATCGATGAACCACGGGTTCGCCGTCGATGCTCAGACCCTGCCGGCGGGCGTAACGGAAACCCACCGGTCGCTGTTCGATGGCTCGAACTGCGGGATCCGAGTGGCGGATCGTCCGGTCTGGTCGGTGCAATATCATCCCGAGGCGAGCCCGGGACCGCAGGACAGCTATTATCTTTTTGAACGGTTCGCCGCTGCGATGGCAGCGCGCAAGGCGCCCGAACCAGCCTGAGTAGCTTAACTCACCGTTAACCTTAAGAGGCCAAGCTCATCCCGACTTCGGTTCGGGATGAGCCTCATGAGCACGCCCTATCTAAGGCTGGTCGATGGTGGAAACGCAGGACTGGCGCAGGACGATCTCCAGGCCACGCCGGGGCGGCATGTGCCGCTGGGTCAGATGCTGGTCGCCGACGGAGTCATGACCCAGGGCCAGCTGGCTGCCGCTCTGGGTCAGCAGGCCTGGCTGAGCGCGCCGCTCGGCGAAATCGTGGTCGCCGAGGGATGGGGCACCGAGGGACAGGTACAGGCGGCACTGGCCCGCCAATTCGGCCTGCGCCGCGCGGATCTGGCCGGCACGCCGCCCGATCCGGCACTGATGGCTTTGCGGCCCGTCGCGTTCTGGCTGCATCACAAGGCGCTGCCCTGGTTCGAGCATGGGCGCATGATCTTCGTCGCCACGGCGCAGCCCGAGAAAATTGACGCCCTGCGCGCCGAACTGAGCGATCTGCCGCGGCGGGTGATTCCGATTCTGGCCACCCGTGCGGAGATCGAGACCGCTGTAGCTCATCACTTTGGCCGCGACCTGGCCGCCGCCGCCGAAACGCGCCTGCCGATCCACCTGAGCTGCCGGCGCTGGAATGCCAGTCACCGCCTTGCAGTCGCGCTGGCGGTGCTGCTGGTGCTTGTCGGATTTATGCTGATGCCCGGCCTGACGCTGACCGTTCTGGGCGCCCTCGGGGCGGGTGCGGCCCTGGCGTTCGCGGCGCTGCGCATTGCCGCCCTGTGTGTGTGTCTGGCCCGCCCGATTCCGCGCGCGCGGGCCTCTGCGGGAAGTGCGCTCTCTGCGGAACGGCGGCCGCGGGTCTCGGTTCTTGTCCCGCTGTTTCGCGAACGCGAGATCGCCCATGCACTGGTTGAACGATTGTGCCGGCTGACCTACCCGAAGGCCCTGCTGGACGTGATACTGGTGCTCGAGGCGCAGGACACGGTGACGCGGGAAACCCTGGAGCGGACGACACTGCCACGCTGGATGCGGGTGGTTACGGTGCCTGCCCTCAGCGGTCTGACGACAAAACCCAGGGCGATGAACTATGCGCTGGATTTCGCGCGCGGAGACATTATCGGCGTCTGGGACGCAGAGGACGCCCCTGGAGCCGACCAAATCGAGCGGGTGGCCGCACACTTTGCCGCCGCGCCGCCCGATGTCGTCTGTGTGCAGGGCATACTCGATTTCTACAATCCGCGCGCCAACTGGATGGCTCGCTGTTTCGCGCTGGAATATTCGGCCTGGTTTCGGGTGGTGATGCCGGCGCTCGACCGGTTGCGGCTTGTACTGCCTCTGGGCGGCACCACGCTTTTCTTCCGCCGTGACGCGCTGGAGCGCCTGGGGCGCTGGGACGCGCACAGTGTCACCGAGGATGCGGATCTGGGAATGCGTCTGTGCCGGGCCGGCTGGCGCACAGAGATGCTGAACTCCACAACCTATGAAGAAGCCACCTGCCGGCCATGGCCCTGGATCAAGCAGCGTTCCCGCTGGCTGAAGGGATTCATGGTGACCTATTTGGTGCACATGGCCTCGCCCGCCCGGCTGTGGCGCGAGCTCGGGACGCGCCGTTTCCTGAGTTTTCAGGCGTTCTTTCTGGGCACAATCGGGCAGTTCATGCTGGCGCCGGTACTGTGGTCCTACTGGATGATGATGTTCGGGCTGGGCCATCCGGCGCTGGGGGTTGTGCCCGGACAGTTCTTCATGCTGGCCGGGAGCGTGATCCTTGCGGTGGAGGTGATCTCGGTGGTGGTGGCCGGGGTCGGCGCACTGCGCGCGGGCCGCCGTTTCCTGATTCCCTGGATCGTGACGATGCCCTTTTATTTCATGCTGGGGGCGGTCGCTGCGGCCAAGGCGATTCTCGAGCTGATCGTTGCGCCACACTATTGGGACAAGACCCAGCACGGCCAGACACCGGCAGAGCAGGGCCAATCTCAAGTCCGCGGAGCGTGACGGCTAGTTGCCCTGCCACCAGCGATCAATATCCGTGACTGAGATTCGGTCCTTTGGGCCCAGTCCCACCAGTTCGGTCCGGGTGCCGCCCGTGCGCCGCGCCTCGACATGCTGGCCGACCACATGAAGTTCATAGGCGCCGTCGTCTGTCAGGACTGTGCCCTTGAGCCGATATAACCCCGGCGGTCTGCTTTCGAGCCGCGCACCCATTGCCGCGCGACTTATCGGCTGGTCGGAAGTGTGGCTCCAGGCGACGTAGGCCGGATGCGCCGAAGCTACAGGCCCTTTCGGGAGCGGTACCATTCCGAAAAGCAACGGCGCAAGCGGCGCGTCAGACAGGGGCATCGGCGCGCGGGCGCCCAACGATTTCAGGCGGGCCATCAGGTCATCTGCGGGCGTGTCGCATTTGGTCATCAAGACCAGGTCCGCCGCCCTGATCTGTTGCGAGACCTGCGGCCCCATCAGCGGATCGTCCAGCAGGGCGGGCGCGTTCAGCGCATCGACGAGGGTGAGGATCCCGCCGTACGATATCTCGGGATCGGCGATCGCGGCCTGGGCAATCGCGGCCGGGTCGGCGATGCCGCTGGTTTCCACGATCAGGTGATCGGGCCGGGGCTCGCGGCTGAGCGCTGCATCCATGGCCATGAACAGATCGCCTTCCATCGAGCAGCAGACGCAGCCGTTGTTCAGGTCGACCGTATGCGCCCCGCTTTGGCGGATCAGCGCGGCGTCGATGTTAACCGATCCGAAATCGTTGACGATGACAGCCAGGCGCAGTCCATGATCCTCGCTTAGCAGCCGGTTGATCAGCGTCGTTTTCCCGGCGCCGAGAAATCCGCTGACGATGGTCAGCGGCATGCGGGAAAGCGCGCCGGTCACGATGCGCGAACGTTCATGCCGTAGGCGACGAAGCCGACCGAACAGCCGTCGTCAGCGGTCTCGCGCGGGCCCAGGACAACGGTGCCCGACCCCGACAGCATGGTGGCGCGACGGTGCACGGAAAGCTCCTTGCCGTCGGATGTCAGAACCAGTGAACCGGACGAGCTGTGATCGGCATATTCAAGCTGTGACTGGCGAATCGAGAATTCGCCATGCCGGCGCGACACCCAGGCGCGATCCAGCACGATGTCGCAGTCGGCGGACCGGCCGATGGACAGTGTCTCGCCCTCGGCAAGCTGCCAAATCCTGTCGCCGAAGGTCAGCTCGACCGTTTCGATGTGGCTCGGGCGGGCCCGGGCGCCGTTGCGGGCAAACACCACCGTTGTCGCCGCGAGGCTGGGGACCGAAGCGGCAAAGACCTTGGTCGGCGCTTCCTTTCCCTTGAGCAGCAGCTCTCCGATCGGAACCAGCCGCCTTTTGTGGGGCAGGGCAAGATCGTCGTAGCAGCTGTCGCCCAGCAGTATCTCACCCGGCTTGGCCAGAGAGGACAGGCGTGCGGCCGTATTCACCGCGCTGCCGAAGATGCTGGCCTCCTGATGCACCACTTCGCCGGAGTAAATCCCGGCGTGCACCGCCATGTCGTTGGCCCATTCCTCGTTGACCATCGCCCAAGCCGCTTCGAAGGCATAGTCGGGATGATGAAAGAAACTGATGGTGTCGTCGCCCTTGGATTTCACGCAGTGGCCGCCGGCGGTGGCGATGATCTCGCGCATGCGGGTCACCACCTGCTCGATATACTGGGCCGCGACTTCTCCGCCCTCGCGGTCGTAGAGCTGAGTGCTGCCGGTGATGTCCGAGATCAGAACGCAGGCAATCGGCATCTTGCGAAGTTTTCCAAATAAGAACGGGCAGCGGGAAGCGCCTGTCCGATCCGGAGCCGGGCATGCGATCTTCGCGTTGCGCTAAAGCATTCTCAACTTACTGGCAAATCCGCGTGATCGGAAAAGAAAATTTGTCGGAAGCGGGGCGGGTTTTCCTGACTTGCCCGCCTGCGCGTCCAGTGCAAGGCCCGCGGCGCACCGGCCGCAAACCCTGGGAGCGTGCTACTTCCAACCGACTTCGTTGAAGATCTTCTGGGCGACCGGCAGGTTCGCCGCCACATCCGAAAGTGATACATCGTCTGGTTTGAAGATGCCGAGTTCGGCGATCGCGGGCGAGAGTCCCACGCCCGGTACGGCCGGATATTCGTCGTTCCCGGCCGAGAAGTATTTCTGAGCCGAATCGCTGGTCAGGTATTCGAGAAACTTGATCGCATTCTCGCGGTGCGGGGCGTTCACCGCCACGCCGCCGCCGGACAGGTTCATGTGGGCGCCGTTGCCGTCCTGATCGGGAAACACCCAGCCGATCATGTCGCGGTGTTCGCTCAGGCCCTTCACGTCGGTGCGGATCGAGCGGGCGAAGTAATAGGTGTTGGACACCGCGATGTCGCATTCGCCCGAGACGATGGCGCGCAGCTGGTCGGTGTCGCCGCCCTGCGGATCGCGCGCCATATTGGCTACCACGCCCGCCGCCCAGGCCTTGGCCGCCTCTTCGCCTTCGTGCGTGACGATCGAGGCCAGCAGGGTCTGGTTGTAGGTATTGGTCGACGAACGGATGCAGACCTTGCCCTTGAAAGCCGGGTCGGCCAGCGCGGAATAGGTTTGCGGCGGGTTGGGCACGTCGTTCTTGTCATAGAAGATGATCCGCGCGCGCTGCGAGAATCCGAACCATTCATTTCCCGCATCCTGGAGGTAGGAGGGCACGCGAGTCTCCAGTATCTCGCTTTCGACCGGTTGCAGCACGCCAGCAAGGCGCGCGCGTTCCAGTCGCGAGGTGTCGACGGTCAGGAGAATGTCGGCGGGTGAATTCGCGCCCTCGGCCTGCATGCGCGCGATCAGCTCGTCCGCGTCACCCTCGATCCGATTGATGGTGATTCCGGTGGCTTCCTCGAAATCGGCATACAGCCGTTCATCGGTGTCGTAGTGCCGCGAGGAATACAGGTTCAGTTCGTCGGCCGTTGCGGCACTGGTGCTCAGGGCCAGCAGGGTTGCAGCTGCGAGCGTCGATGTGGGGCGGGTCATGAGTGAAGCGTCCTCTCTCGAGATTTTATTTCTGACTGAAACGCTCTGTAAAGGAGCAAGGCTTCTCTGCCAATCAAAACCTGACATTTTCTCTCGGACATGTGAGCGCGGTCTAAAACGCAAAAGGCCGCCCGGAGGGCGGCCTTGCAAAACGTCCAGTGTGCCGGGTTTCAGCCCTGGCGGGCTTTGTACCGGGGCTGGGTCTTGTTGATCACGTAGACGCGGCCTTTGCGGCGCACGATGCGGCAATCGCGGTGCCGGTTCTTGAGCGACCGGAGCGAGTTCTTGACCTTCATGGTCCTATCCTCTGTCTGCGGCGCGGGCCAGCGCCTTGTGTTGCGGGCATCCCGGCCGGGGCCGGAACGGTGAATTCATGGTGGGCGATACAAGGTTCGAACTTGTGACCCCTTCGATGTCAACGAAGTGCTCTACCACTGAGCTAATCACCCATGAATACCGGCGTAGTCGCCGACCCCACAATAAATGGGGCGCGGAATCCCGCGCCGGTAGCGGGGTCTATAAAAGGAGTCGCCGAGGTGATCAAGGGCTATTGGTGCAGCAAAGTTTCCTTGTAATGTGTATCGAACGAAGGAGAACGGATGAACGCAGCGCCTTACCATCTCGCCCTGCCGCAGGAACGCCTGTCTTGTGTCGTGTTCGCGTCCCCTCACGGGTGCGGGGTCTATCCAGAACGGTTCGTTGCCCAGAGCCAGCTTGATACGCTGACGATTCGTTCGTCCGAGGATGCTTTTGTCGATGATCTTTTCGCCTGCGTTCCCGAATTTGGCGCGCCCCTTCTGCGGGCCGGGGCGCCGCGGGCCTATATCGATCTGAACCGGTCGACCGACGAGCTGGACCCGGCGCTGATCGAGGGCGCGCGCAGGCACGGGCACAATCCGCGTGTCGCCAGCGGGCTTGGGGTGATTCCCCGGGTGGTGGCCAACGGGCGTGCGATCTACCGCGGCCGCTTGCCGATGGCCGAAGCGCAGAAACGGATCGACCGTTACTGGCAACCCTATCACGGTGCGCTTCAGCATCTGCTGGACGAATCTCATGCGCGGTATGGCGAGGCGATTCTGATCGACTGTCACTCGATGCCTCACGAAGCGATGGACGGTGTGGCGCGTACGGCGCGCCGGCGGCCGGAAATCGTGCTGGGCGACCGGTTCGGCGCCGCGGCGGCCGGCGATGTTGTGGATCGCATCGAGGCCGCCTTCGCCAGTGCCGGGCTGACCGTCACCCGCAACGCGCCTTTTGCCGGCGCCTATGTGACTCAGGCCTATGGCCGGCCCTCGCGGCATCAGCACGCGATTCAGGTCGAGATCGACCGGGCGCTCTATATGGACGAGGCGCGAATCGAGCCGAACGCTCAGTTCGATGCCTTCCGCGACCTGCTGCGCGGGGTGGTCGCCGAAATCGCGGCGATCCGGCGCGAGGACGTGCAACTGGCGGCGGAATAGACCCGGCACTTTGGCTAGCGCAGCGCGCGGCCCTTCACGATAGCGTCGGCGCCGAAACGAGCGCGGATTCGGTCGGCGGTGCGTTCGACTTCCGAGCGTTGCCGGGCGCCGGGATCGAGGAGGTCGCCAGAGGCCTGCACCGAAGTTTCCGGCAAGAGCTGGCTGAGTCCGCAGCCGAGCAGGCGGAACGGGCCGTCCTTCGCCACCTGGTCGTAGAGGCCGCGCGCGGTGCGATAGATCGTGTCGGCCAGCTGGGTCGGCTCGCGCAGCTGGAGCCGCCGGGTCAGGATGGCGTGGTCGGTCTTCTTCACCTTCAGGGTCACCACGCGGCCCGCGAGGGCGCGGGCCTTGGCGCGGTCGGCGACCTTTTCAGCCATCCGCCAGATATGCCCGTCCAGGATGTCGGGATCGGCGGTGTCGGTGTCGAAGGTGGTCTCGTTCGAGATCGACTTGACCGGTTCGTGGGCCGAGACCCGGCGGTGATCCTCGCCGCGGGCCAGGTGCCAGAGTCTTTCGCCCATCGCGCCGAAGCGGGCATGCAGGTCGGTGCGGTCCCAGCGGAGCAGGTCGGCGAAGGTGCGGATGCCGGCGCGGTCGAGCGAGTCCTGCGAGGCGGGACCGATACCCCAGATCAGGCGGACCGGCTGGTCGCGCAGGAAATCGGCCGTCTCGGCGCGGCCGATCACCCGGAAGCCGCGGGGCTTGTCGAGATCTGAGGCGACCTTGGCGAGAAACTTGTTGTGCGACAGTCCGATCGAGCCGGTGAGGCCAAGTTCGTCCTTCATCCGGCGGATCAGGCGGGCGAGCATCACGGCGGGGGGCGCGCCGTGCAGGCGCTCGGTGCCGGAGAGATCGAGGAAGGCCTCGTCGAGCGAGAGAGGCTGCACCGCCGGCGTCAGCTCTTCCATCATGGCGCGGATCTGGCGGGAAATCTCGGCGTAGAGCGACATGCGGGGCTTCAGCACCACCGCATCGGGGCAGAGCTTGAGGGCCTGGAACATCGGCATGGCGGATCGCACGCCGCGGATGCGGGCGACGTAGCAAGCGGTGGAGACGACGCCGCGATGGCGGCCGCCGATGATGACCGGCTTGTCGGCCAGGTCCGGGCGGTCGCGCTTTTCCACGCTCGCGTAGAAGGCGTCGCAGTCCATGTGGGCGATGGAGAGCGAGAAGAGTTCGGGGTGGGAGGTGACACGCGGCGACCGGCAGGCCGGGCATCGGGATCCGGTCTCGAAAGAGGTCAGGCAGTCACGGCACAGGGCGGGCATTTTGGGTGTCCCAGCTAGGACGGGGGGTCAAGGGGTTGAATTTGCTTGAGTTTCGACGAGTGACCATTTGGGACATGGTTTTGTCCCCGCTCTTATAGCGGATCTGCGAGGGCAGAGGGGAGGGGATTTTGCGGGAGCGCTGGCCTTTGGCCGGCGTGTTGCCCACCCTGTAAAAAGCGAGCCGCCGCGAAGCCGCGCAGGTAGCGCTGTCCGTGGGATCACGCTTCGCCTAGCCTGCGAACATCCGCTCGATCTCGCGGAACACCTCGTCCACCAGCGGGTCCGTCGCGCCTTTACCAGTGATGTGCAGCAGGAAGCCGTAGCGGGTCCTTTCCCGGCGTATGACGGTGTTTCGGTGGGCGCTGTTCAGTCTGAGCAATCGTTTTGGACGGTCGGGATGCGTGGACTCTCCCCTGGCCGTGAGCTGTTCGGATTCCTCGAGCAGGGGGAGGATGCGGAGCCATTGGGCCGCGCTGTGGTCGGGGCCCTCGGTGAGGGCAGTCTCGATCAACTCGCCCCAGCCGAGGCGGAGGGCGGCGGCGATACGCAGGAGACGGGATTCGGAGAGGGTCTCGGGGTCGGTGAGGGTGCCGTCCAGCGCCTCGACCACCTCGGCCAGCGCGCGCAGCTTGGCGCGTTTCTGGCGCGCGGCGTGGGGATAGAGGCCGGCGAGCGCGAGGTCGAGCGTCTCGAACAGCCCGGCGCGCAGGGCGGACACGGCAATCGCGGCCTTCTCCCAGGGCGAGAGGGGCTGCCGGATGTCGTTCTCGGCCACCATCTCGGCCAGCGCGGCCTGGCGGCTGGCGGGATCGCGCACCACACAGTCGATGGCGGCGTATCGGTCCTGGCCGGTGAGGTCGAACAGGGCGCGGGTAGCGGCGAGGCGGCGATAGCCGGAGAGCAGACCATAGCCGTCGTCGCCGGTGGGAAAGACCTCGATCGGCTGGCGCAGGCCGGTGGCGGCAATGGAACGCTGCAGCTCGGTCTGGGCGGCAGCGTCGATCAGCGAGCGGTCGCGGATCAGGGCGTGGGGGTCAATCTTGTCGAGGGGGATTCGCATGGGGCCTCCGGCTGGCGCGGGCAGGGTGAACCTGCGCGGTAAACACCGCGCGAATACGGCGCGCGGCGGTTGCGGCGCAGGGGTGACCGGGGCATAGGGGAGGCGCGGAGGTGCGGCATGGAATTCATTGGCGCGAAGCTGGCGCTGTTCCTGGGCGGCGATCTGCTGGTGATCCGGCGGGACAACCGGCCCGATATCCCCTGGCCCGACCGCTGGGATCTGCCGGGTGGCGGCCGCGAGGGCGCCGAGAGTCCCGAGGCCTGCGTGCTGCGCGAGACGGAGGAAGAGGTCGGGCTGGCGCTGGCGGTCTCGGATCTGGTCTGGGCGCGGTCCTACCGGCAGCTGAACGGTGTGGCCTGGTTCTTTGCCGCCGAGATGCCGGCAGAGCTGGCCGCGGCGGTGCGGTTCGGCGACGAGGGGCAGGGCTGGCGGCTGATGGCGCCCGGCGACTATCTGCGCGATCCGGCGGCGATCCCGCATTTCGCGACGCGGGTCGAGACCTATCTGCGCGAACGGGACGGCGGATAAAGAAACCCCCGCATCTTGCGCGGGGGGAGGTGACGGACCACAGGAAGACGAAGGTCCGTCGGGGGAGTGTCTCGGGGATCAGGGTCGTCGAGACGGGGAACTTTGCCCAGAGTAGATTTCCCTAGGGTCAAAATACACCTCTAGATTGTGCTTTTGTGGGCACAGATTCCAGATGTGGTGGTTGTTTTTCAGGCAGCCGCTAGGTGTTCGGTTGTCGCGCCTGCGGGCTTTGCAATTCGTCGAGAATCGCCCGAGTGGCAGCGCGGGGCGCGGGCGCAGCCCAGACCGGCCGCCCGACGACGATATGATCGGCGCCGCTGGCAATGGCCATCGCGGGGGTGGCAATGCGCTTCTGGTCGCCGGCGTCGCTGCCGGCGGGGCGGACGCCGGGAGTGACGATGAGCCGCCCGGCCGCTTCGGGCAGGGCGCGAATGGCGGCGGCCTCGTGCGGCGAGGCGATCACCCCGTCAGCCCCGGCGGCCAGCGCCCGGGCGGCGCGTTCGAGGGCGATCTCGGCCACGTCGCCTGGCACGATCATGCCATCGTCGAGATCGGCCCGGTCGAGCGAGGTGAGCACGGTCACGGCGAGGATCCTGAGGCCCGAGGCGCCGGCGCCCTCTTTCGCGGCCCTCACAACATGGGGGTCGCCCTGGACGGTGAGGAAGTCGAGATCGAAGCGGGCGATGCCGCGCACGGCGGCCTCGATCGTGGCGGAGATGTCGAAGAGCTTCATGTCGAGGAAGATTCGTTTGCCGTGTTCCTGCTTGAGCTCGCGCGCGAGGCCGAGCCCGCCGCCGGTCAGCATCCCGAGACCGATCTTGTAGAAGGAGACGAGGTCGCCCAGCTGCTCGGCAAGGGCGAGGCCCTGCACGGCGTCGGGGACGTCCATCGCGACGATGAGGCGGTCATCTGACATCGGCCTGGCTCCTTTGTTGTTCGGCTGGCCATAGCGCACTGGGGGCGGCGAGGGAAGGTGCGGGAGCGATGTGGCGGGGGGGGAACGCCCCGGTCCGGGCGATACCCGTGGGGAAATCGTTGGGTGAGGGTCATTTCGCGCTCTGCCAGATCTTGAAGGCGGCGCGGCGGTTCCCAAATTGAGGGCAAGGCCTCACCCATGACGCGCTGCTTGGCGGGCGTCGTAATCCCGAGGCGCTGACACAAGGAGAGACTATATGGACTTGACCAAGTTCACCGAGCGCGCACGGGGATTCGTGCAGGCCGCTCAGACGATTGCGATGCGCGAGGGCCATCAGCGGCTGACGCCGGAGCACCTCCTCAAGGCATTGATGGACGACGAACAGGGGCTGGCAAGCAACCTGATCACCCGGGCGGGCGGACAGCCGGCGCGCGTGATGGATGCGCTGACGCTGAGTCTGGGCAAGATGCCCAAGGTTTCGGGCGATGCGGGGCAGGTCTATCTGGACAATACCACGGCCAAGGTTCTGGGCGAGGCCGAGACCGTCGCCAAGAAGGCGGGCGACAGCTTTGTGCCGGTCGAGCGGATCCTGATGGCGCTGTGCATGGTGAAATCGCCGGCCAAGGACGCGCTGGATGCGGGTGGCGTTTCAGCCCAGAAGCTGAACGAGGCGATCAACGATATCCGCAAGGGACGCACGGCCGATTCCGCCACGGCGGAAGAGGGCTATGACGCGCTGAAGAAATATGCGCGCGACCTGACCGAGGCGGCCGAGCAGGGCAAGATCGACCCGATCATCGGACGCGACGAGGAAATCCGGCGCGCGATGCAGGTGCTGAGCCGTCGGACCAAGAACAACCCGGTTCTGATCGGGGAACCCGGCGTGGGTAAGACCGCGATTGCCGAGGGTCTGGCGCTGCGCATCGTCAATGGCGACGTGCCGGAATCGCTGAAGAACAAGAAGCTGCTGGCGCTGGACATGGGCGCGCTGATTGCGGGCGCGAAGTATCGCGGCGAGTTCGAGGAGCGGCTGAAGGCCGTGCTGAACGAGGTCACGGCGGCCGCGGGCGAAATCGTACTGTTCATCGACGAGATGCACACGCTGGTCGGCGCGGGCAAATCCGATGGCGCGATGGATGCGGCCAACCTGATCAAGCCGGCGCTGGCGCGGGGCGAGCTGCATTGCATCGGCGCGACGACGCTGGATGAGTACCGCAAGTACGTCGAAAAGGACGCCGCTCTGGCGCGGCGGTTCCAGCCTGTCATGGTGGACGAGCCGACGGTCGAGGACACGATCTCGATCCTGCGGGGAATCAAGGAGAAATACGAGCTGCACCACGGCGTGCGCATCTCGGATTCGGCGCTGGTGGCGGCCGCGACCCTGTCGCACCGCTATATCACTGACCGTTTCCTGCCCGACAAGGCGATCGACCTGATGGACGAGGCGGCGAGCCGGCTGCGGATGGAGGTGGACTCCAAGCCCGAGGAGCTGGACCAGCTGGACCGGAACATCCTGCAGATGCAGATCGAGGTCGAGGCGCTGAAGCTGGAAGACGACAAGGCGAGCAAGGACCGGCTGGAGAAGCTGGAGGTCGATCTGGCGAACCTGCAGGAGCAGAGCGCCGAGATGACCGCCAAGTGGCAGGCCGAGCGGGACAAGCTGGCTGGCGCGCGCGACATCAAGGAGGCGCTGGACAAGGCGCGGGCCGAGCTGGAGCAGGCCAAGCGCGAGGGCAACTTCGCCAAGGCGGGCGAGCTGCAGTACGGGCGGATCCCCGAGCTGGAGAAACAGCTCGAGACGGCGGAATCGGGCGAGAACGACGTGATGGTCGAGGAAGCCGTGCGCCCCGAGCAGATCGCCGCCGTGGTCGAGCGCTGGACCGGCATTCCGACCAGCAAGATGCTGGAAGGTGAGCGCGAGAAGCTGCTGCGCATGGAGGATGACCTGCATCGCCGGGTGATCGGCCAGAACGCGGCCGTGACGGCGGTGGCCAATGCGGTGCGCCGGGCGCGGGCCGGGCTGAACGACGAGAACCGGCCGCTGGGCTCTTTCCTCTTCCTCGGGCCGACCGGTGTGGGCAAGACCGAGCTGACCAAGGCGGTGGCAGAGTTCCTGTTCGATGACGAGAACGCGATGGTGCGGATCGACATGAGCGAGTTCATGGAGAAGCATTCGGTCGCCCGTCTGATCGGCGCGCCTCCGGGCTACGTCGGCTATGACGAAGGCGGCGTGCTTACCGAGGCGGTGCGGCGGCGGCCCTATCAGGTCGTCCTGTTCGATGAGGTCGAGAAGGCGCATCCGGATGTCTTCAACGTGCTGTTGCAGGTTCTGGACGACGGCGTGCTGACCGATGGCCAGGGCCATCGGGTCGACTTCAAGCAGACGCTGATCGTGCTGACCTCCAACCTCGGGGCGCAGGCGCTGAGCCAGCTGCCCGAGGGCGCGGATGCCTCGGACGCCAAGCGCGACGTGATGGACGCGGTGCGGGCCCATTTCCGCCCCGAGTTCCTGAACCGTCTGGACGAGACGATCATCTTTGACCGTCTGCAGCGCAAGGATATGGACGCGATCGTCGACATCCAGCTGAAGCGGCTGATGAAGCGGCTGGCCGGGCGGAAGATCGTGATCGAGCTCGATCAGGCGGCGAAGTCGTGGCTGGCGGACGAGGGTTACGACCCTGTGTTCGGGGCGCGGCCGTTGAAGCGGGTGATCCAGCGCGCGCTGCAGAACCCGCTGGCCGAGATGCTGCTGGCCGGGGACATTCTGGACGGGTCGGTGGTGCCGGTCACGGCTGGAGTCGAGGGCCTGATCATCGGCGACCGGGTGGCGGCGAGCAACCGCCAGCCACCGCGGGACGCCGTGGTGCACTAACGCAAAAGCCCCGCTTCGGCGGGGCTTTTCTTTTCTCGGCTGCGCTGACGGTGCGGCCTATTCGACTCCGGCGGCCTTGCGGGCGAGGCTGTCGAGCAGCGCCGCGGCCTCTTGCATCGGACCGTCGGGGAAGCTGCGGTAGCCGACGATGATCTGCCCGGTCTCGTCGGCCAGCTGGGCGACGAAGATGCCATAGGGGCAGAAGGCGATGTTCATCGGATCGGCCTCCATCACATGGCGCGAGACCAGGGCCGAGCAGAAGTTGTAGACGTCAGCGCGCTCGAAGATCACCTTGTCCGAGCCGACGTCGGCGCGGGTGCGTTCCAGCATGTCGCCGACATGGCTGACCCAGTCGACCACCAGGCCTTCGTCGGTTATGGCGTTCTCCAGTTCGAAGATGACGTCCTCGAAGCTGGACTTGGTGGCATAGGTGACGGCCTGCTGGGCGGCTGCGCCATTCGCGGCCACGGCCAGTACTGCGGCCATGAAGACATGTTTCATCGTGATCCTCCCAAAGTGACGCGCCCCGGCTTGCCAGCGGGGGCTATGGCGCTCAGTCTCGGATATAGTGCCGGCGGGCACATTGCGACACATCAAAGCGGGCCGGAGAAAGAATATGGGATTTGCGATGCAGGCGCTTGAAGTGATGGCGCTGGCCTTTGTGGTGCTGATCGGGGTGCTGATGGCGGGAGCGGTGGTGCTGTTCGTGATCGACCGGACCCAGACCGGTGACGCGATCCGGCGCAACTATCCCGTCATCGGGCGGTTCCGCATCCTGTTCACCGAGCTGGGCGAGTTCTTCCGGCAGTATTTCTTTGCGATGGACCGCGAGGAGATGCCCTTCAACCGGGCGCAGCGCGACTGGGTGAACCGGGCCGCCGATGCAAAGGGCAATACGGTCGCTTTCGGTTCGACCCGCAGCCTGTCGCTGGTGGGCACGCCGATCTTCGTCAACGCGGCCTTTCCGCCGCTGGATGACGAGCACGCGAAGTCCGAGCCGATGGAGATCGGTCCGCACGCGCGTACACCCTATATGGCGCCGTCGTTCTTCAACATCTCGGGCATGAGTTTCGGGGCGATCTCGCGTCCGGCGGTCGAAGCGCTGAGCCGTGGCGCCAAGGAGGCGGGCGTCTGGCTGAACACGGGGGAGGGAGGCCTCAGCCGCTATCACCTGTCGGGGGGATGTGACATCGTCTTTCAGATCGGCACGGCGAAGTATGGCGTGCGCGACGCACATGGCCATCTGTCGGACGACAAGCTGCGCGCCATCGCGGCGCATCCGCAGGTGCAGATGTTCGAGATCAAGCTGGCGCAGGGGGCCAAGCCCGGCAAAGGCGGTATCCTGCCTGGCGCCAAGGTGACCGAGGAGATCGCCGATATCCGCGGGATTCAGGTGGGCCAGGACAGCCTGTCTCCGAACCGCCATGTAGAGGTGGCGAATTTCGAGCAGTTGCTCGACATGATCGACCATGTGCGCGAGGTGACGGGCAAGCCGACGGGCATCAAGACCGTGGTCGGCTCGGTCGAGACCTTTGACGAGCTGTTCGAAGCGATTGACCGGCGCGGGGCGGAAAGCGCGCCGGATTTCATCACGCTGGACGGCGGCGAGGGCGGCACCGGGGCGGCGCCGATGCCGCTGATCGACCTGGTGGGCATGTCGATCCGCGAGGCGCTGCCACCGGTGGTGAACCTGCGCGACCGGCACGGGCTGAAGGAGCGGATCCGCATCGTCGCCTCGGGCAAGCTGGTGAACCCTTCGGATGTGGCCTGGGCGCTGGCGGCGGGAGCGGATTTTGTCACCTCGGCGCGCGGGTTCATGTTCTCGCTGGGCTGCATCCAGGCGCTGAAGTGCAACCGCAACACCTGCCCCACCGGCATTACCACACATGACCCGAGGCTGCAGAAGGGGCTGGTGGTCGAGGACAAATACATGCGAGTCGCGCATTACGCGCGCGAGATGGTGCATGAGGTCGAGATGATCGCCCATTCGGTGGGCGTGTCCGAGCCGCGCCGGATGCGCCGGCGGCACGTACGGATCGTGCAGGCCGACGGCAGAAGCCTACCTTTGAACCAGATCCTGCCAAGTTACAGCGCCGTCTCCGAAACGTGAGACGAAATGTTTTGGTTTCCCGGGCGGTCCTGATCTAGCTTTTCCGAAAGAACAAAAACGGAGACCGACATGGCCCATCGCTGGACGAACGACCTGACCGCCGCCGACGTCACGCCGGAAGCGGCTTTCGTGAACCGGCGGCAGATCATCGGCGGTCTGGCTGCGGCCGGCATGGTGGGCCTGGGCGCCGGGCGGGCGCGGGCCGAGGCGCTGGAGCCCAACGGGTGGGAAGAGATCACCACCTATAACAACTTCTACGAATTCGGCACCGGCAAGGACGATCCGGCCCGTTACGCCGGGCAGATGACGACCTCGCCCTGGAGTGTGACCATCGACGGGATGGTCGATAAGCCGGGGGACTACACGCTGGACCAGATCCTAAGCGCGATGACGATCGAGGAGCGGATCTACCGCTTCCGCTGTGTCGAGGCCTGGTCGATGGTGGTGCCCTGGAACGGGTTCGAGCTGGCCGACCTGCTGAACATGGCGGGCGTGCAGTCCGGCGCAAAATTCGTCGCCTTCGAGACGCTGCTGCGCCCCGAGGAAATGCCGGGCGTGCGCTATCCGGTGATCGAGTGGCCCTATGTCGAGGGGCTGCGCCTGGATGAGGCGATGCACCCGCTGACGCTGATGGCGACGGGGATCTATGGCAAGCCGCTGCCGAACCAGAACGGCGCGCCGCTGCGGCTGGTCGTGCCGTGGAAGTATGGCTACAAGTCGATCAAGTCGATCGTGCGGATTTCTCTGGTGGACAAGCAGCCGCCGACCGCCTGGAACAAGTATAGCGACCGCGAATACGGCTTCTATTCGAACGTGAATCCAAATGTGGATCACCCGCGCTGGAGCCAGGCGAGCGAGCGGCGCGTCGGCAGCGGGCTGTTTGCCAAGAAGCAGCCGACGCTGATGTTCAATGGCTACGAGGCCGAGGTGGCATCGCTGTATGCCGGAATGGACCTGGCGAAATTCCATTGATCCGCGAGCTGATCACGCTGGCCGCGCTTGGGGTGGCCATGGAGTCACCTCCGCCGATGGACGACATGGGCGTCGGGGCGCCCGAGCTGGTCCTGCCCAACCGCCTGCTGGACGGTGCCGGAGGCGCCGTGTCGATCGTGACGATCCGCGAACCCGAGGGCTTTGCCGAGGCGGTGCGCCTGGCCGATGCGGCCGGGGTGATCGAGGCGGTGATGCCCGCGGCCAGAGTCAGCCGCGAGCAGGGACGTGAGGCCGAGGTCTTTGTCGTCTTCGTCGATGACTGGACGGCGGCGCAGGGCTTTGCCCGCGGCATCCGGTCGGACCGGCTGGCGACTCATTACGCGGGCGTGGCCGAAAAGACTCTGGTGGACGTGTTCCAGGCGGACATGAAAGGCGGGCGGGTGGTGCAGTGGATCACCATCGCGCGCAAGCTGGCGCCCTACCGCGTGCCGACAGCCTGTTATGCACAGATGGTTGTGTCGGTCGTCTATACGGCGGGCGATCCGGGCAGTTTCGCCATCCGAGACTGCGCGAAGGCGCGCAGATGACCCTGATCGACCGGGTTAACGGGCTGCTGCGGCGCGTGCCGGTCTGGGCGGTTTATGTCGTCTGCATGGCCGGGGCGCCCTGGCTGTTCTGGCAGGGGATCAGCGGCGGACTTGGGCCGGAACCGGTGAAGGGGCTGGAGCGCGAGCTGGGCGAGCTGGCGCTCAAGTTCCTGGTGGCAGGGCTGGCGATCACGCCGCTGCGCCGGCTGGTCGGGCTGAACCTGATGAAGTTCCGCCGCGCCGTGGGGCTGATCACCTTCTATTACGTCTGCTGTCACCTGCTGGTCTGGGCGGTGCTCGATCTGCAGGTGCTGGGGCAGCTTTGGTCCGAGATCGTCAAGCGCCCCTATATAGCGGTGGGAATGGCGGCTTTTGTCCTGATGGTGCCGCTGGCAGTGACGTCGAACAATGCATCGGTGCGCCGGCTGGGAGCGAAGTGGCGGACCCTGCACCGGCTGGTCTATCCCGCGGCGATCCTGGGTGGGGTGCACTATCTGATGCTGGCCAAGGGATTCCGGCTCGAGCCGCTGGTCTATCTGGCGATCATCGTGGCGCTGCTGCTGATCCGTCTGCCCGTACGGCGCTGGATTCGCGTCGGGGCCTGACTCGGGCCCTGATTCCGCCGGCGAACCGGGCCGATTCACGGGTGAGTCCGGTCGCGGTTGGGGGTAAGTCTGAGGATAACGCAAAATCTGGTATCCGGGTTTCCACTGAGTCGCAGATTTTTCGCTACAACAGATCGCCGGAGCCCGGGCAGGGCAAAAATCTTATCATACAAGTAATTGAATTTGAACGATTTAATGGAATAATCAAAAAAATACGACATTGTCGTTAGAAAGGCCTTGCGGGTATGAACGTCAGCCCGTAAATACCCCT
>NZ_JBHSGI010000010.1:0-942 GCF_042654245.1 Seohaeicola nanhaiensis
ACAACGGCGGCGCGCATAACGACGACCGGCTGGGCACGATCACCGTCTACGGCGACCTGGTGAAGCGGAGCGACATCGAACACACCGCCGCCCCCGCCTATGGCATCGTCACCTCCATCGAGGACCTGGGCGAGGCCGTCAAACCGACGGACATGGGCGTCGAGGCTGGCGGGAGTTCGGTGCCCCGTACCCTGCCCACTGCCGCCGACCTCGACCTGCCGATCAACCTTACGCCCGTCGCCGCGCTGCCAGGCACCCATGTGCTTAGCGGCGAGGACGGCGATTACCTGAATGTCGGCCACGCCAAATCGCTCGCCCTCAGCGCCGCGACCATTGCCCTGAGCTTCTCGCTCGATCGCCTGCCCGGCGACTATGCCCTCGTCTCGAAAGACGGCAACGGGCGCGGTGCCGGCGACTTCACGGTCTGGCTGAAGGACGGGACCATCGTGATCACCCAGGAGGGTGCCAGCGAGAGCGAGTGGCTCAAGGTGCCGGACCTCGTGCTGGAGGCCAATACCACCTATGCCTTCGCCCTCTCCTTCGGCGCCCAGGGCCTGCAGGTCTGGCTCAACGGCGATCTGGTCGCCGCCGAGCCCGCCTTCAAGCAGGGCATGCTGACCAACACCCACCCCCTCGTCATCGGCGGCAGCCGCGCCTGGCACACCTCCGACACCGATCCCGCCCATTCGCTGTTCAAGGGCACCATCGGCGAGGTGATGGTTTTCGACGGCCAGCTGGGCGAGACCGACATCATCGCGCTCGCCGGTGCCACCGACCCCGACCTCGCGCATCACGCCGAAACCCATGACGCGCTCGACAGCCTGATGCCGGTGCTCGGCCAGCTGCACCACGCCTCGGACACCTTCATGAAGATCATGATGGACTACGGCGCCGACATGCATGGCCATTTCGAAACGCCCCTCACCATGACCTCCATGGTCG
>NZ_JBHSGI010000011.1:0-13833 GCF_042654245.1 Seohaeicola nanhaiensis
GGTCTGTCAGGTCCCCGAGTTCCAGCGCCAAAAGATCGCGATCCCAGCCCGCAGCTTCGGCCAGCCGGTTGTCGGCCAAAATGTAGGCCCGCTTTTGCGCCTCGCTCAGGTGAGCCAGTTCAATGACCGGCACCTCGGCCAGTCCCAGCTTGCGTGCCGCCAGCACCCGCCCGTGCCCCGCGATAATGCCATTCTCGCCGTCGACCAGAACTGGGTTGTTGAAACCGAACTCCCGGATCGATCCGGCGATCTGTGCGACCTGGGCTTCCGAATGCGTGCGGGCATTGTTGGCATAGGGAATCAGCATCTCTACCGGGCAATGTCGAATGGACGTCGCGCCGCGAAGGCCATCGCTGTCCAGGTCTTGTATCACTACTGTGCGTCCCATGAGCCCCCCGTTCGGAATTGGTCGTGTCCGTTTGCTTGCTTGGCTGAAGTATATCTCTGTGTTTAAGTTACTGAAAGGATGACATTTTTCCTCAATTTTCCGCGACAGTACGCATTCGCCGACAAAGAGAGAGGCTAGCAGAGAATGACCAAGCAATGTCTGCGCGCACGCCGTTGAAATTTCGAACGGCCTAAGCAGCAATATCCGAGCAGTAGATATCGAACTTCACGAAACCAGACGTCAATACACGGATCGTGCGAAGCCGCGGATCGTGATCAAGAGTGCGACAATCAGAGTGGCAGAAATACGTGATTATTCGGTTTAGGTGCCCGATTCGGGCTCGTCGTTCATGGTGCGGCTCTGTTCATCGTCCGTAGCAAAGTTTCTTTGGTAGAGTGCGCGTGCACGGGAGGTAAGACCGAACTTGGAAATATATTCGAGCAACACGGCTTCCAACTCCAGAATATCTAACATTTCAGTTGTTCGGCCAATGCAGGACGCATCGCGGTCAACGGGTCTGTAACCAGGCTGCTTTTTCATAGGAGTATGTCCAAGTTGAAAATTCCTTGCAGGAGCCGCTCTGTAGATATTCCCGTCCGTTGATCTTGGATGGTAGGTTTTCCTGAATGAACTCTCCAGCCAGTTCCTGAGCGACTTCGAGAGATTCGATGTTCCGCGCGATCTGGAATCCGTCAATGAAGAGGTCAAATACCAGTTGGCGTTCGATGTGATCCTGCGACATGACTGTCTGCTCTATTGAACGACGGGTCTCTGCATTGCAAGAATTGCTATTCTTCTCATCTCTTTGACGCATGCGACTTCGCTCCTGATCGTTCCAATGATCGAGCCACCCTTAATCCGAAAACATGAATGAAGAGTTAACACCGTACCTGTAAAATGATCATTGTAAACTGTTTGGCGCCCGGATTGGAGAATAATCATGAAACAGACTTTCAACAGGGAACAAGAGCGTTTGGCGACAGTCGTGCAGGTCATGAAGGCACCTTCCGAACGCAAAGACCAGCTGATAGAGGAATACCGCAGACGATCGGAAGCTGCATTTGCACCAAGTACGCTTCGAAACTACCGCGCGATGGTGCGCCAGTTCAGCGACTGGTGTGTTCTTCGAGGCGTTGACCCTGTGCCGCCCGTGGACCCTCAGGTTGTTGCGTCCTATGTCGATGACATGGGAGGACGCATCAGGCCGACTACCATCGAATTGCGATTGTGGGCCATTTCCGAAATGCACCGGGCGGCATTCCTGCCTACACCATGCCGACATAGACTGGTCGAACTGTCTCTTAAGGCTGTGAAACGAACATACGGTGCGGGTATCCGACAAGCTGCGCCGTTGGGAAAAAAGGAAATTCTCGAGGTTATTGCTTCTCTGGGAAACACACGAATCGAGCTGCGAGACAAGGCAGCCCTGTGGGTGGCCACGGACAGCTGGTGCCGGGCATCAGAAATCGTCGCGCTTCGGGTCAGGGATTTGATCCGTCAACCCGACGGTACCAGTCTTTTGTTCATCAGAAGATCCAAGACCGATCCATACGGCCAAGGAGCCTACGCGTTTCTCTCCGGTCAAGGGACGACTGCGGTCTTGAAGTGGGTTCGAACCGCGAACTTGAGCCTGGACGATCCTCTGCTCACTAAGTCGCAATCCGGCGCCAATAGAATGACTCCGATGCACCCTGCAACATTGTCGAGGATAATCAAACGCTGCACTGGCCGAGATGACCTTTCGGCACATAGCACACGGGTTGGTGGAGTACAGGATGCGTTCAGGCTTGGCTGTGACCTTTCTTCGATCATGGTGGCAGGGCGTTGGACGTCCCCGGAAATGCCAGCGCGCTATGGGCGGAGAATTCTGGCCAGCCAATCTGCAGCTGCAGTGGTGTCCGAGGCTTTTGGGTCTGCCAGGATGAGTAATACAACGGAGGTAGACGGCGCGCAGCCGTCGGAGCAGCGCAAAGAGGAACGGTAACTAAAGCGCGACCCGCCAAGTGAACAATGAATCACCGCGGCCCCGGTTCTGCAGGCCTCGAAGAATGCCTGAGTTCGTTTCTCACCAGCCTCGCGCGGAACCTCGAAGCGCAGCCGATCAATATGGACATGCGCCCTTGACGCTCTAAGGCAGATAACATGACGAGAAGCTTACTGCGGGGAGGCGTCGCCAATGGTCATCATGGACCTTGCCGGTAATGAGACCACGGCGCGTGCGTAACCCCATCAAGGCCACGGCCCGCGAGCCGATCAACAGGCCGGACATATGAGCGATTTCCGAAATCGTGCCGAATTCTCGATTGCGAATAGCAGCCGACACATACTGACCTGCTCCCCTTGGAGTCCGCGTTTATAGGTTAGCTCTGTTCAGAGTTTGGTCCTCTCTTGACCGTTGGTGATACTCCCGTGGGGTGAGCCCGTCGAGGCTCGAGTGGGGGCGGTGATGGTTGTAGTCGTCGCGCCATGCCGCAATCAAATGGCGGGCATGGCCCAGGGTTGGGAACAGGTGCTCGTTCAGGCACTCGTCCCTGAGGCGGCCGTTGATGGGGAAGACGGCCCCGCTCCTGAGATGGGACCGTATACTGGTCCTACTTTGCAGAAGGAGAATTTCCATGAACCCAGCCACCGTGGGCCTTGATCTGGCCAAGAACGTATTTCACGTCCATGTCGCCGACGCGTCCGGCAGGACGCTCGACAGCAAGAGGCTTTCGCGTCGTGAGCTCTTACCCTTCTTCGAGTCACTACCCCCTTGCCTGATTGGCATCGAGGCGTGTGCAACTGCCCACAACTGGGCTCGACAGCTGCAGAGGATCGGCCATGACGTTCGTCTCATTCCTCCAGGTTACGTAAAACCCTTCGTGCGACGGGGCGCGAAGAACGACGCCACTGATGCGGCCGCCATTTGTGAAGCGGTGACCCGTCCCAACATGCGCTTTGTCCCGATCAAATCACGCGAGGATCAGGGATTTCTGATGCTGCATAGAGCCCGAGGGCTTTTGGTCCGTCAGAGAACGATGACAGCTTGTGCATTCCGGGCGCATTTGGCCGAGTATGGAGTTATCGTCGCACAGGGTAGGCACCGGGTCGATGCCCTCGTCGCGAAGCTGGACGAGATACGAGAAGACCTTCCGGAAGATGCATGCTTCGCTTTGGATGCCCTCGTCCGGCAACTGGATGCGCTGAACCGGCAGATCGACGGCATCGAAGACCGGTTGGCGGAGATCCACAAAACCAACTCCATCTGTCGCTTGCTTGCGACCATACCGGGGATCGGGCCGATTACCGCAACAGCCTTTGCAGCGAGCATCCCCGATCCGTCGGCGTTTCGGTCAGGGCGGGAGTTTGCTGCCTGGCTTGGACTGACGCCACGACAGAACTCGTCGGGGGGCAAGCACAGGCTTGGTGGCATCACCAAACAAGGGGATCGGTATCTTCGCCATCTACTGGTCCTGGGAGCGCGCACTGTGGTCCGCTATCCAAAGGCCCGTTCCCGCGTCGATGGCCCATGGATCGAGGCTTTGCTGGAACGGCGCCGACCCATGGTCGTTGCTGTCGCGGTCGCAAACAAGCTGGCGCGGACGATATGGGCAATGCTCTCCACAGGAGAGGTGTTCCGGACCGCTCACCCGTGAAGGATCAACAAGCTAAGGAACAATGAGATGGCACAAGTGCAATAACAGCGTGATGGCAAATCGGCAGAGCTGAGGATCGAGAAAGCCCGAAGAACTTTAAGCGCGCCTGAGCGCGTCCCGTTGATGAGGCCTCGATCCGCGGACACCATCAGGGCCAGCAGTCATGTATAGGCTGCACGAACAGGCCGAATACATGAACGCACCGGCCGATGAAGATCACGTTCAAAACACTTGCGCCTGCGGGGCCGTCTATACATGAAGCTCTCCACGAAGCCGTTCTGCATCGGCTTGCCGGGCGCGATGTAGTGCCATTCCACCTGGCGATCCTCCTGCCATTTGAGCATGGCGTTCGACGTCAGCTCGGTGCCGTTGTCGGAAACCACCATGCAGGGATATCCTCGCATTTCCGCGATCCGGTCCAGTTCTCGCGCCACTCGGATGCCGGAGAGCGACGTATCCACGACCGTCGCCAGGCATTCCCGGCTGAAGTCATCGATCACGCAGAGAATGCGGAACCGGCGGCCGTCAGCCAGCGCATCCGACACGAAGTCGAGCGACCACCGCTGGTTTGGTCCCTGCGGGATCGCCATTGGCGCCCTGGTCCCGATCGCGCGCTTGCGTCCGCCCCGTTTACGGACGGTTAACCCTTCTTCTCGGTAGAGCCGGTACAGCTTCTTCCAGTTCACTTCCCAGCCTTCCCGTTTGAGCAGGATGTGCAGGCGGCGATAGCCGAACCGTCGCCGCTCTGACGCCAGTTCTTTCATCCTGGCGCGCAGCTCCGTATCCATCAGACGCTTTGACTTCCGCCGATAGACACGCGGATCGATCCCGGCCAGGGCACAGGCCCGCCGCTGCGAGTAGCTTCTCTCTTTCATGGCCCAGTCCACCGCTTTCCTCCTCGAACCGGGCCTCAGAAGTTTTTTCCGAGCATCTCTTTCAGCGTCGCTACATCCATCATCTGCTCCGCAAGCATCTTCTTCAGTTTGGCGTTCTCGGCTTTCAGCGCCTTCAGCCGCTTGGCCTCGGCGACTTCCATGCCGCCATACTTGCGACGCCAGTTGTAGAAGGTCGCATCACTGATCCCGTGCTTTCGGCATAGATCGGGCGCGCTCATGCCCGCCTGATGCTCCTTCAGAATGCCAATGATCTGCGCTTCGCTGAACCGTGATCTCTTCATCGTCTGTCTCCTCGTTCGGAGAACAGGCTAACCTCAAAGCGAGGACTTTTCAGGGGAGCAGGTCAGCTGACATTGCCACTACGGGGTTTTCGGCAGCTTTGTCCGCACTGCTGACCTTCGGGCCCTGGAGTATGTTGCACAGTGTCATGAAGGTCCAGCATGGGGAAGCCGCGCTGCGGCAATGATGATCCCGGCCAATGACCGCTGTGGGCCGTAACTGCACGATTCTGCCTCTGACCACCGGCACCAACTTCCAAGCGCTTCGATGTGAACAAAAGCCGTTCCGCGCAACCTGCAGCTATTCCCGAATCCAAGCGTTTTTAAGGGGCTGTCTTCGCTATGTTCGCAATCTGCGCCGGTTCACGGAGGTTCAGTGAACCTCTGAGCGCTTCGTAACGGCGAGCTGCCAGTAGCTTTGAGCAACATTCGCGACTAGGCTAGGCTGGTCATGGTCTGCGCCTGCCGTCGCTGTACAGTCCAGCGAATTTGGCTCCATCGGTTTCGTCGAACCATTCTGAGGAGCGGAGCAAGCGCGTTTCGTCCACCAGCGTCACTCGGTCTTCGTCGACGTATATCGCAGGCTCGCCTGTGCGTAGCTGATAGCGCACAGCTATCCTGGCTTGGCGTTTTTGAGATCGGTTGCCTTCAGCAGTAGCCGACCGTGGGTCTCTGCTCTCAATCACACAGTACTCGTTCGAAGCCTTATCGACAAATTTTGCCCAGCGAACCACTTTCACAATGTCCCCCCGCGAACTTTAAGGTCTCGCGCTACGCGCCATTGGGAAACTATATTACGCAGGGATGGTTCCCGTCAGCCAGGTCGCGCCTCACATCGATACAACCACCCATATTCCCAGGATGGACAACGTCAACGAAATCACGAGCGCGAATATATCGAATCTAGACATGAACACCTCCTTGCCCGCCTGTCGAGTTGGAAATGTGGTGAGATGCCTCATCGGAACTTCTAAAGGTTCCAACTGCTCGGAGACAACGGTAACGCGATTCGCCGCTAGGGTTTAAGTTAACAAATGTTGTGCGCTTAGAAGTGGCAACAACTAGCCGCCTTCGCACAATTTCAGCCGCTGGGAGGATTGGAGAACGGGGCGCGCGGATCTTCCATCGCCAGCCCATGAACCCGGCAATAGACGTGGGGTTAAGCGCGCCCCGAACAGCAGTCACGCCATTCGTGTAACTCGCCACACGGGATCTGGTTCCGCGTCTAAAAGCTCATTCATCGCCCTCGCAAACAAATCAATGACTTTCGCCGGTTCAAGAGGAACAAACCATCAAATTGCGAAAATGCTTCATTCAGTATGCAGCCGCGGCATTGAACAATCGATCCCCGGCCGCTAACCGACCGGGGTGACGGTGCGGTGCTGCATCTACTGTCCCTTCGAAAAGAAGGACTGGGCCGGGAGCGACGGCCCATCCTTTCTGCACTTGCGAGATGGCGCCCAGGCATCATAGGGCAACAAAGGCTCGAAGCGGTCTTCTGACGATTTCAATCAGCAACAGAACCAAGGCGTCGCCACTCCGCCAGCCCACCTAAAGTCCTTTCGATCAGCGCCCGGGCTTCGTCTTCGCCGATCAACCCCGGCAGCCACCACGCCCGCTGCCAGGACCGGCCGCGTCCGGGGCGACGGTAGGAGGCCAATTTAAGCGACATTTCCCTTATAGGATCCTTATAAGAGGAATGTCGCTTAAATCCGGCTCTCTCGAAAGCCTTCTGGGCCTGCTTTTCGCTGCCAAACAGGGCCGGATGCAGGGCAGCGGCATCACCCGGGCTGTCGACGGCGACGCCCGCCAGCAACATCTTCTGCATCAGGTCCGGTGCTGCCAAGTCCCAGCTGGTGACCACAGCATGCACCAAGGGGAGGGCGACATCAGCGAGCACCTGGACTTCGAGCGGCGTCTGCGCCGTCCGGTTCACCCCACGCCCGCGGCCGATGGCCTGGATCAGTTCGTCGTCGCAGATGGCCGAGCGCAGGAGTTCCCCTGCGGGATCGCCGTGGGCAATCACCCGAACCGGGCGACTGGACCCATCCCGCATGTGCACGGCGCGACGGCTGAAGCCGTAGCCGCCGGCCACTTCCTTTCCGAAAAATCCGCCGACGAGGTGGTTGATATCTTCAGATGCAGGCAGAGGCCGCCCGACCAGGATGATCTGCGCGACGTCGCACCAGGCATCGAGCCCTGCGATGGCGTTGAAATGCGCCGTCTCAACATTTGGGATCCCTGCAAAGGCGGCTTCAGCGGATTGGTAGGTAATCACCAACGTGCGGCCCGGCGCCACACGCAGCGCATGCCAGCGCACGTAATCGACGACCTCGGCAAGGTGGCGCCGCCTTCGAGCGTTGTCCTCACCGGTTGCTCGTGAGTCCTCGATCAGCGCCGACTTTCCGAACCGACCCGTGACCAACCGCAATGACATGTGCGGTGTGGAGGCGTCGATTTTTTCCACGTCCAATGTCGGCAGCACCCTTCGAGCAATCTCCGGCCTCAGCGTGGCGTCAAGATGCAGGACAGGCTTCGAGCGCAGGTTTGGATGGATGACATGCATCCCGGTGATCAGCAGGTCGTGCAGCCCGGTCTTCGGATCAGGCGGCAGGATCCTCACCTGTCCGCGGTTGTCGTTTCCCTCAAGGATATCACCGAAGATGTTGAACAGCCCGCCCAGGCGTGTCGCCATCTGGTTCTGTGCCGCGATGGCGGTGGCGACCGGTCGTTCCTCGCGGGACATGCCGGGATAGAGGCCCGGGTCTCGGCGGCGGGCGTATTCCAACCCGGCGGCCCTGCGGCAGTGCTCGACCGTGAGCCCGCCGGCCACAAGATCGCCTTTCCGCACCGCGCCCGGACCGGTGGCCATCAACGCCTTCATCAGGGTGTGGCGCAGGTCCAGGAGATCGGCAGCAGAGGCGGCCGCCGCGAGTTTTGATGATCCCCCCTTGCGACCCGAGATGGATTGTTCCGCCAATGTCTCGACCTTGAGTTCCCGGTTCTCGGTCATGGCGCGAGCCCAGCATCCTTCATCGATCAGCAACAGTGCAAAGGTTCCCGGTTCGGACGAAAAGCCGGTGAAGAGGGCGTCATAGGGCGCGATGACCACATCCGCTGCAGCCACCTCGCGCCGGTTCTCCTGCTTGAGACACGTGTCATGGAACTGGCACGCGCGATTGAGCTTGTCGCGGCAAACCGTGTTGGAAACGTCGAGCCCCGCTGTCAGCGCCAGCCGCACCGCCTCGACATCCCGGCACATCGGTTCGCCTCGGGTCGGGTGACGCATCTCATATCCTCGCAGAACCGCCACCGTGACACCGGTCTGCCGCCACTCGGCAGCGCATTCCTCTGCCAGCGCGTGGGAGGGCGTGAACACGGCGATCCGGTGGGGAAGACCCGCGGCTCTGAGCCGTTCTCGCAGCGCCAGCAGATGGCGTCGCGCCGCCGAACTCTTGCCCAGCCCCACGGTGGCCCGTAATCCGATCTGCGGGGCGGGCTCTGCCTCTTCGCCACTGTGCCACGCCTCGATCCGGTCGCAGGCATTCGCGAGGAATGCGTCCAGTTCTCCGCGCGCTGCGGCAACGCTGCGCCCGACAGGAGTATTCACGGGTTCGGGCGTGTCGGTGCTGCGCGGCGGCAGAAGTCCACTCCGAAGCAGGCGGAGCTTGTCGTTGACCTTCTTTCTCGCATCACCCTGCCTGTAAGGGCGCTGACTTCCTTTTCGTGCCCGCGAAAGGTCCGTTGAACCGACGAAGCGGTCCCAGACCTGAAGCGACACTGCCTCGGCGTCCGGCGCCAGACCGACGTCCAGTGCATCGTGCACCGCGTGAAACGCGATCGTTGACAGCCAGGCGTCGCGCCCGTCGATGACCAGCCCATCGACTCGGACGGGCTGATTGGGCTGGGGTGGCGATCCTCGCGAGCGAGACGGTGTCGACGATCGACTTGGCAACGCAGCAGATGCCTCGCCCAGGAAGGTGCGCAGCTGATCGCATGTGACGGAGGGAAGGTCGGTCAGGGCGATGTCCAGCGGGGTGTCGCCAGTAGGCCAGCTGTAGGTCCGCCCGGTATCGGGATGGACGCCGAAGGCCACGAACTGCTGGCCACTCCCGAGCACCTCAATGCCCGGCACCTGCATTTTGGCGAAGGGCGCGTCCGTGCGGTAGAGCAGCAGCCGTTTTGGCCAAAGCCCGACACGGACAAGGGTTACCCCGAGGGTCTGTTCGGCCTTGTGGGCCACCTCATGGGCCAGGTCGGCGTCGAGCAGGTCGATGTCGAGGCCGACCAGGTCACCCGTCCTGAGTCCGATGCCGCAGTCCGAAAACTTCGTGGACCAGGTATCGACAGCTCCGATATCGATTGGCACCGTCGACCATCGCGTCAGCGCGGGCACCTTGGTGCCGGTCCGGATCGGGATCGGGAGATAGCCGTTGTCGAACAGCCTGGCCGCAGCCAAACCATAGGTGATGGTACCAACACCTGCGGGGCGGCCTCGGGCCACCCGCTTGTCTGTCTGCTTGTCCGGTGGGGGCCTGGTATGCCACTCCACCGCCACCGGTCACTCGTCTTGAAGACCGTGCAAGGCCTCGGCTTCGAACGCGGCTACATCGTTCTGGCGATAGACCACGCGCCCGCAGAGCTTCAGCCAGCAGGGGCCGATGCCGTTGACACGCCAGCGTTCCAGAGTCCGAGGGCTTACGCGCCAGCGAGAGGCAAGCTCGGCCGGAGTGAGGTGGCGGATGAGAGATACAACGGCATTTGCATCTGTCGGGTTTCCCTGATTGGCGAGGACGTTGCCGGCGGTTTCATCGGCGAAATCCATCATGTTCGCCACGTGCGTCTCGGCCTCGGTAGAATACCAAACCGGAGTCGTGCTGTTCGTCTTCTGTGCCTGCTTTTCGGTCATTGCGCTCGTACACCTGTGCTGGAGCATCTCTTCCGCGAGAGTATATTCTCGCGTAAAATGTTGAAAAGGATGACATTTCCAGACAAGAGGCGACATGGGGCGAAATGGGTGCCGACGAGGGGCAGGATGAGCCATGCTCGAGCGTGCCCACGACCAGTAGCGCGCAAAGTGATTCTGCCTCAGGATTGCATCATGAAGTCATCTGGACATCCGGCTCTGAAGCCATTCCGTGAGCGCCCACCACAGGGTCTCAGCATACTGGAAGCGCTCCGGCGGTGGTCGCCTCCAGAGGCGTTTGAAGCGATGGAAGAGCTCTATGTTTCGGCATTCGAAGTGCCGTTCTTCGCATTGGATGTTCCGCAAAACCCTCGGGAAAACCAGTATCGGGATCGCAAACGGGAGCTCGTTCGCCAACTTGTTGAAAGCTTGTCGGAGGGGCAGTTGTTGTCCAGCGCCGTCGCGAAGAATGCCGATCCTTCTGGCCCGCGATTTGCGGTCCACCCAGCACATTACATTTCCGGGGGGATTGACTACCAGCGCTGGTCGAATTCGTTCAGCGGCGCTGCAGTCGCTCTCGAACAAGTGGAAATATTCGAACCCGAGCAGTTTCCGCGCAACATTCGGGACATTCCCGATTGGCTTTCCGACTTTCTACCGTCGACGGGTTCTGTGGAACGCCTGACGCAGACCCGCGCGGTGCCATCCCAAACCGGGTCCTTCGATCACGATGACGGATACGCACATGTCACGCTGCAGGGCGTTGAATATACCCTGAACCCGATCCAGGCCGGCATCGTGCGTGTCCTGCACCAGTCCTATCAAAGAGGCCAGGTTTGGGTCCGGGGCGAAGCGATCCGGAACGAGGTCAAATTCGACGGCAAATCGCTCTCCTCTGCATTCCGATACATGAAGAACCGCGACTGGCAGGAGTTGATAGTTTCCGACAGACGAGGGGCTTATCGCCTTAATCTCTGACACCGCACCGCGCGGCAACGACTGAACAGCACCTCGACAACCACTCTAGCACACCCCGACCACAGACGACGTGAATGGTCGCCGCGCCGCATTCTTCCGCTCAAGGCGAAATCTCCCGACGAGCGGATAGAATGACAAACAAACCGGAAAACCCACCTTACGCATTGCTGGAGCGCGAGCTGGCGCTGCGTTGGCGTGTGACGGCACGGACGCTTCAACGCTGGCGGCGCGATGGCAACGGGCCGGGTTGGATGAAGATCAACGGCAGGGTGATCTATCCGCACGACGGCATCGAAGCTTGGGAACGTGAGATGCTGTCTGGGCCGACCCGAGGGTATGTGGAATGAAGCGCCCAAACGCCCTCAACCCCCGCCACCTGACGCCCCTCGAGCGCCGGGCCGAACTCTGCACGATCCTGGCGCTGGGGCTCGTCCGGCTCTGCCAGTCAAGCCAACTATCCGCCGGGATTGTAGAAAGTTCACTACACAACCCATCCGATCCGAGCGGTCATGGTGCCATGCAAACTCGGAGAACCGGATGACCCATGATCCCATCCCCGCACGCCTGGCCGCGTTGAAGACCACCCCGACGCCCGTTCTGAAAGCGCAGTGGCGCGAGTTGTTCGACAGCGATCCGCCGCCGTTCAACCGCCGCTATCTCGAAAGCCGCATCGCCTATCGCATCCAGGAAGTGGCCTATGGCGGGCTGAAGCCGGAGACGATCCGGCGGCTGGAGCGGCTCGGCGAGGAGTTGGACGGCGGGGACAAGAGGAAGCGCGGCATGCGAGCCGATCGACACCGCCCGATCACCGGCACGCGGCTGCTGCGCGAGTGGCAGGGTGTCGAGCAGGTCGTCACCGTCACCGCCGACGGCTTCGAATGGCAGGGGCGACCCTACAAATCGCTGTCCGCCATCGCGCGGGCCATCACCGGAACGCGCTGGAACGGGTGGGTGTTCTTCGGGCTCAAGAACCACAGGGGGCGGACATGACGAAACCGCCCGAGAAATCGAAGGTCGTCCGCAAGCTGCGCTGCGCGGTCTACACCCGGAAATCCTCCGAGGAAGGGCTGGAGCAGGCATTCAATAGCCTCCACGCTCAACGCGAGGCCTGCGAGGCGTACATCGCCAGCCAGCGCTCCGAGGGTTGGGTGCTGGTCCGCGATCAGTATGATGACGGCGGCATTTCGGGCGGCACGCTGGAACGGCCCGGCCTGAAACGGCTGCTGGAGGACATCGAGGACGGGCTGATCGATGTGGTGGTGGTCTACAAGATCGACCGCCTCAGCCGCTCGCTGGCCGACTTCGCCAAGCTGGTCGAGGTTTTCGACCGGAACGGGGTGACGTTCGTCAGCGTGACGCAGTCCTTCAATACCACCACGTCGATGGGTCGGCTGACGCTGAATATCCTGCTGTCCTTCGCCCAGTTCGAGCGCGAGGTGACGGCCGAGCGCATCCGTGACAAGGTCGCCGCCAGCCGAAAGAAGGGCATGTGGATGGGCGGTGTGCCGCCCTACGGTTATCAGGTCGAGAACCGGAAGCTGGTGGTTGACGAGGAAAGCGCTTCGCATGTCCGCTGGATCTTCGCCCGCTTCCTCGAGATCGGCTCGGCGACAGAACTGGCCCGGGAGGTCGACACTCGTGGCATCCGTACGCCGCGGGGCAACCGCATTGACAAGAAGTACATCTACCGGATGCTGAACAATCACGCCTACATTGGCGAGGCGGTCCACAAGGGGGAGAGCTACCCCGGCGAGCACGACGCGATCATCGAGCGCGAGACTTGGGACAAGGTTCATGCCATCCTGAAGGAGAGCCCTCGCAAGCGCGCTGCGCGGACCCGCGCCGAGACACCCGCGCTGCTAAAGGGACTGCTGTTCGGTCCCGACGGCGCCGCGTTCTCGCCGACCCACACGCGGAAGGGTGACCGGCTGTACCGTTATTATGTCAGCCAGACCGTCCTGAAACATGGCGCTGGCGCGTGCCCCATCGGCCGGGTGCCCGCGGGCGATATCGAGGCCGCCGTCATCGACCAGCTCCGCGCCGTGTTCCGGCAGCCGGAGATCGTGGCAGGGACGTGGAAGGCGGCGCGCAGCCACGCCGACGACGTCTCCGAAGGCGACACTCGCGTGGCCCTGCAGCAGCTCGACCCGCTTTGGGACGAACTCTTCCCCGCCGAGCAGGCGCGCATCGTGGCGCTACTGGTCGAGCGCGTGGAGATTAGCAGTGAGGGCTTGAAGGTCAGACTGCGTGTCGACGGCCTCGGCGGTCTGGCCCGCGAGATGCTGGCCGGCGACATGAGCGCAGCCGCATGAGCCGCGCGACGCCGAACCCCAAGACCGTGACGCTCCATGTCCCTTTCCGGATCGTGAAGCGCGGCGGGCGGAAGGAGATGCAACTATCCGAAGGAGCCAGCCAATCACGCAAGACCGACAACACGCTGGTGAAGGCGCTGGCGCGCGCCTTGCGCTGGAAGCGCCTTCTGGAGTCCGGCGAGTTTGTCACCATCGCGGAATTGGCCGAGCGCGAAGGGATTGCGCCCTCCTACATGACCCGGGTCCTGCGCATGACGCTGCTTTCACCCGACATCGTTGTGGCGATCCTGGACGGGAAGCAGGGACCGGAGGTGACGCTTGCGAGGGTGTTGGAGCCGTTCCCGCTGGAGTGGGAAAGGCAGCGCAAGGTGTTTGAATCGCCCCGAGTTTGTCGGAGACCATCAACTTAAGTAAGGATGATGGTTATGACGAAAAGCAAA
>NZ_JBHSGI010000012.1:0-40547 GCF_042654245.1 Seohaeicola nanhaiensis
GGTCTGTCAGGTCCCCGAGTTCCAGCGCCAAAAGATCGCGATCCCAGCCCGCAGCTTCGGCCAGCCGATTGTCGGCCAATATGTAGGCCCGCTTTTGCGCCTCGCTCAGGTGGCGAAGTTCAATGACCGGCACCTCGGCCAGTCCCAGCTTGCGTGCCGCCAGCACCCGCCCGTGCCCCGCGATAATGCCATTCTCGCCGTCGACCAGAACTGGGTTGTTGAAACCGAACTCCCGGATCGATCCGGGGATCTGTGCAACCTGGGTTTCCGAATGCGTGCGGGCATTGTTGGCATAGGGGATCAGCATCTCTACCGGGCAATGTCGAATGGACGTCGCGCCGCGAAGGCCATCGCTGTCCAGGTCTTGTATCACGACGGTGCGTCCCATGAGCCCCCCGTTGGGAATTGGTCGTGTCCGTTTGCTTGCTTGGCTGAAGTATATCTCTGTTTTTAAGTTACTGAAAGGATGACAGTTTCACGCAAACGACGACAGGGGCGCACACAGACCGACAGGGAGGTTAGGGCTATCCCATGGAGGTCCGGCACCATGACGCGGTTCAGCGTGGAATCTGATGCACAGCGGCGAAATGGTAAGAATCCAATGACTGCTTTGCGGATACTCCTGTCATTCGCTGCATCAGCTCGATCTGTGCCGCGCTTTCGAGCCGCTGTACTGGAGGGGCGGGAAGCGGAACTTCGCTGCGGTTGCAGTGCAAGAAATCAAGCACGCTAAGCAGACATCCGCCAGTCAGAGCGACAGTTCGCAAGTGGTGGCGAGCGATCAACTCTCCTCTGTCGGGTTTTGGGTAAGTGACCTATGATGGAGGGCAGACCGCCCGACGCTGTCGAAATGCGATCATACACCAATACGAGAGACGTATCGTCAATATGAACCCCGGACATCAACACATCATAGTGCTCTCGGGGCCAACAGGAGTTGGGAAAACGACTTTGGCCCACGAAATGTTTCTGCTTTTCGGAGCGCTCCATGTGTCAACCAGCTCGCTGATTTCCAGTATCCGACCTACTCTACTTCCAGGCAGGGTATCTCTACAGCAAGCCGGCAACAGTCTCGACGAAGAAACCAATTTTCGCTGGATTGCTGACGAAGTGTCGAAGCTTGAGCGAGAACTCTCGGACCGCTCACTGGTGGTCGATGCGGTCCGCAAACCGGAACAGGTTCTGGCGCTTCGTGAGCAAACGACCCTGAATATCACACACGTTCACCTAGTGGCTAGCTACGACCACCTTGTTCATCGTCATAGACTAAGATCGCGTGACATAGATGCCGGCCAAGAATACGACACCATCGTAAAGGATGCTAGCGAAAGCTATCAGTCGGAATTGGCTGACGTTTCTGACCTCAAACTCGATGCCGAAGTTGCCTCTCCATCACAGTTGGCAGCAAAAGTCTTGTCGTTTCTCAATGGTGCGGCCACAGAAACCGCCTAGTCGCTATGCTGTTTCCGGCAAGCTCGAAATCGCATCCAAAACTTTGGATGCGCGCTCCTCTAAGGAACCGCGCACTTCGAGGGTTGGCATCCCGAAGTGATCCAGCAGTTCTCGGATTACTTCATCGATGTACGCCTGGTAATCAAGGTCCGCCGGTCTCAGTTCGTCTTGCTCCATCGGGAACTCAATTGGCAGGTATAAGTAGAGCCGGGTCCTGTGCTTCTCTGCGTGTATCTGCTCGACGATCAGCTTCTCAAGTGAGTACGAAAACCGATGAGGGAACTGGTCGCGGGTATAGGCATAGAGGTCGAGAATCGATCTGTCGGTCAAGACGAGCTTGGTTTGAACTTGGCGCACCTCTGCCAAACAGTAGCCAAGGTACTCAAAGACGCCATCGAGGGAAATCTTGTCGTTGACGTAGAAGCCGCGCTTGGCGATCTCCCTTGCCGGCTCACGGATGACACTGATGTCTTCGGGGCTCGCCGCATGCGCGGTTACTTCCTCGATTAGTGAGGTCTTGCCGACGCCGTGCGCGCCGGTGACGGTGATGAAATAATGGTCCATCGCAGAAAGGCCCCCAACCTCTAGGCTTTACCGAAGCCTGAACACCAAGTTATCCTCCATACAAGCAACAATTTGTGAGCAATTCCGCAAGGAGCGTAGATGGCCACCTCGCAACAACAACCAGCAGCTCAACCAACTGGCGTGTTGCTGCGCAAGGAGATCATTGATCGAGAAATAATTTTGGAGGACCCGTGCGGGACTTGCTTCAAGCCTGCAAGCTACGATCTGCGAATCGGTGACGACTACATCGACCCCACTGACGGTGAGCAAAGTGCCTCGCTTAAGCCTCTTCAAGGAAAATCGATAACGATTCCACCCTTCGGAGCCATGATTGTCTCAACACATGAAGTTGTGAAGATCCCCGGAGATGTGATTGGCAAATTCAACCTTCGGATCAAAATGGCCTTGCAAGGCCTTTTTGTTCAAATGGGTACACAAGTTGAACCTCATTACCATGGCAAGCTTTTCGCGGTTCTCTACAACATCACATCTGAACCAATCGAACTCTTCACAGAAGGCGGACAGGACAAGGTAGGCAAGGGCCGGGATCGCCTGTTCACTATTGAGTTCTTCAACGTTGGGCGAGAGGCTGAGAACGACGATCCTGGCCAAAAAGAAGTCGTAGATATCAGAGATTTTGTAAAGAACACGAAATTCTCTAAAAGCACAATTCGGGCGATGCAACAAGAGGTAGAGCGCTTCCGAGGTGAAATTCATAATCTGGGACAAAAGATAAGTCATACCGAAAAAGAGATATACGAACGCTTAAACCAACAATTCCTTGGTGCGTTCCAAGCGGCACAAGCGCAGGTAGATGCCGCAAAGACTATTGGGGAATTGAAAGCCGCTGGCGAAGCCGAGAGCTCGAAACGTCTACGAGAATTAGTTGACGGAAACAAAGAAGAGATAGGGAGAGCTAGGTCCGACTTTGATCATCGCCTCACAAGAGTTGAGGAGAAACGGCGTCACCTAGTTTGGGGCGTAATCTTGGGCGGGTTTGGTCTAGCGTTCCTAAGTGCACTCATTCCGGTCATTCTGGGACTGGCTGTGAACTACACCAGAGGATGGGCTGACGGGGATCGCGGCGAAGTCGTTCTGAGAGACGTCACCGCACTTCGAACGCAACTGGAAGCACTGACGAGCCGGCTCGATGACGTTAGAAAGATTGACACTCTAAGCCTGGAAATCGAAGCTCTAAAGGCCGAGATCGTTGCGCTTCAGCAACAGCTAGGCTATAATGTGGAGCAAAATGGAGCGGAGACACCGCCTCCGCCGGAGCAGTAAAGCGATGTTTAAGTACGCCTTCATCGGAGCGGGTCCAGCCGCATTGAACGCCGTTGTCGAGTTGCCGCTCGGCGACCGGCGGGCGGCTGTCGTTGTCGACGCTGGTTTCAAGAAGGGACGAAAGATCTGCCCGTCGCTAAAAAAACATTCTTGCTCAAGCTGTTTCAAAGAGAAATGTCATGTGATCAATGGCATAGGTGGGTCATCGGCAACGTTTGGCAACAAATACTGTCACTTTCCGGCCAGTTCTGGCGTCCAAGAGTTGATGAGCGTCAAGCCTGACGTTCGGTCAGAGGCATCCGCTCATGGAAGAAGCGTCGTGGTTCAACATCCCAACGTGCCAAACCGGAAGGTGTATGACGTCAGCATTGCGCACGCGGACAGCTACAGAGCGGCGCTCGACGACCTGATCTCGGACGTGCAGTCAACGACACCGATCCTCGAAGGTTGGTCAGTGGAGAGCATTGAGCGCCTAGGTGCCAACTGTTTCAGACTGGTCTCGGAGACGGGCGAGGTGATTGACACCGAGAATGTCGTGATCGCAACGGGTAGAAGCGGGCACATTGCATTAAGGCGATGGTTGGATCAGCTGGGCATTGAATACGCTGAGAACTCGCCAGACATCGGTGTTCGGATCGAAGCCCCATCGAACACGATCAGCAGGCAGTTCCTTTACCAGGATGACCCGAAGTTCAAGTTTGATTTTGGTAGCCTAGGACAGGCGAGAACCTTCTGCACGTGCAAAGGCGGGCAGATCGTTCCCGTCAAATTTGGAAGCGGCTTCTTTGCGGATGGTGCCTTTGTAAGAAAAGACACCGGACGGACCAACGTCGCGCTAATGGCAAGAACTGGAGAGGTTTTCGAACCGCAGCTCCTTGAGGAATGGTGCCAGTCCGTCAACGAGGCGAGTGAGGATCGGCTGCTCCTCGGAGCCTTTGACAAGTTTTCGGGAAGCGCTTCCACGTTGGAACAAGAAATAATTGACGTGATCCCAGAAGGACCGAGCCCGCAGTACAAGAAGGCGCTTCAGGCTTTGCTTCACAGGCTTCTCAACGATCCGTCTTGCCAGATTTTTGATGGCGCTACAGGAGAGCATGGGTCTCTCAAAGTGTTCGGTCCTTCAATCGATCTCTACTGGCCCAAGGTGCAACTGTCTCAAGGGTTCAAGGCTTCTGTCGAAGGTGTTTACGTCATCGGGGACGCTGCAGGAGTGTCGCGCGGTATTGTTCAGGCAATGGCGGCAGGGGGCTCTTGGGCACATTCGGTCAGTTGCAATGCCGCACGCAATGTAGCCCTATGGTGAGGTTTGGCGTCGCTGGATACCCGTTAGCTTTCACAGAAAGTCCTGACGGCAAAGATCGGTCAAAGATATTCGAATGGGTTTCCAAGATTGGTTTGGATGCAGTTGAGCTGCAGATGACATATGGACCGAGGACAAAGCCTGAAAAATGCTTAGAATATAAGGCTCTAGCTGATGGCCTTGGGATAAGGCTATCCGTACACGCGGCATACTATATCGTTTTGACAAGTGGTGAGGAAGACAAGATTTCTCGCTCGATTGACACGTTGAACAAGACCTACGAATTGACCGACCTACTAGGTGGTAAAGAGGTGATATTGCACCCGGGGCCATTGTACGGTGGAGATGAAGAAGAAGTTTCCGCGAGGTTTGCGGACAATGCAGCCAGGTTCGTCGACCAAATTGGGTCCACGGAAATTGGCCTGTTTATTGAGACGGCTGGGAAAGTCGGTCAACTTGGTTCAGTTGAAAAAATTCTCTCACTGTCGCAGCAAATTGAAGGTGTTCATCCTTGCATCGATTTTGGGCATGTCCATGCCAGAACGCTAGGAACGCTTGAGAGCGCCAACAACATTTTCGCGCTTTGCGATCAAATTCAGTGTTTTCTAGATAATAACCCGCTAAAGAGAGCGCATTTTCACTACACTCCGATCCATTTCGGGCCGCGGGGCGAAATTCAACATCGTGCAGTGGATGATCGCTATCCCGAACCACCGCAGAAAGACCTGTTCGGAGAAGCCGCTGTTGGCGAAAGTTCGGAAGACGGCCTGTTTCATCCAAGACCGGCCCCAGTTGCGGAAGCCCTCAGCAAGCTGCCTGGGGACTTCACTGTCATCTCCGAGACCCATAACAGCCAAGAAATTGGCGCGAAGACCCTCAAGAGAAGTTATTTGGACAACGTACGATCCGGTCTTGGCGTGGCAGAGGCGCGTAATGGCTGAACTGAGGCCCTGTTCTCGCAAACTTTGAACCCGGCCATCCCTTGATTTCGCACTCGCCGCGAATGGCCGGTAAGCGGGCTGTGCTTGCAACACTGCAAAGGTAGGACGAAGGTCCGGACTGGGCCGGGAGCGACGGCTCATCCTTTCTGCACTTGCGAGACGGTGCCTAGGCATCATAGAGCAATAAAGGCTCCAAGCGGTCCTCTGACGATTTCAATCAGCAACAGAACCAAGGCGTCGCCACTCCGCCAGACCACCAAAAGTCCTTTCGATCAGCGCCCGGGCTTCGTCTTCGCCGATCAACCCTGGCAGCCGCCACGCCCGCTGCCACGATCGGCCGCGTCCTGGGCGACGGTAGGAGGCCGATTTAAGCGACATTTCCCTTATATGATCCATATAAGAGGAATGTCGCTTAAATCCGGCTCTCTCGAAAGCTTTCTGGGCCTGCTTTTCGCTGCTAAACAGGGCCGGATGCAGGGCAGTGGCATCACCCGGGCTGTCGACGGCGACGCCCGCCAGCAACATGTTCTGCATCAGGTCCGGTGCTGCCAAGTCCCAGCTGGTGACCACAGCATGCACCAAGGGGAGGGCGACATCAGCGAGCACTTGGACTTCGAGCGGCGTCTGCGCCGTCGGGTTCACCCCACGCCCGCGGCCGATGGCCTGTATCAGTTCGTCGTCGCAGATGGCCGAACGCAACAGCTCGCCCGCCGGATCGCCGTGGGCAATCACCCGAACCGGGCGCCTGGACCCATCCGGCATGTGCACGGCGCGGCGGCAGAAGCCGTAGCCGCCGGCCACTTCCTTTCCGAAAAATCCGCCGACGAGGTGGTTAATATCTTCAGATGGAGGCAAAGGCCGCCCGACCAGGATGATCTGCGCGGCGTCGCACCAGGCATCGAGCCCTGCGATGGCGTTGAAATGCGCCGTCTCCACATTTGGGATCCCTGCAAAGGCGGCTTCAGCGGATTGGTAGGTAATCACCAACGTGCGGTCCGGCGCCACACGCAGCGCATGCCAGCGCAGGTAATCGACGACCTCGGCAAGGTGGCGACGCCTTCGAGCGTTGTTCTCACCGGTTGCTCGTGAGGCCTCGATCAAGTCCGACTTTCCGAACCGACCCGTGATCAACCGCAATGAATGTGCGGTGTGGAGGCGTCGATCTTTTCCACGTCCAGGGTCGGGAGCACCCTGCGAGCAATCTCCGGCCTCAGCGTGGCGTCAAGATGCAGGACAGGCTTCGAGCGCAGGTTTGGACGGATGACATGCATCCCGGTGATCAGCAGGTCGTGCAGCCCGGTCTTCGGATCAGGCGGCAGGGTCCTCACCTGTCCGCGGCTGTCGTTTCCTTCAAGGATATCGGCGCAGATGTTGAACAGCCCGCCCTGGCGTGTCGCGATCTGGTTCTGCGCCCCGATGGCGGCGGCGACCTGACGTTCGTCGCGGGACATGCTCGGATAGAGGCCGGGGTCCATGCGGCGGGCGTATTCCAACCCGGCAGCCCTGCGGCAGTGCTCGACCGTGAGCCCGCCGGCCACAAGATTGCCTTTCCGCACCGCGCCCGGTCCGGTGGCTATCAACGCCATCATCAGGGTGTGGCGCAGGTCCAGGAGATCGGCAGCAGAGGCGGCCGCCCCGAGTTTTGATGATCCCCGCTTGCGACCGGAGATGGATTGTTCCGCCAATGTCTCGACCTTGAGCTCTTGGTTCTCGATCATGGCGCGAGCCCAGCATCCTTCATCGATCAGCAACAGCGCAAAGGTTCCCGGTTCGGACGAAAAGCCGGTGAAGAGGGCGTCATAGGGCGCGATGACCACATCCGCTGCAGCCACCTCGCGCTGGTTCTCCTGCTTGAGACACGTGTCATGGAACTGGCACGCGCGATTGAGCTTGTCGCGGCAAACCGTGTTGGAAACGTCGAGCCCCGCAGTCAGCGCCAGCCGCACCGCCTCGACATCCCGGCACATCAGTTCGCCCCGGGTCGGGTGACGCATCTCATATCCTCGCAGAACCGCCACCGTGACCCCGGTCTGCCGCCACTCGGCAGCGCATTCCTCTGCCAGCGCGTGGGAGGGCGTGAACACGGCGATCCGGTGGGGAAGACCCGCGGCTCGCAGCCGTTCGCGCAGCGCCAGCAGATGGCGTCGCGCCGCCGAACTCTTGCCCAGCCCCACGGTGGCCCGCAATCCGATCTGCGGGGCGGGCTCTGCCTCTTCGCCACTGTGCCAAGCCTCGATCCGGTCGCAGGCATTCGCGAGGAATGCGTCCAGTTGTCCGCGCGCTGCGGCAACGCTGCGCCCGACAGGAGTATTCACGGGTTCGGGCGTGTCGGTGCTGCGCGGCGGCAGAAGTCCACTCCGAAGCAGGCGGAGCTTGTCGTTGACCTTCTTTCTCGCATCACCCTGCCTGTAAGGGCGCTGACTCCCCTTTCGTGCCCGCGAGAGGTCCGTTGAACCGACGAAGCGGTCCCAGACCTGAAGCGACACTGCCTCGGCGTCCGGCGCCAGACCGACGTCCAGTGCATCGTGCACCGCGTGAAACGCGATGATCGACAGCCAGACGTCGCGCCCGTCGATGACCAGCCCATCGACGCGGACGGGCTGATTGGGCTGGGGTGGCGATCCTCGCGGGCGAGGCGGTGTGGACGACCGACTCGGCAGCGCAGCAGATGCTTCGCCCAGGAAGGTGCGCAGCTGATCGCATGTAACGGAGGGAAGGTCGGTCAGGACGATTTCCAGCGGGGTGTCGCCAGTGGGCCAGCTGTAGGCCCGCCCGGTGTCGGGATGGACGCCGAAGGCCACGAACTGCTGGCCACTCCCGAGCACCTCAATGCCCGGCACCTGCATTTTGGCGAAGGGCGCGTCCGTGCGGTAGAGCAGCAGCCGTTTTGGCCAAAGCCCGACACGGACAAGGGTTACCCCGAGGGTCTGTTCGGCCTTGTGGGCCACCTCATGGGCGAGGTCGGCGTCGAGCAGGTCGATGTCGAGGCCGACCAGGGCACCCGTCCTGAGTCCGATGCCGCAGTCCGAAAACTTCGTGGACCAAGTATCGACAGCTCCGACATCGATTGGCACCGTCGACCATCGGGTCAGCGCGGGCACCTTGGTGCCGGTCCGGATCGGGATCGGGAGATAGCCGTTGTCGAACAGCCTGGCCGCAGCCAACCCATAGGTGATGGCACCAGCACCTGCGGGGCGGTCTCGGGCCACCCGCTTGTCTGTCTGCTTGTCCGGTGGGGGCCTGGTATGCCACTCCACCTTCACTGGTTATTTGCCTCGCGGACCGTGCAAGGCCTCAGACTCAAAAGTGTCGACGTCCTCCTCCCGGTAGACCACGCGCCCGCAGAGCTTCAGCCAGCAGGGGCCAGTGCCATTAACGCGCCAACGCTCCAACGTCCGAGGGCTTACGCGCCAGCGAGCGGCAAGTTCGGCGGGCGTCAGATGGCGGGGCGCAACAGAAAGCCCACCGGAGTCGAATGCACTGGAGTCGTCGGCTTCTAAGTCAGTTCCCGCACCGGTGATCGGCATTGTCCCCATCACACGATCTCCTGATTAATGAGTGGGGAAGCGCGGCGATAGAGGGCGAAGAGCGGCGTGCCGCACTCGGTTATCTCGACATAATGAACCTGGTAGTCGTCCGTCTGGTTAGTCCGGAACTGCAAATCCCAAGCACGGAACAGCCCGGGCAACCGGTTGAAGGTGGTGTCTGTCATGATCGTGTCCGTTTCGCTGCAAGACCTAAGCGAGGTCTCGAAAAGGAAAAGCCAACCGGACCGGCAGGTTGGGACATCGCTTTCAGCTACGGTCATGATCGGCTTGCAGCCTGGCGATGGCGCGCTGGTAGCGTTTGCGCGCGACGTCATGAGTCAGGCCCAGCGATGCGGACGCTTCCTTCTGGGAGAGCCCGAAGATGACGACAGCGATTACCAGGAAAGCGTCGTCACCGACGACATGCTGCAAGCGACGCACCAGGTCCTTCATAGACGTCTCGGAATTCCCTAGATGAGGCCGCCCGTCCCCGCCGATTGAATCAGCCAGATCGTTAGTGAAGGCGACCTCGACCCGGTCGCGCTCCTTCGTCAGCATCCGGCGGATGTCGCGTTCGACATTGCGCAGCAGGGTTGCCGCTATCCGGGACACCCGGGCAAGGTCCAGGGTGGAAATGCCGGCGGTGACCCGGCCAGCAAGTTCCGTCGCCAGTCGATCCGGGTCATTCCCGAACCACCGCATCAACCTGCCGTGGATTGCATCGAGGCCAGGCCAGAGGGCGAGGATCAGCGCTACCTTGGCGGTCCCCGACGTCTCCGCCATGCGCTGCGCCTCCGCGATCAACGCGCTCAGCACGGTGTTCTTGCAATCCGCGTCGCCGGACGTCGTGTTCAGGAAGGCCAGCAGGCTCGGCAGATCGGCGTATGGGGACAACGCTGGTTGGTGCTGTCGCAGCAGAATGAAGGACGAGATGAATGTCATACGTTGGGTCGAGAGCACAAGTTTTCGATGAACCGCGTGCCAGGGGGCTCGCATGGGACGCCTGCCTTGCGGCCGGGCGTCAGGCGCCTCATCGTGGCCGGGTCAGGGCGTCGCGCGCCTCATGGGGAATGAGTAAAACCGGCCGGGGACACCGGCCGGTCGTAGGTTCAGCGCAGTTCGTTGAGCTTGCCGCAGTTGCGGCAGACAGCGGTCACCGGGATGGAGACGACATACTGGTGCCCCCGGGCGAAGCAGATTTCGACGCGCTGTTCATTGAGGTGGCCGAGCTTCATGAAACACTTGGAGCAGAGCCAAGTTTGCTCGGTGGTGCACGACGTGCTGCGATTGGTGTGGCGGTTGGGGCGAAAAGGTGCGGCCATCTGAGGGCTCCTGTCGTTGAAGGAGCGCCACAGTTGTCAGGCGAATCAGGAGGTCGTCAGACCCCCCAAAAGGAGATCAAACGGAGATGGGCTCCTCACACAGCGCCCAGAACCCACGCTTCGGTGAATATAGATATCGGTTTTCAAGTTCCGGCCATTCATCTCCGATCATCTGTGGGAGTTGCTTGAACCCTGGGTAAGCCTTGAGTTCCGCCAGCTTGACACCAAACTCGCGGCTTTGGTGGGCCTTGAAGAGGCGTTCAAACAGCAAGACCTTCTTGGCTCCGATGACGATCCGCGGCTGCTGACCAGGAACGGTAACCTGCGCTGCGCCATCACCCTGCCGTCGAAAGTGGACCGCGCTGCCCCGCAGGGCGGCATCAATCGAAGCTTCGTAGGCAATACGGATCGAATCCACGTCGAGATGTCGATCGTCGGTATCCAGATAGTCAGGCAAACCCAAAACAACGTTGCAGCCTGAATACGGGAACCGAGCCGACTGCGGGGTGAAAACGATGCCGCGCGCGTTGTTGCTTTCACCACGCAGTAGCCGCTCGGTCCGTTCTAACAGTTTGTCGTTGGACATGCCCCGCATCAGGAAGACCGGAACATCGGCGAGCCCGATACTGGTCCTCCCAAGTTAGTGAAGGTGTTCGTCCAGTTCACGAACGCGTCCCTTTAACCCAAGCGCCGAGATGGTCTGACGCAGTGCGTCCCGGACATAATCGAAGCGGACCTCGTACTTCGTGATGTCTTCCGAAGCCATGCGGTGACCGGAGCCGCCGGGCTCCAAGCTAAGCGGACCTGGCCATCCGTTCGGCCCGCTTCGACGTAATGGGGCATTTCGCCAAGTTCGTCATCCTCGAACAAGATGACGTCCGACCACCCCTTGCTTACCAGAAAACCGTGCGAGGTCAAATCGGCCGCATCGACACCGATTTCCGCCAGGAGTCTGCCGGTGACGACAGTCTCGGTCAGATCATACAGAGCCATAAGTTGGGGCAGTCGTTCAAGGCGAGCACGCGGACTTAAACCCGAAATGCGTTCCAGAACGCCCCATGCCTCGAGCAGGTCGTAACCGAGCGCGCGCTTCATTGGGTCCCGTTCGCTCTGGATATTGGACTTGTTGCGTCCGAACACTTGGAACTTCAATGATCCAGACTTTCCCTTCGGTCCTGAGTATTCGATGTGGAACCCGACTCTTGTAATGTACCCGCCGCCCGTACCCGGAATGACCTTACCGAAAACCTCTCTGGCGGTTGTATCAATGTCTTTGTCCGGGGCAACCGTGAGTGCCACCTTCTTCGTCCAGTCACCCAGCGCGATTTGCACTTCCGTAATTGAGGCGCTTCGTACGCGATGCGCCTCCTGATCGGGGATCGGGAGTTTGAGTGACCTTCTGAATCTCGACAGATCAAAATTCTTTTGGGTGAGGGGCTTGTTCGACAGGTCGTGCCGGAGCGTTTCGCCAGCAAAAATGTTGGCTACCTCGCGCCTTTCAGTTGCATCCCTCGCACAGACTTCTATTAGCTGCCTCCTCTGAGAGTAGACCAGAAGTAGCTCGTCAGGGGGCCGGAAATATACCAGCTCCGTCTTTTTGTTGGGTCGTACCGTTTTCTGGCTGGAATAAGGACCAAAGAAGGTGACCGCCACAAGGATTTCAGGTGCGACGCCATCCCCTATTGGCAATTCAATCGCATCAACGTGACAACCTTCGCCATGTTGAAGACGATCGGCAATTTCCGTAACCAGCTTCACGTCGTCGATGTCTTCCGTGCCGATCGGTATCGACGCGTCGATCGACCAAGATTGATATACCCTTCCATGGTCCCTGTAGACCTTGACCTGCATTGCGCGCTTGGCCGCCTCGAACAGGGGAACAGCATTGCAGAACGCCCAGAGCGAGCGTTGTAATGCATCCTGCACTTGACGCATTTCGCTGAGATCGCCGAACCGACGATGTTCGCTGAGTTTTCGCAGCATGATATCCGGCTCTCGCTCGGCCATAGCAGTTATGCGCATCGCTTCCGTCTCCAAGAGCTTGATGCGGTCATCCTTCAAGGTTTTGATCCTCATCACTGGGCCGTCGTCGGAGGCGGCGTCCGCATTCGGATCGTTCTCGGCCATTAGTACGGGTAGAAACTCCGAGAACTGTGGGTGGCGTAGAAATTCGTCAATCATTGTTTCCGGGCATTCTATCACGAGGCGCGACAGCTCAGGCGCCCCGCGAAACAAATTGCGAGCCATGGCCAACTCCAATGTGAATTGCTCTAGAATCGTCTTCGGATTGCGGCGCATTTGGTGCGTGTTGACAAGCCTTGAGATTCTCAAAATGTTCCGATTTGCGAACCGGCGCTGTCCCAATCTCGGTCGGAAGACGGCTTTTCCCTTTCAGAACGACAAGCTGAAAGGACGCCTCGTGCCGGGTTCAAACCCCCTCCATCCCTCCTACCTGAGCCCGCGCGAGCGCCGCGCAGAACTCTGCGCGATCCTGGCGCTGGAGCTCGTCCGGCTCTGCCAGTCAAGCCAACTATCCGCGGGGATTGGAGAAAGTTCGCTACACAACCCATCCGATCCGAGCGGTCATGAGACCATGCAAACTCGGAGAACCGGATGACCCATGACCCCATCCCCGCACGCCTGGCCGCGTTGAAGACCACCCCGACGCCCGTTCTGAAAGCGCAGTGGCGCGAGTTGTTCGACAGCGAGCCGCCACCGTTCAACCGGCGCTACCTTGAGTCCCGTCTGGCCCATCGCCTCCAGGAACTGGTCTACGGAGGTCTGAAACCGGAGACGATCCGGCGACTGGAACAACTTGGTGAGGAACTGGACGGCGGCGACAAGAAGAAGCGCGGCATGCGAGCCGATCGCGACCGCCCGATCACCGGCACGCGGCTGCTGCGCGAGTGGCAGCGTGTCGAGCAGGTCGTCCCCGTCACCGCCGACGGCTTCGAATGGCAGGGGCGGCCCTACAAGTCGCTGTCTGCCATTGCGCGCGCGATCACGAAAACAAGATGGAACGGGTGGGTATTCTTCGGCCTGAAGAACCACAGGGGGCGGACATGACGAAGCCGCCTGAAAAATCGAAGGTCGTCCGCAAGCTGCGCTGCGCGGTCTACACCCGGAAATCCTCCGAGGAAGGACTGGAGCAGGAGTTCAACAGCCTCCACGCCCAACGGGAGGCCTGCGAAGCCTACATCGCCAGCCAGCGGTCCGAGGGCTGGGTGCTGGTGCGCGATCAGTATGACGACGGCGGCATCTCCGGCGGGACGCTGGAGCGCCCCGGCCTGAAGCGGTTGATGGCCGATATCGAGGACGGGCTGGCCGATGTGGTGGTGGTTTACAAGATTGACAGGCTCAGCCGCTCGCTGGCTGACTTCGCCAAGCTGGTCGAGGTGTTTGACCAGAACGGGGTGACCTTCGTCTCGGTGACGCAGTCGTTCAACACGACCACGTCCATGGGGCGGCTGACGCTGAACATCCTGCTGTCCTTCGCCCAGTTCGAACGCGAGGTGACGGCCGAGCGCATCCGCGACAAGGTTGCCGCCAGCCGCAAGAAGGGCATGTGGATGGGTGGCGTGCCGCCCTACGGCTATCGGGTCGAGAACCGGAAGCTGCTGGTCGACGAAGATTCCGCAGCACATGTCCGCTGGATCTTCGCCCGCTTCATCGAGATCGGCTCCTGCACGGTTCTGGCCCGCGAGGTCGGCGCGCGGGGCATTGCCACGCCACGCGGCAATCGGATCGACAAGAAGTACCTCTACCGGATGCTGTCCAACCGCGCCTACATCGGCGAGGCGGTCCACAAGGGCGAAAGCTATCCCGGCGAACACGACGCGATCGTCGACCACGAGACTTGGGACAAGGTTCACGCCATCCTGCAGGAGAGCCCCCGCAAGAGGGCTGCCCGGACTCGCTCCGACACGCCCGCGCTGCTGAAGGGGCTTCTCTTCGGTCCCGATGGCGCCGCGTTCTCGCCGACACACACCCGCAAGGGCGGCAGGCTCTACCGCTACTATGTCAGCCAGACGGTCCTGAAGCACGGCGCCGGGGCGTGTCCCATCGGCCGCGTGCCTGCTGGCGAGATCGAGGCCGCCGTCATCGACCAACTGCGTGCCGTCTTCCGCCAGCCCGAGATTATCGCGGGCACATGGAAGGCAGCGCGGCCGCAGGGCGACGGGATCACCGAGGCCGACGCCCGTGACGCGTTGACTCGTCTGGATCCACTGTGGGATGAACTCTTCCACGCTGAACAGGCGCGTATCGCGTCGCTGCTGGTCGAACGGATCGACATCGACACCGATGGCCTCGATGTTCGCCTGCGCATCGACGGGTTGACCGAGCTCGCGTGCGAAATGCTGGCAGATCTCGGAGCATCAAAATGAACCGTGCGAAGCCAACGCCGGAAACGGTGACAGTGCGAATCCCGTTCCGACTGGTAAAGCGCGGCGGGCGCAAGGAGATGCAGCTGCCCGAAGGCGCGCCCCAGCGGCGGCGGACCGACAGCACACTGGTCAAGGCGCTGGCCCGCGCCTTCCGGTGGAAACGAATGCTCGAAACAGGCGCGTTCGCGACAGTCGCCGAGTTGGCTGCGCATGAGGGGATTGCACCGTCCTACATGACCCGATTACTACGGATGACGCTGCTCGCGCCGGAAGTAGTTCAGACTATCCTCGACGGGCGGCAAGGGGCCGAAATGACACTGGCGCGGATTCTGGAACCATTTCCAATTGAGTGGGAAGACCAGACACTTGACGGTGCCATTGAGTGGAACTCTAGGTTTTGAGGTGACTGGCGAATGAATTCGATAATATGGTAGGCGGAATACCAGAAAGGAAGCTAGGAATGTCTGATTGGTTTGAAACACACACAGCGAGTATTGTGGCTGACCGACCAGTTGCGCATGATGCTTCTTTGCCCGTCTATTCCACCAAGCTTGGTGAAATGTATCTGGGGCAGTCCGAAGACGTTCTTCGCACCAAACCTGTAAAAAAATATGCAGGCCAGGTTCAACTTGTGATGACCTCACCACCATTCCCGTTAAACACTAAGAAAGCCTACGGAAATCGAACGCAGGATGAATACGTTGAATGGTTCGCCGATTTTGCGCCGATTTTGCGCGATATGGTGACCGAAGATGGGTCGATTGTAATTGAAATCGGCAACGCGTGGATGCCTGGTCGTCCCGTAATGTCAGTTCACGTTATGAAGGCTTTTCTGAACTTTTTGGAAAAGGGTGATTTACATCTTTGCCAAGAATTCATTTGGTACAACCCTGCACGTCTTCCGTCACCTGTAGAATGGGTCAATAAAGAACGATCTAGAGTCAAAGATGCGTTCACACGCATTTGGTGGATGTCACCGAACGAGCGGCCGAAAGCCGACAATCGAAAAGTTCTGCGCGAATACAGTCCCAGCATGAAGCGATTGATCAAGTCTGGAAAGTACAACGCCGGGCCACGGCCCTCAGCTCACAATATTGGGGCAGAGAGCTTTAAGACCGACAACAAGGGGGCGATCCCGCCAAATGTTGGTGATGTTGACGGCATTCCGCCGATCGACGGAGTGATTTCGCAAGAACAGTTCGAACAAACCCTGCAACTTGTCTCTGAGTTTCAGGGAGCCACGAACCTAATAAGGGCTGCCAACACAGTATCAAGCGATGGCTATCGCAAATTTTGCCTCGATCAAGGAACTCAGGTTCACCCAGCGAGAATGCCAAGGAGTCTGGTGGACTTTTTTGTACGGTTTCTTACCGACGAGGGCGACATGGTTCTCGACCCATTTGCGGGAAGCAACACGACCGGCGCGGTTGCCGAGGATCTCGGACGTAAATGGCTCGCAGTTGAGGCCGATTGGAAATACGCAGCGCACTCAATAGGCCGCTTTTCTCCAACTAGCCTCTTATCCACGTGTCAGGGCATCACGTTCGAACCTCGCCGGAATGGGCGATAAATAAATTCTACTGAATAGGAAAGAATCAGCCATGCGCAGAAGCGTCAATTCCGCGGAAAATTCGACATTCCCCAAAGCTTACCGAGAGTTATTTACTCATCAGCTTCATCAGCTTCATCAGCTTCATCAGACAAATCTCGCTCCTTTATCTCCCAGATACCATCCCCAAGGTAACGCGTACCTGACGACGAAAGCGCATGCGACACAGTACTCTTGTCAATCTGCCGTTCAGTGATGAATTCTAGCCAGTCCTTAATGTCCGAAATTTTCATTGGCCCTGGAACCTGTTGCATCAGCCTATCGAGCGCAGTTTTAAGTGTAACCCGCCTGGTGCCGCCCCATTCTTTCAAGTAGGCGAAGCGGCCAACACCGATTGCTATTCGATCATCTAATGCAGCAATACTAAAGATGGCCTCCGCGTCCACTAAAGGCGAGCAATCGATGTACTGCTTCACCTCATCTAGATGTATCCCGGCCCCCTTTTTCCGAAGCGCGCTGAAAACCTTGTCGACGAGGGCTGGTTGTTGGTCTCGCTTCACTACAAGATCTCGGTCGTTTAGCCCCCAAAGACCTCGTCCCACCCGCAATACTGGGTCACGGTTCCATATCTGAAAGGTACTGTTTACTCCTCTGAATTCAGAAAGACGCTTGTTGACTTCACCCGTTGAAAGTGGGCCGCCGGCAGCTTCCAAAATCCCAATGACGGCATCTCTAAGGTCAACGCGATGCTGATCATCCGCTTCGGGAAGAGCCCAAACTAGTCGACCAAGGTACTTCAATGGCGACTTCATCTGTAATGCAACATTAAGCCCGTATTTATCCAGTCTTTCGCATAGAGCGCCATCTATTTCTTGTAACTCCGACACCAATTCGGACGCATGCCATTGACGGCCATCGGCCTGGTCCGCCACGATATCGAATGCCATTTCCGCCACCTTCTCAATCTCGGCATCGGATAAAGGAACGTGTTTCCTGAGGCCGTAGGTTCCTCGACCAAGAAGAACACCTACGTTAGCAACAGCGTTGCGAATTTGAGACTCACCGATATGCCTGCCCGAGATTTCGCTAACCATCTGGGCCACCTCGCTCGTGTGGAGCGGGTTTGGACTATCTTCTAAGGCAACTTGAACCAGTTGCTCTATGCCGCGCCCGTAGGCAGTAAGGGTCCGCGAGTCTTCAGATCCGGAAAAATGACAAAGGCGGGATGCCTCAGCCCAGAGAAGTGGCGTCAATTCTTTCCCTTGATCAGGAAAGAAGCTTTCAACTGTCTGGCGGCATTCCCTCTCCGACCAATTAAGGTCGACCGCGCTCTCGAGCAGTTGCCGAGCTTCCCTTAGCTTTTCGTTCCAAGTTTCCTGGTCGACACGGGATACATAACCAACAGTGCCGACTTTCAAAACATGGAAACGATTCTCGCAAATCGAGTCTATCAGATACGCAAGGACGTCTTGCTTACCGGAAGTGCCTCTAAACCAGTCATCCACGACCTCTAACCCGAAGAGAGGCAATGGTTCTTCCCGAGACTCTAAAATAACGCTTAGCCGATGGCGCATCACATCATCCCAGAGCTCTTTTGTGATGATACGATCAAGTGTTCGCTTCTCAATTTGACGAATTCGTTCGCGTGTTATGCCGTAATCGCCGCCGATATCCTCGAGTGTTCGTTGCGGCTCATTGAAACCCATTCGACCGAGGAGGACCTTGCGATCCCGTTCTTCGATTTCATTTAATGTTTTGAGAAGGTTTCCAATCAATCCGAGCGAGATAGCCGCGGATGATTCGCCAGTCTGGCCACGTGCAACATCGTTTTCTCGCGTATGTCCCGATCCCCGGTCAAATAAGGCCATTGAGGCGTGTGTATCGACCGCTCCACGACGGAGGCCTTCAAGAAGAGCTTCAGCTAAGTGCTTTTTTGAATGGCGCCCAAAGTTTTTCAGGCGAAAAAGTTCCGCCTCTGAATAGTGGTCCAGGTCGGAGACGATCTTTATCCGGTTGTTGCTAAAAACGTTCCCTAGACGAACCGTCAGAGACAATCTTCCGACTTCAAGAGACCGGAGCCACGGCGGCGCACAGCGCGCAATGTCCAACGGATCGTCTAGGTCCTGAATCAAAGAGTCAAAGCGAAACTGCCCCAACGAGGTTCGAATTGAATCCTGCAACTCTCCCTCTTTCTCAAGGTAGCTTTCTTCATCATAGATGCCCAACTGATTCAAGTTTCCCTCAATCTCGGGAGCCACTGACAAGAATTCAGACACCCATCCACGCGCAACGGGCACTTGATTAACGCCGCATGCCGTGTCATCTTTGCCTGAAAATCCTGTTTGAGATATTAAACGTACAGTTGAATCCTCAATACTGTATCCCCAGCCTTCAAGAGCGAGAAATATAGGCAAGTCATCCACTTCGGCGACCTTTGCTACTGAGCATTTGAAAGGCTGCGGCAGCACAAATTTGGCGCTCTGAGTCACGAGCATCCGCCCTTCGTTGTTGCTAGCAACTTCATTGAAAACGCGTGTCGGCGGGCGCCCGAAACCTACATGTATGACACCTGCAAGTGCTCCATCCGCCAGTAACCTGGTCCATTCCTCGTGAACCTCTTCCAGTTTCTGGGAGACAAAGATTTTCCATTCCGACCCTCGTTTTTGGGTCATTAAAAAGAGTCTGAGCGGAGAGTTCATTGGGCTGATGCTTCGTCCACACTCTTCAGAAGGGTAGCAAAATCCAGCTGCCCCTGTGAGGCCTGTTCATACAGTTCACGAACGCCCCAATCCGCCAGGCGCTCGGCGACTCGATAGACTGAGGTAGTCCTTAGTTCATCTTCGTACAATGCTTCGATAGCGCTCCGTATCAACTGCCCCGGGTCAAGCGATCCCACGTTAAACAATGTCTTTCGCTTTCCGATCTCTGAGGGAACAATACCGGAAGCAACAGCAAAACTGATCGCAAATCGATAGCCGTCCAGTTTCTCAGCAAAGATTTCTTGCTCTTTCATCTGATCAAGGAGATCGTCGGCGTGCTCGGAAAGACCGACCGTTGTGACTTCAGCTTCAATCATAGTTTGGACCTTTCGATTTTCGTCTGTGTCTCTGAGACCTCGATCAGATCATAAACCGCGCCGATACGGTCCTTAATGGACTCAAGATCTGTTTCTCGACGAATCTCGCCGCCATGAACGAACAAGACAAACTGAGTGGTCACCGACGGTAGGTAGCCCAAAATGTTGTTCCGGTGCTTAGGGTCGAGGCGGCCGAATGGAGTGTCCATCACCACTGGTCCCGCCGATCGGCCCGTCCTGTTGAGTCCATCTATTAATGATAGTGCGACGATCTGTTCAGCACCGGCGCTTCGCATCGAAACGGTGCGTCCATGGCTATCGATAATACTCAGACCATAATTTTCGTTTATCTGGAGACCTTGATAAGCGCCCTGCGTCGTCATTTCGCGAAAAGCGTCGCTCGCCAGTTGCTCGACTTTGCCACGAAGCCGGTCACGGAGCTTTTCGATACTAGCTGAGAAAGCTCTTTCCAAATTGGAGGTTAGTGCAACTTTCTTTGTGGTCTTGTCGGCCCTCGCTGATGCCACTCCTTCAATTGCCTTTCTTGCGATCGCGAGGTCTTCCTTAACCTTCCGGATATTGGTCCTCACGCTGTCAACATCGCTGTTCAGCTTTCCTTCTTCCTTAAGGAGATCCGCAATCCGCGACCGTTTTCGAGCAATTTCGGCTGCGTCCTGCTCATCGATTTTATCCTCAATGTCTTCAATCTCGTTCTCTGCTTTCTGAAGCTTGATCTGCGCGAGATTCACGTCCTTTTGGATCTGAAACAACCGCTGCCCCGCACCAGATCCACGAATTTTTTCCAGGTTGCCAAGTTGAGCTGATATTTCATTAAGTCGGGCGCTTACATCTTTCTGAGCCATAAGCCCGGCTTGCATTTCACCGAGTGTCGTCTTTAGAGTTTCGCGAATTTGGCCCGTAACCGGCTGCAGACACGTTGGACAGGAGTCAGTATCAATCAACTGTCGGAGACGATCAATGTCCGCTTCAAATCGGGAGGTTGTCTTTATTTCTCCAGTAACGCGAAGCTGCTCCTCCCGCAGTTTTCTCTTCTTTTCGCCCAGTCGTGCGTCGAGCATGTCCTTCCAAGCAGAGGCTAGTATTTCATGGCGCTCGGTGTACTTCCGAGCAATGGTGGATTGGCTTTCGTCGCGGTCTGCTCGAGCGGCGTCAAGTTTGGCCTTTAGCGCAAGAACCGTCGCAGCAGCCTCAATTTCGTCTTCCAGGTTTTCGCGTTCCTCGCGAACCCCAGAGATCGAGGCTTCAAGATATTTTTGATCAGCTTCAAAGGCCTCTAGCTTCTCGTTCAAAGCGTCGGTGCGCAATGCTTGTGCTTTCAGGCCCTGGATGTGAGCCAGTGCCTTGGTTTGGGCTCGCGAAGCGTTTTTTAGAATGGTGCCGAGTTCATCACGTCCTCTGACTAGAGTCGGAACACCTAAAGCTTGCTCAATCGCGTCTTTGATCTGGCGCCCTTGTTCGCTTCCTTCGAACAGAAGCTCCTCATACTCCTGAAGCAGTTCACCGTCAAAAAGGAAGAATCGTGACGTCTGCTCGGGGGCAACTTGATCGAGTTCATAGGCCACTTGGTTGCCCGCGACGACAGAGCCATTTTTCTTCAGTAGTACTGAGGTCTGCAGGTCTTCCGAACGGGAAGGACGCACGACTGGGGAGCGGCGGTCCGCCGTCCGGCGAAGCTCGAAGACATCACCGTTAGCTTCGAATTCAACAAACACTTCGACGCGCCAGTTGTCCTCGAGCAATGCGTCCTTATTGACGATATCTATCAGAGGGATGAGGCGGGAATGCCTTCCCAACGCCTTTTCATAGAAGCCCCATCGAAGTGCATTGAGAAGCGAGGTCTTCCCCCTCATATTGTCGCCAAAGACGAGCATCACATTTTGGGACCCGTCTTTAGGAAAGTCAATAACAGCCTGGTCTTTGTAAGGCATGAAGTTTTTCATTGTCAGACGGATGAGCTTCATTTGAAAACCTCGGATTCGGCTGACAGTTTCTCAACTTCGGAGTCAATTAGTCTTTCCATCTCAGCCATCGGCAGCGAGCGGTCAGAAGTAAACTGATTGTTCTTTTGAACAAAGTAGCATGCACGAATAAGCTCTTCCGGCAAGTCTGGGGCAACCTCCAAGCGTTGTGCCAAAAGTATTTCGAGTGCAATGTCTGGTCCTGACCGTTCAGTCATCTTCTTCTACTCCGTCTCGAGCTGCGAGGTCGTCTATGTCGATGCCCATTTCCATGGCAATCGCCCTCAATTCCGCTCCAGCTGACTTGTTGATGGCACCATTAGCGAACTCAATAGCACGTATCAGTTCCCCACGGAGGAGGCCAAGTTGCTCGGGTTCAGACTCCGAGCTCAATGGTCGCACGATTGCGTCATGAATCTGTGCCATGTTCTTACAAGGAGAAATCCGCAATACTCTTCCTCGTCGCTGAATAAATTGCCTTGGGTTTTGAGACGACGCTAAAATCAGTGCGTGGGAAACCTTGGGTATGTCTACTCCCTCGTCGAGGCACTTGATTGAAACCAGAATGCCGCCAAACTTGTGGAACCATTCCATCGTGGCCACTCGATCGCCAATCATGTTTGAGTGGTACTCGATAGTCTCAATTCCCGTCACCCGAAGCGCGTTTACAACATCGCCAAGTTGCTCACTGTCCTCGCAGTAGATCAGCCAACTCTGACCGTCGCGGTACTCCCGTTTGATTGTACGAACTGCAAGATCCACCTTCGCTGTCGCCTTCTTGGCAATCCTCGAACGTTGAATGAGCAGCATTTTTGCTCGTTCGCTTAGCAGCTTTTTTCCGTTGGAATCAGTGCTGCTTCTTGCGATTTCCTTTTTTATTCTATTTGTGAAATCAAGCCATTGGTCCGCTTCATCCGCGTTAAGGCTGATAGCGTGCGGGAAATACTGATAAGGCACCAAGCGACCGGCTTTCATGGCATCTCCAAGCGTGATTGGTGGAGGCACAACACCGCCGAAGTAGTCCATGAGCCTTTTTGTTCCCTCAGTATCGCCGTAGCGCCGTGGTGTCGCGCTCAGTCCAAGTCTTAGGCCCGCCGCTATCTTGAGCGCACGCGAATTAATGGGACTGCCTATTTGATGAACTTCGTCAACAACCAGCAGCAGTTCGTCGCTTTCAGCGACCCCTGCCAGAAAGAGATCAGTTGCAGCGGTGGGCATCATAGCCAATGTTACCCGTGGTCCTAATTCCAGATCTGCAGCTGTCATGCTCTTGAGCCTACCGTGCAACTTCCAACGGTTTTGACCATCACCAGCCAGCATCAAGGCCGCGTCTGGTATCTCATCGCTTATCTCTTCAGCCCACTGATGCAGCAGTAGCCTGCTCGGCACGAGAACAAGGGCAGGTTTGCCGGTCCTGACATGATCTCTGATTGCTACGATCGCTGTGAAGGTTTTGCCAGTTCCAGTAGCGTGCTCAAAGATGCCGCGGCAACCTTGCCTTCGCCAAGCCTCAAGTGCCTCGGTTTGGTGTGGCAGGGGTTGTCGGCGTGACGTCGGGGTGACTGGGACGCTTTCCATGATTTCTTCGATGCTATTAGCGGCGTATTTGCGTAGATAGATTTCGGCCGTCTCGGGGAACGCCGAGACCGTGACGCTAGGATCCTTCCCCGACCAGAGTGTCGCGAAATGGTTTCTATGTTTCTCGATCCGGATCCTATCGGAAGGCCCATCCCAATCGCAAAAAACTTCAATTGCTTCGAAGTTTCCTTCTGCGTGCCAGCCGCTCCATGTTTCATTTGTTGATCCACGGAAGCTTACGGTGTGACCAAAGCCATCTGTGAAAAGTCCAATCTTTTCATGATATATGCCATTTCCAGAAATCAGTTGAGCTAGCCTAACCTCTAGTGCCCCACAAGAAATAAGAGTTGCTAGGGCTTTGGCAGGAAAGGCTGTCGAGGGCTCAGCTAGCAATCGATCAAATTCTTCAATAACCGCTGAGGCCAAAACTTCGTCGCGACGCGCGTAACCGCCTGAAATACTTCTGACATCCTCCTCACTGAGGCTCGGCGAGCAGATCAGTTGAATTCGACCTCCGCGACGTGCGAACTCGAGAAGTGTCCGTCCAATGATCAGCAAAACAGAAGATCGAAAATAGCCGACAGCTCTTTGATATAGATCAGCATTTCGAAGGCATTTTTTGTAAAAAGTCTCGACCGGATCATTCTTTGTAGAGCGGTATTCAGTATCAAGGTCGAGTTTTGATAAATCCCCCCTAAAAGCAATCTCCGTCGCATTACTAGTCATTGTTGCTCTTTGCATTTCTCGGCTTTGATACAAGCCCTTATTGTTGGACGAACGTTCTGACTTCTACCCTCGGACCATCTCCAGCTTCGGTCAATCCCGGTTCTACCCATCGGCCGCGGTTGGAAGGATTCGATTGGTGCCATGGTATGGTTTTCGATTCATGAGGATGCACTTCGGGAGCCGGCGGGGCAACAATGAAACGGTTGCACGCTTTCAAGAGCCGATCGGGGATTTCTGCTGCCTTGGCCAGTGGTTCGATGTGTGTTCCATAAGCCGAAACGACTGACGTCGAAGTGGTCAGATCGGCAGGTCAAAAAACTGTGAACTTTCCGTGCCTTGCAAGCCATTCACCAAAATCCCGCAGTCATGAGGTCCAGAGAATGTCGTTCCTGAGAGACCGCTTCCGAGCCTCCTGGCGCCGCTGCCGGTTAACAGCCTCTCTCGCATAACCCTCGAAAACAACGGAAAAATCCGGCCGCAGCCGGATCGGGAGAACGCTTTCGCTGGGGCAAGTGGCGGAGGGATTGGGCCTGATATACAACCTTCTCCAATCCGCGACAACCTGCTCCCCAATTGGTAGTGTGCCTAGATACCATCAATCGTACCTATAGGCCAAAGTGGCAAGACTTGAGACTTGCATCATTCTGCAGTTTTCTCACGAGGTATCATAATACCAATGACGAGTGTCTCACCTCTCCACTCACGGGTCAGTTCTGCCCCGATGTCTCGCGCCGCAAATTCGAGCAACTGGCTCCCAAAACCGCCCTCATCGCTTGAAGGCTGCGATCTCTCCACCGGCTTTTCTGCCCACGTAATCAGATTCCACTCCCGATCAATCTCGGAGGCGGTAATCTCCAGTGACCCCTGGCTGGAAAGACTGCCGTATTTGGACGAGTTGGTCACGAGTTCATTCAGAATAAGAGCAAGCGAAGCTGTCGTTTTAGGGGTAAGCTGATAGTCTAGCCCGCGACTTGAGAAACTGTGAATCGGTTGGAACGGCGCAAGCACCATTTGAACGAGGTCTCCAAGGTTTCTGGAACTCTCATGGGCCGCGAGCGCGTGGGTGTTGTCATAGGCCGCGGAGAGGGCAAAAACACGGCGTCGCAGACTTTCCATTGCAGTCGACGACGCCGCATTTTCACGTTTTGTAACTGATATCAGCGCTCCGACGACTGAAAAGAGGTTTTTGATTCGATGAGAAAGTTCCTGGGTGAGCATTGCTACACGTTGCTCCGACGCACGTCGTTCCGTGACATCTGCATTCACGCCACTCATTCCCAGAAACTCGCCGGTTGCACTGAACCTTGGTCGTGCGCTTGTGTGAAGTAAGCGGTAGACACCGTCGGCGCGCTTGTACCTGGCTTCGACCTCGAAATCCAACTGGTTTGCCATTGCTTTGCCGAACGTGGACTGGAGATGAGAAAGATCGTCCGGATGCAGTGTCCTTGCCCAACTGAAAGTGGATATCTCGTCAATGCCGACGCCCCAGAATTCTCTTTGGGCGCGGTTAAGGAAAAGGCATTTCCCCTGCGCGTCGCCCAGCCACAGCATAGCAGGCACACCCTCAAGGATATCGCGCTACGTGTCTGCCGTGATATCAAGCGGTTGCTGATCGAACTGTCTCCAAGGCACGGCTAGACCGTTGCGTCCAGGTACATCGTGAACTTCCCCCATCTTTGAGCCGGCGGGCGGCCGAAATCGTAGTGGAGGGGAATTTGCCAAACGGCTGACCCGTTGTAAACGACGGCTTAGTCTATCGACGCCCACCTCCAGGTTTGAGATTCGGCGCAACTGGATGCATCGGTGACCGCGTAGTCCGGGTTCATGGCACGGTGGCAATGGGATCGGGCAGTTGCTGCAACACCTTATCCAAGGTCAGCGGGAAATGCCGCACACGAGCGCCGCAGGCGTTGTAGATCGCGTTGGCAATCGAACCGGCCGCGCCGCAGATGCCCAGTTCGCCGACGCCCTTCGCCTGAATCGGACTGGAAGCCGCATCGCGTTCTTCCAGCAGGATAACATCGATGGCGGGGACATCAAGGTTGACGGGCACATGGTATTCGGCAAGGTCGTGATTGACCAGGCGACCATTGCGCGGGTCGAATTGGAGCTCTTCGGTAAGTGCGCTGCCGATCCCCCAGACCATGCCGCCCATGCACTGCGAACGGGCTGTCTTGGCATTCAGCACGCGTCCGAAGCCGAAGGCGCCGAGCATCCGGCGAATGCGGGTTTCGCCGGTGAAGGCGTTGACCGCCACTTCGGCGAAGAAAGCGCCGTAGCTCGCCTGAGAGTACTCCTTCGACGTCTTGCCCGGTTTGATGCCTCCCGTTTCGGTCAAGTCCTCGCCGTCGAGAAGTGAACGGACGTCCTTGGGCACCGAGTCGGACGCAGCATAGATAAAGCCGTCCTTGAGGATGAGTTGCTCTTCCTCGATCCCAGCCTTTGCTGCCAGCCGCTTGCGGATGGTTTCGCAGGCCCGGAAGACGGCCGATCCGGTCGAAATTGCCCCGAAACTTCCGCCTGACCCTGCACCCGCGGGGAGATCGCTGTCACCGAGACGGACAGTTGTCCTGGTGATCGCCACCCCCAGCATTTCAGCGGCGATCTGACCCAGAATGGCATAGCTTCCTGTGCCAATGTCGGTCTGGTCCGTTTCGACAACGACCTCGCCGTTCGTCTTCAGCGTGACCCTTGCCTCGGCCTCGACCAGCATGTTGACGCGGGCGGCAGAAGCCATCCCCATGCCGATCCACCAGTCACCCTCGCGGGTCTGGCACGGTCTGGCCTTCCGGTGCTTCCACCCAAACGCCGCCGCCCCTGCTTCAAGCGCTTCGGACAGCTTGCGCGAGGAATACGGGGTGCCGTCGCCCGGAACCTCGGCAGGCAGATTACGCTTGCGCAGCTCCACCGGATCGATTCCGGTCTTTTCAGCCAGTTCGTCCATGGCAGCTTCCAGCACCTGCATGCCGACGGCCTCGCCCGGCGCGCGGACGGAGCCGGCGGTCATCCGGTTGATTCGCGCGATTTCGACGGCAAGCCGCCGGTTTTCGCCAGCGTAGAGAAATTCTGTCGCCTGGGTGACAGGCTCGGCAAAATCCTCGGACGGGAGATTGGATACCCAGGCTTCGTGTCCCAGGCCTGTCAGACGGCCCTGGATGTCGGCTGCAAGGCGCACCCGCTGCCGCGTTTCGGACCGGCGCGTGATTGTCTGAAATACCTGCTGCCGAGTCAGAACGACGCGGACCGGACGGCCCAAGCGGCGGGCCGCTATTGCCGCCGCTACCGCGTCGTGGCTGATGCCGAGCTTCGATCCGAACCCGCCGCCGACATAGGGCGATACCAGCCGCACGTGGCGCGGCGCGATACCGAGTGCATCGGCGAGTTCCTTGACGTTGTACGACAGCATCTGAAAGCTGCCATAGAGCGTAAGGTCGTTGCCCTCCCAGACAGCGATCGAGGCATGTGGCTCCATTGCCGCGCTGACGTGTCCCGGTGTGGTGTATTCGACGTCGATGCTGTAGGTCGCCGATTGCATCGCCGCCTCGAGATCGCCGGACTCGGTCGGCTTTTCGTTCGGCTCGTACTCTGCCTTGTCGACGTCGAATGTCGCGTCGCCTGCCTCTTCGTAGTCGACCCTGAGCGCGATGGCGGCCGCCCGCGCCTGTTCGAAGGTTTCGGCCACCACGATAGCCACCGGCTGGCCGAAATAGTCGACTGTCGCGGGGCCCTGCACGGGGGCCTTGCCTGCGGTGCCCTGCGCAGGGCGGCGCAGAAGTGCCTTGTCATCGATCACAGCCAGCACACCGGGCATCTTCATCGCCGCGTCCGTATCGATGGCAGTCACCTTTCCCTTGCCGATGCTGGCAAGCACGAGCACGCCCTCGGCGCAGTCCGGAACCCGATGCTCTGCGGCATACGGGGCCGTACCAGAGACCTTGAGCGCGCCTTCCGGCCGGTCGAGAGGTTGTCCGATGACGCCCTGCTTCATCTGATCCAGCAAATTGCGCTGGTCGGGGGTATCGTAAGCTTTCATCGGATCAAACTTTCGTTGCTTCGGTCAGAACGGCGCAGAGGGTCCTGCGGGCCAGTTCGATCTTGAAGTCATTGCCCCCGTGCCCTTGTGCGTCGGCAAGCATCTGATCGGCCGCATCGGCGAAAAGCTTCGGTGACGGTGTGTGCCCCGCCAGCATCGCGTCCACGGCGGTGTCATGCCAGGGCTTGTGGGCGACACTGCCCAGCGCGATCCGCGCCGTGGAAATACGCCCGCTTTCGACCACCACGACGGCAGCCACGGAGACAAGCGCAAAGGCGTAGGACGAGCGATCCCGGACCTTCCTGTAGACTTGCCGCCCGCCCAGAGGCGGGGGCAACGTGACGGAGGTGATCACCTCACTTGGCCGCAGGACATTGTCCTTCCAGGGCGTGTCCTCGGGCAGGCGATGGAACTTGCGCAAGGGGATGTTGCGCTGGCCGTCGGGTCCCTCGACCAGGACAGTCGCATCCAGCGCGGCGAGGGCGACCGCCATATCGCCGGGATAGGTCGCGATACAGCTTTCGGACGTGCCAAGGATCGCATGGTTGCGGTTGACGCCCCGCAGGGCGTCACACCCTGACCCCGGCTCGCGCTTGTTGCAGGCGGAGGAGAGGTCGTAGAAATATCCACACCTCGTTCTCTGGCACAGGTTGCCACCGGTGGTCGCCTGGTTGCGAAGTTGCGGGCTAGCCCCGGCAAGGATGGCACGGGAAAGAAGCGGCCAGTGCTTCCGGACCCGCGGGTCGGCCGCGCAAACCGAGTTGGTGACGAGCGCCCCGATCGACAGGCCGCCGTCCTTCTCCTCGATTTCGTCCAATCCGATGGGGTTGATGTCGGTGAGCCGCTCGGGCGTCTCGATTTCAAGCTTCATCAGGTCGAGAAGGTTGGTGCCGCCCGCAATCAGACGCCCGGCGTTGACCCCGATTGCCTGTGACATGTCCGTGGCGCGGCTGTAGTCGAAGGCTTTCATTGGGCGAACCCTTTCAGCGCGTCGATGATGTTTGCGTAGGCTCCGCACCGGCAAAGGTTGCCGCTCATTCGCTCTCGCAGCTCCTCCAGGGATGGTTGAGGGGCCGCCGCGACGTCTTCGGTGGCGGCGCTTGACCAGTTCGCCTTGAGCTCTTCCAGCATGGCCGTGGCCGAGCAGATCTGGCCTGGCGTGCAATAGCCGCACTGGAACCCGTCATGGGTCACGAAGGCCTGTTGGATCGGGCTGAGTGCGTCTGGCGTTCCGATCCCCTCGATGGTCGTGATCTCATCGCCATCGTGCATCACCGCCAAACTGAGACAGGCGTTGATGCGGCGTCCGTTCACGATGACCGTGCACGCTCCACACTGGCCGTGGTCGCATCCCTTCTTGCTGCCCTTCAGTCCCAGATCCTCACGCAGGAAGTCGAGCAAGCTTCGCCTCGGATCACCATCGAAGGCCGCGTCATCTCCGTTCACAGTCATACGGGTCGTAATCGTATCGGGCATGAGACCTCGCTTGGTTGGCGTGCGTTTAACCCCCGGCCGCTGGCAAGGTTCCCCGCCCAACAGCCGAGGGTGGGTTAACAAATGTTTTCGGAACGTGGGCTGCCAGCAGCGGTTGTTTCGTCGATGAGCACAATTTGGTGCCCACCGTCGGGAGATTTTCGCAATGTTCAGGACAAGCAGCCGAGGCGTCTTTCTGGGTTCCGTTGCAGTTGCATGCGTTGCGCCCGGGACCGGTGTCGCCATGGTTGCGCATGCTTGTGTCGCGCAGGGCATGCTGGGCACGCTCAATCTTCTTGCAGGATTTTCCCGACCGGCCCGAGGCGCGGAAAAGTGCAGACGGCGCGAGCGGCCACTGCGTTTTTCCGTTCATATCGCGACCCACGAAGAGCCCCCGGCGATGGTGGTCGCCACGCTGCGGTCGCTGGCCGCGCAGGTCCGAGCTCCCCAATTCGAGGTGATCGTTCTCGACAACAATACCAGTGACCCGTCCCTGTGGCGCCCGTTGGAACAGGCTTGTCTGGACCTGGGTCCTCATTTCCGATTCCTGCACGTCGATGGCATCAAGGGAGCCAAGGCCGGTGCCCTGAACATTGCGCTGAAGATGACCGATCCGCTGGCCACCCACGTCGTCATTGTTGATGCTGATTACCAGGTTACGCCGGATTTTCTGGCGACGGCCGCGACCGAGTTGCAGCATTGCGATGATGATTTCCTGCAGTTTCCGCAGGCATACCGGAATGACTCCGGTTCAGCCGCCGGGCTATCGCTGGAACTGGCCGACTATTTCCTGCGCCACGCCCGCGAGGCCGATCACGTCGGTGCCATGCTCCTGACAGGCACCCTAAGTGTCATCAGTCGCGACGCGCTCGAAGCGACGGGGGGATGGAGCGGAGCGACGATAACCGAGGACGCCGAGCTGGGCCTGCGCCTGCGGCGGCTGGGGTTCAAGGGCCGGTTCGTCGACCGCACAGTCGGGCGCGGTCTGCTGCCGCTCGACTTTGCCGGACTCTCCATCCAACGGTATCGGTGGACCGCCGGAAATGCAGACACGGTTCGCAGCGGAATGAAGGGGTTGCCGCTTCGGACCGCGATCCAGATCTTCGCCCAGCTGACGGCGTGGTCGAACATGGCACTGCCACTGGCTGCGGGTCTGATCGGCGGCGCCCTGTCGCTGCATCTGGGCGGCGAGACGGACCAGGCCGCTCTTCTGACTGCCCTCTCTGGTTTTGGCATGCTGATGGTTCTGTTGTCGGTCTGCCTGCCCATGCTGATAGGAACCATCATCCGCCGACGACCTGCATTTCCTGTGATCCTCGGCGCCTTGGCCGCCCGGATAGCCATGATCGTCCCTTCCGCAGTGGCCACCGTGGACGCCGTGATGGGACATCCGGGAGGATTTAGGCGGACATCCAAGGACGTCGGTGGTGCGTCCAACGCCATCGGCTGGCTGTCCCCCGCTCTTGCCATGGCGGGCGTGGCGCTTCTCTGGAACGCGGCGGCCTTGCCGTGGCTGGGCGTTGCCGGCGCCGTGCTGCTGCTGCTGCCCTTTCCCGTGGCTGTGATTACATCCGCCAGTCTTGCCTCCTACCGGTCATCTGTTTCCACCATGAAGGACATCCGGACATGATCCCCAGCGTCACAATCGTCATCCCGACGTACAACCGTGCCAGATCGCTGCCGCAGGCCATCGAGTCCACGCTTGGCCAGTCCCACGCCCCCACCAACGTCATGGTCGTCGACGACGGTTCGACCGACGACACGGCTCAGGTGATCGCCCGATACACTGGCGATCCACGCTTTGTCGGCGTGTCCCTTGCCTCGAACGTGGGGACTGCCCAGGCCAAGAACGTCGGGATCGCACTGTCCACGACCGACGCCGTGACCTTCCACGACTCCGATGACATCGCGCACCGCGACAAGGTCCTGCGGCAGGCGCGCGTGATGGGGAACGAAACCATTGGCGCGCACCCCTGCCTGAACTGGCGGATCGCGGGGCGGGAGCCCGATACGCGCATACAGGTCGGCGCGGTCCTGGCGCACCATGAATTGATCCTGCCGGATGGCGAACGGGTGGAGATCCGCCGCGCTCTCAGCCTGGTCGACGACTTCTTCCCCAACCTCCAGATGGCGGCCGGCGTGCCCGGCGACTGGACCCACGTCAATTCCGGCCTCTTCCACCGTTCCGTCTTCGAACGACTCGGGGGCTTCTCGGATTGCATCGAGGAGGATCGGGAATTCCGCAATCGCATGATCATGGCGGGCGAAGTTCTGTGGGTCATCCCTGAGGTGCTGCTGACAAAGATCGAGTCGGCGGACGGCCTGACCCAGCAGGCATCGACCGATTACGACAGCGCCAGACGCCAGGCAGACCGAAAGCGGGTATGGGATGCCGTCGACACGTGGTTCCGGACACGCAAGGTCGCGCCCGTGCCAATCGATCTGACGGGGGTGAGGGTGGCGCGCTGCACCAATCCCGCGCTTTGCGATGCGCATACACTCGGACAGCTTTGCGGTCACTCGTTGGAAAAGGTCGCGTAGTGGGCGGGGTTACCTTTCTGGATCCGATGGCTCCAAGGGCCTACACCGGCGGACCGGGTGAGCTCGAAGGGCTTGGCGGCACCGAAGCGACACTTGTCCGCGTCAGCGAAAGCCTTGCAACCGCGATGCCAGTGACCGTGCGCCAATCCGCATGGGCCAGGGAGGGCGAACGGGTAAACCGCGCGCATTGGTGCGGCTGGTCGATTGACTGTCGGATGGACGAACGACCCGATGTGATTGTCGTCATCAACTCCTGGAAGATCGCACTTAAGGTCGCGCGCCTTCATCCGGACTCCCGCGTCATCGTCTGGCAGCATGTCTTTCCCGGGCGTCACAACCGTGCACATGCAGCGGCCCTGCCCGCGGCCGACGTCGAGATCGTCTGTGTCTCGTCGACGCATGCCCGCTGGCTGTGCAATTTTGCAGGGCCGGGCGGCCCACGCATCTCTCATATACCCAATCCCATACCGGACGAACTTGCTCCGGATGCCACCGAGCGAGACCGGGATCTGCTGATCTATGCCAGTTCTCCACACAAGGGACTGGCCCAGGTGTTCCGCCGGTTCGATCGGCTGAGGTCTCGGTTCCCGACCCTGCGTCTGGCCGTTGCCGATCCGGGCTATCTGGCCTGGCCGACCGGTCCACAACCGGACGGGGTCGTTGCACTGGGGCGGCTGGCCCAACCAGAACTTCACCGATGGATGCGCCGGGCGTTGTGCCTCTTCTATCCTCAGGACCACTTCGCCGAGACCTTCGGGCTTGTGATCGCCGAAGCCAACGCTGTGGGATGCCCGGCATTACTGCATCGCGGACTGGGTGCAAACGACGAGGTCGTTTCGGATCCCTCGCAATGCATCGACACCAGCGATGACGACGCCATCGAGGAACGTATCCGCGAATGGCGCATTGCGAGGCCTGGCACAACCCTCGCCGCTGCCAGGCCCGAATTCCGCCTGTCGTCGATCGCTGTACAGTGGCGCGCAGCCATCGGCGCCTGGGCGATCCCTGAATCCAGTATTTCAACGTAAACCTTCTAACCACAGGAAAGCCGCGACATGAAACGCCAGACGTCCAAGAGCCCCCAAGCCAATAGTGAAGAGACGCACCAGACTGCAGGAGACGGCTACGAGACCATGACCACACAGGTCGGCATGCCGATTGCGACGATCAAAACAGCCTCAAGCTGGGTCAACGCGGGCCGCACCTTCTTGAGGATCAGATATTCCGCGAGAAGCTTTTTCACTTCGATCACGAGCGAATTCCGGAACGCGTGGTGCACGCGCGCGGCTACGGCGCGCACGGCACCTTCGAGTTGAAGGAATCGCTAGGCGATGTGACGCGGGCCCGCGTGCTGACCGATGTCGGCGAGAAGACCGAGGTCTTTGTCCGCTTCTCGACCGTTGCTGGCAATAAGGGGTCCGCCGACCTGGCCCGTGACGTTCGGGGGTTCGCTGTCAAATTCTACACGAAGGAAGGTAACTGGGACCTTGTCGGCAACAACATTCCGGTGTTCTTCATCCAGGACGCCATCAAGTTCCCCGACCTGATCCATGCCGCCAAGCAGGAACCCGATCGTGGTTTCCCGCAGGCGCAGACGGCCCATGACAACTTCTGGGACTTCATGTCGCTGATGCCCGAGGCGATGCACATGGTGATGTGGATCATGTCCGACCGGACGATCCCGCGCAGCTTCCGCTTCATGGAGGGCTTCGGGGTGCATACTTTCCGGCTGGTCAACGCCCAGGGCGAGTCATCCTTCGTTGGCTTCGGGACGCTCTTCACCGCGGAATACGATCCTTCAGCCGTCACCATGCGACTGATATGGCCCGATCAGGAGTGGACTCAGGCGCTGCACGGCTTCCGCGAAGGGCGCCGGATCGTGCAGTATCCGGCGGGTTCCGTGAAGTCACAAACATCGAGAGATTTCGACTGGTCCGCAATTGGCGCAGCGACGGCACAGGGTGATTTTTCCGAACTTGCGCGGTTTGTTAAGGGTGTTTCAGGTCTTCACGCGTTTGATGTGCCCATCTGTGCATCCGTCGGCCGGAAAAGCTCGCTCATGACCCGTCCCAAGTCTGGCGCCTGAGTCACTCTGCGCGCCCGCATTCAAGCGGATTCACGGGTCCTGCTCCCCGTGAATCCGGGGCACCTCAAACCGGCACCACAATGCCATGGCCGAGACCTTCAAATGGATGATCCGGCACTGGGCCATCTGAACCGGGCTGCTGCAATGCCACCCGGAAGGCAGGACACCCGGCAAGCAAGGCAGCGCAGTTCTCGTTGAAGCTCGACGCCCCTGACTTGGACGCACTCGAAGGTTGTTAACCGACCAGCGCCTCCAGGTCCGCCACCCGCGCCCCGGTCAGCCCGACAGGCTTCGGCACAATGTCCGACCAGTCGCGTTCCCGCGCGCTGTGGATGTCGAAGCCATTCGCCTTCTTCAGCCCCTTCAGCTCGTCCCACGACACCGGCACCGCCACCGGCGCGCCGGGCCTTGCCCGCAGTGAGAACGGAGCAATCGCCGTCGCCCCCCGCTGGTTGCGCAGCCAGTCGATAAAGATCAGCCCCTTGCGCCGCGCCTTCGACATGGTGGCGACGAACGCTTTCGGGTGCGTATCCGCCAGATGATGCGCCAGCACCCGCGCGAACAGCGTCACCGTCTCCCACTCCGCCACCCGCCGCAGCGGCACGACGACATGCACGCCCTTGCCCCCGGTCACCATCGCCCAGGACGGCAGGCCCAGCCCTTCCAGCGTCTCCCGCAGCAGGAACGCCGCGTCGCGCACCTTGCCGAACCCCAGCCCCTCGTCGGGGTCGAGGTCGAAGACCATCCGGTCCGGCCGCTCCAGATCGTCGCGCTTCGAGCCCCAGATGTGAAACTCCAGCGTCCCCATCTGCGCCGCGCCCACCAGCCCGGCGGCGTCGGTGACATACATGTATTCGGCCCTGTCGCCGTCCTTCTCGGCGATCTCCACCGTCTTCAGCGCCTCGGGAAAGCCCTTGCCCGCGTGCTTCTGGAAGAAACTCTCGCCCTCCAGCCCCTCGGTCAGGCGCAGCAGCGACAGCGGCCGGTCCGCCGCCTCCTTCAGCATCTTCCCCGCCATCTCGGCATAATATTCCGCGACCTGCCCCTTGGTGACGCCCGCATCGGGATAGACCACCCGGTCCGGATGGCTGATCCCGATACCCGCGACCTGCTTGCGATCCTCGCTCATCCGGTCCTCTCCCAGCCGTACCGTTTCCGCGGGCTTGTCCTCGCGCAGGCCGACGAACACCGCATGGCGCAGCCGCCCGTCGTCCGTCGTCTCGGCATAGGTGATCTCGGCCACCAGGTCGGGCCGCACCCAGCGCACGCCACGGGCCTCGTCTGCCGGAACCTCCGCCGGGGGCGTCTTTCGCGCGAGCGGCTTCATCAGCCTTGCCAGTTCCTCCATCGTCGCCCCGTCGAACCCGGTGCCGACCTTGCCCATGTAGACGTATTTCCCGCCCTGCCGCGCCCCCAGCGCGAGTGAGGCAAAGGCTCGCCCCCGCTTGTCGCTTTCCTGCCACCCGAGGATCACGAACTCGTCCCGCCGCCCGCATTTGACCTTCAGCCAGGCCCGTGTCCGCGCCCCGCGATAGAGTGCGTCGCGCTGCTTGCAGATGATCCCTTCGCCCCCCGCCGCGCAGATCGTGCACAGCGCCTCGGCGGCCTCGGTCTCGATAACCGGCGACAGCTCGGCATTCCCGAGCGGCGGAGCCTCTGCGAACACCGTCTCCAGCGCCGCTCGCCGCTCCTCCAGCGGCAACCCGGTCAGGTCTCTCCCATCGAGGTTCAGCAGATCGAAGCCATAGAACCGGAACGGCCCTCCGGCCTTGATCGCCTTCTGCAAGGCCGAAAACCCCTGCATCCCCGCCCCGGCGACGATCTCGCCATCGATCAATGCCGAGTCACATTTGATCGCATCGAAGGCCGGGATCAGCGCGGCGAACCTGTCGCTCCAGTCGTGCCCGTTGCGGGTGAACACCCGCGTGCCGCCCTTGCCCAGCGCGATCAGCGCCCGGTAGCCATCGAACTTGACCTCGTGCCACCAGCCATCACCCTGCGGCGCTTCCTCCTCCAGCGTCGCCAGCTGCACCTTGTGAAAGGCGGGCCGCTTGCCCGTCCGCTCCACCACCACCGGCCCCTTGCCGGACGTGATCTCACGCGGGGTCCGGTTGGTCGACACGCTGCGCAGATACCGCGCCACCGGATCGCGCTTGCCCGCCGCCTCGTCGTCCTCTTTCATCAGCAGCCAGTTCTCGCGCCCCTTGTCGCCCGGCTTGCGCCCCTCCATCCGCACCAGATGCCATGACCCGGTCAGCCGCGCCCCATGCAGGCGAAAGTGCAGGTGGCCCTTCTTCAGCCCCCGGTCCGCCGGTTCCAGCGGCTGCCAGTGGCCGATGTCGAACAGCATCACCGTTCCCGCGCCATAGTTGTCCTTGGGAATGACCCCCTCGAAATCGAGGTAATCCAGCGGATGATCCTCCGTCCGCACCGCCAGCCGCTTTTCCGACGGCTTCAGCGACGGCCCGCGAGTCACCGCCCAGCTCAGCAGCGCCCCTTCCCATTCCAGCCGCAGGTCGAAATGCAGCCGCGTCGCGTCATGCTTCTGCATCGAATAGCGCAGCGCCAGCGCAGACACTGCCTCGCCGCCTCGCGGCTCGGGCGTGCGGTCGAAATCCCGCATCTCGTTGTAACGGTCGAGCCGTCCCATCACGCCGTCTTCTTGCCGCGCGCCGCCGGTTTGCGCTTGGCCCCGCCGTCCTTCTTCAGGCTCTCCTTCAACGCCGACATCAGGTCGACAACGTTGTCGCTGCTGCGCTCGGCGCCGCCCTCCTTCGTTGTCGCCCGAGGAGTCTTCCTGTTCTTCCGCTTCCGCTCGATCAGGTCGCGCAGCGCCGCGTCGTAGTGATCCTGGAACGCCTCGGCCTTGAACGGCTTGGTTTTGCGGTCGATCAGCTCGGTCGCGACCGACAGCAGCTCCTTGTCCGCCGGATCGTCCTCGATTCCCGAAAACAGCGGATCCGCCTGCCGGATCTCGTCGGCGTAATGCAGCGTCTCCAGCAGCAGCCCGTCGCCGCAGGGCCGCACGGCGCAAAGGTATTCCTTCCCCCGCATCGTCAGCTGCCCGATGCCGGTCTTCTCCGACGCCCGCAGCGCATCGCGCACCACGCGATAGGCGTCCTCGGCGAGGTCGTCCGTCGGCACCACGTAATAGGGCTTGTCGAAGTAGAGCGGCGGGATCTCGCAGGACCCGACGAACTGCACCAGCTCCAGCGTCTTCTTCGTCTCCAGCCGGATCGCGTCCACTTCGTCGGGCTCCAGCAGGATGTATTCGTCGTCGCCGACCTCGTAGCCCTTCAGGATATCCTCGGTCTTGATTGGCCCCACCCCCGGCACCGTCTTCTGATAGCGAACCGCCTTGCCCGAGGGCCCATGGATCTGCCGGAACGACACCCGCGCCCCGGTCTTGGTGGCAGAGTGCAATTCCACCGGAATCGACACCAGTGACAGCCGCAGCTGCCCTTTCCAGATCGCGCGCGACGTGGCCATGCCATCCTCCATTTGCAACTGGGGACAACGCGCGAAGCGCTGGTCTGGTTCATATGGTCAACAAAACATCTGTCCGGTGGCAGCAAACGGAGACTGAAGGGGCTTACACATGATCGTCGGGCATCTCCCAGACACAGTATCGGGGATTTCTTTGCGACCTCTGTCGATCCAACAAATTCTTGACATTCGAGGGACACCACCGCCCACCGCGCCGCGTGAGAATGCAGCGTTCGTTAAGTTCCGCCGCCATTGCTCTGAGCGTCGTGTGTCCCTGTGTCCGAATGTCCACGATTACCTCCGCCAGTTCCGCCGCATGCCGGTCTGCATTCGTCTGGACGGTTGCCCTGAGCGCTGCACCGCCTTTTCCAGCCCGACGGAGCGCCGCTGCGCCGTTGGGGTTGCCCAGCTTGACGCCGCGCGCCTTGGCGGCTGCCAGCGCCTCCCTGGTTCTGCGGGAGATCGCCTCGCGTTCCTGCTGGGCCACGAGGGCCATGATGCCGACGGTGAGGTCGTTGGCCTCCGGCATGTCGCAGGCAAGGAAACGAACGCCGGAGTCGCGGAGGGTGAGCAGGAAGGCGGCGTTGCGGGAGAGGCGGTCCAGCTTTGCGATGACGAGGGTGGCGCCGGTCAGCTTGGCGAGCTGGAGCGCTTTCAGCAGTTCCGGTCGGTCGGCGCGCTTACCACTTTCGACCTCGGTGAAGCGGGCGAAAACGGCGGCGCTCCGGGATGTCGCGAAGTCGTCGATGGCCTTGCGCTGGGCATCGAGCCCGAGACCGGACTTGCGCTGCCGAGCGGTCGAGACCCGCTCGTAGGCGACGAGGCGTTGAGATGGGGCAGTCGCGTTGACCATGTACACACCTGCGTAACGTTGGTTGCGCAGTTGTGTACATCCAATGCGATGGCGAGTGTAGAGATACCGGGTTGATTTCAATTGTTATTTCTGACGACCCGTATGCCTCGGCCTTCTTCGACGACGTCGCCGTCCCTGAGCTCCAACGGGTCATCATCACTTCTGACTATTACTCGAACAATTGTTCTCAACTCTTCATTGGGCGCGATTGCGGCAGGCAGTCGTGCGCGTGCCACAGGAGTCAGACCGAGCTCAGCCATGTATTTGCCCATCAGTTCCATCTGCTTGTTCGCGATCGACAGCCAAGGCGACTGCTGTGCATAACCTGAGGGCGTCCGGATTAGCATCGGTGTCTCCCGAAGCTTCTCTTCGGCTTCGACCCAGCGGGCCCAGGACTGGCAATAGGCCGCCAGCGCCGCCCGGTCGGTGGTGGAGATCACACCCATCTTGTGAAGGGGACCTGCAAGGCGGCGCCATTCCCTGGCAGCGACAGGTGTCAGGTGCGGCGGGCACCGGGGCAGGGCATCCGGGGCTTGCGGAGACCGGCCCTTGCCCAGGTGGGGTTTCGGGCCTCTCATCGGACGATCCCCATGATCCGCCGTGCCGACGCATCAACCAAGTTCGAGCATTCCGCCGGATCATCCAGATGATGCTGCGCACGGGCGAGCAGGAAAGCGACCCGCCGGGCCGTCTCGAATTCGCTCTTGGGCGGATGGAGGTCCTGACCGTTTGGTCCCGTGTGCTCATGTGCCGAGGTCTCCTTCCAGCCGGCGCGGGTCTTCATCCAGAACATGGCCGACTGAATGCAGTCGGCATGGGTGGCGCCGGTCCGCAGGGCTTCTCCCGTTGCCGCCGAGAACAGGAACTTGGCCAACACCGACAGGGCCTTCGCGTCGGCGACGTTGATTACCTCGCGGTAGTATTTGCGCATGGTCGGTGCCGAGATGCCGATGATGACGGCGATCTTGTCCTGGGGGATGCCGAAGGCGACCATGGTCGAGACCTGGCGGCGGCTGTCGTCGGTTGGGCTGTGTGGGGTTGGGTCAGGCATCCCGGCCTCCCATCTTTCCAGACGAAAAGCTGTGTGCGCCGAGGTGCTCGAAAAGCCGCCGCAGTGCGTAGCTGCGCCCCAGCGACAGGACAGTGAAGAGCAGGCCGACCTGCAGAGACTGGCGAAACGTGGTCTCAAGTCCGACAATCGGGAAGATCAGCAGCTGGCCGCCCACCGACAGACCGTAACCTGCAACGACATTGGTTGTCGCTTCGACAAGGGACATGCGACGCGATTGCTTTCGGCTTCGCTCACCTGCTGGCTCTGTTCCTCTGTTCACCAAACAGTCACTCATCGAAGAAATCCCAGTCCGGATCGGCTTCCCAGGGTTTTCGATGGCCGGGAATCTGGATCGCGAGCCGGGAGCGCGACGATGGCGTGATCCCGAGTTCCGCCATGTATCGGGCCATCAGTTCCATCTGTTTGTTGCTGATTGTCACCCAGGGCGAGACCTGGATGTAGCCGGAGGGCATCTTCAGCAGCGTCGGCGTCTCCGCGAGCTTGCGTTCGGCTTCAACCCATTTTCCGAAGGCCTGGCAATAGGCGGCCAGAACCGTGCGATCGACCTGGGTCAGAAGTCCGATCCGGTTCAGCGTCCCGGCCAGCCGTTTCCATTCCGCCTTGGCGGTGGGTGACAGATGCGAGGGGCAGGTTGGTTGTGAGGAGGGGGGCTTCGGCTCACTTCCGTTAACCCGTCGCTTGCCGGGATTGCCCTCCAACACCTTCAGAGCGGTTGGCTTCGGTTTGCGGCCACGCATTAGATATCCGTTTCGTTCCTTGAGGCGCGCTGCGAGGTCTTGGCTGACGTCAAGGCCACAGCCACCGAGTTGGTCGACCAATTCCGCCCCACGAGTCGATGTGGGTTTTTTGTAAGTGCCCGAATTCCCCCGGAAACCGGCCCGAATGTGATGGGGGATACCCCCCTGCCAATTACGCGGGTGTGTGAGAAGACCGACGCCGCCGGTTCGGGATCGAAAGGCCCCGGATAAATGACCTCCCCCCCGGTCATACCTGCGCCTCCCGGTCCCGCTTGACCTGATCGAAGGTGCGACCGTCGCCGTCCAGCGTTGCCACCTTGCTGGCGAAGGCCTGCCAGCGCAGGACCGCGACATCGACATAGGCCGGACTCAACTCCATCGCGAGCGAGATGCGTCCGCAGCTCTCGGCTGCAATGATCGAGCTGCCGGACCCGCAGAAGGGCTCGTAGACCGCCTGCCCGGGGCTCGAATTGTTCAACATCGGGCGGCGCATGCACTCGACGGGTTTCTGGGTGGCGTGTGTGGTGGAGGCATCCTGGTCCCGGCTCGGGATCGACCACAGGGTGGATTGCTTGCGATCGCC
>NZ_JBHSGI010000013.1:0-21646 GCF_042654245.1 Seohaeicola nanhaiensis
GCCGCCGCCGCGCCGGCACAGGTGGTGCAGGTGCAGCCGATCGCGCGCCCCGCGCGGCTGCGGCAGCGGCACTGGGGGCTGATCCTGAGCTTTGTGCTCTTCGTCCTCGCCCCCTTCGCCGCGACGCTCTGGTATCTCGCCGAGGTGGCCACCGACCAGTATCTCTCGGTCACCGGATTCACCGTGCGCAGCCAGGAAAGCAACGGCGCCTCCGAACTGGTCGGCGGGCTGCTGCAGTTCACCGGCGGCAGCACCGCCTCGGACAGCGACATCCTGTACAACTTCATCCAGAGCCACGAGATGGTGGCGGCGGTGGATGCCGAAATCGACCTGCGCAGACACTATTCCCAGGTCTGGCCCACCGACTGGGTCTTCGGCATCTGGCCCGACGCCTCCCAGGAGGATCTCGACTGGTTCTGGAACCGGATCATCGGGATTTCCTATGATTCCAGCACCGGCCTGACCGAGGTCTCGGCGGTGGCCTTCGACCCCGAGACCGCCCAGGCGATCACCACCGCCATCGTGCGCCAGAGCCAGGACCGCATCAACGCGCTGAACGAGCAGGCCCGCGAGGATGCCATGCGCTATGCCCGCGAGGATCTGGAAGAGTCGCTGACCCGCCTCAAGGGCGCGCGCGAGGCGCTGACCAACTTCCGTACCCGCACCCGCATCGTCGATCCGGCCTCGGACATCCAGGGCCGGATGGGCGTGCTCAACAACCTGCAGCAGCAGCTGGCCGCGGCGCTGGTCGACTATGACCTGCTGCGCGGCACCGCGCCGGCCTCCGACCCGAGGGTGATCAAGGCGCTGCAGCTGATCGACGTGATCCGCGAGCGCATCGCGATCGAGCGGGCCGGCTTCACCTCGGACAGCACTGACACCGGGGGCATCGGCGAGGACTACCCCTCGCTGATCGCCGAGTTCGAGAGCCTGAGCGTCGACCTGGACTATGCCGAAGAGACCTATCGCGCGGCGCTGACCGCGCTGGAGGTGGCCCGCGACGACGCGATGCGCCAGAGCCGCTATCTTGCCACTTACATCAAGCCGACCCGCGCTGAATCCTCGGAATATCCCCAGCGCTGGATCCTCGGGGGGCTGATCGGGCTGTTCCTGCTGCTGACCTGGTCGATTCTGGCGCTGATCTACTATTCGATCCGCGACCGGAGCTGAGACGGTGGACGGTAGCGCCCAGATCGCGTGGGTGAGCCTCTCGGGCAGTGCTGCGCAATATCCTGCCGGCCCCCGGCACCCCCGCAGGGGGGCGCCGTAGGTGATCCGTTTCGAGAACCTGACCAAGAGCTTCATGGTGCGCGGCGAGCGGCGGGTGGTGATCGACAACCTGAACCTGACCCTGCCGACCGGGCGGTCGCTGGCGCTGCTGGGGCGCAACGGGGCGGGAAAATCGACCCTGTTGCAGATGATTGCCGGCACCATGCGCCCAGATTCGGGGCGGGTGGTCAGCGACGGGACGCTCTCCTGGCCGGTGGGGTTCGGCGGTTCGTTCCACCGTGACCTGACGGGCGCGCAGAACGTCCGCTTCATCGCCCGCATCTATGGCGTGGACACCGACGCGCTGATGGCCTTCGTCGAGGATTTCTCCGAACTCGGCAAGTTCTTCCACATGCCGGTGCGCAGCTATTCGAGCGGCATGCGCTCGCGGCTGGCCTTCGGCGCCTCGATGGGCATCCGGTTCGACACCTATCTGGTCGACGAGGTGACGGCGGTGGGCGACGCGGTGTTCCGCCGCAAGAGCCGGGCGGTCTTTGCCGACCGGATGAAACATTCCGGCGCGATCATGGTGAACCACTCGATGAACCAGATCCGGGCCTTCTGCGACGCCGGCATCGTGCTGGAAAACGGGCGGATGCAGTATTTCGACGATCTCGAGGAGGCGATCGCGCTGCATGAGGCGATGATGGCCTGAGCGGATCCTAGCCGGCGGCCCGGCCTCTCGGCCCCCTGGTCGCGGGAGGGCGGGGGCCGCGCTGGTCGGGGCTGCGCACCGCCCACATGAACTGCTCGGGGTCGGCCTCCATCAGCCGGGTCAGAAGCTGCGCCCAGATGCCGAAGAGGCGCAGATCGTCGGGGCCGAAGTGGTCTTCCGCCTCGAAGGACTGGGGCCGGTCCACCGCCTTGTCGGGCGCGGCGGCCAGCGCCGTGGCCATCGGGCTGCCCTCGAAAAAGGCGGCGTCCAGCGCGGCGGCGTCCTCGGCATAGGTGGCGACCACCCGCTCGGCCAGGGCGCGGTGCAGGCGCGGCCGGGTGCCGGCCTGCCGCGGGGTGGCGCCCAGGAAATCGGCCATATACCATCCCAGCGCCTGCTGGGCTTGGCGCAGCCCGGGTCCGCCCTGGTGGCGGATGGCGGCATGCAGGGCGCGCATCATCGCGATGTCCTCGACCGAGAGGCTTTCATTCTGTTCGGTCGGCCGGGTGATCGCGAATTCCGCGCCCTGGCGCATCCAGGCGAAGAAATCCTGCACGACATCGCCTTTGTAGAGCCTGTCCCTGACAAAGGGGCGCAGGGTAAAGGCCTCGCCGAACAGCGCCCGCCACTTCTGGAAGCGCGGCGTGTAGAACAGCAGGCGGTCCTCGACCAGCTTGTCGTGCATCGCCGCCAGCGGCTTCATGAACAGGCCTTTCTTGGTGCGCTCGGCATAGGTCGAGACCAGCCGGTCGGCATGGGGGCGCACATAGGCGACCAGGCGGATGCGGTCGCGGTAGCCCGGCAGGTGGCGCTCGATCGCGCGGGCGACCCGTTCGGGATCGACGAATTCGAAATGTTCGGCCGAGATCACCCCATGCGCCGCGTCGCTGTCGTCGAAGGCCGCGCGCACCCGGGCGAAGCGCTCGGCCTCGAAGTCGGCCTCGGCCGGCACCGAGAGCGTCTTGGCCAGCGGGATATGGTTGAAGCGCGCCGGATAGACGATGTCGGCCCCCACCCCCGCGTCGGTTTCCCAGGCGCCCTGCGCCAGCACCGACTGCACCGAGGTGGTGCCTGTCTTGCAGTCGCCGAGATGAAAGACGATCTCCTGGACCATGCCTGTCTCCTTGTCGCACCGGACCCCGTTAAGACCGTGAGCGGGCCGCCCTGTCAAGCGCGGCGCCCGTGCCGGGCCCGTGCCGGGGCCCCGGCTTTCCTTGCCCCGGATCTTGTTCTAGACAATGCCAAAACGAGGTTCCGGGCAGAGCGCATGAAGGTCATTTTCTATATCGGTCATCACAAGGTCGGCTCTACCGCGCTGCAGACCTTCCTGGCGCTGAACTGGCGCCGGCTGGCGCGCCACGGCATCCTCTATCCGGCGATCGAGACCCGCGGTTTCGCCGCCAATCTGGCGCGCGCGCTGGGGCGGCCGGGCCAGGGCGTCGAGCAGGAGGTCAACGTCCGCGAACCGCATTCCGCGCTGGCCTACAAGATGATGGCCGAGGTCAGCGACCGCAAGGTGCCGCCGCAGTTCAAGCGCCTGCCGAGCAGCCCCCAGATGATGCTGGCGCTGCAGAACCAGGTCCGCCTGATCCAGCCCGAGGCGGTGATCCTCTGCTCGGAGGCCTTCGCCAATTTCGGGCAGGTCCGCCCGGAGCTGATCGCCACCCTGGCCGGCCAGTTCCCCGAGGCCGAAATCGAGATCTACTGCGCCCTGCGCCGTCCCGACGACTATCTGGTGTCCTGGCACGGCCAGCGGCTGAAAGTGGGCGAGCAGGTCGCGGCGCTCTCCGATGGCGGCGCCGAGGCCTATGCCGACAACATCCACTTCAACTTCCGCACCGTGGTCGAGCCCTGGCTGCAGCAGCTGCCCCAGGCCCGGCTGATCCTGCGCCCCTATGGCGAGATCCTCGCCGCCGGGGGGTCGACCGAGGATTTCATGGCCCAGATCTCGGTGCCGGCGCCCGAGGGGCTGGTCCCCGCGGGCCATGCCAACTCGAGCCTGCCGCGGGCGGCGATGGAGATCGTGCGCCGGGGCAATCACGATCTGCCGCGCGAGGCGGCCCAGGCGCTGTCGCACTATCTGCTGACCCAGGGCGCGGCGCTGAAGCCGGTGGCCAACGGCGATGTCGAGATGTTCGGGGCCGAGCTGCGCGCCCGCCTGGCCGAGCGCTTCGCGCCGATCCACGACTATCTCTCGGGGCTGCTCGGCCGTCCGTTCTTTGCCGATATCGACCGCCTGACCAGGACACTGCCGGTGCCCGAGGCCGAGGCGGTGCGCGATCTTCTGGCACGTATCCCGTCCGAGGCGTTGCCGCGCCCCGAGCTGGGCGACTATATCTTGCGCCTGCGAAAGGAGCATGCGATCTGAAACGGAAGGCCGGGCGCGCGCCGCCCCGCGCGCCTGCAGGGCATTTCGACCGGATCGCCGGACATGGCGGGCCCTTCCGGGGGCCGGCCCCGATTGGACCAAAGACCTAGCATGATCACTTTGCAAAACTTCCTGATGCCCGATCCGGTCATCTGCACCGAACACCCGCTGTATTTCCACGCCACCGGCGATTTCGCCCTTTCCCAGAGCTCCGGCGAGATCTGGCTCAAGGCCGGGGCGAAGCTGCTGTTCGACAGCTATTTCAACCTCTTCAACCTCACCAAATGGCACCGCGCCTGCGTGTTGGACGGGCTGTTCGCCGAGATCCGCGGCGAGGGCCGCGTCGAAATACAGGTGATCCAGGTCATCCCCGAACAGTCCTGGGAAATCCTCCATTGCGAGCCGGTGACGCTGGTGGCCGGCACGCCCCATGTCGCCGACCTGTCGCATTACCCCGGACGCGCGACACAGGGTCTGATCTACGTGGAGATCAAGGCGCTGGACGCGGGGGGCGCCCGGATCACGGGCGGGCGGTTCTGCACCGGCTCGGTTCCCGGCGCGCTGCCGCGGCTGGCGGTCTCGATCACCACCTTCAAGCGCGAGCAGCAGGTGCGCGAGACGGTGGCCCGGCTCGAGACCTTCCTCGGGACCTTCGCATTCGGCGACAGGGTGCATGTGCAGGTGGTCGACAACGGTGCCAGCGCCGGCATCGCGGCCAGCCCCCGGGTGACGCCCTTCGTGAACCCCAATTACGGCGGCGCCGGCGGCTTTGCGCGCGGCCTGCTCGAGGCGGAAAAGGCGGGGTTCACCCATTGCCTGTTCATGGACGACGACGCCTCCTTCCACATGGAGAACATCGCGCGGGCCTATGTCTTTCTCGCCCTGGCGCGCGCGCCGCGGGCGGCGGTCGCGGGGGCGATGATCAACAACACCCACAAATGGGCGATGTGGGAGAATGGCGCCTGGTTCGACGGCTCGTGCCATCCGCAGTTCTGCGGCACCGATCTCAGGAGCCGCGAGGCGGTCTTCAAGATGGAGCACGCCTCGGCGCTGAGCCGGCCCGCCACGCTCTATGGCGGCTGGTGGTTCTTCGCCTTCGCCATCGCCGAGGTGCGCCATCATCCCTTTCCCTTCTTCGTGCGCGGCGACGACATCTCGTTTTCGCTGATGAACGATTTCGAGATCACCACGCTGAACGGCGTGGTGTCCTTCCAGGACGATTTTGCCGAGAAAGAGAACGCACAGACCCTGTATCTCGACCTGCGCAACCATCTGATCCACCATCTGGTCTGCGACCGGCTGGCGCGCGGCCCGCTCGGGACCGGCAAGATCGCGCTCCGCTTCATGATGCGCTCGATGCTGCGCTTTCACTATGAGAGCGCGGCGGCCCAGCTGCTGGCCTGGGAGGACGTGATGCGGGGCCCGGCGTTCTTTGACGAGAACATCGACATGGCGGCGCGTCGGGCGACCATCAGGGAGATGATGCAGACCGAGACCTGGGGCGATCTGGAGCCCGGCCAGCTGGCGCAGCGCCGCCGCCTGACCCGGATCTCGCGCCCCTGGCGCACCCGGCTGGGGATTGTCACGCTGAACGGCCATCTGGTGCCCTTCTCGCGCTGCTTCTGGGACCGCATCGTGCTGACGATGGCCGACCGCGGCATCGTCTATCCGGCCTTCGGCGCGGCGGAGATCACCTATCTGAATGCCACCAGCGACAAGGGCTATACGGTGACCCAGTCGAAACGCGCCTTCTTCCGCCTCTGCTGGAAGATGCTGAAGACGCTGCTGCGCTTCCGGCGCGAGTTCGCGGCGCTCCGGGCGGCCTATCGCAGCGGCTACGACGCCCAGACCACCCGCGCCTATTGGGAGAAGAAGCTGGGCTGAACCGGGCGCGGCGGGCAAAACCGGATTGAGCGAAGCGGTCCTGGCGGATAAGGGTCCGCCCGAACGGGGCAAGGGAGACGACCAATGGCAAGCTTTCTGATGGTGGGCGCGGGTCTGTCCGGCGCGGTGATCGGGCGGCATCTGGCCGAGGCGGGGCATGACATCGCGGTGGTCGATGCGCGCACCCATATCGGCGGCAACTGCCACACCGAGCGCGACCCCGAGACCGGCGTCCTGGTGCATGTCTACGGGCCGCATATCTTCCACACGGACGACGCCGAGGTCTGGGACTATGTCAACGCCCATGCCACCTTCCTGCCCTACAAGAACCGGGTGAAGACCACCTCGCGCGATCCGGAAGGCGCGCTCGGTGTCTTCTCGCTGCCGGTCAACCTGCACACCATCAACCAGTTCTTCCGGCGCACCCTGCGCCCGGAAGAGGCCCATGCCTTCATCACCACCGAACAGGCCGATACCTCGATCGCTGACCCGCAGACCTTCGAGGAACAGGCGCTGCGCTTTGTCGGGCGCGACCTCTACGAGGCCTTCTTCAAGGGCTACACGATGAAGCAATGGGGCTGCCACCCCTCGGAACTGCCCGCCTCGATCCTCAAGCGCCTGCCGGTGCGCTTCAACTACGACGACAACTATTTCTTCCACCGCTTTCAGGGCATGCCTGAACAGGGCTATACCGCGATGATCGAAAGCATCCTCGATCATCCCCGGATTTCGGTCACATTAGAGACTGTTTTCGACCGCAGCCAGGCCGGTGACTACGACCATGTCTTCTATTCCGGCCCGCTGGATGGCTGGTTCGACTACGAGCTGGGCCGCCTCGGCTACCGCACGCTGGATTTCGAGCGTTTCACCTATCAGGGCGACTACCAGGGCTGTGCGGTGATGAACTACGGCGAGGTCGACGTGCCCTACACGCGGATCACCGAACACAAGCATTTCGCGCCCTGGGAAAGCCACGAGGGCTCGGTCTGCTACCGCGAGTTCTCGCGCGCGGCAGAGCCGGGCGACATCCCCTATTATCCGATCCGCCAGGTCAAGGAGAAGGCGCTGCTGTCCGACTATGTGGCCCGCGCCGAGACGACCCCGGGCGTCACCTTTGTCGGCCGGCTTGGCACCTATCGCTATCTCGACATGGACGTGAGCATCCGCGAGGCGCTCGACACCGCCCGCGCCTTTGCCGCCGACCTGGGCGCGGCCCGGACCCCGCGCGCCTTCTACCAGGCACCGCTCTGAGCCGCTGCCGGGAAGATGCGCGCATGGAAAAGAGGCCGCCTGCTTTTCCTCTTGCCGGAAATAGGCCGGGCGGGTGTTGCGCCATCGGTCCGAGCGACAAGGGCTCCGCGCGCCCCGGGCGACGGTGACAGGCGCGCGCCCGCTTGCTAAGGGTGGGGCGGTTTGACGAGGGTGATGATGCAGATCGAAGAAACGGCCCTGCCGGGCGTGCTGATCCTAACGCCGCCGCGGTTTGGCGATGTGCGGGGCTTCTTCAGCGAAAGCTGGAACCGGAAAACCCTTGCGGACAAGGGGATAGACCTCGATTTCGTGCAGGACAACCACTCGGTTTCCGCCGCCGTGAACACGGTGCGCGGCCTGCATTTCCAGGCGCCGCCGCATGCGCAGGCCAAGCTGGTACGCTGCGGACGGGGGCGGATTTTCGACGTGGCGGTGGATATCCGGCGCGGATCGCCGACCTATGGCCAGTGGACCGGGCTGGAGCTGTCGCCCGAGAACGGGAAACAATTGCTGATCCCGGCCGGTTTCCTGCACGGATTCGCAACGCGTGAGATGGACAGCGAAATTCTTTACAAATGCAGCGATTACTACGCGCCCGACTGCGACGGCGCGGTGCTCTGGTCAAGCTGCGGCATCGACTGGGAACTGACCGGCGATCCGGTGCTTTCGGCGAAGGACGCCGGCGCCGTGACGCTCGACGCCTTCGACAGCCCCTTCACCTGGGAGGGCGCGCGATGAAGCTTCTCGTCACCGGCGGCGCCGGGTTCATCGGTTCGGCGGTGGTCCGCCATGCCATCGCCGCGGGCCACCAGGTGGTGAACCTCGACGCGCTGACCTATGCCGCCTGTCTCGACAACGTGGCCTCGGTGGCGGACAACCCCGCCTATGCCTTCGTGCAGGCCGATATCCGCGACCGGGCGGCGCTCGACCGCGTCTTTGCCGAACACGCCCCCGACGCGGTGATGCATCTGGCCGCCGAGAGCCATGTCGACCGTTCGATCGACGGGCCCGGCGCCTTCATCGAGACCAATGTGACCGGCACCTATACGCTGCTGGAAGCCGCCCGCGCCTTCTGGGTGGGGCAGGGCAAACCCGGGGCCTTCCGCTTCCACCATATCTCGACCGACGAGGTCTTCGGCTCGCTGCCCACCGATCCGGCGGTGAAGTTCACCGAGGACACGCCCTATGACCCGCGCTCGCCCTATTCGGCCAGCAAGGCGGCGTCGGACCATCTGGTGCGCGCCTGGCACGAGACCTATGGCCTGCCGGTGGTGCTAACCAACTGTTCGAACAACTACGGGCCCTTCCACTTCCCCGAAAAGCTGATTCCCGTGGTGATCCTGAACGCGCTGGCGGGCAAGCCGATCCCGATCTACGGGGCGGGCGAGAACGTGCGCGACTGGCTGTATGTCGAGGATCACGCCGATGCGCTGCTGACGGTGGTGCAGCGCGGGCAGGTGGGGCGCTCGTACAACATCGGCGGCGAGAACGAGGCGCGAAACATCGACCTGGTGCGGGCGATCTGCGCAATTCTCGACACTAAGAAGCCGAAAACAGGCTCTTACGCCGACCAGATCACCTTCGTCACTGACCGCCCCGGCCACGACGCGCGCTATGCCATCGACCCCGCGCGCATCCGCGCCGAACTCGGCTGGCGGCCCTCGGTCACGCTGGAGCAGGGGCTGGAGAAGACGGTGGACTGGTATCTCGCCAACGAGGTGTGGTGGCGGGCGCTGCAATCGCGCGCCGGGGTGGGCGAACGGCTGGGCGTAAAGGCATGATACTCGTCTTCGGGGAAACCGGGCAACTGGCCCGCGAACTGGCGCGGCTCGCGCCGGAGGCGCGGAAAACAAGCGATTTGCCGGAGGCCCGCTTTCTCGGGCGTGCGCAGGCCGATTTCACCGATCCCGCCAGCTGCGTGGCGCAGGTGGGCGAGGCGGACGCGGTGATCATCGCCGCCGCCCACACGGGCGTCGACAAGGCCGAGAGCGAGGAGGCGCTGGCAGAGACCGTCAACGCCACGACGTCGGGGGCCATCGCGCGGGCCTGTGCCGAAAAGGGCATTCCGCTGGTATATGTCTCGACCGATTACGTCTTTGACGGCTCGGGCACAGCGCCCCGGACCCCGCAGGACCCGACCGCGCCGCTGGGCGCCTATGGCCGCACGAAGCTGAAGGGCGAACAGGCGGTGGCCGCCGCCGCGGGACCGCATGTGATCCTGCGCACCTCCTGGGTTGTCTCGGCGCATGGGGCCAATTTCGTCAAGACCATGCTGCGCCTGGGCGCCGAGCGCGAGGTCCTGCGGGTGGTCGCCGACCAGGTCGGGGGACCGACCCCGGCGGCGGATCTCGCGGCAGCCTGTCTGGCAGCGGTACAGGGTCTGCAAAAAGGCGCGCCCTCGGGGATTCACCATTTCGCCGGCACGCCGGATGTGAGCTGGGCGGATTTTGCGCGCGAGATCTTCGCGCAGGCCAACCTCCCCTGCCGAGTCGAGGATATCACGACCGCCGACTATCCGACCCCGGCGCGCCGCCCGGCCAATTCCCGCCTTGATTGTTCCGCTTTCGAGGCGGTTTTCGGCGTAAAAAGACCCGATTGGCGGGTCAGCCTGACGGCGATACTCAAGGAGCTGGGGGCAGCATGACACGCAAGGGCATCATTCTGGCAGGCGGATCGGGCACCCGGCTCTATCCGATCACCATGGGGCTGTCCAAGCAGCTGCTGCCGATCTACGACAAGCCGATGATCTACTACCCGCTCTCGGTGCTGATGCTGGCCGGGATCCGCGAGATCTGCATGATCACCACGCCGCAGGACCAAGACCAGTTCAGGCGCACGCTGGGCGACGGCAGCCAGTGGGGCATCTCGCTGACCTATGTGGTGCAACCCTCGCCCGACGGTCTCGCGCAGGCCTATATCCTCGCCGAGGACTTCCTGAACGGCGCCCCCAGCGCGATGGTGCTGGGCGACAATATCTTCTTCGGCCACGGGCTGCCCGAGCTGATGGCGCGGGCCGATGCGCAGGAAAGCGGGGGGACCGTCTTCGGCTATCACGTCGCCGATCCCGAACGCTATGGCGTGGTCGCCTTCGACGAGACCGGTGCGGTCAGCGAGATCATCGAGAAGCCGCCGGTGCCGCCCTCGAACTATGCGGTGACCGGGCTCTACTTCCTGGACGGCAGCGCGCCGGAACGGGCGCGCGCCGTCACGCCCTCGGCGCGGGGCGAACTGGAGATCACCTCGCTTCTGGGTCTGTACCTGGCCGAAGGCGCGTTGCAGGTCGAGACCATGGGCCGCGGCTATGCCTGGCTCGACACCGGGACCCATGCCAGCCTGCTCGACGCCGGCAACTTCGTGCGCACGCTGGAAGAGCGGCAGGGGCTGCAGGCGGGCTGCCCGGAAGAGATCGCCTTCCAGAAGGGCTGGATCGATGCCGAGGCGCTGCGCGCCCGGGCGGCGATGTTCGCCAAGAACAGCTATGGGACCTATCTGCTCGGGCTGCTGCGGGAATAGGCCGGAGCCCGCCGGCCTGCGCCGCCGCCAAGGAACCCGGCCCCCGGCTCATCCGTTCTTCCTCCATACCAAGGAGGTAGCACAGATGACCACCACAGCACATGCGCTCGTCTCGTCCGACGACGTCAACGGAACCGATGTCTATGGCCGGGACGGGACCCATATCGGCGCGATCGACCACCTGATGATCGACAAGCAGTCCGGGAAGGTCGCCTATGCCGTCATGGGCTTCGGCGGCTTCCTGGGGATCGGCGAGGAGCACCACCCGATCCCGTGGAACAAGCTGACCTACGAGCCGGCCCAGGGCGGCTTTGTCACCGACCTGACCGAGGCCCAGGTGCAGGGCGCCCCCGCACGGCAGGACGGCTGGTATGCCGACCGCGACTGGGAACGGCGCACGCACGAGCACTACGGCGTGCCGATGTACTGGATCTGATCAGCCTCTGATCAGGACTGGCCACGCCCGGATCCCCCGCGGGTCCGGGCGTAGTCGTCTCCATCGCGTCAGTTCACCAGATTGGCGCCGCGGCTGAACACGCCGAAGATATTGCCGACGATGTTCGAGATGGTCAGCGCGTTCTTGATCGGACTTTCCGTGGCGACCAGCAGATCGCCGGCGTTGATCTCGAACTTGCGGGCCGAGAACAGCCCGTCGGCGGTGGTCAGATCCACCGTGAAGACCACCCGCGACTGGCGCGGCCCGCGCACCCCGGCGCTGACCGCCTCGGGGGGATATTCGCGCAGGATCAGCAGACCCTTGGGATCGGCCTTGCTGTCCTGCAGGCCGCCCATGATCGAGATCGCATCCATCGCCGAGACATGATCGCGGGTAAAGCGGTGCTGGGCCTCCTGTCCGGCGGCGCCGAAGGACAGGAAGATGCGGGTGTCCTCCTCGACGAAGACCCGGTCGCCGCCGGTTAGCCGGGTGTCGAGCGCGGGGCGGTCCAGCAGCGCCTCGACCGAGGTGCCATAGATCGCATTGCCCCGCATCAGGCGGATCTGCGGGTTGTTGAGATCGGTGCGCACGCCGCCGCCGGCGGCGATCAGGCTCAGCACAGAATAGTTGCGGTCGGGCATCGGATAGCTGCCCGGCGCGGCCACGCCACCGACCAGGTCGACCGAATTGTAGCGTCCCTCGGTCATGCTCAGCTGCACCTGGGCCGAGGGGATGATCGCCTCCATCGCGCGCTGCACCTCCTCGCGGGCGAGATCGGGGGTCATGCCGCGCACGGTGATCTTGCCCACATAGGGCAAATAGACGGTACCATTGGCCGCGACCTGCATGTCGGCCAGCTGGATGTCCTTCTGCTCGGGCGAGGTCAGCAGCGAATTGTCGGAACTGTCCCAGATGCGGATGTTCAGCCGGTCGCCGGGCTGGATCAGCTGGTGGCGGGCGCCGGCGCTGGCACCGATCCAGCCCAGCCGTTCGTGCTGGCCGGTGACGGGCCACTGCGCCACCGTCGGCAGAAAGGCGCGGGTCACCGGATAGACGGCGAGATCGGGCACCGGCGCGCCGGCTTCGCGAATCACGTCCCTGGTCACCGGGGCGCCGCCGGGAAGATGGCCGCAGGCGGCGGGCACCAGCCCCAGGAGGGCGATCAGGATCATCGGAAGGCGCATGGGGCGAAGGGGTCCTGCGGTCTGGGGCGTTGCAATTTTCCCGCCGGAGTCTACTGGCAGGAGGAAGGTGGTCAACAGCTACAAGAGCGGTCATGGAAAAGCCAAGCGTTTTGGTGTTGGGGGCCACGGGGCGGATCGGCACGCTTTTGCGCAGGCGCTGGCCCGAGGGGCGGGCGCGCTGGGAAGACCGGGCGGTCTTTGCCGCCCCGGCGGCGCTGGCGGCGGCGGCCCGGGGCTGTTCCGTCATCCTCTGCCTGGCCGGGGTGACCCCGGCCGCGGCCGCCCGGGGCGGCGATCTGGCCGACAACCGCCGCCTGGCGCTGATGGCGCTGCGGGCAGGCGCGCAGGCGGGGGCGCGGGTGCTGCTGGCCTCCTCCGCCGCGGTCTATGGCGCGCGGGCGGGGCTCCTGGCAGAATCGGCGGCGTTAGAGCCTGAATCCGGCTATGGCCGCGCCAAGGTCGAGATGGAGCAGGCGGCGGCGGCCCTGGCGCGCGACCTCGGCGTTGCGGTCACCGCGCTGCGGATCGGCAATATCGCCGGGCTCGACGCCGCGCTTGGCGGCTGGCGCCCCGGCTTCATGCTCGACCGCTTCGCCGACGGCACGACGCCGCGCCGCTCGTATATCGGCATGGCGACGCTGGCCGATCAGCTGGACCGGCTCTGCGCGATGGACGGACTGCCCGCGGCGCTGAACCTCGCCCAGCCCGGGCCGGTGGAGATGGGTGCGCTGCTCGAGGCCGCGGGCCTGGCCTGGTGCCCGCGCCCGGCGCCGCCCGGGGCCATTCCGGAGGTGGCGCTCGACCTCGCGCAGCTGGCGCTGCGGCTGCCGCTGGTGCCCGCCACACCCGCAGGGCTGGTCGCCGAATGGCGCCGCGCGGGCTGATTGGCATTCCCGCTTTCGTGCCCTTGACTCATCCGGCCAGAGGTCAGGACAGGACAGAATGGACAGGGCAACCTTTTATGCCGAGGGCGAGACGGCGCAGCAGCGGCTCTATGCCAACCTGCGCGAGGGCGACAAGTGGCTCGACTCTCCGATGATCGTCTCGATCGAGACCTATGCCAAAAGCAATGCCGCCTGCACCTTCTGCCCCTATCCCGACCTCGAGCGGCAGGGCACCCGGCTTGACCGCTACCGGGTCCTCGCGCTGATCGACGCGGTGGCAGGCTTTGCGCGGCCGCCGGCGCGGCTGAACCTCAGCCGGGTCAACGAACCCCTGCTCGACCCCTCGGACAGGCACGACCAGGATTTCCTCGACTGGTGCGCCCGAGAATTTCCCGCCTTTCCCGCCTCCAGCAGCGCCCGTTTCGACTGGATCGGCACGGCCATCTCGGTGGTCGAGGGCGCGGCTCCCGACGCCGGCTGCAGCCAGTGGTTCAGCCTGCACATCCTCTCGGACGGCGATCGGCCTTCTGCTGCATCGACGGCGAGGGCCAGGCCGGGGCGATGGACATCTCGCGCCATTCGCTCTCCGAGATCTACAACGCGCCGGGCAAGCGGCGGCTGCGCGAGGTGGCCACCTCGCGCCGGGTGTTGAAGGGGTGCGAGACCTGCCCGCACGGGATGCCGAGCCTGGCCTATGCCTGCCGCGCCGCGGCGGAATAGCGCGCGGGGACGAGGGCGCGTCCCAGGGTGGTGTTAGCGGTATCATGAATGGGGTCAAAGACTTGACCCCCCGTCCTAGCTGGGACATCGGTTCTGGTGCCGCGTTCCGCCCCTTGCCAGCGCCCCGACGCTCTGCTTGAGACGGGCGCATGACACCGCAGAAACGCGCCCTCGATCTTGCCTTCGCCCTGCTGCTGATCCTGCTGCTGGGCCCGGTGATGATCGCCCTGCTGATCTGGCTCTGGATCCGCCAGGGCCGGCCGCTGTTCTATGTCGCCGAACGGATGAAGGGCGTGGACCGCCCGTTCCACCTGTGGAAGCTGAGGACCATGACGGTGACCGCCACCGACAGCGGCGTCTCGGGCGGCGACAAGGCGGCGCGGATCACCCCCGCCGGGGCCTGGCTGCGGCGCAAGCGGCTGGACGAATTCCCGCAGCTCTGGAACATCCTGAAGGGCGATCTCTCCTTCGTCGGCCCGCGCCCCCCGCTGCGCCAGTATGTCGAGCGCCACCCGGAGATATATGCCGAGGTGCTGCAATGCCGCCCCGGCGTCACCGGGCTCGCCTCGATCGTCTATCACCGCCACGAGGCGGCGCTGCTGGCCCGCTGTTCGACGTCCGAGGAGACCGACGCGCTCTATTCCCGGCTCTGCGTGCCGGCCAAGGCCCGGCTTGACCTGATCTATCGCGACAACCGCAGCCTCTGCTACGATTTCGATCTGGTGTTCCAGACCATCGGCAACCTGTTCCGCCGCGGCTGATCCCGGGCCGCGGGGGCGGGTTTTCCCCTGCCGGGCGGGTTCCCGCCCATCCGGGGGGCGGAATTTCCGCAAATCGCCGCCGTAAGAGGCAAAAAACCTACAATTGCAGAGTCCTGCGGTTGATCGCCTCGCCGGGCCTCCTATAGACTGTCCGGACGGACCCCGGGCGCCCGACCCGCGGGGACGCTTATTCTTTTTACGATGGCGAGCCCTGTTGTCTGTCGTTTGGGGGCGGCGGCTTTTATGTTCAACCTGCTCAGTTCGATGACCCGGCGGCAGAAGGCCTATGTCTTCCTGGCCCTCGACCTGCTGCTCATTCCGGCCGCGCTCTTCCTCTCCTATGTCGTCCAGGCGCTGCCGATGCCGGCGGGCGAGGCGCTGCGCGCTACCTTGCCGGTGCTGCCCTATCTGCTGGCGGTGGCGGCCGCCCTGACGCTCTGGCTCGGGCTGCCCTCGATCCAGCTCAACGCCTACGAGCGGCATGCCATCGGGCTGACCGCGATCTACGCGCTGGTGCTGGTGGCGGTCTCGGCGGCGCTGTCGGGCTTCACCGGGATGGAGCTGCCGCTGGGCACCCATGTGATGTTCGGCATCTTCTATTTCCTCCTCCTGGTCGCCGTGCGCGCGGTGCTGTTCCAGGTGGTGACCGCGATCTACCGTCGCGCCCAGCCGCGCCGGCGGGTGCTGATCTATGGCGCCGGCACCACCGGCACCCAGCTGGCCCAGGCGCTGAAGGCGCATGACAGCATCGATCCCGTCGCCTTTGTCGACGACAATACCTCGCTGCAGGGGATGACGCTGCTGGGCCTGCCGGTCTTTCCCCCGGCGCGCATCGCCGAGATCGTGCGCGCGCGCAACATCAACCGGGTGCTGCTGGCGATGCCGTCGCTCTCCCAGCCCAAGCAGGCGCAGATCGCGCGACGGCTGCAGAAGATGCGGCTCGAGGTGCAGGCGCTGCCCTCCTTCGCGCAGCTGATCGGGGAAGAGGCGCTGATCGACAAGCTGACGCCGGTGGCGCCGGCGAATTTCCTCGGACGGAAATCGGCGGATGTCACCCTGGGCGACGCGGTGAACAGCTACGAGGGCCGCGTGGTGCTGGTTTCGGGCGCCGGCGGCTCGATCGGCTCGGAACTCTGCCGCCAGGTACTGTCGTGCCGGCCGACCAGGATCGTACTCTACGAGCTGAGCGAGCTGGCGCTTTACACCGTGCACCAGGAGCTGGGGCAACTGGTCGAGGGGACCCGGATCGAGATCGTGCCGGTGCTGGGATCGGTCACCGATCCGCGGCAGGTGCGCAAGGTGCTGGCCGATCACCGCGTGCAGGTGGTGCTGCATGCCGCCGCCTACAAGCATGTGCCGCTGGTCGAGGCGAATCCGCTGCCGGGTCTCGCCAACAATGTCTTCGGCACCCAGACGCTGGCGGCCGAGGCGGCGGTCGCCGGGGTCGAGCGCTTCATCCTGGTCTCTTCCGACAAGGCGGTGCGCCCGGCCAATGTGATGGGCGCCTCCAAGCGGCTGGCCGAACTGGTGGTGCAGGATCTCGCCACCCGCCACCCCGCCACGGTCTTCACCATGGTGCGCTTCGGCAATGTGCTCGGCTCGTCGGGGTCGGTGGTGCCGCTGTTCCAGGACCAGATCAGCCGCGGCGGGCCGGTCACCGTGACCGATCCGAACGTGCGGCGCTTCTTCATGACGATCCGCGAGGCGGTGCAGCTGGTGCTGAAGGCCGGGGCCGAGGCGCGGGGCGGCGAGGTCTTCGTGCTCGACATGGGCAAGCCGGTGCCGATCATGCGGCTGGCGCGGCAGGTGATCGAGAGTGCCGGCTATACGGTGCGCGACGCCGAGAATCCGGACGGCGACATCGAGATCGAGATCATTGGCCTGCGCCCCGGCGAGAAGATCGAGGAGGAGCTGACGCTGTCGGGCGATCTGATCGGCACGCGCTATCAGAAGATCTTCTGCACCCGCGAATGCTATCTCTCCGAGATCGAGGTGGCCTCGGTGCTGCGCGGGCTGCGGCAGGCGCTGGCGGCCAGCGACGAGGACGCCGCCCGCGCCCTGGTGCACCGCTGGGTCGAGGGCTTTTCCGAGGGCGGCGCGGGGCGGAAAACCTCCTGATCCGGGGCGTCCCAGCTGGGACGGGAGGTCAAGATATTGATTTTACGAGATTTATCGGGAGTGACCTTCCGGGACAGGGTGTGCCGGGGCGGCGGAGTCCGGGGCGGGGCGGTCCCCGGGTCCTGTCGCAGATCCCTCCCTGCCACGGGGAGGACCGGCGCCCGGCGCGGCGGGGCGCGGCAGCCCAGGCACACCCGCGCCCGCCGGCGCACCACTTCGTTGATCGCGCCCCGGCTTCATGCTCTAAGCAGGAGAGGTTTTGGAGGGCGGATGTGCCGGGTATGAACGACAGGATCCGCAGGGGGTTCGCCACGGGCGCGCTGGCGCTGCTGCTGGCCGCGCCGGCCCTGGCGCAGGAGCGGGACGAGCCCTCGTTCCGCCCGCTGCCGCCGCCGACGCTGAACTTCTACGGCTCGCCCGGCCTGATCGACATGCCGACCGGAGAGATGATGCCGGACGGGCAGTTCACCTTCGCCACCTCCTGGTTCGCCGGGCAGACCCGGATGACCGCCAGCTTTCAGGCGCTGCCCTGGCTGTCGGGCAGCTTCCGCTACAACGGCATCCGCAACTGGAACCTCGGCGGCTTCCAGACCTATTACGACCGCGGCTTCGACCTGCGTTTCCGCCTGAAGCAGGAAAGCCGGTTCTGGCCGGCGATCACGGTCGGGCTGCAGGATTTCATCGGCACCGGCATCTATGCCGGCGAATACGTCGTGGCGACCAAGACCTTCGCCACCCCGGGCCTGAGCCCGGGCAGCCTGCCCGGCCGGCTCAAGCTGACCGCCGGCCTCGGCTGGGGACGGCTGGGCAGCCAGGGCAGCATCGGCACCCCCTTCGGGGCCACCCGCCCGACCTTCGTGCCCGGCTCGACCGGCGGCAAGCTGGCCACCGACCAGTGGTTCCGCGGCCCGGTCGCCCCCTTTGGCGGCATCGAATGGCAGCCCAACGACCGCTGGGGGCTGAAGGTCGAATATTCCTCGGATGCCTATGTGACCGAGACGCAGACCACCTCGGTGTTCCAGAAGAAGTCGAATTTCAACTTCGGCGCCGAATATCAGGCGACCCCGCGCACGCGGATCGGTGCCTATTACCTCTATGGATCCGAGCTGGGCGTCACCGCGCAGATCCAGCTGAACCCGGCCCATCCGGTGAGCCGCCTGTCGACGCCCGCGCCGCAGCCGGTGACGCTGCGCCAGCCGCAGCGGGCAAACCCCGAGGCCTGGTCCCCGGCCTGGGCCGGCAACGTCGAATCGCGGCGCACGGTGCGCGACCGTATTGCCCCGGCGCTGGCCGCCGAGGGGCTGAAGCTGGAATATCTGACCCTGACCGGCGACACCGCCGAGCTGCGCTATCGCAACGAACGCTACAACTCCGGCGCCATCGCGGCGGGGCGGGCGGCACGGGTGCTGGCGGCGCAGCTGCCGCCCTCGGTCGAGACCTTCCGCCTGATCCCGGTCTCGGGGGGCATGGCGCTGTCGGCGATCGTGCTGCGCCGCTCGGATCTCGAGGCGCTGGAGTTCGACCCCATGAGCACCGCGGCGCTGCGCGCGGTGACCGGCATCGGCGAGGCGCCGCCGCTGCCCCCCGAGGCGCTGCCGGGCGATCTTTATCCGCGCTTCAACTGGTCGGTCGGGCCCTTCTTCGAGCCGGCCTATTTCGACCCGGATCAGCCGGTGCGGATGGATGTCGGCATCGAGGCCATCGCCAGCTGGCAGCCGGCGCCGGGCTGGACCCTCGCCGGCACGCTGCGCCACCGGCTCGCCGGCAACGTCGCCGGCGGGCGGGCGTCCAATTCGGTGCTGCCGCATGTGCGCACCGATCAGGTGCTCTATGCCCAGTCCGATACCGCGCTGCTGAACCTCTATGGATCCTACCAGTGGCGGCCGGGCACCAACCTCTACGCCCGGGTGACCGCCGGCCTGCTGGAGCAGATGTTCGGCGGGGTCTCGGCGGAACTGCTGTGGAAGCCGGTCGACAGCCGGCTGGCGCTGGGGATCGAGGGCAATTACGTGCGCCAGCGCGATTACGACACGGGCTTCGGTTTCCTGGATTATTCGGTCGCGACCGGCCATGCCACCGCCTATCTGGAGATGGGGCGCGGCTATGTCGCCCAGGCCAGCGTCGGGCGCTATCTGGCCGGCGACACCGGGGGCACGCTGAGCGTCGACCGCACCTTCGCCAACGGCTGGTCGGTGGGCGGCTGGTTCACCCTGACCAATGTCTCGGCCGCCGATTTCGGCGAGGGCAGCTTCGACAAGGGGGTGCGCTTCTCGATCCCGGTCAACTGGTTCCTCGGCAAGCCGACGCAGCAGTCGGTCGGGCTGTCGATCCGGCCGATCCAGCGCGACGGCGGCCAGCGCCTCCATGTGCCGGGCCGCCTCTACGGTCAGATCCGCGAAAACCACGCCCGGGCGCTGGACGCCGACTGGGGAAGGGTCTGGGAATGAACATGCCCCGAAGCCGCATCGCCCGTCCCCTGGTGCTGGCGCTGGCGCTGCTGGCCGGCTGCAGCAGCGGCACCGACACCGCGCCGCTGTTCCCGCAGATGTTCAGCGCCGGCAAGGCGGCGATCGCCGCGCGCGCGGCGCGCCGGGCCGAGGTTGCGAAACCGCCGCTGACCCGGGCGGTGCTGAACACGGTCGAGGGCGCCTATATCGAGGCCCGGATCGAGCGGCAGGACATCACCGGCTATCTGTCGCTGGCCCTGCAGAGGAGCGATGCCGCCCCGGGCCGGATCGAGCAGTGGCGCACCCAGGACAATGTCTCTCTGACCTTCCGCAACGGGGTGCTGATCGCCACCCGCGGCCTGGGGGGCGATCTGGTCTCGGCCGAGGTGCAGGTGGCGGGCGACCGGCCCGGCCCGGCCACGGGCGGCGAGCGGGGGATGCATCTGCGCAGCGGCGACCTGCAGGTGATCCGGCTGGGCCTGGCCTGCGATCTGGAGGATCTGGGCCCGGAGACCGTCACCATCGTCGAACTGAGCTTTGCCACCCGTCACCTGCGCGAAAGCTGCACGACCGAAGGCGTGACGATCGGGGGACAAGCTGTGGGGGCGGGGCGGGTGGTCAACGACTACTGGATCGATTCGCGCCACCGGCTGATGCGCAAGTCGCGGCAATGGGCGGGTCCCGAGATCGGATACGTGAGCCTGCGCCGCCTGACCGAATAAGGCAGAAAGGTGGCAGGGATCGGGCCGGATCCGGGCGGACGCGGAGGGGATGCCGGCACAATGACCACAGGCGGCGGAAAAATGATGCAAATTGCGCCAACCGCACAGCGCCAGATTGAAAGCGGTCCCGAACTGCGCTAGGTTTTCAATCAACTTAGAGCGGAAGGGAATTACGCATGAAAAAGACCATTGTTGCGCTGGTCGCTGCAAGCATGGCGCTGGGAACGGCTGCCTTCGCACAGAATGCACCGACGGCGACAGCACAGGCCGGATCGAACCCGCAGCCCCCCGCGCAGGGAGGCGGCAACCCGCTGGCGGGCGGCCTGACGGCGACCACCACGGCCGGCATCATCGCAGGTGTGCTCGTTCTCGGCATTGCCATCGGCAACGACGACAGCACCACCACCTCGACGACCACCACCAACTGATCTCCGCCTCTGGCGCCGGAAACTGAATGCAGGCCTACGGGCCTGTTTTCGCATGTACGCCGGTTGGCGTTGGACTCTGACGCGCCTTAGTGGGGTTACCGCAGAGCGCGCTGACATCCGCACGTAGCGGTAAGCCGATCCACGCGTCTCCATGCAGATACCTAGACGGGTTGTGCGTAAAATCATGCCGGCGGATCCGGCATGGTAGCACTAATCGTAACGCTAACTTCGACACGATGAGAGTGGCCACGACAGGGCGAGGAGAAGCGACAAAAATTTCCCTTGATTTGTAGAAATTGTTTGGCCGGGGGAAAGAGTCGCGGCGTGCCAGCCTCACAACCTTGGCATAAGGTTGACAAGGCAGGCCACGCTAGTCAAACCAAATTTAGATCTGTGTCCTGTGGTGCCTCCGATGTTGGGTTTCGTAGAATCTTCGACCTCCTACTACATACGCTTCACCAACTTGCTGCCGAACTTGGGCAAGGTACTTGGCGGAATTTCGAGACTGTTGATTGAACAGCTGGAGTACTATCTGACTAACAGGGACACGGTGCTAGTCATTAGCCCATCCGGCAACCTCCCACACGTGGCCACCGTTTACATTTATGCGAAGCAACAGGGTGCGTATGCCATCTCCGGCTTGAAGGACCGTTGGGCGGCGGAGATTGCTCCCATTTACCAGAGATTAATCTGCATTCTGCCGCAATATCCGCAACAGCGGAGAGAAGTGGCGGCGCGGTGACTACTGTCCACACCCATCCACTTCGGCCAGTTGAAGTTCGCTCTCTGACGGCTCTTAGAGGCGTGGCCGCGTTATGGGTGGTCCTATATCACTACGAACACCATTTCGCTGCCGACTTCGGCTGGTTGATAGGGATGGGTGATCTCGCAGTCGATTTTTTCTTCGTGCTGTCCGGATTCATCATGGTTTATGTTTACCGGGCTCTGTTGCACAAATCGCATGAGGGATTCATCTCGTGAATCCAGCGTGGTAGCTGGGATGCAT
>NZ_JBHSGI010000014.1:0-4453 GCF_042654245.1 Seohaeicola nanhaiensis
AGGATGAATCACAGATCAGCCCTCAAGGGAATCCATTCCGATTCAGGTTTTGCGTCGGACGCTTTAGGATGTAGCGTTTGATATTATTGCAGCCGGAGCCCTGCAATTTCGAGCTGCGATATGAAGTCCAGAAAGCCGTCCCCGGAACAGGATGATCTGCTTCGGACACGATTGGTCGAGATGATCGACATGCGCCACGAACTTGTGAAGCTCGCCGCCCTGATCGACTGGGAGGTCTTCGAGCGGGAATAGGCCGGGCTCTTCTATCTCCAGCACGCGTTCCGACTATCCGATGAAGCCGTCGTGGCGAGGTGGGCGGAGAACCCATACTGGCAGCATTTCTGCGGCGAGACGTACTGTCAGCATCATCCACTGATCCTTCATCCATGACGCGCTGGCGCAACCGCATTGGCGAGGAAGGTGTGGAGTGGCTGCTGACCGAGACGATCAAGGCAGGACAGCGCGCCGGGACGGTGCAGGACGATCATCTGAAGAAGATCACCGTCGACACCACGGTGATGGAAAAGAATATCGCACACCCCACCGATGCCCGACTTTACGAAAACATCGCGGCGCAAGTTGGCCGGGTTGGCCCGTGAGGCTGGCATCCGCCTGCGGCAGAACTACAACCGCCTCGGCCCCCGGCTTTGCGGACAGGTCGGTCGCTATGCTCACGCCCGGCAATTCAAGCGGATGCGCAGGGCGCTGCGTCGGCTCAAAGGCTTTACTGGCCGTGCTATGCGGGACATAGAACTGCAGATGGACAAGGTGGTTGACGGGCCACTGAAATCGCGCCTGCAAGATCTGATGGTGCTGGTGAACAGGTTGCTGGCGCAGAAGCCGAAGGACCACCGAAAGCTCTACAGCCTGCACGAACCGGCGGTGAGCTGCATCTCAAAAGGAAAGGAGCACAAGCGCTATGAGTTCGGCACGAAGGTCTGCGTCGTCACCACCACCTAAGGCGGTTTTGTCGTCGCCATGCGGTCGCTTCCAAGCAACCCTTATGACGGCCACACCCTGCACGAGGCGCTGGAGCAGGTGGAAATCCTGACGGATCAGCGCCCGCAGATGGCCTTCGTCGATCGCGAGTACCGTGGCCACGGCGTGGAGAATGTGAAGGTCTTCATCAGCGGTGCTCGGCGCGGCGTCACCAGAACCATCGCCAAGTTCCTATGACTACGAAGCGCCATCAAGCCGATGATCGGCCACATGAAAAACGACGCTCGGCTGACCCGATGCCCACTCAAGGGAACGACTGGCGACACGTCCCGACGGCCGGTCATTGTGATCCTTCTATCTACTTGCCTGTCCAATTTGGCTTGCGTTTCTCCAGAAAGGCCGAGAAACCCTCGCGCGCGTCCTCGGTTGTGGCGATGCGGGGCAACATGGTTTCGGCAAAGCGGAACTGTTGCTCGATCGTCATGTCCTGCATTGCATGGTAGGAATACTTTCCCAAACGGACCGCCGAGGGAGACCGGGCGATGATCTGGCTGGTCAGTTCATCCACCTTGGTATCGAGCGCTTCCGGTTCCGTCACATAGTTGACGATACCGTATTCCAGCGCCTGCTCTGCGCTCCATGGTTCGCCTGTGATATACATTTCCAGCAGACGGCGACGCGGGATCACCCGCATCATCTGCGGCATGATCATCATCGGGAACAGACCGATCTTGACCTCTGGGGTGGCGATCCTGGCAGTGCTGGCCATGATGGCGATGTCGCAGGCGCAGACAAGCCCGGCCCCGCCGCCCATGGCGTGACCATTGATCCGGCCGATGATCGGCTTGTTACAATTTTCCATCAGGGTAAACAGGCGGACGACGAAATGTCCCGGCTGCGAGATGTCGCCGGTAAACGGTCCGCCATCCTTGCCTGCCTTGAGGTCTCCCCCCGCGCAGAACGCGCGGTCCCCGGCGCCGGTCAGCACGATGACAAGCACGTCGTCATTCGCCTGAGCCTCCTCGAATGCCGCGATCAGTTCCGTCACGGTTGCCACGTTCAGCGGATTGCGTTTTTCCGCATTATCGATGGTTATTCTCGCAACACCGTTGCTGACTTCCAGCAAGACGTTCTTGTCAGGCATATTTTTCTCCACTCTTAGCTTCCTTTCGCAGGCGTCGCTCTCTTGCCGAATCCCTTACGTCCTGAAGACACCGTAGTGCGGCGCGTTGGGGGCCACACCGGCTGCGCAGGTCAACGCGATCCCGAGCATGTTGCGCGTATCCAGCGGGTCGATGATTCCATCGTCATAAAGCCGCGACGTGAACCAATAGGCCGAGGTTTCGTTTTCCGCCTTAGCGCGCACCCGGTCGCGCAGTTCCTGCACCGAACCCCCGTCGAGGTCGGGATCGGCGCGGCGCATCTGTGCCAGCTTGACATCGCCAAGCGTGCGCGCGGCCTGTTCCGGCCCCATCACCCCCATCTGCGCATTTGGCCACGACATAATAAGCCGCGGATCCCATGCCCTCCCGCACATGCCGTAATATCCGGCACCAAAGGCACCCGATGTCAGCACCGTCAGCTTAGGCACCTCTGACCCGGCTTGCGCCATCAGCATCTTGGCCCCGTCCTTGGTGATGCCGCGTTCTTCGTATTCGCGGCCGATCATGTAACCGGTGGTATTCTGAAGAAAGATCAGCGGTGTCCCGGTCTGGTTGCAGAGCTGGATGAAATGCGCCGCCTTCAGGGAACTGTCGTTGAACAGCACGCCGTTATTGCCCAGAATCCCGACCTTGCAGCCCCAGATGCGCGCATAGCCGGTCACCAGGGTGATGCCGTAATTCGGCTGGTATTCGTGAAACCGCGAGCCATCGACAATGCGGGCGATGACCTCGCGCATGTCGAAACGGACACGGTAATCCGTCGGAACGATCCCGTAGATTTCCCTCGGGTCATAGTAGGGTTGTTCGGGGGTGTCCCAATTGAAGGCGCGAGGTTTGCGCGGGAACGTACCGACGATCTCGCGCGCCAGGATGATACCGGCCTCTTCGGAATCGACCGGATAGTCACCGGTACCCGAAATCGAGGTATGCATGTCGGCGCCGCCCAGGTCGTTGACAGAGACTTCTTCGCCGGTGGCGGCCTTTACCAGCGGCGGCCCACCAAGGAAGATCGCGCCAGTGTCGCGCACGATGATGGTATGTTCGCACAGCGCCGGCACATAGGCACCGCCCGCCGTGCAATGCCCGCAAACGATGGCAACCTGCGGGATGCCTTTTTTTGACAGGATGCACTGATTGCGGAACACCCGCCCGCCGGGGGCGAAAACGCCCGACATTTCTTCGAGATAGCCGCCCGCGCTGTCGCAGAGATGCACGACGGGCAGTTCGTTTTCCAACGCGAATTCCAGTGCGCGCACGATTTTTGGTACCGACATCGGATACCAGGCACCGCCCTTGTTGGTGCTGTCGTCGGCGTGGATGACCACCTCGCGCCCGGAAATCACGCCGACCCCGGTGATGATGTTGGCACCCGGTGCCTGGCCGTCATAAAGATCGTTCGCGGCCAGGCTGGAAAATTCCAGGAATGGCGTGCCGGGGTCCAGAAGCAGATCCAGCCGCTGGCGCACCAGAAGCTTGTTCTGCCGCTTCAACCGGGCGAGATCGCGCTGGGGACGGTCATGACGCGCCTTGTCCTGCATTTCGTGAAACCGCTTCACGACCTCCTGCATTCGGGCTGCGGCCATTTTGAACTCCGCCGAATCCGGGCGGATATGGGTTTCCATCCGTCTCATTAGACCGTCTCCTCCCGCGGTTCCAGACGCAGCAAGACCTCCTTGCCGCCGAAACTGGCCCCCGTCGCGAACGGCACCTCAGCAACGATGCCGTCGCGCGGGGCCGTGATCGTGGTTTCCAGCTTCATGCTTTCGATCACCAGCAGCGGCTGACCTTCCGCCACCGCGTCACCGGGTGCCACGGAGATCGACACCACTACACCGGGCATCGGCGCGATCATCTGGTCCTGCGACGCACCGCTTCCGACGTTGCCGAGGGATTCGGCCGGATCGATCCGGCCAATTTCATAGGCACGGCCATTGACGTGGATGAATGTTGCCTCTTCGCCAACGGCGATGCGCATCGGGATGCGGGTGCCGCCCAGCACGAGCGTATAGGCACCCCTCCCAGCCGTTTCTTCAAGAGCGCAAGGAATTTCGCGCTCATCCATATGCAGGACATGGGTCCGGGCTGTTGCGGCCAGCCAGACCGGGATGTCCACCTCGTTGATCTCTAGAATGCGGCGCATCAGTTTCTCCAGTTCCCCATCATCCGGTAGATTTCCGGCACGCTTTCCACCGCTTTCACCAGGCGCGCATCCGAAAGCACGGTGGCGGCCGCCAGAATGTCGGTGCTGACAGCGTCGCGATCCTGCTTCAAAGCCTGCGATTCCTCGGCTAGAAACCCGGTTGAAACATCGCCCGACGCAAAATCGGGATGTGCAAGGATCGCGTCCAGAT